>NZ_VUOK01000034.1 GCF_009806555.1 Methylobacterium sp. 2A | reverse complement strand
CGGGTGATGCCGTGGCGGGCGAAGAAGCGCGACAGCCCGCTCGTGCTGGTGGTTACGCCCCGCGCGGCCAGGACGTCGCGCAACTCGCGCAAGAAGATCTCGGGCCGGGCCTCGCAGGTGGACAGGATCAGATCGGCCTGGGCCTCGATGGTCGGGAGGCGATCGCTGCTGTGCGTGGGGGTGGGTGCGACGTGACCTTCCTGCGCGAACCGCGCCGACCAGCGGCTGGCGCTCGATACGCTCACACCGAACCGGGCCGCCGCCCGATGGAAGGAGGCGCCCTCGGTCACGGCCGCGACAACGCGCTCGCGCAGATCGACTGATAAAGGTGATGGCATCGCCGGCTCCTTCATCCGTCAACGCCGCAAACGCTGATCCGTCGCAACGTCTGCGGGAATAGCTCTAGCCGACGCGCGAGCGAAGAACTGCGCTCGCGGGCTCGCTCACGCCCCTCGATGAAACGTTGGTGCAGCGCTTCGGTCTCAGCCGACCGCGGGCCGAGCGATTTCCAGACGCCTTTCTTGTTCCGATAGAGGTAGCTTCGACCATCGACGGATTTCCAGGCCATTGAGCCTGTGAAGCGATCGCGCAGGGTCGATCGCGCCGCGCGGTAGGCATCGAAGACCTGTTCGGCGTTGATGAGCTGGCGCGCCTGCTCGTCGTCCAATTCCAGATAGGCCATGCCGAAGGCCCCTATGCCGGGACGCGGCGGCTATGTGCCATAAACGGCTGATGGACAAGCATTTATCCATGCCGGATGCGTTTTGCGGCGCAATTTGGATAATCCGGTCCTGCCCCCTTGTTCCTGGGTATGGCGGGGGGACCTCTCGTGCAGGATTGACTATCCCTGCACCATCAACCGGTCGCGGTCCCTGAGCGCCGGAAACAGCCTGCCCCACAGTAGCGCAACCCCGACCGTCGCGGCGCCTCCGACCACCACCGCCGGGACCGCCCCGATCGCGGCGGCCAAGACCCCGGATTCGAATTCGCCGAGTTCGTTCGAGGCGCCGATGAACACCGTGTTCACCGCCGAGACCCGGCCGCGCATCGCATCCGGCGTCTCGCCCTGCACGAAGGTCTGGCGGACATAGACCGAGATCATGTCGGCGGCCCCGGTGACGAACAGGCAGGCCATCGACAGGGGCAGCGAGGTCGAGAGGCCGAAGACGATTGTGGCAGCGCCGAAGACCGCCGCGGCCCGGAGCATGCGCAGGCCGGCATGGCGCCGGAGGGGGACGTTCGCCAGCAGCACCGCCATGGCGACGGCGCCTAAGGCCGGCATGCTGCGCAAAGCCCCGAGCCCGAGGGGGCCGACATGCAGCACCGCCCCGGCATAGATCGGCAGCAAAGCCGTGGCGCCGCCGAGGAGGACGGTGAACAGGTCGAGGCTGATCGCGCCCAGCACCACCGGCTGCGAGCGGATATAGGCGATCCCCGCCGAGAGGGCCGCCCAGGTGACCGGCGGCCGCTCGCTGACGGATGCCGACCGGAAGCGGATCAGCGCCGTGAGCAGGCTCGCCAGGGTGAAGCTCGCCCCCGCCCCGCCGAACACCACCGCCGGCCCGAGGGCGTAGAGGAAGCCGCCGAGCGCCGGCCCCATCACCGAGGCGCTCTGCCAGAGGGAGGCGTTCCACGCGATGGCCGAGCTGAACTGGTTCGCCGGCACCAGGGTCGGCAACAGGGCCTGGAGGGCCGGGTTGGCGAAGGCCCGGGCGGTGCCCACGAGGATCACCAGGGCGTAGATCGGCCAGACGACGTGGACGCCCGACAGGGCGCAGGCCAGCAGGCCGAAGCTCGCCACGCTCTGGAGCGCGAAGGCCCCGGCACCGACGAGGCGGCGGTCGTAGGCATCCGCGACATGGCCGGTGATCAGTGCGCAGACGACCGCCGGCAGGAAGCCCGCGAGGCCGACGAGGCCGAGCGCCAGGGCGGAATGGGTCAGGTCGTAGACGAACCAGCCGATCGCCACCGCCTGCATCTGGTAGGCGAGGCCCGTGAGGAAGCGGGCGGCGCCGAACAGCCGGAAGTCGCCGATGCCGAAGACGGCCCAGCCGGAGCGATCCTGTTTGGACATGCCCCCTGCTGCGCGGCGCAGGCCGAAGAATCAAGCCTGACGGTTGCGCCGGCGCCGGCTTTTGCGCCCGGCGGACCGCCTAATGCAGCGCCAGCCCGGGCTTGCGCGCGGCCGTGGCCGGGGGCGCCGGCGGCCGGACGTCGAGGATCGGTTCGCGCCGGGACCGGGCGGTCGGATCGAGCGGAAAGGTGCAGGTCACGCAGGTTCCCTGGCCGGGCGCCGTCTCCAGATGGACCCGGCCCCCGTGCAACTCCACGAAGGAGCGGACGATCGACAGGCCGAGGCCGACCCCCCGATGCCGCGTGCCGAGGGTATGGCTCTCGAACCGGTTGAACACCGAATCGGCGATCTCGGGGGGCATGCCGCGCCCGTAATCCCGCACGCTCAGATGGAGTTCCGGGCCGTCGCGTCGGGCATGGACCTCCACGCGCTGCCCCGCCTCCGAGAAACCGACGGCATTCGAGAGCAGGTTGAACAGGATCTGGCGGACGCGCTTCCCGTCGGCATGCACGCTGCCGATATCCTCGGGCACGTCGAGGGAGAGGGTGATCCGCGATTCGGCGAGCCGGTCCTCGATCCCGCGCACGGCCGCCTCGACGGTGGCCTGAACGTCCACCTCCTCCCGCTGAAGCTCCAGCGAGCCGGCATCGATCGAGGCGAGGTCGAGGATGTCGTTGATGATGACGAGCAGCGCCGCCGAGGAGCGCATGATGTGGTCGGCGTATTCCCGCTGCCGCTCGTTGAGGGCGCCGACCGTCTCGTCGCCCAGGAGCTGCGTGAAGCCGATGATGTTGGTGAGCGGCGAACGCAGCTCATAGGAGACATGGTGCACGAAGGTGTCGCGCAGCTGCGCGGCCTTCACCAGGGCGTCGTTCTTCTCGGTGAGCGCCCGCTCGACGTTCACGCTGGCGGTGATGTCGATCAGTGTCAGGAGCGTCGCGCCCTCCGGCAGCGGTTGGGCGGCGCAGTCCAGCACGGAGCCGTCCGCCACCTCCAGCCGGCACGAGCGGGCCGTCCGGGATTCGAGGCCGACCACGGCGTCGCGGATGTCGAGCCACGGCTCCTCCGCGGGGGCCAGTTCCCGACAGGCCGCGATGACGGCATCGACGTGCGGGCGCTCCTCCACCATGGCGGGGTCGAGCCGCCAGACCGTGAGGAAGGCGCGGTTGGCGAGCGTCAGCCTTCCGTCGGCCCCGAACACCGCGACGGGCTCGGCCAGGGTGTCGAGGGTCTCGGCCTGCAGGCGGCGCAGGGCATTGTAGCGGGATTCCGCGTTCAGATGGTCGGAAACGTCGTCGAACAGATAGGTCAGGCCGCCCTGCGGGTTCGGGTCGGCGACCACGCGCAGCGTCCGGCCGTCGGGCAGGTACCACCACGTCTGGTTGGCCTCGGCGGCGCGGTAGGCGGCGAGCACGCCCTGCTTCCAGCCCCGGAAATCGGCATGCTCTTCGAGCTTCCGCTGCGCGCGCAGGTGATCGAGGATCTCGCCATCCGAGGGGCGGCTGTCCAGGAAGGCCTGGTCGAGGTCCCAAAGCTGGCGATAGGCGGCGTTGTGGAAGATCAGCCGCTGCGAGACGTCGAACATCGCCACCGCGGTCGGTAGCTGGTCGAGGGTGCGGACATTGGCGTTCATCTGCCGCTGCAGGTCGGCGCGGACGCTCTCCAGCTCCGACACGTCGATGGCGATGCCGACCCGGCCGGTGTCGAGGCTGGTCTCGAACACATCGAGCATGCGCCGGCTGCCGGCCACGATGGCGGAAAGCCGCGGCAGGCTCCGGGTCAGGCCGGCGGCGCGGGCCGCCTCCTCGCGGGCGATGGTCTCCCGGGCGGGGCGGTCGAACAGCTCCAGCCCGGCATCGAGGGCGGCCTCGCGGCTCTCCGCCTCGACGGCGCTGACATAGGCGGCGTTGACCCAGCTCAGGCCGCCCTCGCGGGTGCGCCGCCAGACCGGCTGCGGGATCGCGTCGAGGAGCCCGGACAGGGCCGAGAGCCCCCGGCGGGTCTCGTCCAGGGTGGCGCGCAGGTCGGCGATCTCGCTGCGCTCCTGGCTGGTCTCGCGCAGCCGCAGGAGCGCCCGGCCGGCCACCGCCTGCCCATGCGCCTCGATGCTGCGGCCATTCTGCGTCCGCAGGCTCAGCGTGAAGCCGGTGCCGCGCGCCCGCAGGGTCTCCACGGCGCTTTCGACCGCGGTCGCGTCCGCGGCGACGAGCCACGTGCCGAAGGCCAGGACGCGGCGGGCATAGCCCGAGACCGGGCGCTCCCCGTGGATCGCGAGGCTGATGTCGCCCTCCACGACCGGTTCGCTGCGCCGGTCCCAGGTGACGATGATCTGGCGCTCGGCGTTGAGCAGCATCTCGGCGCGGTCGTGCGCGCCGCGCAGGACATCGAGGGCTGCGGCGAGCTCGCGCTCGCGCCGGGTCCAGCGATTGCGCTCGTAGAGATGGAGCAGCGACAGGATGACCGCGAAGGCGGCCAGACCGCCGAAGATCGCCAGCGCGGCCACGCTGTGGATCTCGCGCGCGGAATGCGCCGTCGGCACATCAGCGAGTTCAGCCAGTGCCGCGCTGGCCGTGGTGAGGGCGAGCGCACCCACGCAGATTCGAATGTGGGTCGCCCGACCGACACCCATGGTTTGCCCCGCCCCCGTCGCTGCCCTCGACGGTGATGCGAGCGGCGCGCGCCATCGCGCGGCGCAGAACGCACCGTCCCCACGGCGGTTCTCCCGAACCGGCGCGGCCCCATCGATCAAAGATTCGCCGGCACTCTACCGTGCGTAGGAATCCGCCCGGAAGGGGAACGAAGCGTGGCTTTTGATCGACGCGCATAATCAGTCGTTAACGACACACAGAAGACACAGTTCGAACGCGCATACACGGCTTGACAAACGAGAAGGCCCGACGCAGTGCGCCGGGCCTCGAAGGGAATGCGGGTCGAAGGCGAAAGGACCGCCGCGGCTCACCGAATCTGCAACCGGTGGTTCGGCGCGTCGCCGCGCCGTCCCGACGTCAGTAGCGGTAGTGCTCGGGCTTGAACGGGCCGCTCTCGGAGACGCCGATATAGGCGGCCTGATCGGGGCGGAGCTTCGAGAGCTTCACGCCGATCTTTTCCAGGTGCAGGGCCGCGACCTTCTCGTCGAGCGCCTTCGGCAGGGTGTAGACCTGCTTCTGGTACTTGCCCGGGTTGGACCACAGCTCGATCTGCGCCAGCGTCTGGTTGGTGAACGAGGCCGACATCACGAAGGACGGGTGGCCGGTGGCGTTGCCGAGGTTCACCAGCCGCCCCTCCGACAGGAGGATGATGCGGTGGCCATCGGCGAACTCGATCTCGTCGACCTGCGGCTTGATGTTGTTCCACTTCAGGTTCTTCAGGCCGGCGACCTGGATCTCGTTGTCGAAGTGGCCGATGTTGCAGA
Organism: Methylobacterium sp. 2A; assembly: GCF_009806555.1. Taxonomy (GTDB): domain Bacteria; phylum Pseudomonadota; class Alphaproteobacteria; order Rhizobiales; family Beijerinckiaceae; genus Methylobacterium. The sequence goes on along the minus strand of NZ_VUOK01000034.1, from coordinate 240,573 downwards.
CGATCGCCCGATCCTTCATCGCCCGCATGTGGTCGATGGTGATGATGTCCTTGTTGCCCGTGGCGGTGACGAAGATGTCGGCGCGCGGCGCGGCATCCTCCATGGTCACGACCTCGTAGCCCTCCATGGCGGCCTGGAGCGCGCAGATCGGGTCGATTTCCGACACGAGCACGCGGCAGCCGGCATTGCGCAGGGACGCGGCCGAGCCCTTGCCGACATCGCCGAAGCCCGCCACCATCGCGACCTTGCCAGCCATCATCACGTCGGTGCCGCGGCGGATGCCGTCGACCAGCGACTCCTTGCAGCCGTAGAGGTTGTCGAACTTCGACTTGGTGACCGAGTCGTTCACGTTGATCGCCGGGAAGAGCAGCTTGCCCTCCTTGGCCAGCACGTAGAGGCGGTGGACGCCCGTGGTGGTCTCCTCGGAGACGCCCTTGATGCTGTCGGCGAGGCCGGCGAACCAGCCCTTCGGCTTCTCGGCGAGCTTCCGCTTCAGGAGCGCGAAGAACACCTCCTCCTCCTCGCTCGACGGCTTGTCGAGGAAGGCGGTGTCGCCGTTCTCGGCGCGCAGGCCGAGATGGACGAACATGGTGGCGTCGCCGCCGTCGTCGAGGATCATGTTCGGCATGCCGCCGTCATGCCAGTCGAACAGGCGCGAAGTGTAGTCCCAGTACTCCGCCAGGGTCTCGCCCTTCACGGCGAAGACCGGGATGCCGGCGGCCGCGATCGCGGCGGCGGCGTGGTCCTGGGTCGAGTAGATGTTGCAGGAGACCCAGCGGATGTCGGCGCCGAGCGCCTTCAGGGTCTCGATCAGCACCGCGGTCTGGATCGTCATGTGGAGCGAGCCGGCGATCTTGGCGCCCTTCAGGGGCTGCGCCGCGCCGTACTCCGCGCGGACCGCCATCAGGCCCGGCATCTCCGTCTCGGCGATCGAGATCTCCTTGCGGCCGTAATCGGCCAGCCCGATGTCCTTGACGATGTAATCCTTGGCCATGTGTCGACGGCTCCGTGTTCGCGGTGGGGTTCGGCGCGAGCCTCTACCACCTCGCGGGCCACGAAGCAATCAAGACATAAAGATGTCTTTATACGTTCTAAGCACCGGGGCGGCCATCGAGCCGCCCCGTGCCGGAAGGGTTTTCGATCGGTCAGCGGGTCGGGCGGGCCAGCCAGCCGACCGCGAACGCGACGGCGGCCACCAGGGCGAGGGGCGCGCCGCGGTTCTCGTCCGCGTGCGCCGCGAGGTGGCGGCCGTGATGGACGGCACGGTCGCGGTAGTGTTGCCCGCGGTCGAGGGCCTCGTCGGCGAGTTCCCGCCCGCGCGCGCTGACCTCGCGGAACCGGGTGCGCCCCTCCTCGACGAGCTGTTCGCTGCCGTGGCGCAGGTCGCGCACCGCGTCCCGGGCCTCGCCATAGGCGTATTGCGCGGCGCCGGCGGCCTGCTCGTAGGCGCCGTCGAGCTGGCGGCCCGGATTGCCGCGGACCGCGCCCGCGGCCGTCTTGGCCCGGCCGCGCAGGTGGCGGAGACCGCCTTCGAGATGATCCCTGTTCATCGTGTCCCTCCGATCCGGCGTGCGCCCGGACGGCGCGGCGCCTGCGTCGGGGCGGAACGAGGCGGGCGCGCTGGGGTTCCGCGTGAATCGGGGGTCGGATCACACGTTTCGGTGCCCCGGCTATGGAAAGCCGCTCCCAGCGCGGCCGCAGATGTCCTCAGATCTCGATCTCGGTCCCGACCTCCACGACCTGGCGGGTCGGGACGCCGAAGAAGGCACCGGTGCGCTCGGCGTTGCGCTGCATGAAGGCGAACAGGCCCTCCCGCCAGGGGGCCATGCCGCGCGCGTCGTCCTTCGGGATGATCGTCTCGTGGCCGACGAAGACGGTCATGTCGTCGAGGACATGCGGCGGCAGGTGGCGCGATTCGACCGCGCAGGCCAAGCCTTCGAGGATCGAGGCCTCCTCCATGAAACCGTAGCGCAGGATCACCCGGTAGAAACCCGGCGCCAGAATCGTCACGTGCGCCCGCTGCTCCCGCGGGACGGTCGGCGTCTCCTCGTAGAGCGCCGTGATGATCAGGATGCGCTCCATCAGGGCGTGGTTGCGCTCGACGAAGCGCGAGAGGTGGAGCGGGATCCCGTGCTCGGCCGCCGACAGGAAGGCTGCCGTCCCCGGCAGGCGCAGCAGGTCGCGGTGCTGGAGCCCGGCGAGGAAGATGTCCTCCGGCTGCCGCAGGGCGGCCCGTGCCTCCTCTACGAGTTCGTTGCCCTTCTTCCAGGTCAGCATCATCAGCGCGACCGCGCCGGCCAGCACCAGGGGAAACCAGCCGCCCTCCAGGATCTTCACGCTGTTGGCGGCGAAGAAGACCAGATCGATGGCGAGGAAGAAGCCGTTCACCGCGAAGACCAGGACCGGATTGTAGCCCCAGCGGAGCGCGATCAGCGCGGCGAGCAAAGTGGTGATGCCCATCAGCATCGACACCGCGATGCCGTAGGCGCCCGCCAGCGCGTCGGAGGAGCCGAACATCACCACGGCCACGAGGGTGGCGAGGGCCAGTAGCCAGTTGACCATCGGGACGTAGATCTGGCCGCGCTCGTCGCGCGCCGTCTGCACGATGCGCATCGCCGGCAGGAAGCCGAGCTGCACCGATTGCTGGGTCAGCGAGAACACGCCCGAGATGATCGCCTGCGAGGCGATGACTGTCGCCATCGTGGCGAGGCCGACCAGCGGATAATGCCCCCAGTCGGGGCACAGGCGGAAGAACGGGTTCTCCAGGGCGTCGGGGGCGGAGATCAGCAGCGCGCCCTGGCCGAAATAGTTGAGCACCAGCGCCGGCAGGACCAGGGCGAACCACGCGAGCCGGATCGGCAGGGCGCCGAAATGGCCGAGATCGGCATACATCGCCTCGCCGCCGGTCACCGCCAGGAACGCCGCGCCCAGCATGGCGAAGCTGACATGCACGCCCGCGTGAAGCATGAAGTCGAAGGCGCGGAACGGGTTGGCCGCCGCGAGGATCTGCGGCGTATGCAGGGTCCCGAGGAGCCCGAGCAGGCCGAGCACCGCGAACCAGACCAGCATGACGGGCCCGAACACGCGGCCGATGGCGGCCACGCCCTTGTGCTGGACGAGGAACAGCCCGACGAGGATCACCAGCGTGATCGGCACCACGTAGGGTCCGAGCGACGGCGCGTCGACCTTCAGGCCCTCGATCGCCGAGAGCACCGAGATCGCCGGCGTGATCGCCCCGTCGCCGTAGAGCAACGCCGCCCCGACCAGCCCGACCACGAGGAGCAACGCCTTCCAGCTGCCGGGACGCGCCTGCCGGGCGCCGAGCAAAGCCAGCATGGCCACGATGCCGCCCTCGCCGCGGTTGTCGGCGCGCAGGATCAGCACCGCGTATTTGAGCGAGACGATCAGGATCAGCGACCACAGGATCAGCGACACCGCGCCGGTGGCGGCCGCCGGCACCGAGGCGCCGCCGCTGGTTGCGGCCTTAACCGCATCCTTGAACGCGTAGAGCGGGCTCGTGCCGATGTCGCCGTAGACGACACCCAGCGCGCCGAGGACGAGGGCCGGGCGAAGGCGACTGGGCGCGGACGCACTGCCTTCGGCATCGGTCTCGGCACCGGTCGCCGCGGCGGGGGCGAGGGACTGACTCAACGCACCGGCTCCCACACGAACCTGCCCGGACCTGGGCGTGTCGACATTGCCCGACAGTTAGCAGCCCGACCTTGTCCGTCCAGCGACGGCGCAGCGGAAGGCGCCCGAGAGGCCGGCTTCACACGCGGACTTGAGGGTATAAGTCTTGGAACGCCGCGCGGTGTCCGCCGGCTCGGCACCGACCTCTTCCCGGGCCGCAGGCCGCGCCAGCGGAATGCGACCCGGGTGCCGGCACGGGACGACGCGCAGCGTCCACATTTGGTGTCGCTTGTGCGGCGTTTCGTACGCGGGCTCCGGATCAGATTCCGCTGTCGCTCCGCCTGTCCGGGAAAGGGTTGGTCGGCTTCAGATCAGCGCCGCCAAGGCCTCGGGGCAGGCCTCGCCGCGCCTCAGGCAGAACACCTCCGCGCCGGCATGGCGGGCGATCGACGTGGCCACGGTGCTGGCCGGGGCCGGCGCGCCGACGCTCTCGCTGACGACCACGGCACGCAGCCGCACATCGTAACGGCGTAAGGTCTCGCAGGCCGTGAGCGTGTGGCTGATCGCCCCCAGGTAACTTCCGGATACCAGCAGCGCCGGAACATCCAGCGCCCGGAGCCAATCGAGGCCGGTCGCCGCCTCGGTGACCGGGCTCATCAGGCCGCCGACCCCCTCGACCAGCAGCGTTCCCGTCGTGACGGCGATCTGGGCCCGGCACCAGCCGACGAGGTCGGCCAGATCGAGGGATCGGCCCTCCAGCACGGCCGCCTGATCGGGCGACAGGGGCGCGGAGAAGCGCCAGGGCGAACAGGCTTCCACGGCCTCGCCGTCGAGGGCGATACCCTGCGCGTCGAGGAGCCGGGCGGTGTCGCTCTCGGCGAAACCGGGATCGCTCAGCGGCGGGACGCCGCTCGCCAGCGGCTTCACGGTCCGCACCGGCCGACCCTGCGCCCGCAGGCGCCGGGTCAGCGCCACAGTGACGTAGGTCTTGCCGATCTCGGTGCCGGCCCCCGCGATGAAGACCGCCCGGGCAGCCATCGCGGCCTCAGGCCTGCAGGCTGCCGTGGCAGTGCTTGTATTTCTTCCCCGAGCCGCAGGGGCACGGCTCGTTGCGGCCGACGCGGCCCCAGGTGGCGGCGTCCTGCGGGTCGCGCTCCAGCACCGCGCCGTCCGCGGTGAGGCCCTGGGCGGCGAAGCCGTAGGCCGGCCCGGCGCCGCCGTCGCTGCCGGAGCCCTGGCCGGCAAAGTCCATCTCGTTCTCGCCGGTGACCGGATCGAGGTGCTGGGCGAACATCGGCGGCAGGGCCGGACCGCCGGCCGGGAACTCGGCCTGCGGCTCCTGGAACATGATCTCGACCCGCGAGAGCTGCGCGGTGACCTGCTCGCGCAGGGCGGTGACGAGGCCATTGAACAGGTCGAAGGCCTCGGACTTGTACTCGTTCAGCGGATCGCGCTGGGCGAAGCCGCGCCAGCCGATCACCTGCCGCAGGTGGTCGAGGGTCACGAGGTGCTCGCGCCACAGGTGGTCCAGGGTCTGGAGCAGCACCTGCTTCTCGATATAGGCGGTGACTTCGGCGCCGTTCTTCTCGGTCCGGGCCGCATAGGCCTCCTCGGCGGCCTTGAGCAGGCGCTCGCGCATCTCCTCGTCGGCGATGCCCTCTTCCTTGGCCCAGTCCTCCACCGGAACGTCGAGGTTGAGGATCTCCCGCACCTGTTCGCGCAGGCCGGCCACGTCCCACTGCTCGGCGTAGGCGTTCTCCGGGATGTGTCGGGCGACGAGGTCGTCGATCACGCCCTCGCGCATCTCGTCCACGGTCTCGCGGACGCTCTCCTGGGCCATGAAGTCCCGGCGCTGCTCGAACACGACCTTGCGCTGGTCGTTCATGACGTTGTCGTATTTGAGCACGTTCTTGCGCATGTCGAAGTTGCGCGCCTCGACCTTCTGCTGCGCCTTCTCGATCGCCTTGTTGATCCAGGGATGGATGATCGCCTCGCCCTGCTCGAGGCCGAGCTTCTGCAGCATCCCGTCCATGCGGTCGGAGCCGAAGATCCGCATCAGGTCGTCCTGAAGCGACAGGTAGAATTTCGAGCGGCCGGGATCGCCCTGGCGGCCCGAGCGGCCGCGCAGCTGGTTGTCGATCCGCCGGCTCTCGTGGCGCTCGGTGCCGATGATGTAGAGGCCGCCGGGCAGGTCCTTCTTGCGGCCCGCCTCCGGATCCGCCTTCTCGCCGGAGGCCAGGACCTTGGCGCGGTTCTCGGCGATCTCGGCCTTGATGGCCTCGATCTGGGCGTCGCGCTCCGGTCCCTCGGGGACGCCGGCCAGTTCCTTCTCGACCCGCATCTCGACATTGCCGCCGAGTTTGATGTCGGTGCCGCGGCCGGCCATGTTGGTGGCGATGGTGATCGCGCCCGGCACGCCGGCCTCGGCCACGATGTAGGCCTCCTGCTCGTGGAACCGGGCATTGAGCACGGCGAAGCGCTTGGTCACCCGGCCCTCGCGGGCGGCGGCGTAGACGTCGGTCAGCGCGTTGGGATCCGAGTAGTCGAGCAGGCTGTAGCCGGCCTTCTTGAGCAGTTCGGCAAGGTGCTCGGACTTCTCGATCGAGCCGGTGCCGACCAGGATCGGCTGATGGCGGCTATGCGCCTTGTCGATCTCCGCGATGATGCCGTCGTACTTCTCAGCCACCGTGCGGTAGACCTCGTCGTCCTCGTCGACGCGCTCGACCTCCTTGTTGGTCGGAATGTCGACCACGTCGAGCTTGTAGATCTCGGCGAACTCGTCGGCCTCGGTCGAGGCCGTGCCGGTCATGCCGGCGAGCTTCTTGTAGAGGCGGAAATAATTCTGGAAGGTGATCGAGGCGAGCGTCTGGTTCTCGGGCTGGATCGTCACCCGCTCCTTGGCTTCGAGCGCCTGATGGAGCCCCTCCGAGTAGCGCCGTCCCTGCATCATGCGGCCGGTGAACTCGTCGATGATCACCACCTCGTCGTTCTTGACGATGTAGTCCTTGTCCCGGGTGAACAGCGTGTGGGCGCGCAGGGCCTGGTTCACGTGGTGGACGAGCGTCACGTTGTGGGCGTCGTAGAGGTCGCCCTCCTTGAGGAGGCCGGCCTCGCGCATCGCCTCCTCGATGAACTCGTTGCCCTCTTCGGTGAGCGAGACGGTGCGCTGCTTCTCGTCGAGGTCGTAGAATTCCCTGCGCAGCCGCGGCATCAGCGCATCGACCGCGACATAGAGTTCCGATCGGTCGTCCACGGGACCCGAGATGATCAGCGGCGTGCGCGCCTCGTCGATCAGGATCGAATCCACCTCGTCGACGATCGCGAAATTGTGCCCCCGCTGCGCCAGCTGGGACATCTCGTACTTCATGTTGTCGCGCAGATAGTCGAACCCGTACTCGTTGTTGGTGCCGTAGGTGATGTCGCAGGCATAGGCGTCCTTGCGCTGCGCGTCGTCGAGCCCGTGGACGATGGTGCCGACCGAGAGGCCCAGGAACCGGTAGACCTGACCCATCCACTCGGCGTCGCGCGAGGCGAGATAGTCGTTCACGGTGACGACGTGGACGCCCTTGCCCTCCAGGGCGTTGAGATAGACCGGCAGCGTCGCCACCAGGGTCTTGCCCTCGCCGGTCTTCATCTCGGCGATGCCGCCCTCGTGCAGCACCATGCCGCCGATCAGCTGCACGTCGAAGTGGCGCTGGCCGAAGACGCGCTTGGCCGCCTCGCGCACCGTCGCGAAGGCCGGCACGAGGATGTCGTCGAGGCTCTTGCCGGCGGCGAGCTCGGCCTTCAGCATGTCGGTGCGGGCGCGCAGGGCCTCGTCCGACAGGGCCTGAATCTCCGGTTCCAGCGCGTTGATCTGCGCCACGCGGGGGCGGTAGCCCTTGACGCGCCGGTCGTTGGAGGAGCCGAAAATCTTCTTGGCGATCGAGCCGAGCATCGTGGACCTGCGGACGCGCGAGCCCGCCCACGCATGAGCGTGACGGGCCGGCCTGGGCGGAGTTGGCCGGGCTTATAGAGGTAAACATCGCCCGGTGCACCTGAAAGGGGCAGCCCTCAACGCCGGCCGGTGCGGTCACGGTTCCGCCAGCGGCGGAACCGCCGCGCTTGCCTTCTCGCGCGACGCGGGCCACCTGTGCCGCGGCCCGCCGCCCGGCCCGATCCGGAGCGGCCACGAGACGTCAGCCGAGGACTTCGCCCGATGCCCCACACCGCCCTGCTCCGGCGCGTCAGCGCGCTCGCCGTCCTGATCGCGCTGCCGGGTCTCGCGCTGGCCCAGGCGCCGCAGAAAGCGCCGGCTCCCGCCACGACACCCGCCGCGAACACGACGGCCGCGACCTCCGCCGCCCCGGCGGGGCCCGATTCGGTGGTGGCGAGCGTCAACGGCAAGCCGATCACGCAGGGCGACCTCGCCATCGCGGCCGACGACCCGGCTTTGTCGCTGCCGGGCGTCGACGACGCGCAGAAGAAGAACCTGCTCGTGGACTACATGGTCGACCTGCGGGTCGGCGCGCAGGCGGCCGAGGCCGCCAAGATCGGCGACACCCCGGATTTCAAGCGCAAGCTCGCCTATTTCCGCGACAAGCTGCTGCTCGACGACTACCTGGAGCAGGAGGCCAAGCGCGCCGTCACGCCGGAAGCCGAGCACGCGATCTACGATCAGACCGTCAAGCTGATGAAGCCCGAGGAGGAGGTGCACGCGCGCCACATCCTCGTGGACAACGAGGCCGACGCCAAGAAGATCGCGGCGCGGATCAAGGGCGGCGAGGATTTCGCCAAGGTCGCGGCCGAGACCTCGAAGGATCCGGGCTCGAAGGCCGAGGGCGGCGATCTCGGCTGGTTCACCAAGGAGCGGATGGTTCCGGACTTCGCCAACGCCGCCTTCGCGATGAAGGCCGGGCAGGTCTCGGACCCGGTGAAGACCCAGTTCGGCTGGCACGTCATCAAGGTCGAGGAGAAGCGCACCAAGCCGCAGCCGACCTTCGACGAACTCAAGGACCAGATCGACCAGCACCTGATCCGCAAGGCGCAGCAGGACCTGATCCTGAAGCTGCGCGCGGAGGCGAAGATCGTGCGCCCCGATGCGCCCGCCGAGGCGGCGCAGCCTGCGCCGGAGACGAAAAAGCCCTGATCCGGGTGCGGTGACGGTCGGACCGTTCCGTCCGATCAGGATGGGAATAGGCGTGTGGCATGATCCGCTGTGCCACGCCGTATGTGCAGGATGACGACCTGATTGGCCTCTGCCCTGTAGACGATCGGGTAATCACCCTGCCCATGGCGGCGGACGCCGCGGTCTTCGTAGCGGGGAACCAGCGGAAAGCGCTCGGGGAAATCGGCACGCGCCAAGCATGCCACCCGCAATTCCGGCACGAAACTGAGGGCGCGCTCGGGTTCATCCTGCGCAATAAAGTCGCCGAGCGATTCTAAATCGTCTTCCGCCGAATCCGCGAAACGGACGAGCATTCTGTCCCGCCGATCAGGGCGCGATACTGAAGCGCCGGCCGGTCGAAAACCTCTTCCGCAGACTTGGTCCGCCCGCCCTGAGCCTGAGCGAGGCCAGTCGCGATCGATTGATCCACCGTGGCGAGGTCCGCCTCCCGGTCGCGGATCAGGCGGACGCCTTCCCGCAGCACCTCGTTCTCCGACGTGTACCGGCCGGTCGCGACCAGCCGCTCCCCGAGATCGCCACGGATCCTTGCGTCCTCCTGATGGAGCGGATCGCTACAGGGTTATCGATACCTGTCGAGATCGATCACCGGAAAGCGCAGCCTCGTGCCGCGCTCGTCGAGGCGCGCCCGTCAGTAGGGCCGGTCGGGCACGAGATAGCTCGACTGCGCCGGCGCGGATCGCGGCGTCACGCCGAGCGCGGCCAGCTCGTCAGTCCGGCGGCCTTCGGCGATCCGGTCGAGCACGGCGACCAGCAGCCAGGGGCACGCGATGCCGATGAAGAACGCCATGGGATCCTCCAGCGCCGAGTCGAGGAGCTGCCCGGCTTAGGAACAGAATAGGCGGTCCGGGCGGCACAGCAAGCGCCCGGACCGTATTCTCAGATCCAGCCCTGAAGTTCCCGGCGCACCACGTGCTCGATGACCTTCATGCCGAGATCGCTGTCGTTCAGGCAGGGGATGTAGGCGAAGCGCTCGCCGCCATTCTCCTCGAAATAGTGGCGGTTCTCGCCGTCGAGCTCCTCCAGGGTCTCCAGGCAATCGGCCGTGAAGCCCGGGGCCACGATCGCCATGCGCTTCACGCCGGATTTGGCGAGCGCCGTCACGGTCTCGTCCGTGTAGGGCTTGAGCCATTCCTCGTTGCCGAAGCGCGACTGGAAGGTCACCCGCATCCGCTCCGGCGGCAGGCCGAGCGCCTCGCGGATCAGCCGGCCGGTCTTGTGGCACTGGCAATGGTAGGGGTCGCCCTTGAGCAGGTAGCTCCGCGGCACGCCGTGGAACGAGGTGAGGATCACCTCCGGCTCGAAATCGAGCTTGGCCAGCCCCGCCCGGATCGAATCGGCCATGGCGGCGATGTAGACCGGATCGTCGTGGTAGGGCGGCGAGACGCGCACCGTCGGCTGCCAGCGCATGTCCAGCAGGGCGCGGAACGCCTGGTCGCAGGCGGTGGCCGAGGTCGCGGCGGCGTATTGCGGATAGAGCGGCACCAGCAGGATGCGGTCGCAGCCCTGGTCGAGCAACGCCTGGATGCGGCCGGCGACCTCCGGCTTGCCGTAGCGCATCGCCCAGTCGACCACGACCGAATCGCCCATCGCGGCCTGGAGGCGCTCGCACTGGCCGCGGGTGATGGTCTTCAACGGCCCCTCGTTCAGCGCATTGTTCCAGACGCTGGCATAGTCGCGGCCCTTCGGCCCCGGGCGCTTGGTCAGGATGATCAGGTTGAGGAGCGGCCACCAGATCAGCCGCGGCACCTCGATGACCCGCCGGTCCGACAGGAACTCCTTCAGATACCGGCGCATCGGCCAGTAGCTGGTGCCCTCCGGCGTGCCGAGGTTCATCAGCAGGACGCCGACGCGCCCCCAGGCCACCTTCGGGTGGTCGGCCGGCAGGGTATCGGCCGCGGGGCGGCGCGGGGCGAGGGGACGGCCATTCGCCAGTGCTGCGGCGGGTTCGACGCGTTCGTTCATGGCAGCGTTCCGGCGCCCTGCGCCGAGTCCTTCCTCTGGCTACAGATACCCGGCGGCCCCGCATGTGCTGGGGCCGACCGGAGGCTTAACCCCATCGGGCGCGTTTCCATGTAGGGTTACAATGCCGCCCGGCGAAGGCCGCATGCGACATGCCACACCGGAGCCGTACGCACGACTTCCGTCCCTGAACACGGTGGGCGGCGCGCCGCAACCACGGCCGAGGATCCTGGCGCCGGAAAGAAACTGGAGATCCGATTGACCGCGACACCCGTGGCCGATGCCCTTACGGCCTTCCGCGCCTCCGGTTCACCCTGGCTGGCGCTGCCGTTTTTCGCGGACGGCGGCGCCGAGGCCGCGGCGGCCCGGGTCGATGCCCGCATCGCGGCGGGTGCCCGCGTGCTGCCGGCCCCGGACCGGATCTTCCGCGCCCTGACGGAGACGCCCCTGCCGGCGGTGCGCGCCGTGATTCTCGGACAGGACCCCTATCCGACCCCGGGCGACGCCAACGGGCTCGCCTTCTCGTTCGTGGGATCGGGCCGCCTGCCCGCCTCTCTGAAGGTGATCCTCGCCGAGGCAGGGTCCGACCGCGCGGCGGGCGGCGACCTCACGGCCTGGGCCCGTCAGGGGGTTCTGCTCCTCAACAGTGCGCTGACGGTCGAGGCCGGCAAGGCCGGGGCGCATCTGCGGTTCGGCTGGGCGCGGCTGACCGACGAGGCGGTGGCCGCGGTCTCGGCGCGCCCGGAGCCCGCCGCGTTCCTGCTCTGGGGCGCCCAGGCCCGCGCCCGGGCGCCGCTGATCGATCGGACCCGTCACGGCGTGTTCGAGAGCGGACACCCCTCCCCGCTCAACCGGGCCCGCGACTTTCCGGGCTCGGACCCGTTCGGCCGGGCCAACCGCTGGCTTGCCGAGCACGGGGGCCAGCCGATCGAGTGGCGGCTGGGCTAGACCTCGACGCGCCGATCACTGCGGCTTGGCGGGCGCGCCGGGATCCTGACCCGCCGGCAGCAGCACGTTCTTGGCGATGGTGCCCTCCGGCCCGTACTCGCCCGCCACCGCGAGACAGGCCTGATCGCGGTTCTGCTGCATCTGGTTCGACATCAGCGTGAACATCGTCTGCACGCGGTTGCCGAAGGGTCCGCGGGGCTGAACGTCCGCGATCCGCACGTTCTGCTTCGCCAGAAGTCCCTCGAACGGGTCGCTGCCGATCCGATAGCCGCAGACGTTGGAGGCCGCGAAGATGTAGGCGGCGAATTCCAGAGCCCGCGGGCCCGGGGCGTTGCGGATCTGTGCCTGCGCCGGAGGGGCGGCGGCGATCAGGGCGGCGATCAGGGCGGCAGGCAGGACAGCGTGGCGCATGCGGGCGTGTTTCCTCGATGACGGCGGCTTCTCGGAGCCGCTCCGGCAGCAGCGACATAGGCCGAGCCGCACCCCGCGCCACTGCGACCGAATTTGACGACAAAACACCGTCCGGTCTTCACGGGTTGTTGGTCATAGGCGGAGTGAAGGGCGTTACAACGGCCGAAAAGCGACTCCTGTTCCTGCGGCGCCGTGCGGTGAGACAGAGTGTTAACCGGCTCGCGTCACGCCAGACACCACGGTTTGTCCAGATCCAGGCGGTCTGCATCGCATGTTCGGCCTCGAATCCACTGTCGCACCCCTGCCCGCTCCGGCGTCCCGCGCCGCCGAGGGGCGTCTTCCCGGCACCAGCGCACGGCGCACCGAGCCGGCTCCTGCCGCCGCACTCTGTCCGCACCGCGTGGCCCGCTGGGCCTGGGGCGAAGGTCTTCGGGCGGGCGATGCCGTCGCGCTCCTGGTGCAGGATTTCGGGCAGGCGGAGGCCATGCGTCTCGGCCTGAGCCGTCTCGGCCTGCGCGTGATCTGCCCCGCCGGCCGCCGCGGCGCTGCGCTGGCCGAGGGGCTGGCCGGAGCCGCCCTGGTCATCGCCGACACGCATCTCGCGGATGCCTATGCGGAGGTGATGGGCCGCCTCGCGACCTACCCGGCATTGTGGTGGAACGGCCCGGGGGCCGATTTCGCGAGTCTCGATCTGGCTCTCGCCGAGCTGGCCTGAGGCGCGGCCCGCGCCGCGCTCATCCGAAACGCGACTACCGCTTCAGCCACGCCTCGAGCGCCTCGTAGCGCGTGGGATCGTCCGGACAGAGGCCGGTGCCGCATTCCGCCGCCGTCGAGACGGCATTGGCGAGGATGACCCCGAGGAACAGCAGAAGGCAGGCCGTCCCGAAGATTCCGGCGCCCTCTCCAGCCAGGGGGGCGGCCCGGCCGGGCGCGGCGATCAGGAGGAGCACGGCCACCGCTCCGATCAGCGCCACGAAGGCGATCAGCGCCAGCGTGTAGAAGTGAAGGCCGAACAGCGTCGAGCCGTAGCCGCCGGTGCCGGGCACGAGGTGCAGGGCGACCTGCCGCGCCGCGATGGCCGCACCCGCCAGCGCGCCCAGGATCGCGAGCCCATAATGGGACGGCCGCGGGCCGAACCGGACGCTGAGCGCGAAGCCGATGCCCGAAGCCGCGAACGCCGCCCGCTGCAGGAGGCAGAGCGGACACGGCAGCTCGCCGAGCGCGACCTGATAGCCGAAGGCCACCAGCAGGATCGCGCAGCAGCCCAGCAATCCGAGGGTGTTGAGCGTGCGGGCGTGAAGGAGCGTCATGGCGGGCAATTCGCTTAGAAATCGAGGTTGAGCGTCGACGTGGCGTGGCCCGCGAACAGCGCGAGCGTGCCGATCAGTGCCGCGAGCCACAAGCCGATGGCGGTGCGCCGCCACCCGGTGAGAATCGCGGCCGCGCTCCCCGCGAAGCCGATGAACGGCAACACCATCATGAACATCCCCCGTCGCATCGTGCGGCCGTGAAGCCCGGTCCGCCGCCCCAATGGCACGCATGCGTGTCTCAAGCTTTCGCGGATCTGCCGCGCCGGCGTCGCAGCCCGCCGGCCCGCATGCTACCCTGGGACGAAATCTGGCGCCGCGAAAGGTGCGCCGGGCATCGGGAGACGTCTCATGAAAGCCGCCATCGCGCCGGTCCCGCCCGTCGCGCCCGATCCGCAGGCTCCGATCCTGCTGCGCAAGGATGCCGGCGGCGTCGCGACCCTGACGCTGAACCGCCCGCAGGCCCGCAACGCCCTGTCGATGGCTCTTATGGGCGCTCTCCACGACGAACTCGCCGCGATCCGCGACGATCCGGCGGTGCGGGTCGTGGTCCTGGAGGGGGCCGGCGCGGCCTTCTGCGCCGGGCACGATCTCAAGGAGATGCGCGCCGACCCGTCCCGGGCGGCGACGGAGGCGGTGTTCCGCACCTGCGCCCGGCTGATGCTGAGCCTCACGCGCCTGCCGCAGCCGGTGATCGCCCGGGTCCACGGCATCGCCACCGCGGCCGGCTGCCAGCTCGTCGCCACCTGCGATCTTGCGGTCTGCACCGAGACGGCGCGCTTCGCCACGCCAGGGGTGCAGATCGGCCTGTTCTGCTCGACCCCGATGGTCGCCCTGTCGCGCGCCGTCTCGCGCAAGGCCGCGCTGGAGATGCTCCTGGTCGGCGAGCCGATCGATGCCCGAGAGGCTTTGCGGATCGGCCTCGTCAACCGCGTCGTGCCGGAGGCGGAGCTCGACGGTGCGGTCGGCGCCCTGGCGTCCCGCATCGCCGGCAAGGCCCGGCGCGTCCTGGCGATTGGCAAGGAGGCGTTCGGCCGGCAGATCGAGATGGGCCTGGAGGAGGCCTATGCGTACACGGCCGACGTCATGGTCCGGAACATGATGATGGCCGACGCGCAGGAGGGCATCGACGCCTTCCTGGGCAAGCGCCCGCCCCGCTGGGAGCCGTGATCCCGGTCAGTATGGCGCGATAGGACGCAGGTTCGATCGGCGCCGCGCGCGTAGGTTCTGGCGGCGTCCTGCCCTAGGATCGTGGATGCGCGCGGGTATGCTGAACCCGGCGCCCTCAACGCGGAACGGCTGATGAGCACCATCGACCTGTTCGGTCTGACGCTGGCCTTCTACGGCGCGATGCCGCCGCCCCGTCCGCCGCGTCCGGATCGCAACGGCGCGACCTGGGCCGCCGCCGTGGTATTCGGCGGCGTCTGCCTCGCCACGGTGGGGCCGATGATCACCATCTGGAGCTTCCACCGGCCCTACGCCGAGGCGAAGGCGCGCTGCATCCAGTCCGGCGGCCGCGTCCTGTACGCGGCGCTCGACGGGAGCGGGCCCTATCGCTGCGAGCGCCCGGTCGCGGCCAGCCTCGCCCATCCGGCCAAGATCGCGGAGTAAGGGCCGCGGATTAATCCGCGCTGCCGCTGATCCTTCGGCTATATCCGGCGCCATAACCAGCGAACCGGATGCCGAGACCTTGGAAAACGCGCTTACGCGATGGCTTCAATCGACCGCCCTGATGCGCGCGGACGTGGAGGCCCTGTTCGGCTTCGCCCTAGCCATCGGCGTCACCCTGCATGCCCTGCTGCGCAAGCGGCGCGTCAGCGTCGCGGTGGGCTGGATCGGTCTCGCATGGCTGTCGCCGATCTTCGGCACGGCGCTCTATCTGACCTTCGGCATCAACCGCGTCTCGCGCCGGGCCCGGCGCCTTCGGACCAAGCTGTCCGACCCCACGCATCTGCCCGATACCGACGATGCGGTGGTGCCGGAGGCGCTCTGGCCCCTCGACCGGGCGATCCGGCGGATCACCGGCCTGCCGGCCTTCGCGGGCAACACCGTCCAGATGTTCCGCAACGGCGATGCTGGCTATCCGGCCATGCTGGCGGCCATCCGGGAGGCCAAGGCCAGCATCGGCCTGTCGAGCTACATTTTTCGCGACGATCCCACCGGCCGGGAGTTCTGCGACGCCCTGGTGGAGGCGCAGAGCCGCGGCGTGGAGGTGCGCGTCATCATCGACGGGATCGGCGGCGGCTACTTCCGGGCGCCCGTCTATCACCGCCTGACGGCGGCCGGCGTGCCGGCGGCCCTGTTCATGCACTCGGCCCTGCCCTGGCGGATGCCGTTCCTCAATCTCCGCTCGCACAAGAAGCTGCTGATCGTCGACGGGCGCATCGCCTTCACGGGCGGGCTGAACATCTGGCACGCGAACCGCGTCACGCTGAAGCCCGCGCATCCGATCCGCGACACCCATTACCGGCTGACCGGCCCCGTGGTCGAGCAGCTGGCCGCCGCCTTCGCGGCCGATTGGGCCTTCGTGGCCGGCGAGAACCTCGACGGTCCGCCGTGGTTCGTCGATCTCGAACCGACCGGGAACAGCGTCGCCCGGGCGGTGACCTCCGGCCCGGATGCCGACGTGGAGAAGATCGAGCAGGTCATCCTCCAGGCGCTCGCCTGCGCGCGGAAGACCGTCCGGTTCGTGACCCCCTACTTCCTGCCGGACGAGCTCGTCACCGGTGCCCTCGCCCAGGCCGCGACGCGTGGCATCACCGTCGACGTGATCATCCCGCGGGTCAGCGACCACCATTTCATCGACTGGGCGACCCGGGCCCATCTCGATCCGCTGCTCCGGGCCGGCGTCCGGGTCTGGCTCGACGAGCCTCCCTTCGACCACTCCAAGGTGATGGTGGTGGACGACATCTGGTGCTTCGTCGGCAGCGCGAACTGGGACATGCGCAGCTTCCGGCTGAACTTCGAGCTGAACGTCGAGGTCATCGACAAGGATCTCGCCGCCGAACTCGACCGGTTCATGCGCGGCAAGATGGGGTCGCGGCTCAGCCGGGAGGAACTCGCCGCGCGCCCCCTCCCCGTCCGTCTGCGCGACGCAGGCGTGCGACTGCTGCTGCCATACCTTTGAAGCGGGCGGGCGCGTGCGCCTCGGGCGCCGGCCCGAGATGCACGACGATCGGCCGATGATCGGAGGGCCCCCGCGGCAGCACCGCGTGCGCGTGGCAGATCAGGCCGCGGGCGAGGCAGCGGTCGAGGCGCAGGGGCAGTACCTCGACCATCGCATGGGTCGGCCGGCGGGGACCGACATCGCGAAAGCCCGGAATCATGGCGGGGCCGACGATGTTGTAGTCGCCGAGCACGGCGGCGCGCGGGGGCAGCTCCGCGACGATCCGGCGGAGCTGGCGCCGGTTCAGCATCTGCCCGTGCGACAGGTGGACATTGGCCACGCCGAACGTGCCGAGGTCGAGGATCTGGCAGACCCGGTGCACCAGGGCGCCGGAGGGCAGCGCGATCACCCGCGGCGGCGCCGGCCAAGGCTTCGGGCTCCACATGGCGAGCCCGTGGATCCGCCCCGGCAGGGGGGCCCAGGCGTAGTGGCCGCCGATCCGGTCCAGCAGGAACCCGATGGCGCGGGTCGCCTCCTGCATCAGCAGAAGATCCGGCTTCTCCTGCGCCACCAGGGCGGCGACGTCGTCGACGGCCGCGCCGGTGCGCCGCAGGAGATTCCAGCTCACGATCTTGAAGGGTGGGTGGGCCGCTTCCGCCTGACGGAGCGGCGGGTACGGGACCGGGGTCGGGCCGCGGCGGCCCGGGCGTGCAGCGATGGTCATCGGGCCGGATTCGTACCTCACCGCGCGGCGCTCCCGCCACCGCCCGGCTGTAACGCGCGTGGAGCCCGGGCGTTCATGGGAGGCGGGGGCGATGATGCCGCGTTCGCCGCGTGCCGGGGGCTGTCAAAGAGCCTCGCTCCCGTCGCTACAGCGCCACGATATCGACCGCCTCCCCGAGCCGCGCCCGGGCGATGTCGGCGACGTGGCGGTGGTGGGTGAACAGGATCGGCTGCACTGCGGCGCCGATCTCCGCGAGCGCGTCCAGACCGAACCCGGTGCGGGCCTCGTCGAAGGTCGAGAACAGGTCGTCGCCGATGAACGGCGCGGGCTCGGCGCGCGCAGCGTAATCCTCAAGATAGGCGAGCCGCAGGGCGAGATAGAGCTGATCGCGGGTGCCCTCGCTCATGCCCTCGATCCCCACCTGACCGCCGCCCGTGCGCTGCCCGGCGAGCTTCGGGGTGTCGTCCTGATCGAAGGTCTGCGCGAGGCCCGAGAAGGCGCCGCCGGTGAGGGACCGGAACAGCGCCCCGGCGCGCGCCACCAGGGGGTCCTGCTGCCCGGCCCGGTGCCGGGCCACCGCCTGACCGAGCATCAGCCCGGCGAGGCGCAGCACCGCCCAGGACCGGGCCGCCCCCTGGAGATCGGCCTCGGCGGCCTTGCGCTCGGCGAGCGCCAGCTCGGCCCCGGTCCCGCCTTCGAGCTCCGCCCGGCGCCGCTCGGCCCGGTCCCGGTCGGCGAAGATCACCCGGCCGCGCTCCTCCTGCTCCTCGGCCTCCAGGGCGAGCCGCGCCAGCTCGGCCTCGATCGCCTCCGGGGACAGAGCCTCGAGGCCGGCGCGCAGATCGGTCTCCGGCAGCCCGTCCGCCGCCCCCGCGAGGTTGCCGCGCAGGCGAAACAGGTCGGCCCGCAGCGTCTCCCGGGCGCGAAGCCGGCCGAACAGCGCCTCGATCTCAGGCATCGGCGCCTCGGCGCAATCCGGCATCGCCGCGGCGACGTGGCGGCTCAGGGCCGCGCACGCCGTCGCTTGCCCGTCGGTGGCGGCGCGGCTCGCCGCGGCGGCCTCGTCCAACCGGCGGTCGAGCTCGGCCCGGCGGGCCTCGCGGGCCTGCGCGGCGACGAGGCGGGCGTGCAGGGCGCGCACCGCCGCGGTGGGGCTCTCCTCGGCGAGATCGGGCGCGAGCGCCTCGACCAGGGCGGCCGCGTTCACCCGGAACGCCTCCCGGTCGCGCCGGATGCCGGCGGCGCGCCGCTCCAGGGCTGCCCGCTCGGTGAGCCGGTCGGGCACCGCACGCCACGCTTCCAGGGCGCTCTCGGCCTCCTCGGGCCGGGACGCGGCGTCGAGGCCGAGGGGCTGGAGCGCGCCGAGCCATTCGGATTGCCATGCGGACCGGCGGCCCTCCGCCTCCGTGCGGGCCGCCTCCAGCCGCTCGACCGCGGCGCGCGCGGCGTGCAGCAGGCCGCCGGTCTGCAGGCTCGCCTCCCATCGGCTCGTCAGGGTGGCGACCCGCGCCTCGAACCGTTCCAGGCATGTCCCGAGGTCGAGACCGGGCTCCGGCTCCAGGCCGGCACGGGTCCAGAGATCGGCGATGGGTGCCCGGGCGGCCTCGATGGCCGCCGAGACCCGGTCCCGCTCGATCCGCTGATCGGCGAGACGCTGCTCGGCCTCGATCAGGCTCTCGACCTCGCCGAGCCAAGCCGCCATCTCGGCCGGTGATCCGGGGACGATGCCGGCCGCCCGCCACGCCTCCCGCCACGCGGCCTCACCCTCGGCGATCTCGGCGGCGATCCCCGCCAGACCGTCTTCGGCAGCCGCCAGCTCCGCCTCCTCGGCGGCGAGGCGGTCGCGGTCGGCCGCATGCGCGGCGACCCGGGCGGCATCGCCCGCGCGCTCGTCGGCGAGGCGGTCGGCGTCGAGGAGCGCGCG
Organism: Methylobacterium sp. 2A; assembly: GCF_009806555.1. GTDB lineage: Bacteria > Pseudomonadota > Alphaproteobacteria > Rhizobiales > Beijerinckiaceae > Methylobacterium. The sequence goes on along the minus strand of NZ_VUOK01000034.1, from coordinate 221,397 downwards.
CTCGTAGGCGGCGATGGATGCGGGCTCGACGGGCCGCCCTGCCGCCAGGGCGTCACGGAGCGGCGCGAAGGCCGCGTCGCGCGTCGCGCGAGACGCCTCGACCCGCTCCCACGTCGCGATCGGCCGCTCGGCCTCGCGCTCGCGCAGCCGATCCCGGGTGGCGGCGGCCTGCCGCCGGGCCGCGTCGCGCAGGTCCACGGCCCGCTCGCGCTCGCGGGCCTTGCCGTCGAGGAGGGTGCGGTAGGCCGCCACCGTCTCGGGCGACGGCAGGGGCATCCGCACGAGGGCGGCACCGTCGGCGACCGGCGGCACGAGCCGGGCGGTCTGATTGCGCAGCAGCGCCGTCTCCCGCCGGATCGTGGCATCCAGAGTGGCATGCGCCTCGATCCGCTCACGCAGGCGCGCGAGCGGCTTCAGCGCCTCGCGGAGCGGGGCCGGGTCGCGGGTGGCACCCGCCGCCTCGATCTCCCCGGCCAGCCGGTCGCGCTCGGCGAGCGCCGACGCATGGTCGCGGGCGAGCTGATCCTCGGCGGCCGCCAGGGTCCTGTGTTCGCGGATCAGGCGCTCGATCCGCGCCCGGGCGGCGTCGCTCGGCTGACTCGCCTCCAGGGCCGCGAGGTCGGCGACGCCGATCCGGGCGCGCAGCCGTTCGAGATCCAGGCCGACCTTGTGGGCATCGCCCTCGATCCGCGGCAGGTCGGTGCCGCCCTTCTCGAATTCCCTGGTGCCGCTGAAGGCCGCCAGGATCGCGTCGGCCCGGAGCGTCAGCCCCGGCTCGACCGGCACCGCCTCCGCCTCGGCGCGCGCGCGGGCGAGAGCGGATTCGGCACGCTCGGCCTCGACATCCGCGAGGCGGCATTGTTCGAGGGCGGCGCCGAGCCGCTCGATCCAGGCCGGATCTGCGTCGATCAGGCCGTCCTCGATCGCGATACGCTGCTCCAGCGCGTCGATCTCGCCGAGCAGCGGCCGGACCCGCTTGAGCCGCTCCAGGCGCGCACGCGCGACCGCGAGGTTCTTCTGTTCGGCCCGGAGGGTGTCGAGTTGCTGGGCCGCGGCGGCGATCGCGTCGTTCAGGGCGCGCCAGTCGCCGGAGCGCAGGCTGGTGTCGCGGATCGCCCGGCGGGCGGTCTCGTGGCGCTCCAGGGCCTGATAGAAGGTCCGGTGCTTGGCTTGGCGCGGGGCGAAGATATCGTCCGCCTCCTTGTCCAGAGCGGATTGCAGCTCCGTGAGCCCGCGCAGGCCCGAGCCCGCCGCGAACAGGCTCGCGCCCACCTCGCCCTCGACATCCACCATCTCGCGCCCGCCGGCCCGCAGGCTCGCCGCGTCGAGGCCGAAGGCACGGCAGAACACGGTCCGCGAGATGCCGCCGAGGAACGGCGCCAGGGCATCGTCGGGCATCGGCGCGTCGGAGGCGTCGATGAGGGTGCGGGCGTTGCCCTTCCGGCGGCGGAAGCTCAGCCGGCGGCCGTCCGCGGCGGCGATCTCCGCGCCGAGGCGCAGCTGCGGCATATCGTGCTGGAAGGCGTAAGGGGTGGATTTCCCGAAGCCGAACAGCAGGTCGGTGACGGCTGCGAGCGCCGTGCTCTTGCCGGCCTCGTTGGCGCCCAGCACCACGTGCAGGCGCGCATCCGGCCGGAAGGCGATCGCGCGGTCCGTGAAGGCGCCGTAGCGCTCCAGGGCGAGGTGGATCAGACGCATCGGGGCTCTCGATCCACTCAGCAGTGCCGGCCGGTGAGGCGGCCGAGGATCAGCGCCTCGGCCTCGGCGCACAGCGCATCGAACTCGGCCTCCAGATCTCCCTCGGCGGCGACTGCGGCGGGCATCCGGCCGCCGATCTCCGCCAGCGCGGCCTTGGCCCTGATGCGGAACTCCGGATCGCGGTCGAGGTCGGCGAGCAGGGCGGCCGGGTCGATCGCGGCGCCGGATGAGTCGAGCGGAGCGGGCGGCCGGCGCGTCTCGATCTTGAGGCGTTCGAGCCAGAGATCCTCGTGCAGCCGGTGGGCGGCGGCCTGGATCTCGGCCGTCACCGATTCCCGGTCGGCCGCCAGGGCGTCGTGGGCCTTCGTGGTGCCGGTGAGATGGACACGGACCAGAACGAGCCGGCTCGCCGCGAGACCCGCAAGCGGGCGCAGGGCCGCCTCCGCAGCTTCGACCGCCGCGCGGGTATCGGGGGCGTCGGCGAGATCCACCGCGACCCGCTCGAACCGGGCGCGGTCGAGGGCGAGGCGGGTCAGGCCGGTCACGCGGCCGTCGGCCACCTCCACGAGGACGGCGCCCTTCTCGCCGCATTCGCGGATGCTCCGGCCCTGGAGATTGCCGGGGAACACGATCCAGGGATCCTGGGACAGCTCGGCATATTCGTGGATATGACCGAGCGCCCAGTAATCGTAGCCCCTGGCCGCAAGGTCGGCGACCGAGCAGGGCGCGTAGGTCTCGTGGGCGGCGTGGCCGGTGCAGGAGGTATGCAGGATCCCGAGGTTGAACCAGCCCGGCAGGGCCGCCGGATAAGTCAGCGACAGATTCTCCTCGACGGCGCGGGCCTGGAAGCTGCGGCCGTGCAGGGCGACGCGCAGGGCTTCGATCCGGTGGGTGCCGGCGCGGTTGGCCGGGAAGACGTGGACCGAGGATGGCAGGGTGATCGCGCGGGTGATCACGCTCTCCGCGTCGTGGTTGCCGCGGACCAGGATCGTCGGGATGCCGGCGCGGTCGAGGCGGCCCACCTGCCGGGCGAAGAACAGGCCGATCGTGTTGTCGGCCCAGTCCCCGTCGTAGACGTCGCCCGCCACGACCACGAAGGCCACCGACCGCTCGATCGCCTGGGTGACCAGATCCTCGAAGGCCTGCCGCCCGGCCGTCGCGAGGCGCCGCGCGAGATCCGCATCGCGGTTCGCGAGGCCCGAGAGCGGGCTGCCGAGATGCAGGTCCGCCGCGTGGATGAAGCTGAAGCCTGACATCGGAGCTTGGAGGGATCGTGGCGCGTTCGGAAGGCACGCCTCTCCCGGGGAAGAGCCGGCGTGACGAGGCTGGCTCTTAGGCCGGCGGCGGGGGCCGGCTCAAGCGCGGTCAGCGGCGACCCGCGGCGTCTCCCGTCCGTTTTCGGGCTGCGGAGAACGGCGCCGGCCGTTCGGCGACATGGGTGACGGGTGGAGCCCGCAGGCCCTCGCCCCAGCCCTTTCAAGGTGTTCCGCGGCGTGCGCGCCATTCTCTTTGCGCGCGACATGGGGTCGGCGCTCCCTGGCTCATGACGGGCGCCCCTTTCCCGGACAGGTGGAGCGACAGCGGAACCTGATCCGGGATCCAGCACACAAAGCGCCGCGCCTGCGGCACAGGTCGATCCAGATCGACGCTGCGCGACGTCTGATGCCGGATCCCGGGTCGCATTCCGCTTTCGCTGCATGCGCCCGGGAAAGGGCCGTGCAGACCGGCTCCACGCCCCGTCTCGGGTCTCCGACCAAACACTTTAAAAGGGCTCGCCCTCGCCCCGATCACCCCCCGAGATACCGCGCCTCCAGATGCGCCCGGAACGCCGCGGTGCCGAGAGGCGCGCCGGTGGCGCGGGTCAGCAGCGCGTCGGTGTCGAGCAGGCTGCCGACCTCGTGCACGTTCGCGCGCAGCCAGCGCCGCAGCGGCGCGAAATCGCCCTCCGCCAGACAGCCCGGCAGCGCCGGCTCCGCCGCCCGGGCGGCCCGGAACAGCTGCGCCGCCGCGAGCGCACCCAGCGTGTAGGTCGGGAAATAGCCGAAGGCGCCGCTCGGCCAGTGGATGTCCTGCAGGCAGCCGACCCGGTCGTCCGGTACGGTGAGACCCAGAAGCTCCCGCATGCCGTCGTTGAAGGCGCCCGGCAGATCCCGCACCGCGAGGTCGCCCGCGATCATCGCGGTCTCCAGCCGGTAGCGCAGCAGGATGTGCGCCGGATAGGTCGCCTCGTCGGCATCGACCCGGATGAAGCCCGGCGCGACCCGGGTGTTGAGGGCGTGCAGGTTCTCCGGCGACCATTCCGGGCCCGACCGCCCGAACGCCTCCCGCAGCAGCGGCGCCAGGAAGGCGAAGAAGTCCCGGCTCCGGCAGGCCTGCATCTCGACGATGAGCGACTGGCTCTCGTGCAGGCTCATGCCGCGGGCCGCGCCGACCGGCTGGTTGCGCCAGGATTCCGGACGGCCCTGCTCGTAGAGGGCATGGCCCGTCTCGTGCAGCACGCCCATCAGGGCCCGGCCGAAATCGGCCGCGTCGTAGCGGGTGGTGATGCGCACGTCATCGGTGGCGCCGCCGCAGAACGGGTGGAGGCTGATGTCGAGCCGGCCGCGGGTGAAATCGAACCCCACCGCTTCCATGAGCCGAAGGCCGAGCTTGCGCTGCACGTCCACGTCGAACGGGCCGGTGAGCGGCAGCGGCGCCGGCCGCGACGCCTGAATCTCCCGGGCGCGGGCGATCAGCTCCGGCAGCCAGCTGGTCAGATCCGAGAACAGCGGGTCGATCGTGGCCCGGCGCATGCCGGGATCGTAGCTGTCGAGCAGCGCGTCGTAGGGGTCGAGTCCGAGGGCCGCGCCCTTGGCCTGACCGATCTCGCGCTGGAGCCGCAGCACCTCGGCGAGGTGCGGCTCCAGCTTGGCGAAGTCGGCGTCGCGGCGCGCCTCGCGCCAGACCATCTCGGAGCGGGACACCGCCCGGGAACTCGCCTCGACCAGATCGCGCGGCACCGCGGTGGCGTGGGCCTGCGCCCGGCGCATCTCGCGCAGGTTGGCGGCGGCCCAGGAGTCGCGGACATCTTCCCGCTCGGCGGCGTCGAGTTCCGCGGCCGCCTCGGGCTCGGTCAGCATCGCGTGGGCGAGGCCGCGCAGGATCGCCAGCTGATCGCCCCGCGCCGACGCGGCGCCGTCCGGCATCAGGGTCTGCGCGTCCCAGCCGAGAATCCCGGCGGCGCCTTCGAGGGCGGCGAGGCGCGCGAAGCGCTGTTCGAGGGTCTGGTAGGCGGTCATGCGGTCTCCGGTCGGTCTCGCAGGTGCAGGCGGCGCTCACCCCGCCTGCAGCATCTCCAGCTCCAGCCAGCGGTCCTCCGCCTGGGACAGCTCGGTCTCGGCCTGGGCCAGCATGGTCGAGGCCCTGTCGAACCGGGCGGGATCGCGGGCGTAGAGGTCGGGGTCGGCCAGGATCGTCTTGAGCTGGCCGATCGCCGCCTCCAGCTTCTGCATCTTGGCCGGCAGCGTCTTCAACTCGTGCTGCTCGTTGAAGCCGAGCTTGGGCTTGGACGCCGGCTGCGGCGCCGCGGCCGCGGACCGTAGGCGCGGCTCCTTGGCCTTCGGTGCGACCGTGCGGGCCTCGACCCCCTGCCCGCGCTGGAGCAGCATGTCGCTGTAGCCGCCGGCATACTCGACCCAGCGGCCGGCGCCCTCCGAGACGAGCACGCTGCCGACCACCCGATCGAGGAAGTCGCGGTCGTGGCTCACCAGGATCAGCGTGCCCTGGTAGTCGCCGAGCATTTCCTGGAGCAGGTCGAGGGTTTCGAGGTCGAGGTCGTTGGTCGGCTCGTCGAGAACGAGGAGGTTGGCCGGCTGCGCCAGCGCGCGGGCGATCAGCAGCCGGTTGCGCTCGCCGCCCGACAGCACCGAGACCGGCGTGCGGGCCTGCTCGGGGGTGAACAGGAAGTCCTTGAGATAGCCGATCACGTGGCGGCTCTGGCCGTTCACCGTGACGCTGTCGCCCCGGCCGCCGGTGAGCACGTCGGTGACGGTCATGCCGGGCTCCAGCACGGCCCGGGCCTGATCGAGCACCACCGGCATCAGGTTGGTGCCGAGCACCACCTGCCCGGAATCCGGTTCGAGCCGGCCCATCAGCAGGTTGATCAGCGTCGACTTGCCGGCGCCGTTGGCCCCGACGATGCCGAGCCGGTCGCCGCGCATCACCCGCAGCGACAGGCCGTCCACGATCTTCCGCTCCCCGTAGGATTTCGCGATGTCGCGGGCCTCGACCACGAGGCTGCCGGAGGATTCCGCGTCCGAGGCCTGCATGCTGACGCTGCCGACCGGGCGGCGGACCTCGCGGCGGTTTTTTCGGAGTTCGTGCAGGTTGCCGAGGCGGCGGACGTTGCGCTTGCGCCGGGCGGTGACGCCGTAGCGCAGCCAGTGCTCCTCGGCAGCGATCTTGCGGTCGAGCTTGTGCTGGTCGCGCTCCTCCTCCTCGAAGAAGGCGTCGCGCCACGCCTCGAAGCCGGAAAAACCCTGGTCGATCCGGCGGGTCTCGCCCCGGTCGAGCCAGATCGTGGCCCGCGACAGGGCCGAGAGGAAGCGCCGGTCGTGGCTGATCAGCACGAGGGCGGCGCGGGTGCCCTTCAGCTCGGATTCGAGCCACTCGATCGCCGGCAGGTCGAGATGGTTGGTGGGCTCGTCGAGGAGCAGAACGTCGGGCTCGGGGGCCAGGGCCTGCGCGAGCGCGGTGCGCCGCCCCTCCCCGCCAGAAAGCTTTTTGGGGTCCTCCTCGCCCGTGAGGCCGAGGCTTTCGAGCAGGTAGCGGGCGCGGTGAGTCGATTCTCCCGGCGGCAGGCCGGCTTCCACGAAATCCAGCGTGGTGGCGAAGCCGGAAAAGTCCGGCTCCTGCGCGAGGTAGCGGATCGTCGTGCCGGGCTGCACGAACCGGCGGCCCTTATCGGGCTCGACCAGGCCGGCGGCGATCTTCATCAGGGTCGATTTGCCGGAGCCGTTGCGCCCGACGAGGCAGGTGCGCTCGCCCGGGGCGATGGCGATCTCGGCGCGCGTGATCAGCGGGGTGCCGCCGAAGGTCAGCGCGACGTCTTGGAGAGTCAGGAGCGGGGGAGCGGCCATGGCCGGCTTATGGCAGCGCGCGGCTCACCGTTCAAACCCGCGCGCCCGCTCCCCTGTCAGGCGACCGGGTTCGCCGGCCCCGTTGGCGGGCTGATCTCCGGTGCGCCCGGATCGTTGACGGGGATCTCCGGCGGCTGGATGCCTGGCGCCTCGGCCGGGGTGTCGCCCGGGATCTCCGGTCCCGGCGGCTGGGTCGGCGCCTGCGGCGGCTCGTAGGGCTGGTCCGGTGCCGGACCGGGCTGCGGCGGCACCTCGGGGACCTGTCCCGGATCGGCGAGGGTGAGATCGGGCATCGCTATCCTCCGCGAGACCGACGTCGCCGACCGAATGGGCGAACCGACGTCGTTCGGGCGGAAACAAGGCCCGGCCGGTCCGGTTCCGGGCCGCTACTTCTTGGTCAGCAGGAGATTGCCCTCCTTGCTGGCCACCTTCTGGATCTTCTCGGCGAACAGGGCGAGCAGGAACGGCAGCTTCACTTCGAGCCGCACGCTCTCGGCGCCGACATCGATCGTGCCGGCGACCTTCTGGGCCATGGCGGAGACGCCGAAATCGAGCCGGTCGCCGGTCCAGGCGAGCTGGTCCACCGCGATGCCGCTCTTGGCGAGGAAGGCCCGGGCCTGTTCGGTGCCGTGCTCCAGGCGCCGCTTGGCCTCGTCGCGGCCGAGGTCGTGCGGGATGTCGACGATGAGGGGCTTGGGCATGGAAGGCTGATCCGGGCTGAACCCGGCAGCAGATGGGGCCTCGGGCCGCCCCAGACAACGCCCGGGGGCCGCCCCGCCTCTCGGGAGGGGAGCGGTCCGGCGCGTGGTGCGCCCGTGCGGAACGGGGTCCGGTTTAGTTTACGACCTGCAGCGACACGTAGGTCGTGCCGCCCATGCCCAGGGCGCGGGCGGAGCCGCGCGACAGATCGATGATGCGGCCGCGCACGAACGGCCCGCGATCGTTGATGCGAACGATGACCGAGCGGCCGGTCCGCTTGTTCTCGACGCGGACGCGGGTGCCGAACGGCAGGCTGCGATGGGCGGCGGTCAGACCGTTGGGGTTGAAACGCTCACCGTTCGCGGTGCGATGGCCGCTCCCGTACCAGGAGGCCGCTCCGCTCTGGGCGGCGGCCGGGAGGCTCGTTCCGATGATGGTGGACAGCATTCCAAGCGACACAACGAGCTTACCGAAACCAAACGTCATTCTTTGCGCATTCCCTTGTTTTTTCGGGACGGCGCCAGTCGTTTCGGAAATCGGCCGGAATAAGGCGGGTCTTCAATTGCGGCCGCGGTTGCATTGCGTCCGAATTTTTCGCGTCCGAATCTGATTACATGCGGAATTGTTGCGGCGCGTTGCCGGCCGTGCTTCGGAATACTGGCCGGCAAGTCGAAGATAGAATTACGCAAGTTTTTCGCAAGGCGAGGCCGAAACACGCGCGGATAAGCGCATAGTCCTAAGCCTTGCGCTGGGTGTGACCCAGCATCCCGCTGAGGTGGAGGCGCGCCGTCAAGCTTAGGCGCTCGATCATCCACAGGATCCAGGACAGGAGCGCCCCGGGGGGGCGCCGATGGATGCGGACGCGGCGCGATCTTCTGTCCAGCCGTCAGGTACACGTGGCGCTGACGCGGCCTGCGCCTGGGACCGGCTCGGTGCGCCTGCGGGGGCAGCCCATCGCCACACCGCGCAGGCCAGTCAGAATTCCTTAACGTGTCCGGGATCTGCGGGTTCCGAACCCGGCAAAAACTGCAGCCCCAGAACGGGACGCGTTCCGGCAAAAATCGAAAACGCGGCCTTTACCCTATCGGGGGCATGGTCTGCCGGTCAGTCGCGTAACCGGTGTTTGCCATGGCTTCCCCGCGTACCGTGGCTGCCGACGTCGTCGCCCGGAAACAGGTCTCGCGTGCCGGGCGGCCCGCGTCGGCGCCACGGATGGGTCTCGTACCCGCCCAGCGTCCCCTGCCCCTCGACCAAGTGCTGGTCGGGGATTGTATCGCGGCCATGAACGCCCTGCCGGCGTCGAGCGTCGACTGCGTGTTCGCCGACCCGCCCTACAACCTGCAGCTCGGCGAAGCCGGCCTGCTGCGCCCGGACCAGAGCCGCGTCGATGCCGTCGACGACGCCTGGGACAAGTTCGCGACCTTCGAGGCCTACGACGCCTTCACGCGGGACTGGCTGGCTGCCTGCCGCCGCGTGATGAAGCCGAACGCGACCCTCTGGGTGATCGGGTCGTACCACAACATCTTCCGGGTCGGGAGCGCGTTGCAGGATCTCGGTTACTGGATTCTCAACGACATCGTCTGGCGCAAGGCCAACCCGATGCCGAATTTTCGCGGGAAGCGCTTCACCAACGCCCACGAGACCCTGATCTGGGCCTCGCGCTCGGCGGAGTCGAAGGGCTACACCTTCCATTATGAGGCGCTCAAAGGGGGGAACGAAGACCTCCAGATGCGCTCGGACTGGTTCATCCCGCTCTGCACCGGCGAGGAGCGGCTGAAGGATGCCGCGGGCCAAAAGGTCCACCCGACCCAGAAGCCCGAGGCCCTGCTCGCCCGGACGCTGCTCGCGGCGACCAATCCCGGCGACGTGGTGCTCGATCCGTTCTTCGGCACCGGCACCACCGGCGCCGTCGCCAAGCGCCTCGGCCGCCGCTTCATCGGCATCGAGCGCGAGACGGTCTACGCCGAGGCGGCCCGCGCGCGGATCGCTGCCGTGGAGCCCCTGTCGAAGGCGGCCCTGATGGTGGCGCCGACCAAGCGCGCCGAGCCGCGGGTGCCGTTCCTGTCGGTGATCGAAGCGGGGCACATCCGCCCCGGCGAGACCGTGACCGACGAGCGCCGCCGCTTCCGCGCCACGGTGCGGCCCGACGGGCAGCTCGACAATGGTCTGGTGATCGGCTCGATCCACAAGATCGGCGCCCTGGTCCAGGGCCTGCCGGCCTGCAACGGCTGGACCTTCTGGCATGTCGAGCGCGGCGGCAAGCCGGTGGTGATCGACACCTACCGGGCCGGCCTGCGGCAGGCGATGGCGAACGGCTGAACCGTTCTTTCCCCGGTCCTGGGATCCCAAAGGGCTCAGCCCTTTGGCGGGTGCAGGGCAGAGCCCTGCGAACACCTCGGGACTTCGCCCCGAACCCCACCAAAGGGCTGAGCCCTTTGGAAACCCGGCCTCTCCTAGCGCCGCCGCGCCGTGCCCCGCCGGCGCGGCGCGGCCGGCGGGGCCTCGGGCTCATCGTCCGGAAAATCGTCCGCGTCCGGTGGCGGCGTGGGGGCCGGCTTCGGCTGCGGCTTCGGCACGGCCCGGATGCGCGGGCGCGGCTCGGGATCCGGCATCGAGACCGGCGCCTCCATCGCCGCCAGCAGCGGCATCGGCGGCGGCTCCTTCTTCGGGCGCCCGCGCGGCTTCTTCTCTTGCTCCGGCTTCGGATCGAAGGCGTGGGCCAGCACCTTGCGCATCAGGCCGGGCAGCGGCTCCTCGTCGAGGGCGGCGCGCGGGGTGAAGCGCATGCCCGCCGGTGCCGGCGTCGAGAGGGCCACGCGGGCCGCGAACACCGTCAGCTCCAGCGGAAAATGCGTGAAGCCGTGGCGGACGAGTCCCGGGAGCCGCTTCCAGCGGGCGTCGAGGGGCGCGTCCAGCAGGGCACCGGCGACATCGTAATCCGGCTCCCAGGCGCTGCCCGGTGGTTCGGCCATGTTGCCGAGCAGACCCTCCGGTTCCCGCGTCCGCAGCAGCACCGCCTCGTCGCCGCTGCGGATCGCCACGAACACCGCGCCGCGCCGGAGTGCCCCCTTGGCCACCTTGATCTTGCGCGGAAACGTCTCCTGCGTGCCGAGCGCCCGGGCGCGGCAGGGCGACATCCAGGGGCACAGGGCGCAGGCCGGACGCTTGGGCGTGCAGATCGTGGCGCCGAGATCCATCAGCGCCTGGGCGAAATCGCCGGGCCGTTCCGCCGGAACCAGCGCCTGCGTCAGGCGGCGGATCTCCGGCCGGCTCCCCGGCAGCGGTGCGTCAACCGCGTAAGCCCGGCTCAGCACCCGCTCGACATTGCCGTCCACGGCGGCCTCGGGCCGGTCGAACGCGATCGCCGCGATCGCGCCCGCCGTGTAGGTGCCGATGCCCGGGAGCTTGCGCAGGCCCTCGGCCGTGTCGGGGAAGCGCCCGCCGGCCGCCGCGACCGCCTTCGCGCAGGCATGCAGGTTGCGCGCGCGGGAATAGTAGCCGAGACCGGCCCAGGCCGCCATCACGGCCTCCTCGGGGGCTTCGGCCAGGGCGAACACGTCGGGGAAGCGGGTGAGAAACCGCTCGAAATACGGCCGGACCGCCGCGATCGTGGTCTGCTGCAGCATCACCTCGGAGAGCCAGACCCGGTAGGGATCGGGCACCTCACCGGCGAGCGCCCGCCACGGCAGGACGCGCCGGTGCCGGTCGTACCAGGCGAGCAGGTCGTCGGCGCGCGGTCCGGGGCCGGCTTGATGATCCGTGGCTGTGCGGGGCGGCATGATCGGGTCGACAGGGAGCCCGCTGCATAGCCGGAGGCCGGCGGCGATCATAGGGCGCCGAAAGCGCGGCGGCGTCCTCCCTTCGTCAACCATCCTGCGCTACCTTCGCGGGATCCACAGGGCCGGGACCACCATGGCGCGCGTCAAACCGCTGGCCGAACTGATCGAGGGTTGCATCGGCCCGGCCTTCGCGGCGCAGGGCTTCGCCTCCACCGACATCCTGGCCGCATGGCCGGAGATCGTCGGCGAACGGCTGGCCCGCTACTGCCGGCCGTCGAAGCTCGAATGGCCGAAGCGCCGCCGCAAGGATTCCGAGACACCGGATTCGGGCACGCTGGTCGTGCGTGTCGAGGGGGTGTTCGCCATCGAGTTGCAGCACCTCGCCCCGGTGGTGATCCAGCGGATCAACGCCCATTACGGATGGGCCTGCGTGTCGCGGATCGTCCTGCAACAGGATCGGGTCGGCCGGGGCGGCACGCAGGCGCGACGCACCCGCGTCGATCCTGCACGGGCCATGGAGGTGCAGAAGGCGGTCGCGGGCATCGCCGATGACGGCCTGCGCGCCGCCCTCGACCGCCTCGGCACCGCGGCTGTCGCCACCCGCCCGGACCGCTGACCGGGGCGATTCGGTCGCCTTGCCAGGACGGTCGCGCCCGAGTACCGGCATGCGACGCCAAACCTGATGTATTCGGCGGAGCCTGCCCGATGACGACGCGACGCGACGCTCTCAAGTTCTCCGGCCTCGCCCTCGGCGCCGGCCTCGCCCTGCCCTACCTGTCCCGCGGCGCCCAGGCGCAGAATGCCGAGATGGCCGCGCTGCTGCAGCCGGGCCCGCTCGGCGACGTCTGGCTCGGGCCGGCGGATGCCAAGTGCACGATCATCGAGTACGCCTCGATGACCTGCTCGCACTGCGCCGCCTTCCACCGCACCACCTGGCCGACGCTCAAGGAGCGGTACATCGACACCGGCAAGGTGCGGTTCACGCTGCGCGAGTTCCCCCTCGATCCGCTCGCCACCGCGGCCTTCATGCTGGCGCGCTGCGAGGGCGATTCCAAGTATTACCCGATCACCGACCTTCTGTTCGACCAGCAGCCGGCCTGGGCCTTCACGCCGAAGCCGGTGGATGCCCTTGAGCAGATGCTGCGGCAGGCCGGCTACACCAAGCAGACCTTCGAGGCCTGCCTGAAGGACCAGAAGGTCTACAGCGCCGTCAACGCCGTGAAGCAGCGCGGGCTCGACACGTTCAAGGTCGATTCCACGCCGACCTTCTTCATCAACGGCGAGCGCTATACCGGCGAGATGACGGTCGAGGGCATGGAGAAGGTGATCAAGCCGCTCATCGGTGCCTGAGCGTCCGGCCGCCGCTCGTGCGAAGCGCCACGCAGGAGAAGCGGCCGAGGCTGAAATACCATAGTAGTATCAATGGTTTGCCGTGTATGGGCTTTGCCTTGACACTCAAGATAGGCGAAACTATGGTGCGCCCGCTTGCTGGGGGCGTCCAGCTGGTTTCGGATCCTCCCGCCCTGTGAGTTTTGAGCCGTGAACGGCGACGACGCGAGGGACGGGAACGGGACCGAGGGGGCGCCGACGGACAGCGAACTCTCCGCGAGGCTCAGACGTCTCGAGACGCAGATCGAACGGAAGCGGCCGCAGGCTGCTGCCGATCCTTCCACGCGCCCTCGGACCAACGGGTCATCCTCGCTGGGTCAGGCCATGACGCTCTCGACCGAGTTCGTCGCCGGCGTGATCGCGGGGGGCATACTCGGCTGGATCGTCGATCATGTCTTCGGGACCAAACCCTGGGGCCTGATCGTCCTTCTGATGCTCGGGTTCGTCGCGGGGGTCTACAACGTGATGCGGGTGTCGGGTTTCTCCGGCGCGCGTCCGGAGCGGCGCGACCGGCAGGAGCCATAAGGCGCGCCGGTTGGTGACAATCGAGGCGGCCGGCCTGAGCCGGTGCGTCGGACAAGAAGGGCGGGAGCGGAATGGCGGTCACGATCGACCCGATCGAGCAGTTCGAGCTGAAGCCGCTCGTGTCGCTCGGCCATATCGGCCATCAGCAGCTCGCGTTCACCCAATCCGCCCTGTACATGTTCGCCGCCGTCGGCGTGATTGCGCTGATCACCATCGTGGCGACATCCTCGCGCTCGATCGTGCCGGGCCGGATGCAGTCGCTCGCCGAGATCTTCTACGAATTCATCGCCGATACGCTGCACCAGGCGACCGGCGACGGCGGCAAGCGCTTCATGCCGCTGGTCTTCTCCCTGTTCATGTTCGTGCTGATCCTGAACCTGTTCGGGATGATCCCCTACGCCTTCGCGGTGACGAGCCACCTGATCGTCACCTTCGGACTCGCCGCGCTGGTGATCTCCACCGTGGTGATCTTCGGCGTGATGAAGCACGGGACCCACTTCTTCGGCCTGTTCGTGCCGTCGGGCGTGCCGAAGCCGCTCTTGGCGATTCTGGTGCCGATCGAGATCATCTCGTTCATCTCGCGCCCGATCAGCCTGTCGGTCCGTCTCTTCGCCAACATGCTGGCCGGCCACATCGCGATGAAGATCTTCGCGTTCTTCGTGGTCCAGCTTCTTCTCGCGGGCGCCTGGAGCGTGCTATCGCCGCTCCCGCTGTTCCTGACGATCGCGCTGACCGCTCTCGAGTTCCTCGTTGCGGCGCTTCAGGCCTACGTCTTCGCGACGCTGACGGCGATCTACCTCAACGACGCCCTTCACCCCGGCCACTAATCCGGCCGGCTCCACCCGCCGCAAACGTCAAAGCACGTTTCGATCTGAAGAGACCTCAGGAGTTATCATGGATCCCGTCGCTGCGAAGTACATCGGCGCCGGCCTCGCCTGCCTCGGCATGGCGGGTGCGGGCATCGGCCTCGGCAACCTGTTCGGTCAGTTCCTCGCCGGCGCCCTTCGCAACCCGTCCGCCGCCGACGGGCAGCGCGCCACCCTGCTCCTGGGCTTCGCCCTCACCGAGGCGCTCGGCATCTTCTCGCTGCTGATCGCGCTGCTGCTGCTCTTCGCCGTCTGATCGGCGCTGGAGGCCACCGCCTCCCGGTCAATCGGTGGGCGCTCCGTGACGGGGCGCCCGCCTTCGTCCGTCACCGCCCCGCGGTGGCCTCAGCGAACGGTGTCAGTGTAGCGGTCCCATGGCGCAGCCCAATCCCCTCACCACGCCGCCTCCGGGCGCCGACACGCAGATCGTGCCGGGCCATGTCGAGCATCCGGAAGCGCATACCGGCGCCTTCCCGCCCTTCGAGAGCTCCGGCTTCCTGGCGCAGCTGATCTGGCTCGCCCTGGCCTTCGGCCTCCTCTACTATCTGATGGACAAGATCGCGCTGCCGCGCATCCAGTCGATCCTGCACGCCCGCGCCGAGCGGCTGCGCGCGGACCTCGATCAGGCGCAGGCGATGAAGGCCGAGGCCGATGCCGCGGGCGTCGCCTTCGAGACCGCCCTGCGTGACGCCCAGGGCAAGGCGCGCGACATCGCGCAGACCACCCGGAACGAACTGGCCGCCGAGGCTGAGACCAAGCGCAAGGCGCTCGAGGAAGAGCTGAACGGCAAGCTCGCCGCCTCCGAGGCGACGATCCGCCAGCGGACCGAGGCCGCCATGGGCAATGTCCGCTCCATCGCGGGCGAGGCGGCTTCAGCGATCGTCGAGCGCCTGACGGGTCAGGCCCCCGACCGGGCCACCCTCGACCGCGCCCTCGACGCCACCGCACACTAGACGGGACCCCAACGATGCTGCTCGAAGCCGAATTCTGGGTCGCCGTCGCGTTCGTGATCTTCATGGCCATCGCCTGGAAGGTCGGCGGCTTCTCGGCGATGACCAAGGGCCTGGACGGCCGCGCCAAGCGCGTGCGCAGCGAACTCGACGAGGCCAAGCGCCTGCGTGAGGAGGCGGCCGCCGTGCTGGCCGACTACAAGCGCCGCCGCGCCGAGGCCGAGAAGGAGGCCGAGGCGATCGTCGCCAGCGCCCGCGAGGAGGCCCAGCGGGCCGCCGAGGAGGGTCACCGCAAGCTCGACGACTTCCTGGCTCGCCGCACCAAGGCCGCCGAAACCAAGATCGCCCAGGCCGAGGCCCAGGCCGAGGCCCAGGTCCGCGCCGCCGCCGCCGAGGCTGCCGTGAAGGTGTCGGAGACGATCCTGCGCGAGCGCATGCAGGGCGAGGCCGCGCAGGGCCTGATCCGCGCGAGCCTCGGCGAGGTCCGGACCCGCCTGCGCTCCTGATCCTTCCCGACACCGCATCGAAAAGCCGCCTCCGGGCGGCTTTTTTCATGTTCGGCCGCCCCGTCATCGCGAGCGCAGCGAAGCGACCCGGAGGGCGGCTCGACCTGGATCCGCGTGGCGCTGCTAGATTGCTTCGTTACGCTCGCAAAGATGCGCTGCATCCGTGTTCGCGGCGGCGAACGACGATGCCCTGACAGACGTTCCCGACGCGGAGTGGGCATGGGGACGGCATGGCAAGGGCAGCGCGGATCGTGATCGTCGGCGGCGGGGTCGCCGGCATTGAGGTGGCCACGAGCCTCGGACGCGGCGGCCGCGCCGATGTGGTCCTCGCCGACCGCAGCCTGTCCCACGTCTGGAAGCCGATGCTGCACACCTTCGCGGCCGGTACCGCCCGGGCCGACCGGCAGAAGGTCGATTTTTTCGCGCAAGGGTGCCGCAACGGCTTCCGATTCCAGCCGGGCGCCCTGGCGGGAGTCGATCGCGACGCCAAGCGCGTGACGCTCGCCGTCGAAGCCGCCGAGGGACGGCCGGAGATCGACCTCGCCTATGACCTGTTGATTCTCGCCATCGGCAGCCGGGCCAACGATTTCGGCACGCCGGGCGTCGCCGAGCACTGCCTCACCATCGATGACCTGACCGAGGCCGAGCATTTTCACGAGCAGCTCCGGTGCCATCTCCTGGCGCGGCTCGATCGCGGCGGCACGCTGGAGATCGCGATCGTGGGTGGGGGCGCGACCGGCGTCGAACTCGCCGCCGAGTTGAAGCACGCGATCGATCTGCTCTCGGCCTACGGCTCGCCGGACCTGCCGCAGCGCCTGCGCCTCACCCTGATCGAGAGCGGGCCGCGCCTGCTTCCTGCCTTCCCGGAGCGGGTCTCGCGCGCCGCGGCCCGTACCCTGTCGGACCTCGCCGTCGCGGTGAAGACCGGCGCGATGGTGACTGCGGCCGACGCGACGGGTTTCACCCTGAAGGATGGGAGCCGCATCGCCGCCGGCCTGAAGGTCTGGGCGGCCGGCGTGAAGGCGCCGGACGTGCTCGCCGGCCTCGACGGGCTGGAGCGGTCACGGACCGGGCAGCTCGTCGTCGGCCCGGACCTGCGCACGACCCGCGATCCGGCGATCATCGCGCTCGGCGACTGCGCCGGCCTCGCCGATCCGCAGAGCGGCAAGACGGTCCCGGCGACGGCCCAGGCCGCGCGGCAGCAGGCGCAGCACCTCGTCCGCCATCTCGGGCAGGCGCTGGCCGGCGGCGACGCGGTGGCCGCCCGACTCCCCCCGTTCCATTACGTCGAGAAGGGCGCCCTCGTCTCGCTGGCCGATTTCAACGGCTGGGGAACGCTGGGCCGCTACACCTTCGGCGGCGGCCGGCTGAACGGGCTCTCCGCCCGGCTGACCCACGACCTGCTGTACCGCCAGCACCAGATCGGCCTGTTGGGGCCCGTGCGCGGGACCATAACGTGGCTGCTCGACGATCTCGATCACCTGATCAGCCCGCCGGTGCGGCTCGATTGAGCGGCCTGCCTCAATCCGGCCGCTCACCCTCGACTGCCTTGGTCTCTTCCACCTCGGGCGCGACCTGCCCGTAATTGAGCACCGCCACCAGGGCGGCGCCGCCGAAGGTGTTGCCGAGCAGCGTGGGCAGGAAGAACTTCTGGCCGTAATCGCTCATCGAGGCGGCGCCCGTGACCACGAGGTAGAAGGCCTCCACCGAGCCGGCCACGATATGCGCGAGGCTGCAGAGCGCGACCAGCCACGTCATCAGCAGGATCACGAAGGGCGCGGCGCTGGCGGTGGCGGGCAGGAACCACACCATCAGGGCGATCATCCAGCCGGCGAAGACCGCCTTCACGAACGTCGCCCAGAAGTCGTGCGCGATGGCGTCGTGGCTGATCTCCGCGAAGGCCTTGAGCACCGGCGGCTCGAAGGCGCCCGAATGGGCCACCACCGCGGCGATGGCGAGCGTCCCCAGGATGTTGCCGGACAGGACGATCGCCCAGAGCCGGACGACCCGGACCGCCGTCTTCACCGAGCGATCGTGCAGAAGGGGCAGGACCGGCGTGATCGTATTCTCGGTAAAGAGCTGCTGCCGCCCGAGGACCACGACCAGGAACCCGACCGCGTAGCCCATCGAGCTCACGATCTTCGCCCAATCGGTCTCCGGCAGGTGGCTGCGCAGGACGCCCGGCACGATCAGCGACAGGGCGATGCTCAACCCCGCCGCGAAGGCCGAGAGGAACAGCGCGAGGCCGTGGCGCCGCAGTTCCTCGTCGCCTTCCAGGCGGATGACCTCGTGCAGCACATAGGCATCCGGCCGGCCGATCTCGGAGACCTCCTTCAACAACTCGTCGCGGCGGGCCTCCGGATCGGCCCGCTTGTCCTTGTCCCGAACCATCCGCCCAACTCCGCTACGCAACCCATTCCCGTCGGGTGTCAGACGATCGATCAGGCTGACAGCCGCGCCAGCAGCGCTTCGACGGCGCTGCGTGCCTCGGCGAGCGCCTCGGGATCCCGGCTGCGCACCACGATCCGATTGCGAAAACCCTCCGGCGTCATCGCCGGATAGGATCCGATCGAGACCTTCGGCCGCTCCTTGGCGATCGCGCCGAGGTCGCCGGCGTAAGTGCCTTCCGGCAGGCCCTTCGCCTCGATCGTCTCGGAGAGCATCGCCGCACCGCCCTTCAAGGTCGGGGCGATCGAATCGAGCATGGCCTGCATGATGCTGGGCACGCCGGCCATCACGTGGACGTTGCCGATCCGGAAGCCCGGCGCCTTCGAGACCGGGTTGGCGATCAGGTCGGCGCCGAAGGGGATCCGGGCCATGCGCAGGCGCGCCTCGTTCAGGTCCTCCGGCTTGTGCCGCTCCAGCAGCATGGCCCGGGCGCGCTCGTCGACGTCGATCCCGACCCCGAAGGCCCGGGCGACGCAATCCGCCGTGATGTCGTCGTGGGTCGGGCCGATCCCGCCGGTGGTGAACAGGTAGGTGTAGCGGGCGCGCAGGGCGTTCACCGCCTCGACGATCATATCGGGCTCGTCCGGCACGATCCGCACCTCGCGCAGATCGATCCCGGCCGCGGTGAGGAAATCCGCGATGGTGCCGATGTTCTTGTCCTTGGTGCGACCCGAGAGGATCTCATCGCCGATCACGAGGATGGCGGCGGTGACGGATTCGGAGGGCTGGTCCATGGGTCTCTGGCGTCGGGTGGTTCGCGCGGGCAGATAGCGCGACACGCTCGCCCGACTACGACAATGCCGAGGATGCCATGCAGTTCGCCGCGCCGCTCCTGCCGGGACGGCTGGTCCGACGCTACAAGCGTTTCCTGGCCGATATCGAGACCGCGGAGGGGCTCGTCACCGCGCATTGCCCCAATCCGGGGGCGATGCTCGGCCTGAACACGCCGGGCGCGCGGGTGCTGCTCTCCCGTTCGGCCAACCCGACCCGCAAGCTGCCGCTGACCTGGGAACTGGTCGAAGCGGATCTCCCCGGCGGTGCGCAATGGGTCGGCCTCAACACCCTGCGCCCGAATGCCCTGGTGGCGGAGGCTTTTCGCGACGGTGCGATCCCGGCGCTCGCCGGATACGACGTGCTGAAGCCGGAGGTCCGCTACGCGCAGGCGAGCCGGGTCGATTTCGTGGCGAGCGGTAGCGGCAGTGAGGGTCCATGCCACGTCGAGGTCAAGAACTGCCACCTGATGCGCCGGGCCGGCCTCGCGGAATTTCCGGACTGCACGGCCGCCCGTAGCGCCCGTCACATGCGCGACCTCGCCCAGGTGGTCGCCGAAGGCGGAAGGGCGCTGGTCGTCATCGTCGTGCAGATGCACGCGGAGGCGTTCGACGTCGCCCGCGACATCGATCCGGCCTTCGACCGGGCGTTTCGCGAGGCGCGGGCCGCGGGCGTGGCGGTGCGCGCCTATCGCTGCGCGGTCGAGCCGGCGGGCGTTGCGATCGTGGGGGAAATCCCGGTGGTGACGCCGCCGTGACCCGATTCTTGGCTCGTTCCCCGCGGATATGTTAGCACGGAGGCGGAATCGCCGCGGATCCGAGCAAGCCCGATGGCCGACGCTGCACAGCTCGAGAATCGTCTCTACGATGTCGCCGCATTCCGCGCCTTCCTCGACGCGCGCCCGGCCGACGAGCGATGGGAACTGATCGAGGGCCTTGCGGTGCAATCGGCCGCCCCACGGATCGCGCATCAGCGGATCGCAAGCAATTTTGAGCGGCATCTGAATGCAGTACTCCGCCGCCTTCGGCCCGCATGGCGCGCCGATCGGGAGGTCGGCATCGAGGTGTTCGATGCCTCCCGCTATCGGCCGGAGCCCGAGGTGACGGTCATCGATGCGGTGACCGACACGGAACGGACTTTTGCGGATCGCTTCTACCTCGTGATGGAAGTGCCGTCGGCAAGCGACCGCGGCAGGATCCTTGAGGCGAAACTCGGCTTTTACCGCGCGCACCCGCACAACCGTTTCATCGTGATCGCCGATCAGGACCGGCTGGCGGCGACGCTGCACGAGAGGGGCGCGGCCGGATCCTGGGCGTCGATGACCCTGACCGGGCCGGACGATGCGCTGGTGCTCGGCGACCTCGGCCCCATCTGCGCGCTCGCCGACATCTACGCCGACACGCATCTCGACTCGCGCCGCTGGGCCTGATCGGCCGCGGCACGACCTGTCACGCCGTCCTGACGGCGGGGCGCTCGAACATCAAATTCAGCCGGGTGCGTGCGATCTCGCGATAGCCATAGCTCTCCAGGTGCTTCGGCAGATCGATCTGCCACTGGCCGGTGCCGTTCTCGATCAGCAGGATGCGCGGCAGGAGCGCATCCGGAGCCTCGCGCAGGAACGGCTCCAGGATCAGGTCCTCGGCGCCTTCCACGTCGAGCTTGACCGCGTCCACCCGCGTCAGGCCCTCGCTGCGCAGCAGATCCATCAGCGTCACGGCCGGGACGATGATCCGGGCACCCTCGTTGGTGCCGACGATGCGCAGGCTCGATTCGCCCCTGTTGCGGGGATCGATGAACAGGGTCAGCTCGCCGGCCTTGTCGGCCACCGCGCAGGCGACCGCCTTGACCGTGTGGAACGGGTTCTGGGCGATGTTGTAGCTCAGGCGGTTGAACACATCGGGCTGCGGTTCCACCGCAACGATCCGGGCCGCGGGGCCCGAGAAGGCGGCCACGCACAGGGCATAGGCGCCGATATTGGCACCGATGTCGAGGAAGACGCAGTCCTTCGGCAGGCGTTCCTGAAGAAGCGCGCGCTCTTCGGGATCGAAGAATTGCGGCGTGAACAGCACCTTCTTCTCACAATTGTTGTTGTACGGGTGCAGCCGCATCCGCGCCCCGTATCGGGTGACATCGAGGGGCTTGCCCCCGAGTTGCGAGATCGCGATCCGGCGCAGGAACAGGGCGAGGCGCCGCCCGTACCAGGATCCGGCCGGGATCCGGTTCGTGCGGCGGGTGATCGCCGCCACCAGACCGGTGGGTTCGTATGTGCCGTAGGGCTGCGTGTCCGTCATGACCGGCGCGGTTTGCCAGCCGATGCCCCAAGGGGCAAGCCAATCGCGATGCGTTGCCCCGGCGAGCCCGCGTGGTCTAAGCGATGGCGGAGCGTGAGGAGCATGGGTTGCCCGGCATGGAATCCTTCAAGTCCGACGGTGTGCGGATATCCTATATCGACGTCCCGCCGGCGGCAGGGGACAGTCAGTCGGCGGGCAAGCCGATCCTGCTGATCCACGGCTTCGCGTCGAACCATGCAGTCAACTGGGTCAACACCCAGTGGGTGAAGGCGCTGACCCAGGCCGGCTACCGGGTGATCGCCCTGGACAATCGCGGCCACGGTGAGAGCGAGAAGCTTTACGATCCGGCCGCCTACAGCTCCGAGGCGATGGCCGGCGACGCGATCCGGCTGCTCGACCATCTCGGCATCGAGCGCGCCCACGTGATGGGCTACTCGATGGGCGGGCGGATCACGGCCCACATCGCCCTGGATCACGCCGACCGGGTGCGTTCCGCGCTGATCGGCGGCCTCGGCATGCACCTCGTCGAAGGCAAGGGGCTGCCCTCGGGCATCGCCGAGGCGCTCGAGGCGCCGGCCGGGACGCCCGCGCCGAACCCGACGGCCGCAGCCTTCCGCATCTTCGCCGAGCAGACGCGGAGCGATCTGCGGGCGCTCGCCGCCTGCATGCGCGGCTCCCGCCAGACGCTCAGCCGTGCGGAACTCGGACAGATCGAGGTGCCGGTGCTGGTCTCGGTCGGGACTCTCGATACGGTGGCGGGGTCCGGGCCGGCGCTCGCCGCCCTGATCCCGGATGCGCGGGCGCTCGAGATCGAGGGCAAGGACCACTCCACCGCGGTCGGCGCCAAGCCGCACCGGGATGGCGTGCTGGCCTTCCTGGCGGCGCAACCGTGAGGTCTCAGCTCTTCAGCCGGTAGCCCGTCCGGAAGATGTAGGTCACGAGGCCGAGGCAGATCACGAGACACAGCGCGGTCATCCCGAGGCTGATCGCGATGTTCACGTCCGCCTTGCCGAAGAACGCCCAGCGGAAGCCGCTGATCAGATACACGACCGGGTTGAGCAGGCTCACCGCGTGCCAGAACGGCGGCAGCATGCCGATGGCGTAGAAGCTGCCGCCCAGGAAGGTCAGCGGCGTGACCACGAGGAGCGGGACGAGCTGCAGCTTCTCGAACCCGTCCGCCCACAATCCGATCACGAAGCCGAACAGGCTGAAGGTCACGGCGGTGAGCAGCAGGAAGCCGATCATCCAGAAGGGATGGTCGATCCGCAACGGCACGAACAAAGCCGAGGTCGCCAGGATGATCAGGCCGATCAGGATCGACTTGGAGGCCGCCGCGCCGACGAAGCCCAGCACCACCTCCAGGGGCGAGATCGGTGCCGAGAGAATCTCGTAGATCGTGCCGGCGAAGCGCGGGAAGTAGATGCCGAACGAGGCGTTGGAGATGCTCTGGGTCAGCAGCGAGAGCATGATCAGCCCGGGCACGATGAACAGCCCGTAGGGAACGCCGTCGACCGCCGAGACCCGCGAGCCGATCGCGGCGCCGAACACCACGAAGTACAAAGTGGTCGAGATCACCGGAGCCAGGATGCTCTGCCCGGCGGTGCGCCAGAACCGGCCCATCTCGAACCGGTAGATCGCCCGGACCGCCGGCCAGTTCATGGTCATGGCGCTGCTCATGCCCGTGCTCCGTCCTCGCGCACGAGGCCCACGAAGATGTCCTCCAGCGAGCTCTGCTCGGTGTGGAGGTCGTTGAACCGGATGCCCGAAGCGGCGAGCCCGGTGAGCAGGCCGGTGATGCCGGTGCGCTCGGCCCGTGTGTCGTAGGTATAGACCAGCTCGCGCCCGTCGCCGGCCAAGGCCAGCCCGTAATCCTCGAGCTCCGGCGGAACCGCCGTGATCGGCTGCTGGAGATGCAGGGTGAGCTGCTTGCGCCCGAGCTTGCGCATCAGCGCGGCCTTCTCCTCCACCAGGATGATCTCGCCCCGGCGGATCACGCCGATGCGGTCGGCCATCTCCTCGGCTTCCTCGATGTAGTGGGTGGTGAGGATGACGGTGACGCCCTGCTGGCGCAAAGCGCGCACGAGGCGCCACATGTCCTGGCGCAGCTCCACGTCGACGCCCGCGGTCGGCTCGTCGAGGAACAGCACGCGCGGCTCGTGCGACAGGGCCTTGGCGATCAGCACCCGGCGCTTCATCCCGCCCGAGAGGGTCATCAGCCGGCTGTCGCGCTTGTCCCAGAGGGAGAGCGCCCGCAGGATCCGCTCGATATGGCCGGGATCCGGCCGCAGCCCGAACAGGCCGCGGGAGAAGCTCACCGTGTTCAGCACCGTCTCGAACGCGTCGGTGGTGAGTTCCTGCGGCACGAGCCCGATGGTCCGGCGCGCGGCCCGGTAGTCCCTGGCGATGTCGTGGCCGTCGACCAGGACCGTGCCGGAACTCGGCGTGACGATGCCGCAGACGATGTTGATCAGGGTCGATTTGCCGGCTCCGTTCGGGCCGAGCAGCGCGAAGATCTCCCCGGGCTCGATGGCGAGGTCGATGCCGCGCAGGGCCGTGAAGCCGGACGTGTAGGTCTTCGAGAGCTGCGAGATGGATATGATCGGCATCAGAGCCTGAAGGGAGCGAGAGCAAGCCCGGGCCGGCGGTGAGCACCGGCTGCGCTACGGTAAGCGACGGGCGCCGCTGGGACGGGCCTATAGCACGCTGCGCGCCCGGTCTGGACCGAACCTGTGTGCGCCGGCGCACGGCCGGGCATGCGGGCCTTTACAGGCTGCCGAACCGCTCGACGAGCGCGAGGCATTCCTTGCGCCGATCCGGGTCATCGATCCGCGCGAAGGCCGCCAGGAGCGCCGCGCATTCCGAGGCCGCCGGCCCGCGGGGCATCGCCTTCGCGTCCCCCCTGCCGTGGAAGGTCGAGACGGGAATCTGCAACGCCTCTGCAATCTGTCCAAGCAGTCGCACCCGCTCGTCGGCGGAGGATGTGTCGGTCCCGGGATCGAATACCCCTGCGTCCGTCATGATACGTTCAACACCAACCCTCGATCGGACGCACGCGCCGACGCCCGGCGCGACCATCCACATATTCGCGGGCGGTGCAACCTACCGTTAGGTGTCGAATCCCGCGAAAAACAGCGGAGTTGGGGTGATGGGGGCCGCGCGCAGGATGAGCCGACCCCTCGGGGCCGAACAATTCAGTCATCGACCGACTGCGCGCGGCGCCGATCAATCAAAATCAGTTCATTCCGCTCGCCGCAGCGTGATGAGCGCCGCGAGACCGATCAGGGTTCCCGCCCCGAGGAACCTGCGCCAGGGATTCACCCCCCGGATCAGTTCATCGAGGGCCCACCACGCGAGAGCAAGGTCGGCGCCGAGGGACAACCACTGGGCCAAGGGCGGGTTCACCCGGGCGGCCCATGCGCCCAGGGAGAGGCCACCGAACAGCCAGAGCGGCAGATTGGGCCATTGCGCGACGGTCAGCGCACCGGTGGTGCGATCCCGAAACAGCCAATCGACCATCCTGGCGGAGACGCCGGTCCGATCCTGGTCCATGGCCCCGATCTCCCTGGGAGAATGCGCCGGTGCTCCGCCGCACCGCCGGGCCGCGTCTGCCAGGGTACAACGCCTTGACGGGTCGGGCGCGGCCTTAACGGTCGACTAACCTTACTGAATGGAACGCGCTCGTAACTCCCTAACGGAAGCTGAAAGGACTCGCGGAAATTCCGTTAATGCGTTGGTAATGCGTGGGCCAAGCGGCGATGCGGCCGCCCTTCTGAGAGGAAAGACCATGAGCGCCCGTCTCGAAGATCTGAAGTTCATGCTGACGCTCAGCGCCGTCGTGCTCTTCGGCAGCGGCCTCGACATCATCCTGCGCTGATCGGCAGGGCGTGTTCGGTGTGGAACCGCTGGCCGCCGCGCGCAATGGCGCGCCGAAGGGCGGCACGGGCCGCCGACTCGCAGGCCGGCTCTGCGCGACCGGTCTCTTCCGCATAGGGGATCGTGGTGACACGGGATCCGAAGACGGTTCGGCGATGTGAGCCGGTCGTATCGGATGCGGTGGAAATGCTCTGGCCGGACCGGAGAAAACTCCGCAACTCGGCGGCCTTCGCCTCCCGTTCGGCCCGGAGTTTCACAAGAGCGAGCGCGAGACCGATCAGCCCTGCAGCCTCCAGCAAGGCTGCAATCACGTAGCCCGAAGCCATCCAATTTCACCGAGCATTCTGACGGGGAGACCGCGCGGCAGCGGCCAGTCCCGATCTGCGCCCGCATGGTTAGCGCGCCCTTAACGGCTCCGGAGATCGCCACAATCCGCTGTGCGGAGCTTCAGGCGCCGTCGCAGCGAGGGCCGGCCCGCCGCGATCGAACCTTGTCCCGAGGCCGAGGCACGATATCGTTCCGCGAACGCGTCCTGCGATCCCGAGCATCAGCCCGACGATCGGACGCCGATGAGCCGAAGCCATGGCCGACCCCGCATTGCGGCGCATGACGCCGGAGGAATTCTTCGCGTGGCAACTCGGTCAGGACGGGCTCTACGAGCTCGTCGATGGCGTGCCGGTGCCGCACGTCAAGATGATGACCGGGGCGAGTGCCCAGCACGATCGGGTCACCGTCAACATCATCGCGACCCTGCATCAGCAGCTCCGGGGCACGGGCTGCCGTCCGACCACCGACGACATCGCCCTGCGGACGAGCAGCGCGACGCTCCGGCGTCCGGATGTCACGGTGGAATGCGGCGAACTCGTGCGCGACAGCTATGAGAGCCGCGCGCCCCGCCTCGTGGTGGAGGTTCTGTCACCGTCCACCAGCAGCGTCGACCGGTTCCGCAAGCTCGACGAGTACCGGCGGCACCCGACCCTACGCGGCATCCTGCCGGTAGAGACCCGGTTTTCGAGC
Organism: Methylobacterium sp. 2A; assembly: GCF_009806555.1. Classification (GTDB taxonomy): domain Bacteria; phylum Pseudomonadota; class Alphaproteobacteria; order Rhizobiales; family Beijerinckiaceae; genus Methylobacterium. Next base: position 195,468 of record NZ_VUOK01000034.1, on the reverse strand, counting down.
GTGCTGCTGTACCGCCGCACGGGTGAGGCCTGGGAGGCGGAGTCCTATGAGGCTGTGACCGAGATCATCGATCTGCCCGTGATCGGCGCGCGCCTCGCACTCGCCGACATCTATGAGGCAATCGCCTTCGAGCCCGGGTGCAGCGCGCCCTGAGCTGCCGGCTACCACATGTCGAGGGCGACGCGGGCCTCGTCCGACATGCGGCTCTGATCCCACGGCGGATCGAACACCATGGTCACCGAACAGGACTGGACGCCCGGCACGGCGCTCACCGCGTTCTCGACCCAGCCGGGCATCTCGCCCGCCACGGGGCAGCCCGGGGCCGTCAGCGTCATGTCGATCGCGACCTTCCGGTCGTCGCCGATATCGACCTTGTAGATCAGCCCGAGCTCGTAGATGTCGGCCGGGATCTCGGGATCGTAGACGGTCTTGAGCGCCGCCACGATGTCATCGGTCAGGCGGTCCAGCTCTGCCTGCGGGATCGCGGAGTCGCCGGCGACTTCGGGGGCGTTCATGCCGCCCGTGATGGTGGCGTCGGTGGTCATCGCTTCACTCTCCCCAGGCCCGCGTGGGCAGGCCCAGCCTCATCCCAGTATCAGGTGAACAGCATTTCTGCCTTGGCGAGCGCTTCGGCAAGGGCATCGATCTCGGCCGTCGTGTTGTACAGGCCGAACGAGGCGCGGCAGGTCGAGGTGACGCCGAAGCGGTTGAGCAGCGGCATGGCGCAATGGGTCCCGGCCCGCACCGCCACGCCCTGGCGGTCGATCACGGTCGCGATGTCGTGGGCATGCGCCCCCTTCATCTCGAACGCGATCACGCCGCCCTTGCCCGGCGCCGTGCCGATCAGGCGCAGGGCGTTCATCGCGCCGAGCCGCTCCTGCGCGTAGGCGGTGAGCTTCGCCTCGTGGGCGGCGATCGCGTCGCGCCCGAGAGTCATCATGTATTCGAGCGCCGCCCCGAGACCCACCGCCTCGATGATCGCCGGGGTGCCGGCCTCGAACTTGTGCGGCGGGTCGTTGTAGGTGATCGCACCCTCGCTCACGGTGCGGATCATCTCGCCGCCGCCCTGATAGGGGGGCAGCCGGTCCAGCCATTCCTTCTTGCCGTAGAGCACGCCGATCCCGGTCGGGCCGTAGACCTTGTGGCCAGTGAAGACGAAGAAGTCGCAATCGAGGGCGCGGACATCGACGGGCGTGTGGACCGCACTTTGGGCACCGTCGAGCAGGACCGGCACACCGTGGGCGTGGGCGATGCGCACGATCTCGGCGGCGGGCGTCACCGTGCCGAGCACGTTCGACATGTGGGTGATCGCCACCATCTTGGTGCGGGCTGAGAACAGCTTCTCGTACTCTTCGACCAGGAAGTTCCCCTCGTCGTCCACCGGCGCCCACTTGATCACGGCGCCGCGGCGCTCGCGCAGGAAGTGCCAGGGCACGATGTTGGAATGGTGCTCCATGATCGAGAGGATGATCTCGTCCCCCTCCCCGATCAGCCCGCCCCAGCCCATCGACGAGGCCACGAGGTTGTAGGCCTCGGTGGCGTTGCGGGTGAAGATGATCTCGTCGGTCGAGGCGGCGTTGAGGAACTGGCGCGTGGTCTCGCGTGCGCCCTCGAAGCCCTCGGTCGCGGCATTCGCCATATAGTGCAGGCCGCGATGGACGTTGGCGTAGCCGGTCTCCATGCAGGAGACCATGGCGTCGATCACGTGGCGCGGCTTCTGCGCCGAGGCGGCGTTGTCGAGGTAAACGAGCTTTTTGCCGTAGACCTGCTGGCCCAGGATCGGGAAATCCTTCCGGATCTCCTCGACGTCGTAGGTGGGGGTGAGGACGGGTGCGGTCATCGCTTTTCACTCACGGAGCGCCCCCCTTGCGGAAGGACGGAATTCCCTCCCCCTTGTGGGGAGGGGCTAGGGGTGGGGGTGGTGCAGGATCGAGCGTCCCGGTGCCGTCTGAACCACCCCCACCTCCGTCTCTTCCCCGCAAGGGGGAGGAGAGGGTGCGTCGCGAATGAAGGCCGCTAGCCCCGCGCCTTCAGCCAAGCCTCGATCTCGCCGATCAGGGCGTCACGCGCGCCCTCATGCGTGACCGTTTCCACCGCCTCGCCCACGAAGGCCTGGACCAGCAGGCTCTCGGCGGTCGCACGCGGCAGGCCGCGGGCCATCAGGTAGAACAGAAGATCCTCGTCCGGCGCGCCGCAGGTGGCGCCGTGGCCGCAGGCGACGTCGTCGGCGAAGATCTCCAGCTCCGGCTTGTTCATCATCTGCCCCTCATCGGTGAGGAGGAGGCAGTCGGACTTCATCTTGCCGTCGGTCTTCTGCGCGACCTGACGGACGATGATCTTGCCCTGGAACACGCCGGTGGCGTCGCCGTCGATCACCGTCTTGAACTGCTCGCGACCGACGCCGCCGACCGCAGCGTGGTCGGCGAGCAGCGTCGAGTCGGCGAGCTGGCCCTTGCGCAGCATGGCGGCGCCGTTGACCACGACGTTGGTGTCTTCGCCCGCGACGTGGACGTAGATCTGGTGCCGCGACAGCACGGCCCCGGTCACGAGGTTCACGGTCTCGACCTGACCCTCGGCCTCGACCTTCAGCGACAGGGTCGAGAGCGCAATGGCGGCATCGCCCTCCTTGTTCAGGCGGGCGTGCCGGAAGGCGGCCTTGGGGCCGACCACCACGTCGAGGGCGTCGTTCGGCTGGCAGGTGAGGCCGTCCGGACCTTCGTGGCTCTCCAGCAGGCTGAGCTCCGCGCCCTCACCGAGCTGGACCAGCACGCGGGTCGCCGTGGAGAACGGCGTGTCGCCGGTGCCGACGAAGCGCAGGTGAATCGGCTGCTCCGGCTTCGCACCCGGAGCGACCCGGATGACTGCACCGTCCGCCAGGAAGGCGGTGTTGAGCTGATAGACCGGATTCTCCCGGGCCTGGGGCACGGGGGCGAGCTGCTTCAGGGCGTCGTCACCCTGGCTCAGCGCATCGTTGAGCGGGACCACGCAGATGCCGGCCGGGATCTTGTCGAGGTCCGACAATTCGCGGACGAGATGGCCGTTCACGAAGGTCAGGCGCGCGGCCTCGAGGCCTGAAAAACCCTTCGCTTGCGCAACGGCTGCCTTGGCCGCGTCGAGGCTCGGCGCCTCGGCAGGCGGCGCGGCTTCGGAGATCGCGGCGCGCAAGTCCGTATACTTGAACGCCTCGACCCGGCGGCTCGGCAGCCCGGTCGCCTCGAAGAAGCGGAACGCCTCCTCGCGGGCGATCGCCGTCTCGCTGGCGAAGCTCTTCCGGGCCGTCTCGAACAGCTTCGACAGGCCGGCCTCGGCGGGGGAGCGGAGGTTGGTGACGTCGGCCATGGCTCAGGCGGCCTCGCTGGTGCGGTACTCGGCGTAGCCGGAGGCTTCGAGCTCCAGGGCGAGTTCCTTGCCGCCGGTCTTCACGATCCGGCCCTTGGACATGACGTGCACCACGTCCGGCACGATGTGGTTCAGCAGGCGCTGGTAGTGGGTGATGACGAGGAACGAGCGGCCCTTGTCGCGCAGCGCGTTCACGCCCTCGGAGACGATGCGCAGGGCATCGATGTCGAGGCCGGAATCGGTCTCGTCGAGCACGCAGAACTTCGGCTCCAGCAGCGCCATCTGGAGGATCTCCATGCGCTTCTTCTCGCCGCCGGAGAAACCGACGTTCAGGGCACGCTTGAGCATGTCCTTGTTGATCTCCAGCCGGTCCGCGGCCGCGTTGACCGCGCGGATGAAGTCGGGGGTCGAGATCTCGCCCTCGCCGCGGGCCTTGCGCTGGGCGTTGAGGCAGGCCTTGAGGAAGGTCATCGTGCCGACGCCGGGGATCTCCAGCGGGTACTGGAAGGCCAGGAACACGCCGGCCGCGGCGCGCTCGTCCGCCTCCATCTCCAGCAGGTTGTGACCGTCGAGCAGGATCTCGCCGTCGAGGACCTCGTAGTCCTGCTTGCCGGCGATGACGTAGGAGAGCGTCGACTTGCCCGAGCCGTTCGGGCCCATGATGGCGGCGACCTCGCCGTCCTTCACGGTGAGGTCGAGGCCGTTGAGGATGCGGTTGTCCTCAATCTGGACGACGAGGTTCTTGATTTCCAGCATGTTTCGGTAGTCCCAAACTTCCACGTCTTGAGCGGCCGAAGCCGTCAAAGGAATTTCTGAAGGGCCGCAATGACGGCGACGGCCGCGCCCACGATGGCGCCGATCTTCACTGTCATGCGCAGTTCGAGTTCGCGTAGCGAAGACTCAAGATCCTTCTTCAGCTCCGCGAGATCCGCTTTGGTTGCGGTATCGGCAAGGATCATGTCCCGCGCGAGTTCCGCATGCGCCACGGCCTGTTCGCGTCCGACACCGACCTGTTCCAGCCGCTGCGTGAACTTGAGGGTATCGAACGCATAGGTCATGGCCGTCGGCTCAGCCCACCGAGCCTTCCAGGCTGATCGAGATCAGCTTCTGCGCCTCGACGGCGAACTCCATGGGCAGCTGCTGCAGCACGTCCCGGACGAAGCCGTTGACGATGAGCGCGGTCGCCTCCTCCTCGGAGAGGCCGCGCTGCTGGCAGTAGAACTTCTGCTCCTCGGAGATCTTCGAGGTCGTCGCCTCGTGCTCGAACACCGCCGAGGCGTTCTTCGACTCGATGTAGGGCACCGTGTGCGCGCCGCACTGGTCGCCGATCAGCAAAGAGTCGCAGTTCGTGAAGTTGCGCGCGCCCTTGGCCTTCTTGTGGGCCGAGACGAGGCCCCGGTAGGTATTCTGCGAGCGGCCGGCCGAGATGCCCTTGGAAATGATCCGGCTGGTCGTGTTCCGTCCCAAATGAATCATCTTGGTGCCGGAATCGACCTGCTGCATGCCGTTCGACACCGCGATCGAGTAGAACTCGCCGCGGGAATCGTCGCCGCGCAGGATGCAGGACGGGTACTTCCACGTGATCGCCGAGCCGGTCTCGACCTGCGTCCACGAGATCTTCGAGCGGGCGCCGCGGCAATCGCCACGCTTCGTCACGAAGTTGTAGATGCCACCCTTGCCCTCGTTGTCGCCCGGGTACCAGTTCTGGACCGTCGAGTACTTGATCTCGGCATCCTCAAGGGCGACGAGCTCGACCACGGCGGCGTGGAGCTGATTGTCGTCGCGCTTCGGGGCGGTGCAGCCCTCGAGATACGAGACGTAGGAGCCCTTGTCGGCGATGATCAGCGTGCGCTCGAACTGCCCGGTGTCGCGCTCGTTGATGCGGAAATAGGTCGACAGCTCCATCGGGCAGCGCACGCCCGGCGGGATGTAGACGAACGACCCGTCCGAGAAGACAGCCGAATTCAGCGTCGCGAAGAAGTTGTCGGTCACCGGCACGACCGAGCCGAGGTACTTCTGCACCAGTTCGGGATGCTCGCGCACGGCCTCGGAAATCGGCATGAAGATCACGCCGGCCTTCTCCAGCTCCTTCTTGAAGGTGGTGGCGACCGAGACCGAGTCGAACACCGCATCGACCGCGACGCGGCGCTCCGGGGCGATGCCTTCCAGCACCTCCACCTCACGCAGCGGGATGCCGAGCTTCTCGTAGGTCTTCAGGATCTCGGGATCGATCTCGTCGAGCGATTCCGGGCTCTGCCGCTTCGGGGCGGCGTAGTAGTAGATGTCGTTGTAATCGACCTTGTCGTACGAGACCCGCGCCCAATCCGGCTCCCTCATGGTCAGCCAGCGCCGGTAGGCGTCGAGGCGCCATTCCAGCAGCCACGCGGGCTCGTCCTTCTTGGCCGAGATGAAGCGGATGACATCCTCGGAGATGCCCTTCTCGGACTTCTCCATCTCGATCGTGGTCTCGAACCCGTACTTGTACTGGTCGAGGTCGATCGAGCGGACCCGATCGATGGTTTCCTGCACGGCAGGCATCAGCGTCTCCTGGGCATCTCCGGCGTCAAGGGCCGGGAAGCGTCTGTCGGAAAGCGGGGGTGCGGCGCTCAGGCCGCCTGGCCTCGCCGTCTATATAGGGTCTGCAAGACCCGTTCGAAGGCGTCGAGGAAGCATGCCACCTCCTCGTCCACCGTGTTCCAGCCGAGGCTGACGCGCAGCGCCCCCCCGGCGAGGTCCGCGTCCACGCCCATCGCGGCCAGCGTCGCCGAGCGCGCGACCTTGCCCGACGAGCAGGCCGAACCCGACGACACCGCCACGCCGGCGAGGTCGAGGGCGATCACGGCCGCCGGGGCGTCGAGCCCCGGGACCGAGAAATGCAGGGTGTTGGGCAAGCGCGGCGCCCCGGCCGCGAAGATCACGGCATCGGGTGCCCGCGCCCGCACGCCCTGTTCGATCCGGTCGCGCAGGGCGGACAGTCGCGCCTGCTCCCCATCCAGCGCGGCACGGGCGGCCCGGGCCGCCTCGCCCATGCCGACGATGGCCGGCAGGCATTCGGTGCCGCAGCGCTGCCGCCGCTCCTGGCCGCCGCCCCGCAGGAACGCGCTGTCCAGGCTGACGTCGTCGGCCAGCACCAGGGCGCCGACGCCCTTCGGCGCCGCGAACTTGTGGCCCGACAGGGTGAGCGCGTCGAGGCCGAGCGCCGCCATGTCGAGGGGGATCTTGCCGGCCGCCTGCACCGCGTCGCTGTGCACCAGCGCGCGACCATGCCCCCGCGCCAGGGCCGCCACCTCGGAAAGCGGCTGCACGGCGCCGGTCTCGTTGTTGGCGGCGTGGACCGAGAGCAGCACGGTCTCGTCCGCCAGGGTGGCGAGGCGGGCCTCCAGGGCGGCGAGGTCGATGACACCGTCACCGCTCACCGGCAGCCGATCCACGGCCGCGTCCGGGAACCGGTGGCCCGCCGCGACGCAGGGATGCTCGGTCGCGGAGTGAAGGAGACGGGTCGGAGCCGGCAGGCCCCGGCCGCGCAGCTCGCCCGACAGGACCGCGTTCGCCGCCTCGGTCCCGCCGCTGGTGAAGATCACCTGTTCCGGCCGGGCGCCCACCAGGGCGGCGACCTCGACGCGGGCGGCCTCCAGGGCGGCCCGGGCGGCGCGCCCCTCCGCGTGGATCGAGGACGGATTGCCGGGGAGCAGCAGCGCACGCGTTACCGCGTCCGCGACGGTCGGGCGGACTGGCGCGGTGGCGTTGTAATCGAGATAGGCGCGTGCCCGGCTCATCGGCGTTCCGTGCGATCCTTGTCTGCGGCGCCCCACAATTCCTTGCCTTCCGACCGGTCCGACGTGCTAAGGGCCGCCGATTGATCGAGGCCCGCCGACCGGCAGGATCGGCTCAGGCAGCCCGTGCGACGCATCGAGCGGCCTTTTTTAGAACAATTCTAATCGCCTAGAACTGTTCTAAGACCGCTTTTATGGTGCTCCCGCATTGAGTCAAGGCTGCCTGCGCTCGGCGCCGCGGGCGCGGTAGGCGAATGCGAAAGTGAGTAGCGAATCATGCCCGAAGTCATCTTCACCGGCCCCGCCGGCCGCCTGGAAGGCCGCTATCAGGCCCCCAAGAAGCGCGGCGCGCCCATCGCGATCATCCTGCACCCGCACCCGCAGTTCGGGGGCACGATGAACAATCAGATTGTGTACAATCTTTTCTACACCTTCGCCAATCGCGGCTTCGCAGCCCTGCGTTTCAATTTCCGCGGGGTCGGGCGCAGCCAGGGCTCATTCGATCACGGTTCGGGCGAGCTGTCGGATGCCGCGGCGGCCCTGGACTGGGTGCAGTCGGTCAACCCGGAGGCGAAGTCCTGCTGGATCGCGGGCGTGTCGTTCGGCTCGTGGATCGGCATGCAGCTGCTGATGCGCCGCCCCGAGATCGAGGGCTTCATCTCGATCGCCGCGATGGCCAACCGCTTCGACTTCACCTTCCTGGCGCCCTGCCCGTCCTCCGGCCTGTTCGTGCACGGCTCCGAGGACCGGGTCGCTCCGGCCCGCGAGGTCATGCCGGTCATCGAGAAGGTGAAGGTGCAGAAGGGCGTCGTCATCGAGCATCAGGTGGTCGAGGGCGCCAACCACTTCTTCGACGGCAAGGTCGAGGAGCTGACGCAGACGGTGGACACCTACCTCGACAAGCGCCTCGGCAAGCGCGAGGAGGCAGCCTGACGCAGTGCTGCCCTGCTGCCTTGACGGGGAACGTCCCGGGGGAATAGGGCGCGGGCATCGCAATCCACGACGCACCTCCGCAGGTCTGATGTCAGAAAGCCCGTCCGACCCTCCCGTGGTGCTCCTGGTCGAAGATGACGGTCTCCTTCTCATGGAGGCCGCCGACACCCTGGCGGATGCGGGCTTCACGGTGGTGGAGGCGAGCCACGCCGACAAGGCGCTGAAGGTGCTGGAGAACCGCGACGATGTCGGTGTCCTGATGACCGACGTCGACATGCCGCAGGGTTCGATGGACGGCTTCGCCCTCGCCCGGCTGGTGGCGCATCGCTGGCCGGCGATCCCCGTCCTGGTGGTCTCCGGCATGGGCACGCCCGGTCCGAACGACATGCCGGAGGGGGCCCGGTTCATCCCAAAGCCCTACGAGCCGACCACCCTGGTCCGGACGCTCCGCGCCTTCATCCAGCGCGCGGCCTGACGCGCCGGTCCGTCCGGGCTCACCGAGGATCCAGGCCCCGAACCGCCGACCGAGAGCCATGACGGATACGACGCGACAGCACCGTTTCGCGACCCGGGCGATCCATGCCGGTGCCGCACCGGACCCGGCCACCGGCGCGCGGGTCCAGCCGATCTACTTCACGAACGGCTTCGTCTTCGACTCGACCGAGCAGGCCGCCGACATCTTCGCGGGCCGCCGCACCGGCTTCTCGTACTCCCGCGGCTCGAACCCGACGGTGGCCGCGCTGGAGCGCCGCATCGCCGACCTGGAGGGCGCGAAGGCAGGGGTGGCGGTCGCCTCCGGGCAATCCGCCATGCAGCTGGTCCTGATGACGCTGATGAAGAGCGGCGACGCCTATGTCGCGTCTCCGCGCCTGTTCGGCGGGTCGCTCGGCCTGATGCGCCGCCTCGACGGGCGCTACGACCTGAAGCCCCGCTTCGCCCGCGGCATGGCCCCGGAGGATTTCGAGGCGGCGCTCACGCCGGATTGCCGGGCCATCTTCTGCGAGTCGATCGTGAATCCCTGCGCCTCGGTGGTGGACATCGAGGGGATCGCCGCGGTGGCCCGCCGCCATGGTTTGCCGCTCGTCGTGGACAACACCCTGGCGTCGCCGGCGCTGATCCGGCCGATCGAGCACGGCGCCGACATCGTCTGGCACTCCACCTCGAAATTCCTGAGCGGCTCCGGCCAGACCATCGGCGGCGTGATCTGCGATGCCGGCACCTTCGATTGGGCGAAGGCCGGGGGCTACAACCTGATCACCGAGCCCTGGCCGGACTACGACGATCTGGTGCTGACCCAGGCCTTCCCGGAGACGCCCTTCGCGGCAGCCTGCCGGTTCTTCGGCCTGCGCGACCTCGGCCCCGGCCTGTCGCCGATGAACGCCTTCCTGACGCTGATGGGGATCGAGACCCTGCCGCTGCGGATGGAGCGGCACTGCGCCAATGCCCGGGCCGTGGCAGCCTTCCTCAAGGAGCACCCGGCGGTGGAATGGGTGAGCTACCCGCTGCTGCCCGGCCAGCCCGGGGAGGAACTGGCGCGCCGCTACGCGCCGGACGGGCCGGGCTCGATCTTCACCTTCGCGCTCAAGGGCGGCGAGCCGGCGGCGTTGAAGTTCATCGCCGGGCTGGAGCTGATCTCGCACCTCGTGAACATCGGCGAGATCAAGTCGCTGGCAATCCACCCGTCCTCGACCACGCACCGTCAATTGCCGGAGCACGAGAAGGCGGCGGCGCTGGTGGGACCGGAGACCGTCCGGCTGTCGATCGGGCTGGAGAACGAGGCGGATCTGATCGCGGACCTGAAGCAGGCGCTGGATAAGCTCGACTGAGGAGAGGCGTCAGCGGTCATGCTGTGCGCGAGTGAGTCGCGATGCTCCCCCTCCCCCGCAGAGGGGGGAGGGAGAGAGGCGGGCGCGTCGGTCTAAATCAGCGCCGCCGCTCCAGGACCGACACGTAATTGGCCACCGCCGCGCCGCCCATGTTGAAGATCCCGGCGAGCTCGGCACCCGGCACCTGCATCTCCCCCGCCTCGCCCATCAGCTGCAGGCAGGCCATCACGTGCATCGACACGCCGGTGGCCCCCACGGGATGCCCCTTGGCCTTCAGCCCGCCGGACGGGTTGATCGGCAGCCGCCCGCCCTTCTCGGCCAGACCCTCGCGCACCACGCGATACCCCTCGCCCGGGGCTGCGAGGCCCATCGCCTCGTACTCGATCAGCTCGGCGATGGTGAAGCAGTCGTGGGTCTCCACGAACGACAGGTCCTCGTTGCCGATGCCGGCCTGCGCCCGCGCCTTGTCCCAGGCCATCCGCGCGCCCTTGAATTCCGTCGGGTCGCGGCGGGAGAGCGGCAGGATGTCGTTGACATGGGCCCGGGCGCGGAAACCGATCGCCCGCTCCAGCCCCTCGGCGGTCTCGGCATCGGCCACCACGAGCGCCGCCGCCCCGTCCGAGATCAGCGAGCAGTCCGTGCGCCGCAGGGGGGCGGCCACGTAGGGGTTCTTGTCAGAGACCCGGTTGCAGAAGTCGAAGCCGAGATCCTTGCGCAGCTGCGCGTAGGGGTTGGCGACGCCGTTCCGGTGGTTCTTGGCGGCGATCCGGGCCAGCTCCTCGCTGCGGTCGCCATAGCGCTGGAAGTAGCCCGCCGCGATCCGCCCGAACACGCCCGCGAAGCCGCCCTCGATCTCGGCCTCCTCCTTCCGGTAGGAGGCGCCGAGCAGGATGTCGCCGGTCTCGGCCACCGTCTTGGCCGTCATCTTCTCGGCCCCGATCACCAGGGCGATGCGGCCCCGGCCGCTGTCCACGAAGTCGAGGGCCGCGTAGAGCGCCGCCGAGCCGGTGGCGCAGGCATTCTCCAGATGGGTCGCCGGCGCGTGGGCGAGGCCCGGCCGGTTCACGGCGACGAGGGACCCCTCGAAACCCTGCTTCGAGAAGCCGGTGTTCATGGAGCCGACGTAGAGGCCGTCGACCTGCGCGTCCTCCACGCCGGCATGGGCCAGCGCCTCGCCGGTCACCCGAGCGATCAGCCCCTCGACATCCGGCTCCTCCAGCTTGCCGAAGGGGGTATGGGCCCAGCCCACGATACAGGCGCGCGTCATCCGGTGACCTCCCGAGTCTTTGCCCGACGATGGCCCCGGCGGGCCGGGCGATCAAGCCTGCCGGTCAGCCGTCGCGCCCCTCACCCATCAGGAAGTCGAAGTCGCAGCCCTCCGGCGCCTGCGTGACGGTGCGGCGGTAGAGGGCCTTGTAGCCCCGGCTCGGGGCCGGCGGCGGCCGGTGGTCGGCGAGGCGGCGGGCGATCTCCTGCTCCTCGACCAGCAGGTCGATCCGTTTGTCCCGGATCGACAGCCGGATCCGGTCGCCGTCGCGTACCGCGGCCAGCGGACCGCCGATCGCGGATTCCGGGGCGATGTGCAGCACGATCGAGCCGAAGGCCGTGCCGGACATCCGCGCGTCCGAGATGCGGACCATGTCCTTCACCCCCGCCCGGGCGAGCTTTTTGGGGATCGGCAGATAGCCGGCCTCCGGCATGCCGGCTGCGTGCGGGCCGGCATTCTGCAGCACCAGCACGTCGCCCGGCGCCACGTCGAGGTCCGGATCGTCGATCCGCCGGCTCAGATCCTCCAGGCCGGTGAACACCACCGCCCGGCCCTCGGATTCGAACAGCGCCGGCGTCGCCGCCGCCCGCTTGAAGATCGCGCCTTCGGGGGCGAGGTTGCCGGTGAGCGCCACCAGCCCGCCGAGCGGCGAGACCGGATTGTCGAAGGCGCGGATCACCGACCGGTCGACCCAGCCCGCGGGCTGGTCGAGGCGCTCGGCCAGGGTGCGGCCCTCTACGTCGATGGTGTCGAGGTGGAGGAGCGGCCGCAATTCGCGCAGCAGCGCGCCCATGCCGCCGGCGGCATGGAAATCCTCCATGTAGCCCTCGCCCACGGGCTTCAGATCGACCAGAACCGGCGTCTCGTCCGAGATCTGGTTGAAGCGTTCGTACGGGATGCGGATGCCGAGCCGCCCCGCGATGGCGGTGAGGTGGACGATGGCGTTGGTCGAGCCCGAGACCGCCATCAGCACCCGGATGGCATTCTCGACCGACTTCTGCGTGATGACCTGGGACGGCGCGATCTTCGATTGGATCAGCCGCACCGCCGTGCGGCCGGTCTCCTCGGCGGCGACCAGCCGGTCGGAATGGACGGCCGGGATCGCGGCCGTGCCGGGCAGCGACATGCCGAGCGCCTCGGCAATGCACGCCATGGTGGAGGCCGTCCCCATCACCGCGCAGGTGCCGGCGGTGACCGAGAGCCGGCCCTCGACCTCGGCGATTTCTTCCGCGTCGACGGTTCCGGCCCGGTACTTGGCCCAAAAACCCCGGCAATCCGTGCAGGCGCCGAGCCGCTGGCCCCGATGGCGGCCGGTCGACATCGGGCCGGTCACCAGCTGGATCGCCGGCAGCCCGGCCGAGGCTGCGCCCATGAGCTGCGCCGGCACCGTCTTGTCGCAGCCGCCGATCAGCACGACCGCGTCCATCGGCTGGGCCTGGATCATCTCCTCCGTATCCATGGCCATCAGGTTGCGGTACATCATGCTGGTCGGGTTGAGGAAAACCTCGCCGAGCGACACGGTCGGGAACGGCCGCGGCAGGGCGCCGGCCGCCAGCACGCCGCGGGAGACCGCCTCCACCAGCTCGGGCATGCCCCGGTGGCAATTGTTGAAGCCCGAGGGCGTCATGGCGATGCCGACCACCGGCTTGTTGAGCAGCTCGACCGAGATGCCCATCGAGCGCGCGAAGGACCGGCGCAGGTAGCGGGCGAAATCGCGGTCGCCGTAATTGGTCAGGCCGCGGTCGAGCCCGTGCGGTTCGTCCTGTCCGGCGTCATCGCTCATGGTATCGATCCCTGAAACGCAAGCCCGCGGGCGGTCAGCGCAGGTGGAAGGCGATCCACGCGACCCCGGCGAGCACGACGACGGTTAGCAACCACCGCGCGAAGAGGCGAGGGCGCATTCTCACGCCCGGAAAAGTTCCGGGTGGCGGAGGCGCAGGGCCAGGACGAGGGTCAGCGTCTTCAGGTCGGTGAGTTCGGCCCGGTCGGCCATGGCGGCGAGGTCGGCGAGCGGCATCTCGACGATCCGGATATTCTCGTGCTCGCCCTCGGCCCCGCCGCCCGCCTCGGCCCGGTCCGCCCGGTCGTAGGCGGCGAGGTAGAGGTGGATCTTCTCGGTGGTCAGGCTCGCGCAGGAATAGGCGGCGCCGACGAAGTCCAGGCTGTGCAGGCGCAGGCCGACCTCTTCCAGGACCTCGCGGCGGGCATTCTCCTCCGGGCTGCCGTCGTCGATCAGGCCGGCCGGCGCTTCCAGCTGCACCTGCTCGCCGGCGGCGAACAGGGCCGGCACCCGCAGCTCGCGCACCAGAGTCGCCACCCGCCGCTCGGGATCGTAGGGCAGGATCCCGACCGAATGGCCGTGATCCTCGATCGCCCGCTCCGCGACGGATCCGTCGTGCAGGCGCACCTGCGCGAGGCCGAACCGGTTCCATCCCTCGTGGAGGACGCGGATCGACAGGATCTCGGCCTTCATGATGCGCCCTCGTCCGCGGAACCGTCCGCCATCACGCTGTGCTTACACGAAGGCGTGTCCCCGGGTTCCGGGAACGCCCATGCTTCGAACCCGTTTGGGTCGGTCAGGCAAATGGCTACGCTTTCAACGGTGTCTTCCGGTCAGGATCGATGCGGCTAGGACCGATCAGCGGGATCAAGGAGCGATCGACACGCGATGCCGTCGCGATCTGGGTGCTGCTGGCCGTCACCTATATGGTCTTCGCCGGCTCCGTGAGCGTGAACGAGGGCATCGCCATGGTCGTCTGCGCGACCCTGGGCACGGCCTGGTGGTGGGTCGTGGTACGGCGCGGCGGCGTCCGCTTCCGGTTCGACCGCGCATCGCTTCGGCCGCTCGGCCCCGCCATCCTCGGCATGGCCCGGCAGACAATGCGGGTCGGGTTTCATCTGGCACGGGCGGTGTTCGGGCGCGCCGGTGGCGGCGCGACGCAGGAGCAGAGCGCCGCCGCGATCCCCTGGGCACGGCCCGACGGGGCGATCGCCCCGGCCACGCGGGCCGTCGGGCTCCTCGCCGCCTCCCTCGCCCCGGACAGCTACGTGCTGTCGCTGGATCGCGCGCACGGCACCGTGACGACGCACGCGCTGGAGGGGGAGGCGCGATGACGATCTGGACGGCCGCCATCCTGGCGCTGCTGCCGCCGCTCGCCCTCGCGGCCGCCCTGGCGTGGCGCGGCCGGCCTGGCCAGCGCTTCGCCGCCTACCAGCTCGCCGGCAGCGTGACGGTGCTGATCCTGACGCTCCTGGCCTTCGCCACCGACCAATCCTCGCTCACCGATCTCGCCCTCACCCTGGTCCTGCTCAACCTGCCCGGCACGATGCTGCTCGCGGTCTTCCTGGAGCGCTGGATATGAGCGTCGCGATCGGCATCCTGCTCGCGCTCGCCGTGGCGGTGACGTGGCTCGCCGCGCTCGCCCTGTGGCGCCTGCCCCGGGCGCTCGACCGGCTGCACGCGCTCGCCTTCCTCAACGTCGCGGCCTCCGGCCTCGTGACCGTGGCGGCCTTCCTGTCCGACGGCTTCTCCGGGCGCTCGCTCAAGATCCTGGTGATGATGGTGGTGTTCTTAGGCTGGGCCGCGGTGCTGTCGCACGTCTCCGGCCGGGCCGTGCTGATGCGCGAGGGGCGCTCGGCATGAGCGTGATCCTGCCGCTGCTGTTCCTGTTCACGGCGCTCTCCGGCACCGCCGTGGTCCTGGTGCGCGACCCCACCCGGCAGGTCTTCGCCATCGCGATCAACGGTCTCGTCCTGACGATCCTGTTCGACGCCCTCCAGGCCCCGGATGTCGCCCTGTCTGAGCTGGCGGTTGGCTCGGCCGCGGTGCCGCTCCTTTTCCTCGTGGCGCTGATGGCGGTGCGCACGCAAGCGCCGGGAGAGGATTCGTGAGCCCGCGCATCCGCATCGCGCTATTGGCGCTCTCGGGCCTGATCCTGCTGCCCTGCGCCGCCTCGGTGATCGCGGGGCTGCCCGCCTTCGGGGCTACCATCGCCCAGTATGGTGAGCGCATCAACGCGATCACCCCGGAGGCGCGGCACGTCGCCAACATGGTGAGCGCGATCAACTTCGACCTGCGCGGCCTCGACACTTTGGGCGAGGAATTCATGCTGCTCGCCGCCATCACCGGCACGGTGGTGCTGCTGCGTGGCCGCCGCGGCGAGGGCAACACCGAGCGCGCCATGCGCCGGCCCGGCCGCGCGGTGATCCCGCGCTCGGAGGCGACGGTGCTGGCCTGCCGGATCGCCGGACCGCTCACCTGCCTGTTCGGCCTCTACGTGGTGCTGCATGCGACCGTCACGCCCGGCGGCGGCTTTCAGGGCGGCGTGATCCTCGCCTCCGGGACTCTGCTGATCTACCTCGGCGAGGGCTATTCCGGCTGGCGCGACGCGATCCACAGCCACTGGCTCGACGCGCTGGAGGGCGGGGGCGCGCTCCTCTTCGCCCTGTGCGGTCTGGCG
This sequence comes from Methylobacterium sp. 2A, assembly GCF_009806555.1. GTDB lineage: Bacteria > Pseudomonadota > Alphaproteobacteria > Rhizobiales > Beijerinckiaceae > Methylobacterium. The sequence continues at coordinate 179,870 of NZ_VUOK01000034.1, read as the reverse complement.
CCGATGCTCGTGGGCGCCGCCTTCATGCAGAACATCCTGCCGCTCGGCACGTTTCGCGACCTGTTCTCCGGCGGCCTGATGCTGGTCGAGAATGTCGGCGTGGCCCTGGCGGTGACGGGCGGCTTCACGCAGCTCTTCCTCGAATTCATGGAGGAGACCCGCGAAGCCGAGGAACCCGACGAGCCCGGGGAGGAATCCGCGTGAGTGCGGTCACCAGTGTCCTGCCCTACGCGGTCGCCGCGTGGCTGTTCGGCGTCGGCCTCTACGGCATCGCCACGAGCCGCAACTTCATCCATCTCGTCGGCTGCCTCGGCGTCTGCCAAGCGGCCACCTACGTGCTGCTTCTGGGCCTCGGGTATCGCTGGGGCAGCATCGCGCCGATTTTTTATGATCACCCACCGGGCACGCCGGCGGTCGATCCCGTGATGCAGGCCCTGGTGCTCACCGACATCGTGGTCGGCGCGACGCTGACCGCCCTGCTCCTCGTCCTGACGGTCCAGGCCTACAAGCGCGGCGGCAGTCTGGATCCGGAAAAGCTCCGGCCGATGCGGGCCGGCGGCAAGTCCGGCCGCGACCAGGGTTCGAGCCGGGTCTCCGAAGGCGGGCAGCAGGCCCCGTGACCGCCCTCCTCCCGCTTCCGGTCGCCATCCCGCTCGTGGTCTGCGCCGCGCTGCTGGCGACCGCGCATCTGCTGCCGGGCCGCGTCCCCGATATCCTGGCGATGCTCGCCGCGCTCGCCGTCGCGTTCCTGTCCGCCGTGATCGCCGTGCAGGCCGCCGACGGGCCCCTCGTCTACTGGTTCGGCGGCTGGGAGCCGCGGGACGGCGTCCATCTCGGGATCGGCTTCTCGGTCGATGCGGCGAGCGGCTGGATCGCGGCCTTCATCGGCCTGCTCTACGCCCTGACCTTCGTGTTCGCCTGGGGCTTCTTCGACCGCACCCACGGCCACTTCCACATCCTGATGCTGCTGTTCCTGGCCGCCATGGTCGGGTTCTGCTTCACCCGGGACATGTTCAACCTGTTCGTGTGGTTCGAGGTGATGAGCGTCGCGGCCTTCGCGCTGACGGCCTATCACCTTGCGGAATCGTCGCTGTCGGGGGCCATCAACTTCACGGTGGTCAACAGCCTCGCGGGTTTCCTGATGCTCGGCGGCATCGGGTTGATCTACGCGCAGACCGGCACGCTCGACTTCGACGGGATCGCGGCGGCCGTCGCTCAAGGCGGCCGAAATCCCGTGGTGGCCGGGGCGTTCTGCCTCGTGGCGGCGGCCCTGATGATCAAGGGCGCGATCGTGCCGTTCCAGTTCTGGCTCGCCGACGCCCACGCGGTGGCGCCGAGTCCGGTCTCGGTGATCTTTTCCGGCTCGATGGTCTCCCTCGGGCTGTTCGGCCTCGCGAAGGTCAGCGCCGTCGTGTTCGGCGGCTCCGATCAGGTCCAGGGCGCCCTGCCGATGCTCCTGATCGGCCTCGGCAGCGTCACGGCGCTGCTCGGCGGCTGGATGGCCCTGCTGCAGCGCCATCTCAAGCGGATGCTCGCCTTCTCGACGATCTCCCATGCCGGGATCATGCTGACCGGCCTCGGCGCCCTCTCGATCGGCGGGACCGGCGGGATGCTGGTCTACGTGGTCGGCCACGGGCTGGTGAAGGGCGCCCTGTTCATGATCGCCGGCATCCTGCTCGCCACCCAGGCGAGCATCGACGAGATCGCCCTGCGCGGCCTCGGGCGGGGAATCTGGCCCGCCGGCATCGCCATGGCGCTGGCCGGTCTTCTGCTCTGCGGCCTGCCCCTCGGCACCCTCGACCAGGGCACGCGGCTCGTCCAGGGCGCGCTGTCGCAGCAGGGGCACGGCATCGCGCTCGCCGCCACGGCGATCGGCGCCGCGCTGACCGGGGCGGCGGTGCTGCGGGCGGCGGGCCGCATCTTCCTGGGGCTCGGCCCCGATCCCGGCGACGAGGCCGGGGCGCCGAGCGCGGACGAGCGCGAGAAGGCCAACCGGCCGCTCTGGCTGATGCTGGCGCCCTGCTGCGTGCTGCTTGCGGTGGATGTCGCGCTCCCGGCAAGCCTCATCGCGCACGGTCTTCCGCGGGCGGTGTCGGCCTTCATGCACCGGCCGGAGGGCGGTTCCCTGGCCGAGGGACCGGGCTGGCTGCCCTGGGTCTCGGTGGCGGCGGCCCTGGCGGGGGCCGGCTACGGACTGTTCCGCAAGCACTTGCCGGCCTTCGTGGTTCGGCCGGTCCGGGCCACCCAATCGGCACCGACGCGCGCCCTGGAGATCCTGCACAGCGGCCTGATCGGCGATTACGCGGCCTGGCTCGCCGTCGGCGTCGCGGTGATCGCGGCGGTGCTGGCGATGGTTTGAGCGAGCAGATCGTCGCCTTCGGCCAGTGCGGCCCCAAGCTCTTTCTCAGGCCCGCGCCGTCAGCCTTCGGGATATCCCGGATAGAGCGCTCCGCTGATCACGTGTCTGCGCTGAGCTGCATCAGCCTCGCGCACAGGGGGGCCGCCGACTCTGCGACGGTCAGCCCCTGCGTTTGCAAGACCAGATCCGGCACCGTTGGAATTTCATAAGGCGCCGACACGCCGGTGAAGGTCGAGATCTCTCCGGCCCGCGCCCGCGCGTACAGGCCCTTCGGATCGCGGGTCTCGCACACGGCGATGGACGTATCGACGTAGACCTCCAGGAACGGCAGGGCACCGGCGATTTCTCGTGCTCGCGCCCGATCCGTGCGGAACGGGGAGATCAGGGACACGATGACCACGAGCCCCGCCTCCGCCATCAGCCGGGCGACTTCGGCGGTCCGACGGACATTCTCGGCCCGGTCTGCAGCGCTGAATCCGAGATCGCTGCAGAGTCCGTGGCGCAGATTGTCGCCGTCGAGCACGCAGACATGCCGACCCTGCGCGGCCAGTTCGCGATCCACCGCATCGCTGATCGTGGTCTTGCCCGACCCCGGTAAGCCGGTCAGCCAAGCGATTGCCGGCCGCTGACCGAGTTGTGCCCAGCGCGCCTCACGCGGCGCGTAGGCCTGCCATCGGATCGTCTTGCTCAATTGACCTCAAGCCTGTTGTTGCCGGTGCATCCCGAACCAGAGCCCTCACGCATGCCCGCCAATCCCGGGCGTTGGAACGCCGTCAGCGGTCGGTCTGGTCCGGGTGTGGAGGAAGGACGGCGCGGGCAAATCCCAGCCACCGCAGCGGTCGGGTCAGACGCCAACTCCACGAGGACGCGATCCCGTTCTGGAAGGCCGCTGTCCATTGCTGGAGGTCCGCATGAGCGTCGCGGTGGCGTCGGATCTCTGCTTCGGCTTCGCTGATCGCCACGATGTGCCGCACGCCCTGCGCCTCGCAGTCGCGGCGCGCTGCTTCGGCGTCTCTGGCATGGCGCTCGGCCTCCGCGATCGCGCCGTCCCGCGCCTGCACGGCCGTCTCGTATTGCGCGCGCCAGGACTCGCAGTCGCGGCGCGCTGCTTCGGCGTCTCCGGCGTGGCGCTCGGCCTCCGCGATCGCGCCATCCCGCGCCTGCACGGCCGTCTCGTATTGCGCGCGCCAGGACTCGCAGTCGCGGCGCGCGGCTTCGGCGTCTCCGGCGTGGCGCTCGGCCTCCGCGATCGCGCCGTCCCGCGCCTGCACAGCGGCATCGTACTCCGCGCGCCAGGACTCGCTCTCTTGGCGAGCCATTTGCACCTCATGCCTCGCTTGGTCCAAGGAGGCCCGAAGGATGTCCAGTTCAGCAGCCTGCTGGGCCTGCACGGCCTCAAGCGCCCGGACGCGCTCTTCCGCTGCCCTTTGACCGGCTTCGCGCTCCGCGGCGGCTTTCACCGATTTCTCGAAGGGGAGCAGCTGCTGGAAGGCGCCGAACTGCTCGACGAACCGGGCAATGGCGGCGTGAGTCTCGGAGTTCTTGTCCGGCCGGCCCAGCAACTCGTAGAGATAGCGTAGCGCCGGTTGCCGGGCGCTCGTCGGTACCAGCCCATCGTGGCGGAGCGACCGATCGATCCGCGTTTCGAGAGCCTGCGCAATCAAGGCCCGATCCACGTCAACCACGTCGGAGAGGAAGGTGACGAGACGATCCAGCGTCTGGTCCCGGTCGGTGAACCACGAGTCGTAGACGATGGTGCAGGGCTCAGTGCGCAGGTTGCGCCAGCATTCCGTGTTGTAGACCGCCCACCGATATTCGCCGGTCGGAAGAGGGAGGCCATCGCGGTCATTCAACGAGCGCGCCACCTGGGATGGGCTTCGCACGCAGAACACGAACCGCGGATCGAGGTTCAGGGCGCGAAAGATCGGGGTCCAGAGCGGGAGGAGCCGCGCCGTCCTCGGGTCCTTGAAGCCGAACGGATGCCCCGGTCGCATTCGGGTCCGGATGAAGTCCTCGAGTTCGCGTTGGATGGCGCGGATTTCGGGCTGCGCCCACCAGCCGCCCGGCAGCGGAAAGTCATGTGCTTCGGACCAGTAATCCCGACCAAGGATCTGCAGAACACGATCATGGAGCGCCACAACTTCCCAGCGCTCCCAGTGTCCCGCCTCATTGCTCGGATGTTGCCCGACCTCGTCGGCCATATCCACGCCCAAGAGGCTGAGCACCTGCGAACACAATGAGGTGCCGCTTCGATGCATGCCGAGGACAATCACGATCGGCGTCCGACCAGGAATATGCCGGCTGGTGGATGGATCCGGAGAAACTTCGCCCCGCGTAACAAGCATGGCTTTGGAAATCGTCGATCTCACGGTTTGTCGAAAGGTTATCTTCGATCGCTAGATCATTTTTGACTCTGAGTCCATTGACGATTGCAGTCTTGTTTTGTGCCGGTGAATAAGCATTGAAATGTAAATGTCGTCTTCGGATGACACTGGCTGATTGCACCAGGCGCATATCAATATTTTTGATATACAACTCAAAAATATTAGTATTACAATAGTACTACGGTGCATATTTATAGTAAACGACATTTATTTTTGAGAAATATGATTTGAGTTCGGCCATCTGGAATCCTGAACGAAAATTTCCGCCTGTTCTATTTTCCCGATGTGAGTGCGGTAGTCTGCGCAAGCCTGAGTTCGGCCCCGTCCAGTCTGCTCCGTCGTTGGCGACAGCGTGATACGATGTGATCGTCCCCTTCTCGTTGCCCAGGCGTGTTCGATCGCGGGCAATGCCATTGCGCGCTAGCTTTGTCCTATCCGGCTCATCCGGAGCTGGACGGCGCCCGCGCGACGCGGACGGCGGATCAAGGGGAAGGCATGGACGCGCAAGCGACCGGTGATCCTGGAGGCAAGACCTGGGGGCCCCACAACACGGTGACGGTGGTCGATCCGTCACCGGTCAATTGGCTGTCGATCACCTGGAACACGATGGAGGAGGCCAACCGCGTCGATCACGACGGGATCGGCCAGCCGAGCCTTGCGGAATCCTGGCGGTGGCTCGACGGGGAGACCCTCGAACTCAGGATGCGGGAAACCGTCTATCAGGATGGCGAGCCGTTCAACGCCGCCGGGCCGCGGCGCCACGCCTGGGCTCCGGGACGCCGGGCGATCCTCGACGCCCTCGATACGCCGGACGATCGTGGCGCGCTTCGCGCGCTGCCGGAACCGTCCGCTTGACGCCGTTGAGGCCCTGTCGGCGGATCTGGGGGCGTTGTGATCGGGATTGCGGGATCACGGAGCGCCTTTGCGGGCGAACGGATCCGAACGGTGACCGCGCACGTGCTTGCCGCTCTCGACCAAACGCATGCCGATGCGCCCGACAATCCCGGCCTCCTCGCGGAGGAGATCGCCACCCAGATGCCGGGCCCGGACCGCCCGGTCCTTTCCGTCGTCCTCGACCAACTGCTCCAGGAGAAGCTGATCGCGCGCAGCAACCGGCTGTTTCAGCGGGCCGGCCACGTTGCCCGCCTGAGCCCGGCGGACGCCGCGCTCTACGCCGCAATCCGGGCCATGCTGGAGGCGGCCGGGCGTGACCAGCCGCGCCTCGTCCTCCTTGCCGAGCAACTCGGGCGTGATCCGGAGGAGCTGCGCCCGCTCCTCGACAAGGGCGGCCGCATCGGATGGCTGGGCCGGATCTCGAAGGGTTACCACGTCCCGCCGGCGATCCTCGCCGGGGTCGCGCGGGCGGTGGCGGCGGACCATCCGGAGAGGCTTCTCACCGTGGGGCGGTTCCGTGAGGCGGCCGGCATCGGGCGCAATCTGACGATGCCGCTTCTCGAATTCTTCGACGCGCAGGGCCTCACGACCCGCATACCCGAGGGGCGGTGTATCCGACCAGAGTGGCGCCCGATGGAGGTTGGGGAAGAAGTGGTGCCGCAAGAGGGATTCGAACCCCCGACCCCCTCATTACGAATGAGGTGCTCTACCAGCTGAGCTATTGCGGCCCGGGCCCCTATGAGGGCCATGCCCGGCGCGCGATCGACCGCGTCGGACGTGGCAGGCTCATAGCCGCCCGACCTGCTTTAGGCAAGGCCGGAGCCGCGCCCGATCGCGATCACGCGATGGCATCCGCGGCGAGTTCGTCGCGCAGGAAGGCCATCACCTCGGCCCGGTCCACCCCCGGCGCGATGAAGCTCTGCCCGATCCCGCGGGCGAGGATGAAGGTCAGCGCGCCGTCGCGGACCTTCTTGTCCTGCGCCATCGCGTCCACGATCGCCTCGGCGCCGCCACACCCGCCCGGGACCGCCTGCAGGCGGGTCGGCAGGCCGGCGAGCGCCAGGTGATTGGCGACCCGGCCCGCCTCCTGGCCGGCGCACAGGCCGAGCCGGGTCGAGAAGCGGAAGGCCAGCGCCAAGCCGATCGCCACGCCCTCCCCATGGACCAGCCGCGCCGGGTCGTAGCCGGTCAGGCGTTCCAGGGCGTGCCCGAAGGTGTGGCCGAGATTGAGCAGCGCCCGTTCGCCGTCCTCGCGCTCGTCCCGGGTCACCACCGCGGCCTTGGCCCGGCAGCAGGACGCCACCGCCGCCTCGCGCTCGGGACCGCCGGAAAAAATCCCGCGCCAGTTGGCCTCGCACCAGTCGAAGAAGCCGGCATCGGCGATCAGCCCGTACTTGGCGACTTCGGCATAGCCGGCGCGCATCTCGCGCTCGGACAGGGTATCGAGGGTCGCGGTATCGGCCAGCACGAGGCGGGGCTGATGGAACGCGCCGATCAGGTTCTTGCCGAGCGGCGCATTGATGCCGGTCTTGCCGCCGACCGAGGAATCGACCTGCGCGAGCAGGCTGGTCGGCACCTGCACGAAGCGCACGCCGCGCCGCAGGGTTGCAGCCGCGAAGCCCGCGAGGTCGCCGACCACGCCGCCGCCCAGCGCCACCACGAGGTCCCCGCGCTCCACCTTGAGGCCGAGCAGGCCGTCGCAGACCGCGGCGTAGCCCGCGTAGGATTTCGAGCCCTCGCCGGGCGCCACCGTCACCACGCCCGCCTGAAGGCCGGCCCGTTCCAGGCTCTCGCGCAGGCGGCCGGCATAGAGCGCCCCGACGGTCTCGTCCGTGACGATCGCGGCCCGGCGGCCGCCGAGCGCGGCCACCGCGTCGCCCGCCGCATCGATCAGGCCGCGGCCGATCCGGATGTCGTAGGCGCGGCCGCCGTCGAGGGGGACGTGGACGGTCAGAGTTTCGGTCACGGGCAGGCTCATTCGCTTCTACTGCGCCGCCACCGAGATGGAGCGCTCGCCGTTGAGGTGGGCGTCCAGCGCCTCCAAGACATCCTGCACGACCCGGTCGTGCGAGACCTCCCGCGAGATCACCATCACGTCGGCCGCCGCGTAGACCGGGTGGCGGACCTCCATCAGGTCGCGCATCGTCGCCTCGGGATCTTCCGTCTGGAGGAGCGGCCGGTTGCCGCGCTTGCGCACCCGCCGCATCAGGACATCGAGATCGGCCTTCAGCCAGACCGAGACCGCGGATTCCGCAACGCGCTGGCGCGTGGCTTCGCGCAGGTAGGCGCCGCCGCCGGTGGCCAGCACCAGGGGACCGGCCCGCAGCAGGCGCGAGATCACGCGCTCCTCGCCATCACGAAAACTCGGCTCGCCGTAGATGGCGAAAATGTCGGGGATCGTCAGGCCGGCCGCCGCCTCGATCTCGATATCGGCATCCTTGAAGATCAGCCCGAGGCGGCTCGCAAGGCGCCGGCCCACGGTGCTCTTGCCCGCCCCCATCAGCCCCACGAGCACGATCGAGCGCAGGCCGAGCGCCCGGCGCAGCCGTGCCTCGATCGGTTCGCCACCCTCCGCCTCGCTCACCGGCTCCTGCATCGCCCCGTGTACCGCCGCTTCCACTATCCGTTGCACCGCTTCGAACCGGCGCCCCCACGATCGCGCCGTCGCACCGGGCGCACGGCGCCGGGCGATCCCCCATCCTGCGGCAGGCTCTTAGCGCGATTCAAGCGGCCAGCGAAACGCATCGCTGTGTCGTCGTGGGCCTTGTCAGCGCCTTGATGGCGTGTTCGAAACCGGGCACCCGCGTCGGTTGGGAGAAAGCCGCCGCCCACGCGCCTCCCCGCCGCCCGTACCGTCCCCCGAGGTTCGACCGACGTGCCGACCCTGTTCCGTTTCTTCGCCACCCTCGCGATCCTGGCGGGTCTCGTCTTCGCGGCGATGTTCGCGCTGGCGAATTTCGTTCAGCCGACGCCGCGGGAGATGAGCGTGACCATTCCCGCCTCGAAGCTGCAGCCGGGCAATCGTTGAGCGCGCGCGAAGGTGGCGACAGCGATCGTGCGCCCCACGCGGATGTCGCCGATTATCTCGACATGCTGGCCGCCGAGCGCGGGGCCGGCGCCAACACCCTGGCGGCCTACCGGCGCGACCTCGACGATTACCTCGCCTATCTCGCCCGCGCCGGGATCGACCTCGATGACGTGGAGGCCGGGACGCTGCGCGCCTTCCTGGCCGATCTGGAGACGCGCGGGCTGAAGGCCTCGTCGGCGGCGCGGCGCCTGTCCTGCGTGCGCGGCTTCCACAGGTTCCTGTACGCCGAAGGGCTCGCCGAGGCCGATCCGAGCGTGGCGGTCTCGGGGCCGCGCCGGGGCCGGGTGCTGCCAAAAATCCTGTCGGTGGCCGAGGTCGACCGCCTGCTGGGTGTCGCGCAGGCGGCGGCCGGCGCCGAGCAGGCGCCCGGGCCGGCCCGGCGGGCGCGTCGCATGATGTGCCTGCTCGAACTGCTCTACGCCACGGGCCTGCGCGTCTCGGAACTGGTCGCCCTCCCCCGCGCCGCGGGCGCGACCCGGGAGCGCTACCTGTTCATCAAGGGCAAGGGCGGCCGCGAGCGGCTCGTCCCGCTGACCGAAGCGGCCCGCGCCGCCATGGCGGCGCACCTCGCCGCGGTGCCGGAGGAGAGCGCGTGGCTCTTCCCCGCCGACAGCGACAGCGGCCACCTGACGCGGCAGGCCTTCGCCCGCGACTTAAAGGCCGTGGCGCTGGAGGCCGGGTTGCGGCCGGACCGGGTGAGCCCCCACGTGCTGCGTCATGCCTTCGCCAGTCATCTGCTGCAGAACGGGGCCGATCTGCGCATCGTCCAGGAATTGCTCGGCCACGCCGACATCTCGACGACGCAGATCTACACCCACGTGCTCGATGAGCGCCTGAAGGCGATGGTACGGGATCTGCACCCGCTGATGGACGGGTGACCCCCAACCTGCAGCTTTGCGGTCTGCGCTCCGCCGACGGCGCCGATTGTTCTTGTATGCAGAACTGCCTTAAGAGTGAGCCAGCGCCATACCGGTAGGTGAGCCCGCTTTTTCCAGAGAGAGATCATACCCATGCCAGGCCCGACTGCTCTGCAGAGCGGCGCTGCACCGAATCAGGCGGATCACCCGACCGTCGACGAGCCCACGCGGCAGGAGCGGCAGCGTCTCGACAATCAACTGTGCTTTGCCGTCTACGCCGCAGCGCATGCGTTCGGGCGCGCGTACCGCGCCCTGCTCGGCCGTTACGAACTGACCTATCCGCAATATCTCGTGCTGCTGGTGCTGTGGGAGCAGGACGGACTCTCGGTCAAGGAGATCGGCAACCGCCTCTTCCTCGATTCCGGCACGCTGACGCCGCTGCTGAAGCGCCTCGAAGCCTCGGGCCGGGTGCGGCGGGCCCGGGATCGGGTCGATGAGCGTCAGGTCAGCATCTTCCTCACGCCGGCCGGCGCGAAGCTGCGCGATGTCCTCGCCTGCATCCCCGAAGAGGCGGGTGGCCTGACCGGCCTCGATAACGAGGGCCGGAAGACCCTGCTGCACGACCTCGTCACGCTGAGGATGGGGCTTCAGGCCGGCCTGATCGCGGAATAAGAGCGCCCGACAAACTTCCGGGCCCCGGGCGTTCTCGCTCAGGCCGCGACAGCACAGGCGAGCTTCGTGAGAGGCTCTTGGACATGCCGGCATGGGCCCGGAGGCGGCCTTTCGGCCACCCCTGGGCCTTGCCGTGTGGGGTGCGAACTCAGGACTGCGTCTTGAGGTAGGCGATCACGTCGTTGATCTTCTTGTCGTCCGAATAGCCCTGGAAGATCATCTTGGTGCCCGGCACCTTCGCCTTGGGGTTCTTCAGCCACTCGTGCAGGTTGGCCTCATCCCAGGTGATGCCGGAATTCTTCAGCGCGGCCGAGTAGTTGTAGCCCTCGTAGGTGCCCGCCTTGCGGCCCACCACGCCCTTGAGGTCCGGACCGACGCCGTTCTTCTGGAAGTTGTGGCAGGCCTTGCAGGGGGCGAACGCCTTCTCGCCTGCGGCCGCGTCTCCGGCCTCCTGGGCCTGCGCAGAGAGCGGGATCAGGACGGCGAGGACGGCGCCGAGAACGAGTGAACGCATGGATTTCCTCCTGTTGGCCGCCGCCGCGGCAGCACTGTCGGCAGAACGCACCTGCCTGGAATAGGTCTAATTGAAGTTACAGCCAAGGCGCAACGGTCCAGCCTCGCGAGCGCGGCGGTCTGTCGGCGTGACGGCGACCGCGCTCGGCCGCCGTTAGCCTCAACCCCTCGTCAAGGTGTTGGCTCCCTGCGGCACATGGAAGCCGCGCCGGCGGATCGCCCCTGCGGATGCGGCGCCATGCGGCCTTGTCGCCCGGTCAGCGCGCCTCGTAGGTTTCAGGCACCGTGCAGACCGACGAACGACCGCTCCCGGAAAGCCTGACGCGCCTGCTGGCAGCCACACCCTCCAGGCGCGTGTCCCCGCTTGAGCGCCTGCGGCCGCGGGACGATCGCGGATCCGCGCATGCCGCCCTGGAATCAGCCTTCCTCCGCGGTTTCGTGTACGGTGTCTCGGGTCTGGTCTGGCTCGTGGTGATGCTGTTCATCGCCTGCCACTTCGTGCGGTAGGGCGACCGGCGCACCGGCTTCCGGCAGGCGCCTGTGGACAGTGGTGGTCCGCCCGCTCTTCAGGCCGATCTGCCAAGACATCTTCGGCCAAATCCGGTATTGAGAGGAGCCGTTGAAATCTGCACGGCTAGTGGCCTGTGCGGCACGCGCTCTGTGTGAAGGAACCGGACTATGTCGCTGACCGGGCGCTTCTGGTTCCGGAGATCCTGGACGGGCCGGCTCGTGCTGCTGGTCGAGGAGGAGCGCCCCCGGTGGTTCGGCCGTGGCGCCGGGAAGCCGCGCTGGCGCAACGCCAGATTGCTCGATTTCGCGGAGCCCGAGTTGCGGCCGCTGATGATGATGGAGAAGCATCATCGCACAGGCTCCGGCTCTGCCCAGGTGCGCACCCTGCGGCCGGTCCCGGCATCCGGGGAGCCGCGGTCGGCCAACGGCTGAGCCACGCGTCCGGGCGTGCCGCCGCTGGCGCCGATCACCACCTGAGCGCCGTGCCCCGCTTCGGGGCTCGTTCTCGCAGGTGACGGGACCATGCCGCGCTATTTCTTCCACACCCAGATCGGGGACGACCTGATCACCGACCCGACCGGTGTCGAGCTGCGCGATCCGGATGAGGCGTGGGAGAAGGCGCGCCACACGATCCGCGCCGCCCTGCACGAGCGCCGGGATCAGGCCCGGCTCATGACGGCCTGCCTGATCGTCGCCGACGCCGCGGGCGAGGTGGTGCTGGAATTCCCGTTCAGCGAAGCCGTCACGCTGCCGAGACCGGACGATCCGATCCTTCATTGATTGCGGCGCGTCCGGGGGCGTGCCCTACATCGCGGCGAACGCGTGCGATCAGGATCAGCGCCACGATGGATTCACCCCCGAACGACCTCGACGCCCAGGCCCTCGGCCGCGCCGCCCCCGCCAAGGGCTTGGCCCGGGAGGCCTGCCCCTACGCCGAGGGCACGCAGGCCCGCGCGCTCTGGCTCGCCGGATACGACGCTGCGGTGGCGGACGGCGCGGAGCCGGTCGCCGGCGGGATCGCCAAGAGCCCTGGCGTGCACCCGGGCGACGGGGCGCGGTGATGGACGCCCGGACCCCAACCCATCCCGGCGCCGCACACCCGGCGCTGGACCGGAAGGCTGTCAGCGCCGTCGTGCTGGGCAACGCCCTCGAGTTCTACGATTTCACGGTCTACGCCTTCTTCGCCAAGCCGATCGGCGCGGCGTTCTTTCCCGCGACCGACCCGACCCAGAGTCTGCTCGCGTCGCTGGCGCTGTTCGGCATCGGCTACGTGATGCGGCCGATCGGCGGGGCCCTGATCGGCGCCTTCGCGGATCGGGCCGGGCGCAAGCCCGCGATGCTGATCACGATCGCGCTGATGGCTTTGGGCATGCTGATGCTCGCGGCCTGCCCGCCCTACGCGGCGATCGGCGGCTGGGCGCAGGTGATCGTCATCGCCGGGCGGCTTATCCAGGGGCTGGCGCTTGGCGGCGAGGTCGGCCCGTCGACCGCCTATCTGCTGGAGGCCGCGCCTCCCGACCGGCGCGGCTTCGTGACGAGCTGGCAGATCGCCAGCCAGGGCTGCGCGTCCCTGTTCGCCGGCATCGTGGCCACCACCCTTGCGCTCGTCTTCGGTGATCAGGCGATGAACGCCTGGGGCTGGCGGCTGATGTTCGTGCTCGGCCTCGGCGTCGTGCCGATCGGCCTCGTCATCCGCAGCCACCTGCCGGAGACGGCGGGCGCCGAGGAGGATCCGAACGCCGCCGCCTCGACCCTCGCCGTGGTGGGGCGGCTCCTGCGGGAACACGGTCGTCTCCTCGGTCTGACCTTCCTGGTGATCTCCGCCTCGACCGTGTCGAACGCGATCGGCACCAACATGCCGGTCTATGCCGGCGCGACGCTCGGCCTGAGCGAGACCGCCGCGACCGCGGTGCCGATCGCGCTGGGGCTCGCCTCGGTGGTCTTCCCGCTCCTGGGCGGCTGGCTGGCCGACCGGATCGGGCGGCGGCCCGTCATGATCTGGCCGCGGGCGCTGATCCTGATCCTGACCGTCCCCGCCTTCGCCTGGGTGGTGAAGGCGCCGAGCGCCGCGAGCGTCTACGCAATCACGTTCCTGCTCTCGGCGCTGTCATCGATCAACGCCGCCGCGGTGATCGTCGGCATCCCGGAGGCGCTGCCCCGGGCGGTGCGCAGCGCCGGCCTGTCGATCGTCTACGCGGTCGCCGTTTCGGTATTCGGGGGCAGCACCAACTACGTGGTGAACCGGCTGATCGCCGAGACCGGCGACCGCCTCGCGCCCGCCTATTACCTCGCGGCCTTCAGCCTGATCGGGACGGTCGCGGCCTTCCTGCTGCCGGAGACGCGGGGGCGCGACCTCGACGCGAACAGCGAGGCCTGACGCTCTCGGCCGCCGGCGTGACCCATGCCGGCGGAACAGGGCTACGGCCGGTCCATGCGTCGACGGCGGGTCGCGCGCGCTATCCATGTGCGCTCCCGCACGGACCTCGCAACGGCCAGCCGGTCGGCGCACGACGGCGCTGGGTTGCAGCATGCGTCCGGCCTAGATCGCTCGCATGCCGACTCCCCCTGAGACGCGCCGCCCGCTGGTCCTCGCCGCGGTGATGGCGGCGATGTTTATGATCGCGATCGAGGCCACGATCGTCTCGACCGCGATGCCGCAGATCGCCGGGCAGCTCGGCGACCTCCACCTCTACGCCTGGGTGTTCGCCTCCTTCCTGCTGACGCAGACCGCCACCACGGTTGTGTTCGGCAAGCTGTCCGACCTCTATGGCCGCCGGCCGGTGCTGCTGTTCGGCATCGCGGTGTTCCTCCTCGGCTCGCTGCTCTGCGGCCTCGCGTGGTCGATGCCCTCGCTGGTCCTGTTCCGGCTCGTCCAGGGCGTCGGCGCCGGGGCGATCCAGCCGGTGAGCCTGACGGTGGTCGGCGACCTCTATTCCGCGCGGGAGCGCGGCCGGATCCAGGGCTATCTCGCCAGCGTCTGGGGCATCTCCTCCGTGGCCGGACCGCTGGTCGGCGGGCTGATCATCGGCCACCTGAGCTGGCCCTGGATCTTCTGGATCAACCTGCCGATCGGCCTGATCGCGGCCTGCCTTTTCCTGCGCTACCTGCACGAGGGCGTGGAGCGCCGCAGCCGCCGGATCGACGTGATCGGCGCGGGCCTGTTCACCGCCGCCATCGCGGCGCTGATGATCGCGCTGACCGAGGCGGGCGATTCGGCCGCGGCGGCGCTCTGGCCGGGTGTGGCCTTCGTGGTCGCCGCGATCCTGTTCGTGCTCCAGGAGCGCCGCGCCCCCGATCCGATGCTCGACATCCGCCTGTGGGTGCAGCGCCCGATCGCCGCCGCCAACACGGCGACGCTCCTGTCCGGCATGACGGTGATCGGGCTCACGGCCTTCCTGCCGATGTACGTCCAGGGCGTGCTGCAGCAATCGCCGCTGATCGCGGGCCTGACCCTGACCCTGATGGTGCTCGGCTGGCCGATCGGCGCCACCACGGCGGCGCGCAGCTTCGTCCGCTTCGGCCTGCGCCCGATTCTGCTGGTCGGCGCGACCCTGCTGCCACTCGGGGCCACCGCCTTCGTCATCCTCGGCCCCTCGACCTCGCCCGCCGTGGCGGCGGCCGGCTCGGTCGTGATGGGTCTCGGCATGGGCTTCCTGTCCACCGCCGCCATCGTGATCATTCAGGACAGTGTCGCCTGGGCGCAGCGCGGGGCGGCGACCGCCTCGAACCTCTTCGCGCGCAACCTCGGCTCGACGCTCGGCGCCACCGCGCTCGGCGCCGTGCTGAACTACCGGCTCGCGCACCCGCCGAGCGGGCCTACGGTCAGTTCCGATGAACTCCGGCGCTTGCTCGACGATCCCGCGAGCCTCGGCCCCGGCGGCGAGGCGATCCGGGTGGGGCTCCAGCACGCGCTCCACGGGACGTTCTGGACGGTGTTCGCGGTGGCGGTGCTGACCCTGCTCCTGTCGCTGCTGGTGCCGCCGGTGGCGATCTCGGATGCGCCGCGCGAGCTGGCGGTGGAGTAGACGCTTCCTTGAGCGGACGCATCCCGTGCTGCCGCTTCGGAATGCGCTATGGAAAGTTCATACCGGCGCTGCGCAGGAGCCGACATGGCGGCGACCGAGAAGCGGATCTTCAGTCTGCCGGCAGAGCAGTCTGCGTTCATCGATACTCAAGTGAAAGCCGGCTCGTTCGCGAGCGCGAGTGAGGTGGCGCGGGCTGGGTTGCACGCACTTCAAGAGCGGGACGCTGCCGTCGAACGATGGCTCCGCGAGGAGGTGGTCGCGACCTACGACGCGATGAAGGCCCATCCCGAGCGCCTGATCTCGGCGTAGGATACGGCCGAGCGGATGCGCCCGCGTCTCAAAGCGCGGATGCGGGATGGCGCTTGAAGCGGCGGCGCCACTCCTGCGCGCCCGCCGCGGGTGACGATCTCGACTGGACCTACGACACGATCGCCGAGGCGACGACGCCGGCCGCTGCGTCACCATGCCTTCGCGGTCGAAGAGGAATGTGTGGTGATCCTGCGCATCTTCTCTGGCGGCCGGGATTGGGCTCGGGACTTCCGGTGAGCGCCGATCAACCGCAGCCGCAATGAAGGTGGAAATCCGGTTTCCTCTTCCAGGCCTCATGCTTTAGCCTCCTTCCATGCCCCTCGTCCCGCCCCCGCGCCCCGCCGCCCCGCCAGCGGCCGATATCCCGCCGACCAGCGTGCTCACTGCCAACCAGCCGGAATGGACGGTGGGCGACCTCGCAGGCGCGCTGAAGCGGACCCTCGAGGACGCGTTCGGCCATGTGCGCCTGCGCGGCGAGATCTCAGGCTATCGCGGCCAGCACGGCTCGGGTCACGCCTACTTCTCCCTGAAGGACGGGCAGGCCCGCATCGACGCAGTGGTCTGGAAGGGCGTGTTCGGGCGCCTGCGCCAGCGGCCGCAGGAGGGGCTGGAGGTGATCGCCACCGGCCGCATCACCACCTTCGCGGGCAAATCCTCGTACCAGATCGTGGTCGAGAGCCTGGAGCCGGCGGGCCTCGGCGCCTGGATGGCCCTGTTGGAGGAGCGCAAGAAGCAACTCGCCGCCGAGGGGCTGTTCGCGCCCGAGCACAAGCGGGCGATCCCCTACCTGCCGCGCGTCGTCGGGGTCGTCACCTCGCCCACCGGCGCCGTGATCCGCGACATCCTCCACCGGCTGGAGGATCGGTTCCCGCGCCCGGTCCTGGTCTGGCCGGTGCGAGTCCAGGGGGATGGTGCGGCCGAAGAAGTCGCCGCCGCGATCCGCGGATTCAACGCCCTGAAGCCCGGCGGCCCGATCCCGCGCCCGGACGTGCTGATCGTCGCCCGCGGCGGCGGCTCGATCGAGGATCTCTGGGCCTTCAACGAGGAATGCGTCGTCCGCGCCGCCTTCGAGAGCGCGATCCCGCTGATCTCGGCGGTGGGCCACGAGACCGATACCACGCTGATCGACTACGTCTCCGACCGCCGCGCCCCGACCCCCACGGGCGCCGCCGAGATGGCGGTGCCGGTGCGCGCCGACCTGATCGCAACGGTTGCGGATCTCTCCGCTCGGGCGATCGGTGCGGTCGGGCGCCGGATCGAGCGCGACCGGGCGGATCTGCGGGCGCTGGGGCGGGCGCTGCCGAGCGCCGACGCGCTTCTGGCGGCCAAGCGCCAGCGGCTCGACCTCGCCGAGGCTCGCCTCGCCCCGGCGCTCGCTGCGGGCGCGAGCCGCCACCGGGCTCGGCTGCAACTCCTGCTCGACCGGATGGCGCGGCGCTCGCCCGACGTGGCGCTGGCCAATGCCCGCGCGCGGCTGGCGCGGATCGACCACCGGCCGCTCCACGCCCTGCGCAACGACGTGCAGCGCAAGGGCGAGGCGCTGGTCCAGCTCGGTCGCCGCCTCGTCGTCGCCCGCGAGGCGAGCCTGGAGCGGGCCCGGGCGCTTCAGGCTCGCCGGGCCGACCGGCTGCTCGCCCTCTCCGACCGCCTCGTGCAGGCGGGCGCCCGCGGGATCGAGCGGCGGCGCGATCGTCTCGCAGGATTGGCCGGGCTGCTGGGCTCGCTCAGCTACCACGCGGTGCTCGAACGGGGCTACGTGCTGGTGCGGGATGCCGCCGGCCTGCCGGTGCGCCGCGCCGCCGAGGCCGCCGCCGCCGCCCGCCTCAGCCTGCAATTCTCGGACGGAACCGTCGCGGCGGTGCCGGAGGGTGGGCTGGAGCCGGCCCCGGCCACCCGGACCGGACGCCAGGGAGGCCCGCGACCGGCCGCCCGCCCTGCGGACCGGCGCAGTGCCAAGCCGGCTGCACCGGCGGGGCAGCGCTCCCTGTTCGACGCCTGAACGGGACCGAGCCCTCAGAGCCAGCCCTTTTAAGGTGTTTGCGGAAGCAACGAGACAGGGGCCAAGCGCACTCTCCTCCCCCTTGTGGGGAGGAGTTGGAGGTGGGGGTGGTGCAGACGGCACCGCTGCGCCTCATCCTGCACCACCCCCACCCCCGGCCCCTCCCCACAAGGGGGAGGGGAAAAGGCGGTGCTCTTTCAGGATGTTAGAGCCACGACTTGCGATTTTCGCAGCTAGCCCAAACACCTTAAAAGGGCTGCCCTCAGAGCCTGCCCTCTTCGGCTTATGAATGGGATTGGCGGGCGACTCTTCAGCCCGGCTCCGGCCCGACCCGGTAATGGTAGCGCTACAATTCGCGCGCGAAGCCGAGGCTGCGGTACAGCGCCCGGGCCGGCGTGTTCTCCGCCACGACCTGCAGGCAGGCGGCCTCAGCGCCCTGCGCCCGGCTCCACCGGAGCAGCGCCCCGACGGCGCGCCGGGCAAGGCCGCGACCCCGCAGGGGCTCGGGGGTCGCCACCGATTCGATCACCAGCACATCGCGGTCGAGCACGCCGAACGCGATGGCGCCGATCCCGTCCTCCGCGACCGCGCTCGCGAAGACCCGCGGCAGGATCAGCGCGGCGACCGTGTCGCGGAACACCCGCGCGGCGGCTGCGTCGGCGCGGTTCACCGCGTCGCGCAGCGCCAGCCAGTCCGCGCCGGGCGCCGTCGCGACCGTGACGGAGGGGTCGGGCTCCACCGGCACGTCGTCGAGGGGGCGGTACAGGGTGCAGGTCTCGTCGACGACCGCGTAGGCGCCGGACCGCAGGAACGGCTTCATCTGCGGCGCGATGGCCGGGATCCGGAAGATCGGGCGCTGGCCGAGGCTGGCGTAGAGCGCGCAAGCCGCCGCGATGGCGGGCTCGGGAGCGCCGCTCCGGCGCATGGGATTGACCGAGTTCTGCCGCTTCGACCGGCCGCCCGCGGCGCGCAGCAGGTACCCGTCCACCAGGATCTGGCGTGGGCTCGGCCAGGCGTTGAGACAGGCCTCCTCCACCCGCCAGGCGAGGTCGAGATCCGCGGTCATGACGTCCTCCGGCGGCGGTGATCGCACGCCGCGGCAACGCGGCCTAGGGGTGTCGGGAGAAGAGTTCGGCCGTGCGGCGTCTCGTACGCTTGAAGCATTTCAAGTCCGCGCGATGTCTCCGCGATGTCCGAACCTGAAAACCTGTTCTGCCTGCACTTTCTCGGCGGAAGTGCCCGCAGCTGGGCGTTGCTCGCCCGGGCGCTCGACGGCGTTTTGACTTGCCTGCCCGTAGACTTGCCGGGCTTTGGCGAGGCAGCGGGTGAATCCGGCTTCTCGGTCGACGCGATGGCCGATCACGTCGCCGCGGCGATCCGCGCCCGCGCGCCCGCCGCCTTCGCGATCGCCGGTCACAGCATGGGCGCCAAGGTGGCGCTCGCCCTGGCGCGCCGGGCCGAAGACGGCGACCCGGGCCTTCGGGGATTGACGCATCTCATCCTGATCTCCGGCTCACCGCCGAGCCCGGAGCCGATCCCGGAGGAGCGCCGGACGAAGATGCGCGCCTGGATCGACGCGGATCCGGAGACGCGCCAACGGGAGGCCCTGGATTTCATCCGCGCCAATGTCGGCTCGGATCTCGATGCCGGGACCGAGGCCGGCGCGGTGGCCGACGTGCTCCGGGCCTCACCCGCGGCCTGGAAGGCCTGGCTCGAGTCCGGCGCCCGCGAGGATTGGTGCCGCCGCGTCAGTGTCCTGCGCACGCCCGCCTTGATCCTGGCGGGCTCGGAGGATGGCGATCTCGGCCCCGACGCCCAGCAGGCCCTGATGGCGCCCCATCTCGCGCGGCATCGCCGCGTCACCGTCGACGGCGTCGGCCATATCCTGCCGCTGGAGCGCCCCGACCTTCTGGCCGGATTGGTGCGCGAGCACGTCGCAGGCCACGAAGAGGCCGCGATCGACGGGCCGCCCGCGGTCCCGCCCGCCTATGCGGCGCTCATCGCGTCCGAGCGGGTCAACAGCCGCTTGCGCGAAGCCCTCGACGCGCGCGCCGAGCCGGACGATCCCGCCTATCGGCCGCAAGCCCTCGATCCGGTGGAACTCGCGATCCTCCGGGCCGCCCTCGCCCGGGTGCTGCCCGTATCCGGCCTCGATCTCGCTGCCCGGATCGACCGCCGCCTCGCCGCCGGACAGGGCGACGGCTGGCGCTTCTCCGCCCTGCCGGCCGACCCGGAGGCCTACCGCGCCGGCCTGCGCACCCTCGACGCCGCGGCGCGCGCGGCGCGGCACCGCCCGTTCGTTGCCCTCGATCCCGACAATCAGGATGCGCTGCTGACCCTGTGCCAGACCGGCGCCCTGACCGTTCCCGAAGCCCTTGGCGGCCGGCTCGATGCCGACCGGATGCGCTTCTGGTTCGAGGACCTGCGCGGCGACGCGGCCCGGCTCTGGCTCGGCCATCCCGCGGCCCTGGCGCGGATCGGCTTCTCGGGCATCGGGGCTGGCGGCGACCGGCCGGACGCGATCGCCACGGACCTGCCCGGCTTCCACGCCGTCGGGCTCGACGCGCCGGAGCCCTGGGAACCGCGACCGTCGCACGGGGAGCTGGCACGATGAACCTCGCGGGCATGCGGAGTTTTCGCGAGGACGAGGTCGTGGATGCGGTGATCGTCGGAACCGGGGCGGGCGGCGCGCCGCTCCTCGCGCGCCTCGCCGCGGCGGGTCTGAAGGTCGTGGCCCTGGAGGCCGGGCCGAACTTCACACCCGAGCGCTTCGCCTTCGACGAGACCCTGGCCGACGAGATCTACTGGACGGATGAGCGCCTCAGCGGCGGCTCGACGCCGGAGGCTTTTGGCGGCAACAACAGCGGCACCGGCGTCGGCGGCTCGACACTGCACTGGGGCGCCTTCGTGCCCCGGGCCGATGCCCGCGATCTGCGGCTCCACACGGAGAGCGGCGAAGGCGTCGACTGGCCCCTCACCTACGCGGATCTGCTGCCCTACTACGAGCGCATCGAGCGCTTCCTCGGCGTCTCGGGGGCGCAGAGCTATCCGTGGGACGCAGACCGACGCTATCCCCTGTCCCCGGTGCCGCGCAACGGCCCGGCGCAGATCATGGCCCGCGCCTGCGACGCCCGCGGCATCCGCTGGGCCGACGCGCCCGCCGCCGTGGTCTCGCGGGACTTCCCGTCCGAGGCCGGCCCCCACCGGGGCGCCTGCATCAATTGCGGCTTCTGCCACCAGGGCTGCCGCAACGGCGCCAAGGCCAGCATGGACGTCACCTACCTGCCGCTCGCGCTCGCCCACGGTGCGGAGATCCGGGCCGAGGCCTTCGTGCACGGCCTGGAGCGCGGCGGCGACGGGCGGATCACCGCCGTAATCTACCGGCAGGGCGGCCAGAACCGGCGCCAGCGCTGCGCCAACGTCTTCCTGTGCGCCGGCGCCGTCGAGACGCCGCGGCTCCTGCTGCATTGCGGGCTGGCCAATTCCAGCGACCAGATCGGCCGGAACTACATGGGCCACGTCGCGACCCAGGTCTGGGGCACCTTCCCGCACGCGGTGCGGATGAACCGGGGCTATCCCTCGTCGCTCATCACCGAGGATTTCATCCGACCGGGCGCGGATTTCGCCGGCGGCTACCTGATCCAGAGTCTCGGCGTCGTGCCGGTGACCTTCGGGAATGCCGTGGCGCGCGGACGCGGCCTGTGGGGCCAGCCGCTCCTCGACTATCTCGACCGCTACAACAACCTCGCCGGCATCGGCATCAACGGCGAGACCCTGCCCTGTGACGCCAACGTGCTGACGCTCGCGGACGAGACCGACGCAAACGGGATGCGCAAGGCCCGGATCGACTTCGGCTACAGCACCAACGAGACCCGCCTCAACGCCCACGCCACGCAGGTGATGCGCGGCCTGTGGGAGGAGGCCGGCGCCGAGGATATCTGGGTGCTGGAGCGCGTCGCCCACACGCTCGGCACCTGCCGGATGGGGCGCGACGGGACGAGCGCCGTGGTCGATCCGCAGGGCCGCAGCTTCGACATCGACAACCTGTGGATCTGCGACGGCTCCACCTTCCCGAGCTCGCTCGCCGCGAACCCGGCGCTCACCATCATGGCGCTGAGTTTGCGCAGCGCGGAGGCGTTTCTGGGTGCCGGGCCGGCCGGGCGGGGTTGAGGACCCGGTTCCCTGGATAATGGGCGGTCGGCCCCATTCTCCGGGGCGAGGGATCAGGCGGAACCTGGATGCTTGAAATGGGGCCGAGATCCTGTCGGGCGGCGTCACGCGGCCCGGACGGTTGCCAGGAAGCGCTCGACCTCGGCGGATAGGTGCTCCGACTGGCGCGACAGGTCGGAGGCCGCTCCGAGCACCTGGGCGGAGGCCGCCCCGGTCTCCTCGGCGGCCCCCGCCACCCCCACGATGGTGCTGGTCACCGCGCCGGTGCCCTGCGCCGCCTGGGTCACGTTGCGGACGATCTCCTGCGTCGCCGCCCCCTGCTCCTCCACGGCCGCCGCGATACTCGCCGCCACGCCGCTGATCTCCTGAATTCGCGCCGTGATGGACCCGATCGCGCTCACGGCCTGCCCGGTCGAGTCCTGGACGCGGGCGATCTGGCTGGTGATCTCCTCGGTCGCCTTGGCGGTCTGCTCGGCGAGGGCCTTGACCTCGGACGCGACCACCGCGAAGCCGCGGCCGGCTGCGCCCGCGCGCGCCGCCTCGATCGTGGCGTTGAGCGCCAGCAGGTTGGTCTGGCCGGCGATCGACGAGATCAGCCCGACCACGTCGCCGATGCGCGCCACGGCGGCACTCAGCTCCTGCACCAGCGCCCCCGTCCGGTCGACCTCGCCCACGGCGCGTCGGGTCAGCTCGGCCGAGCTGTGAACCTGTCGTCCGATCTCCTGCACCGACGAACCGAGCTCCTCGGCGGCGGCCGCCACGGTGTTGACGTTGGAGGACGCCTCCTCGGCGGCGGCCGCGACCGTGGTCGACTGGTCGGCGGTCTGGGTGGCGGTGGCGCTCATGGTCTCGGCAGTGGCCTGCAGCTCGGTGGCGGAGGCCGAGACGAGGCCGATGATGCCGCCCACCGCCTGCTCGAAGCCGTCGGCCATCTGGCGCATGCCCGCCTTGCGCTGCGCCTCGGCGGCGAGCCGCGCCTCGGCGGTCTCGGCCTCCAGGGCATGGGTGCGGATCAGGTTGTCCTTGAACACCTGCACGGCCGCCGCCATCGCGCCGATCTCGTCCCGCCGGTTCAAGCTCGGGATCCGGACGTCCAGATCACCGCCGCCGAGCCTGGACATCGTCGCCTGCATGGCGGCGAGTGGCCTGATGACGCGGAACTGCGTGATCGCCAGGCCGCTCAAGACCACGAGCAGCGCCGCCCCGATGACGGCCGACATCGACGTCATGATCCGCCGCGCTCGTTCGACCGCGCCTTCCGTCGCCGCCACGACCTGATCCATCGCACTCGTCGCAACGGTCAGGACCGTACCCTGGCGGACGCCGTTGTCGACCTGGAGATCGGTCAGGGAAATCGGGATCGCTCCGCTGATGAGACCCTCGCGAACCGCATGCCTGAATGTGGCATTCTCGGGGGAGAACATGGTCGCCTGCGCGACGGCAGCGTTCTGCCGGACCACGTCCGACACGTCCGGCTGGTGAAGGTGTTCCTGAACGGAAGACCAGAAGGCGTCGGCCTTGCCCAGGTTAGCCGCCATGGTCTCCGCATCGGTCGCCGAGAGGGGCTTACGGCTGGCGACCGCCTGGGTGAGCGTGGCGTAGGCCGAGCCGACTGTGGCGCGGGCACGCCAAGCCGCATTCTTGATCGCGATGAGCGAGCTGGTTTCGGGCGCGATCCGCTGGATCCGCTCTCCCAGGGCGACCGAGAGACGATCGAGCGTCGCCAGCGTGCGGTCCGCCTGCGTCGCCCAGCGCTGCGCCAACGTCGGGTCTCGGCCTTCCGTCTGGGTCAACGCGTGGTCGATCTCCGGACGCAGCGCGACGAGCGCCCGGTAATCGACTTGTGTTTCGGCCACGGCCTTCGTGAGATCGGGGTCGGTGAACCCGGCCGCCTGCACACCGATCTCCCGCATCGCCACATCGACGGCCGAGCGGAGGGTGGCGATCCGCTCCACAAGTGTCCGGGCCTCCGCGGCGCTCCCCTTGAGGCTGGAGAGGCTGTTGCTCCGCTCCAACCGAATGGCCTGCAACGCCTTCAGGACAGCCTTGTCCACAACGGCATCGCGCTTGGCGATTTCCGAAGCGGCCACAACCTCCCAGGCGTTCCAGACTCGCGCGGTGACATCGGCGATGAGCGCGAGGCCGAGAAACCCCACAACCGCGAAGAGATTCGTTCGGAGAGAGACATTGAGCAAGCGCATGCCCCGTATTCCCTGTCGATGGCAGATTAATCTGCCAGAGCTGCGCAAGCAAAGGTAAAGTTTTTCGCGCGCCGGCTACTAACCGCCAAGTGGAGCAAGGATATTATTATTTTCGTCATGTGTCGAGAACGGTCTGCGTTGCGGTGCGCGCCGCTCTCAAGCTGGAGCCGATTGGGATTTTCCCACCGGTGACACAGCGTTCGTGGGCCGAATCGCCTCGCCTCAACCCGCCGCGGCGCGCAGCTCCGCGAGCCCGCGCCGCTGGCGTCCCTCCGCGTCGAAATTCGCCGGATCGAGCCACGCTTCGAAGCCGGCGCGCACCCGCGGCCATTCCGCATCGGTGATCGAGAACCACGCCGTGTCGCGCGAGCGCCCCTTCACCACCACGGCGTTGCGAAAGAGGCCCTCGAAGGTGAAGCCCAGGCGCAGGGCCGCGGCCCGGGACGGGGCGTTGAGGCTGTCGCATTTCCACTCGTAGCGACGGTAGCCGAGTTCGTCGAAGGCGCGGGACATCATCAGCGCCATGGCCTCGGTCGAGGCCGGGCTGCGCTGCAGGCGCGGGCCGAAATGGAGGTGCCCGACCTCGATCACACCGTTGGCCGGATCGATCCGCAGATACGAGGCGATTCCCACGGGGTCGCCGCTTTCGCGGTCGAGGATCGCGTGGAACAGGGGATCCCGGCTCGCCGCCCGGCCTTCGAGGCGTTCGCGAAACGCCGCCGCGCTCTCGGGCATCTCATCGGGCAGATAAGTCCAATCGCGCCGGTCGGGCGCTGCGCTGTAGGCCGCGAACAGGCCGGCCGTGTGGGCTTCGGCGTCGAGGGGCACGACCCGGCAGGTACGGCCCTCCATGGGCGTCCGCGGCGGCTGCGGCCGCGGGGTCCAGTCCGGGAGCGCCGGCCCGATCGGCTGGCCGAATGCGTTGAGCCGCGCGCTCATGGCCGCCCCCGCTCGGCGATGAGATCGGCGAGTTCCGCCTCGCCCGCGGCCCGGAAGCCCACGATCACGCCGGCCCGGTCGGGCTCGGGCCTGTTCCGGCTCATCTTCCACTTCCCCTCGATCCGTGTGATCGGGATCTCGACGCCGATCAGCGCCTGAACCTGCGCCGCCACGAACGCCTCCGGCGCGTCGGACACCGCCCACGGCGCGGCCCGCGATCCTTCCCGAAGCGCGGTGAGATCCGCGATCTGGCGCCGCGACCACGCGGTATCCTCGATGACGCGCGGCGGCTGGTACACGGGCCTCGTTCCTGTCGGGCAGCGCCGAGGCGCGCTGTCTGCCCAGGATGCTTGACCGGTCGGTGGACCGGAGGGAAGGTCCAATCCACAAATATCCGACTGGACCGGTCCGACTTGGCCCGGGCATGGCCCGGGCTCCACTGCCGCTGCCCGTCGGCCTCGATCCGACGAGCCCGAGCCCGCTCCGTGGCGGGCCGGGACCTCGGCGGTCGCGCACTCGGCCTAACGTGCGGGCGTGCCGGAGCGGGCGATCGCGCCGGCGGTGCGGCGCAGGGCGGAGACGCTGCGTCAGATCCTGTGAGACGCCAACAGCCCGTTCAGGGCACGATCGCGCCGGTCTCGGCGAACCGGGCCAGCCGGGCGACGAGGGGCGCGACCATCACGCGGTCGAGCTGCCGCAGGAGCCCGCTCCGCGCATGGGCGACGTTCGCCTCGGCCTGCTCCCGCGCCCGGCGGTGCCAGGCCGGGCGATCCGCCTTGCAGTCGGCCCAGGCCCGCGCGATCGCGCGAAACACCTGCGGCAGGCGCTCGATCGGGTCGGCGATCGGGTCGTAGGCGTGGTCGATCAGGCCCTCGAAGGTGTGGAACCCCAATTCCGAGAGCCGCGCCACGGCGCGCGGGGCGCCGACCGTCACGAAGGGCAGACCGATCGCGGCGGCCTTTAGGGATTTCTCCGTGATCCGCTCCACGCCGGGCTCGAAGAAATCGGTCTCCGAGATCACCGTCAGGTCGCACTCCCCATAGGCCTGCGTATCCAGGGTCAACACCATGTCGGTGCCCTGATCGGCGTCGATGCGCTGGGCCTGGCGGGGAATCCAGGTCTCGATATCGGCGAGCATCGGCCCGAACGCGGCCTCGATCTCCGGCGGCCGGTGGAAGACGTTGATGCCGCCCGCCTTCGGGTTGTCGGTGCCGATTCCGTGGAAGGAGATCAGGCCGTCGCGGTCCAGGCCGTTGAGCTGGAACCAGCGATAGAGCAGCACCCGGTGCCAGCGCAGGGCCGCGTTCTGGCACAGGAAGCGGGCCGGACCCGTGGTCCGGGCGAAGGGCGCGTAGCCGATGCGATCCAGCGGGTGCTCCGGGAAGAGGCGCGGGCCGGCTTCCGCGTCGAGCCAGAGGGCGACCTGGAGCGGGAAGAACTCGAAGGTCCAGAAGCGTAAGCCCTCGCCGTAGAGCCGCTCGTAATCCAGGCGCAGCAGCCGGTTCTGGGACACGAGGACGACCCGGCCCCGGGGGATGCCGAGCCCATCGAGGTTGCGGTGGAGCGCCTCGAAGGTCGGGGCGTGCAGGCCCGGGCCCTCGTTCGAGAGATCGAGGAGCAGCGCCGCGCGCCCGGTGCGCAGGTTCTCGACATCTCCCGCGGTGAGGAGATCGAGCCGCCCGTTCGCCTCCGGGAAGCCGAGGCGGACGAAGTCGAGCACCGGCAGGCAGAGCGCGTGGCGCGCCGCGCCCGGATCGGCCGTGACGGTGATCGGCGCGCCCATCCAGCCGAGCGCGGCCGGCAGGAAGTGGCCGGCCTCGCCCCGCGGGACCAGCAGGATCTCGGAAGAGGGTCGGCTCATCGTCACGCCCGGGCGGCCCACCACCGGACCGCCCGTAGCCGGATAAAGACTTCGCGCGGGGGCGTCGAGGTCAGGCCGGGATCGGCTCGGCGGCGCGCACCGGCGTCGGGCCGGCGCGATAGGCGGCCGAGGCCTCCTCGGTCCGCCAGCAGGCGACGCGGTGGCCGGGGCCGATCTCGGCGACCGGCGGCATCTCCCGGCGGCAGCGTTCTTCCGCCAGGAAGCAGCGCGGTGCGAACGGGCAGCCCGGCGGCCGGTTGGCGAGATCGGGCGGGCTGCCCGGGATGGTCTGGAGCCGGGAGCCCTTGGCGAGCGCACCCTCGGCCCGGCTGCGCAGCAGGCCGATCGTGTAGGGATGGTGCGGGTTGAGAACCACCTGATGGGCGGTGCCGGTCTCGACGATCTTGCCCGCGTACATCACGGCGATCCGGTCGGCGACCTCAACGGCCGCGCCGAGATCGTGCGTGACGATGACGATCGACAGGCCGAGGTCGCGTTGCAACTCGCGCAGCAGCAGCAGGACTTGGATCTGAACCGTGGCGTCGAGCGCCGTGGTCGGCTCGTCGGCGAGGAGAACCTGCGGCCGGCAGGCCAGCGCCAGGGCGATCATGGCGCGCTGGCGCATGCCGCCCGACATCTCGTGCGGGTAGTTGTCGAGGCGCCGCTCCGGGCTCGGGATCCGCACCCGCTCGAACAGGGCAAGCGCCCGCTTGCGGGCCTCGTCCTTGGAGATGGTCTCGTGGCGCAGGATCGCCTCGGTGATCTGCCGGCCGACCGTGTAGACCGGGTCGAAGGCCAGAAGCGGCTCCTGGAAGATCATCGAGACGTCGCCGCCGCGGAAATTGGCGAGCTGGCGCTTGGTCAGGGCCTGCACGTCCTGGCCGGCCGCCCGGATCGTGCCCTCGATCCGGCTGCGCCCTTCCGGAAACAGGCGCAGGATCGCGCGGAGCGTGACGCTCTTGCCGGAACCGGATTCACCGATCAGCGCCAGCGCCTGCCCGCGCTCCAGAGTCAGGTCGACGCCGTCGACCACCTGCACCTTGCCGAAGGCGACGCGCAGGTCCTTGAGGGTGACGGCGGGTTCAGAGGATGACAGCTTCGTGCTCATGCGGCGAGCGCCTCTGCGGGCGCCGCGGAATGGCCGGAGCCGGGCTGCCGGGCGAGGCAGGCGACCCGGTGCAGCGGCCGGATGGCGTCGAGCGGCGGCTCGGTCCCGGCGCAGACACCCTCCGCGAGGGCGCAGCGCGGGTGGAAGCGGCAGCCCGGGGGCGGATCGATCGGGTTCGGCGGGTCGCCCTGCAACAGCGCGGCCTGCGTGCGGTTGTCGGGATCGAGGGACGGCATCGAGGCGAGCAGCGCTTCGGTATAGGGATGGGCCGGCGCGTCGAGCACCGTGTCGGACGGTCCGATCTCGGAGACGCGGCCGAGATACATCACCATCACCCGGTCGGAGATGAAGCGCACGACGTTCAGGTCGTGGCTGATGAAGATGTAGGTCAGGCCGAACTCGGCCTTGAGGTCGAGGAGGAGGTTCAGAACCTGTGCCTCTACCGACTTGTCGAGCGCGGAGACCGCCTCGTCGAGGAGCACCAGCCGCGGCTCCAGGGCGAGGGACCGGGCGATGTTGACCCGCTGGCGCTGGCCGCCGGAGATCTCGTGCGGGTAGCGGCCGGCGAAGCGCTTCGGCTCCAGGCCGACCCGCGCCAGCAGAGCGCGGGCGCGCTCCACCGCCTCCCGGCCCGGAACGCCGTTGACCTTCGGGCCGAAGGCGATCGACTGCTCCACCGTCATGCGCGGGTTGAGCGACGCGTAGCTGTCCTGGAACACCATCTGGACCTGACGGCGATAGGACCGCCACGGCATGGCGCGCTCGCCGATCGCCTGGCCGTCGTAGAGCATCTGGCCGGAATCGCGCGCGATCAGGCCCATCAGCAGCTTGGCGGTGGTGGACTTGCCGCAGCCGGATTCGCCGACGATGCCCAGCGTCTCGCCCTTCAGGACGTCGAAATCGACGCCGTCGACGGCGCGCACCACCTGTTTCTTGCCCCCGGCCTTGCGGACCGGGAAGTGCTTGATCAGCCCTGAGACCGACAGGAGCGGCTGGGCGGGTCCGCCGCGGTCGCGGGCGAACGGGTCGGGGGCGTCCGGGATGACGCTCACTGGCGAATCTCCATGGCGGCGCGCAGGCCGTCCGAGAACAGGTTGAAGGCGATCGAGACGATGAAGATGCACACGCCCGGAAGCGCGGCGACGACCGGATTGACGTAGATCGCGGTGCGCAGGGTGTTGAGCATCAGGCCCCACTCCGGCTCCGGCGGCCGGACGCCGAGGCCGAGGAACGAGAGGCCCGAGGCCAGGATCATCGAGACCGAGATCAGGCTGGTCGAATAGACGAAGATCGGGCCGACCACGTTGCCGAGCACCTGCACGCGCATGATCGTCAGCGCCGAGGCCCCCGAGAGCTTGGCGGCGTCGATGTAGTCGCGGCGGCGGATGCCCGTGGTGACGCTCTCGGCCACCCGGGCGATCTGGGGCACGAACACGCAGGTCAGCGACACGATCGAATTGAAGATGCCGGCGCCGAGCGCCCCCGACAATGCGATCGCGAGAAGGACGGAGGGAAACGCAAAAAACACGTCGATGGTGCGCATCAGGATCGTGTTGGTCCAGCCGCCGACATAGCCGGCCAGGATCCCGATGCCGGAGCCGATCACGAAGGCGATCAGCACCGGGGTGACGCCGATGAACAGCGACAGCCGCGAGCCCAGCATCAGCCGGCTGATCATGTCGCGGCCGAGTTCGTCGGAGCCGAGCCAGTAGGTGGCGTCGCCGACATGCTTGAGCCGGCGCAGCATGGAGCCCTTGTAGGGATCCATCGGGGTGATCCAGGGCGACAGGATCGCGATCAGCACGACCAGCAGGATCACGGCGCCCGCGCCCATGGCGACGGGATCGCGCACCAGCCGGTGGCCGACATGGCCCCAGAAGCCGCGCGAGGGGACGAAGGCGGCCTCAGCGCCGTGGGCGGCGTCCTCGGCGGCGAGCACGCCGCCGTCGAGGGCGACGGAGGCCGCGGTGACGGGAGCTGTCATGATCGGGCTCCGGCTCAGGCGCGCTCGATGCGCGGGTCGAGGGCGGTCTGCATCACGTCCACCAGGAGGTTGAGGAGCACGAAGAACATCGCCAGCACGAGGATCGAGCCCTGGAGCAGGGGCAGGTCGCGCTGGAAGATCGCGGCGTTGAGGAGGAAGCCGGTGCCCGGCCACGCGAACACGGTCTCGACCAGGATCGAGCCGCCGAGCAGGTAGCCGAGCTGCAGGCCCATGATGGCGAGCGCGGTCGGGGCGGCGTTGCGGACCACGTGCCGGAACACGCCGCGCTCATCCATGCCCTTGGCGCGCAGGGCCTCGACGAAGTCCTGAGACAGGATGTCGGCCACCAGCGCCCGGACCGTGCGGGCGATGATTCCCATCGGGATCACCGACATCGTGACCGCCGGCAGGATCAGGTAGCGCAGGTGGTCGAAATCGGGCCGCCAGTTGCCGGAGCCGTCCGGCCCGGCGCCGGTGGGCGGCAGCCAGCCGAGGGTGGCCGAGAACACGATCACCAGCACCATGCCGAGCCAGTAATGGGGCACGCTCACCCCGAAGACCGAGAGGGCCGAGGCCGCCCGGTCGGCCAGCGAGTTGCGGTGATAGCCCGCCACGAAGCCGAACAGCGTACCGAAGGTGAAGCCGATCACGGTCGCCACCGCGGCGAGGATCAGCGAATTCACCACCGCGCGGCTGACCTCGCCGAGCACCGGACGGCCGGTGGCGATCGAGATGCCGAGATCGCCGTGCAGCACGTGCCAGAGCCAGATCAGGTACTGGACCGGCAGCGGCTTATCGAAGCCGTAGGCGGCGCGCATCTCGTCGATCATGGACTGGGTGGCGTCGACCGGCAGGATCGCGCTCAGCGGATCGCCCGGCGCGAGGTGGACCAGGAGAAAGCAGACCACGCTGACTCCGAACGCCACGGGCGTCGCGTAGACCAGTCGTTTGAGGGTGTAGAGGAGCATCATTGGCCTTGTGATCGAATACGATGTCGTCGCCGCTGAACCCCCTCCCCCCTCTGCGGGGGAGGGTGGCCCCCGAAGGGGGTCGGGAGAGGGGAGCGACGGTGCAGGATGGGCCGCTGGCCTTCAAACCTGCTCCGCTCTTTCCTGAACCCGGGCTCCCCTCTCCCGCCCCGCATGCGCGGGGCACCCTCCCCCGCAGAGGGGGGAGGGTTAAGGTTGCGGCGCTACCGCGCTGCCGTCGCGATGGTGATCTTCGAAAAGTCCTGGAACCAGTTCTGCGCCTGGACGAAGCCCTTCACCTTCGGGCTCATCGCCCGCGGGTTCACGTCGTGGGTGATCATGACGAACAGCGCGTCGTCAACGTACTTCTCGTGGATCTTCTGCAGCACCTTCGTCTGCTCGGCCTTGTCGAAGGTGTTGCGGACCTGATCGAACAGCTTGTCCATCGCCGGGTCGCAGTAATAACCCCAGTTCGTGCCGTTCGGCGGGGCGAGGTTGCACTGCAGGTGGCGGATGAAGCCGGTGAACGGGTCCTGGATGAAGTACGAGTAGTTGATCGCCGAGACGCCGCGGGAGATGTCGGCCTTGGCGCCGGCCCGCCAGATGTTGATCAGCGTGTTCCACTCGACCACCTCGTAATCGACCTGGATGCCCACATCGGCGAGGTTCTGCTGGATGAACTCGTTCATCGGCAGCGGCTGCATCTGGCCCGAGCCCGAGGCCGAGATCGCGACCTTCAGCTTCAGGGGCTTGGCCGGGCTGTAGCCGGCTTCCGCGAGCAGCTTCTTGGCGGCCTCCGGATCGTACTTGATGTCGAAGGTCGGATGGCCGAACCATTGGTGGCCGGGCGGCATGAAGCCCTTGGCGGGGATGGCGAGGCCGCCGAGCAACTCCTTCAGCCCCTCGCGGTCGATGGCGAGGTTCGCCGCCTTGCGCACCCGGATGTCGTTCCAGGGCGAGCCCTCGACCCGCGACAGGTGCCACGTCCAGTTATGCGGATAGGCGTTGGTGACGATGGTGAAGCCGGCGCTCTTGAGCGATTCCACCGAGTCGGGTGCGGGCGCCTCGATCCAGTCCACCTGCCCGGAGCGGAGCGCGGCGGTGCGGGCATTGGCTTCCGGCAGCGGGATCAGCACGAGCTTGTCGAGCTTCGGCACCCGGTCCTTGTCCCAGTATTCCTTGAACGGGACCATCTCGGCGCGTTCGCGCGGGGCGAACAGGGTCAGCTTCCACGGGCCGGTGCCCGAAGGCTGCTTGGCGAAGGCGTCCCAGGATTTGCCGACCTTCTCCCATTGGGCCGGCGACGACATCATGATCCAGGCGATCTGGTAGGGCAGCGTCGCGTCGGGGGCCTTGGTGGTGATCTCGACGGTCATCGGATCGACCGCCCGGTAGCTCGCCACCGCCGGGATGCGGGTCTTGCCCTGCGCCGACTGGCGCGGATCGTATTGCGGCGCGTCCGACTTCAGGAGCTTGTCGAGGTTCCAGACCACCGCGTCGGCGGTGAAGTCCGAGCCGTCGTGGAATTTCACGCCGGGCCGGAGCTTGAAGGTCCACTTGGTCTTGTCGTTCGGATCGACGCTCCAGCTGGTGGCGAGACCCGGCACGAGGTCGGAGGCCAGTTCCGCGCTCGACAGGTCCCAATTGATGAGCCCGTCATAGACCGTGTAGCCGAGGAAGCGCATGCCCTCGCCGCCATTGTCGGTCTGGCCGGTGGTCAGCGGAATGTCGGAGGCGGTCATGCCGATCCGCAGCGTCCCCTGCGCGCGGGCGGCAGAGCTCGCGGAGAGCGCCAGGGCGCCGGCCAGCGCCGCACGGGCGCCGAATTTTCTCAAACGGGACAACATCTTGGATCGGGTACTCGCGTGGGTCCGGGCCAGTCGGGCTCGGCATACGCTCGACCGTATGCAAGCCGGCGGCCAGTCGCCCCGCGACCCGCGCTGGCCCAGCCCTTCCGAGGTATAGGGCCGAACATCTGGGCACCTGACGCGCCCTTTCCCGGACAGGTGGAGCGTCAGCGGAACCTGATCCGGGACCCAGCACAAGAAGTGCCGCGCCAGCGGCACAGGTTGCAGCAGATCGACGCTTCGCGGAGTCTTGTGCTGGCTCCCGGGTCGCATTCCGCTGGCGCTGCATGCGCCCGGGAAAGGGGCCGCGCGTGGAACCGGCCCCATGCGATGCCGTCCGTCTCCCCTAAGACCTTGAGAGAGCTGCGCAGCGCTATTCGGCGTCGATCAGGCTCACATGCGCGGCCACCACCCGCCAGCCGTCGGGGAAGCGCATCCAGGTCTGGCTCTGGCGGCCGATCTTTCCGGGGGCGGTGGCGCGGGTGAACAGCGTCATCGCGGTTGCGAAGTCTCGCCCGTAGGTGGTGATCTGCGTCTGCGCCAGGGTGCGCTCCAGGCCCGCAGGCGAGCGGGCGCGGCGGAAGGCGCGGATCGCGTCCATCCCGTAGAGGTTCTCGCCGATGCCGTACCGGATGGTCCGCGGATCGTCCCGGAACAAGGCCTCCAGGGTCGGGACGTCGTTGGTGGTGAGCGCCGTCTCGTAGGCCCGGAACGCGGCCTCGACCTCGGCCTTCACGGCGGGATCGTCGATCACCATCAGGTCAGCTCCGCGACGCGCGCCGTGCAGATGCCGGTCCGTTCGAGGTGGCGGGCGACGCGCAGGGCGAGATCCTCCCGCCAGGGCGCGGCGATCACCTGGACCCCCAGCGGCAGCCCGTCATCGAGCCAGACCGGCGCGGCGACCACCGGCAGGCCGATGAACGAGATCGGCTGCGTGAACACGCCGATATTGGCGCGCACCGGCAGGCTCACGCCGTCGAGGACGAAGTGGGTCTGGCCGCCCTTCGGCGCCCGGCAGGGCGTGGCGGGCGCCAGGATCACGTCGACGCTGCCGAACAGGTCGAGCACCGCGTCGCGATACCAGCGGCGGAAGCGCTGCGCCCGCTCGACGAAGGGCGCCGGGATCATCGCGCCGGCGATCAGCCGGTCCCGCACCGCCGGGTCGAAATCCCCTGGCCGGGTGCGCAGACGGTCGAGGTGCAGCGTCGCGCCCTCGGCGGCGGTGATGAGGTAGGCGGCCGCCCGGGCGCGGTGGGCCTCCGGCAGCTCGACGGTCCGTTGAGCGCCGAGCGCCTCCGCGACGCGCGCCACCGCCGCGAAGGCGTCCGGATCGCCGCCCCGGGCAAAATAGCCGCCCGCCACCGCGATCCGCAGGCCGCCGATGCCGCAGTCCAGGCCCGGCAGGACCGGCTCCGGCGCGCGGGTCGTCGCCACGGGATCATCCGGGTCGGGACCCTGCATGGCGTCGTAGGCCAGGGTCAGATCGGTGACGCTGCGCGCCAGGGGGCCGAGATGGTCGAGGCTGCCGACGAACGGAAAACTTCCGGCCCGGCTGAGCCGCCCATAGGTCGGCTTCAGCCCGAAGCAGCCGCAGAAGGCGGCGGGCACCCGGATCGAGCCATTCGTGTCCGAGCCCAGCGTCAGCGGCACCATCCCGGCGGCGAGCGCGGCGCCGGACCCGCCGGACGAGCCGCCGGTCATGTGATCCAGGGCATGCGGATTGTGGGCGTCCCCGTCGTGGACGTTCTCGCCGGTGAAGTCGTAGGCGTATTCGCCCATGTTGAGGCCGCCGACGAGGATCGCCCCGGCCGCTTCGAGTCGCCGCACGAGCGCACCGTCCCGCCGGGCCGGGGGATGTTCGCGGTTGATCTTCGCGCCCGCCCGGGTGGGCAGGCCTTCGATATCGATCAGGTTCTTGACCGCGAAGGGCACGCCGGCGAGCGGGCGCGACGCAGCGCCCTCTCGGAGAGCGGCGTCGAGGGCGTCGGCCCGGGCCAGGGCGCGCGTGGCGAGCACGTCCGTGAAGGCGTTGACGCGGCCATCCGCCCGTTCGATCCGTTCGAGGGTTTGCGTGATCACGCTGCGCGCGCTGCAGCGCCGATCCGCGACCGCGGCGGCGATCGAGGCCGCACCCGTCGGCAACGCGCTCATGCTTCGAATCGTGGTGCCGCTTCGACCAGTTCGGGCAGCGGGGATTCGGCGAGCAGAGCCGCCGCCGCTGCGAGAACGCGCAGATTGGCCGCGACCGAGCTGGTCCACGCCGCGTCGATCGCGAGGCCGAGGAGCGGCGCAGTGGCGGTGATGTAGGGCTCGGGCTCGAACACGGGGGCGGTTTCGGCCATTGCGATCCTCTCGTCTGCGCGGAATGGGCAATCGGGATTCAAAAATCAGGCCTCATGCCACCGGTTCGATTCCGCCGGTGGAGTGCCCGTTTATTGTGCAAGGCGGCGCCGACCTGCGCGCGCGGTATCCTGTAGGGCCTCGCGGCACGGTTCATAGGCTGCCCGATCCGGAGCCACCGCCCCGACGGCCGAGCGCCTGGTGTCGAGGAGAGCCGAAGATTCTGGGACGCCGGCCGAATCACCTTAAGATCTAAATTGTGATGGACGCAAATCAGGGTTGCGAATGTTGAATGTGTCCGTTTTTGCAGATCTTCGACCATGAGGGGCGTTGACCACGTCTCTCGATGGACCGCATCGCTGCGCGCCTGCGTGCATCCCCGGCTATACGGTCAGTCCAGGTCGGCCACCTTGCCACCGCGTTGCGCGCGACATATCTCTGACCGGCGAGACACGCTCTTGGCCTTCTCCCGGTGATCTACTCACCGCGGCCGTCGTTTGATGTTTTTCTGCACCGCCGGATGAAACTCTTACAGAGACGATGTGGATTGTCGCTGCGTCGACGGGTTGAGCGTGCTCCAACGATTGCATCTCCGACGGAGCTCCGGGTAAGGGCTTACCGTTTTTCAAACCTTGGTTCGACCCGAGCGCTCCGGCGCACACCGAGCGCTCGGGTCGAACCATCGGTTTCGCCGATGGGTCGGCACGGTTCTGGGGTCCGGGGACGGCGTCGGAATCTGCAGATCGAGGTCCCTTGCCGGCATAGCCGGATGTTCCTGCAAGACGCCCAACATACCGAACTGAGAAAGGCCAGATGAGCGCATTCGACTACAGAAATTTCGACGACCGCCGCCAAAACTCTCAGAATGCCAAGGCCGCCCTGCTGGCCAAGTTCAAGGCGCGACCCGCGGCCGACGATCCGGAAGTGATCGCCAAGGCCAAGGCCCGGGCCGAGATCGCCAAGGCGCGCGAGGAGCGGGCCCGGGAACGGGAGGCCGCGCGCATCGCCGCGGAGCTGAAGGCCGCCGAGGAGAAGCGTCAGCGCGAGGAAGCGGAACTGGCGGCCCAGCTCGCCCGCGAAGCCGCCGAGCTCGCCGCCGCGCAGGAGCGCAAGTCCGCCGAACTCGCTGCCAAGAAGGCCCAGCGCGATGCCCGTTACGCCGCGCGCAAGGCCAAGGTGAAGGTCAAGCGCTGAGCGGACGCGACGTTCGTTCATTCGTCACGACGGAACGACGCCCGCCCCCCGGCGGGCGTCGTCGCATGTAAGGCCTCTGCCCGGAAACCCGCGCGCCGTATCCGGCGTTGGCGACGGTCTGTGGCTCAGCCCTGTCCGTGCGGCTGACGGGGCGAGGTCGCGCGATGATGTTCCGAACCGGTCTGGTGATCCTTTCCGCAGCCGTCTGGACGGGATCCGCCATCGCCCAGGATCGCGCGACGGCGATCGCCTGCGACACCCTGTTGGCCGCCCGTCGGATCGACGCGACGCCGGGCTCGGGCCGCGCGGCGGGTGAGACTGGCTGCCGCAGTATCGACCGACAGACGATCGGTTCTGTTGAGCAGCGGGCTTTGATCGGCGGCGCGCCCTACGAGTGCATGACGATCGCGGGCGCCGGGCGGTGCCTGTGGATCGTGCCGTGACGGAGGCCAGACACGTCGTCTCGAACGGTTCACCGCGGGGTGAAACGCTCTATCTCCCCGTCAGAGTCGGGTGAGGACTGCGATCCGAATGGCGCACGCTTGGGCGAGACGGCGTTTTCCCGCAGGTGGAACGTCCGGAACGCTGATCGGCCTCCTGCTGGCCCTGGGCCCGGCCCATGCCGAACCTCCGATCCGCAGCCCCGAGGACGCGGCCTGTCGCCTGGAAGCCAAGGCGAAGGTCTTTGCGGCCCCCAATCCGCAGGGTCTGGAACTCGAGGAGGTCGGCAAGCAGATCTACTATGCCTGCATGGCGCGGCTGGGCCAATCCGCGCAACCGGCCCGGCCGGCGAACCGGCGGCACAAGCGGCGCCGTCGGTGATCCTGACAGGTCAGCCCGCGCCGGTCAGGCGTCGAGCGGCGCTCCGATCCGGGCCCTCAGGCGCAGGCGCAGGGCTTCGTTTCCGCCTTCGGCCTGCAGGGCCGCCATGAGGCGCAGCAGGTGACTGAGCGGGGTCGACCGGCATTCGACGGCCTCGGCGATCTGTTCCGGCAGCGATTTGGCGACCGGAACGAAACGCGATGCCGGTTGGGCCTGATGGGTCTGAGGCATCAGCGGCGCTCGTCCTTCGAAAGGATCCAAGTTGGGGCGGCGGCTCGCTACGCCTTTTGCCCGAGCCGCACCAGCCCCTTTCGCGTTTTTCCGTAGCCGGCATCACGACCCGTCACCGCACTGCAACACGTGGTGCGAAACATGGGGATATCGCGGCCGGCGCCCCCGATATCCCTTGCCTGAACGGCTCTTACCGCTGCGCCAGGGGTGATCGGTCGAACCCGTCCAGCAGATCCTGCGGGTCGCGGAAGATCGCCACGCAGCCCGCTGCGGAAAGGTCGGCTTCCGGAAAGCCGCCGCAGAGCAGGCCGAGGGTCGGCACGCCCGCCTTGCCCGCGGCCTCGGCATCGTAGGGCGTGTCCCCGACCGCATGAACCGTGTCGGACGGCTTGCTGTCGAGCTTCGCCAGGGCAGCCTTGAAGATGTCGGGATGTGGTTTCGAGCGGTCCGCGTCGTCCGAACTGGTGGCGACATCGACCAGATCGCCGATCTTCAGGATGTCGGTGTAGCGCTCGACCTCGGACCGCTTGCCCGAGGAGGCCAGCGCGATCGTGAGGCCATCCGCGCGGATCCGCTCGAACAGGGGGCGGACACCCGGAAAAGGGCGCACCTCAGGCAGGTACTTCCGCTTGAACAGGTCCGACCGGAACGCCTCGAGCGCCGCGCCGTCCCGTTCGATCCGCTCCCGCGTCAGGAAGACCGGCATCAGCTCGTCGCCGCCCTTTCCGATCTGACTGCGAACCGCGCTCTGGTCCGTTTGGATGCCGAAATGCGCGAAGGCCTCCACCCAAGCCCGGGCGTGCAGATCGACACTGTCGATCAGAGTCCCGTCGATATCGAAGATCACAGCGCGCATGCCAGCCTCGTCGCGGCGCAGGGCGGCCCGCTTCAGCCTCGTCAACGGGGCGATGGCGGGCCTGTTCCCTGCGCGAGGCGCCGGAACGGCAGAAGCCCGCCCCCGGCCTGGGGGCGGGCTTCTGAAACGTGTCGGCGGCGGTGCGCGTCAGTGCATCGCGGCCGGGGTGCGGACGGGCTTCGCCTTGGCGGCCAAGCCGACCGTGACCGCAGTCTTGGAGGCCCGGACGGGCTTCGGGGCAGCCGGCTTCGCGGCAGCCTTGACGGGGGCGGGCTTCGGTGCCGCCGGCGTGGCAGCCGCCTTCGGAGCAGCCTTCGCAACCTTGGTCGCCGCGGCCTTCGGTGCGGCAGCCTTCGCCGGGGCGGCAGCCTTCCGGGCCGGGGCCGCCTCGGTCACCGCCGCGGCTGCCAGCGTGGCGTTGGCGCGCAACGTCGCTTCGGCGCGCAGCCAGTGCGCTGCGGCCTGACCGTGAACGCGGCCCTCGTTCTCCCAGATGAAATAGGCGCATTCACGCACGTGGTGTTCGCTGATCTGCATGCCGTTGACCTCTCGCTGTCCGTCCTGCGATCGACGATGGGAGGCCCTGGTTAAGAGGCAGTTAACCCTGCCGATCGGGCGCGCGGACCGCCGCCGGTGGCGCTGCATCGGGCGGCCGTCATGCGTCGCGACGCGCTGACGCGACCGGCGTCGCTCGGCGGCTGCGGTCACGAGGCCCGGCTATTCGGTGCGCCCCAGAATGCGCCGCGCCTCGGCGAGGAAAATCGCATGGCGCTCGGCACCGGGTCCCGCCACCGGTGCATCGCGGCCGGCCTGGATGACGAGCCTCTGGAACCGGCGCCGGTCCAGACCCCAGATGCGCAGGCTCGCCAGGACGGCGCCCAGTACGACCCGGACGGCATCGGTGCGTGCCTCCGCGCGGGCGATCGCCTCAGCGTGCGCCGCGCCCGCGCTTCCCGCGGCGTCCGTCGGGGCCGGCGCGACTTCGCATTCCCGGGCGGCGCGTCGTGCGGCCTGCCAAGCCTGATCGTGCTGGCGCGTGCGCAGGGCGAGCAGAACCTTGAGCGCGGCGATTTCGGCCCGGGCCTCCTCCAGCTTCGTCTGGGTCTCGCGCAGGTCCTTGAGCATGTCCTGCGCGCGCATCTCATCCCCGGTCACGGTCACCGTCGGCTCCTCTGCCTCCTGAACGCGCCCGTCCTCGGTCGCGCCGGCTGGAATGTCCACTCTCGCGCGAAGCCGCACAGGTTGAGAAATTCCGATGGTCGGTCCACATGAACGGACGCGCCCGGGGGCGCATGTCCCGGCCGGCCTTGAACCGGCGCAGCGGAGTTATGCCAGCATGTTCATCCAGACCGAAGCCACGCCGAATCCGTCGACCTTGAAGTTCCTGCCCGGACGCGTGGTCCTTCCCGAGTCCACCTTCGAGGCGAAGGATGCCGAGGCCGCGACCCGCTCGCCCCTGGCCTCGGCGCTGTTCGCGGTGCCGGGCGTATCCAACGTGTACTTCGGACACGACTTCATCTCCATCACCAAGGCCGAGGACGGCTCCGACTGGGCGCAGGTGAAGCCGGCCGTGCTCGGCGCGATCATGGAGCATTTCCAGTCCGGCGCGCCGGTGATGGCCGAGGGGGGCCACGACGCGATCGAGCCCGGCGACGAGTTCTACGATGAGGCGGATCACGACACGGTCGTCACCATCAAGGATCTGCTCGAGACGCGCGTGCGCCCGGCCGTGGCCGGGGACGGCGGCGACATCACCTTCCGCGGCTACAAGGAAGGTGTGGTCTATCTGGAGATGAAGGGCGCCTGTTCGGGCTGCCCGTCCTCCACCGCGACCCTGCGGCACGGGGTGCAGAACCTGTTCCGGCACTTCCTGCCGGAGATCCGGGAAGTCCAGGCGATCTGAAGATCGGACCCGGGGCACGCCGCGCGCCGCGGGGTTTCGCCCACGGCCGTGGCGGTGTTCGCATCGCTCCGTTGAAGATCGCGCGGGGGTGGCCCCGCGGCTCTTCCCCTCCCGCGAAGGGGAACGAAGACATATGCCGCGCGGGCGCCCTCCGCCGCCGATCGAGCGCGTTACTCTCAGCGTGCGCGGAGCCCGTTCCCCGGCGATGTGCTGGAGCACGACAAGGAGTGTTGATCACGGACAGCTTTGAGGCGATTTCGAGCCGGGATCTGGATCATAGGTTCTGATTTCCGCGCTTTTCCGGTGGCGTGTCCAGAGTTTCACCGTCGCATGATCATCAAGATCATTTGCGATCGGGCGGATTGACTGCCGCCACCATCCGGATCTTCGGTATGCGCGGGTCCCGGAGATTCGCATGAGCTTGCTGGCGCGCACGAGAATCCTGACGAAGCTGCTCTCGATCAACCTGATCATCGCGGCGATCGTCGGAAGCTGCATCTGGTTCGCTCAGGACCGGATAGCGATGGTCGATGCCACCTACCGCACCATGGTCGCGCGCGACGCCAAGGCCGTCTCGAACGTCCGGCGCAGCAACCGCCTGCACAACACGCTGACCTACCTGCTCTACCGGATGCTCGCCGAGACCGATCCGGAGCAGGTCCGGCAGACCGCGGCGGCGTTCCAGACCGCGGTCGCGCAGACGGACGAGACGCTGGCCGAGATCGCCCGGCAGGTGCCGGCCTTCGCCGAGCAGGTCCAGGCGCAGCGGGATCGCACCACGCGCTTCGTCGAGCAGGCCTCTGCCGTGCGCGGCCTCGTCCTCGCAGGCCGGAGAAGCGAGGCGCTGGAGCGGGCGCATGTGGGGGTCGATCCGATCTTCGCGGAGCTCGGGACCGAGGGGACACGGCTCGGGAACGCCATCGAAGCCAGCATGTACCAGCGCTCCAGCGATCTGTCCGCCCAGACCGCCGCCACCCGCTACAGTCTGATCGGCTTCGGCGTGCTCGGGGTCCTGGTCGGCTTGATCTGCGCCCTGGTGGTCTCGACGATCGGGATCACCGGCCCGCTCAAGCGCCTCGTCGCCGTTCTGGAAAGGATGGCGCAGGGCGCGATCGATGCCGAGATCGCCGAGGCGCGCCGCGGCGACGAGATCGGCGCGGTGGGCCGGGCGGTCGAAGCCATCAAGGCCTTCATGACCGCGAAGGCCGCCGAGGAGGCCGAGATCAAGCGCCGAGCCGACGAGGCTGCGGCCGGCGAGCGGCGGCGCGTCCAGTCCGAGCTGGCCGACCGTTTCGAGGCGGCGGTGGTCGGCATCGTCGGCCGGGTCTCGTCCTCCGCCACGGCGTTGCGCGCCACCGCGCAGGGCTTGAGCGAGACCGTGACGCTGACCGCCCGGCAATCCACGGCCGTCGCGGCCGCCGCCGAGGAGGCGGCCAGCAACGTCAACACCGTCGCGGCCGCCGCCGAGGAACTCGGCAGTTCGATCGCCGAGATCGGCCGGCAGGTCGAGGGCTCGTCCGATCTCGCCCGACAGGCGGTGGACGAGGCCGATCAGACCGCCGCGCTCATGCACGAGCTCAGTACCGCCGTGACGACGATCGGCGACGTCATCGACATGATCTCGACCATCGCGGGCCAGACGAACCTGCTGGCGCTCAACGCCACCATCGAAGCGGCCCGGGCCGGCGAGGCGGGGCGGGGCTTCGCCGTCGTGGCGAGCGAGGTCAAGGAACTGGCCCTCCAGACCGCCAAGGCCACCGAGACGATCACCGGCCAGATCGGCCAGATTCAGGGCCGGACCGGCGACGCGGAGGGGGCGATCCGCACGATCACCGGCCGGATCCGCGAGATCAACGGCGTGGCGAGTTCGATCGCCGCGGCGGTGGAACAGCAGGGTGCGGCGACCCAGGAGATCGTTCGCAACGTCGCCCAGGCTGCCGACGGCACGGACGAGGTGACGCGCAATATCGGCGGCGTGGCCGAGGCCTCGGCGGGGACCGGCCACGCCGCCGAGGAGGTGCTGGCTTCGGCCTCGGAGCTGTCGCGCCAGTCCGAACAGTTGAATGACGAGATCCGTCGGTTCCTCGAAACCGTCCGCGCCGCCTGAGAGTCCCCGGGCGGTCGCCAAGGACGGAGCGGCGCAAGCCGGCAACCGGCGCAAGCCGGCAACACTCCGCCGCCGATGGGGACGGCCGGCCGCTGCGGCGCTGACGGGACGGCCGTTTTGCTCTATCGATCCCGACTCTTCGCGTCCTGCGCGGGCGCAGGGAGGCGACGGCCGGTGAGGACCGGCATGCGGGAGTGGGCGTGCGTATCCTGGCCATCGACACAGCGCTGGACACCTGCGCCGCCTGCGTCATGGCGGAGGGTGACGAGACGCCGATCTCCGCCGAATCGCTGCCCATGGCGCGCGGGCATGCCGAGTCCCTTCTGCCGCTGATCGAGCGGGTCATGGCCCGCGTCGAAGGCGGCTTCGAGGCCATCGACCGGATCGCCGTCACGGTGGGGCCCGGCAGCTATACGGGGCTGCGTGTCGGCCTGTCGGCCGCCCGCGCGATCGGGCTCGCCACGGCCAAGCCGGTGGTCGGCGTCGGCACCCTCTCGGCTCTGCTGGCCCATCTCCTGTCCGAGACGATCGAGGGCTCGCTCGCTGCGGCGATCGATGCCCGTCACGGTGCGATCTACGTCCAGGTTCTCAACCCGAGGGGTGACGGCATCGCGCCGGCGCACCTGCCCGTCGCGGCGGTGGCCGACCGTCTGGCCGGAGCGGGTCCCGTGCTGCTCGCCGGCTCCGGTTCGCCAGCCCTGGCGGCGGCTTTGGCCGAGCGCGGCGTCAGTACCCGCATCAGCCGCGTCACGGGGCCGGATATCGCATCCGTCGCCTCCCTCGGGCTGCTGGCCGATCCCGAACAGGCCCTGCCCCGGCCGCTCTACCTGCGCGGGCCCGACGCGCGGCCCCAGGACCATGCGCGGATCGCCCGGCAATGACGCGGCCCATTCCCTTCTGGCCTTTCGAATGGTGGACCGCGTGGTGGGACGCGCTGACCCCCGAGCCCTACGTGGCGCCGCTCACCGACGCGTCGCAGGCTCCCAGCCTCGCCCGCCTGCATGCCACCGCCTTCGCGCGACCCTGGGAGGCCCATGAATTCGAGCGCCTGCTCTGCGAGCGCTCGACGCAGGCGCATGCCCTGTGGCGCGCAGGCACGCTCCACGGCTTCGTGCTCTCGCGCCGCGCCGCCGACGAGGCCGAGATCCTGACCGTGGTGCTGTCCCCGGCTCTGCGGGGCGGCGGGCACAGCCGCAAGCTGCTGCGCGAGCACCTGTCGAGCCTCGCATTGGCCGGGATCGCCCGGGTCCATCTGGAAGTCGATGAGGGCAACGCGCCGGCCCTGCGCCTCTACGCCCGCAACGGCTTCCGGCAGGTCGGCGCGCGCACCGGCTACTACCTCAAGGCCGACGGCAGCCGGGCGACCGCGCTGACGATGAGCGCCGACCTCTGACGCCGTGAGCCGCTTCGGCCTCGCTTGCCGCCTCGCGACCCTGGCCCTCGCCTTCGCGGTGCTGGCGCCGCCGCACTGGATGGCGCTGCGCGTGCTCGGCCGCCGTGCGACCCTGGCGCCCATTCTGTTCCACCGGGTCTTCCTGTGGCTGTTCGGGATTCGGGTGACGCAGAGCGGCACGCCCCCGGCCCCGGGCGAGGCGGCCCTTGTTCTCGCCAACCACGTCTCGTGGCTCGACATCATCGCCATCGGCTCGCTGCGGCCGCTCTCCTTCGTGGCGAAATCCGAGATCGCCGGCTGGCCGGTCATCGGCGCCCTCGCGGGCTTGCAGCGGACCATCTACATCGACCGGCAGCGCCGGGGCGCGACCGCCACGGTGAGCGCGGCCATGGGGCGTCGCCTCGCCGAGGGCGAA
Source organism: Methylobacterium sp. 2A (assembly GCF_009806555.1). GTDB lineage: Bacteria > Pseudomonadota > Alphaproteobacteria > Rhizobiales > Beijerinckiaceae > Methylobacterium. Next base: position 135,921 of record NZ_VUOK01000034.1, on the reverse strand, counting down.
CTCGTGGTGCTGTTCGCCGAGGGCACGACCGGCGACGGCACGCGGCTCCTGCCGTTCCGCTCCTCCCTGGTGGGCGCGGCCCGGGCGGCGCTGCAGGCCGAGGCGGCCCAAGGCCGCGTGCGCCTCCAGCCGCTCGCCATCGCGTATCCCCGGCGCAACGGCCTGCCGGTAACCCGCTCCGAACGATCGGAAATCGCGTGGTACGGCGACATGGAATTGGCCCCGCACCTCGCCGCCTTCGTGCAGGGCGGCCCGATCGACGTGCACGTGGCCTGGGGCGCGCCCATCGCCTTCGAGGCGGCCACTGACCGGAAGGTCGCGACCGCCGCCGCGGAGGCCGAGGTCCGCGCCGCCCTGCGCGGTGTCGGCATGGGCGGCCATGCGTCTCCGGTCAGCGTGAGCCCGGCGCGTCCGGGTCTCGACCTCCACGACCCGGAAGTCGCGGCTGTCTGAAGACCGCCCGGATTCGGCGACGCGCGCGATCGACCGGATCGCATGCAAGTTGATCCGTAGAAAAGGCCGCTGGAATGCATGATGCAGTGCATTGAGCCAGCCAAGGCGCTCTGCTAGCTAGGCCGCAACCCGTAACAGGCGGGATTTCTGGAGGACGCCCCGTGCAAACCTGGAATCAGGTTTACGACCCGTTCGGGAGCCCGTGGCTCTCGACGCTCGCCGCCGCAGTGCCGGTCATCGCATTGCTCGCCATGATCGCCAGCGGGCGGGTGAAGGCCCATCTCGCGGCCGTCATCGCCCTCGGCCTCGCTCTTCTGGTCGCCATCGCGGGCTTCGGCATGCCCGCCGGACTTGCCGGCCGGGCGGCGATCCTCGGGATGGTCACGGGCTTTTTCCCGATCGGCTGGATCATTCTCAACGTCATCTTCCTCTACCGCCTGACGGTGGAGAAGGGCTGGTTCGCGATCCTGCAGCAATCGGTGGCCGGCATCACGGCCGACCGGCGCTTGCAGCTGCTCCTCGTGGCCTTCGCGTTCGGCGCCTTCTTCGAGGGCGCGGGCGGCTTCGGCACCCCGGTTGCCGTCACGGGCGCGATCCTGATCGGCCTCGGCTTCTCGCCGCTCGCGGCCTCCGGCCTGTCGCTGATCGCCAACACCGCGCCGGTGGCCTTCGGGGCGCTCGGCGCGCCGATCCAGGGTCTGGCCTCGGTGACCGGCTACCCGCCCGAGATCCTCGGCGCGATGATCGGCCGGCAGCTGCCGCTGTTCTCGCTGCTCGTGCCGTTCTGGCTGATCTGGGTGTTCGCGGGCTTCCGCGGCATGATCCGGGTGTGGCCGCCGATCCTGGTCTGCGGCGCGACCTTCGCGGTCGCGCAGTTCCTGATCTCCAACTTCGTGAACCCGTGGATCGTCGATATCGGCGCCTCGCTCGCTTCGATGCTCGCCCTGGTGCTGTTCCTGAAGGTCTGGCAGCCCAGCGAGATCTGGTCGTCGCCCGCTCTGCGCGGCCACGATCCGTCGCTCGCCGTCGCCGGTCCGCGCCCGGTGGCGCTCGGCGCCGGCGTGCCCGGCGCGCCCCCGGTCCATGTCGGCGCCCGCACGGCCTCGCAGGGCGAGATCCTGATGGCCTGGGTGCCGTGGATCGTCCTGTCGGTGATCGTCGCCGTCTGGGGGACCGGCTGGTTCAAGGGCATCGTCAACCCGCTCTTCACCTGGAAGTATGAGGTGCCGGGCCTGCACAACGTCATCATGAAGGTGCCCCCGGTGGTGCCGAAGCCCGCCCCCGAGGGCGCGGTCTTCCTGTTCACCTACATGTCGTTCACCGGCACGGGCGTGCTGATCGCCGCGATCATCTCCGGCCTGATCATGCGCTTCTCGCCGGTGCGGCTCGTGACCGCCTATGTCGAGACCATCTGGGCCCTGCGCTACTCGCTCATCACCATCTCGGCGATGCTCGCGCTCGGCGTTCTCACCCGCTACGCAGGCGTCGACGCCACCCTCGGCCTCGCCTTCGCGGGCACCGGGATCCTCTACCCGTTCTTCGGGACGCTGCTCGGCTGGCTCGGCGTCGCGCTCACCGGATCGGACACGGCCTCGAACGTCCTGTTCGGCGGCCTTCAGAGGATCACCTCCGAGCAGCTCGGCCTCCCGGGCGTGCTGATGGCGGCCGCGAATTCGTCGGGCGGCGTGATGGGCAAGATGATCGACGCGCAGTCGATCGTCGTCGCCTCCACGGCCACCGGCTATTTCGGCCAGGAGGGCAAGATCCTGCGCTTCGTCTTCTGGCACTCGATCGCGCTCGCCTGCCTGGTCGGCTGCTACGTGATGCTCCAGGCCTACGTGCCGTTCTTCCAGCACATGGTCATCGACCTGCCGGCGGCGGCGCCTGTGGCTCACTGAGGCTGATCCCACAGCCCCATCGAATGGCCGGCCGCCCCTCGGGCGGCCGGTCGCGTTTCAGGCGCCGCGACGGACCGCGCGATCCGTGCTACAGGCCGGATGCCGGGCCCTGCGGGGCGGGTGCAACGATCAGCGGATGGTTCGGGACGGCGCGCGTTGAAGAAGGCCTACGTCAAATCCTACGGGTGCCAGATGAACGCCTACGACGCGGCCCGCATGGCCGACGTCCTGGGTGCCGAGGGCTACGCGCCGACCGATTCGGTCGAGGACGCGGATGTTGTCGTCCTCAACACCTGCCACATCCGCGAGAAGGCCGCCGAGAAGGTCTATTCCGAACTCGGCCGCCTGCGCGTGCTCAAGGGTGAGCGCAAGGCGCAAGGCCTCGACACGCGCATCGTCGTGGCCGGCTGCGTCGCCCAGGCCGAGGGCGCCGAGATCCAGGCGCGCCAGCCCGCGGTCGACGTGGTGGTCGGCCCGCAGAGCTACCACCGCCTGCCGGACCTCCTGGCCCGCTCCCGCGAGCGTCGGGTCGTCGACACCGAATTTCCGATCGAGGACAAGTTCGACCACCTGCCCCGGCGCCGCACCCTCGGCGCCTCGGCCTTCCTGACCGTGCAGGAGGGCTGCGACAAGTTCTGCGCCTTCTGCGTGGTGCCCTATACCCGCGGCACCGAGGTCTCGCGGCCCGTGGCGGCGGTGCTGGCCGAGGCCGAGAAGCTCGCCGAAGGGGGCGTCCGCGAGGTCACGCTCATCGGCCAGAACGTCAACGCCTATCACGGCGCGGGCGCGGACGGCGCGCCGGTCGGCCTCGCCGAACTGGTGCGGGCCGTGGCAAAGATTCCGGGAATCGCGCGGATCCGCTACACGACGAGCCATCCGAACGATTTCGACGACGCGCTGATCCGGGCGCATGCCGAGGTGCCGGCCCTGATGCCCTACCTGCACCTGCCGGTGCAGTCGGGTTCGGACCGGATTCTGGCCGCCATGAACCGCAAGCACACCGGCGACCAGTACCGGCGCCTGATCGATCGCGTCCGCGCGGCCCGGCCCGACATCGCCCTGTCCTCCGACTTCATCGTCGGCTTCCCCGGCGAGACCGACGCCGATTTCGCCGAGACTCTGCGGCTGGTGCGCGACGTCGGGTTCGAGAGCGCCTTCTCGTTCAAGTACAGCCCCCGCCCCGGTACCCCGGCGGCCGACCGTACCGATCAGGTGCCGGAGCCCGTGATGGCGGCGCGTCTCGCCGAGCTCCAGACGCTCCTCGACAGCCAGCGCCACGCTTATCAGCGGGCGGCCGAGGGCCGGGTGTTCGACGTGCTGGTGGAGAAGCCCGGCCGGCATCCCGGACAGGTCGCGGGCAAGACGCCGCACCTGCTGGCCGTGCAGTTCGACGCCGCGCCTCACCATATCGGAACCGTGGTGCCGGTGCGGATCACCGAGGCCGGGGCCAACAGCCTGTTCGGGCAGCTCATGCCGGAGGCTGCGGCAGCGTGAGGACCATGACGAGGATGGCGGCTTGAGCGCGGCGGACGGGGCGGGCGCGCGCGGCGCCCTGAAGGGGCGCGGACCGGCTCGCCCGGCCGGGCAGGACGAGGCGGTCGAGGTGCCGCTGACCTTCGACGACAACCGTCTCGCGAGCCTCGTCTTCGGCCAATACGACCAGAACGTCGCCCATATCGAGCGCCGGCTGGATGTCACCGCGACGGCGCTCGGCAACCACCTCGTCATCAAGGGCTCGCCCGATGCCGCCGAGAAGGCCCGGCGGGTTTTTCAGAAGCTCTACGCCCGGGTGCGGACCGGCGGCAGCACCCTGACGCTCGGCGATGTCGACGGCGCCATCCGCGAGGCGACCGCGCAGGCGACCCTGTTCCCGGCCGAGACGATCGCGGCTGAGGCCGACAAGCCGCATTTCGAGCAGATCGCCACCCGCAAGCGCGGGGCCGTGCGGGCGCGCAACCCGGCGCAGGACGAATACATCAAGCTGCTGCGCACCAACGAGCTGGTCTTCGCCGAGGGGCCGGCCGGCACCGGCAAGACCTGGCTCGCCGTCGGCCACGCGGTCTCGCTCCTGGAGCAGGGCCATGCCGAGCGGCTGATCCTGTCGCGCCCCGCCGTCGAGGCCGGCGAGCGCCTGGGCTTCCTGCCGGGCGACATGCGCGAGAAGGTCGATCCCTATCTGCGCCCGATTTACGACGCCCTCTACGACTTCATGGAGGCGCGCCACGTCGACCGCGGGTTGCAGACCGGCACGATCGAAATCGCGCCGCTGGCCTTCATGCGCGGGCGGACGCTCACCAACGCGGTGGTGCTGCTCGACGAGGCGCAGAACACCACCTCCATGCAGATGAAGATGTTCCTCACCCGACTGGGCGAGGGCTCGCGCATGATCATCACGGGCGATCCGAGCCAGATCGACCTTCCGCCGGGCCAGAAGTCCGGTCTTGTGGAGGCGGTGAGCGTGCTGGAGGGCGTCGAGGGGATCGGCCACGTGCGGTTCAGGGACGTCGACGTGGTTCGCCACGACCTCGTGCGCCGGATCGTCACCGCCTACGAATCGGCCGCCCACGGCGCGGGCGAGGCCGACCGGAACCCGAACCCCCGGCGCCGGCCTCTGGCGTGAGCATGCCCCACGAGATCGACCTCGCCGTCGAGGATGAGCGCTGGGAAACCGCGATTCCCGGCCTCGAAGCCCTCGTCATCCGCGCCGTGGAGGCCGGGCTCGCCATCGCCCCCGAGAAGCCCGACGGCCCCGTCGAGGTCAGCGTCCTGCTGACGGACGATGCCGCCGTTCAGGAGCTGAACAGGACGTGGCGCGGGAAGGACAAGCCCACCAACGTCCTGTCGTTCCCGGCCGCCCCGCAGCCGCGGCATGCGCAGGTCGCGACGCCGCTCGGCGACGTGGTCCTTGCGTACGAGACCCTGGTGCGCGAGAGTGCCGAGCAGTCGAAGCCGCTCCAGAATCACCTCGCCCACCTCCTCGTCCATGGCACCCTGCATTGTCTCGGTCAGGACCACGAGACCGGCGAGGCCGAGGCCGAGGCCATGGAATCCCTCGAGGTCGCGGCCCTCGCGACCCTCGGCATCCCGGATCCTTATGCCTGAGCGCGCGACGCCCGAGCGACCCCAGACCCGAGAGACATGAGCAACGATCGAAGTCGCGGCGCGGCCCTGGCCGCGCCCAGTTCCACCGAGGGCGAGTCCCAGAACCGGGAGCCCTGGTACGACCGCCTGCTCCAGGCGCTCCATCTCAAGCCGCGCGATTCGCTGCGCGAGGGACTTGAGGAGGCGCTGGCCGAGCCGGATGCCGGCGAGAGCGGATTGTCTCCGCTCGAGCGCGTGATGCTCAAGAACGTGCTGGGCCTGCACAAGGTGCGGGTCGACGACGTGATGATCCCCCGGGCCGACATCGTCGCCGTGTCCAACGAGACGAGCCTCGGCGACCTGCTCAAGCTGTTCCGCACCGCGGGCCATTCCCGCCTGCCGGTCTACGGCGAGACCCTCGACGATCCCCGCGGCATGGTCCACATCCGCGATCTCGTGGACCACATCGCCGCCAAGGCCGAGCCGACCCGGCGCAGCGTGCCGGCGGCCAAGCCTGCTGAACCGGCGGTCGACGGCGCGGCCGAGCCGGCGGCCGCACCGCGGGTCCGGCGTCCGGCGCCGCGGCTTCCGCGCAGCCTCGACCTCGGCAAGGTCGACCTGACCACCACCCTGGCGGCGGCGCGCATCCAGCGCCCGGTGCTGTTCGTGCCGCCCTCCATGCCGGCGATCGACCTGCTGGTGCGGATGCAGGCGACGCGCACCCACATGGCGCTGGTGATCGACGAGTATGGCGGCACCGACGGGCTGATCTCCATTGAGGACCTGATCGAGGTGGTGGTCGGCGACATCGAGGACGAGCACGATGTCGCGGAGGCCAATTACGTCCAGCGGGTCGACGGCGAAGGCGAGGTCTTCGTGGCCGACGCCCGCACGCCGCTCGCCGAGGTGTCCGAGGCGACCGGCGTCGATCTGGCCGCGGCGGTCGGTGAGATGGCCGAGGAGATCGACACGCTGGGCGGCATGATCGTGACCCTGGCCGGGCGGGTTCCCTCACGGGGTGAACTGATCGTCGGCCCGGGCGACCTCGAATTCGAGGTGCTCGACGCGGATCCCCGCCGCCTGAAGCGGCTGCGCTTCCACAAGGGCGCGGCGCGGATCGGCAGCGTCGTGCCGCTTGCCCTGCCGCCACCCTCCAATCCACCGGCCGCCGAGACGCCCCATCCGTGACGGTCCCGGCGTGACGCGCGTGGCGGAGGGCTACGCCCGGGCTTCCGCGGTGCCGGGTGCGCCGCTGCGCGGCCCGATGCCGGGCGTCGTCCGGGCCATCGCGGGTCTGACCGGCTGGCGCCGCCTCGGCTTGGCGTGGCTCGCCGGGGCGCTCGGCGCGCTTGCCATGCCGCCCTACGGTATCCTGCCGCCCCTGATCGTCTCGCTGTGCGTTGCGGTCTGGCTCATGGACGGCGCTGCCGCGGACCGCCCTGCCCTGCGGCGCATCTGGCTAGGCTTCCTGATCGGCTGGGCCTGGGGCTTCGGCTATCTCACCGCCGGCCTGTGGTGGCTGGGCCAGGCTTTCCTGGTGGAGGCCGACGAGTTCCTCTGGGCGCTTCCGCTCGGCGTCGTCGGCCTGCCGTTCGGGCTCGGCCTGTTCTACGGGGCGGGTTTCGGCGCCGCTGGCCTGCTCTGGCGCCGGGGACCGGGGCGGATCGCCGCCCTCGCCTTCGGGGTCGGTGCCGCGGAGTGGCTGCGTGGCCACCTGTTCACGGGCTTCCCGTGGAACACCCTCGGCATGGCGCTCGCCCAGAACCTTTGGCTGATGCAAGGGGCCGCGGACATCGGCCTCTATGGCCTGACCGTTCTGGCGATCCTGATCTGCGCCGCCCCCGCGACGCTCGCCACCGGCGCGACCCCGCGCAGCCGGTTCGGGCCGAGCGCGGCCGCCGCGATCCTGCTCGCCGGCATGGCGCTCTTCGGCGCCGAGCGCCTGGGACCGCCCGACCCGGTGGTGGCGGGCGTCCGCCTGCGCCTCGTCCAGCCGAACCTGCCGCAGGACGCCAAGTTCAGGCCCGAGAACCGCGCCGATATCGTCGATCGCTACATTGAGCTGAGCCAGCGCCCGGTCGAGGCCGGCGAGTCCGAGCCGACCCACATCATCTGGCCGGAATCCGCCTTCCCGTTCCTGATCCAGCGCGATCCCGCTGCCCTGGCCAAGGTGGCGGCCGGCCTGAAGCCGGGCCAGCACCTCGTGACCGGCGCGGCCCGGGCCGAGGAGCCGCTGCCGGGCGAGCGCCTGCGCTACTTCAACGCCATCATGGTGATCGGGCCTGACGGCGTGATTTCCGACAGCTACGACAAGGTCCACCTCGTCCCGTTCGGCGAATACCTGCCCGGACCCCTCGACGCCGCCCTGAGGGCGCTGGGCCTGCGCCAGTTCGTGGCGATCCCCGGCGGATTCTCGGCCGGCGCGCGCGCCGCCCAAAGAATCCTGGCGGTGCCCGGCCTGCCGCCGGTGGCGGCCACGATCTGCTACGAGGCGATCTTTCCCGGTGCGATCCTGCCCGCCGGCCACGCCGCGCCCGCTTCCCGCCCGCCGGGGTTGATCCTGAACGTCACCAACGACGCGTGGTTCGGCGACACGCCGGGGCCTCGCCAGCACCTCGCCCAGGCGCGCCTGCGCGCCGTCGAGGAGGGGCTGCCCCTGGTGCGCGACGCCAATACCGGGATCTCCGCGGTGATCGACTCGCATGGCCGCATCGTCGCCGAGACATCCCTCGATCAGGAGACCTGGCTCGATTCCGACCTTCCCGCGCGCATCGTCGGCGGCACCCTGTACGGCCGGTTTGGCGACGCGGCCTTCGCGGTGATGCTGGCCGTCTGCCTCGTCGGAGCAGTCACGGCGGGTCGGCGGACGTGAGGGCGGAACACGTCGGATCGCGCCGCATCCGCCTCGCCCTCGCGTTGATGCTGGTCGCATTCAACCTGCGGCCGGCGCTCAGCACGGTCGGCCCCCTGCTGGCGACCATCCGGGACGGGACCGGCCTCGGCGCGGGCGGCGCCGCGATCCTCACGACGCTGCCGGTCCTGTGCCTCGGCATCGCCTGTGCGCTGGCGGCGCCGCTGATCCGGCGGATCGGGGCCGATCTGGCGGTGCTCGCCGGCACCACCGTTCTCGCGGCCGGGTTGATGCTACGCGGCCTCGGGGGCCTCGTCCCGCTCTTTGTCGGGACGGCGCTCGCCGCCATCGGCATCGGTCTCGACAACGTGCTGCTGCCCGCCCTGGTCAAGCGCGATTTTCCCGGCAGCGGCGGCCTGATGACCGGGCTCTACACCATGACGCTCTGCCTCGGCGCCGCGGCGGGGGCAGGCGCGTCGGTGCCGGTCGAGCACGCCCTCGGCGGCGGGTGGCCGTCCGCCCTGGCCATCTGGGCGCTGCCGGCACTCATCGCCGGTCTGCTCTGGGTTCCGTTCGCCCGCCGGCCGAGCGCGCGGTCGGCGCCCTCGGCCGGGCGGCTGCTGCGCAACCCCGTCGCGTGGTGGGTGACGGGCTTCATGGGGCTGCAATCGTCGCTCGCCTACATCCTGTTCGGCTGGCTGCCGCTGCTGCTGCAGGGGCGCGGTCTGACGCCGCTCGATGCCGGCCTGTTCGCCTCGCTGACGACTTTGGTCCAGGCACCCGGGGCCCTCATCACCGCCACGCTGGCCGCCCGCGCCCGCGACCAGCGCGTCTGGATCGTCGTGATCCCGGGCCTGACCGCGTTCGCCTTCCTGGTCCTCGCCTTCGGGGCGGAGTCCCTGCGCGTCCCGGCCGCCTGCGCGCTGGGTTTCGGGATCGGCGGCTGCTTCGGACTCGGGCTCACCCTGATCGTGCTCCGCGCGGCGGATGCGGCGAGCGCCGCCGGCCTGTCCGCCATGGCGCAGGGCATCGGCTATGCGGGGGCCTGCCTGGGTCCTCTCGCGTTCGGGCTTGCCCACGAGGCGACCGGGGGGTGGGGCATTCCCGGCACCCTGTTCGTCGGGATCACCGCCGCCGCGATCCTGATCGGCCTCGCGGCCGGCCGCGACCGCAAGGTCAGCGCGGCGGAACCGGAGGTCCGCAGACCGGCCGCTCAGCCGCTGAGCCCGCTCCAGCCATCGAACCCGGCCAGCGGCTCCTGATCGTAGCGCAGCATCAGGTGTTCCATCGCCGCGGCATCCGACAGGCGCCCCGCGGCGGCGAGATTCGCCAAGCCCTCGAAGAATCCCTCCCGGGCGAGCGCCGGCGTGAAGCTCAGGGTGAACCGGACCGGCTGGTCGCCGCGGTTGGCGAAGGCGTGCGGCCGGCCGGGTTGGACCAGGGTGAAATCGCCGGGCCCGAGATCGATGTCGGTGCCGTCGAGGTGCAGGGCGAGGGAGCCTGCCTCGACCGCGAAGGTCTCGGTCAACCGGGCGTGCCGGTGCAGCCCGGCCCCAGGCGTGCGCGGGTCCATCTCGACCCGATAGATGCCGATCGCGTCGGCGGTCGCATCACTGCGCGCGAGATAGGTGACGCGCATTCCGCCGATCACCGCATCGGGCTTCGCGTCGTGACGGAGGAGCGCTGCCATGCCGTTCTCCCCAAGTTCAGGCTTCAACCTCGTCTGTGCTCGCATCATGCGAGCCCCGGCTGACCGTCGCAATGGTCCGGCAGAGTCGCGCGCGGCGATCTGATGTCGGTGTCATCCATGTTGGTTCTGGATAGCGAGCTGCTCAAATCCGAAAAACAAGTATGACTGAATCAGAAATGAGATTTGATTTTGCATAGGGCATATCGAATCGGATCATGCCTCGTTCCAATCCGGGCGGTATGCGCTCGCAGGACTGACAAAGATTCCCGGACGGCCTATGCTTGATCGGGAACGAAGAGCGCGCACGTTTGCGAGAAGTCTCTTCACATCGGCCGACCGATGGATCGGCCTGCACGTTGGGGATCCAGATGGCACGCATTGCTAGGCCCGGACGTCGACTCGCGTCCGCTGCACTGTTCGCCCTCGCTCTGACCACGACCGGAGCGGAGGCGCGCGGGTTCGGGGGCGGATTCCATGCTGGTGCGATCGGGCCGCGGGTCGGCGCCTGGGGCCGCCCGCTCGGGCCCGTTCGGCCCGGCGTTGAGCCCGGTGGCGGCTTTGGCCGACCCGGTTTCGTGGGCCGGCCTCTCTACGCCCATCGTCACTGGCACCGCGGCTATTGGGGCTATCGCTATGGCTATGGATTGGGCGGTTTCGGGCTCGGTCTGGGTCTCGGCGGAGTGTTCGGGGCTTACGGCGACCCTTGGTATTACGACGACACCATCTACACGCCGCCGATCTACGTGGCCCCGGTCGAGGTGCCGGTCGAGACGGAAGTGGTGACGGACGATTCCGCCGCCATCGCGGCCTGCGCGCGGCGGTTCAGGACCTACGATCCGCGGACGCAGACCTTCATCGGCAAGGGCTACGTGCGGCGCCGCTGCCCTTGAAGGCGCGTTGCGGCGAGAGAACAGCCGTCCCGTCTGCAGCGTCCTTTCCAAAGAAAAGGTCCCGCGAGCGGGAGCTCGCGGGACCTCTGGTCGGTCGGCTAACGGGAGAGACTTATTCCGCAGCGACCCGCTGGGCCTGCGAGCCGTCCGAGTAGGTCTCGGTCTGCAGGCGCTTGCCCGGGGCGGCGCGGCCCGGCAGCGGCGGCAGGGCCTTGGCCTTCTCCAGATCGATCCCGGCGCCCTCGGCGACGCGGCGGCCGTAATCCTCGTCGGCGTGCCAGAAGTGCCAGACCATCCGCAGCTGGATCGGCTCCGGGCACTGCTTCATGTCGGCCACGAGGTTGGCGATCAGATCCTCGCGCTCCCAGTCCTGGAACGAGCGATAGCGCTCGCCGGCCTGGGTGTAGTCGTCCTCGGTCCGCGAAGTCTGGTAGCGGCCCAGGCGGCCCTCCACCCGCTGATGGTATTCCTTGGCGGGCTTGGGCGCCTCGCGCAGACCCTCGGCCAGGGTGCTCGGCTCGTAGTTGATGTGCTTGTTCGGGCCGGTGCCGTCGACCATGTAGGTCATCTGTCCGTCCCGCTGGTTCGAGTACACCTTCACGCCGGGCTGCGGCGCGTTGATCGGCAGCTGCAGGTAATTGGGACCAACCCGGTAGCGCTGCGTGTCCGAGTAGGACAGCGTCCGGCCCTGCAGCATCTTGTCGTCCGAGAAGTCGATGCCGTCGACCAGCACGCCGGTGCCGAAAGCCGACTGCTCGACCTCAGCGAAGAAGTTGTCCGGCACGCGATCGAGAACCATCCGGCCGCAGGGCCGCAGCGGGAACTGGTCCACGGGCCACAGCTTCGTGTCGTCCAGCGGGTCGAAGGACAGGTGATCGTTCGGACCGTCCGGCATGATCTGCACGGCGAATTCCCACTCGGGGAAGTTGCCGGCCTTGATGTTGTCGTAGAGGTCGCGGGTCGCGTGGCCGACATCCTTCCCCTGGATCTCGGACGCTTGGCTCGAGGTCAGGTTCCGCACGCCCTGCTTCGGGATCCAGTGGAACTTGCAGAGCACCGCCTCGCCCTGGTCGTTGACCAGCTTGTAGGTGTTGACGCCCGAGCCTTCCATCTCGCGGTAATTGGCCGGGATGCCCCACGGGGACTTCAGCCAGGTCACCATGTGGATCGACTCGGGGTGCTGGGCCACGAAGTCGAAGAAGCGCCACGCCTCCTGGCGGTTCGTCACCGGGTCCGGCTTGAACGCGTGGATCATGTCGGGGAACTTGATCGCGTCGCGGATGAAGAAGACCTTGAGGTTGTTGCCCACGAGGTCCCAGTTGCCGTCGACGGTCTTGAACTTCACCGCGAAGCCGCGCGGGTCGCGCTCGGTCTCCGGGCTCTCCTTGGCGCCGGCGACGGTGGAGAAGCGCACGAACATCGGCGTCCTCACGCCGGTCTCGTTCAGCACCCGGGCGCGGGTGTACTTGGAGGCGGGCTCGTCGCCGATCTTGCCGTAAGCCTCGAACCAACCGTGGGCGCCGGCGCCGCGGGCGTGGACGACGCGCTCCGGGATCCGCTCGCGGTCAAAGTGCGTGATCTTCTCGATGAACTGGTAGTTCTCGAGCGTCGCGGGGCCGCGCTCGCCGACCGTGCGGGTGTTCTGGTTGTCGCGGACCGGATGGCCCTGGCGGGTGGTCAAGATTGGACGTTGATCGCTCATGGGTTCCGTTTCTCCGTGCAGAAGGCTCTCGGCTGTCACCAGGGCAACCTGGAACCGTTCTCGTGAAAGGTTATGACCCCAGCGTGACCCCGAGGCAAATGCATCGTCGCAAACTTTGTGATAGACCTTGTCTATGAATCTCTCGGGTCTCTCGCTCCGCGATCTGGAATATGTCGTTGCGGTCGCCGACGAAGGTCACTTCGGGCGGGCCGCGGAGCGGTGCAACATCAGCCAGCCGACGCTCAGCGTGCAGGTCCGCAAACTGGAAACCGCGCTGGGCCTCGTCTTGTTCGAGCGCTCGAATCGCCGCATCCTGCTCACCGAGGCCGGTCAGGTGATCGTGCGGCAGGCCCGGGTGGTCCTGGCGGAGGCGCAGCGCCTGCTGACGCTCGCCAGCGAGGGGCGCGGCTCACCGCTGACCGGACGCCTGATCCTCGCGGCGATCCAGACCCTGGGCCCTTACTTCTTCCCGCTGGTGCTGCGGCCGCTGCGCGAGGAATATCCCCTGCTGACGCTCTCGCTGCAGGAATCGCGGACCGCCGACATCGTCGAAGGCCTGCGGGACGGGCGGATCGACGCCGCCCTGGTCTCGCTACCGGTGCCCCAGCACGGGCTGACCGTGGCGCCCCTGTTCATCGAACCCTTTTGGCTCGCCTGCCCGGCCGAACACGCCCTCGCCCGCGGCGGCGCCCTTTCGGCCACCGAGATCGCCGGGCCGGACCTCCTGCTCCTCGACGAGGGCAATTGCCTGCGTGATCAGGCGATCGCGGCCTGTGGAGCCGGCTCCTCGGCCGGCCGTCATGCCACGAGCCTGGAGACCCTCCGCTCGATGGTGGCGGCCGGCGCCGGCTACACGCTGCTGCCCGCCCTCGCGGTCCCGGCCGGGCCTGATCCGAGCGGCCTGACCGTGACCCGGGCCTTCGATGTCGACGCCCCGGGCCGCACTATCGCGCTGGCTTGGCGGTCCAGCGATCCCCGTGCCCCCGGCCTGTCGCGCTTGGCTGCCTTCTTCCGGGCGCATGCGCCGCCCGGCACCGCCGCCTGTCGCGACGGCACGACCCAATCCTCCGAACCCTGATATCCGGTGGGGCCGTCGTGCCGAATCTCCGCCGTGGCGCCGAATCTTTGCCGTGACAGGGCCAATATTCCAGTGTAGCGCGCGGCCGAAGCCCGATCTCCCACGCGGGCGCCTCCTCCCGCGATCGCCTTGCCGTCCTTGCGCACCCTCGGCCTCTGGGCCGCCCTTGCCGCCGTCTCCGTCGCCATCTCGTACGGCCTGATGCGTGCGCATTTCCCGGCGGCGCTGCTGCTCGGGCCGATGATCGGGGCGATCGCGTTCGGCGTCGGCGGATCGCGGCTCCACGTGCCGCGACCGGCTTTCAACGCCGCCCAGGCGATGATCGGCTGCCTCGTGGCCCACGCCGTCACCGGGCAGATCGCCCAGACCCTGCTGGAGGACGGCCCGCTCATCGTCGCCGTCGTCCTGGTGACCGTGGCGGTCAGCGGCGTCGTCGGGTGGGTGCTCACCCGCCTGCGGGTGCTGCCCGGGACCACCGCCGCCTGGGGTTCCTCGCCGGGCGGCGCCTCCGCCATGGTGGCGATGGCCGAGGATTTCGGCGCGGACCCGCGGCTCGTGGCCTTCATGCAGTACGTGCGGGTCGCCGCGGTCGTGTTCTCGGCGTCGCTCGCGGCCCGGTTCCTGATGGAGAATCCGGCTGCCGCCGGTGCGTCCGGCGTCGCCGAGGCGATCGAGCCGCTCTCGCTCCTGGCGACTCTCGCGGTGGCGGTGATCGGTGCCGGCGCGGCCCTCGCGCTGCGGGTGCCGGCGGGCGCCCAGATCGGCCCGATGGTGCTGGGGAGCCTCCTCCACGCCACCGGCCTCGTCCGGATGGCCCTGCCGGTACCGATCCTCGAACTCGCCTATGCTTGCATCGGCATCTATGTCGGCCTGCGCTTCACCCGCGAGACCCTGCGCCTGACCGTCACGGCGCTCCCGGGGATCCTGGTGGCGACCTCTTCGGTGATCGCGCTGTGCGCCGCCTGGGGCTGGGGGCTGACCCTGCTGCTGCCGATCGATCTGCTCACCGCGGTGCTCGCCACGAGCCCTGGCGGGCTCGATTCGGTCGCCATCATCGCGGTCGGCTCGAAGGCCGACGTCTCCTTCGTGCTGGCGGTGCAGACCCTGCGCCTGTTCGTGGTGCTGCTCACCGGCCCGCTGCTGGCGAAGTGGATCAGCCGGTCCGTGCCCGAGGGGGCGGCCTGATGAACGCCCTGGTCCTCGCCTTCCTCAATTCCTGGCGCGGCCTGCGCCACGGGGCGCGCACCGAGCGGGCGGTCCGGCAGGAGCTGGTTCTGCTGGCGGTGGGCGTGCCGGTCGCGCTGCTCCTCGGCGCGACCCTGTGGGTGCGCGTCGCCCTGATGGTGAGCCTGCTGCTGATGCTGGCCGCCGAGTTCCTGAACACGGCCGTCGAGAAGCTCTGCGACCACGTCCATCCGAGCCATCACCCGATGATCGGCCGGGTCAAGGATCTCGCCTCGGCGGGAACCTTCATGGCGCAGGTGGCGGCGCTGCTGGTGTGGGTGGCCGCGCTGGTGGAGCGGGTGGGCTGACCCAAGCGGGATCTGATGCTGCCTCGGCGAGGGCCTCTCACTGGCAACGTTCGAGAATCTTTGCCATCTTCCCTGAAGCGGAAGGCCGTTCGACATGACGAGCATGAACGTATCGTTGTCCGAAGCCATGAAGGACTGGGTCGAAGCCCAGGCCGCGAGTGGCCGCTACGGCAGTGTCGGCGATTACGTCCGCGACCTAATCCGCCGGGATCAGGAGCGGAGCGACGGTCTCGCGCAGCTGCAGCCGCTGATCACCGAGGGGTTCGACAGCGGCATCAGCACGTCGTCATTGGATGACGTTCTCGCCGAGGCCCGGGCGCGCATGCGGGCCGCACAGCGCCCGTGACGATCCGGACGACGCGGCGGGCCGATCTGGATCTCGTCGAGATCTACATGGCCGGTGTCGCCAAGTTCGGAAGCGAGCATGCCGAACGCTATCTCGCTGGACTGAGGGCCCTGTTCTCACTTTTCGAAGAAAGGCCGCAGATAGCCCGTCTGCGCGATGAATTCGTCCGGCCGGTGCGGCTGTATCCCTATCGCGCGCACATCGTCGCCTACATCGAGCATGAGGACGGCATCCTGATCGTTCGCGTTCTGCACGGCCGACAGGATTGGACGCGCCACCTGGCCTGAACAGGCTTGCGGCCCGGCATGTCGCCTTCCCTGTGACGCCATCCTGGGCCTTCAACAGCCGTCGGAGCGCGTGCTCCCCAGATAATCGGCGGGCAGTGGCAGACCGAGGAGTTGTTCGAGCGCCTTGTCTGCGTTGCAGAACCGGCCGGCAGGAGCATCTCGGTGGATGATCCTGAAGACGTCCCGCGTGGTACCCGCGTCGATCCCGGGACTTTCCAGCCCGTAGATCCGGATCTCGGCCGGCTTCGGCTCGCTCACGCTTAGGGCTGATCCCGCCTGAAGGATCGCCTCAATCAGGATGACGGCTGGTGCGCCCTCGATTCGGGCGCGGGCCAACCGGATGCTGCGCTGCACCCGCTCACTGTCGAAGGGCGTGTCGGCTAAGCTGTCGGTGAGGCCGCAGGCTCTGTCCTCGATGGCGACAAGGCCAGCCTCTGTCTCACCGGGTTGCGGCAGAAGCACGAGATGGACGTGATAGCTGTGCGCGTTACCGTTCTCCCGCCAAGCTCGGACGATGGTCGCCGTGCGGCCGTCCGCCGTCGCATTCGGGACACGGTTAATCCCATCCTGGAGCGGGATCGGGACGATGTCGCGGATCTGTCTTTCCGCCCCGAAGGCGGCAACGGTCAGCGCGAGCAGGGCGATCAGGCTGGGCTTAGCGCGCATCGGGCGACCCGGATCGGATGAGAATCTTAGCTTTGCGCGGCGTTGAGGAACAGGGCTCGCGCGTGGCTCGATCCGGGAGGGTGCACCGCGTGATCCATGTGCCGGAGTGCTCGCATCTCGACCCACGAAGGGCTATCTCGGCGCCATGGCCACCGACTACATCCGCAAGATCCTCACCGCCCGCGTCTACGACGTGGCGATCGAGAGCCCGCTCGATCCGATGCCGCGCCTGACAGAGCGGCTCGGCCGGCCGGTGCTGCTCAAGCGCGAGGATCTCCAGCCGGTCTTCTCGTTCAAGCTGCGCGGCGCCTACAACAAGATGTCGGGCCTGAGTCCGGACCAGATCGCCCGCGGTGTGGTCTGCGCCTCGGCGGGCAATCATGCCCAGGGCGTCGCCCTCGCCGCCGCGAAGCTCGGGGCGCGGGCGGTGATCGTGATGCCGCGCACCACCCCGTCGATCAAGGTCGATGCCTGCCGGGCCCGCGGGGCCGAGGTCGTGCTGCACGGCGACGCCTTCGACGAGGCGCTGGCGCAGGCGAAGACCCTCGAAGCCGAGCAGGGCCTGACCTTCCTGCACCCGTTCGACGATCCGGACGTGATCGCCGGCCAGGGTACGATCGGCAAGGAGATCCTGGAGCAGCATACCGGCCCGATCGAGGCGATCTTCGTGCCGGTCGGAGGCGGGGGGCTCGCTGCCGGCATCGCCACCTTCGTGAAGTACCTGCGGCCCGGCACGAAGGTGATCGGCGTCGAGCCGGAGGACGCAGCCTGCATGGCCGCGGCGCTCGCGGCCGATACCCGCGTCAGCCTGCCCACGGTCGGCCTCTTCGCCGACGGCGTCGCGGTGCGGCAGGCCGGCGAGGAGACCTTCCGGCTCTGCCGCGAGCACCTCGACGGGGTCATCACGGTCGATACCGACGCCATGTGCGCGGCGGTCAAGGATATCTTCGACGACACGCGGGCCGTGTCGGAGCCCTCCGGCGCGCTGAGTCTGGCCGGTGCCAAGCTCTACGCCGAGCGCGAGGGCGGCGACGGCACGCTGATCGCGATCTCGTCGGGGGCCAACCTCAACTTCGACCGCCTGCGCCACATCGCCGAGCGGGCCGAAATCGGCGAGCAGCGCGAAGTCCTGATCGGCGTGACGATCCCCGAGCGGCCGGGCGCCTACCGGGCCTTCATCAACGCCCTGGGGCCGCGCGCCATCACGGAGTTCAATTACCGCCACGCCCCGGGCAACGAGGCGCAGATCTTCGTCGGCATCAACCTGACCGGCGGCAGGCGCGAGAAGCAGGCGCTGATCGGATCCCTGCGCGAGGCCGGCTACCGCGTGCTCGACATGAGCGACAACGAGATGGCCAAGGTCCATGTCCGCTATATGGTCGGCGGCCGGGCCGTGGGCGTCGCGCACGAGCGGCTGTTCCGCTTCCAGTTCCCGGAACGACCCGGCGCGCTGATGAAGTTCCTCGACGCGCTGGGGCCGGACTTCGACATCACGCTGTTCCACTACCGCAACCACGGCGCCGATTACGGCCGCGTGCTCGCCGGCATCGCGGTCCCGCCGGGCGAGCGGGCGCGGTTCGACGCGGTCATCGAGGCGCTGGGCTACCCGGCCACCGACGAGACCGAGAACCCGGCCTATCGCCTGTTCCTGGACGGTGAAGGGGTCGGGGGCGCCTGAGGCATCATCCCGGACGGCGACTGCCGGTCACGGGGCGATAACCCGATCGGTCATCGCGTCCAGCCCTCGCCGATCCGCTGCGCGATCACCCCGCGCCAGCCCAGCCCGCGATAGGTTTCGTAGCCCGGCGTCTCGTGGAAGGCGACGAGATGGCCGGCGCCGTCCCGGTAGTGGCCATGCGGCCGGCCCTCGGTGCGCAGCCGGAACACCTCGGTCAGGTCGCCGCCCCCGTTCGAGCAGGCGATCACCCGGTCCCTGGCGTCGAGGAGCATGACCCGCGTCCGTTCGCGCTCGCCCGGGCCGAGGCGGATGCCCTGCACGATCGCCCGGGCCTGAGGCTGCCAGTCGAAGTGGATGGCCAGCACGCCGAGCGCGGGGCCGTCGGCGCGGCCCTCGGCGCGCACGCTCGCACAGTAGGTCGCCACCTGCGCACCGCCGAGATGCGGCTCGTTGCGGATGTCGGCGACCGAGAAGGCGTCGCCGTTCGGCAGAGCGCGCGCCTGCCGAAACCAGGGCTCGTCTCCGATCTGCGAGCCGACCACGCCCGGGTAGGTCTCCGGCCGGCCGTTGGCGAGGACGCGGCCGTCGAGGTCGCACAGCCACAGGTCCAGGTAGACCGTGTAGGCGGACAGGATCACGCCCAGGCGCTCCGTGGCGTAGGCGACGGCCGCCGCGCTCGGGTCCGCGCCACAGGATACGACGGCGGCATCGGTTGCCCACCAGCGGACGTCGCAGGTGCGCTCGTAGAGATTTCGGTCGATCAGCTCGACCGCGTTCAGGGCGAGGTCGACGCACCGGGCCGCCCGGGTCTCCTCGGCGAGGCGCCCGACCGCGTCGGTCAGCTGGTCGATCTCGGAACTCAGGTTGAGGCCCAGCGCGGAGGCCACGCGATCGACCTCCGCCGATACCGTCCGGACCTCCTGCGCGACGATCGAGAAGCCGGCGCCCTTCTCACCGGCATGCGCCGCCTCGATCAGCGCGTTGAGCGCCAGAAGCTTCATGCGCTGCGCGATCGATCTGATGAAACTTAGATTGCCGGCGGCATTCCTCTTGAGCGTCTCGGCGGAGCTGCCCACGATATCCGATAGGGTCAAACTTGACATGTTAAGCAGGTCTCAATATTTGCCGTAAGGCAATAATCTTTCGCCGAGATACAAATATGATTGGCTTAAATCGGCCATGTCAACGACTAAAAAGATGCAAATTTGTTACATGTTGGGCACGATGCTCTGAAATTACGCAGTTTTGATCAAACTAGTATTAGTTGAGTGCGACAAATATTGAGCTGACATCGACATTGCTGCGAAAACATCCATCGCCCGGGAGGAACTGAACTGGCGGGACCCGAGACGATCTCGGTATCGGCGTGATCAATCCTCGGCACGGCCGAAACGGGCGCGGCAGTGCCGGCCTCGTCAGGCCTCTCCCTCCTCGACCTCGAGGATGTCGGGCAATGCCCGCAGCTTCGCCGCGATGTCGGCGACGCTGGTCCGCGACAGGCGCACGAAGGTGATGGCGACTTCCTCCACCTCCGGATCGGCACCCGGGCGGAGAACGAAGCTCCGGACCCGAGAGGCACGCTCGCCGGTCACGTCGTGCAACCGGTCGAGGGACAACGCACCCCGGCGCACGGTCAACCGAAGCGTCTGCGCCCGCATCCGGTCGCGCCAGCGTTCCTCGAAGGGCTTCACGCCCGCCAGGATGCCGACCACGAGCGCGGTCGTCGCCAGGGCCGGCACGTAGAGCCCGCTGCCCACCGCGAGCCCGATTGCCGCCACGCCCCAGAGGCTCGCCGCCGTGGTGAGGCCCTTCACCACCTCGCCGCGCAGCAGGATCGTGCCCGCGCCGAGGAAGCCGATCCCCGACACCACCTGCGCGGCGATTCGGGACGGGTCGAGCACGACGTGATCGGTGCCCAGCACGTCGCCGAAGCCGAAGGTCGAGACCAGCATGATCAGGCACGAGCCGACGCAGACCAGCATGTGGGTCCGCAGGCCCGCCGCCCAGAGCAGCCGCTCGCGTTCCAGGCCGATCACGCTGCCGAACAGGGCCGCCAGCGCCAGCCGCGCCACCATCTCGCCGTTGCCGATCACGACCAACTCCGCTCATCCGCGCGACGCGCAAGCGGGCGATCCTGACCGAACATGAGCCGGCTTATCAACTGATGCCGAGGGCCGCCTTCTCGACCTCGTAGGCGGCCCGCACGGCGACCGCCCCGTAGGCCCGTTCCAGCCGCCGGACCGTGAAATGGGCCCGCGCCGTCGCCTGGAAATGGTTCATGAAGGCGGTGTTGACGGCCGCGCCTCCGAACGCCCCGAGGATCGGCACCGCCTGCGCGGCGACCTTCTGCGACACGACCAGGCCGAACCGGGCGGCGATCTGCGCGGTGAAGCGGATCAGCGCGGGGGCCGATTGATCGAGGAGGGTCTTACTGCCGGCGTAGCGCGCCGCTTCCGCCAGGGTCTTGGCCAGGGCCGCGCGGACCGCGAAGTAACCGCTCTCTGTGAGCGCCGCTCCGGCTTCCGTGGCGGCTGCCGCCCGGCCGCCGAGGGCGAAGACCTGAACGCAGGCGAGCGCGCCCTCGGGCGTCTCCAGATCCTCGCCCTCCTCGCGGGCGATCTCGGCGATCGAGCGCAGCATCAGCGTGGTCGAGACCGGAAGCTCGACCGCCAGGGTCGAGAGGCCGAACGCGCCGCCGAGGGCGCCGGAGAGCGCCGCGAAGGCCTTGTGCTTGGCGTCGCCCGAGCCGAGAAGCCGCGTGAGGCGGCTCTCCGCCTTGGCGGTCGCCGTGCCGAGGGCCTCGCCCGCCGTCGCCGGCGCGAGTTCCGTGCGGGGCAGCGTCGCCAGGGCGACCCGGAGGGCGCCGCGCATGGCGGCCTCGGTGCTGCGGCTCACCACCTCGGTCACGGGCGCCGGCAGCGAGCGCCCGATGATGTCGAGCGGCGCCCCCGCGGCCGCGGACAGGCGGGCGGCGAGACTCGGCCGCTCCAGCGTCTGCACGGCCCGGCGCAGCGCGGCGAGATCCGCGTCGCTGAGCATCGCCTCCTGGGTCACCGTCGGCAGCGTCGAGTCGGCGCGGGTGATGTCGGTCGTGGTCATCCAAGGATCCCCGGATCGGTTCCGGTCACGCGGCCCCCGGGGCGCGCGCCGTGGAAGGAAGTTCTGCGCCCGCCACGCGGTTCCCCGCCGGGTTCGGGCCCTGGACGAGCGCAATCGCTGGCGCCGCCTCCGCGTTCGTTCCGTCGCCCCGACGGCCCACGGCGAGGCACAGCGCCAGCACCGGGATGCCGATGAGCGATGTCAGCACGAAGAAGGCGGGATAGCCGATCGCCTGCACGATGAAGCCGGAGGCGCCCGCGATCAGCTTGCCCGGCAATGCGTAGAGCGAGGAGAACAGGGCGTATTGCGTCGCCGCATAGGCCGGGCTGGTGAGGCTCGACATGTAGGCGATGAGCACGATGCCGGCGAAGGAGCCGCAGAAATTCTCGATCGAGATGGCGACCGTCAGGCGCCAGATCTCGGGGGCGCCGGCCGAGAGCCACGCGAAGGCGAGGTGCGAGGCGGCGGCCAGGAAGGCGCCGAGCAGCAGCGTCGGGAACAGCCCGAGCCGCGCCAGTGCCCATCCCCCCGCGAAGCCTCCGGCGATGCCGACCCAGATGCCGTAGAGCTTGGTGACGGTGGCGATCTCCTTCAGGTCGAAGCCGAGCGTCCGGTAGAGCGGGCTCGCCATCACGCCGGACAGGAAGTCGGGCAGCCGGTAGAGCGCCACGAGCAGCAGGATGCCCCAGAGGGCCGCCCCGAAGCGGCCGTGCAGCTCGGTCAGCGGCTCCAGCACGGCGCGGCGCATCGACCAGAGCCGGGAATGACCCGCCGTTTCGGCCACGGCCACCCGAGCTGTGTCGAAGGCCGGCGCCAGCAGTGCGGCCACCATGCCGACCAGCATGAGCGCGGCCATGATCAGGTAGGCCAGCATCCAGCCGCCGGAGGCGGCGATGAACAGCGCGCCGGCGCCCGCGGTGATCAGGCCGAGCCGGTAGCCGAGGTTCGAAGTCGCCGCCAGGATGCCCTGGAAGTCGCTGCCGGCGGCGTCGATGCGCCAGCCATCGATGACCACGTCCTGGCTCGCCGCGCAGAACGCGACGAGGAAGGCCCCGAGGCCGAGGAGCGCGAGGTGGGTCTTCGGATCGGAGAAGGCCATCAGCGTCAGGCACAGGGCGACGGCGGCCTGCGTCGTCACCATCCAGGCGCGGCGGCGGCCCAGCCGCGCGCCCAGGACCGGCACGTTGAGCCGGTCGATGGCCGGCGCCCAGAGGAACTTCAGCGAATAGGGCAGCGC
The DNA here is from genome assembly GCF_009806555.1 of Methylobacterium sp. 2A. Lineage (GTDB taxonomy): Bacteria > Pseudomonadota > Alphaproteobacteria > Rhizobiales > Beijerinckiaceae > Methylobacterium. The sequence goes on along the minus strand of NZ_VUOK01000034.1, from coordinate 113,433 downwards.
AACGTAGCTGAACAGCCCGATGGCGCGCACGTCGATATCCGAGAAGGCGAGCCGCAGCGTGAAGGTCCCGAGCACCAGAAGCAGGGGCAGGCCCGACGAGAATCCGAGCGCGAGCATCAGGACGATACGCCGGTCCTCCACGATGTCGCGGAGCCGGAAACGGCGCAAAGCCTGTGGCTGGTTGCCCATGGCATGGAACTCCTGAGCCTTCCTGGCCTTGATCCCGCGAAATCGTGGCAAAGGTGCGCCGCGCTGGTGCTCGCTGGATTGTGATGCGGTTCCGCTCGATCTTGATCGAAGCTTGCTTAACGGAATATCCACGCCCGGTGGATCGGGATGTGAAGGAGTTGAGCAGACGCGTCGCGTTGCAGAATGTGGAATGATGCGGTGAGTGCCCGATCGGATCCCGCTCTCCCCCCCGCGACGCTGGTCGATGCCTTTGCGCGCAGCCCGTCGCCGATGGTGATCACGGATGCCCGCGCGCCCGACAATCCGGTCGCCTGGGCCAATGAAGCCTTCCTTCAGGCCACCGGCTACGAGGCCGCGGAGATCGTCGGGCGCAATTGCCGCATGTTGCAGGGGCCGGCCACGGACCGCGCCACGGTCGCGCGGATCCGCGCGGCCATCCAGGCGGCCGAACCGCTCTCCGTCGAGCTGCTGAATTACCGGAAGGACGGCACGCCCTTCTGGAACGCGATGACGATCACGCCGGTGAGCGACGCGCAGGGTGTGGCATTCTACTACGCCGCCCAGGCGGACATGACCCACACACACCAGCGCGAAGTCACGATGCGCGGCACCAACGACGAGCTGGAGCGCCTCGTCGATGCCCGCACGCACGCCCTGAGCGCGGCGCTGGAACAGAAGACCGCGCTGCTGCACGAGGTCGATCACCGGGTGAAGAACAACCTGCAGGTGATCTCCTCGCTGATGCTGCTGAAGGCCCGCCGCACCCCGGAGGGCGAGGCGCGCGACGCGCTTCAGGGCATGGCGGAACGGATCGGGGCCCTCTCGACCGCCCACCGCCTGCTCTATTCGGAGGGCGACTGCGCGCATTTCAACCTCGGCGACTTCGCGGCCGAGTTCCTGGCCGACATGAATGCCGGGCTGGACCCGGAACGGCATCGGATCGAGGCCGACGTGGAGCCGATCGCGGTGGCGGCCGCGATGGCCGCGCCGCTCGCCCTGCTGATCCACGAACTCACCGCCAACGCCCTGCGCCACGCCTTCCCGGACGCGCGGGAGGGCCGCGTCTCGATCGCGGCCCGACGCACCGAATGCGGGATGCATCTCACGATTCAGGACGATGGGATCGGCCTCGGCGCAGCGCCGCCGAATCCGGCGGGCTTCGGGCGCAACCTCGTGGAGATGGTCGTGCGGCAGATGCGCGGCACCATCGCCTGGAGGGATGGCGGGCCGGGCACGTCCGTGGAGATCGACATCCCGCTACAGCCCGCGGCTTGAGAATTCTGCACGGACACTTCACGCTCCTGATCAGGCGCGTCAGAGACGCCGAAGAACGGAGAAGGCATGGGGACCGGGAACGCCGCCGCGGATTCCGCGCTGCGCATCCTCGTGGTCGAGGACGAGGCGCTGATCGCCCTGGAGCTCGAGTGCCTGCTGGACGATCTGGGCCATGTCACGGTCGGCATCGCGGGCACCTCAGCCGAGGCGATCGCGCTCGGCCGCTCCATGGCGCCCGATGTCGCCCTTGTGGATGTTCACCTGGTGGACGGGCCGACCGGCATTGAGGTCGCAAGGGCGCTTTCGGAGGACCGGCGCACCACCGTGGTGTTCATGACCGCCAACGCCAAGCGCATCCCGACGGATTTCGCGGGCGCCATCGGGGTGATCGCCAAACCCTATTCGGAGCGGGTGGTGGCCAGCACCCTCGACTACGTGGCCGACCGCCGCGCCGGCCGCAGCGGGGAAGCCTGCCCGGACGGGTTCTTGCCGGCGCCGGGGTGAGTTTTTTGACAGGCCGTCTCTGCGACACGCCCTCCCCCCCTCTGCGGACTGCGGGTTTACACATCTCCCTTTGAGGGGCGAAGGCGGCTCTCCCCTCCCCCCTCTGCGGGGGAGGGTGGCCCCCGAAGGGGGTCGGGAGAGGGGATCGACGGTGCAGAATCAAGCTCTACGCGGCGTGAAGGCCTCGCCTCGTCCTGAAGCCGGGTTCCCCTCTCCCGCAAAGGGGGGAGGGAGAGCGGCGGTGCCGATCGCGTCTGTTTTCCGACCAAGATGTGTGAATCTGCGCGCGTAACGGGGGAGGGAGAGGCCCGGCGCAGCCCGAGCCTTCCTCGGTCATCGACCCTCACGCCCTCCCCGCCCGCTCGCGCTTCAACCGATAGAGCGCGTCCAGCGCCTCCCGGGGCGTCAGCGCGTCCGGATCGATGGCGTCGAGCAGCGCGCCGAGGGGATCCTCGGGGGGCGGCTCCGGCGGCGGGGGGGGCGCGAGGGCGGCGAAGAGCGGCAGGTCGTCGATCCGGGCGCGGGCGGGCCGACCGCGCTCGGCCTTCTCCAGGCTCTTGAGGATCGCCCCGGCCCGGGTCACGACGCTGCCGGGCAGCCCGGCGAGCCGCGCCACCTGCAACCCGTAGCTGCGCTCGGCCACACCGGGCACCACTTCGTGCAGGAACACGACGCCGTCCCGGTGCTCGGCGACCTTGAGGGTCGCGTTCTCCAGCCGGGCGAGCCGGTCGCCCAAAGCGGTCAGCTCGTGGAAATGGGTGGCGAACAAAGCCCGGCAGGCATTCACCTCGTGCAGGTGCTCCAGGCAGGCCCAGGCGATCGACAACCCGTCGAAGGTCGCGGTGCCGCGGCCGATCTCGTCGAGGATCACCAGCGAGCGGCGGGTCGCCTGATTGAGGATCGCGGCGGTCTCGACCATCTCGACCATGAAGGTCGACTGTCCCCGGGCGAGGTCGTCGGCGGCGCCGACGCGGGAAAAAAGCCGGTCGACCCGGCCGATCCGCGCCTCTGCCGCCGGTACGAAGGCGCCCATCTGGGCGAGCACCGCGATCAGCGCGTTCTGGCGCAGGAAGGTCGACTTGCCGCCCATGTTGGGGCCGGTGATCAGCCGGATCCGGCCCCGCGTATCGCCCGATAGGTCGCAATCGTTGGCGATGAACGGCTCGCCCGCCCGGCGAAGTGCCGCCTCGACCACCGGATGGCGCCCGCCCACCACGACGAAGCTGAGCGAATCGTCGACGATCGGCCGGCGCCAGTCGAGCTCGACCGCGAGTTCCGCGTGGCTCGCCGCCACGTCGAGGTCGGCCAGCGCCTCCGCGACTTCGGCGATGCTGTCGGCCTGCGCGAGCACGCGCGCGGCGAGGTCGTCGAACACGGCCGCTTCGAGGGCCAGCGCTCGGTCGGCCGCCCCCGAGATCTTGGATTCGAGCCCTCCCAACTCGACGCTGGTGAAGCGCATGGCGTCCACCATGGTCTGGCGGTGGACGAACTCGCTCTGCAGCCCCTTGAGGCAGGCCTCGCCGACGGATTGCGGAACCTCGATGAAATAGCCCAGCAGGTTGTTGTGCTTGATGCGCAGGGTCCGGCAGCCGGTCTGCTCGGCGTAGCGCGTCTGGAGGGCGGCGATGACCTTGCGGGAATCCTGACCGAGCGTGCGGGCCTCGTCGATCTCCGGATGATATCCCGCGCGCACGAAGCCGCCATCGCGCCGGCTCAAGGGAAGCTCGTCGGCGAGCGCCGCCGCTAAAGTCGCGATCAGCCCGGCGTCGGCCTCGGCCAGATGGTCGGCGAGGCGCGCAAGATCCTCCGGCAGGTCCGGGATGGCGGACAGGCGCGCGCCGAGATCGGCTGCGACCGCCAGACCCTCCCGGATGGCGGCGAGGTCCCGCGGCCCGGCGCGGCCGAGGCCGGTGCGGGATAGGGCTCGGGCGAGGTCGGGCGCCCGGGCGAGCGCATCGCGCAGGCCGGTGCGGAGCGGACCATTCTCCGCGAGATGCGCCACGGCGGCGTGCCGGCGGGCGATGGCGTCGAGGTTGGTCAGCGGGCCCGCGAGGTGCTCGGCGAGCAGCCGCGCGCCGTTCGCCGTCACGGTGCGGTCGATCGTGGCGAGCAGGCTTCCCGTGCGCTCCCCCGACAGGGTGCGGGTGAGTTCGAGGTTCGCCCGGGTGGCCGCGTCGATGGCGAGCGTCGCGCCGGCATCCTCGCGGGTCGGGACCGCGAGGGTCGGCCGGGCCGCGAGCTGGGTGCGGGCGATGTAGAGGAGCGCCGCCCCGGCCGCCGCGATCTCGGCCCGGGTGAACTGGCCGAACCCCTCCAGGGTCGAGACGCCGTACTGTTCGCGGATGCGCCGCTCGGCGGCGGCGGGCTCCAACTCGGCCTGCGCCAAAGGGACGATGGCGGCCCGGCTCTCCTGCCAGATCCGCGCCAGCGCGGGATCGGCGTGGATCGCCTCGGACAGGACGATCTCGCGCGGATCGTGGCGGGCGATGGCGCCGGCGAGGTCGCCGCCCGCGACTTCGCTGAGTGAGAAGCGACCGGTCGAGATGTCGACCGCGGCGAGCCCGTAGGCGACCGCCCCCTCCCCCGTCTTGCGGCGGCCGATCGCCAGGAGAAGGTTGGCCTGGGCCGGATCGAGGAGCCGGTCCTCGGTGATCGTGCCGGGGGTGACGAGGCGCACGACCTCCCGGCGCACCACCGATTTCGGGCCGCGCTTCTTGGCCTCGGCCGGATCCTCGGTCTGCTCGCACACCGCGACCCGATGGCCGAGGGCGATCAGGCGGTTGAGGTAGTCGTCGGAGCGCTCGACCGGCACGCCGCACATCGGGATCTCGCTGCCCGCATGCTTGCCGCGCTTGGTCAGGACGATGCCCAGCGCCCGGGAGGCGATCTCGGCATCCTCGAAGAACAGCTCGTAGAAGTCGCCCATCCGGTAGAAGAGCAGGCAGTCGGGATTGGCCGCCTTGATCTCGATGTACTGCGCCATCATGGGCGTGGCGCCGGCCGGATCGAGGCCTGGGCTGGACGGCGGGTCGGCGGGGCGGACGGCGGTTCGGGCCATGGCGCCTCTTAGCAGAGCGCGCTCCGCGAATCAGGATCGCGTGCCGCCGCGGCTGGGGAGAAGCCGCGACGGCGGTGGATGGGGCGGGCCGTTGAGCCGACGCGCCCTTGGGGCCGGTGCTCAGGACCGGGGGCCGCCCGTGGTGTTGCCGAGCTGCTGCTGGTAGCCGGGCCGCGACGGGTTGCGCGCGTTCGGGTTGCCATGGCGCATCGTGTTGAGGCGGCGCATCCGGCGCTCGTGCCGGGTGGAATGGTGGCGATGCATCCGGTGGTGGTGATGCATCGCGACGGTCTCGACCAGGCCGCCGGCAAGCCCGGTCTGCGGCATTGCGGGGGCTGCCTGCGCGGCCGAAGCGCCGGCCACGAGTCCGCCGGCGAGCAAGCCCGCGGTCAGCAATGTGCGAAAAGACATTGTTCCGTATCTCCGATCCGCTCCCAGGAGCCCTCTCCTAAACAGGTCCGGATCGGAAGGTTCCGGTTCAGTGCAGAATGCTGGGTCGTAAATCCCGGCCCGAGCGTGGATTGAGGAGCTACGCGGCGCGTGCTGCGAACGGGTTCCGCGTCGACTTATGATAACTGTAAAGCGAAGTCAGCTCGTCAATGCAATTTCGCGGCGCGGATCACGGCGGCGGATTCAGGCGAGGAAGTCGATGAGATCCGCATTCACTGCGTCCGGTTCCTCATGCGCGAGCCAGTGGCTGGCGTGATCGTACCAGCGGATCCGGCCGTCATCGCAGAGGGTAAGGCTCGCCTCGGCCAGGCCGGCCTGCAGGGCGGTATCCTGCCGGCCCCAGAGGATCAGGGTGGGCATCCGGACCCGCGGCGGATTTGCCCGTGGGAGCCGCACCAGGGCCCGGTACCAGTTCAGCATGCCGGTCATCGCGCCGGGCTGAAGCCAGGCCGCGACGTAGCGGTCGAGATCGGCGGCCGCGAAGGCGCCGGGCCGGCTGGTGGTGGTGAGCGCCCGCCGCAGGACCCGGCAGCGATCCGCGGTGAGCAGGCGTTCCGGCAGGCCGGGGATCTGGAACAGCCCGACATAGGTGCTGCGCAGCCATTGGCCCGGATGGTGCCGCATGTAATCACCGACGATGCCGGGATGCGGCGCGTTCAGGATCGCGAGCCGCTCGATCCGCTCCGGATAGAGGCTTGCCGCCCACCATGCGACGAGGCCGCCCCAATCGTGGCCCACGAGCCGCACCGTGGGGAAGCCGCAGGAATCGGCGAGCGCGATCACGTCGCCGGCCAGACGGTCGAGGTGATAGGCGTCGAGGCCGTCAGGCTTGTCGCTGAGGCCGTAGCCGCGCTGATCCGGCGCGACGACCCGCAGGCCCGAAGCGGCGAGCGGGCCGATCTGGTGGCGCCAGCCGTACCAGAACTCGGGGAAGCCGTGCAGCAGGATGGTCGGCACGCCGGAATCAGGGCCGGCCTCGGCCACATGGAGGCCGAGATCCGGCAGCGCGATCCGCCGAAAGGTCACGCCCGCAACGTCCATTTGCATCGCTGCTCCACCCGGGCGCGGCACCTCTTGCCGTCAGAAGCCCAAGGTGGTGCAGGCGCCGGCTTCTGGCGAGAGCTGATCGCGCAGGCGGTCCGGTGCGGTCCGGGTCCACAGACAGAGCAGGACGAACGCCGCACCTTCCAGCAGGCCCCGGGCCGGATCGGCGGCGGATGGGGTCCGGGTGGATTGAATCATGGCGGGATGGGTCACGGCGATGAACTCCGAAGGCGACACTGCCGGAGAAATCGGCGTCGGGAGGCCGGGGTTACAGGGGCACACGCAGGCGTTGTGTGCCGCCGCACGCGGACATCTCAGCGCACCGGGTCCAGCCAGCGTGCGAGGGCACCCGCCTCCAGGCTGGCGCGGGTCTCGCGATATCCGAGTTCGGCCGATTCGCGGAACCGCGACCACGCCCGCAGGTCGATGCCCGAGAGCTGGGGCTTGAGCACGGCTGTGGCGTGGGCCGCCGCCATCAGGCTCTGCGCGTCGCTCGAGACCGTGGCGGCGCGCAGCAGCAGCGGCGCCAGCCCCGGCATCGCAAGCGGCGAGCCGATCAGCTTGCGCACGAGGCGGCCGGTCCAGCCGCGCGTGGGCATGTCCTGGAAGGCCCGGTCGCTGCCGACATCGACCGCCAGCACGGGGCCGCGTTCCAGGTCGGCGGCGACGTCGGCGGGCAAGTTGTTCATCATGCCGCCATCGACCAGCACGCCTTCGTCGCACAGCACCGGCGGCAGCAATCCGGGAATCGCGATGCTGGCGCGCAGGGCCTGCGCCAGGTCGCCCGAGCGATGGACCATCGTGTTGCCGGTGGTGAGGTTCGACGAGACGCAGAAGAACGGCAGCCACAGATCCTCGATGCGCGCGCCGCCGTAGCGCACGGCGAGGCCGGCATCGACCTTGGCGCCCCGGGTCAGGGCGTGGAGCGGCAGCGTGTAGTCGTTGAGCGGGTTGTCGGTGGCGAAGAACGCCTCGGTCTGCGCCTCGATCTCATGGAGGCTCCAGCCCATGGCGAGGCCCGCCGCGATGATCGCTCCCATGCTGGTGCCGCCGACGAAATCGGGGGCGCACGACACCTCGTCGAGGGCCTTCAGGACGCCGAGATGGGCGAGCCCTCGGGCGCCGCCGCCGCCGAGCACGAGGCCGCGCGCGGCGCCGCTGACGAGCCGGGCGAGCCGGTGCAGGTCCGCCTCCCGGCCGTCGCGGAGCTGGATCCGGAGGTTCGCCGGCAGCGCGGCGACCGCCGGGTGCAGCGGCTTCGGGCGCCGCGCCGCGGGATCCTGGCGGACGACGAGGTCCATGCGGATCCAGTCGGAGCGAATCCGCTCCAGATACTCCGCCGCCCCGGGCCGTGGCGGCGCGCCGGGCTCGGCCAGAAGCAGCACGTGGTCGCCCCGGCGCTGGCTCTGGCGGCACCACGGACAATCGATCTGCCGGGCCGCGAAGATCGTGCGGGCGTGCCGCGCCTCGAAGGCCTGGAACCACGCCTCGTCGGCGCCGTCCGGCCAGTCCGTCAGGCAGCCGGTCTCGCCGGGCAGCAGGGCGTCGAAGGCGGCCGCGAGCCGGCGGGCGAGATGCGCCGGGTCGGGGCCGTCCGTCACCGACAGGATCGTGAAGATCCGCGGGGCGTGATGCACCGAGTAGCCGTCATAGATGTGGCGCAGGCGGTCGGCGAGCATGCGGGCGAGGTAGAGGAGCGTCTGCGGATGCTCGGCGATCACCGCCTCGAAGGCGTCACGGGTGAGCTTCAGCAGGTGCGCGTCGCGCAGGGCGATCACGGTCGCCGCCCGGGGGGCGTCCGACAGGAGCGCCATCTCCCCGAAAATCTCCGGCGGCCGCAGGCGCGCGATGCGGGTAGGCCGGCCGGTATGGTCGCGGGCCGAGACACCGACCACGCCCGACACCAGGGTGTAGAGCGCGTCCCCCGTCGCGCCCTGCTCGAACAGGATTTTTCCCGCCGGCACCGCCACCGGCTCCATGCGGGCGCGGACTGCCTCGACGGCCGCCGGATCGAGCCCGGCCAGGAACGGGATCTCGGGCGCGCTCAAATCCGCACCGTCCCGCCGCCAGCAGGCCCTGTCGTCCACCGCCGCCGCATCGTCTCAGGCCCTCCCTCGACCACGCCCTGCGCCAACATAGCGCGGACCTTCCAGTGCGCTGCCCGCGTGACCGCGCGCCGCATCTGAAACGCCGATCCCTTCGCGCCGTATGGGGCTTCCGGTAAACGCCGGGGAACGAAAGCCGGGAGGAGCGCATGGCGGCGGCAAATCGGATCGCGATCGTGACCGGGGCCGGGACGGGAGTCGGACGGGCCGCTGCCCTGGCGCTCGCCGGGGCCGGGTGGCGTGTCGTGCTGTCGGGCCGGCGGCCGGGTCCCCTCGAAGAGGTGGCGGCCGAGATCGGCGCCGACCGGTCGCTCGTGGTCCCCACCGACGTCACCGATCCCGGTTCGATCGCCAATCTGTTCGCCCGCGCCAAGGCGCAATACGGCCGCCTCGACCTCCTGTTCAACAATGCCGGGATCGGCGCGCCGGCGGTGCCCCTGGAGGATCTGCCGCTCGAGACGTGGCGACAGGTGGTCGACACCAACCTGACCGCCCTGTTCCTGTGCACGCAGCACGCCTTCCGGATCATGCGCGACCAGGAGCCCCGCGGTGGCCGGATCATCAACAACGGCTCGATCTCGGCGCACGCCCCCCGGCCGAACTCGATCGCCTACACGGCGACCAAGCACGCGGTGACGGGTCTGACCAAGGCGACCTCGCTCGACGGCCGCGCCTACGACATCGCCTGCGGGCAGATCGATATCGGCAACGCCGACACGCCCATGGGCGGCAAGATGAAGGCCGGGGTGCCCCAGGCGGACGGCTCGCTGCGGGCCGAGGCGGTGATGGACCCCGCCCATGTCGGCCAGGCGGTGCTCACCATGGCGAGCCTGCCGCTCGACGCCAACGTGCAGTTCATGACCATCATGGCCACCAAGATGCCGTTCGTCGGCCGCGGCTGACCCGGACGACCGGCGCCGACCTTTCGTTCTTTGCTGTGCATGTCCGGGAGCGGCGCGGCGCGGGCGGAAACACACGATTGACGTCCCGTTCTATAACTCATACAAATTTCGCAACGAAGAACGGACGGGGTTGAACCCGATCCCACGCTGGGAGAGGAATTCCGCCGCCTCGGCGACGACTTCGCGGTGATCCCGCACCCGATCGCTGCGCGCGTTCGAACAAATCAGCACATCAGAAGGCGATCTCTGTCCGGTTCAAAGATTTGAGCCAGATATTGCCGATGCGCGCCCAGATTCTGCTTGATGGAAATCGGGCACGTTTCGAACGATCGGCCGACGATGATGAAACGCGGTGGCGGCAGGCGCAAAAGTCCTTATGCCGCCGCCCGATAAGACAATGGGGGAGTCATGTTCGCCAAGCATATTGTACGCAAGCTGATTTTCGGCGCCGCGCTCCTGGGCGGCGCCCTGTCGTCGGCGCAGGCCGCGAGCGGTGATCCGATCGGGGTGGCAATGCCCACGAAGTCGTCGCAGCGCTGGATCGACGACGGCAACAACATCGTGAGATTGCTTCAGGCCAAGGGCTACAAGCCGGACCTGCAATACGCCGACGACGATATCCCGACCCAGCTCGCCCAGATCGAGAACATGCTCACCAAGGGCGTGAAGCTCCTGGTGGTCGCCTCGATCGACGGGACCACCCTCGGCGACGTGCTGTCGAAGGCGGCCGAGCGCGGCGTCAAGGTCATCGCCTACGACCGCCTGATCAAGGGCACGCCGAACGTCGACTATTACGCCACGTTCGACAACTTCAAGGTCGGCGTGCAGCAGGCGACCTCGATCGTCGACGCGCTGGGCCTCAAGGACGGCAAGGGTCCGTTCAACATCGAGCTGTTCGGCGGTTCGCCCGACGACAATAACGCATACTTTTTCTACGACGGCGCGATGTCGGTGCTGAAGCCGTATATCGACGCGAAGAAGCTCGTGGTGCGGTCGGGCCAGTTCGGCATGGACAAGGTCTCCACCCTGCGCTGGGACCCGGCCACCGCCCAGGCGCGGATGGATAACCTGCTCTCGGCCTATTACGGCAACGCGCGCCTCGATGCGGTGCTCTCGCCCTATGACGGCATCTCCACGGCCATCATCTCGTCGGTGAAGAGCGTCGGCTACGGCTCCGGCAATCAGAAGCTGCCCGTGGTCAGCGGCCAGGACGCCGAGCTGCAATCGGTCAAGTCGATCATCGCGGGCGAGCAGACCGCGACGATCTTCAAGGACACCCGCGAGCTCGCGAAGGTCACGGTGGCGATGATCGACGCCATCGAATCCGGCAAGCAGCCCGAAGTCAACGACACCAAGACCTACAACAACGGCAAGAAGGTCGTCCCGTCCTACCTGCTGACGCCAGTCATCGTCACCAAGGACAACTGGAAGCCGGTCCTGGTCGATTCGGGCTACTACACCCCCGACCAGCTGAAGTGAGGGCAGCGGGGCCGGTTGCCGGCCCCTTCGATCCCGCGCCGGCCTTCCGTCGGCGCGGGTCCCGCTATGAAGATTGGTCCGGAAGGGGTCGCATGCAGCCCGTCCTCGAAATGCGGGGGATTTCCAAGTCGTTCCCCGGCGTCAAAGCCCTCAACGACGTCAATCTGGCCGTCGCGCCCGCCGAGATCCACGCCCTGGTCGGCGAGAACGGCGCCGGCAAGTCGACGCTCATGAAGGTGTTGAGCGGCGTCTATCCGCACGGCTCCTACGAGGGCGAGATCGTCTACGAGGGGCGCCCCGGCCATTTCCGGGACATCTCGGACAGCGAGCGCCTCGGCATCGTGATCATCCACCAGGAACTGGCGCTGGTGCCGTTCCTGTCGATCGCCGAGAATATCTTCCTGGGCAACGAGCCGGCCCGGTTCGGGATCATCGATCAGGACCGGGTCTACGCCCGGTCGCGCGAATTGCTCGCCACCGTAGGGCTCAATGAAAGCCCCGACACGCTGGTGACGCATCTGGGCGTCGGCAAGCAGCAGCTCGTGGAGATCGCCAAGGCGCTGTCCAAGAAGGTCAAGCTGCTCATCCTCGACGAGCCGACCGCGTCCTTGAGCGAGACCGACAGCGAGGCGCTGCTGCGGCTGCTCCTGCGCTTCAAGGACCAGGGTATCGCGTCGATCCTGATCTCGCACAAGCTGAACGAGATCTCGAAGGTCGCCGACCGGATCACGGTGCTACGCGACGGCACCACCGTCGAGACGATGGATTGCCGGCGCGAGGCGGTGGACGAGGACCGGATCATCCGCGGCATGGTCGGGCGCACGCTGGCGAATCGCTATCCCACGCGCGAGCCGAAGATCGGCGACCTGCTGATGGACGTGCGCGACTGGACCGTCCACCACCCGATTCATCCCGACCGGACGGTGGTGCGCGGGGTCAACCTGACCGTGCGCCGGGGCGAGATCGTCGGGATCGCTGGCCTGATGGGTTCGGGCCGGACCGAGCTCGCCATGAGCATCTTCGGGCGCTCCTACGGGCAGGGCATCCGCGGCACCGTCCGGATCGACGGCGCGGAGGTCGACGTCTCGACCATCGACAAGGCGATCGCCGCCGGCATCGCCTACGTCACCGAGGACCGCAAGCAACTCGGCCTCGTCCTGGGCGAGGACATCGCCAAGAACACGACGCTGGCCAACCTTCCGGGCGTCTCCAAGGCCGCGGTGATCGACGAGGACGCCGAGCACCGGGTCGCGAGCGGCTACCGGAGCAAGATGCGGATCCGCTCCTTCGGTGTGGCGCAGCAGACCGTGAACCTCTCGGGCGGCAACCAGCAGAAGGTCGTGCTGAGCAAGTGGCTGTTCACGGAGCCCAAGGTGCTGATCCTGGATGAGCCGACGCGCGGCATCGATGTCGGTGCCAAGTACGAGATCTACAGCATCATCAACGAGTTGGCGGATGAAGGCCGGGGCGTGCTGGTGATCTCGTCCGAGATGCCCGAGCTGCTCGGCCTCTGCGACCGGATCTACGTGATGAACGAGGGGCGCTTCGTCGGCGAGTTCCAGCGCGAAGAGGCGAGCCAGGAAGCGATCATGCGCGCGATCATGCGCTCCAAGGACCTGAACGGATGAGTGATAGCCCAGCGAGCAAGCCCATGATCCCCGCGACCGAAGGACTGTCGAGTTCCATGTCTGCTCCCGCGCCGCGCGCCCGGCGCGGCTTCCTGCCGATGACGCATCTGCGCGACTACGGGCTGGTCTTCGCGCTGGCGGTGATCACCCTGTTCTTCGAGTATACGACCGGCGGCGTGCTGTTCCAGCCGCTGAACCTCACCAACCTCATCCTGCAGAACAGCTACGTCGTGGTGATGGCGCTGGGAATGCTGCTGATCATCGTGGCGGGCCATATCGACCTGTCGATCGGCTCGGTCGTCGGCTTCGTGGGGGCGCTCGCGGCCCTGCTGATGGTGCGGTTCGGCTTCGATCCGTTCACCGCCACGGTGATCTGCCTCACGGTCGGCGCCGCCATCGGCGGGCTGCAGGGCTATTTCGTGGCCTATCTCGGCATCCCGAGCTTCATCGTCACCCTGGCCGGCATGCTGGTGTTCCGCGGCATGACGCTGGCCCTCCTCCAGGGCGCCTCGATCGGCCCGTTCCCGGAGGTGTTCCAGCTCCTCGCCAAGGGCTTCCTCGTTAACTTCGCCGGCCCCTGGACCGCGCTGCTGATCGCGCTCGGCCTGGCCTCGACCTTCGTCGGCCTGAACTGGCGCCGCCGCGCCGCGCGGGTCCGCAACGGCGGCGAGGTCGAATCCTGGGCGTCGTTCATCTTCCGCAACGGCGTGGCCGCCATCGTGATCCTCGCCTTCGCGTACCAGATGAGCAATTACCGTGGCCTGCCGAACGTGCTGCTCGTGATGTTCGTGCTGGTGATGCTCTACAGCTTCGTCACGACCCGGACGACGATCGGCCGGCGGATCTATGCGCTGGGCGGCAACATCAAGGCGGCCCGGCTCTCCGGCATTCGGACCGAGCGGCTCACCTTCCTGACCTTCGCCAATATGGGCGCGCTGGCGGGCCTCGCCGGCATGATCTTCGCCGCCCGGCTCAACACCGCGACCCCGAAGGCCGGCGTGGGCTTCGAGCTCGACGTGATCGCGGCCTGCTTCATCGGCGGCGCCTCGGCCTCCGGCGGCATCGGCAAGGTCTCGGGCGTGGTGATCGGCGCGTTCATCATCGGGGTGATGAACAACGGCATGTCGATCATGGGCATCGGCGTCGATTACCAGCAGGTGATCAAGGGCGTGGTCCTGCTCGCCGCCGTCTGCCTCGACGTCTACAACAAGAACAAGGCCTGATCGGGCGGGCGCCGGCCCGGCCGGCGCCGCTCTCACGGTGATTCCGTGTTTCCAAAGGGTTCAGCCCTTTGGCGGGTGCTCAGGGCAGAGCCCTGAGATATTCGCCAGGGCTCTGCCCTGGACCCGCGAAAGGTCTCGACCTTTCGAAACCATGACGTGATCCGTTTGCGCGGCGCGCAAGACCTGACGCTCCAGTCAACCGGGGGCTAAGTCTGCCGATCGCTGTTGCGCTGCCTGTGAGTCCGGACTTCGGGCTTGTGCTGGCTGATGCCCATCTTTTCCGCGAGCTGCATCTGAAACAGATGACCCCTGGTCCGCGCCAGGATCATTTCCTTGGCCAGGGTAAACTCGCCGTCGAGGTCGTCGTAGGCGGCCTTGTACTCCCGATCCTGCTTCCAGCGATCGGTCAGTTGGCGCACGCTCCGGCTTTCTGCCATCGCCCCCTGCTTCATCATCGATGCCCCTGGTAGCTGTCGAGCGTCCGATCGTGATCGGCCGCCAGGGCCTAATGAGGGCGATCGCTTACGTCTTGCGCGCCACCGTGAACCGGGCGGCATCCCGCAGGATCCGCGCTTTCTCCCCCCAGGCGCCGACCGCATCCTCGCAGACGCCTACGAGGCGGTCGCATTCCGCCCGCGCCCCGTCGATGCCGAGGCGGTCGACGAGCGTGGCCTTGCCGGCGTCCTTGTCCTTGCCGGTGGCCTTGCCCATCGCCTCCGGGGAAGCCTCCCGGTCGAGGATGTCGTCGGCGATCTGGAAGGCCTGACCCAGGGCGAGGCCGTATCGCAGCAGGGAAGCGCGCTGGTCCTTATCGGCACCGCCCACGATCGCGCCGGCCTCCACCGAGAAGGCCAGGATCGCCCCGGTCTTCATCGCCTGCATCCGCAGGGTGTCGTCCACGTCCATGGTGGCCGCGCCGAACCGGCCCTCGGCGGTGAGGTCGAGGAGCTGGCCGCCGACCATGCCGCCGAGGCCCGAGGCTCGGGCGAGGCCGAGCACGAGGTCGGCCCGGATCCGCGCGTCGGGCTGCCAGGTCGGATCGGCCACGATCTCGAAGGCCAGCGTCTGCAGGGCGTCGCCGACCAGGATGGCGGTCGCCTCGTCATAGGCCTTGTGGACCGTCGGCTTGCCGCGGCGCATGTCGTCGTCGTCCATGGCGGGGAGGTCGTCGTGGACGAGGCTGTAGCAATGCACCAGCTCGACCCCGGCGCCGGCCGCGAGCGCCGCCGCCTCCGAGCCGCCGAGCATCCGGGCGGTTTCGATCGCGAGGAACGGCCGCAGACGCTTGCCACCGCCCAGCACCGCGTGCCGCATCGCCTCCATCAGGCGCGCCGGCCGGGCGATCTCGCCGGGGCCGACCTCCGGGCCGAGGCGCTCGACCAGGAAGGTCTCGACCGTCCCGGCGACCTCGGTCAACCTGTGGGTAAACTCGATGGCGGGCGTGCCAGCCTTGACCGAACCGGTCGGTGCCTGCGTTGAGGAGGTCGTGGTCATCGAGCGCTACGTCCGGTCCTGGCCTTGCGAAAACCAATCGCGTGTCAGTTGTACGGGAACGAAATCACGGTGAGCGGGGTCGGACGCATGGGGGAGGCGGCGGAACGCGATCTCCCGCGCGCGCGCCCGCGGCGCCCTCGTCCGGTCCGGCGGCTCGTGGGGATGCTGTTGCTGCTCCCCGCCCTCGGTTTCATCCTCGTACTGGGTCTGGCGCTCGTCTATAGCGCGGTGATGCCGCCGTCGACCCTGATGCTGGGCCGGTGGTTGACGCTTCAGCCGGTGAGCCGCGATCCGGTGCCGCTCTCCGGCATCGCGGCCGCCCTGCCGCTCGCGGTGATCGCCTCCGAGGATCAGCGCTTCTGCCTCGATCACGGCGTCGATTTCGGGGCCATCCGCGAGGTGGTGGAGGACGAGGATTCGCCGAGCCGCGGCGCCTCGACCCTGGCGATGCAGACGGTGAAGAACGTCTTCCTGTGGCCCGGCCGCTCCTACATCCGCAAGGCGATCGAGATCCCGCTGGCGCTCGCCCTCGATACGCTCTGGGGCAAGCGGCGCATGATGGAGATTTATCTGAACGTCGCCGAGTGGGGCGACGGGATCTACGGCGCCCAGGCCGCGAGCCGGCACTGGTTCGGCAAGGATGCGAGCCGGCTGACGCGCAATGAGGCGGCGCTTCTGGCCGCCGTCCTGCCGAATCCGATCACCCGCAGCGCCGGCCGCCCCTCCCCCGGCGTGCGCCGCCGCGCCGCACGGATCCTGGCGATGATGGGTCAGGTGGAGGGGCTGACGGGGTGCCTGCGCCGGTAGCGGGTTCGCCGACGCCTCTGTAAGACGGGCCTCAGAAGCACGAGACCCGAGCCGACACCTCATGAGCGACGCCGTCTACGACCTGACCCTGGAGCGAATCGCGCTGATCCGCCGGATGGTCGTAGCCTGGGGCGGCGGCGAGCCGGGCGCGCCGACCATCCATCCGGAGGCGCCCTATGGCAGCCTCGACCGGGACGGCGACATCGCCAACGTCACCGGCGACGACGAGGGCGCCGAGGAGGAGCACCGGTCCCTGGAGCAGGGGCTCGCGGTCTTCGCCCACAACGCGCAGCTGAAACCCGGCCGCTACCAGTATCACAACGGCCTGGCCAAGCTCGACCACGGCACGGTCGGCGACGTCTTCCGGGATGCCCAGACCGGCGAGACGCCGGAGCACATCACCTTCGCGGTGACCCCGGAGCACCTCGCGCTGATCCCGCATCTCGCTTACGGCTGGGACCCCGCCGGGAACGTGCCGCGGGTGGACCCGGCGCAGCCCTATGGCGACGGGGCGACCTACACCGCCGCGATCGCCCGCCATCTCGCGGCGGTGCCGGAGGCGGCCGCCAACGACGACGAGGACGGGGAGACCCACCGGATCCGGCTGCACCGCGAGATGCAGCCGGCGCTTCAGATTTTTTTGCGGTATGCCGATCTCGGGCCGGGCGACTTCCGGCGCTCGGAAGCGTCCGGGCTCTGGGAGCCGGCCTGAGGCGTCAGCCCTCGCGCTTCTTGCGCTGCGCCAGGGTCCGCAGCCGGAGCGCGTTGAGCTTGATGAAGCCCGCCGCGTCCCGGTGATCGTAGGCGACCGCGCCCTCCTCGAAGGTCACGAGGTCCTGGTCGTAGAGCGAGTGCGGGCTCTCGCGGCCGATCACGTGGACGCCGCCCTTGTAGAGCTTCAGCCGCACCGTGCCGGTGACCTTCTCCTGGCTCTTGTCGATCAAAGCCTGGATCATCTCGCGTTCCGGCGAGAACCAGAAGCCATTGTAGATCAGCTCCGCGTATTGCGGCATCAGCTGGTCTTTGAGGTGCGCAGCGCCGCGGTCGAGGGTGATCGACTCGATGGCGCGATGGGCCGGCAGCAGGATCGTGCCGCCCGGCGTCTCGTACATGCCGCGGCTCTTCATGCCGACGAAGCGGTTCTCCACGAGATCGAGCCGGCCGATGCCGTTGGCCCGGCCCAATTCGTTGAGCTTGGCCAGAAGGCTCGCGGGGGACAGTTTTTCACCGTCGATCGAGACCGCGTCGCCGCACTCGAAGCCGATCGTGATGATCGTCGGCTGGTCGGGCGCCTCCTCGGGGGAGAGGGTGCGCGAGTAGACGTAATCCGGCACCTCGACCGCCGGATCCTCCAGCACCTTGCCCTCCGAGGAGGCATGCAGGAGGTTGGCGTCCACCGAGAACGGGCTCTCGCCCCGCTTGTCCTTGGCGATCGGGATCTGGTGCTGCTCGGCGAAGGCGATGAGCTGCTCGCGGGAGCGCAGGTCCCATTCGCGCCAGGGGGCGATCACTGTGACGTCCGGCTTCAAGGCGTAGTAGCCGAGTTCGAACCGGACCTGATCGTTGCCCTTGCCGGTGGCGCCGTGGCACACCGCGTCGGCCCCGACCTTCTCGGCGATCTCGATCTGCTTCTTGGCGATCAGCGGCCGGGCGATCGAGGTGCCGAGCAGGTACACGCCCTCATAGACGGCGTTGGCCCGGAACATCGGGAAAACGTAGTCGCGGACGAATTCCTCGCGCAGATCCTCGATGTAGATGTTCTTGGGCTTGATGCCGAGCAGTTCGGCCTTGCGCCGGGCCGGCTCCAACTCCTCGCCCTGGCCGAGATCGGCCGTGAAGGTCACGACCTCGCAGCCATAGGTGGTCTGCAGCCACTTCAGGATGATCGATGTGTCGAGCCCGCCGGAATAGGCCAGCACGACCTTCTTCACGGGGCTTTTCGCGGGAACGGACATGCGGCTTCCGGAACTGGGATGGGGCCTGTGCCGCTTATCGCGGGTGGGATTGGCCTGCAACCGGCGTGCCGCGTGGCGCGTAGCCTTTGCCGAAGGATCGGCCGCGTTTCGCCTCACGGCGGCCTTGCGGGCGTGGAAGAAACGGCGCGGGCGTTGCCTGTGAACACCGCCGCGAGAGTGCATTCGGAGAAGCGAAGTCTATGGCGCGCCAGCCGATTCTGGAGTTCTGGTACGAATTCGCCTCGACCTATTCGTACCTCGCGGCGATGCGCGTCGAGGCGGCCGCCGCGGAGGCCGATGTGGCGGTGCGGTGGCGGCCGTTCCTGGTCGGGCCCCTCTTCGCGTCCCAGGGTTGGACCACGTCGCCGTTCAACCTCTACCCGGCCAAGGGCAAGAACATGTGGCGGGACGTCGAGCGCGAGGCCGCGCGCCTCGGGCTGCCGCCGCTGACCAAGCCCGCGCAATTCCCGCAGAACAGCCTCAGCGCCGTCCGCGTCGCCGTTCTCGGCCAGGACCAGGACTGGCTGGTGCCGTTCTCCAAGGCGGTGTTCAAAGCGAGCTTCGCCGAGGGCCGCTCCATCGCGGAGCCCGCGGCCGTCGCCGAGATCCTCGATTCGCTCGGACTCGACGGGACGCAGACGGTGCGTGCCGCCGCCGCGGAGGCCAACAAGACCAAGCTGCGGGTCAGCGTCGAGGAAGCGCGCTCCCGCGGCATCTACGGGGCGCCGACCTTCCTGGCCGACGATGGCGAATTGTTCTGGGGCAACGACCGCCTGGACCAGGCCCTGGCCTGGGCGACCGGCGATCGGCCCAAGGGTCTGCGGTAGGGCCGCGTTCACGCCGATCGGCCATGAATCCGACGCGAGCCGCTGGTTTCGCTCAGGCCCCCGGCAAGGACCGGGTGAAGCCGCGATGCCCCGGACAAGTCCCATGCTGGTTTCCCGACGTCTTCTCCTCGCAGCCGCTGGCGCCGCGCTGGGTTCAGGTTTGGGCGGCGCGACCGCGCAGTCCTACGGCCAGCGCGTCGCGGTCAACGGCGACGACGGCAAGGCGGTCGCCAACTCGATCCTGCCCGGTGAGATCACCGGCCAGATCCCCGCCCTGCGCGGCGTCACCTATGCCGGGCCGCGGGATGCCGGGACCACGCTCTACGAATTCTTCGACTTCAACTGCCCGTTCTGCCGGAAGGCCGCCGCCGACGTGGTGGCGCTGCACGACAGCGATTCAGAACTGCGGATCGGCCTTGTCCACAACCCGATCCTGTCGCCGCAATCGGCCCAGGCCGCCAAGGTGATGCTGGCGGTCCAGCGCCGGCTCGGCGCGCAGGCCGCCTGGGGCTTTTACCAGACGCTGCTCGGCAAGCCCGGCCGCATCGACGGGCCGGGCGCGCTGACGGCCGCGTCCGCCCTCGGGATCCCGCAGGCCGAGCTGGAGGAGATCGCCGACAGCGAGGAGGTCCGCGCAGCGCTCAAGAGCCAGATGCGGATGGCCGCCGATCTCGGGCTTTACGCCACCCCGTCCTACGTACTCGGCAACAGCGGCATCCTCGGCCATCCCGGCGCCCGCGCCATGGCGAAGATGATCGCCAGCGTGCGGCGCTGCGACCGGCTGGCCTGCTGAACGACGCGCCGCGTCACATTTCTGCCGTCCTATCGCGCAGCGGACGCGTCTGTCCGTGTTGCGCGCGGCCATGCTGACATGCTAGGCGGTCGCCGCGCCGATAGGACGGTTCTCGACCCTGTCCCCCGTCGGCGCGATCCCACGTCCCGAACGGTCTCGCACCGCGCTCCCCGCCGGAGCGCGCGGAACGGGCGGGCAACCAGAGAAGAGAGCGACGGGTGGCGCAGAACGGTTCCGAGGCTGGTCCCCTGGTCGCAGGCGTGGCGGGCCGGTACGCTTCCGCCCTGTTCGAGCTCGCGCGCGACGAGCGCCAGGTCGACGCGGTCGCCGAATCCCTCAATCAATTCGATACGCTGTTGAAGGAGAGCGCGGATCTCCGCCGCCTCGTCCGCAGCCCGGTCTTCAGCGCCGAGGAGCAGGAAGCCGCCATCGGCGCCGTGCTCGACAAGGCCGGGATCGGCGGCCTTGCCGGCAACTTCATCCGGCTGGCGGCCTCGAACCGCCGGCTGTTCGCCCTGCCCGACATGATCGCCGCCTTCCGCGCCCTGGTGCAGGACTCGAAGGGCATCGTGCGCGCCGAGGTGCGGGTGGCCGAGAAGCCCTCCGACGCCGTGATCGAGGAGATCAAGGCGTCGCTCCGCGATATCGCCAAGGCCGAGGTCGACGTCGACCTCGTGGTCGATCCGAGCCTGATCGGCGGCCTCGTCGTGAAGATGGGCTCGCGCATGGTCGACGCCTCCCTCCGGACCAAGCTCAACGGTATCCGCCTCGCGATGCGGGCCGCGCCGTAAGCGCCCCCATCCGACCCGAACACTTATAGACGCATCAGCGACAGAGGCCCGAGTATGGACATCCGCGCCGCCGAGATCTCCGCGATCCTGAAAGAGCAGATCAAGAACTTCGGCGAAGAGGCCGAAGTTTCCGAGGTCGGGCAGGTCCTGTCCGTCGGCGACGGCATCGCCCGCGCCTACGGCCTCGACAACGTCCAGGCCGGCGAGATGGTCGAGTTCGAGTCGGGCGTGCGCGGCATGGCCCTGAACCTCGAGCAGGACAATGTCGGCATCGTGATCTTCGGGTCCGACCGCGAGATCAAGGAAGGCCAGACCGTCAAGCGCACCGGCGCCATCGTGGATGTGCCGGTCGGCAAGGGCCTGCTCGGCCGCGTGGTCGACGGCCTCGGCAACCCGATCGACGGCAAGGGCCCGATCCAGTTCACCGAGCGCCGCCGCGTCGACGTGAAGGCGCCGGGCATCATCCCGCGCAAGTCGGTGCACGAGCCGATGGCGACCGGCCTGAAGGCGATCGACGCCCTGATCCCGGTGGGCCGCGGCCAGCGCGAGCTGATCATCGGCGACCGCCAGACCGGCAAGACCGCCATCGCCCTCGACACGATCCTGAACCAGAAGCCGGGCCACGTCGCCGGCGGTGACGAGAAGGCCAAGCTCTACTGCATCTACGTCGCGATCGGTCAGAAGCGCTCGACGGTGGCCCAGTTCGTGAAGGTGCTGGAGGACCAGGGCGCCCTGGAATACTCCATCGTCATCGCCGCTACCGCCTCGGACGCCGCGCCGATGCAGTTCATCGCGCCGTTCGCCGGCTGCGCCATGGGCGAGTATTTCCGCGACAACGGCATGCACGCCGTGATCGTGTACGACGATCTGTCCAAGCAGGCCGTGGCCTACCGCCAGATGTCGCTGCTGCTGCGCCGCCCGCCGGGTCGCGAGGCTTACCCGGGCGACGTGTTCTACCTGCACAGCCGCCTGCTGGAGCGCGCCGCCAAGATGGGCGACGCGGCCGGCGCCGGCTCGCTGACCGCGCTTCCGGTCATCGAGACCCAGGCCAACGACGTCTCGGCCTACATCCCGACCAACGTGATCTCGATCACCGATGGCCAGATCTTCCTTGAGACCGATCTGTTCTACCAGGGCGTGCGCCCGGCGGTGAATGTCGGCCTCTCGGTGTCGCGGGTGGGCTCCTCCGCCCAGACCAAGGCGATGAAGAAGGTCGCCGGCAAGATCAAGGGTGAGCTGGCGCAGTACCGCGAGATGGCGGCCTTCGCACAGTTCGGCTCCGACCTCGACGCCTCGACCCAGGCCCTGCTGAACCGCGGCTCGCGGCTCACCGAGCTCCTGAAGCAGCCGCAATTCTCGCCGCTGAAGATGGAAGAGCAGGTCGCGGTGATCTACGCCGGCGTGAACGGCTACCTGGACAAGCTCCCGGTCAGCAAGGTCCGCCCGTTCGAGGACGCGCTGCTCAGCACGCTCCGCTCGCGGCACAAGGACCTGCTCGACTCCATCGCCGCCTCCAAGGACCTGTCGGACGAGAATGCCGGCAAGCTGAAGAGCGTCGTCGAGAGCGTCGCCAAGTCGATCGCCTGATCCAAGTCCCCTCCCCGCTGATCTCGGGCTTGCCCGGGATCAGGACCGGGCTTGCCTAGATCGGGCGAGCTCGATCTAGGTGGGGAGGGGTTAGGGGTGGGGGTGGTGCAGGAGGCACCGTACCGCTCCATCCTGAGCCACCCCCACCTCCGGCTCCTCCCCGCAAGGGCGAGGAGAGGCCCTTTCAAATGGACCTGGACCTCACCCGATGGCGAGTTTGAAGGATCTGCGCAACCGCATCACCTCGGTGAAGGCGACGCAGAAGATCACCAAGGCCATGCAGATGGTCGCCGCCGCCAAGCTGCGCCGGGCGCAGATGGCCGCCGAGGCGGGCCGCCCCTATGCCGAGAAGATGTCGGCGGTGCTGGGCAATCTCGCCGGCAACCTCGTGGGCGGCGTCGGCGCGCCTAAGCTGCTGTCGGGAACGGGCTCCGAGCAGACGCACCTGCTGGTGGTCTGCACCGGCGACCGCGGCCTTGCCGGTGCCTTCAATTCCTCGATCGTCCGCCTTGCCGTGCGCGAATACGCGCAGAAGCTGACCGCCGAGGGCAAGACCGTCAAGATCATGACGGTCGGCAAGAAGGGTCTCGACATGCTGCGCCGGCAGTATCGCGACCAGATCGTCGAGAGCATGGATATCCGCGGGAACCGGCCGGTGGATTATCCCTTCGCCGCCGAGATCGCCGACAAGATCCTCACCCGCTTCGAGGCCGGTGAGTTCGACGTCGCGACCCTGTTCTATTCCGAGTTCCGCTCGGTCATCTCGCAGATCCCGACCGCGCAGCGCCTCATCCCGGCCGAGCTGCCCGCGGCCGACACGACCGCGAAGGCGACCGCCGGCAACGCCGCCCTGGAATTCGAGCCCTCCGAGGAGGCGATCCTGGAGACGCTGCTGCCGAAGAACCTGACGGTGCAGATCTACCGGGCGCTCTTGGAGAACGCCGCCTCCGAGCAGGGCGCGCGCATGAGCGCCATGGACTCGGCGACCCGCAACGCGGGCGAGATGATCAAGAAGCAGACGCTGATCTACAACCGGACGCGTCAGGCCATGATCACCAAGGAACTCATCGAGATCATCTCGGGCGCCGAGGCTCTGTGATAAGGGGGCGCTGGAGGCGTCGGACGATGACGACAGAGGTTGAGAACCTGGTCTCGGAGCATCTGCGTGCTCTGCGGCATGACGTCTCCGAGGTGCGTCTCGATCTGAGGGACGTGAAGGCGCGACTGACGGCCGTCGAGATGCAGGTCGCGACCATGAACGGCCGCATGGATCGCTTCGATGAGCGGATGGCCCGTGTCGAAGTCCGGCTCGATCTGAGAGACGCTTGAGCCCGATCCGGTTTTTGAAGATACCGCCCGCGCGCCGCGCGCTGGCACCGACAGCGAGGACACGATGGCGAACACCGCACTCCCCGGCACCGGCTCCAACAAGGTCGGCAAGATCACCCAGGTCATCGGCCCCGTGGTCGACGTGCAGTTCGAGGGCCATCTGCCCGAGATCCTGAACGCACTCGAGACCAGGAACAACGGCGCCCGCCTCGTCCTCGAGGTGGCCCAGCAGCTCGGCGAGAACACCGTCCGCTGCATCGCCATGGACACGTCCGAGGGCCTGACCCGCGGCCAGGAATGCACCGACACCGGCGAGCCGATCAAGGTTCCGGTCGGCATGAACACGCTCGGCCGCATCATGAACGTCATCGGTGAGCCGATCGACGAGGCCGGCCCGGTCCAGGCCACCACCTTCCGCGCCATCCACCAGCCGGCCCCCTCCTATGCCGAGCAGTCGACCGAGGCGCAGATTCTCGTCACCGGCATCAAGGTGGTCGACCTGCTCGCCCCCTACGCCAAGGGCGGCAAGATCGGCCTGTTCGGTGGCGCCGGCGTCGGCAAGACCGTGCTGATCATGGAGCTGATCAACAACATCGCGAAGGTGCACTCGGGCTACTCGGTCTTCGCCGGCGTGGGTGAGCGCACCCGCGAGGGCAACGACCTCTACCACGAGATGATCGAGTCCAAGGTGAACGTCGACCCGAAGGAGCACGGCTCCGCCGAGGGTTCGAAGTGCGCCCTGGTCTACGGCCAGATGAACGAGTCGCCCGGTGCCCGCTCGCGCGTCGCGCTCACCGGCCTGACGATCGCCGAGCAGTTCCGCGACGACGGTCAGGACGTGCTGTTCTTCGTCGACAACATCTTCCGCTTCACGCAGGCGGGCTCCGAGGTGTCGGCGCTTCTCGGCCGCATCCCCTCGGCGGTGGGCTACCAGCCGACGCTGGCCACCGACATGGGCGCCCTGCAGGAGCGCATCACCACCACGACCAAGGGCTCGATCACCTCGGTGCAGGCGATCTACGTGCCGGCCGACGATCTGACCGATCCGGCCCCGGCCGCCTCCTTCGCCCACCTCGACGCCACGACCGTGCTGTCGCGCTCGATCGCCGAGAAAGGCATCTACCCGGCGGTGGATCCGCTGGACTCGACCTCGCGCATGCTCTCGCCGGCGATCCTCGGTGAGGAGCATTACGACGTCGCCCGCCGCGTCCAGCAGACCCTGCAGCGCTACAAGGCGCTCCAGGACATCATCGCGATCCTGGGCATGGACGAGCTGTCCGAGGAGGACAAGCTGACGGTCGCCCGCGCCCGCAAGATCGAGCGCTTCTTCTCGCAGCCCTTCTCGGTGGCCGAGGTGTTCACCGGCTCGCCGGGCAAGCAGGTCGCGCTGGAAGACACCATCAAGGGCTTCAAGGGCCTGGTGAACGGCGACTACGACGACCTCCCGGAGGCGGCCTTCTACATGGTCGGCACCATCGAGGAGGCCCAGGAGAAGGCCAAGAAGCTCAAGGCCGCGTAAGACTGCGCCCTCCCTCCCCTCCCCCTTGCGGGGAGGGGCCGGGGGTGGGGGTGGCGCAGAAGGAACCGCTGCGCTCGATCCTGCACCACCCCCACCTCCATCTCCTCCCCGCAAGGGGGAGGAGAGCCTGTTGCGGATCCCGGATCGTCCTGAGATGGCCACCTTCCACTTCGATTTCGTCGGCCCCGAGCGGACGCTGTATTCCGGCGAGGTGACCGCCGTTCAGCTGCCCGGCACCGAGGGCGAGATGACCGTGATGCCGGGCCACGCGCCCGTGCTGACCTCGCTCCGGGTCGGCGTGATCGTCGTCACCGAGAGCCAGGGCAGCGGCAAGCGGATCTATGTCCGCGGCGGCTTCGCGGATATCGGCCCGACCGCCGTGACCGTGCTGGCCGAGCGCGCCGCTCCGATCGAGGAGCTGACGCACGAATCCCTCGACCGGGATATCGAGGCGGTCGAGATGCAGCGCGACGCCACCGAGGATCTTCAGAAGCGCGAGGAGCTGAACGGTCAGATCGTTCAGCTGCAAGAGACCAAGGCGCTGCTGAAGCTCTGAGAGCGTTTGACGCGCACGAACGAGCGCCGGCGCCGCTTCAATTGATCAAGGCATGGTTTCGAACGGTCGAAACCTTTCGCGGGTCCAGGGCAGAGCCCTGGACAACAGCTCAGGGCGCTGCCCTGAGAACCCGCCAAAGGGCGTGGCCCTTTGGAAACCCAGACTTTACTGGTTACTCAGCTGTGTAGGCGTGGTCCAGCGCGTGTTTCAACAGGGCCGCGCGCTTCTCCGCCCCGGTCGGACAGCCGCGCTCCAGCCACAGGCGGCGCGCCGCCGCCAGAGCGCGTCCGATGGCCGGGCCCGGCGGGATCCCTGCGGCGACCAGATCGGCCCCCGCGAGCGGGAAAGATGGGGCGCCGCCCTCGCCGCCCAAGGCCAGCAATTCCTGACGCGCCCTGTCCGTGACGTTGGGCCGTGGCTCGCCCGCCAGGATCGCCAGCGCTTCCGTCAGCGATGGCAGGCCGTGCTCGGCCGCGAGAGACCGGGCTGCGGACGCATCGACCGTCGCCCGGCCGTGCAGGGCCGCCAGCGCGTCGGCATAGGCGGTGAGGCGGCCGTGCTCCTGGTTCGACAGCCGGAGCCGGTCGCGCAGGCGATCTGCATCGTGCCGCGCGCCGACCGCCAGCGCCGCGAGCCGCATCACGGGCGGCAGGTCCGCCTGGGCGGCGCGTTCAAGCCGTCCGAGTTCCCCGACGCCGCCGGTGATCCGCTGGAGCAGGCCCGTCGCGCTCACGATCGAGATCATCGCCGGGCCGCCGGTCGCCGCCAGAAGCTTCAAGAACTCGTCGCGAATGCGCTCCCGCGAGAGCCGGCCGAGGCTGTCCCGCGCGGCTACGCAGGCGGCGAGCGCCTCCGGGTCAGGCGCGCCGCTCCCGAAGCGCGCGTGGAAGCGGAAGAAGCGCAGGATTCGGAGCGCATCCTCCCGGATCCGGGTCGCGGGATCGCCGATGAAGCGCACCCGCCCGTGCTCCAGATCCGCCAGACCGCTGACGGTGTCGTGCAGGTGGCCGGCGCGATCGAGCGACAGGGCATTGACCGTGAAGTCGCGGCGCTCCGCATCCCTGGCGAAATCGCTGCCGAACCGGACGACGGCGTGGCGTCCGTCGGTCTCGACATCCTCGCGCAGCGTGGTGACCTCGATCGGCCCGTCCCCGGTGATCAGGGTGATCGTGCCGTGTTCGATTCCGGTCGGCACCGCCTTGAGCCCCGCCGTGCGGGCGCGCGCCAGGACGGCCTCCGGCACCAGCGTCGTGGCGAGGTCGATATCGGCGGCGGCGATGCCGAGCAGGGCATCGCGGACGCAGCCGCCGATCAGGCGGGTTTCGGCGCCCGGCTCGTCCAGGGCCGCGAACGCCTGGCGCACGCCCGGACGGTCGAGCAGCGCCGTCAGGCCGCCCGGATCGAGATCCCGCCTCACCGGAAGCCGCCCGGGACGAGGCGGCCGTTCTCCATATGGGTCGGCACGTAGCCGCCGGCGCGGCGCTCGGAAAACAGGCCTTCGTAGACGAGGGTCGCGATCACGAGGGTCAATCCGGCGAGCACGAGGCGGAAGAGATGGGCGTCCCAATGGATTCGGCGCAGCGGATTGCGTCCCGCCAGCACGAGGTAGACGAGGAACAGCGCGAAGGGGATGAGGAAGAGGCCGAACTCTTCGAGGACGCGACGCAGCATGGCGATTCGCACCTACCCGGCCGAGCGGCGGACCCGGTCCGGATCGGTATCCGGATAGAGCCGCTCGCGGAGATTGTTCAGGATCCCGGCCGTGACGCCCCAGATCAGCCGCTCGCCGAAGGTCAGGGCGTAGAAGTAGCGGGTCCGCCCCTGCCAAACCCGCGAGCGCAGGCGGTAGCGCTCCTGGTCCATCAGCACCGGCAGCGGCACCTCGAACAGGTCGGCCACCTCGGCGGGATTCGGACGGAACGTCGCCTGCGGCGCCACGAGGCCGATCACCGGCGTGACCAGGAAGCCGGTCCCCGACAGGTAAGGATCGAGATAGCCGACGAGACGCACCGAAGCCGGGTCCAGGCCGATCTCCTCGTCGGCCTCGCGCAGGGCCGCGGCGGCGGGATCCGGGTCGGACGGGTCGATCTTGCCCCCCGGCAGCGCGACCTGACCGGAATGGTCGCGCAGGTTTGCGGCCCGCTGCGTCAGGATCAGGGTCGGCCCTTCCGGCCGGAACACCACCGGCACAAGCACGGCGGCCCGCCTGTGCGGCGGCGGCGGGATCACCGCCGAACCGTCCGGATCGAGGCTGTGGTCGCCGCGTGGGTTCGAGGTCGGATCGTCCGGCCCGGGCGGGTTCGGCGACAGGCCCGCTGAGGCGCGGGCGAGGAAATCGGCGATGGCGTCGCTCACGCGGCGGCGGCCGGCGCGATCGGGTGGAACAGGCCGCCGGCCCAGAGACCGAGCCAGGTTTCTCCGTCGAGGGTTTCCTCCTCGGCCAGATCCACGAGGTCGTAGGTGAGCGCCCGGGAAACGAGCGCCCAGAGGCCACCGCGGACATGGAGATAGGGCTTCAACGCGCCGTCCGCCGCTTCCTCGAAGCGCAGGGTATGTTCCGCATCGACCGGGACGAGATCGTCGACATTGGTCCGGAAGCTGATGCGCCTGTCCTGTCCGGACCCGTCCACCGCCATCTCGACCGCCACGAAGGGCGCGTCCTCGACGGTGATGCCGACGCATTCCACCGGCGTGACCAGCACGATGCGCCCGTCCGGCTCGCGCCGCAGGATGCTGGAGAACAGCCGGACGAGCTTCGGCCGGCGGATCGGCGTGCCATTGTGATACCACGTCCCGTCCGCAGCGATGCGCATGTCGATCGCGCCGCAATAGGGCGGGTTCCAGCGCTCCACCGGCGGCGGCCCCCGGGTCGGCAGATCCCCGAGGGCGGCGCTGAGGCGGTTCAGGGTCGGGTCGGCGGAATCCTCGCTCATGCCCGCTACAGATAGCGTCCCCGCGGCCCGACAGCCATGGCGGGTACCCGACCAACCCGACGTGAGTGTGGATGCGGCCGTCAGAGCCTCATGCTGGCCCGGCCCCTTGCGTGTTCACCGTCACCGCGTAGAGCGACTGGCTGGCCGCCATGAACAGGCGGTTCCGCTTCGGGCCGCCGAAGGTGATGTTGCCGCAGACTTCCGGCAGGCGGATCCGACCGATCAGCTTGCCCGCGGGGCTCCAGACCGTGACGCCGTTGTAGCCGACCGCCCGGCCCGCATTGCTCGACGCCCAGACATTGCCGTCGACATCGGCCCGCAACCCATCCGGCCCGCACTTGATGCCGTCCACCACGCAATCCGCGAACAGGCGCCGGTTCGAGAGCTTGCCGCCCTCGGCGACATCGAACGCGTAGATCTCGCCCTTGCCGCCCGGGCCGGAATCGCCCGGACCCTTGCCGGTCGAGCACACGTAGAGGATGCGGTGGTCGGGCGAGAAGCACAGGCCGTTCGGGTCCGGCACCTGCTCGTCCGTGAGGATCCGGTCGATCCGGCCCGAGGGGTCGATTCGGTAGACCGCATTCGGCAGCTCCCGCCGCGCCGTCACGATTCCGGCCGGCTGCCCGAGGCGCGGGTTGAGATGGCCCTTCGGGTTCGAGGGGCCGCCCGCCTCGTCCGGCAGGCCCTCGTAGAGCTGGCCGCCATAGGGCGGATCGGTGAACCAGTACGAGCCGTCGACGTGCTGGACCACGTCGTTCGGCGAGTTGAGCGGCTTGCCCTCGAAGCGGTCGGCCAGCACCGTCGCGGAGCCGTCGAGCTCGTAGCGGACGACGCGTCGGCCGGCATGCTCGCAGGAGAGTTGGCGCCCCTGCCAGTCGAAGCTGTTGCCGTTCGCATTGTTGCTGGGCGCCCGGAAGGTGGAGACGTGCCCGTCCTCCTCCAGCCAGCGCAGCTGACGGTTGTTGGGGATGTCGCTCCAGATCAGGAACCGGCCGACCGCGCTCCAGGCCGGGCCCTCGGCCCAGAGCGCCCCGGTCCAGAGGCGGCGGATCGCGCTATTGGGCACGATGTAGGCCTCGAAGGCGGGATCGACCGCGAGCACGTCGGGATCGGTGAAGTAGGTGGTGGGGGCGGCGCCGGGGCGGAAGTCGCGCGGCGGGTTTGTGATCGTGCTGGGTGGCACGGGATCCGCGGCGGCCAGACCGGCCGAGCCAAGGATGGCGCCGACCCCGGCAAGGACCGAACGGCGTGAAGGTGGAGCAAACCCGCGTGACGCCGCATATTCGGGTTGGTCTGTTTCCATCTGACGCATGCGATCCCCCCAGGTCGCGTCCGCACGAGAACACCGCGCGAATCCGTTCCGATCCTGGGATGAATATCCTGTTCGCGTCAACCGGGCCGGCGCCGGAGGATCTTCCACACCCCGTCCGCCGAGGCCACCAGCCGGCCTCCCGCCCGCAGGTCGCCGCGCATGAACACGAGCGATCCGGTCCGCTTGACCACCTGTGGGCGGATGCCGATCCAGTCCCCGAGCCGGCCGACATCGATGAACTTCATCTCGAGCTGGATCGTCACGCAATTGGCGCCGTCGGCTGCCCGCATGGCCGTCTCGCCGAGTGCGCGGTCGGCGAAGCTCATCAGCATGCCGCCATGGACCACGCCGATCAGGTTGGCGTGCTTCTGCTCGGCCCGGAACGCGTAGGCGCCGTCGGAGGCGCGGCGGTGCAGCGGGCCGACATGGGCGATGAAGCCCTCGTCGATGACGGGCTCCCAGCCGGCGTCGTTCGGGTCGAAGGAGTCGGTGTCCGGGGTCATTGTACCGTCCGTGGCTCTCGCGGCGTTGCAAACCAGAATCTGCTGTCAGGTTCCCCGCGGCTTGGCCCGGCGCGTCGGCGCCTCGGCGACCGGGTCCTCCGGCCAGGGATGGCGGGGATAGCGCCCGCGCATCTCGGCGCGCACCGCCGCCCAGGATCCGCGCCAGAAGCCCGGAAGGTCGCGGGTGATCTGGATCGGCCGCTGGGCCGGCGACAGCAGGTGCAGGACGAGCGGCCGGCCGCCGGCCCGGGGATGGCGGTCAAGGCCGAACAGCTCCTGCACCCGCACCGAGAGGGCCGGCTCGTCGGCGGCGTAATCCACCGCGATGCGCGAGCCGGTGGGCACCTCCACGTGGGTCGGCGCCTCCGCGTCGAGCCGGGCGCGCAGGTCCCAGGGCAGCAGGCCCTGGAGAGCGCCCGCGAGGTCGTCGGCGGTGACCGAAGCGAGCGACGTGCGCCCGACGAGGGATGGCGCGAGCCACGCATCCACCGTCTCGGCCAGCGCAGCGTCCGAGAGATCGGGCCAGGCCTCGCCCTCCGCCGCATGCAGGAAGCGCACTCGGGCACGCCATTGCGTCAGGGCGGGCGTCCAGGGCAGCCGGTCGAGCCCGAGGCCCGCGATGCCCTGGGCCAGGATCGTTGCGCTCTCCAGGTCGCTCGGGACCGGCAGGGGCCGCGCACCGAGATTGACGGCTCCGAGCCGCCGGACGGCCCGGGCTCGGAGGGCGGCGGCCTGCGGATCGAAGGTGATCTCGGTGCGCGATTCGATCCTGTCGGCGAACAGCGCCTCGATGGTCGGGCCGTCGATCGCCGCCGCGGCCAGGATGCGGGCGTTGCCGGCAGAACCGACGAGGTCGGCGACGACCAGATGGGTTGCCCGGGCAAGCGCGCTCGTCGGGTCGAGGCGGCCGGCGCGCCCGCTCGCCATCACGAACTCGCCGTCGCGGCCCCGCGCCCGCGCCACGCGGTCCGGATAGGCGAGCGCCAGGAGCCGGCCGGCCGGAACCGGCCCGGCATCCGGGCCGCCGCCCGCGATCCGCGCCCAACCCTCGGCGAGCCGGCGCATGTCCGCGGACCGGCCGCCCCGGTCGCGGCGGAACCGCTCGACGCGCGTATCGAGATCGACATCGTCACCGCCGAGCCCGCGTTCGACCAGCACGGCCGCGAGGTCGGCGGCGGCCCGGGCTTCGCCGGAGCTGGCCGCGACCGTCACCATCCGGGCGAGCCGCGGCGGCAGCGGCAGGGCGCGCAGGCGGGCGCCCGTCTCGGTGAGCCGACCGTCCGGATCGAGGGCGCCGAGTTCGTCCAGCAGCGTGCGGGCCTCCGCCAGAGCGGGGGCCGGCGGCGGGTCCAGGAAGGCGAGTTTTTTCGGATCGGCCACGCCCCAGGCGGCGCAATCGAGGAGCAGGCCCGCCAGATCCGCCGAAAGGATCTCGGGCCGCGAGAATTGTTCAAGCGCGTTGGTGGCGGCCTCGGACCAGAGCCGCCAGCAGATGCCCGGCTCCGTCCGGCCGGCGCGGCCCCGCCGCTGATCGACGGAGGCCCGCGAGGCGCGCGCCGTGACAAACCGCGTCAGGCCGAGGCCGGGCTCGTAGACCGGCACCCGGGCGAGTCCGGAATCGACCACGATCCGGACGCCCTCGATGGTCAGCGAGGTCTCGGCGATGCTGGTGGCCAGCACCACCTTGCGGGTCCCGGGCGGCGCCGGGGCGACGGCCCGGTCCTGCTCGGCAGGCGGGAGGGCGCCGTAGAGAGGGGCGAGCACCACGCCGGGATCGAGGCGCTCGGCCAGCAGATCGGCAGTCCGGCGGATCTCCGCCTGTCCGGGCAGGAACACCAGCACCGAGCCCGGATCCGCCCGGAGGGCGCGCAGCGTCACTTCGGCCACGGCCTCCTCGATCCGGCGATTCGGGTCACGCTCGACGTGGCGGGTCTCCACCGGGAAGGCGCGGCCCTCCGAGGCGACCACCGGCGCGTCGCCCATCAGCCGGGCCACCCGGGCGCCGTCGAGGGTCGCCGACATGACGAGCAGGCGCAGATCCTCCCGCAGGCCGCCCTGCGCGTCGAGCGCCAGGGCGAGGCCGAGATCGGCGTCGAGGGAGCGCTCGTGGAACTCGTCGAACAGCACCGCGCCGATGCCGGCGAGTTCCGGATCGTCGAGGATCATCCGCGTGAACACGCCCTCGGTCACCACCTCGATCCGCGTCCGGGCCGTGATCTTCGAGCCGAGCCGCACGCGCAGGCCGACCGTGCCGCCGACCGGCTCGCCGAGCGTCTGCGCCATCCGGGCGGCGGCGGCCCGGGCCGCGAGCCGGCGGGGCTCCAGCAGGATGATTTTTCGACTGTCGAGCCACGGCGCGTCCAAGAGATCGAGCGGCACGCGCGTGGTCTTGCCGGCCCCCGGCGGGGCCACCAGCACGGCGGCGTTCCGTCCGGCAAGGGCTTCGCGCAGGGCGGGGAGCGCCGCCTCGATCGGCAATGCGGTCTGGGGATCGGGCATCGGTGCCGCTGATGGCGCGGAGCGGCGCCGCGCGCAACAGTCCAGCCTTCCGGTGACGCTGAGCCGCGTTCGATACCGATTGAACCCGCGGACACTGGCCTGCGCGCCGGCCAAACGCGTAGTTCGGGCGTATTAAAAATAATCGGGAGTGAAACGATGCGTTTTCGCCGGACCGTCCTGGCCCTGGCCGCCCTGCCCTTCGCGCTGGGCGCTGCCCGCGCGCAGGACAGGCTGCCGACGATCCCGCCGCAGGACTACTCGCCCGAGCAGAAGCAGGCGGCCGAATCCTTCGCGCAGGCCCGGGGCAAGCCCCCCTTCGGGCCGTTCGAGCCGCTGATGTACTCGCCGGAGGTCATGACGCTCGCGCGCTCGATGGGCGACTACCTGCGCTTCAAGCCGAAGATCGGCACCACCCTGTCGGAGCTGGTGATCCTGATGACCGCAAGGCGCTGGACCCAGGATTACGAATGGTATGTCCACGCCCCGATCGCCGAGAAGGCGGGGATCGCGGCCGACATCATCGCGGCGATCCGCGACGGACGCCGCCCCGCCCGGATGAGCGATGACGAGACCATCGTGTACGACTTCACCGCCGAGTTGCAGGACACGAAGCGCGTCTCGGACGCGACCTTCGCCCGCGCCGAGGCCCGGTTCGGCAAGCCGGCGCTCGTCGATCTCGCGGCGATCTCGGGCTACTACACGCTGCTGGCCATGGAGTTGAACGCGGCCCGCTATCCGATTCCCAAGGATGGCCAACCCCTGCCCCGTCTGCCGGAGTAAGCCGGCTTATCCACAGCGCTCGGGGAGGCAAAACCCCGTTGTCCACAGGCTATGGCGGCTCCGAATGGAGCCGCTGCGGGCGCGTTGACGAAGCGTTAACCTTTATGGCTTGTTCTCTTTCCGTTCCCAGCGCGAGGAGGAGAACACGATGCGGATTGCAGCCGATGCCGTGCGCGACGATCACGCCTGTCCCGTCGAGGCGATCAGCAGCGCCTATCTCGGGTTCGCGGGCGGCGATGCCGGGATCGCGCTCCGCTGCGCGATCGCCGACGCGCTGTCTGATCTGATGGAGGCCGAGCGGCGGACCCGCGAGCGCAGTCGCCTGATCTCCCGGGGCTACATCCGCGGGGCGCCCGAGTCCGGGCATAGTCCTGCAAGCTGAACGGTTGCTGCAAACGCAGTTCAGGCTTGATGCAGCGCGGCGGTGACATGATCTGTTTCATGATCCGGGACGGTTCGAACCGCCCGCTTCATTCGGAGGCAGGTCATGAAACGCTTCGCTTTGCTTTCGGCCGCCGCGCTGATCGGCGCGGGCACTCTGGCCTCTTCGGCCGCGGAGGCGCGCGGCGGCGCCATCGCGGCCGGCATCATCGGCGGCCTCGCGGCCGGCGCCCTGATCGGCGCCGCGACCCAGGCCCATGCGGCGCCCGCCTACGGGTATGATTACGGCTATGGCGGCTACGGTTACGCGCCGGCCCCCGTGGTGGTGCGACCGGCGCCGGCCTACCGCGTCTACGAGGAGGACGTGCCGGTCTACGCCACCCGCCGGACCGTCACCTACGAGCGGGTGCCGGTCGGCTACGACCGTCACTGGCATCATGACTGGGACGGTGGAGACCGCGGCTACGGCTACCGCCGCGCCTATTACGGCTGGTGAGTCGAGCGCGGGCCCGGTGGGCGGCGCCTGAGGGCGGTCGCCTCTCCGGTCCCGCGACAGGCCGCGCATACCGACAAAGTCTTGGCGCGGTTCCCGATTGCAGCGCGGTCGGAAACCGCTCTAAAGCGCTCTCGCAAGCGCTCGTTTGCCCTCGCAAGCACACCTGGCCCTCGCAAGCGTTCTCGGCCGATGCGAAGCCAGGGCCGGACGCGCAGGGCGTGAACCGTCGGTTCAGCACCCGCGCAGTAAGACGATTCGATGCTGGTCCACGAAGGCGTAACCCGTACCCCCGAAGCCGACCGGAAGCTCGGCCTGTCCCTGGCCGCGGTGGCCGGCGCGCTGAACACAGCGGGGTTCTACGCGGTCGGCCTCTACGCCTCGAACATGACCGGCAACGTCTCGGCGATCTCAGACCGGACCGGCACCGGCGACTTCGCGCTGGCCGGCGAGGCGCTGCTGCTCGTCCTGCTGTTCGTCCTCGGCTCCGCCACCTCGACGCTGCTGATCCGGTACCGCCGCCGCAGTTCGGTTCAGGGCTCCCACGCCTACAGCGTCTGCGCGGAGGCGTTCTGCCTCGTCATCCTCGGGCTCGTGGCGCTACCGCTCGCTGAGCCGATCCGGGGCCACGCCCTGGTTCTGGGCCTGAGCTTCACGATGGGCCTGCAGAACGCGGCGGTGACCAAGATCTCCGAGGCCCGGGTGCGCACCACGCATGTCACCGGGATGGTCACCGATATCGGCATCGAGCTGGCGCGCTGGCTCGACCGCGGCGCGCCCGATCAGGTCCCGCTGAAGCGCCACGATCCGGTGCGGCTGCACCTCCACCTGCTGACGGTCGGATCGTTCCTCGCGGGCGGGCTGGTGGGCGTCATCGCCTACCGCGCCGTGGGGGTTGCGCTGCTGTTCGTGGCGGCCGCGATCCTGGCCGCCTTGGCGCTGCCGGCGCTCAGGCGTTGATGTCGAGGAGCTGGCCGGTCATCCGGTCGGCGGTCCGCGCCACGGCGGCGTTCAGCGCGAAGGCGGATTTGGCGCCGAGCAATTCGACGGCGGCGCCGGACAGGTCCACCTGCGCGGCGGGCTCCAGTGTGGTGCCGGAGACGGGGGCGCCGGCGGATGCGACGGTCTGGGCGGCCGTGTCGAGGCGGTCGGTGGCGCGGGCCATGCCTGTAAAGGCGGTCTGAAGGGCGTCGATCATGCGGTACCTCCGGCCGATGATTGTGCCGGACTCAGGCTGCGGTTGTGTTGCGGTGATCGCTCAAATGCGAGGGATCGGCGATGTCGCGGCGTCGCGAAGAGGTTTTCGAACGAACGCGTGGGTTCGATTCAGCGCATCCACACGGAAGGCCGCCGCCTCGTCAGGGCGGGGCTCTACGATCGTGAGTCAGCCGGTCCCGCGAAGGCGGCTTCGGGGCGGTCTTCGTCGATACGAATTCTGAGGTTTCGAACCTCCGTGATCGCATCGAGGACACGATTTTCCATCAAGATCACGTCGCCGTGCAGGTCTTGAATGCGGCGATCAATGCGGGAGAAGGCTCCGTCGAAGCGCTCGGACATCTCGTCGAGCCGCATATTCATGCGCCCAAGCAGCTCGACCACGCGCGCGTTCGTCTCCGACACGGCGACCATGTCCCGGCGCATGCCGTTCATCTGACGCAGGATCAGATTGTTCTCGGGCGTTGGTGCGTCGCTCGCCATGCTTCTTTATGAGCGCAGCTTCGGCATCCGCGCAACATGCTTCGGCTTGCCGATCGAGATCGAGCGCGAACCACCGCGAATGGTCCATATGAGGACCGCTGCGCAGCTCTGGTGCGGACGGCGGGACTCGAACCCGCACGGCCTTGCGGCCGCAAGATTTTAAGTCTCGTGCGTCTACCGGTTCCGCCACGTCCGCATGAGCGCCCTCCGCCGAAGTGGGTACCGGTTCGGCGAAATGGAGGGCGCGGCTCCGTGGCCCTCGGTAGCGGCGCACGCCCCCGCGATCAAGCCGGGGGCGTCCAGCCGTAGAGCCAGGCATAGCGGTCGCGCATGCCGTCCGGCCCGAGCCGGGTCATCACCGCGTTGCGGGCGAGCGCCATGAGGCCCCGCGCGTGGTAGGTGCGGCCGTTGGCGCGGGCGGCCTTCTGCACGCGCCGCACGCGGGCCGACCGCTCCGCCGCGTAGGCGGCGAGCGCCGCCGGTACGCCTGGATGGGCCGCGAGGACGTGCGTCAGCACCGCGGCATCCTCGATGGCGAGCGCGGCCCCCTGCGCGAGGTAGGGCAGGACCGGATGTGCCGCGTCCCCGAGCAGGGCGATTCGCCCGCGGGCGAGCGGCCGTGCCGCTGCCCGGTCGGCCAGCGACCAGACCAGCCAGGAATCGGGCACGCCCAGAAGCTCGCGCAGCGGTTCGGCGCAGGTGCGAAAAAACTTCCGCAGCACGGCGGGCTCGCCGAGACGGCCCCAGTCCTCGTCACCCACCGCCTCGGGCACGACCGCAACGACGTTGAGGAACTGGCCGTCCCGCACCGGATAATGCACCACGTGTCGGTTCCGGCCGAGCCACAGGCCCGTCGCGGGGCCGCGCAGGGGCTCCGGCGCGGCATCGATCGGAACCAGCGCCCGCCACGCCGCCGCATGGCTCGGCCGGAGCGGCGCCGAATCGAACCGGCCGCGCAAGCGCGAGCGCAGCCCGTCGGCCCCGATCAGCAGATCGAAGGCCAGGTCCTGCATGCCCCCGGCGCTCTCGGCGGCGACCCGGATCTCATCGTCCGTCTCGGTAAAGCCCGTGGCGGTGCGGCCCATCATCAGGCGGATCGCGGGCCGCCCGCGCAGGGCATCGAGCAGGAGGGTCTGCAGGTCGGCCCGATGAATCACGTAGTAGGGGGCGCCGAACCGCGCCCGCGCTTCGGCGCCGAGGGCGACGCCGCCGAGGCTGCGGCCACTGTCCAGGGCACGCACCGCGACGCCCGGCGGCTCGCTCGCGGCCCGGCGCAGGGCCGTCGAGAGGCCGAGGGCGGCCAGCACGCGGGACGCGTTGGGCGAGATCTGGATCCCGGCCCCGACCTCGCTGAAGCCGGTGCGGCGCTCGATCACCGTGACGGCATGGCCGGCATCGGACAGCGCCAGGGCCGCCGTCAGGCCGCCGATCCCGGCCCCGACGATTCCGATCCGCAGGGCTCGATTCTCGGACGACACGGCCGGCGCGCCTACTCCGCGGCGAGCTTGGCGTCGTCCTGCCAGACGCAGGCCTGGGGATCGGCCTGATCCGGCTTCAGCCCGGCGCGGTAGCGGTAGAGCGTCGAGCAGTACTGGCAGATGATCTCGGTATCCGCGCCCATGTCGAGGAAGACATGCGGATGGTCGAACGGCGGCAATGCGCCGATGCACATGAACTCCTTCACCCCCACGGCGACCACCGGGACGCCCGGCTCGTTGTGGAAGTGGGGTACCGCCTTGCCTGCCATCCGGCCCTCGCCTGACCCGCAACCGACCGCGCGGCGAATCTGCCCGCGCGCCCCCGGGCGCCTCGCGGCCGCTTATGCCGCCAGCCCCGCGGCCGGCGCAAGCCTCGCCCAACCGTCCGTGGGACGCCGCTTGGCCTGCCGCGCCGCGCACCGTACATACGTCGCACACCCGATTGATGACGCCCGCGAAAAGTCACGCCCATGCAGCAGGAACAGGCCACCGCGCAGGGGACGCGCCGCGCCCCCGAGCCCCCGATCCACGGCCCGGAGGATTTTGAAGGCATGCGCCGCGCGGGGCGCCTCACGGCCGAGGCCCTCGATCTGCTCATGGAGGCGACGCAGCCCGGCGTCACCACCGAGGCGCTGGACAAGCTCGCCTACGAATTCGCCATGGACCACGGCGCCTATCCGGCCTCGCTGCTCTATCGCGGCTATCCGAAGTCGATCTGCACCTCGATCAATCACGTGGTCTGCCACGGCATCCCCAACGACAAGCCGCTGCGCGAGGGCGACATCGTCAACCTCGATATCTGCCTGATCCTCGACGGCTGGCACGGGGATACGAGCCGGATGGCCTATGTCGGCGAGGTGCCCCGCAAGGCGCAGCGCCTGTGCGAGATCACCTACGAGGCGCTGATGCGCGGCATCGCGGCGGTGAAGCCCGGCGGTTCCACCAACGATATCGGCCGGGCG
Source organism: Methylobacterium sp. 2A (assembly GCF_009806555.1). Classification (GTDB taxonomy): domain Bacteria; phylum Pseudomonadota; class Alphaproteobacteria; order Rhizobiales; family Beijerinckiaceae; genus Methylobacterium. Next base: position 74,879 of record NZ_VUOK01000034.1, on the reverse strand, counting down.
ATCCAGGCCTACGCGGAGGGTGAGCGCTGCTCGGTGGTGCGGGATTTCTGCGGCCATGGCCTCGGCCGCACCTATCACGACGCGCCGACGATCCTGCACTACGTCGAGGCGAGCTACGACGTGCCGTTCAAGCCGGGCCAGTTCTTCACCGTGGAGCCGATGATCAATCTCGGCCGTCCGGCCGTGAAGGTGCTGGGCGACGGCTGGACGGCGGTGACCCGCGACCGGTCGCTCTCGGCGCAGTTCGAGCACACGGTGGCGGTGACCGAGACGGGCGTGGAGATCTTCACGATCTCGCCGAAGGGGCTGCACCAGCCCGTCAACCCAGCCGCCTGAACGCCCATGGCGCCGCCGCCGGACGACGCCGAGGCGGGGCTTTTCGCCGACAGCGCCGAGACGGCCGCGCTCGCCAAGGAAACGCCGCACTATCACGGCCACCGCGACCGCCTTCGGGAAAAGTTCGCGGCGGCGGGTGACGCCCTGCCGGATTACGAGCTGCTGGAACTGGTCCTGTTCCGCGCGATTCCCCGGCGGGATGTGAAGCCGCTGGCGAAAGCGCTGGTCGCCCGGTTCGGCAGCTTCGCGGAGGTCTTGAGTGCGGAGCCGGCGCGGCTGATGGAAGTGCCGGGCGTGAGCGCCGGCGTGGCCTCGGACCTCAAGGTCATCGAGGCGGCCGGGCGGCGCCTCGCCCGCGGGGCGATCCGCGAGCGCGAACTGCTCACCTCGTGGGGAGCGCTGCACGAATACCTGCGCGCCACCATGGCCTTCGCGCCGCGGGAGGAATTCCGGATCCTGTTCCTCGACAAGCGCAACCACCTCATCGCCGACGAGGTGCAGGGGCGCGGCACGGTCGATCACACGCCGGTCTATCCCCGGGAGGTCGCCCGGCGCGCGCTGGAGCTCTCGGCGACCGCCATCATCCTGGCCCACAACCACCCGTCCGGCGACCCGACACCCTCCTCCGCCGACGTGGCGATGACCCGCGAGATCGTGACGGTCCTGACCCCGCTCAAGATCGTCGTACACGATCATGTCATCCTGGGACGAAACGGACATGCCAGCCTGAAAGGTCTGAAGCTGATCTGATCCTTCGGCCGCCTTGAGCGTTATCGCCCGCGGCTATAGCCATGGCGGAATGGCGCGCCTCTTGCCTCAGAAGCGGGAGCGTACGGGAGGAGCGAGATGGCGGTGACGGCCTTCGACGAGATGAACGGGCACGGCATTGGCGCCGCCGATCCGGCCGCCGTCCGCGACGCCTATGGCCAGCTCAAGGCGTGGCTGGACGCGACGCCGCCGGAGCATTTCAACACCCGCCGCAGCCAGGCCGAATTGCTGTTCCGCCGGATCGGCATCACCTTCGCGGTCTACGGCGACAACGAATCGACCGAGCGCCTGATCCCGTTCGACATCATCCCGCGGGTGATCACCAAGCCGGAATGGTCGTTCCTCGAGCGCGGGCTGAAGCAGCGGGTCACCGCCATCAACCTGTTCCTGAAGGACGTCTACGGCGCCCAGGAATGCATCAAGGCCGGCATCATCCCGGCCGACCTCGTCTATCGGAACGCCCATTACCGTATGGAGATGCGCTCGTTCCGGGTGCCGCACGACCTCTACGTCCACATCGCCGGCATCGATATCGTGCGCACCGGCGAGAACGATTTCTTTGTCTTGGAGGACAATGCCCGCATTCCGTCGGGCGTCTCCTACATGCTTGAGAACCGGGAGGTGATGCTGCGCCTGTTCCCGGACCTGTTCTCCAAGCACCGGGTCGCTCCGGTGGAGAATTATCCCGACGCGCTGCTCGCCACGCTCCGCAGCCTCGCACCGGGCTCGGCGACCCGCGACCCCACGGTCGTGCTGCTGACGCCCGGGCGCTACAACTCGGCCTTCTACGAGCACTCGTTCCTGGCCGACAAGCTCGGCGTCGAGCTGGTGGAGGCCTCCGACCTCTTCACCCGGGACGACGTGGTCTACATGCGCACCACCGAGGGTCCGCGGAAGGTCGACGTGATCTACCGCCGCCTCGACGACGACTTCCTGGATCCGCTGGTCTTCCGGCCGGATTCCGTGCTCGGCGTGCCCGGCCTGATGAACGCCTACGAGCGCGGCTCCGTGACCCTGGCCAACGCGGTCGGCACCGGCATCTCGGACGACAAGGCGGTCTACAGCTACATGCCGGAGATCGTGAAATTCTTCACCGGCGAGGAGCCGATCCTGCACAACGTGCCGACCTATCGCTGCCGCGAGAAGGACGCCTTCGCGTACGTGATGGACAACCTCTCCGAACTGGTCGTGAAGGAGGTCAACGGCTCGGGCGGCTACGGCATGCTGGTCGGGCCGCATGCCAGCAAGCGCGAGCTCGATGATTTCGCCAGGAAGCTCAAGCACGCCCCGGACGGCTTCATCGCCCAGCCGACCCTCTCGCTCTCCACCTGCCCGACCTTCGTGGCCTCCGGGGTCGCGCCCCGGCACGTGGATCTGCGGCCCTTCGTGCTGTGCGGCGCCGACCAGATCCGCATCGTGCCGGGCGGGCTGACCCGGGTGGCGCTGAAGGAGGGCTCCCTGGTGGTCAATTCCAGCCAGGGCGGTGGTACGAAGGACACCTGGGTGCTCGACGCCTGAGCCCCACGCCATCCGGACGTTCCGAGGCGCGGACATCGTGGTCCGCACGACTTGGCTGAAGACCGATGCTTTCCAGGACCGCCGACAACCTCTTCTGGCTCTCGCGCTACGTCGAGCGGGCCGATTTCGTCGCCCGCATCCTCGACGCGGCGCACCGCTTCGCCTCGCTGCCGACGAGCTACGGCGGCGGCGAGGGCAACGAGTGGGACTCCGCCCTCGCCTCGGCGGGCGATCCGGAGGCGTTCCGCACCCATTACAGCGCGGTCAACGCCGACACGGTCTGCGATTTCCTGGCCTTCAGCCCGCACAACCCGTCCTCGATCCGCTCCTGCATCGAGGCGGCCCGCGAGAATGCCCGCTCGGTGCGCACGGCGCTCACCACCGAGATGTGGGACGCGATCAACGGCGCGTGGCTGGAGCTGCGCAACTATGCCGGCAAGGAGCTCAACCGCGACGAGTTCGGCCGCTTCCTCGACTGGGTGAAGACCGTCTCGCTGACCTTCGACGGCTCGGCCTTCCGGACGATGCTGCGCAACGACGCGTTCTGGTTCACGCGGCTCGGCACCGCGATCGAGCGGGCCGACAACACCGCCCGCATCCTCGACGTGAAGTACCAGATCCTGCTGCCCCACGACGAGACGATCGGCGGCAGCCTCGACTACTTCCAATGGACCACGATCCTGCGCGAGGTCTCGGCCTTCAACGCCTATCACTGGGTGTATCGGGAGAGCGTGAAGCCCCTGCTGGTGGCGGATCTCCTGATGCTCAACAAGCAGATGCCGCGCTCCTTCGCCAATTGCTACGGCGTGATCGTCGAGTATCTCGACCTGATCGCCGATGCCTATGGCCGCCGGGGGCCGAGCCAGCGGCTCGCGGGCAACATGCTGGCCAAGCTCGAGGGCGAGGATATCGACCGGGTCTTCGCTTCCGGCCTGCACGAGTTCGTCGAGGCGTTCATCGCCGAGAACAACAGGGTGGGCGAGGCCATCGCCAAGCAGTATCTGGTCGGCTGAACGAGACGGACAGGACGGCGCATGCGCATCCGCGTGGTCCACGAGACCATCTACACCTACGAGCAGCCCGCCCGCGGGCTCGTGCAGGTCCTGCGCATGACGCCCCGGGACCATGACGGGCAGTATGTCCGGAACTGGCGGATCGACACCACGGTCGACGGGCGGCTGACCGCGCGGGAGGACGGGTTCGGCAACATCGTCCACTGGTTCACCCCGGACGAGCCGGCCGAAGCCCTGATCATCCGCGTCACCGGTGCGGTCGATACCGAGGACACCCAGGGCGTCGTGCGCGGCACGGTCGAGCGCCTGCCGGATCCCTTCTACCTGCGCGACACGGACCTCTGTGCGGCGAGCCCCGACCTGCACATCTTCGCCGAGCGCATCGCCACGGAGGGCGACGGCGCGCCGCTTGCCCTGCTCCATCGGCTGATGGGTGCCGTCCCCGAGGCGGTGGCGTTCGAGCCCGGTCCGGCCGCGAACGCCGTCCCGGCCGGAAAGGCATTCGAGGCCGGGCGGGGCATCTGCCAGGACCTGACGCACGTCTTCATCGCGGCGGCGCGGCATATCGGCATCCCGGCGCGCTACGTGGCGGGCTACCGCGCCCGGGACGACGGCGAGGCCGCGGTCGAGGCGCCGCACGGCTGGGCCGAGGCCTTGGTGCCGGATCTCGGATGGGTCGCGTTCGACCCGTGCTTCGGCATGAGCCCGTCCGACAGCTACATCCGCGTCGCCACGGGTCTCGACTATCTCGGCGCCGCGCCGATCCGCGGCAGCCGCACCGGCGGCGGCACCGAGACACTGGACGTGAAGCTTCGCGTCGAGCAAGGCAGGGCCGCGATCCAGTCCTGATTCCCGCGACACCGGCCCCGGCCGCACGAGAGCCCGAAGACGATGACCTACTGCGTCGGTGTGCTTGTCGAGGAGGGGCTGGTGATGGTCGCCGATACCCGCACCAATGCGGGGCTCGACGACATCTCGACCTATCGCAAGCTCCACCACTTCAACGTGCCGGGCGAGCGGGTGATGATGCTGGCCTCGGCCGGCAACCTGTCGATCACCCAATCGGTGCTGAGCCTGCTGCAGGAGGGCGTCCCCGGCGAGGGGGACGAGCCGCCCCAGCGGCTGGTCGAGGCGCCGACCATGTTCCAGGCGGCGCAGCTCATCGGCCGGGCGATCCGCCGGGTCCGGATGATCGAGAAGGACGGGTTCGAGGCGGCCAACATCCGCTTCTCGATCTCGCTGCTGTTCGGCGGCCAGATCGGCACCGGTGAGATGCGGCTGTACCTGATCTACTCGGCCGGCAACTTCATCGAGTGCAGCATGGATGCTCCGTTCCTCCAGATCGGCGAGCACAAATACGGCAAGCCGATCCTCGACCGGGCGGTGACCTACCGGACCGACCTGTACGACGCCCTGAAGGTGAGCCTCGTCTCGATGGATTCGACCATGCGGTCGAACTTGGGGGTCGGCCTGCCGATCGACATCGCGGTGGCCCGCCGGAACGCCCTCACCACGGAGGTGAACCACCGGATCGAGGCCGGCGAGGGCTATTTTCACGACCTGCGCGAGCGCTGGTCGGCGGCGCTCCGGGCCGCACACCGGGCGATCCCGCGGCCGCCCTATGGGCCTTCGGAGAAGTAGCGCTCAGGCCGTCACCGCATCTTGGCTCCGGCTGCGATCGTAATCCGCCCAGAGCTTGGCGTAGACCGGCACCGTCCTCAGCAACTCCTCGTGCGCGCCCGCGCCGACGAGGCGGCCCGCGTCCAGCACCAGGATGCGATCGGCCTGGCGCGCCGCCGCGAGATGGTGGGTTACCAGGATCAGCAGGCGGTTCCGGCCCCAGGCGATCAGGTTCCGCTCCAGCGCCAGCGCGGCCTCCGGGTCGAGGAAGGCCGTCGGTTCATCGAGCAGCGCGATCGGAGGGTCGCGGACCACCGCGCGGGCGACGGAGAGGCGCTGGCGCTGGCCGCCCGACAGGGTTCGGCCCCCCTCGCCGAGGTCGGTCGCCAGCCCGTCCGGCAGGCTGTCGACGAGGTCGCGCACGCCCGCGAATCGCAGGGCCGCATCGAGCGCGTCGGGATCCGAATGCCCGGCCGCCAGATTGTCGCGCACGTTTCCGGAGAAGAGCACCGTGTCCTGATCGACCGTGCCGATCCGGCCGCGGAGCCAGCGCGGATCGTAGTCCCGAAGATCCGCCCCGCCGACCTCGACGCGGCCGGTGTAACCGCGCTGCAGGCCGAGCAAGATGCGCAGCAGGGTCGACTTGCCGGAGCCGTTGCGGCCGACGATCGCCACGATGCCACGCTCGGGCAGCGTGATGCTCACACTCTGAAGGGCCGGGCGCGCGGCGTTCGGATAGGTCAGCGAGACATCGATAAACCGGATGCCGCCTGGGCTGATATGGCGGAGCGGCGGGATCCGAGCCGCACGCTCGCGCGGTAGGTCGAGGAACCCGCCGATCTGGCGCAGGGCGACGCTCACCTCCTGTGTCATGCGCAGGATATCGGCGCTGCTCATGAGCGGTGCAGTGATCCGGGCCGAGACCACTTGGATCGCGAAGAATTCTCCGACGGTCAGGTGACCGCCGTAGATACGCCAGCAGCCGACACCGATCACGAGGAGCGTCATGGCGCGTGAGAAGGGCTGAGTCCGCTCACTGAAACGGCGCTGCCGGTTCATCAGCGTGTGGAGTTCTTTCAGCGCACCATCCGTGACGCTGCTCCAGCGTCGGAAGCGCGGACCCTCAAGGGCCAGTGCCTTCACCGTCGCCAACCCAGTGACGGTCTCGGCGAGCGTCCCGTCGCGGACGCTCAAGGCGTCGTAGAAGGCCCGCGCCGTGCTGCGGATACCCATCATTCGGTTGCCCGATACCAGGATGAGGGCCGGCAGCGCGGCGAGCAGAGCGAAGCCGACGATCGGATCGTAGGCCAGTACGAGGCCCAGGGAAACGAGTGCGCCTCCGGCATCGATGACCGTGTTCGGCAACTGGAACAGGATGAAGTCGCGGATCTTCGTGATCTGCTGGAAGTGGTTCAAGACCTGACCGGATTGGAAGGCCGTCTCGTCGATCCGCACGCGCATCAGATGGATGAAAACCCGATGTGAGATCCTTCTATCGAGAAATACGGCCAGATCGATGATGAGAATCTGGCGCAGGGAGAATAGCGCCACTTCCAGGCCGATCGATAGGACGGCCAGAACACCGAGGCCGAAGAGGTACAGATCGACCCGGCCGGCCACAACAGCATCGACGATCCGCTGTGTGGCGATTGGGAAGACCAGACCGGCGCCGTAGCCGGCCGCGATGGCAAGTATCAGGCGGATCGCCTTGCCTCGGCGCAGGGCCAGGGCGCGCGCCAGCCAGTGCCAGCCGAAGGCGGTTCGATTGGGCCGCCGCGAAGCGTCTTTCCGACTCATGTCGGGATGAAGGCCTTTTTTCCGCGTCTTGGCGAGGTGGTTCGACGCCAGCGGAGCGACGCTACGGCCGCCGTGGGACTCTTGGGAGGAGCGGCGGGGTGGAATGCTTCACGCCGTACGCACAGGCCGCAGCAGATGGCACGGTATTTTTTCCTCAAAGGCCTTCAGCAGAGCCCGCGCGGCGCCAGCCGGGTCGCCGTCCCGCATTAAGCCGCCCATGATGGCGACGGCCGCCGCCCCGGCCCCCCGGCATTCAGCGACCGTGTCGGATCCGACTCCGCCGAGCGCCACCAGGGGAAGGCCGACCGTCCGTGCGGCGACGATGCCCTCGGGACCGAGCGCCGGCCCGTAGCCCGGCTTGCTCGCCGTCGGAAAGATCGGGCTCAGCGTCACGTAATCGGCGCCGGCCGCCGCGGCCTGCGCGACCTCCTGCGGCGCATGGGCCGACACCCCGATCAGTACCTTCGCCCCCAGCGCGTCCCGCGCCGCTGCGATCGCCTCCGGCCCCGATCCGCCGCCGAGATGCACCCCGTCGGCGCCGAGCGCCCGAGCCAGGGCCACGTCGCCGCCGACCGTCAGGATTCCGCCCGCGCCCCGCACGCGCGCCGCCACGGCCTCACCCAGGCGAAGCCGCGCCTCCGGCTCCAGGTCGCGATCGCGGAACCAGATCCAGCGACCGCCGCCGTCCAGGATCGCCTGCACGGTCTCGGCCAGCGGCCGCGCGTGGCCGTGCCGGTCCGTCACCGCCAGCAGCGGCGACGGCAGCGCCCTCACGAGCCGACGAGGCCGAGCTGCGGGCTCGACGGCTCGGCCCGGCCGCGGCGCGGGATGCGCCCCGCCAGATACGCGTCGCGTCCCGCCTCGACCGCCCGGCCCATGGCGCGGGCCATGCGGATGGGATCATCGGCCTTGGCCACCGCGGTGTTGATCAGGCAGGCGGAGGCGCCGAGCTCCATGGCGATCACCGCGTCCGAGGCGGTGCCGATCCCGGCATCGACCACCACCGGCACCGTGGCCCGGCGGCAGATCAGTTCGAGATTGGCGGGATTCGCCACGCCCATCCCGGAGCCGATCAGCGACCCCATCGGCATCACGGCGGCGCAGCCGAGGTCTTCCAGGCGCTGACAGACGATCGGGTCGTCGTTGCAATAGGGCAGGACCACGAAGCCGTCGTCCACGAGGTGGCGGCAGGCCTCGATCAGCTCGGTCACGTCCGGGTACAGCGTCTCGCGGTCGCCGATCACCTCCACCTTGATCCAGTTGGTCTCCAGCGCCTCGCGGGCGAGTTCGGCGGTCATGATCGCGTCGCGGGCGGTCTCGCAGCCGGCGGTGTTCGGCAGGAAGCGCTTGCCCTTCAGCAGCGTCACCGTGTCGGAGCCGTGGCCCTGGAGCGAGACCCGGCGGATCGAGGCGGTCACCACCTCGGCCCCGCTCGCCGCGACGGCGTCGCGCATGATCGCCTGCGTGGGATAGCCGGCGGTGCCGATGAACAGCCGGGAGGACAGGCTCACCCCGGCGATCGTGAAGCTGTCGGCCCCCGTCTCGGGGCGCAGCGGCGTGACGGTGTGATCCATGCTCAACCTCCCTGCATGGCGCGGACGATCTCGACGCGGTCGCCCTCGGCGACCGGGGTCTCGCCCCAGTCCCGGCGGCGCAGCACCCGGCCGTTCAGCGCGATGGCGACGCCCTGCGGGCTCTCGATGCCCCCCTCCTCCGCCTCCTGGCGGAACAGGGCGTCCACGGTCTCGGCGTCGCGCTCGCGCGGCTCGCCGTTGATGAAGAGCTTCATGCCATGGCCCTCCGGGGCTGGACCTGCGCGAACCGCGCCCGGGTGAAGGGGCGGGCCACCTCCGGCAAGGCGCCCGCGGTCACCAGTTCGGCCACGGCGTCGGCGGTCGCGGGGGCGAGCAGATAGCCGTTGCGGTGATGGCCCGTGGCGGCGACGAGCCCGGGGGCCAGCGTGTCGATGATCGGCGCGTCGTCGTCCGAGGTCGGCCGGTAGCCGCTCCACACGGAGGCCACCTCCATCTCTTCGATCCCGGGCAGCACCCGGCGCGCGCCTTCGAGCAGCGCGTAGAGGCCGCCCGCGGTGATGCCGGGTCGGAAGCCGCAATCTTCCACGGTGGCGCCGACGATGAGCTGGCCGTCGCTCTTCGGCGCCATGTGGACCTGCTCGGTCCAGACCATCCGGGCAAGCGTGCCGGTCCGGGCGGTGGTGCGCAGGGCGAGCGATTGGCCCTTCAGGGGCCGCACCGGCAGCGATAGCGTCTCGGGGAGCAGGCCCCCCTCCCCGCTCCAGGCGCCGGTGGCCAGGATCACGGTCCCGGCCGCGATGGCGTGCTCGCCAACGCGCAGGCCCGCGACGCGGCCCCCCGACCAGTCGAGGGCACTGACCGGGGCGTGCTCGATCAGGGTGACGCCGGCGCGTCGGCAGGCCTCTGCCAGGGCGGCCATCACGCGGCACGGATCGACCTGATGATCCAGCGGGCACTGGATTCCGGCGGTGACCGAGGGGCGCAGGCCCGGCTCCAGGCGCCGGACCTCGCTGCCCGGCAGCCAGGCCGCGTCGAGCCCGGAACGGCGCTGGAGATCGTAGCGGAAGCGCAGGCGCTCGACCTCGTCGCGGCCGATCGCCAGCACCAGCGTGCCGTCCGCCCGGTAATCGATCGACCGGCCGGACTCGGCCTCCAGCGCATCGCGGAAGGCCGGCCAGCGCCGGAGCGAGTCGAGGGCGAGCGGCAGCAGCGGATCGGAGCCCGGCTCGTGCTCGGCGGCCGGCGCCAGCATGCCGGTGGCCGCGAGGCTCGCCCCCGCGCCGATCGTCTCGCGCTCCAGCACGGTGACGGAGCGGCCCGCGCGGGCAAGCCGCCACGCGATCGACAGGCCGATCAGCCCGCCGCCGACGATCGCGATGTCGGAGCGTTCAGGACAAGGGGCCTGCGCGATCGTCACCGCGGGGCCGCGGCGTTGTCCGATCGGTGACGGGGGGCGGTCCAGGGACACGCGTCTCTCCACAGGGTTCCAACGTGGAGATCGGGCCGGAGGCTTCGGTGAGAAGCTGTGGCCTGCCCTGCGGGCGGCCGAGGTCCAATCCCTACGCCGGTATGAGCCGGATCAGGTTCGAAGGATTTCCGCGCCGCAGGTCCTGACGGACGTGCCAGCGGTTTCTCAGCCCCTTGCCGGGGATCTCCCTGGAACGGACACAGATTTGGTCGCCCGAGGGACGCCGGTCAACCCCGCGGCGAGTCCATCAGCGCCGTTCGCGGGAAAAGTGGTGGGCCGCAGTCACGGTCTGGACACCAAGCCGAGCGGAATGGGCGAGCTCAGGATCGGCCCGTCGATGGCCGCGCACGATCCCTTCATGGGTCCGCGGTGTCATCGGCCCATCGGCAGCCCGAACTCGGACATGAATCCGCGTGCGCACCATCCTGCTCGTCTGCACGCTGGGTTTCGTGGGGGTGACGGCCGTCCAGAAGTTGCGTCAGGGCCAGCGACCGGCCCCGGCCGCCCTGCTCATCGCGCCACAGGCGGAGCCGGTTGCCGCAGCCGGCGCGACCGCGGGCGTGGCGCTGCAGGCGGGCCGCAACGGCCACTTCTTCGTCAGCGCGCTGCTGGATGGCCGTTCGCTGTCGATGATGGTCGATACCGGTGCGAGCGCCTGCGCCTTCTCCGAGGAGGACGCCGCACGGATCGGGATCCGGGTTGGTCCGACGGACTTCACGCGCGTCTGGAACACGGCCAACGGGCGGGTTCGGGTCGCGCCGATCCGGATTGCGGTCATGCAGATCGGCTCGATCACGGTGCGCGACGTGGAGGCCGTGGTGATCCCGCGGGGGCTCCTCTCGACCAGCCTGCTGGGGATGTCGTTCCTCGGGCGCCTGCGCGATTTCAGCGTGTCCGGCCGCACGATGACGCTCCGGGGCTGAGCGGCTTCGAAGCCTGTCCGCCCCGCATCTTCCGATCTGCGTCGGCGTGAAGATTGCCCGAAGGCGCCCGCGACGGGATCGAAGAGAAAAGATGTTTCTCACGTTATATGTCGATCGACAGACCTGGCCGGGTATTTGAACTTAAGTGTTCAAGTATATTATCAGGACATATGAGCTTATCGGATCTCTTTTCGCGGTCGATGAGTCGTGCTATGCGCGGTGGTGGTTGCGACTGAAAATTCAAATTTGCCGTTCAGGGCGGTTCGATGGCGAAGAAAACTGGCTCTTCGATCTGTTTGTCGATGATCGTCAAGAACGAGGCCCACGTTATCCGCCGGTGTCTGGATTCGGTCCGCCCGATCATCGATCACTGGATCATCGTGGATACCGGATCCACGGACGGGACGCAGGACATCATCCGCACGGCGATGGCCGATCTGCCGGGCGCCCTCAAGGAGCGGCCCTGGGTGGATTTCGCCACGAACCGGAACGAGGCCCTGAAGCTCGCGCGGCGCCACGCGGATTACGTGCTGATCATCGACGCCGATGACGAGCTGATCATTCCGGACGGCTTCACGATGCCGAAGTTGCGCGAGCCCGGCTACCGGTTCGAGATCATCGACGCGCAGACGCGATACTGGCGCAACCAGCTCGTCAGCAGCCGGAAGAACTGGCGGTATCGGGGCGTCCTGCACGAGTTCCTCTCCTGCCCCGACATCGACGAGACGCCGATCCTTCCTCTCGCGATGCGCCGGGGCGAGGACGGCGCGCGCCATCGCGACAAGACGGCGAATGCACGCGACATCGCCGTTCTCGAACAAGCGCTGGCGGTCGAGACCGATCGCTTCATGATCGCGCGGTACACGATGTATCTCGGGATCACCTACGATGCGGCCGGCGAATACCGGAAGGCGTTTGATTGCTTTCTGAAGCGGGCCGATCTGGGCGGCTGGGATGAGGAAGTCTATTTCAATCTGCTCATGGCCGCCGTCAACGCGGAGCGCGTGGGTGAGCCCGCCGACACGGTGCTGCCTCTCTACGAGCAGGCCATCCACGTCCTTCCGGCGCGGGCGGAAGCGCGCCACGGGGCCAGCCGCTATTGCAGGGAACGGAAGCGCTTCGCGGAGGGCTATCGCTATGCCGAGGCGGGCCTGGAGCTTGAGCTCCCGAGCGAGGGCATATCGTTGAATCCGTGGGTCTACGAATATGGATTGCTCGATGAGTTCGCCGTCAACGCCTACCACATCGGCCAGTATGGCGCGTGCGGATACGCCTGCCTGAAGATCCTGGGGCGCCGCAATGTCCCGAGAGACGTCTTTTCCCGCGCCGGCATCCTGGCCCGGGAGGTGACGGAGAAGATGATCGATCCGGTCTGGGGCTTGCAGCAAGCCCCCTACAGTTCGGCGTTCGCGCCGGAATGGGAGCGATTGAGCGCGTAGAGCCCTGCCCACCGGCGACACAGTCAGCTGGGTTTGCGTGGCCGCAAGAACTTCGGCCGGAACACCGCCATCGGCTCCCGGAAACCGTCGAGCGGATGCTCGCCGAGGGGGATCGGGTCCCCCCAGAGGAAATCGACGAACGGCTTCGACATCAGCAGCGGCTCGCCCAGGATGCGGTTGAGCTGGGCTAGCCGGCTCGCGAGATTCACGTCGCGGCCGATCACCGTGAAATCGAGCCGGGCGCCCGAGCCGACATTGCCGTAGGCGGCCTCGCCGTGATGGAGCGCGATGCCGGCCGCGACCGGCACCGGGAACTGATGCAGGGCATTGGCCTCGTCGAGGGCCTCCAGGGCGAGCTGGGCCGCCGTGAGCGCGCCCTTGGCGGCGCCACCGAGATCGTCGCCGGATTCGCGGAAGATCGCCAGCAGCCCGTCGCCCAGATACTTCAGCACCTCGCCGCCCTCCCGCTCGATCGGCGGCACGAGGCAGTCGAAAAACACGTTGAGCAGGCCCACTGCCTCCTCGGGCGTCATATCGGCGGAGGTGCGGGTGTAGTCGCGCATGTCGGCGAACAGGATCGCCGAGCGGATCCGCGTCACCTGCCCGCGGCGGATGTCGCCCGCCAGGATCGCGCGGTGGGGCTCGTCGCCGACATAGAGCCGCAGCACGTGGTCGAGCTGCTTGTTGAGGACGCGCATCTCCATCACGGCCGCGAGCGCCGGCATGACGAAGCGCAGGATCGCGATGTCGTCGTCGCGGAACCCCCCTGGAGCCCGGGTCGCGAAGGTGATGCCGTTCTTGGTGCCGTTGGTGAAGAACAAGGGCGCCACGACATAGGCGGTGTAGCCGCAGGCCTTCAGGTCCGGGATGATCGCATAGGCATCGTCCGGGGTCTCGGCGAGGTCGAGGATCAGCCATTCCCCGGTCTCGTGGACCGTGTGGAACGGGCTGTTCAGGTAGGCGTCCGTCGCGCGGGCGCCGTGCGGGAACAGCCGGACCGTGGTGCCGCCGCCCCGGGTCCAGATCCGGCCGACGCCGGCATATTCCGAGTGCAGGGTGTCGATCGCCGTGGAGGCGCGGTCCACCGGCACGCCGATCGCGATCAGCCGCTCGGCGAGGCCGGCCAGCATGTCCTCGGCGTTCGGCATCCGGGCCGCCTCGCCGAGCAGCCAGTCGCGGATGCCCACGGAGGGCTGGATCGCGCCGAAGGGGACGTCATCGGCCTCGGTGCCGTCCGCGAAGGCCGTCGGCAGACCGGGCGTTGGCGGGCGGCGTTCGAGCATGGCGCCAGACTGGATGCCGCGCAGCACCGTGGCAACGCGGTCGACGGGGGAGCGCCGCGGTCCGTGCCGCGGCGGGGGCTCAGTTGTCCAGGAAGCTCCTCAGCTTCCGGCTGCGCGAGGGGTGCTTCAGCTTGCGCAGCGCCTTCGCCTCGATCTGGCGGATGCGCTCGCGGGTCACCGAGAATTGCTGGCCGACCTCCTCGAGGGTGTGGTCGGTGTTCATGCCGATGCCGAAGCGCATGCGCAGCACGCGTTCTTCGCGCGGGGTCAGAGACGCGAGGACGCGCGTCGTCGTTTCGCGAAGATTGCTCTGGATCGCCGCGTCGATCGGCAGGACGACGTTCTTGTCCTCGATGAAGTCGCCGAGGTGGCTGTCCTCCTCGTCGCCGATCGGCGTTTCGAGGGAGATCGGCTCCTTGGCGATCTTGAGCACCTTGCGCACCTTCTCCAGCGGCATGGCCAGCTTCTCGGCCAGCTCCTCCGGGGTCGGCTCGCGCCCGATCTCGTGCAGCATCTGGCGCGAGGTCCTGACGATCTTGTTGATCGTCTCGATCATGTGCACCGGGATGCGGATCGTGCGCGCCTGATCGGCGATCGAGCGGGTGATCGCCTGCCGGATCCACCACGTGGCGTAGGTCGAGAACTTGTAGCCGCGGCGGTACTCGAACTTGTCCACGGCCTTCATCAGGCCGATGTTCCCCTCCTGGATCAGGTCCAGGAACTGCAGGCCGCGGTTCGTGTACTTCTTGGCGATCGAGATCACGAGGCGCAGGTTCGCCTCGATCATCTCCTTCTTGGCCTGCCTCGCCTCGCGCTCGCCCTTCTGGACCATGTTGACGATGCGGCGGTACTCGCCGATCTCCAGGCCCGTCTCGGAGGCGAGGTCGAGGATCTGCGCGCGCAGCTCAGCGACTTGCCGCGAGCCCTTCTCGACGAGGTTCTTCCAGCCCTTGCCGCCGAGCGTGCCGACGCGCTCCATCCAGTTCGGATCGAGCTCGTAGCCCTGATAGTGGCGCAGGAACTCGTCGCGGGCGACGCCGTGGCTCTCGGCGAAGCGCATCAGCCGGCCCTCGTGGCCGATCAGCTGCTTGTTGATCGAGTAGAGCTGGCCGACCAGCGCCTCGATGCGGTTGTTGTTGAGCGAGAGGGACTTCACGTCGGCGACGACGATGTCCTTCAGCTCGGCCTGCTTCTGGTCCTGGGCGGGGGTGTTCTGCGTGCCGGCGGCCTTGCGCTCCGTCCCCTCGGTCTGGAGCTTGCGCAGCTTCCGGTAATTCGCCGCGATGGAGTCGAAGGTCTCCAGCACGCGCGGCTTGATCTCCGCCTCCATGGCGGCGAGCGAGACGTTGTTCTCCAGGTCGTCCTCGTCGTCGCCGCCCTCGGGGGGCGCCGGCGGCTCGCCGTCCTCGGATTCCTCGCCCTCGGCGAGTTGCGGCGCGTTCTTGCCGTCCGGCCCGGCGTAGGTCGCCTCCAGATCGATGATGTCGCGCAGGAGGACCTTGCCCTCGACGAGCTCGTCGCGCCAGATGATGATCGCCTGGAAGGTCAGCGGGCTCTCGCAGAGGCCCGCGATCATCGCCTCGCGGCCGGCCTCGATCCGCTTGGCGATCGCGATCTCGCCCTCACGGGACAGGAGCTCCACCGAGCCCATCTCGCGCAGGTACATCCGCACGGGATC
This sequence comes from Methylobacterium sp. 2A, assembly GCF_009806555.1. Taxonomy (GTDB): domain Bacteria; phylum Pseudomonadota; class Alphaproteobacteria; order Rhizobiales; family Beijerinckiaceae; genus Methylobacterium. Next base: position 59,501 of record NZ_VUOK01000034.1, on the reverse strand, counting down.
GTCGGTGCGGTCGGTCGGCTCCTTGGTGGTGGTGGCGACCGCGACGGCGCGCGTCGGCGCGACCTCGGCGACCTCGCCGCCCTCGGCCTCCTCCTCCTCGCCCTCGGCGCCCTTCTCGCCGGCGGCCGCCTCGTCGGTCTCCTCGGCCTCGACGACGTTGATGCCCATCTCGGAGAGCTGCGACAGCACGTCCTCGAGCTGGTCCGGATCGGACTGGCCCTCGGGCAGCACCTCGTTGACCTCCTCGTAGGTCACGTAGCCGCGCTTCTTGGCGAGCTTCACCATCCGCTTGACCGAAGCATCCGTCAGGTCGAGGAGCGGCCCGTCGGTCTGCTGCTCGGGGGCAGCGTCCGTCTCGTCCCGTTCCGTTGCCTTCGTCGCCATGATCAGCCTATTGTTTCGTGGGCGGCGCGCTGCGGAGGCCCTTGAGAGGCCGGTCCACGCCAGCGGCACCGCGGTACGGGATCGGCGCCGGATCGCTCCGTCGCCTTGAGTCGTCGGTATCCGTATGCAAGCCTGAGGCTTGACCGATTGTTAACTATGGCGGGCCGCTCCCCATCGCCACCGCCAGCCATACCGCCATGACACAGCCGTCAGGCGGCCGTCGAGTCGCTCGACACCGGCAAGTCGGCCTCAGCCTCGGCGGCGATGACGGTGTCCAGCCTCGCCTTCACTTCGCAGAGCCATGCCCAACCGGCATCGGTCGGATCGTTCTCAAACGCCTGCCGTGCTTCGCGAAGTTCGCTATGTAGCGCTCCTGCCTGCCGGTGCAAGATCATCGCCTGTCTGAGCGCGTCTGCGCGCTGCGCGGGATCGGCATGTGGGGCGACGGTATTGCGGTCCCGCGAGCGGGCCAGGGCCAGGATGCGCTCTGCGGCGGCGCTCAGTCCGGCGCGAGTGATGCGGTTCTGCAACACGTCCGGATCCGTACGCTCGTCCTCGGCCGCGCAGGCGAGCAGAACCGACAGGAGCGCCTTGGCATCCGGATCCTCGAAGTCGAGCTCGGCGATCTCCTCGGCAAAGTCGGCGAGCATCTCGGGCTGAACCAGCAGCGTGCCGACGATCAGTGCTTCGCGTATCGAAGCAGCACCCGTGAACCCAACCGAAGCCGTGACCGAGACGCTTGGTTTTTCACGAATGAACGTGCGACTCGGTTGGGACTGCCGACGATCGCGTGGCTGCCCCTTCCAACCGGCGGCGGTCGGCGAGCTATTGAGAGCCTTTAGACGCTCCCGAAGTTCTTGATGGTATGAAAATTTCAGATCGCGGTCGTTGATCTTTTCGATGTCGGCGCGGACATCCTGAGCGAAGCGCGCCTTTTGCTCAGGCGTTTCCCGGGCGTTGCTGAACAGTGCCTTCGCGATGAGCACGTCGAAGAAGCTTATGGCATTCTGAACTATCTCGTGGATCCGGTCTGCGCCGCCTGAGCGGTAGAGATCGTCCGGATCCTGACCGGCCGGAAATGCGGCGAAGCGGACTGATTTCTCCGCCGTCACGAGCGGCAGCGCGAGGTCCAGCGCCCGGAAGGCCGCGCGCTGGCCGGCCTTGTCGCCGTCGAAGCACAGGATCGGCTCGTCGGCGTGGCGCCAGAGCAGGCCGAGCTGGTCCTCGGTGAGGGCCGTCCCGAGGGGCGCCACCGTCTCGGGATGGCCCGCGAGCGTCATGGCGATGACGTCGACGTAGCCCTCCACCGCGATGATCGAGCCGCGCTCGTGCGCCGCCTTGCGGGCACCGTGGAGGTTGTAGAGCGTCCGGCCCTTGTGGAAGAGCGGGGTCTCCGGCGAGTTCAGGTACTTGGCGCGCACGTCCTTGGCGAGCGCCCGGCCGCCGAAGGCCACCACCCGGCCGCGCGTGTCGGTGATCGGAAACATCACCCGATCGCGAAAATAATCGTACGGGACCGAGACGTTCTCCCCGGCCGCCAGCAATCCCATCTCGATCATCAGCGCCTTGTCGACGCCCTGCCGGGCCAGATGATCCCGCAGGGCGTAGCGCTCGTTCGGGGCATAGCCCAGGCGGAATTTTTCCTGGATCTCCCGTCCGAGAGCCCGGCGTTCGAGGTAGGCGCGGGCCTCGCTCCCCTGCCCGGATTGAAGCCGCTCCTCGAACCAGCGCGCGGCCATCTCCATCACTTCGATCGCGCCCGCGCGCTTGGTCTCCGCGGCGCGCGTGTCCTCGGTGGGTGCGGGCAGGCTGACGCCGGCTTCGCCCGCCAGCCGCTCGACCGCCTCGGGAAAGCTCAGGCCCTCCGTCTCCATCAGGAAGGTGAAGATGTCGCCGTGCTTGGAGGAGGAGAAGCAGTGATAGAACTGCTTCTGGTCGTTCACGTAGAAGGACGGGGTCTTCTCGGCGTTGAACGGCGACAGGCCGCGCCATTCCCGGCCGGCCTTCTTGAGCTGGACCCGCCGTCCGACCACTGAGGAGGCCGGCAGCCGGGCACGGATCTCTTCCAGGATGTGGGGCGGATAGCGCACGGGGCCTGTGATCGGTTTGCGGGGCCGCACAGTCTAGCGTGGCAACGGGGTTGAGTCCCGCTCCTCGGCAGGGCTCAGGACGGATGGGGGATTGCGTGGAGAACGCCGCGTTGCGGCACCCTGAACCATGCCGGCCTGCGGTCCCTGCTCGCGTTTCCCGATCGCGTATATACGATCGTATCGACGCGGAATCGATTCCAGGCTATGCAATGCCGCCGGACGGCTTCGAAGGGGACGAGCGCAAGCGGGTTCTCAACCTCGAGAAGCACGGCATCGATTTTCGCGATGCGATCGGTGTGTTCGATCATCCTCACCTGACCGTCGAAACGATCAGGAACGAGGAAGTTCGGAAGGTCAGCCTCGGCAAGATGGATCAGTGCGTGATCGCCCTGGTCTGGACCGATCGAGTCGGGATCATCCGGGTCATCTCCGCGAGGGCTGCGAGGCGCGATGAGAGACAAGCCTACACGGCACGTTTTGGAGCCTGAACGCCGCCCTGGCGTGACCGATTTCGGTCGGCTCGCAGCGTTGAGCGATGCGGACATTGCGGACGCAGCCGGCCAGGATCCGGATGCCGTGCCCCTCGATATCGACTGGTCGCGGGCCGAAGTGACCGTGCCGCCCCGCAAGATCCCGGTCTCGATCCGCCTGGATGCCGACGTGCTCGACTATTTCAGGCACGAGGGCGCCGGGTACCAGAGCCGAATCAACGCGGTCCTGCGGAGCTACGTCAGGGCTCGGATGGACCGCGAGAGTTGAGAGCGCCTCAGCCCTTCGCGGCCAGCGCCGCCTTCACCAGGCCGCTGGCCTTCCCGAAATCCATCCGGCCGGCATAGGCGCCCTTCAGGGCGGCGATCACCTTGCCCATGTCCTTCGGGCCGGCGGCGCCGGTCTCGGCGATCGCCGCGTCGATCGCGGCTTGCGTCTCGGCCTCGTCCATCTGCTTCGGCAGGAAGCTCTCGATGATGGCGCTCTCGGCGCGCTCGTTGGCGGCGAGCTCCGGGCGGCCGCCCTGCTCGTAGACGCTGGCCGATTCGGTGCGCTGCTTGATCATCTTCTGGAGGAGCGACAGGATCTCGTCGTCGGAGATCGGGTCCTTGCCGTTGCCGCGCGCCTCGATGTCCCGGTCCTTGAGGGCGGCCTGGATCATCCGGACGGTGGCAAGCCGCTCCTTGTCGCCGGCCTTCATGGCCTCCTTCATCTCGGTGGTGAAGCGCGCGCGCAGCATCTGGGTAAACCTTCCAACGGTCGAAACGGCGGGCTGGCCTGCGATTTGCGGATCTGCCCTGTGATAAGCAGACGTTGAGCCCTGCGGGGCGCGGAGCCACATTGACCCCATCGCGGGCCGCTCGCTAAGAGCGCCGCACACGATCATGCCGCAAGCCGAGAGCGCCGCAACCCGGCGCCCGCCTTCGGCCGGACATAAGCGAGACTCACCCCATGCTGCAAGACGCCGCTGCGCCCGCTTCCGACGCCCCGGCGCCCGAGCCTTGGGCCGAGCCCGTCGCCACGGCCCTGCTGGTCCTGGCCGACGGCACGATCCTGGAGGGTTTTGGCATCGGGCAGACCGGCATCGCCGACGGCGAGGTCTGCTTCAACACGGCCATGACCGGCTATCAGGAGATCCTGACCGACCCGTCCTATGCCGGGCAGATCGTCACCTTCACCTTCCCGCATATCGGCAATGTCGGGACCAACGACGAGGATCTGGAGAGCCTGGAGGCGGCCCCGGCCTCCGGCGTGCGCGGCACGGTCATCGCCTCGGCGGTGACGAAGCCGTCGAACTGGCGCTCCTCGTCCCACCTCGACGGTTGGCTGAAGGCGCGCGGCATCGTGGGCATCACCGGTGTGGATACGCGGGCGCTCACCGCCCGAATCCGCGACCAGGGCATGCCGAACGCCGTGATCGCCAATGATCCCGAGGGCCGGTTCGACCGCGAGGCGCTGAAGGCCCGCGCGGCGGCGCTGGCGCCGATGGAAGGCCTCGACCTCGTGCCGCCGGTGACGAGCCGCGCGCCGTCCGAATGGTCGGAGACCGTCTGGGCGCTGGGCAACGGCTACGGCAAGCGCGCCTCCGGCGAGGGCCTGAAGGTCGTGGCGATCGATTACGGCGTGAAGCGCAACATCCTGCGGCTGCTGGCCCAGGCCGGCTGCGACGTCACCGTGGTGCCGGCCACCACGACGGCGGAAGAGATCCTGGCGCTGAAGCCGGACGGCGTGTTCCTGTCGAACGGCCCGGGCGACCCGGCCGCGACCGGCGCCTACGCGGTGCCGGTGATCCGCAAGCTGCTCGACGCGAAGGTGCCGACCTTCGGCATCTGCCTCGGGCACCAGCTCATGGGCCTGGCGCTCGGCGGACGGACCGTGAAGATGGGCCAGGGCCATCACGGCGCGAACCATCCGGTCAAGGACAAGACCACCGGCAAGGTCGAGATCGTCTCGATGAATCACGGCTTCGCGGTGGATCCGAACAGCCTGCCGGAGACCGCGGTGGAGACCCACGTCTCGCTGTTCGACGGCTCGAATTGCGGCCTGACGCTCACCGATCGCCCGGCCTTCTCGGTCCAGCACCACCCCGAGGCCTCGCCGGGCCCGCGCGACAGCCACTACCTGTTCGAGCGGTTCGTGACGCTGATGCGCTCGGGCGAGCCGGAGCGCGAAGCGAAAGCCTGATCGGTTTCCGGCGGCATCCCAATCGGGCCCCGCCGGGGCCATAAAATCCGCGAAATCCGCCGGCTTAAGAGACCCGTGACGGCCGTGAGCGGCGGCGCATCCGCGCCCGCCGGCACCGGCTCCGTCGGAGGGAAATGCCGGATGACCATCGACGAGGCGCGTGACGACTTCTCCCGCCTGCACCGCACCTTCACGTTCCATCTCGGCGTGGCGGTGGGCCTGTCCTGGCTGACCGCCCTCACCGCCGCCTTCTACGCCCCGTGGGTGCGCAACATCCGCGCGCTGATCGATCCCGCCGGCGGCCTCGACCGGATCGAGAGCACGGTGTCCTACCTGTTCGCCCTGCCGGCCGTCCTCGCCCTGGCCTGGGTGTCCCTGTATTTCGGCCGCGAGACCCTGCGCCGCGCGCAGACGCTCTCGAACGTCGCCGTCGAGTTCGCGGCGGCTGCCGTAGTGGCGTTCGGGGTGTTCTACCTCTCGATCGACCGGGCCGTGGCGGCCCTCTACGCCGGCTTTTGAGACGGGGCGGCCCGCGCCGCCCCGACCGGCTTACTGCACCTTCTCGAACAGCGGCTCGAAGCGCTTGGCGGCGAGCTTGCCGTGCTGGACCGCCTTGGCGGCCTCCAGGTTCTCGGGCTTGTCGCCGACCTGGATCAGGCCGACCATGCCCATGATGTAATGCGGCGCGCATTTGAAGCCGTAGAGGCCGGCCTTGTCGAAGGTCACGGTCTCCTCCTTGCCAACCACGGTCTTGAAGGCCGGCGCGCCCTCCGGCGCCATGCCCTTGATGAGTTCGGCGTTGTGGCCCTTGTCGGCCGGCACGAACCGGATCGTGTCACCGGGCTGAATCTTCACGTAGGCGGGATCGAAGACCATCATCCCGCCGGGGCCGCTGTTCAACGTCTTCACGACGGTTTCCGCAGCGTTCGCTCCGAAGATCGAGCCGATCAGCAGTGCTGCGGCTCCCATGGATCCCCTGATCATAGCCAGTCTCGAACCATTGTCATGACGATCGACGAAAATGACGATCGTTCGAGCCTTACGGACCGCGTTCACAACCAGCAAGCACGCATTTGACCGCTCGATAAACTTGGAAGATCTCCAGATTTAGCTTAAGGTGGCTGCGTCGCGCGTCATGTGCGCGCTTGGGTTGTGAATCCGCTCCGGCCTTCCAAAGCGGGGACGGCCCGTGTAAACGCGGGGCTCAACGATAATCCCGCCACGCGCGTCCGGGCGCAGGGTTCTGGCCCTGTCCGATCGGGCGCGCTTGGCCTGAAAAGGCCCCCGATGCCCAAACGCACCGACATCTCCTCGATCCTGATCATCGGTGCGGGTCCGATCATCATCGGACAGGCCTGCGAGTTCGACTATTCGGGAACCCAGGCCTGCAAGGCGCTCCGCGAGGAGGGCTACCGCATCGTCCTGGTCAATTCGAACCCCGCCACGATCATGACCGATCCGGACATGGCGGACGCGACCTATGTCGAGCCGATCACGCCGGAGATCGTCGCCAAGATCATCGAGAAGGAGCGCCCCGACGCGATCCTGCCGACCATGGGCGGCCAGACGGCGCTGAACTGCGCGCTCTCGCTGCAGAAGATGGGCGTGCTCGCGAAGTACGGCGTGCAGATGATCGGCGCCACCGCGGAGGCGATCGACAAGGCCGAGGACCGGAGCCTGTTCCGCGACGCCATGACCAAGATCGGGCTCGACACCCCGAAATCGGCGCTGGCGAACGCCTCCGCGGCCAAGAAGGCGGATCGCGAAAAATACCTCGCCGAGATCGCCCGCATCGAGGCCGCCAACGCGGATCCCGAGGCGCGCCGGGTTGCGCTCGCGGCCTTCGAGAAGAGCTGGATGGCCGGCGAGACCGACCGGCGCAAGCGCTACGGCGAGCACGCCATCGGGCAGGCGCTGATCGCGCTGGCCGAGGTCGGCCTGCCGGCGATCATCCGCCCGTCCTTCACCATGGGCGGCACCGGCGGCGGCATCGCGTACAACCGGGAAGAGTTCCTCGACATCGTCGAGCGCGGCATCGACGCCTCACCGACCAACGAGGTGCTGATCGAGGAGAGCGTGCTCGGCTGGAAAGAGTACGAGATGGAGGTCGTCCGCGATAAGAACGACAACTGCATCATCGTCTGCTCGATCGAGAACATCGACCCGATGGGCGTCCACACGGGCGACTCGATCACCGTCGCCCCGGCGCTGACGCTCACCGACAAGGAATACCAGGTGATGCGCGACGCATCGCTGGCGGTGCTCCGCGAGATCGGCGTCGAGACCGGCGGCTCGAACGTGCAGTTCGCGATCAACCCCGAGAACGGGCGGATGATCGTGATCGAGATGAACCCGCGCGTCTCGCGCTCCTCGGCGCTCGCCTCGAAGGCCACCGGCTTCCCGATCGCCAAGGTCGCCGCCAAGCTCGCGGTCGGCTACACGCTCGACGAGATCGCCAACGACATCACGGGCGGCGCCACCCCGGCCTCGTTCGAGCCGACGATCGACTACGTCGTCACCAAGATCCCGCGCTTCGCCTTCGAAAAGTTCCCGGGCGCCGAGCCGACGCTGACCACCGCCATGAAGTCGGTGGGCGAGGCCATGGCGATCGGCCGCTGCTTCGCCGAATCCCTCCAGAAGGCGCTGCGCTCGCTGGAGACCGGCCTGACCGGCCTCGACGACATCGAGATCGAGGGGCTGGGCAAGGGCGACGACCACAACGCCATCAAGGCGGCCATCGGCACCCCGACCCCGGACCGGCTCCTGAAGGTCGCGCAGGCCCTGCGGCTCGGCGTCAGCCACGAGCAGGTCTACGCCTCCTGCAAGATCGATCCGTGGTTCCTGGAGCAGCTTCAGGCGATCATCGATCTGGAGAACCGCGTGAAGACCCACGGCCTGCCGGGCACGGCGGGCGCCTTCCGCCAGCTCAAGGCGGCGGGTTTTTCCGACGCGCGCCTCGCGGTGCTGGCCGGCCTGGAGGAGGCCGAGGTGCGCGCCAAGCGCCGGGCGCTGTCCGTTCGGCCGGTCTTCAAGCGGATCGATACCTGCGCGGCCGAGTTCAAGTCGCCGACCGCCTACATGTACTCGACCTACGTGGCCCCCTTCGCGGGCGCGGTGGTCGATGAGGCGCAGCCCTCGGACCGCAAGAAGGTCGTGATCCTCGGCGGCGGCCCGAACCGGATCGGCCAGGGCATCGAGTTCGACTATTGCTGCTGCCACGCCTGCTTCGCGCTGTCGGATGCGGGCTACGAGACCATCATGGTCAATTGCAACCCGGAGACGGTCTCGACCGACTACGACACGTCCGACCGGCTCTACTTCGAGCCGCTGACCGCCGAGGATGTGCTGGAAATCATCGAGACCGAGCGGCAGGCCGGCACCCTGCACGGGGTGATCGTGCAGTTCGGCGGCCAGACCCCGCTGAAGCTCGCCCGCGCCCTCGAATCCGCCGGCGTGCCGATCCTCGGCACCTCGCCCGACGCGATCGACCTCGCCGAGGACCGGGACCAGTTCAAGCGGCTCCTCGACAAGCTCGGGATGAAGCAGCCGAAGAACGGCATCGCCTATTCGGTGGAGCAGAGCCGGCTGGTCGCGGCCGATCTCGGCCTGCCCTTCGTGGTCCGCCCGAGCTACGTGCTCGGCGGCCGCGCCATGGCGATCATCCGCGACGAGACGCAGTTCGCCGACTACCTCCTCGACACGCTGCCGAGCCTGATCCCCTCCGAGGTCAAGGCCCGCTACCCCAACGACAAGACCGGCCAGATCAACACGGTGCTGGGCAAGAACCCGCTCCTGTTCGACCGCTACCTGTCGGACGCGGTCGAGGTCGACGTGGATGCGGTCTGCGACGGCACGGACGTGTTCATCGCCGGCATCATGGAGCACATCGAGGAGGCCGGCATCCATTCCGGCGATTCGGCCTGCTCGCTGCCGCCGCGCTCGCTCTCGCCCGAGATCATGGCCGAGCTGGAGCGGCAGACCAAGGCGATGGCGCTCGCCCTCAACGTCGTCGGCCTGATGAACGTGCAGTACGCGATCAAGGACGGGACGATCTACGTGCTGGAGGTGAACCCCCGCGCCTCGCGCACGGTGCCGTTCGTCGCCAAGGTGATCGGCGAGCCGATCGCCAAGATCGCGGCGCGGATCATGGCGGGCGAGCCGCTTTCGGCCTTCGGCCTGAAGCCCAAGACCCTGCCCCACATCGCCGTGAAGGAGGCCGTGTTCCCGTTCGCGCGCTTCCCCGGCGTCGACGTGCTGCTCGGGCCGGAGATGCGCTCCACCGGCGAGGTGATCGGGCTCGATGCCAGCTTCGGCGTGGCCTTCGCCAAGAGCCAGCTCGGCTCGGGCACGCAGGTGCCGAAGGCGGGCGCCGTGTTCGTCTCGGTGCGCGACGCCGACAAGGTCCGCATCCTGCCGACCATGAAGCTGCTGTGCGACCTCGGCTTCACCATCCTGGCGACCGGTGGCACGCAGCGCTATCTGGTCGAGAACGGCGTCCCGGCCGAGCGGATCAACAAGGTTCTGGAAGGCCGGCCGCACGTGGTCGACGCGATTAAGAACGGCGGCATCCACCTCGTCCTCAACACCACGGAGGGCGCCGGTGCCCTGTCGGACTCGCGCTCCCTCCGGCGCGCGGCCCTCTTGCATAAGGTGCCGTATTACACCACTCTAGCCGGCGCAGTGGCCGCGGCCGAGGGGATCAAGGCCTATCTAGAAGGCGATCTCAAGGTCCGCGCGTTGCAGGAATACTTCGCGGCCTGAGCCTCAGGGTCCCGCTGACTTTATCTCGTGGCCCGGAGAGAGTGCTGCACTCTCGGCCGGGCCTCTTCATTGTGGCGCGAGACGATGACGATAGACAAGGTTCCGATCACGGTGCGCGGCTTCGCAGCCCTCGAAGAGGAGCTGAAACACCGCCAGCAGGTGGAGCGCCAGCGCATCATCCAGGCGATCGCCGAGGCGCGCGCGCTGGGCGACCTGTCGGAGAACGCCGAGTACCATGCCGCCAAGGAGGCGCAGTCCCACAACGAGGGCCGCGTCATGGAATTGGAGAGCATGATCGCGCGCGCCGAGATCATCGACGTCACCAAGCTCTCGGGCAGCAAGATCAAGTTCGGCGCCACCGTGAAGCTCGTCGACGAGGACACGGAGGAGGAGAAGACCTACCAGATCGTGGGCGAGCCGGAGGCCGACGTGCGCTCCGGCCGGGTCTCGATCACCTCGCCGATCGCCCGCGCGCTGATCGGCAAGGGCGTCGGCGACACCGTCGAGGTGACGACGCCCGGCGGCGGCAAGTCCTACGAGGTCGTCGCCGTCCAGTACGGCGGCTGAGGGCATGCTCTTGCGCTTCTGGGGCCGGCTCGCCGGGCTGATCCTCCTCGCCGCCGCGGGCTCCGCGGCGGCGGACGAGTTTCCGGCGACCGCCCGGTTCTCCGACATCCGCGTCGACGTGCGGCCGCTGCGCGACAAGGGGGCGGGCTTGCAGGCCGAGGCGCTGGCGGCCGACCTGACCGAGGCCCTGCGCAGGAATTTCTCGGATCGGATCGGCGGACGCGGCCCGCGCCTCGTCGTGGTGGTCAGCAGCCTGTCGCTGCGGCCCTATGCCGGCAGTGGTGCGCGGCCGGGCCTGGGCGGCAACTTCCAGACCGATTACCTCGAAGGCGAGGCGCTGCTCGTGGGGCCGAAGGGACAGATCCTCGGTCGGCATCCGCAGATGACCGCGATGCCGTCGAGCTACGGCGGTGCGTGGTACGATCCGCAATTCGAGGGGCGTCGGCTGGCGGCGATCGCCGATATCTACGCCCAGTGGCTGGCGCGGGACCTGCCGCGGGAGTGACCACGCTTTCACGACAGGTGTTTTGAAGGTGGGGAAGACGGACCGATCCGCCGGCGCGGGGTATGTTCAGGTGACGGTTCTCCCAACCATCCCCTCATCCTGAGGGGCCGGAGCGCAGCGCAGGCCCGAAGGAGCCCTCCAGATCCCACTGCGATCCCTGGAGCCCTCCTTCGAGGCCCGCGCAGCGGTCACCTCAGGACGAGGAGGATGGATGGGATCGAAGGGCCGATCTTAAATGCGGTGCTCCGGCGGTCGGGCTCGGCACCGGGGCAGGAGCGGATTTCCCGAGCAAGGCGTATGGCAAGCATCGACGTGACGGAGGCGAAACCCGCCCTGCGCAACCGACCGGACGCGCGATCCGAACCCCTCCCCGAACTGGCCCGCGCCCGCGCCTGGATCGTCACCGACGGCAAGGCCGGCGATGAGAACCAGTGCGTCGGGATCGCCGAGACTTTGGGCGTCGCCTTCGAGATCCGGCAGGTGCCGGCCTCGGGGCCGTTCGGCTGGATGGCGCCCTGGGGACCCATCGACCCGCGGGAGGGACCCCGGCGCCGGGCCGGTGCCCTGTCGGGCCCTTATCCCGATATCCTGATCGCCTCGGGTCGCCGGTCCGTGCCGTATCTGCGGGCCGTGCGGCGCGCCACGGGCGGGCGCACCTTCACGGCCTTCCTCAAGGACCCGCGCACCGGCGAGGACAGCGCCGACTTCATCTGGGTGCCGGATTACGACGACCTGCGCGGCCCCAACGTCTTCACCACGCTGACGGCGCCGCACCTCGTGACGGCGGCCCGGCTCGCGGCGGCCCGCGCCCGGCCTGATCCGCGCCTCGCGCGCCTCGACGGGCCGCGGGTGGCCGTCCTCGTCGGCGGCGACAGCCGGCACCTGAGCTATCGCAAGACGGATATGATCCGCCTCGTCGGCGACCTGCGCAATCTGGTGGAGCAGGGCTGCCGCCTTATGGTGACGATTTCCCGCCGGACCCCCGACCCGCTCCGGAACGCCGTCAAGGCACTGGCCGCCGAGACGGGTGGTTTCCTCTGGGACGGGAGCGGCGAGAATCCCTACGTCGCCATGCTGGCTTTGGCCGACGCGATCGTGGTCACCTCCGATTCGGCCAACATGGTGAGCGAGGCCGTGGCCACCGGCGCGCCGGTCCTGCTGTTCGACCTGCCGCGTACCTATATCCGGCACCGGCGGATGTTCGCCGGGCTGGCGATCGCCGGAGCCCTGCGGCCGTTCACCGGTCAGTTGGTGGATCTGACCTACAAGCCCATCGATGCGACGCCGGTGATCGCGCAGGCGCTCGCGAATGCTTATGCTGCGCACCGCACGGCCGATCGCGCCTGAGGAGACAGAGATGGCCCATACGCACGCCAAGCTGGTGATCATCGGCTCGGGGCCGGCCGGCTACACGGCGGCGATCTACGCGGCCCGCGCCATGGTGGAGCCGCTGCTGATCTCGGGCTTCCAGCCGGGCGGCCAGCTCATGATCACCACGGATGTCGAGAATTATCCCGGCTTCGCCGAGGCGATCCAGGGTCCGTGGCTGATGGAGCAGATGCGGCTCCAGGCCGAACATGTCGGCACCCGGATCGTCTCCGAGTACATCACGAAGGTTGATCTCAAGCAGCGGCCGTTCCGGCTCGAAGCGGATTCGGGCGAGACCTATTCCTGCGACGCGCTGATCATCGCCACCGGCGCCCAGGCCAAGTGGCTCGGCATCCCCTCCGAGGCGACCTTCCAGGGCGGCGGTGTCTCGGCCTGCGCGACCTGCGACGGCTTCTTCTTCCGCGGCAAGGAGGTCGTGGTGGTCGGCGGCGGCAATACGGCGGTCGAGGAAGCCCTCTACCTCGCCAACATCGCCAGCAAGGTCACGGTCGTCCACCGCCGCGATTCGTTCCGGGCCGAGCGGATTCTCCAGGAGCGCCTCTTCAAGCACCCGAACGTCGCGGTGCTCTGGCACCGGGAGATCGCCGAGATCTGCGGCGTGCAGAAGCCCGCCCCGAGCGTGACCCATGTCCGCCTCAAGGACCCGCGCTCGGGTGAGATCAGCGAGGTGAAGGCCGACGGCGTGTTCGTGGCGATCGGCCATCAGCCGGCGACCGCGATCTTCGAGGGGCAGCTGCCGATGCGCCATGGCGGATACCTCACCGTCAAGCCCGGCACCACGGAGACCGACATTCCCGGCGTGTTCGCGGCCGGCGACGTGACGGACGATGTCTACCGTCAGGCGATCACGGCCGCCGGCATGGGCTGCATGGCCGCGCTGGAGGCGGAAAAATTCCTCGCCAACCTCGAGATCGGCGAGAACCCGGTCCAGGCAGCGGCGGCTGAGTAGGCGATTCGTCTCAGGTCATGCCACGTGATCTTGTGATTGCGTCGACGGGCGATCTTGCACCGAATAACTGATCCTGGCGCTTGCGCTTGATCATGCGCCATGCGCATAGGGGTGTCGACCGAGCCGGGATGCGTCTCACGCATACCCGCGCGATGCCGGGCGTGTCTCTCCACTGTCGGCGCCGCGCAGCTCGGCCGGTGATCCGCCCGCTGCGCTACCCGTCCGCCTTCGTACGGGCGCCGCGTCCGGGCTCGCGCTGGTAGGGGTTCTTGCCTTGGACTGGGATAAGATCCGGATTTTTCTGAACGTCGCCGAGGCGGGCAGCTTCACCAAGGCGGGCGACGATATCGGCCTCAGCCAGTCGGCGGTGAGCCGCCAGATCAGCGCCCTGGAGCGGGAGCTGAAGGCGCCGCTGTTCCACCGCCACGCACGAGGCCTCCTCCTCACCGAGCAGGGCGATCTCCTGTTCCGGGCCGCCCGGGACATGAAGCTGCGGCTGGAGAATACCCGCGCCCGCCTCGTCGAGACCGCCGAGCGGCCGACGGGCGACCTCAAGGTCACGACGACGGTCGGGCTCGGCACCTCGTGGTTGTCCCAGCGGGTCGGCGAATTCCTCGATCTCTACCCGGACGTGCGCATCGAGCTGATCCTCACCAACGAGGAGCTGGACCTCGCCATGCGTGAGGCAGATGTGGCGATCCGCATGCGCCGCCCGGCCCAGCCGGACCTGATCCAGCGGCGGCTGTTCACCGTCCACTACCACGCCTTCGCGAGCCAGGATTACGTCAAGCGCTTCGGCGAGCCCAAGACGGTCGATGAACTCGACGACCACCGTCTCGTCTCGTTCGGCGGCAACGAGCCGTCCTACCTGCTCGCCGCCCACTGGCTGGCCGATGCCGGTCGGGACGGGCGCGACCGGCGCCAGGTCCACCTGACGGTGAACAACATCGGCGCCCTGCAGCGCGCTATGGAGGCCGGCGCCGGCATCGGGATCCTGCCCGACTATGCGGTGGACGGCGAACACCAGCTCGTGCAGGTGTTGCGCGAGACCGAGATGCCGAGCCTTGAGAGCTATCTCGTCTACGCCGAGGAGATGCGCTCCGTCGCCCGGGTCCAGGCGTTCCGGGACTTCCTCGTCAACAAGGCGCAGCGCTGGACCTACTGAAGGCGCGGGCGGCTCACACGAAGAGCCGCTCGCCCTCCAGGCCCTTGTAGAGCCCCGCGACCTGCTCGCCATAGCCGTTGTAGATGAGCGTCGGCACGCGCTGGTCGGTGCCGAGCACCCGCTCGGTCGCCTGGCTCCAGCGCGGATGCGGCACGGCCGGGTTCACGTTGGCCCAGAAGCCGTACTCGGAGGCCTGTAGCCCCTCCCAGAAGGTCTTGGGCCGGTCGGCCGTGAACGAGACCTTGACGAGCGACTTCGCCGACTTGAACCCGTATTTCCACGGCACCGCGATGCGGATCGGTGCGCCGAACTGGTTGGGCAGCGGCTTGCCGTAGACGCCGGTCACCACGAAGGCGAGGTCGTTGCCGGCCTCGGCCAGCGTCAGGCCCTCGGTATAGGGCCAGGGGTAGTAGAACGCGCGCTGACCCGGCGCCATCGCCTTGTCCATGAAGGTCTCGAAGCGGATGTACTTCGCCCCCGAACTCGGTTTGGCGAGCGCCACGAGCTTCGCCAGCGGGAAACCGGTCCAGGGCACCGCCATCGACCACGCCTCGACGCAGCGGTGCCGGTACAGACGCTCCTCCAGGCCGACCGTCCGGATCAGGTCGTCCACCCCGATCTCGAACGGCTTCTCGACGAGCCCGTCGATCTTCAGGGTCCAGGGCTGGGTCTTCAGCGCGCTGGCGGCGGGCAGCACGGTCTTGGACGTGCCGAACTCGTAGAAGTTGTTGTAGTCGCCGCTGAACCGTTCGGGCGTGACCGGCCGGTCGAGGGTGTAGGCGGGGTTCCGCACGGCCGGATAGGGCGAGGCGTCGCCCGGCGCCGCCAGGGCGGTCCGGCCACCGAGGAGCGAGCCGGCCGCGAGCCCGGCCGCGCCGCCGATCAGGGCGCGTCGGTTCAGGAACAGGGCCTCCGGGGTGGCGAGGCGTTCCGGGATCTCCCATTCGCGCTTGCGCTTGATCAACATGGCCGCCTCTTCCGGTTTCCCGCGCCGACACCTCACAGATCGGCCAAGGCCGACGGGGCTGCAAGCGCCGCAGCCTCACCTTTCGGCGAGACCGGCCGGGCGGTTACGCGTCCCGGCGTCGCGGGCCGGGATCAGGCCTCCGGCATCTCGTCGCGCAGCATCCGCCGGAGCACCTTGCCGACATTGGTCTTGGGCAGCGTCTCGTGGAAGACCACGTTCCGGGGCACCTTGTAGCCGGTGAGCTGCGTGCGCGCGTAGGCGCGCAGGGTGTCGGGCGTGAGCGACGGGTCCTTCCGGACCACATGCGCCACCACCATCTCGCCGGTCTCCGGACTGGGCGCGCCGACCACCGCGCATTCGAGCACGCCGGGATGGGCGGCGAGCACGTCCTCGACCTCGTTCGGGTAGACGTTGAAGCCGGAGACGAGGATCATGTCCTTCATCCGGTCGACGATCTTGAACTGGCCGTCCGGCAGCCGGATCGCGATGTCGCCGGTGCGGAAGAAGCCGTCCGCCGTCATGGCGCGGGCGGTCTCGTCCGGCCGGTTCCAGTAGCCGCGCATCACCTGGGGGCCGCGCACGCAGATCTCCCCCGGCTCGCCGGCCGGGACCGGCTCGCCGGAAGCGTCGCGGATCGAGACCTCGGTCGAGGGCAGCGGGAAGCCGATCGTACCGGAAAACTCCCGTATCCCCCGCGGGTTGACGCAGACGACAGGCGAGGTCTCCGACAGGCCGTAGCCTTCGATGATCGTGTTGCCGGTGAGCGCCTTCCAGCGCTCGGCCACCGCCCGCTGCACCGCCGTGCCGCCGCCGACCACGAAGTCGAGCTTCGAGAAATCGACCGTCCCGATCTTCGGGTGGTTGATCAGCACGTTGAACAGCGTGTTCACGCCCATCAGGTGGGTGAAGGGCGTTCGGCTGAGCGTCTTGACCATGCCGTCGCAGTCGCGCGGATTGGGGATCAGGAGGCAGGAACCGCCGCTGCGCATGAACTGGAAGAAGCACGCGGTGAGCGCGAAGATGTGGTAGAGTGGCAGGGCCGTGACGCAGCAGCGCGCGACGCTCGGATCCTTCGAGCCGAACCAGAGCTGCGCCTGCTCGACATTCGCCATGATGTTGCGGTGGCTCAGCATGGCGGCCTTCGCGATGCCGGTGGTGCCGCCCGTATATTGCAGGAAGGCGAGATCTTCCGGATCGACCTTGGCCCTGGCGCGCGGCAGCGCGCGGCCCCGGTTCAGCGCGGCGGCGAACGGCACCGCGAGGCCCTCTGGCAGCCGGAACGGCGGAACCGCCTTGCGCACGTGCCGGCTGGCGAGATTGATCACGCGCCCCTTCAGGCCGAGCCCGTCGCCGGGTCCGACCAGGACGACGCGGTCCAGGGCGATGTCCGGCAGCGCTCCCGCGACCGTCGGGCCGAAATTCTCCAGGACGATCAGGATCCGCGCCCCGGAATCGTTGAGCTGGTGCGTGAGTTCCCGGGGGGTATAGAGCGGGTTGGTGTTCACGATCGTCCCGCCCGCCAGCAGGACGCCGAAGATCGCCACCGCGTAGGCCGGCACGTTCGGCAGCATGACGGCGACCCGGTCGCCCTTGGCCAGCCCCTCCGCCTGGAGCCAGGCCGCGAGGTCGCGCGCCTGCTGGCTCAGGGTTGCGTAGGTCATGGTCGAGCCGAAGCACAGGATCGCCGGCCGGCCGGCAAAGGCGGTCGCGCTGGTCTCGAACAGGTCGACCAGGGTGCCGAGGCGCGCCACATCGATCTCGGCGGGCACGCCCGGCGGATACGAGGCCAGCCATGGATGCGCCGCGGCTTGGTTGTTCAGCGGATCCGGCTGCCGTTCGGACGGAACCGGTCGCGCGCCGTGGTCGATCACGTTCGCCTGATCCATCGGGTCACCTCCCCCGGGCCCGACTCTCGACGGCCGGGTCCCTCAATGCAGGACGGTCCGACTGTGCGGGAACGGTGCGCGTGCCGCAAGGCGGCGCATCCGCGGGGATCGGACGAAGCTGGCGGAATGTCGTCAGGACGGCATGCGGCAGGGCCGCGACGAGGAGCAGGAGGGCGGCGAGGCCGGCTTCGTCGGCGTAAAGCGCCCGGTGCGGCCAGGGGCCGAGCCCGAGAGAACCGGACAGGCCGATCACGGCCGCACCGAACCAGAGGGCCAGGAAGGCGAGCGCCCCCGCGCCGAACCGCCTGAGCCGCGGCCGCTTCAGACGACGCGCCAGGACGACGAACAAGCCGAGGATGCCGCCGAACAGGGCGGCCGCCACGCCGGCGCCGAGCGCATAGGCGAGCCACAGCGGCTGGTGGGTCAGGAACGCCATCCCGCCGGTGGCGAAGCCCGCGCGCAGGATCACGCCGCCGAAGGTCGGATAGAGCCCGGCCAGGAGCAGGATGACTGCGCCGGAGAGGCCGAACGCGATGCGGCGTGGCACGGAGGCCGGCCCCGGCCCGGCGGCCACGCGGGCGAGATGGGCAACCCCGTAGACGAGGGCGAAGGCGAAGAGGGGGTAGCGCCTGGCGAAATAGCCGTAGACGAAGGGCTCGACGGCCTCCGGCAGGGCCGAGCGCTGGCTGAGGCCGGTAGCCGCGACGAGGCCCAAGGCGAGCAGCATGGCCAGAATCGGAATCGCGGCGCCGCGGGGCGGGCGGCGCCATTCCCGCGCAGAAGCAGTGGGTGTACGCGCGTGCTGCGGGCGCTTCATCGGGCGCACCGGCCCGATGCCGGCCCAGCCCGCGATGCTCTACCGTCAAGGATCGGCAGATCGGATCTGCTACGCGCCCTCCCTGCCCCCTCGGCGGGGAAGGGTGGTCCAATGGGTGCCCTCTGCATCAGCAGGAGGCGGGATAGGGGAGCGACGGTACGGAACGAGGCTGTGGCCTTCATGAAAGTTGCGCCCTCTCCGGACGCCGGGTTCCCCTTCCCCGACCCCCTTCGGCGGCCGCCCTCCTCCGCCGAGGGGTAGGGAAAGAAGCGGCCTCGGCTGCTCCCGCCTTCAAGCCGGAAACGCCCCGACCGCAGGCCAGCCCCGCGCGCCGACATGCCCAGGGCGCCTGCCCCTACTTTGCCTCGTAATGGTCCCGGATCAGCCGGTCGAGGAGGCGCACGCCCCAGCCGGCGCCCCAGCTGCGGTTGATCTCGCTCGCATTCGACGACATCGCCACGCCCGCGATATCGAGATGCGCCCACGGCACCTCCTCGACGTAGCGCTTGATGAACGAGGCCGCCGTCGCCGCGCCGCCATGGCGGCCGCCGGTGTTCTTCATGTCGGCGAACTTGGAGTCGATCGCCTTGTCGTAGGCCGGGATCAGCGGCATCCGCCAGACCTTCTCGCCCGTGGCCTCGCCGGCCGCGTGGATGTGGCCGGCCAGCGTGTCGTCGTTCGAGAACATCCCGGCGATGTCCTGGCCGAGCGCCACGATGATCGCGCCGGTGAGCGTGGCGAGGTCCACCATCGCCTTGGGCTTGAAGCTGCGGATCACGTGGGTGATCACGTCGGCCAGCACGAGGCGGCCCTCGGCGTCGGTGTTGATCACCTCGATCGTCTGGCCCGACAGCGAGGTCACGATGTCGGAGGGGCGGTAGGCGCCGCCATCCGGCATGTTCTCGACGATGCCGATGGCGCCGACCACGTTGCAGCGCGCCTTGCGCGAGGCGAGGGCGTGGAGCGCCCCGACCACGGCGGCCGCGCCGCCCATGTCGCCCTTCATGTCCTCCATGCCGCCGCCCGGCTTGATGGAGATGCCCCCCGAATCGAAGATCACGCCCTTGCCGATCAGCGCCACCGGCGCCTCGCCCGCGGGGCCGCCGTTCCAGCGCATGATCACGACCCGCGGCTCACGGACCGAGCCCTGCGCCACGGCGAGCAGCGCGCCCATGCCGAGCTCGCGCATCCGCGCCGGCTCCAGCACCTCGATCTCGACGCCGAGCTTGCTGAGTTCCGAGGCGCGCTTGGCGAATTCCGCGGGGAAGAGCACGTTCGGCGGCTCGTTCACGAGGTTGCGCGCCAGGATCACGCTGTCGGCGAGCGTGCGGGCGGCCTCCCCCTCGCGGGAGGCCGCGGCATGGTCGGGGAGCAGCAGGGTCAGCGCCGTGCCGGCCTTGTCCTCGGCGTCGGGCTTCTTCTTGGTCTTGTAGCGGTCGAAGCTGTAGCTGCGCAGACGCGCGCCCAGGGCGAACTCGCCGGCCTCCCGGGCGGACACGACCGCTCCCGGCCAATCGAGCACCACCCGGGCCGTGCGGCCCGAGACCTTGCTGGCCGTGAAGCCGCCGAGCGCCGGCCAGTCGATCTTGGCGCGGTCCTTGTCGGAGCCGAGGCCCACCACGACGAGGCGGTCCGCCGCGACGCCGGCGGGCGCCGGGAGGCTCAGGGCGCTGAGCGACCGGCCCTTGAATTTTTCCGACGCGGCCGCCCGGGCCACCAGCTCCGCCCCGGAGGCGCCGAGGATGTCCCGGGCCGCCGATCCGAGGGCGAGATCGTCGCCCGTGAAGACCACGAGATCGCCGGATCCACCGGGGCCCTGCCCGCTCGTCTCCAGGGGACCGAAACCGATCTCGATACCGTCCGCCATACCCGTTGCCCTGCCCGCTTGTCCGGAGCCGCACATCGAAGGCCGCGCGCCGCGCAGGCCATCCGCCCTGTGTAGCCGCTGAGGCGGAGAACGCAACGCGGCGCGACAGCCCTGGAATCGCCCCTTTTGTCGGGTCCCTGCCCCGCCGGGGGCATGACGGGACGGGCGGGACTGCCGGGCCGATGAGGCAGATCGAGCGCTACATCTTCCGGATCGCCCTCGGCGCCACCCTGGCGTGTCTGATCGGGCTGACCGGCACCATCTGGCTGACGCAGGCCCTGCGCGAACTCGACCTCGTGACCGCGAAGGGGCAGACGCTGCTCGTCTTCCTGTTCGTCACGGGATTGTCGCTGCCGACCCTGATCGTGGTGATCGCCCCGGTGGCCCTGTTCATCGGGACGATCTACGCCCTCAACAAGCTCAACGGCGATTCCGAGCTGATCGTGATGTCGGCGGCCGGCATGCCGCCGCGGGCCTTGCTGCGCCCGTTCCGCAGGCTCGCGGTGATCGTCAGCTTTCTGGTGGGGTTCCTCGTGGTGGTGGTGATGCCGGCGAGCTTCCAGGAGCTGCGCGACGTCATCACCCGGGTGCGCGGCGACTTCATCGCCAATGTCGTCAAGGAGGGGCAGTTCACTCAGCTCGACAACGGCATCACCTTCCATTTCCGCGAGCGCGGACCGGGCGGCACCCTCAAGGGCCTGTTCATCCAGGACCGGCGGGAGGCCGGCAAGACCAAGGTCTACCTCGCCGACCGGGGCAACGCCGTCGATATCGACGGGCAGAGCTACCTGATCCTGGAGAACGGCAGCGTCCACCAGCAGCAGAAGGACTCCCGGGATTCCTCGATCCTGACCTTCGAGCGCTACACGATCGACCTCGCAGCCTTCGCGCCACCGGATTCCGACACGATCTACAAGCCGCGCGAGCGCTCGACGACGCAGCTCCTGTTCCCCGATACGAGCGAGGGCTACTACAAGTTGCAGAAGGGCCGCTTCCGGGCCGAATTGCACGACCGGCTCTCCGCCTGCCTGTACCCGCTGGCGCTCGCCTTCATCGCCTTCGCGGCTTTGGGCGACCCCCGCACCACCCGCCAGGGGCGCGGGCTCGCCGTCGCGGGGGCGATCCTCGCCGTGGTGGCCCTGCGCATCGCGGGCTTCGCGGCGGTGAGCGCGGCCGCGCGCAGCCAGGCCGCGGTGGCGGCGGTCTACGGCGTGCCGCTTCTGGCCATCGGACTGTCCTGCCTGCTGATCTTCTGGGGGCCGAAGGTGCGGGCCTTCAACGGCGCCGTGGCGCGGGGGCTGCGGAGCCTCCTGCCCGGCCGTCGCCTCGCCCCGGCGGCCTGACGCGGCCATGTTCATCGGACCGACCCTGGGGCGGTACTTCGCCGCCCGCTTCGCCCGCACGGTGCTGGGCGTCTTCGTCACCGTCTTCGCGCTGGTCTACACCCTGGACTTCGTGGAGCTGCTGCGCCGCGCCGGCGAGAGCCAGGGGGCCTCCACAGGGCTGATGGCGCAGCTCTCGCTCTATCGCACCCCCGCGGTGGCGGAGGGCGTACTGCCCTTCGCGGTGCTGTTCGGCTCGATGGCGACCCTGCTCCAGCTCTCGCGCAAGCTGGAGCTGGTGGTGGCCCGCGCGGCCGGCATCTCGGCCTGGCAGTTCCTGCAGCCCGGGATCTTCGTGGCCCTGGCGCTGGGCGCCCTGGCGGTCGGGGTCTACAACCCGGTCTCGGCGCTGCTGAAGCAGCGCTCGACCGAGATCGAGGCCAAGATCTTCGCCAAGGCCACCAAGGCCAGCTCCGGCAAGGACCTCTGGATCCGCCAGAAGGGCATCGACGGCGAGGCGATCCTGCGCGCCGAGACCGCGATCGAGGGGACCACGACCCTCTCGGGCGTCTCGGTCTTCGCCTTCGACGACGCGGGCAAGTTCGTGGACCAGCTGGTCGCCGCCCGCGCCACGCTCCACGACGGCTACTGGGAACTCTCCGATGTGCGCGTTCTCACACCGGACGCACCGCCTGAGTCGTTCGACACCTACCTGATCGCCTCGAACCTCGACCCCGGGCAGGTCCGGCAGCGCTTCACGCCCCCGGAATCTGTGCCTTTCTGGCAACTTCCCACAACGATCGCGCGGACCGAGCGGGCCGGGTTGGACGCCACCCGATACCGCCTCCAGTACGATATCCTGTGGGCGAGACCGCTCCTCTTCGTTGCGATGGTGATCGTCGCCGCAACCGTTTCCTTACGGTTCTTCCGCTTTGGTGGCGTCGGCAAACTCGTCCTCGGTGGGGTCGCGGCCGGCTTCGCCCTCTACGTGATCCGCCAGGTCATGGAGGGGCTCGGAGCGTCCGGACTCGTGGCCGCACCGGTGGCGGCCTGGTTCCCCGCCGTGGTAGGCAGTCTTCTCGGTACGCTCACGCTTCTGTACCAGGAAGACGGCTGACGCCTGCGAACCCTCGCGGGCAGGGAGACGGGTGGTGGAGTTGGTGACGGTCAACGTCACAGGGGTTGGGACACGCGTTGCGTAAGGTCGCCGACATCCTGCGGAAGGCGGGCCTCCTGGCCGTGCTGGCGCTTGCCGCGCCGCTGGCGGGTGGGCTGGCGGCGCATGCCCAGGGCCTGCCCGAACTCCGGGCCGGCAAGCCGGGCGACAAGCTGCTCGTCGAGGCCGACGAGCTGATCTACGACAACGACCACAGCACCGTGACCGCGCGCGGCAATGCCGAGCTGCATTACGGCCCCCGGACGCTGCAGGCCGACCGCGTGCGCTACGACCGGAACACCGGCCGCGTCTTCGCCGAGGGCAATGTCCGCCTGACCGAGGCCGATGGCGGTGTCGTGACCGGCGAGCGCATGGAGCTCACCGACGACTTCAAGACCGGTTTCGTCGACGCCTTCCGCGGCCAGCAGACCGTGCAGCGCAAGTTCGAGACCGTGCGCACCCGCTTCTCGGCGCCCCGGGCCGAGCGCCTGAACGGCGAGCAGACGAGCTTCGAGTCCGGCAGCTACACCGCCTGCGAGCCCTGCAAGGACCACCCCGAGACGCCGCCGCTCTGGCAGATCAAGGCGAAGAAGATCATCCACGATAGCCAGACCCACACGGTCTATTTCGACGACTCGACGCTTGAGCTCGCCGGGATCCCGGTGGCCTACCTGCCGTATTTCGAGGCGCCCGACCCCACGGTGAAGCGCAAGACCGGCTTCCTGACGCCGCGCTTCGTCAGCACGACCGCGCTCGGCACCGGCGTGTCGCTCCCCTACTTCGTGGACCTCGCGCCGAACTACGACCTGACCCTGACGCCGACCGTGCTGAGCCGCCAGGGCCTGCTGGCGCAGGGCGAGTTCCGTCAGCGGATCGACAACGGCTTCTACAACCTGCGCCTGTCCGGCATCTCCCAGACCACGCCCTCGGCCTTCCTGCCGAGCCCGCTCGGCGCGGGCGAGCGCGACTTCCGCGGCTCGGTCGAATCCGAAGGCCGGTTCTACATCAACCCGCGCTGGCGGACCGGCTGGGACCTCGTCGGCGTCACCGACAAGTGGTTCCTCGACAATTACCGGATCCGCAACCAGAACATCACCACGGATTATTTCCGTGAGGCGACCTCCACCGCCTATCTGATCGGCCAGGGCGACCGCTCGTGGTTCGAGGCGCGGGCCTATTACTTCAAGGGCCTGTCGAGCTTCGACTGGCAGAAGCAGCAGCCGATCGTCGCGCCGGTGATCGATTACGACAAGCGCATCAACGGCCCCGCCGAGATCGGCGGCGAGGTGCGCTTCCAGGCCAACATCACCAGCCTGAACCGCGATACGACGCAGTTCCAGGGCCTGCCACGCACCGCGAGCTACCTGTTCTCGCCGAGCGTCAACGGCGTCAGCTTCCCACTCTACCAGACCTGCACGGTGTTCCAGCGTGGCACCTGCGCGATCCAGGGGCTCGCCGGCAACAACACCCGCGCCTCCGCGGAGCTGTCCTGGCGGCGCAGCTTCATCGACGACATGGGCCAGAAGTTCACGCCCTTCGCGTATCTGCGCACCGACGCGTTCTTCCACAGCACGAGCTTCTCGGGCTACCAGAACGACCTCGTCCCGCAGATCGCCCATGTCGATCAGGGCCTGGCCGGTCGGGTGATGCCGGCGATCGGCCTCGACTACCGCTACCCGTTCGTCGCCAATTTCGGCGCGCTCGGCGTCCACACCCTGGAGCCGATCGGCCAGATCATCGCGCGCCCCTCCGAGACACGGATCGGGCGCCTGCCCAACGAGGATGCGCAGAGCCTCGTCTTCGACGACACGTCGCTGTTCGAGTGGGACAAGTTCTCGGGCTACGACCGCGTCGAGGGCGGCGTGCGCACCAATCTCGGCGGCCAGTACTCCGTGGTAACGCCGTCGGGCTGGTACGCGAACGTGCTGTTCGGCGAGTCGATCCAGCTCGCGGGCGTGAACTCGTTCCGCCGCGGCGACATCGCGGATGTCGGCCTCGATTCCGGCCTGGAGACGCGGCGCTCGGATTTCGTCGGCCGGTTCCAGGTCTCGCCGAACCAGAACATCACCTTCATCACGCGGGCGCGGTTCAACCAGTCCGACTTCCACGTCGCCCGCCTGGAGACGGGCGCGACGGCCCGGTTCGCCCCCTTCCTGCCGCTGACGCTCTCGGCCTTCTACTCCTACTACGAGGCGCAGCCGCTACTGGGCTACAGCCACTACCGCGAGGGCATCACCGCCACCGCGACCTACAACATCACGCCGAACTGGTTCGTGACGGGCTCGCTGCTGGTCGACCTCACGCACTTCCTCGACGTGCGCAACACCTATCAGGATGCGCTGACCAGCTACCTGGCGAACCCGGTGGGCACGGTGCCGATCTATCAGAACCCGGGCCGGTTCTACCTCTC
The DNA here is from genome assembly GCF_009806555.1 of Methylobacterium sp. 2A. Taxonomy (GTDB): domain Bacteria; phylum Pseudomonadota; class Alphaproteobacteria; order Rhizobiales; family Beijerinckiaceae; genus Methylobacterium. Next base: position 34,593 of record NZ_VUOK01000034.1, on the reverse strand, counting down.
GGGGGCGAGCTTCGGCGGCGGCTATCAGGACGAGTGCACCACGGTCTCGCTGAACTACATCAATTCGCCGATCGCCACCGCGACGGGCGTGCGCGAGCGCAACCAGACGGTGCTGCTCCGGGTCGAGCTGAAGACGCTGGGCGAAGCGGACCTGCGTCAGAACGTCGGCACGGCCACCACGGCGGACGGCATCGCGTCGGTGCGGTGAGCGCAGGGCAGCGGCGCGGATGCGCCCGCGCCCGGCCGGCGCTATAGACGCTTCATGCCGCCGCTTGCCCTCACCCTCGGAGACCCTGCCGGGATTGGTCCGGAATTGGCGCTCAGCGCCTGGCTCGGGCGCGGCGGCGGGGATCCGCTGCCGCCCTTCTTCCTGGTGGGCGATCCGGCCTTCATCGAGCGCCTCGCGCACCGGCTGGACCGCCTCGTTCCGGTGGCCGAGGTCGATCCCGAGACCGCCGCAGAGGTGTTTCCCCGCGCGCTGCCGGTGGTGCCGCTGCCGAGCGGCGCCCGCGTCTCCGCCGAACCCGGCGTACCGGACACCGCGAATGCCGGCGCGACGATCGAGTCGATCACGGCCGCGGTCGGGTTCGTGAAGGCCGGCCGCGCCAGCGCGGTGGTCACCAACCCGATCGCCAAGTTCGTGCTGACCCGGACCGGCTTCGCCCATCCCGGCCACACCGAGTTCCTGGCCGCCCTGGCGGTGCCCCCCGGCCGCACGCCGCCGCGGCCGGTGATGATGATCTGGAGCGAGGGGCTGTCGGTCGTCCCGGTGACGATCCACGTGCCCCTCAAGGATGTGCCGCAGCTTCTGACGCAGGAGCTGGTCGAAGAGACCGCCACCATCGTCGCCCGGGACCTGAGGGAAAAATTCGGCCTGCCCGAGCCCCGCCTCGTGCTCGCGGGTCTGAACCCCCATGCGGGCGAGGCGGGCACGATCGGCCACGAGGATCGCGACGTGCTCGCCCCCGCGGTGGCACGCCTGCGCGCCGCCGGTATCGACATCCGCGGACCGCTCCCGGCCGACACCCTGTTCCACGCCCGCGCCCGCGCGACCTACGACGTCGCCCTGGCGCCGACCCACGATCAGGCCCTGATCCCGATCAAGACCATCGCGTTCGACGACGGCGTCAACGTCACCCTGGGGCTGCCGTTCGTGCGCACCTCGCCCGATCACGGGACCGCCTTCGACATCGCCGGACAGGGCGTTGCGAGGCCCGACAGCCTTGGGGCGGCCCTGCGCCTCGCGGCCCGGCTCGCCGCCAACGTGGCCGACCGTGCGGAGGCACAGGGCGGGGGCGAGGTTATTCCGTTCAGCGTCTATGCCGGACGGCCCCGGCCCGCGGGCGCCCGGCACTTCGACCCCGAGGACGAGCTGTGAGCGCCGGGGACGGTCTGCCCCCGCTCCGCGAGGTCGTCGCCCGGCACGGTCTGGAGCCCCGCAAGGCGCTCGGCCAGAACTTTTTGTACGATCTCAACCTCACCGGCCGGATCGCCCGCGCCGCCGGGCCGCTCGACGGCGTGACGGTGGTGGAGGTCGGACCGGGACCCGGCGGCCTGACCCGGGCGCTGCTGGCCGAGGGTGCCGCCCGTGTCGTGGCGATTGAGCGCGATCCCCGCGCCCTGCCGGCCCTCGCCGAGATCGCCGCCCATTATCCCGGGCGCCTGGAGGTTGTGGACGCCGATGCGCTGGCCTTCGATCCGCGGCCGCTGATCGGCTCCGGCCCGGCCCGGATCGTCGCCAACCTGCCTTACAATGTCGGCACGGCGCTGCTCACCGGCTGGCTCGACGGCGAGGCGTGGCCGCCCTGGTGGGATCAGGCCGTTCTGATGTTCCAGCGCGAGGTGGCCGAGCGCATCGTCGCCGGTCCCGATGAGCGGGCCGATTACGGCCGGCTCGGCGTGCTGTGCGGCTGGCGCACCGAGGCCGAGATCCTGTTCGACGTCAGCCCCTCGGCCTTCGTGCCGCCGCCCAAGGTCACATCGAGCGTGGTCCGGCTGGTGCCGCGGGCCGCGCCCCTGCCCTGCCGGGCCGGCGCCCTGGGGACGGTGACCCGCGCGGCTTTCGGCCAGCGCCGCAAGATGCTGCGCCAGAGCCTCAAGGCGCTGACGCCGGAGCCTGTCCGCCTGCTGGAAGCCGCGGGTCTCGCCGAAACGGCGCGGGCCGAAGAGATCCCGGTGGCGGGATTCGTGGAGCTGGCCAATCTGTGGGACATGAACAAAAAACCGGCATCGCGGTGACGATGCCGGTGTAAGAACCGATTCTCGATTGGCTTTCCAACCGTCTACCTCATCCTGAGGTGCGGCGGAGCCGCCTTGAAGGAGGCCTCCAGGGATCGCAGCGCCTTCTGGAACCCTCCTTCGAGGCCTCAGCTGTGCTCCGGCACCTCAGGATGAGGGGGTGGGTTGGAAAACCGGGTCTGGAGGAGGAAGCACCCCGGCTCCATAGCCGGGGCGCGTTGCGGTCAGCGGGTCTGCTGGATCGCCGACAGGACCCAGCCGCGGCCGGGCTGGCGCTGGAAGGTCCACAGCTCGGTGGCCTCCGACGCGTCGGTCTGCACGATCCGGCCGCTGGCGCGCTCCACCATCACGTCCTTGAGGGCGTAGCGCATCGCCACCGTGGCGTATTCGGTGCGGTCCTCGGCCCAGGCCTCGGCGAGGTCGCCCTGCAGCAGCTTCACGTCCGAGATCCTGTTCACCACGCCGCGGGACGCGTTGTTGCGCAACTCCTCGTCGAAGTAGCTGACCATTTCGGGCGTCGAGAGGTTGCCCAGGGTCACGCGATCCTCGCGGGAATAGGCCTCCTGGATGTCGCCGAGCAGGCGCTCGAACGCCTGATAGTCGTTCGGGCCGATCTGTACCGGGCGGGTCTGCGGCGGGCGCTGGCCGCCGAACATGCCGGCACCCGGGCCGCCCATCGGACCGGCCGGGCCCTGCTGGCCGTCGAGGGACGAGCGCGCGTAGGGCGCGCCCGCACCGGCCGGCTCGTTCCGGCGGCGGAAGAAGCGCAGGGCCAGCATCACCACGAACACGACCAGCCCGACCTGGAACAGCAGGCCGATCATCGAGGCGAGGCCGCCGAAGAAACCGCCGCCGAGCAGCGCGCCGATCAGGCCGGCGCCGAGCAGGCCCGCGAAGAAGCCGCCGCCGAACCGGCGACCCTGGGCGGGCGCCTGCATGCCGGGGCTGCCCATGCCGGGGGACGGCGCGGTCTGCGAGCGCTGCATCGTCATGCCGCCGCCCGGTGCGGTCGGCGTGGCCGAGGGGGCGGTGTAGGTGCGCGAGCCGCGCGAGCCCATGGAGCCGCCGCCGCCCGGACGGGCCTCCACGACGGGCGCCGCGACGGTCAGCGCGGTGGCGAGCGCCAGGAGGGCGGCCACACGCCGGCGGCGCGAAATCTGAGTCACCATAAACAGGCCCCTAGGGACGAGAACCGAACGGCGCGGAGCGCCGGCAACAATATGGGAACGGTCCAGCGCGGGTTTTAGTCCTGGCCGCCACGCTTGCGCGCAGGCTTAATGCAGCACCCGGTCCGGGGCCGCCGGGAACGACAGCCGCACCTCGGTTCCCTCCCCGGTCCGGCTGTCGAGGGTGATGGTCCCGTTCTGCCGCTTCATCAGGCCGTGGACGATGGCGAGTCCCGCCCCGCGCCCGGCCTCGCGGCTGGTCTGAAACGGCGCCAGCGCCCGGGCCAGCATCTCGGGCGACATGCCATGGCCGGTATCGGCCACGAGGATGCCGACGCTGCCCTCCCCCGGCTGCTGCATCGCCCGGTCGCCCGGATCGACCCGGAAAGTCGAGAGCGACAGCGTGCCGCCGGACGGCATCGCCTCGCAGGCATTCGCGACGAGGTGGCGCACGGCGAACTCGATCTGCGTCGGGTTGCTGATCGCCCGCTTCAGGCCCTCGGCGGGCGTCACGATCAGCCGGATCCCGGACGGCAGGTCGGGCGCGATGCGCTCGGCCAGATCCGCCACGATGGCGTTGAGATCGACCGCCCGCACCTCCGGGGCGATGCGGCGGGAATAGGCCAGGAGCTGGCGCGTCAGGATGGCGGCCCGCTCGGTGGCGTCGGCCGAGCGGGAGATCGCCCGCTGGATGAACGGCTCCTGCCGGTCGCCGAGCCGGCGCTTCAGGCCGTCGATGTAGCCGATCAGGATCTGGAGGAAGTTGTTGAACTCGTGGGCGACGCTGTTGGTGAGCAGCCCCAGCGCCTCGCGCTGGCGGGACAGGGCGAGCGCGCCCTCCGTCTCGCGGCGCTTCGTGACGTCGAGGAGCTGTCCAACGCGGAAGGGCGTGCCGGGCAGCGGCGCCGTGGTCAGGCAGGCCCAGAAGCTCGTCCCGTCCGCCTGCGCCGCCGGAAATTCCTGCGGGCCCGCGCGGGCGGGATCGGGTGTTTCCGTATGAGGCTGCCGGATGAGGTCGAAACCCGTCTGGATCAGCGCCTCCGCCGGGTGTCCGGTCAGGCGTTCGAGGGCGGGATTGGCGTGGCGGATCCGGCCCTCCGCGTCGAGCAGGAGGCTTGGCGTAGGCAGGGCGTCGAGGAGTGCGCGGGCCTCTTGAGTCAGCCCCTCCGCGTCAGTATCCGTCCCGGGCTGCGCCATGCTGCGTCTGCGCTCAGCGGATGCGGAAGGACCGCGACGGGTCAGCGATAGCGGCGAACGCCGCCGCGGCCAAGCCGCAGGTTGCGATCGCGGTCCCCGATGAAGCCGGAATGTCTACTGCCGCACCCACATCACCCGGGCCATCCAGGCGACCTCGCCGAGATTGAGGACCCGATCCTCGTGCTCCGGGTTCAGCGAGGCGAGCTCCACGGTGCGGGCCGTGCGCCGCTTCAGTTCCTTGGCGAGAACCTCGCCCCCGTGCAGGCGGACCACGACCCGGTCGCCCTTGCGCACGCTGGCGGTGGGCGAGACGATCAGGACATCGCCGTCGCGGAACAGGGGCATCATCGAATCGCCCTGGATCTCCAGCGCGAAGGCCCGCTCCTCGCCGAGATCCGGAAACTCGATCTCCTCCCAGCCGGCGCCGCCGGTGGGCATGCCCTCGTCGGTGAACAGGCGGCCGGCTCCGGCCTGGGTCAGGCCGATCAGCGGGACCATGGTGCGGGCCGGGATCTCCCGGGCCTCGATCAGCCGCAAAAATTCGTCGAGGGTGGAGCCCGTGGCGGCCAGCACCTTCGAGACCGATTCCGTCGAGGGCCAGCGCTTGCGCCCGTCGGCGCCCACGCGCTTGGATCGGTTGAAGCTCGTCGCGTCGAGCCCGGCGCGGCGCGCGAGCCCCGAGGCCGAGTAGCCGTGGCGTTCGGCGAGCCGGTCGATGGCGTTCCAGATCTGCTCGTGCGACAGCATGGCGGGCTCGAAGACTTGACCCTGACCGGGCCGGCACCCGGCCCACCAGCCGAGGGCTGGCAGTCTCGGGTGCACGGACACGTGATCCCGCCGGGCAGGGTCGACACCCGGCGGTTACGCACGGAAACATCAGACCTTGTACGGTCGGGCGTTGAACGCCCAGCCCGGATGCTGCTCTGTGACGCGCCACCTAAGCGTAGGAAAGTAGAACTACCGACCGCAGATTGCAATCGCTCCTCCAATTGCGCGGCGTGCCGGTGTTGCCGCAGGCCGGCGGCATCTCTATCCACGCGGCGGTTCGGGGAGTTTCGATGGCGCTCATCTACAAGATCTGTCCGCGCGCCCTGTGGCGCGAGGCCGAGGCGGCGGGGCGGTTCACGGGGGCGCCGATCGACCGACAGGACGGCTTCATCCACTTCTCCACCGCGGCGCAGGCGGCCGAGACGGCGGCCCGCCATTTCGCCGGGCAGGACGACCTGCTCCTGATCGCCGTCGATGCGGACGCCCTCGGCGACGCCCTGCGCTACGAGCCCTCCCGGGGCGGCGATCTGTTCCCACATCTCTACGGCCCGCTGTCCCTCGACGCCGTGACCTCCGTGGGCGCCCTGCCGCTCGGCGCGGATGGCCACCACGTCTTCCCGGCCGGGCTCCTGCCGGCATGATCGGCGCCGCCTTCCCGCTGGTGCGGCCGCTGCTCCACCGCCTCGACGCGGAGCGCGCGCACGACCTGACCCTGCGCGCCCTCGCGCTCATGCCGGCTGCGCGGCCGGCCGACGACGATCCGCGTCTGGTGGTCGATCTCCTGGGGCGCCTTTTCCCAAACCCGGTCGGTCTGGCGGCCGGCTTCGACAAGGGTGCGCGCGTGCCGGACGCGCTGCTCGGCCTCGGCTTCGGCTTCGTGGAGGTCGGCGGCGTCGTGCCGCAGCCTCAGCCCGGCAATCCGCAGCCGCGGGTGTTCCGCCTCGCCGCCGACCGGGCGGTGATCAACCGCTACGGCCTGAACAGCGAGGGGCTGACGGTGGTGGCGGCCCGGTTGCGGGCCCGGGCGGGCCGGCCCGGCATCGTCGGCGTCAATATCGGGGCCAACAAGGATTCGGCCGATCGGCTCGCCGATTACGCAATCTGCACATCCACCCTGGCGCCGCTCGTGGATTTCGTGACCGTCAACGTCTCCTCGCCGAACACGCCTGGCCTGCGCGACCTCCAGGGCGAAGCCTTCCTGGACGAGCTGCTCGCCCGCACGGTCGAGGCGCGAGATGCGGCCGGCGCCGGGGCGGCGATCCTGCTGAAGATCGCCCCCGACATGGCGCTCGATGCCCTCGACGCCGTCTGCGCCACGGCCCGGCGGCGGGGCGTGCAGGCGCTCGTCGTCTCGAACACCACGGTGGCGCGGCCGGCGAGCCTCGTCGAGCAGGGCCTCGCCCGCGAGACCGGCGGCCTCTCCGGCCGGCCGCTGTTCGGACCCGCGACCCGGATGCTGGCGCAGGCGCGGCTGCGCCTCGGGGGGGACCTTCCGCTGATCGGCGTCGGCGGCGTCGACTCGGCCGAGGCCGCCTGGACCAAGATCCTGGCCGGGGCGAGCCTCGTCCAGCTCTACTCGGCCCTCGTGTATGACGGACCCGGACTCGTTCCACGCATCAAGGCGGGCCTGCTGGAGCGGATGGATCGGGCCGGCGTGACGCGACTGGACGCAATGATCGGCCGCGATGCGGAAGACCTCGCCCGCGCAACATAAATCCATTTGGCTGTTCTTTGGAAAAACTTTGCCGAGTGCCAGCTTAGCCTGTGTCCCGTGCATGAGGGGCCTGCACGGATACGCCATTGTGAGGCCTGTTCGGAGACGCTTATCTCGCACTCGCGAGATTGCTCGCGTCTATCAGTTCAGGAGCGATCCATGGCTCAGTCCGAAGGGGCTTCCAAGCGTTCGTCCGCGGCCGGCGGCTGGGGTGCTCTGAAGAGCTGCGGCCGGCATTTGCTCGGGAGCCGCGCGCCGCTCACCGGTGCCCGCGCCCTGCTGAAGGCGAACCAGCCCGACGGGTTCGACTGCCCGGGCTGCGCCTGGGGCGATCCGGAGCATGGCTCGTCCTTCGAGTTCTGCGAGAACGGCGTGAAGGCCGTCTCCTGGGAGGCGACCGACAAGCGCACGCCGCCATCGTTCTTCGCGAAGCATACCCTGACCGAGTTGCGGACCTGGAGCGACTACGCCCTGGAGGGCGAGGGCCGCCTGACGCATCCGATGCGCTACGACGCGGAGAGCGACCGCTACCTTCCGGTGAGCTGGGAGGAAGCCTTCGCGGAGATCGGCGCGGAACTCCGCGCGCTCGACCATCCGGATCAGGCCGAATTCTATACCTCGGGCCGCGCCTCGAACGAGGCCGCCTACATCTACCAGTTGTTCGCCCGGGCCTACGGGACCAACAACTTCCCCGATTGCTCGAACATGTGCCACGAGGCGAGCGGCGTCGCCCTCATCGATGCGATCGGCGTCGGCAAGGGCACGGTGCTGCTGGAGGATTTCGAGAAGGCGGACGCAATCTTCTGCGTCGGCCAGAATCCCGGCACCAACCACCCGCGCATGCTCGGCGACCTGCGCCGGGCGGCCGAGCGCGGGGCCGAGGTCGTGGTGCTGAACCCGGTGCGCGAGCGCGGGCTCGAGCGCTTCGCCGACCCGCAGAACACCGTCGAGATGCTGCGCGGCGCGAGCCGCCCGATCGCCAGCCACTACCTGCAGCCCCGTGCGGGCGGCGACATGGCGGCCTTCCGGGGTATCGCCAAGATCGTGTTCGCCCGCGACGCCGAGGCGCTCGCGGCCGGCCAGCCCTCGCTCCTCGACCGCGCCTTCCTCGAACATCACACGGCCGGGCTCGACGCCTATCGCGCCGCCGTCGAGGCGACCTCCTGGGAGGCGATCCTCGACCAGTCGGGCCTCACGATGGACCAGATCACCGAGCTGGCGGACGTCTATCTCGGGGCGCAGCGGGTGATCGTCGCCTGGGCCATGGGCGTGACCCAGCACCGGCACTCGGTGGCGACGATCCGCGAGATCGCCAACGTCATGTTCCTGCGCGGCCATATCGGCCGGCCCGGTGCGGGCCTGTGCCCGGTGCGCGGCCATTCCAATGTGCAGGGCGACCGCACGGTCGGCATCAACGAGCACCCCGGCGCGGACTTCCTCGACGCGCTGGATCGGCATTTCGGCATCACGGCGCCGCGCGGGCACGGCCACAACGTGCTGGCGGCGATCCGCGCCCTGCGCGACGGCACCGCCAAGGCCTTCATCGGGCTCGGCGGCAACTTCCTGCGGGCGACGCCCGACACCCCGGTGGTGGCGCGTGCGCTGGCCTCGTGCCGGCTCACCGTTTACATCGCCACCAAGCTCAACCACGCCCATCTCGTGCCCGGCACGGTCAGCTACCTGCTGCCCTGCCTCGGCCGTACGGAGATCGACCGGAACGCCGAGGGCAAGGTCCAGATCGTGACTGTCGAGGATTCGATGAGCATGGTCCACGGCTCCGGCGGCATCAACAAGCCGGCCTCCCCGGAATTGCGTTCGGAGATCGCGATCATCGCGGGGATGGCGGAAGCGACGGTCGGCTCCTCGAAGATCGACTGGGCGGGGTTCGCGGCCGATTACGATCGGATCCGCGACGCGATCGCCGCAACGATCCCCGGGTTTGAAGACTACAATACCAGGGTCCGCAAGCCGCGCGGCTTCTATCTCCGCAACCTCGCCGCCGAGCGGGTGTTCGAGACCGATACGGGCCGCGCCAACTTTTCCGCCGATGCCCTGCCGGACGAGACCGAGCATCAGGCCGCCCGGAAGACGAACGACACGTTCGTGCTGCAGACCTTCCGCAGCCACGACCAGTACAACACGACGATCTACGGGTTGGACGACCGCTATCGCGGTGTCTACGGCGAGCGCCGCGTGATCTTCGCCCATCCGGACGATCTCGCAGAGATCCGCGACCGGATCGGCGAGCGCGTGGACATCGTCGGCACGCACGCGGACGGCATCTCTCGCCGGGCCGAGGATTTCCGCCTCGTGCCTTTCGACATGCCCCGTGGCGCCCTCGCGGGCTACTACCCGGAGCTGAACGTGCTCGTGCCGCTCTCGACCTTCGGTGACAGGAGCGACACGCCGACCTCCAAATCGGTGCTGGTGACCCTTCAGGCCCGCGCGGCGGCGTGAGCGAGGCGCCCGAGGAGGCGGCCTTCGTCGCGGCCCTCGACCGGGTCGCGGCCGTCCATCCGGAACTGCCGCCCCTGGAGGCGGGCCTTCTGGCATCGTTGGAGGTCGGCTTGCCGGGTGACAGCCGCGCCTTTGCGCGAACCTTCGGGGTGGAGCACGCGCTCGTGTTGCGGGCATTGGCGGGGCTTGAGGAACTGGGCCACATCGCCGTCACGGCCCGGGACGCGCGGACGCAGCGGACGCGGTTTGCGGCGATCGGTTCGTGAGGAATTGGCTTCCAGCCCGCTCGACTCGCCCTCTCCCTTCGCGTGCTAACGGATGCGCACCTCGCCCTCGGAGAGGCGAGAGCGGTTCTGCGCCCCTCCCTCCCCCGCAGAGGAGGAAGGGAGGGCGCAAGAGCCATCCGGGCCGCCTCACTTGGCGACCGCGCGGCGGTTCCAAACCCGATATGTGAATCCACAAGCCCGCGCGAGAGAGGGGAAACGCGCCCTTTCGTGCCGCCAGGCCTGCCGGCCGAACCCTCAAATCGTGCAGCCCGCGGCATCGTGGGGCCGGAGAGGCGCCCGCCCTCTGCAATCGCCCCTCGCCTCAGAACCCCTTGGCCTTGATGGCCTCCGCCCAGGTGACCGCCCGGCGGTTCACCCCGAGATGCTGGCGCTCGTAGAGCCGGCCCTCCAGCTTGATCGCGCCGCGCTTGGCATATTCCGGCCGCTCGAACGCCTCGATCACCAGCTTGGCCCGGCGCACCTCCTCCTCGGTCGGCGCGAACGAGGTGTTGGCGGGCTCCAACTGCGTCGGGTGGATCAGGGTCTTGCCGTCGAAGCCCAGGTCGCGGGCCTGCCGGCACTCCTCGCGGCACCCTTCCGTGTCGGCGATGTCGTTGTAGACCCCGTCGAGAATCGCGAGGCCCTCGGCCCGGGCTGCGGCCAGCGCCATCATCATCCACGGCAGCATCGGCACGCGACCCGGCACGATCTTCGCCCAGGTATCCTTGGCGAGGTCGTTGGTGCCGAGCACCAGACAGGTCAGGCGGTTGCGCGGATCACGCTTGGCCCGGGCGATGTCCTGGATGTTCAGGATCGAGGCCGGTGTCTCGATCATCGCCCAGATCGCGATGCCCTCCGGCGCGTCGAGGGATTCGAGCCGGTCGGCGATGCTTTCCAGCACGGCAGGCGACGACACCTTGGGCATCAGGATCGCGTCGGGCTTGGCCTCGATGGCGGCGTGGAGATCCGCCTCGCCCCAGGGCGTCTGCGGGGCGTTCACGCGGATCACCAGTTCCCGGCTGCCGTATTCGCCGCCCTTGACCGCGGCGCAGACCTGCGCGCGGGCGATCTCCTTCTCCTCGGGACCGACCGCATCCTCCAGATCGAGGATGATGCTGTCGACCGGGAGCGTCTTCGCCTTGTCGAGCGCCCGCTGATTCGAGCCGGGCATGTAGAGCACGCTCCGGCGCAGGCGCAGGTCGGTCGTCAGGGCCATGGGCTTCTCCCTCGTGCGGCCGCCGGGCGGCCCCTCCTCGTTGCGGCGCACCCTAAAGCACGCGGCAAGGCATGCCACACCCGAAAGGTGCGGTTCGGTGAGTTCCGGCGCGGTTTGATACCGACCGTAATCTTCGTGCGTGGGAGCCGCGGTTTGGTCATGTTCCGGCGATTAAAGGCAGACCGAATTGAAGTCTCGGACTGTGAGTTTTCGACATGCGCAAAGTTCTGGTCGCCCTCGCCCTGGTCGGCGCGCTCGCCGCGTCCGGATCAGCGCAGGCGCAGAGCCGGACGACGCTCGGGGTCGGCTCCGGCGCCGTCGCGGGGGCGCTGGTCGGCGGCCCGATCGGCGCGGTGGCGGGGGCCGTGGTCGGCGGCTTCGTCGGCAACTCGACGGAACGGCGGCACCGCCGCGTGCGGCATGGGCGCCGCTTCGGATACGCGGCCGCCCGCCGACCCCTCCCGCGCCGGGCCGAGGCCACAGTGCCACGGGAGGCCGCCCCAGCGGCCCGTCCCGCGACGGCGCAGGCGGCTGCCCCCGTCGCCACCACCTGGAAGGACCCGCACTGAGAGGGGGCGAGGAGGTCGGCCTGAGCCGCGACCGGCGCGTCAGGCCGCCGTCCGAAGCGACGGTGGAGCAGCGGCCGTGAAGGTCGCGCGGGCGAGCGCCGGATACGCGATCGCTTGGCCGATGCCCCTTGCGCCCAGAAACACCACGAAGGCGAGCCATAGACCGGCATTGCCGAGACCAAAAACCTGCACCCCCGCGAGCGCAGCGACATAGACCGCCAGCGCGCAGAGCATCAGGTTGCGCATCGCCCGCGTCCAGGTCGCGCCGATATAGATCCCGTCATAAGCGAACGGCGCGGCGGCCGCGAGCGGCGCCAGCGCGGCCAGGACAAGATAGGCCCGCGCAGCCTCGCGTACGGGCCCGTTCGTCGTGACGAAATCGATGAACACGTGACCGCCCGCGAAGGCCAGCAGGCTGACCCCGAGCCCGAAGCCCAGGCACCAGCGCAGGCTCAGGGACGCGGCCGTGCGGAACGCGTCCGCGTCCCGGGCGCCCACCGCGCGCCCGCACAGGGTCTCGGCCGCCGTGGCGAAGCCGTCGAGGAAGAAGCCGCCGATCAGGAAGAGATTCCACAGCACCGAATTGGCCGCCAGCACCACGTCACCCTGCCGGGCGCCGAGCGCCGAGAACAGGACGATCGCGGTGATCAGCGCCAGCGTCCGCAGGATCACGTCGACATTGACGCTCAGCGTCCGGCGCAGGGCGTCCGCGTCACGCAGGTCGCGCAGGCTCACCCGGAAGGGCCTTGAGCCCAGCCGCGCCAGGACGAGCAGCCCGAGGCCGAGCCCCAAAGCCTCCGCGCAGACGGTCGCCAGCGCCGCCCCGGCCAACGCCAAGCCGAATCCCAGGACCAGGGCGAGGGTGAGCCCGATATGGATCAGGTTGATCGCCACCTGGAGCAGCAGGCCGAGATCGGTCCGGCCGCGGCCCAGGACGGAGCCGAGCACCCCGTAATTCGCCAGCACGAAGGGCGAGGACAGGATGCGGATGTGGAAATAGGTCGTGAGCCCGGCGCGCACGGCGTCGCTCGCCCCGCTGATCCCGAAGGCGATCTGGCCGACCGGCTCCTGCAGGGCGACGAGGAGGACACCGATCAGGGCGCCCGCCGCCAGGGTCCGCGCCAGGATCCGGTCGACCTCCCGGTCGTCGCGGGCGCCGACCGCCTGCGCGGTGAGACCGGCGGTCGCCATGCGCAGGGTGCCGAAGGACCAGAAGATCGCGTCGAAGATCACCGCCCCGAGCGCGACGGCGCCGAGCAGGGCCGCGTCGCCCAGCCGGCCGATCACCGCCGCGCCCACGAAGCCGAGCATCGGCGTCGTGACGTTGGCGAGCGTCATCGGCAGGGCGAGGGCCAACACGCGGCGATGCGTCGGGCGGTCCAGGCGTGTGGTCACGGGCGTCATGCCGCGACCTTAGCCGCCGCGAACGATTCGTGAACCCGTATCGTCGATCCTTGCGGGCCGCCGGTCAGCGCGAGACGGCGAAGAGGCGGGCGATGAACCAGAGCGGCACGACCACGATCGCCCCGGCCACGATCCAGCCGCCGAAATCGTGCAGCGAGGCGAGGCCGACCTCCAGCAGCGCCCGCGCCGAATCGTAGAGGTGCCAGAACAGGCGCCCCGGCGTCAGGCCGAGCATCGACATGAAGGCGCCGACCAGGATCGACAGGAACAGGAGGCGCAGGAACACGCCGGCCGGCGAGCCGCCGAGGAAGCGCCGGAGTGCCGAGTCCCTTGGGCGGTAGGAATCCGGCCCGTAGGCGCCCGGCGGCACCGCATGCTGTGTGTCGTCCCGCCGGTGCCGCTGATGATCGACGAGCATCGTGTCCTCGTGAAACCGCACGCCGTTCGATCGGCGATGAAGCGGGCGGAACCGTGGCCGGCACATCACACCCCAGCGAAACCCGTGGGGCGGTCGAGCGTTGGCTGGTTTCTCCCGCGCCCCCGAGATGGCAAGCGGCGATGTTCTCGCCAAGATGTCGGGCGGAGCGGGAGGCGCTGCCGGGCCACGCCCGGCTCGCCGCGCAGGCCAAAGGGGGGTATCCCGGGGCCGAACGTTGCCTGAGGGATGCGAAGTGCCGACGGGACTCAACGCACGATGATCGACCACGCCCTGTTCGACCCGGCGACGATCGATCCCGAGACCACCCGGCTGAACGCCGAGATCGTGGCCGCGCACGCGGCTCTGCCCGATCCCTGGTCGCTGTCGGTCCAGGAGGTCCGCGAGCGCCGTCGCGCGGGGACGAAGGCCGCACCCGCGATGCCGCACAGCGCCCGGGCCGAGTGGCTGACGATCGACGGTCCCGGCGGCCCGCTCAAGCTTCGCGTGGTCAAGCCGAAGCCCGGAACGAAGCTGCGCGGCGCCTATCTGCACATCCACCGGGGCGGCTGGGTCTGGGGCGCGGCGGACGAGCAGGATCCCTGGCTGGAGCGGATCGCCGATGCCTGCGGCTTCGTCGCCCTGTCGGTGGAGTATCGGCTGGCCCCGGAGCACCCCTATCCGGCCGCCCTGCTCGATTGCGAGGCGGCGGCCCTGTGGCTGGCCGGGCCCGGCCGGGCCGAGTTCGGCATCCATGCCCTGACCATCGGCGGGGAATCGGTCGGCGCCCACCTCGCCGTGATGGTGCTGCTGCGCCTGCGGGACAAGCACAACCTGCCGCGGGCGTTCCGGGGCGCGAACCTCAATGCCGGGTTCTTCGACCTGGGCCTCACCCCCTCGGTGCGCAACTGGGGCGAGGAGCGCTTGGTGGTGAACACCCGCGACCTGACCAATTTCGCGAACGGCTATGTCCGCGAGGGGATCGACCGCCGCAGGCCGGACGTGTCGCCGATCTACGCGGAGCTGAAGGGTCTCCCGCCCGCCCTGTTCACGATCGGCACCATGGATCCGTTGCTGGACGACACGCTCTACATGTCGGCGCGCTGGGCAGCGGCGGGCAATGGCGGCCACACCGCGATCTATCCCGGCGGCTGCCACGTCTTCGCCCGCTACCCGAGCCCGATGAGCGAGCGGGCGCTCGAGCTGATCGACCGCTTCCTGATGGCCCTCGCCTGAGCGACCCGGCGGAGATCCTGCCGGAACGCTTCCGGGCGTGGTTTTCCGCGCGCGGCTGGGCGCCCCGGCCGCACCAGCTCGATCTGCTGCGGATCGCCGGAGCCGGCCGCTCGGCCCTGCTGGTGGCGCCGACCGGGGCCGGCAAGACGCTCGCCGGGTTCCTGCCGAGCCTCGTCGCCCTTAGCCAGCGCGGGCCGCAGAAGGCGGCCGGGCTGCATACGCTCTACGTCTCGCCGCTGAAGGCGCTGGCGGTCGACATCGCCCGCAACCTCGATGCGCCGATCGCCGAGATGGCGCTGCCGATCCGCGTCGAGACCCGCACGGGCGACACGCCGGCCCACAAGCGCACCCGCCAGATCAGCCGCCCGCCCGACATCCTGCTGACCACGCCCGAGCAACTGGCGCTGCTGATCGCCCACCGCGAGGCGGCCGAATTCTTTTCCGGCTTGCGCTGCGTGGTGCTGGACGAATTGCACGCGCTCGTGACGTCGAAGCGCGGCGATCTGCTGTCGCTGGCGCTGGCGCGGCTGCACCGGCTGAGCCCGGGACTCGCGGCGATCGGGCTTTCGGCGACGGTGCGCGAGCCGGATGAGCTGCGGAAATATCTGGTGCCGCAGGGCCGGCTTCCCCCTCCCCCCTCTGCGGGGGAGGGTGGCCCCCGAAGGGGGTCGGGAGAGGGGAGCGACGGTGCAGAACGAGGCGCTGACCTTCATGAAGGTCTTGCCAAATCCGGAGCCGTCGCTCCCCTCTCCCGACCCGGCCTGACGGCCGGCCCACCCTCCCCCGCAGAGGGGGGAGGGAATGCGGTGCCCCTCATGGCCGATTTCGTCACCGTCGCCGGCGGCGCGAAGGCGGATCTGCGCATGCTCGACCTCGGCCGGACGCTGCCGATCTCCGGTCACACCGCGTGGCACTCGATGCCGGCGATCTACGAGCTCATCAAGGAGCACCGCACCACGCTGGTCTTCGTGAACACCCGCCTCCAGGCCGAGTACACCTTCCAGGAGCTGTGGCGGCTCAACGAGGACGCCCTGCCGATCGCGATCCATCACGGCTCGCTCGACGCGCAGCAGCGCCGTCGGGTCGAGGCCGCCATGGCGGCGGGGCAATTGCGGGCGATCGTCTGCACCGCCACCCTCGATCTCGGCATCGACTGGGGCGATGTCGATCTCGTGGTCAATGTCGGCGCGCCGAAGGGGGCGAGCCGGATCATGCAGCGGATCGGCCGGGCCAACCACCGCATGGACGAGCCCTCGAAGGCCTATCTCGTCCCGGGCAACCGGTTCGAGATGCTGGAATGCCAAGCGGCCCTCGACGCGGTGGAGGAAGCGGCGCAGGACACGCCCGATGCCCGCCAGGGCGCCCTCGACGTGCTCGCCCAGCACGTGCTCGGCATGGCCTGCGCGGACGCCTTTGATCCGGCAGACCTCTACGACGAGATCGTCTCGGCGGCGCCCTATGCCTGGCTGACCTGGGAATCGTTCGAGCAGGTGGTGGATTACGTCGCCACCGGCGGCTACGCGCTGCGCGCCTACGAGCGCTTCGCCAAGATCCTGCGCGGACCGGACGGGCTCTGGCGGGTGCGTGATGCCCGCACCGCCCAGGCCTACCGGATGAATGTCGGCACGATCGTGGAGGCGGCCCGCGTGCGGGTGCGCCTCGGCCGCACCCTGCGGGGCAAGCCCGGCACCGTCCTGCCGAAGACCGGGCGCGTGCTCGGCGAGATCGAGGACGAGTTTGCCGAGACTCTGACGGTGGGCGACACCTTCCTGTTCGCCGGCGAGACCCTGCGCTTCGAAGGGCTCGCCGAGGATGAATGCCTCGTCACCCGCGCGCCGCCCGGTACGGATCCGGCGATCCCGTCCTATGCGGGCTCGAAATTTCCGCTCTCGACCTTCCTGGCGGCCCGGGTCCGGGCATTGATCGCCGATCCGTTCGAATGGGACCGGCTGCCGAAGCAGATCGGTGAATACCTCGTCCAGCAGCGCCGCCGCTCGGTCCTGCCGGGCGAGCGCGACCTCCTGGTCGAGACGTTTCCGCGGGGCAAGCGCCACTACCTGACGGCTTTCCCCTTCGAGGGCCGCCTCGCCCACCAGACGCTCGGCATGCTGCTGACCCGAAGGCTGGAGCGGGCCGGCCTGCGGCCGCTCGGCTTCGCGGCGAACGATTACGGCATCGCGATCTGGACGATCCGCGACGTCGCCGAGCGCGCCGCCCTCGACCCGGACTTCATCGCCGATCTCTTCGCGGTCGACATGCTGGGCGACGACCTGGAGGCGTGGCTCGATGAATCGGCCATGATGAAGCGCACGTTCCGCCAATGCGCGGTGATCGCCGGGCTGATCGAGCGCCATCACCCCGGCCAGAAAAAATCCGGCCGGCAAGTCACGATCTCGACCGACCTGATCTACGACGTGCTGCGCAAGCACCAGCCCGACCACCTCCTGCTGCGGGCCGCGCGGCAGGATGCGGCAACCGGACTCCTCGACGTGAGGCGCCTCGGCATGATGCTAGAGCGCATCCAGGGGCGAATCATCCACAGGTCTCTCGACCGGGTCTCGCCGCTCTCCGTATCCGTGATGCTCGAGATCGGGCGCGAGCGGGTCTACGGCGAGGGGGCCGACGAGATCCTGGCCGAGGCCGAGGCGGAGCTTCTTCAAGAGGCCCTGTCCTGACCGCTGATCCGCCCTCCCCCGACGATTCCGAGGATGCGATCTTGGCGGCCGGCCTGAGACTCGAGAAGACTCACAAGCACCCGACCCTTCACCTTGCGGGCGAGACCCTGGTGCTCGACCTCTGCGGCGGTCTCTGGCTGCCGGAGCACCGGACGCTGATCGTGTCCGATCTCCATCTGGAGAAGGGGTCGTCCTACGCGGCCCGCTCCGGCCAGTTCCTGCCGCCCTACGACACCCGCGAGACCCTGGCCTGCCTGCACGAGGCGGTGGTGCGCCACGATCCCGCCCGGGTGGTGGCGCTGGGCGATTCCTTCCACGACGCAAGGGGACCGGAGCGGATGGAACCGGGCGACCGCGCGCTGGTGGCGGCGCTGCAGGAGGGCCGGGACTGGGTGTGGATCGCCGGGAACCATGATGCCGCGGTCAGCGAGGGTGTCGGCGGCCGCTACGCCGAGGCGCTGACGCTCGGCGGTCTGCTCCTGCGCCACGAGCCGAGCCCGGGCGATGCCCCCGGCGAGATCGCCGGCCACCTCCATCCCTGCGGCAAGGTCGCGATGCGGGGCCGCGCGGTGCGCCGCCGCTGCTTCGTCACCGACGGCACCCGCCTCGTGATGCCGGCCTTCGGCGCCTATGCGGGCGGCCTGAACGTGCGCGACAAGGCGATCGACGGGCTGTTCCCGAAGGGTTTCACCGCCCACCTCCTCGGAGATGGGCGGGTCTTCGCGATCGGCCGGGCGCAGCTCGCCCGGGACTGAGCGATCCGCGCCATGGCCGGACGCCGGATCAGCCCGCGTTCATGAAGCGGCTGACGCTTTCCGACAGGCCCGAGGAATGGTCCGCCAGGCTCCCGGCGATGCCGCGGACCGCGACGGCGAATTGGCCCGTCGCGCTCGCCGCCCGCGAGACCCCGCCGATGCTGCCCGACATCTCCTGGGTCGAGACCGCCTGCTCCTCCACGGCGCTGGCCATGGCCAGCGTCAGCTTGGAGAGCTCGCCGACCGCCGCGGTGATCATATCGATGGCGCCCACCGCCTCGCCGGTCGCGCTCTGAATGGCCGAGACCTGCTGGGTGATCTCACCGGTCGCCTTGGCGGTCTGCTCGGCGAGCGCCTTGACCTCGCTGGCCACCACAGCGAAGCCGCGGCCGGCGGCCCCCGCCCGGGCGGCCTCGATCGTGGCGTTCAGCGCCAGCAGATTCGTCTGATCGGCGATCGACTTGATCATCGCGACGACGGCATCGACCTTCCGGGCGTTCTCGGCGAGTTGCCGCATCGTCACGTCAGTGGTCTCGGCCTGCGTGGCGATCTGCTGCGCCCGCTCGGAGACGCGCCCGACTTGGCCGGAGATTTCCTGGATCGCGTTGTTCATCTGCTCCGAATTCACCGCGACCGAGGCGGCCTGCTCGCGCGCGGCATCGGCCGATTGAGTCAGCCCTTCGGCGGATTGCTGCATCTCCTGGATTGCCGACCCGACCGCCTCGACCACCCGCGTCACCTCGGAGGCCATCTGAACCTGCGCGGAGACCACGGCCCAGGTCAGCATCGGCCCGATATAGTTCCCCTTCTCGTCGTTGACCGCCGTGACCTGAAGGTCGAGCGTCTCAGGGCCGACCTTGATCTTGGTCCGGTGCGGAAGGCGGCTCGCATCCGCCAGCATCGAGCGCTGGTGGTGCGGATTCTTGTGGAACACGTCGAATGAGTTGTTCATCATCTCGTCGACCTTGATCGGGAGATACTGTTCGAGCGGCCCGAGGGTCCTGCGCGATGTCGCGTTCAGGTAATCGATCCGGAAGTTGTCCTTCGGATCCGCGGTCATCACGGCGACCGGCATGTTGTCGATCATCGACATCAGCCGGCCGATCTGCTTCTTCTTCGCCGAGATGTCGGAGGCGAATTTGACCACCTTTACCGGTTTGCCCTGCGCATCCAGGATCGGGTTATAGGTGGCTTCCAGCCAGACCGGGTTCTTGTCCCTGTCGAGCCGGAGGAATTCGCCGGTCACGAACTGGCCCTTCGTCAGCTTGGCCCAGAATTCCGCATATTCGGCCGATTGGGCGTAAGCATCCTCGATGAAGATGCGATGATGCTTGCCGACCAGTTCGGCCTGAGAGTATCTGACCACCTTCAAAAAATTTTCGTTGGCACGTAAGATGCTGCCATCCAACGAAAATTCGATGATCGCCAGCGATCGGTCCAGCGCCTCGATCTTGGCGTCGGCCTCGCTGTATATGGATCGCTTGAACATGTTTCGGCTCGCTGTCACGTGCGCCGAAACAAGACATGAGAGCGTTAATTGATCGCTAAAATGAGCATCAAACTTTGCAGTTGAACAATTTGTATGATCTTTGGCTGGCTTGAACCGCAAACGAATAGTCCGGATTGTTTCGTGCATTCAGCGGCGAGTTTGTTTTGGGTACCAGGATACGGCGCAAGCGGGCCTGTATCGAAGTCTCAAAACCACCCACGAATACGGAAATAGACTATCGGCGCCAGCGCGCTCAGGACGATGAGGGCCAGCGCGTAGGGGTAGCCGTAGGTCCAGTCGAGTTCCGGCATGTGCTTGAAGTTCATGCCGTACATGGAGGCGATCAGCGTCGGCGGCACGCCCACCACCGACACGACGGTCAGTACGCGGAAGACGTTGTTCTGCTCGATGTTGATCAGGCCGAGGGCCGCGTCGAGCAGGAACTGCACGTTCTCGGCGAGCCGCGTCTCAAATTCGTCGAGGGATTCGATATCCCGCCGGATCGTGTCGAATCGCCCGTCCTCGGGCAGGCCGAGGCCGTCGCAGGCCGCCGCCACGAACGGCACGATCCGCTCCAGGCCGAGCAGGCTCGCCCGGATCTTGCCCAGCACCTTGCCGCGGTTGCTGATCCCGCGCAGGATCCGGCGCAGCGCGAGGTCGCGGCGCCGGGGCGGCGGACTCTCCAGCCGCCGGCGGTCCGCGCCGCGCAGGTCGAAATCGAAGATCCGGGTGGAGAGCGCGTCGAGTTCGGAGCCCATGTCCTCCAGCGCGTCCGCGAGGCTGTCCACCAGCTCCTCCAGGACCACGAGGAAGATCTCGCTGGGGCTCGTGCTGCCGTCGCCCTCCGCGATCCGCTTGGCGGACGAGTCGAAGGCGCGCAATTCGTGGAAGCGGATCGTGACGAGGTGATCCTTCGTCAGCAGGAAGCCCAGGGGCTTCAGCTGCGATTCGCTCCGCTCGAAGGTGATCATCGGCGTCGAGAGCGAGAGGCCGCCCTTCACCCGGCGGAGACGGCTCGATGTCTCGACCTCCGACAGGGCGGCGCGCGACGGCACGCGCAGGCCGGTCGCGGCCTCGACCGCTTGCGCCTCCTCCGAACTCGGGTCGTTGAGATCGAGCCAGACGGCCTCGCGAGCCACGGATCGGGCGCTGTCTGGCGCGACCGGGCCTTCGGAACCGTGCAGGTTCAGCATCGCAGCGCATCATCCACGGGAGGGAACGGAAGCTTGGCCGCTTGAGGTGCGACAGCCTTGACACGGAACCGGACCGCGCCTATCTCGCGGCCGTCTTTGGCACTCGCCGAGACAGAGTGCTAACAGTCGAGTTCGCGGCGGTCCCGCCGGCCGCATCAACGCCAACTCAAGACCTGAAGCAAGAGGGCAGCTCATGAAGTTCCGTCCGCTGCACGACCGCGTGGTCGTCCGTCGCATCGAGAGCGAAGAGAAGACCAAGGGCGGCATCATCATCCCGGACACCGCCAAGGAGAAGCCGCAGGAAGGCGAGATCGTCGCCGTCGGCCCCGGCGCCCGCGACGAGCAGGGCCGCGTCAACGCGCTCGACGTCAAGGCCGGCGACCGCGTCCTGTTCGGCAAGTGGTCCGGCACCGAGGTCAAGATCGACGGTCAGGATCTCCTGATCATGAAGGAATCCGACATCATGGGCGTCGTCGCCGCCTGATCGGATCACCCGTCACCGCCCTTTGAGGCCAGTCCAGGCTTTGGGGCTCACTCCAACCAGACAAGAGGCATACCATGGCAGCGAAAGACGTTCGTTTCTCCGCCGACGCCCGCGATAAGATGCTGCGCGGCGTCGACATCCTCGCCGACGCGGTGAAGGTGACGCTGGGCCCGAAGGGCCGCAACGTCGTGATCGAGAAGAGCTTCGGCGCCCCGCGCATCACCAAGGACGGTGTGACGGTCGCCAAGGAGATCGAGCTCGCCGACAAGTTCGAGAACATGGGCGCCCAGATGGTGCGCGAAGTGGCCTCGAAGACCAACGACATCGCGGGTGACGGCACCACCACCGCGACCGTGCTGGCCCAGGCCATCGTCCGCGAGGGCGCCAAGTACGTCGCTGCCGGCATCAACCCGATGGACCTGAAGCGCGGTATCGACCTCGCCACGGCCGCCGCCGTGAAGGACATCACCTCGCGCGCCAAGAAGGTTTCGACCTCCGACGAGGTCGCCCAGGTCGGCACGATCTCCGCCAACGGCGACAAGGAGATCGGCGAGATGATCGCCCACGCCATGCAGAAGGTGGGCAACGAGGGCGTGATCACGGTCGAGGAGGCCAAGACCGCCGAGACCGAGCTCGACGTCGTCGAGGGCATGCAGTTCGACCGCGGCTACCTCTCCCCGTACTTCATCACGAACGCGGAGAAGATGGTCGCGGAGCTTGAGGACCCCTACATCCTCATCCACGAGAAGAAGCTCTCCTCGCTCCAGGCCATGCTGCCGGTGCTCGAGGCCGTGGTCCAGACCGGCAAGCCGCTCCTGATCATCGCCGAGGACATTGAAGGCGAGGCCCTGGCCACGCTCGTGGTCAACAAGCTGCGGGGCGGCCTGAAGGTCGCGGCCGTCAAGGCGCCGGGCTTCGGTGATCGCCGCAAGGCGATGCTCGAGGACATCGCGATCCTGACCAAGGGCCAGATGATCGCCGAGGATCTCGGCATCAAGCTCGAGAACGTGACGCTCCCCATGCTCGGCCGCGCCAAGCGCGTGCGCATCGAGAAGGAGAACACCACGATCATCGACGGCGTCGGCGAGAAGTCGGACATCGAGGGCCGCATCGCCCAGATCAAGGCGCAGATCGAGGAGACCACCTCGGACTACGACCGCGAGAAGCTCCAGGAGCGTCTGGCCAAGCTCGCGGGCGGCGTCGCGGTGATCCGCGTCGGCGGCGCGACCGAGGTCGAGGTGAAGGAGAAGAAGGATCGCGTTGACGACGCCCTCAACGCCACCCGCGCGGCGGTCGAGGAAGGCATCGTCCCGGGCGGCGGCACCGCGCTGCTGCGCGCCAAGAAGGCGGTCGCCGAGCTGAAGTCCGACATCCCGGACGTCCAGGCCGGCATCAAGATCGTCCTGAAGGCCCTTGAGGCCCCGATCCGCCAGATCGCCCAGAACGCGGGCGTCGAGGGCTCGATCGTGGTCGGCAAGATCACCGACAAGACGGACTCCGAGACCTTCGGCTTCAATGCCCAGACCGAAGAGTACGTCGACATGATCCAGTCGGGCATCGTTGACCCGGCCAAGGTGGTGCGCACCGCCCTGCAGGACGCGGCCTCCGTCGCCGGCCTGCTGGTGACCACCGAGGCGATGGTCGCCGACGCTCCGAAGAAGGACAGCCCCGCTCCGGCCATGCCGGGCGGCGGCATGGGCGGCATGGACTTCTAAGTCCAAGCCACCCGCTGAGACGAAGGGAGGGGGTCGCCGAGAGGCGGCCCTTTTCTGTTATCGCGGCCGGCGCGATCATGCCGTACCCGCGTGCGAAGACCGATCGCCACAAGTTGATGCCGGTCGATTTCGCTTTCACCTTGCCCTTGTGACAATGCATTCGTCAGAATATGTCCATCGATCGGAGAATACTTTGCCGATTAACTTTGTGTTGTTGCTGTACAACAGGCTAAGGTCATATGGATTATGACTTTTTATGACGCTGGCGATCTTGGGATAATTTGCATTCTGCCTCGCGCGTTCGCATTCAGCGAATCATTGCAGGGGTCGGTCTATGCGGTTGTCGGGTCATGTTTCGATCATAGCGCTTGCCGCGGCGTCGTTTCTGGGATCGGAAGCACACGCCCAGACAGCCGGAATCACACCGGCGAATGCCAATGTCCTGAATCTGCTCGGCCCTTATCTGAGCCTCAACGCGACACCGGTCGGTCAGGCGACCCTTCAAAGCAACCTCGACGCGACGGTTGCTTTGAACAATTCCTCGGCCAGCCGCAGGGGGCTGGCGGTCAGCGACATGAACTTGTTCTTCTCCGCGGGCAACGCCTACTCGCCGGCCGGTCTGACCGCGTATGGCGCAGGTGCCAACCTTGCCGGCGGCCTGCCGGATCAGACGACCGTCAACGGAATTACGCCGAGGCAGCCGGTGGGCGGGTACGGCGCCGTTCTCGGCCCGATCTACCAGAAGGGCGTGGCGGGCGGCAGCAAGGGGCCGCTCGCCTCGGTCGACAAGCTGCTGTCATCCGCCTTTGCCATCGCGGGGGGCGATTCCGCGATCGCCAAGAACTACTTCGCCAACGGCGCGGCCAACAATCCGAGCACATACGTCCCCGGCACCAGGCCGGTCCCGGCAGGCGCGCCGGCCGGCTACAGCCTGCCGACCGCTAACGGCCTGCCCAACACTACCAACAGCGTCTACGACCTGGCGTACGGCGTTTCGAATACCCAGACCGGCCAGGATCCCTATGGCAGCTCGCGTCCCTATCAGGTCGCCCCTTCGCGGATCACGATCTACAATCCGTTGGCGGTGATCGGCGTCGATACCAATCCGTCCTTCCCGAGCGGCCACGCCGCCTACGGATTCAGCTACGGAATGCTCCTGGGGATGCTGGTGCCACAGCAATACCAGAGTATGCTCTTGCGCGCGTCGGAGTATGGCGAGAGCCGCAGCGTGCTGGGCGTGCACTACGTGCTCGACGTGATCGGCGCCCGGGCCCATTCCTATTACGATCTCGCCCAGGCCTTCACCAATCCGGCCTATATCGACAACGCCGCGGTGACCGGCACGGCGATCAACCTGCCGGCCCAGTTCGTGAAGGCCCAGGGCGAACTCCAGGCCTACCTCGCCGCCCAGTGCGGCAACACCGTCGCCGCCTGCGCCGGCAGCGCCGCCAACCAGGCCGGCAACCCCTACATCCCCTCGGCCGCCAACCAGGCCCTCTACCAGTCCCGCCTGACCTACGGCCTGCCCACCCTCACCTTCGCCCAGGCGCCGCGCGAGCCGGCGCCGGCCGGCGGGCCCGACGCCTCGATCCTGCTCGCGCCCCTCTACGGCGGCTCGACCGCGGCGGCCAAGACCCTCGCCCCGAATGGCGGCCTCTACGGCCAGCTCTCCACCGGCACGATCAACCAGATCCTGGTCAACACCGAGACCAACGCGCTCGCCGCCTTCTACGGCAGTCCGCTCAGCTACTGGAGCCGCCTCGACCTCTACTCGGCGGCCGGCTACTTCGGGAACGTCACCGGCACGCTGCGCATGGATGCCGGCGACCGCCTCGGCCTCGACGTCCGCATCGGCCAGGGCGGTGCCCTCTCGGCCAACGGCACCATCACGGGCACCGTCTCGGTCGGATCCGGCGGCCTGCTCGGCGGCTCGGGCACGGTGGGCGGGATCAGCGCGCTCACGGGCGGCACCGTGTCGCCGGGCAACTCGATCGGCACGCTCACCGTCACCGGCAGCGCCGCCTTCGCGCCCGGCTCGACCTACCGCGTCGAGGCCAACGCCGCCGGACAGGCCGACCGGATCAATGCCGGCGGCACCGCCGCGCTGTCGGGCGGCACCGTCCAGGTGCTGGCCGCCGCCGGCGCCTACAACCCGCGCACCACCTACACCATCCTGTCGGCCGCAGGCGGCGTCTCCGGACAGTTCGCCGGCGTCACGTCCAACCTCGCCTTCCTGTCCCCGGGTCTGCGCTACCTGCCCAACGAGGTCGACCTGACGCTCACCCGCAACGACGTGCCGTTTTCCGCCTCCGCCACCAGCCGCAACGGCTGGGCTGCGGCCAACGCCGTCCAGGCACTCGGCGCCGGCCGGCTCACCGACGCGGCGGTGGCCTTCACCACCACCGAGGCGGATGCCGGCTTCCGGGCGCTGGCCGGCGACATCCATGCCGGCACGGTGTCGGCGGCCTACGAGACCGCCTTCTTCGTGCGCGAGGCGGTGCTCGACCGGCTGCGCTGGGGCAATCCCGGCACCGGGCTCGACGACGGCACCCTGCCCGCCGCCTACACGGCCGACCTGCCCGGCCGGGCGCCGGTGGTGGCGAACGTGCCGGTGCGGACCCTCGATCCGCAGGTGTTCGGGCTGTGGGGCCAGGGCTTCGGGTCGTTCGGCACGGCCGAGGGCGGCGGCAACGCGTTCCCCCTCGACCGGCAGATCGCGGGCTTCGCGGCGGGCGCGGATGTGCGGCTGGCCAACGGGCTGCGCTTCGGCGTGGTCGGCGGCTACACCGAGGCCTCCCTCGACAGCGCCGGCCGGACGGGCGGCACCAGCCGGGCGGAGAGCGCGACGCTGAAGAGCGGGTTCGGCGGCGTGTATGGCGGCACCGCGGCCGGTCCGCTGTCGCTGCGGCTGGGCGTGATCTACGCCGATACCGACACGCGCACGCGCCGGGCGGTTCTGTACGGGCTGTCCGACACGCTGAGCGGGCATGGCGGCGGCTACACGGTTCAGGGGTTCGGCGAGATCGGCTGGCGGATCGCGCTGGGTGAGCCGGCGGCGGCGGCTCTGGTGTCGAAGGACGGGGCGGCTTTCGCGGTGCAGCCGGCGGCCTCGTATGTCGAGCCGTTCGTGGGCGGGGCGTATGTCGGGATCCGGCGGGACGGGTTCGCGGAGGCCGGGGGCGCGGCGGCGCTGGTGAGCTTGGCGCGCGACTACGATCTGGGTGCGGCGACCGCGGGCGTGCGGGCGCAGACGCGCCTGGATCTGGGGCTCGGCCTTCCGGTGACGCTGCGGGGCTTGGTCGGCTACCGGCGGGCGTTCGGGGATGTGGTGCCGACGGCTCTGCTGGCCTTCGGGGCGGGCGGCCCGGCCTTCCTGAGCGCGGGCGTGCCGATCGACCGGGACGCGCTGGTGGCGCAGGTGGGTCTGGATCTGGCGGTGGCGCCGAACGCCAGTCTTGGCGTGGCCTATACCGGCCAGACCGGCGCACACGCGCAGGACCAAGCCGTGAAGGGCAACTTCACCCTGCGGTTCTAAAGGGTCGCAGCAACCCGTACCGGGCTGCTCCGCGCTGGAAAGCTGCGGCTTCCCAGGACCAAGGGTTCCGGGAAGCCGCCTGTCCTTGATAGTATTCCTATTTTCTGCTTCCTGGCTGCACCTGCCCACGGCGCTTCGGGAGCTATCCTGCGGCGTCCCTCGTGGGGCCTGCCCGGTGGCTGACCGGTCGGGTCCGGAGGCGGGGCGGTGCCCGCGTCGGTGGCTCTCAGCCGCCATCGCCCCGGGCGGCAGAGCCGGTACGGGGCATGTCTCGGATGCGGGTGTGAGAAAGAACGGACCCACTCGGCGGGGCTGAAAAGCTCCCGCGCCGACCCCCACCTGGGCCGACCCTGCGCAACCTGCGGATCCGCCCACGACGAGGCGGGCGACAGCTGGAAGGCCACAACGCTGTGCCGGTTCCGGCAGTGGTTCACCGCGTCAGAGACTGCCAGACAGCGCGTTGCAGGACCGGGATCGCCGAAAGACACCGCGACAAGAAAGACGGTACCGGCCGGGGAAGAGGCCCGGTCGATGCCGCGGGCGCAGCGGGGATCGGATCCCGCGCGTTATTCGACACCTGGGTCTCCGCGGCGTCCCGCGTCCCTCGTGTTCGTCTCTTCGGCCATGCCCCCGCCGCCCAAGGCACGCGGGGACGATGCCGGGTGTCCGGACCCCATCTGGCCTTCTGCGTCGGCGGCATACAGGCGTGCAGCGTCCAAACGAAAACGGGACGGCTCGCGCCGTCCCGTCCGGGGCCTACCTATCGGCCAAGGAAGATCGAAGCCAGTCGCTGGAGCAGGCCCCGCGGTGCGGGCGGAGGCGCGCTCTGCCCAGGACCGTCTCCGATCTAAGCGTTGGCGGCGAAGGGGTGCTGCGCCGAGTTGCGCTGCTCGGTGACGGCCGAAGCCTTCGGCTCACCGTTGACGGCGCGCTGGATCGACAGCTTGGTCGCCTCGTAGTTGTACTTCTGGATCTTGGCGTCGTCGGCCGCCTCCCAGTGGATGAACACGCCGACCAGGATGTACAGGTCGTCGGCCTCGTCCGCCGGGATGATGCCCTCGGCCACGCAATCCTGAACGGCCTTGGCCACGCCGTGCTGGGCCGGGCCGAACATCTGGACGGCCTGACGGGCGTCGTTGATGGTGACCTTGTTGAACATCAGGGTGTTGGGCTTGCACGGCAGGTTCGGCGCGATGACCGCGAGCAGGCTGGTGAAGCCGTGCTTGTTGTTCACGAGGCCGTTGCAGAAAGCCGTCTCGGCGGGCGAACCGCGCGGTCCGATGATGAGGTCGATGTGGGCGACCTCGTTGCCGTCGCCGACGAGGGCTTCGCCGACCTGAACCTTGGTGATCTTCGCCATTCGGTGTCTCTCCCTGGATTCCGAACTAGAGCCGCCGCGCCGGGCATGCGCCGCGGCCGGGAAGCCATCCTTGTTATCGGCGCCCGACCACCGGCCGAGCCGGAAGGGTCGAGCCGGTTGGGCCGGACAGCGCGGCGGACCCTACAGCGCGCCCCTGCGGCTCACAACCCGCGCAAGGCCCTGCCGCGAAGGAATTTCTTTGGCCTTCGCCCCAGGCAACACGGGAACTTGCACGGCTCAGGCCAGCGTGGCGCCCGCCGCCGCCAGCGCTTCCCAGAACAGGGTCGCCACCGTGAAATCCGCGCTGGTGCCCGGGTTGAGGCCGCGCCCCTTCAGCGACGCGTCGAGGGCCAGCAGCCGCTCGACCGGCCGCGCGGCGAGGTCCAGGCCGGCCAGACTTTTTTCAACTTCCCGGCGAAGATCCTCGGCGACGGCGCGGCCGTGCTTGCGGGCGACGTGGCTGTCCGGAACCGCGCGGAGATAGGCGAGATGCACCGCGGTGGTGCACCAGGACGGGTCGAGCCCCCGCGCCCGGGCCTCCGTGAGGGCCGGGAGGCCGATCTCCGTCACGTCGGCGAAGCCGGTTCCGTAGGCCCGGGCGACGCGGTCCCGCCCGGCGGCCTCCGCCATCGCGTCGCGGAGGGACTCGGGGGCCGCGGCGGCGACATCGTGCCTATCCGCCCGGCCGAGTCCGCCGGGATTGGCCATCCGGATCGCCGCGAAGGCCGCCTCGGCATCCGAGCGATCGAGGGTATCGAGCACCGTCGCGACACCCGCGCCCCGCTCGGCCGCGGCGGCGAGGGGGGCGCAGAGGAGCAGGATGCCGAGATTGGTGTTCTGGCCGACTGCGGCCATCGTGGCGGCGACCCCGTCGCGGATCCTCTCGCCGACGCCCGCCCCGGGCCGCGCCAGGGGCGGCGCCGAGACCTCGGCGCTGGTGACGAAATCGGCCACCACCATGCGATGGCCGGGGGCGAAGGCGTGGACGTTGCCGGGCTTGATTGCGTCCAACTCCGCGAGGCAGGCCGCCCGGTACAGTGTGCCGACAAGCCCCGGGTCGAGCCCGTTCATGCCACCACGAGCCGCGGCCGGCTCGCGCCCCGGACGGCGGCGAGGAACCCGCGGACCACCGCGGCGGCGATATCGGTCTCGCACACGGTCTGAAGCCCCGACCAGGCCGGCATGGAATTGACCTCCAGGATGGAGAAGCCGCCCTCCCCGTCCTCGACCAAGTCGACGCCGGAATAATCGACGCCGATCGCCGCCGCGGCGGCCTCGGCGAGGTCCGCGGCGGCGCGGGGCATCGCCCAGGGCAGCGGCCGTCCGCCCCGGTGGACGTTGGTGATCCAGCCGTCGCCCTCGCGGATCATGCCGGCGATCGCCCGCCCGTCGCAGACGAACACGCGGTAATCGCGCCAGAGCCCGTCGCGGCGCGGGACGTAGCGCTGGAGGTAGTAGACCCGGGCCACGGCCTCCTCGTCGGGCAGATCCTCCGGGCGCTCGATGAGGGCGAGCCCCTCCCCCTGCGAGCCGAACAGCGGCTTGAGCACGAGGGGGGCGCCGGGCCGGGCTTCTGCGGCGACGAGATCGGCCGCAGCCTCACGCTTGGAAAACACCCAGGTCGCCGGGGTCGGCAGACCGGCCCGGGCGATGAGCAGCGAGGTGGCGGCCTTGTCGACCGAGCGTTCGGTGGCGGTCGGGCTGTTCCACACGGTGACGCCTGCCGCCACCAGGGCGTGCAGCACCCCGAGCCGCATGGTCGTGGCCTCGAAGGTGCCGCCCGCGATCGTACGCATCAGCACGCCGTCCGGCAGCGCCTCCGGGAAGCCCGGGACGCGCAGGGGCTCGCCGCCGCCCGTGACCACGGCCACGTCGGCCAGGGAAAACAGCACCGGCTCGACGCCCTGCGTCCGCAGGGCCGCGAGCAGACGGTTCTTGTGCCAGGTGCCATTATCGGCCGCGAGCCCGATGCGCATGAGGGTCCTGCTTCGTCACGGAAAGAGCTGATCCGCGGGTTTGGCTTGGGGCTGATGGTGCTGGCCCCTTCGCGATCGCACCGCAATGGTTGGGATGGAACGCGACCGGCTCTCTCTCCCGAGCAGGAGAGGGTTGGGGTGAGGGAGGAGAAGCTTCAGGATCAAACGAACCGTCGCTGCGCCTTCGGAGCGAGCCTCTTCCTTGAAGACCTGATCCCTCACCCTGTCCCTCTCCCGCACGGAAGAGGGGACCCGTGCACGATCCTGCACCGGTTTCACCGGGACCGATCCCGCAAGGATCAGAGGGCGAGCGCGTTGGTGGCCTCAGGCGAAGGACGCGTCCACCAGCGACGGCTCCAGGCGGCCGCCCCGGTAGGTGGCGCCCGAGCGCACCGAGGTGACGATCGCCTCCGCCGGGGAGAACAGCGCCCCGTCGATCTTGTAGAAGTCGCCGTTCACC
This sequence comes from Methylobacterium sp. 2A, assembly GCF_009806555.1. Lineage (GTDB taxonomy): Bacteria > Pseudomonadota > Alphaproteobacteria > Rhizobiales > Beijerinckiaceae > Methylobacterium. The sequence continues at coordinate 4,305 of NZ_VUOK01000034.1, read as the reverse complement.
CGGGCGAAGATGTCGGCGAAGGGCGCGCCGTGATCGCTCGACGTGGTCGAGGGCAGCTGCTCGGCGAGGGACTTGGCGTCCGCATCGTCCGCGTCCACGAAGAGCTGGACCCGGCCGCCATAGATGATCGCGTCGTTGGTCCGGCCCATCGCCTTGATGAAATCGGGATGGGGCGGCGACAGCGGGGCCGAGCCGATCCCGTCCACGATGGCGTGCAGATCGAAGCCCACCGTGTGGGCCTTGTGCAGGGCGACCTCCAGGACGCGGGCCACCACCTGGGTGGAGCCGGCGAGGCTCTGGGTCGGCGCGAAGATGAAGGTCAGGTTCTCGGGCCGCAGGCCTGTGGCCTCGGCCACCTTGGCGACGACGCTGTCGGGCGGGCCGCCGGCGGCTTCGAGCACCAGGGCGGTGCTGGTCGCCGAATCCCGGTAGCCGAGTTCCTGGTACAGGTCCTCGACCACCGCCACCGCACGGCCCGGACCCGAACCGAGGGCGAAGAAGCCGGAATCGCCGGTCTCGTCCGCGAGGCTCCAGCCCGCATACTGGCTGCCGAGGCAGGCGAGGACCGGATCGGCGGCGTGAACCGTCACCGAGTAGGGCCAGGACGCGATCGGCCCGCTCGGCGCGATGGTGACGGTCCCGAGGCCGCCGAGGCAGATCTCCGCGATCCGCCGCCCGGCCTCGATCGACCCCCGCGCCTGCGCCCCGGCATCGACCATCCGGGCGCCGCCCGCCGCCTGCGACACGGCAAGCCGCAGGGTCGCGGCGTCGGCCACGAGGCGCTCGACCAGCGGGCCTGTGAGCGCATTGACGCTGGGGTAGGATGGGCTGGCACTCATGACGGGGCTTCCTCGGGCTGTGTTTTCTGCGCTGCGAAGGCCGCCCGCAGGCGGGCCGTTCGCGATTCCAACAGGTCGAGCGCCTCCGCCCGGTCCGCGCCTTCGGCCAGCACCGTGCAGAGCGGCGCGTCGCGGCGGACCACCGAGCCGGGGCGCGGGCGGTCACGCACGCAGTCCGGCCAATCCTGGTCCGGCACAGGCGCAAGCTCCCGGTCGGCGTAACAGATCTGCGCGGCCGCCGCACCCACCGGCGGCGCACCGAGGTCCGGCGTCGCGCCGCGGCAGGCGGCGATATGGGCTTCGAGCAGCGGCGCCGCCCGGCGGTCGAGGATGTCGAGCGTCGCGCCGGGGCGGGGATTGATCTCCATCAGCCACCAGTCGGCGCCGTCGATGAGAACGTCCGCGCTGGCGAGCCCCACCAATCCGGTCGCGGCCACGATCCGCGCTGTCGCGTCCGCGACCGCCGCGACGAGGCCGGCGGGGAGAGACGGCGGCTCGGCGGGGCCACGGACCAGCGCGCCGGCATAGCGGTAGGGCCGGATCGGCGTCGGCGCGCACCATTGCTCGGTCACGGCCAGGATCCGGATCGTTCGGCCGTCGGCGAGGACATTGAGGGCATGCGCCCGCCCGGGGACGCGCGCCTGGAGATAATGGCCCGGCGGGGGCACCGACCGCGTCGCGAGGCGGATATGGGCGCCGCCGCTGCCGCCGATCCGCTTGAGCAGCCACCGCGACGGGTCGTCCGGCGGATCCATCGAGACCGCAGGGTGCGGTACGGCGAGGCGCGCGCAGAGGGCCGCGAAGGCGGAGGGATCCTTGAGGTCCGCGATGGTCCCGGCGGAGGCGCCGAGCAGCCGGTGCCGGCGCGCGAGCTCCGCCACGAGGCCCGGTGCATCCTCGAAGCCGCTGCCTAGGACGAGGCCGACCGGGGATCCGGCGGCGTCCGCGAGGTCGTCGAGCGCGGCCAGCGTCTCGGCGGCACACGGCGTCGTGCCGAAGCGGCCCGGCAGCGGGCGATAGGCCTCCGCGGCGGCCAGAGTATCGGAATCGCCGAACAGGTCGGCCACGTAGGGCCGCAGGCCGGCGCGCCGCGCCGCCTGCGCGAGGGCGCGCCCGGCCTGGGTGGCGATCAGGATCGAATCCGCCATCCGGGCCCGAAAAGCCCTAACCCGCGATCTCGACCGCGAGGGTGTAGGCGTCGCGGAAGTCGAGGCAGAGCGGGGTGTCGGAGGCGAGCATGCGGTCGAACAGGCGCCGCTGCGTCTGGTACTTCACGTTCCCGACCGCCAGCGCGCCGATGCCGACGCCCTGGCCTTTGGGCAGGGGCACGTCCACGGCGTTCACGTCGATCCCCGCGATGCCGGCGGGCGGCACGGCGTTGACGTCCGAGGCGACCAGCAGTTTCGGCGCCGATCCCAGATCCTCGGCCGTGAGGATCGGGATGCCGGCGGGGCCGGCCGAGAGGATCACGTCGGCGTCCCGGATGGCGGCGCGGCGATCCTCCGGCGTGGTGCCGTCGACGGCGCCGACCTCGATGCCGAAGCGCCACTTCATGGTGAAGGCGATCTTGGAGACGCGCTCCTCGCCGTCATGGCCGACCAGCACCGTGGTGGCGCCCTGGAGCGCGCCGATCACCGCCGCCACGTAGGCGACGACGCCGGCCCCGCCGAAGATGACGATCCGCTTGCCCTGGAGGTCGGTGTTGAACTTCTGTCGGAGCGCCCGCGAGACCTGGGCCACCATCGCGGCGCCGGTGGTGAACGAGCCCGCCGGGTCGGCGAAGACGTGGTTCACGAAGGGCGGCACGAAGGCCTTCTTGGCCCGGTCGACCATGTCGAGGGCATCCTCGGCGTTCTTGCCGCCGATGAAGATTCCGGTCCGCGTCCCGTCGGCCGGAGACCGCGAAAAGATCGAATCCTGGGTCAGCGACACCACGTCGGCGAGGCTGACCTCCGTGTAGGTCACCACCGTCTCGAAGCCGGCATCCACGGCCATGTTCACGTCGAACGGGCTCATGTGCCGGAGCGGCGTCAGCATATGGAGGATCGAGCGGGCCATGGATTCCCCCTGCGGTGCGCGACCGGTGCGCATCACCATCGTCCAAACCCGGAGCGGCGTTCCGGGTCAAGCCCGGGGCGGGTGGCTCAGGTCGGACCGGTTACCGAAGCGCCGCCGTTTCGGCCGCGGGCGATGACGAAGCGGAGCGGGCCTCCGCGGTCGAGACTGGCCACCAGGGCGCGGGCCTCGGCGTCCGAGGGCATCAGCACGAATCCGGTCGGCCCCCAGGAGGACTGGCCGTAGCCCGGCACGCCCTGCGCGGCGACGTTCGCCAGAACCTGCGCGACCGCGGCGCTGGCGTATCGGCCGCCTTGGTGGGGCGCGAAGTGATCGCCGATCAGATCCTGGATCCGGGTGATCCCGGCGCCGAAACCCTGCGGTTCCGCGAGGGCGACGGCGGGCAGAACCTGCATCAGCGTGATTCGGCAGATCTCCGCGGCCTCCGCTTCGGGGAAGCGCGGCAGATCGCGGAACGCCTCGATCTCGCGCACGCCGTGGACGCCCGCCCTGTCGGGATCGATGATCAGGACGATCCGCCAGTCCGCGGGATAGGGCAGGCGCGCGATGACCGGCGGCGGTCCGCCATCCGCCCCGCGCCCGCCATCGACGATCAGGCCGCCCTCCGTGAAGGCGCGCAGGCCGACGCCCGACCGGTTGCCGCGATCCAGAATCGCCGCGAAGGCGTCGGCCGCGAAGGGCGCCCCGTTCAGGCGGGCCATCGCGGCCGCCACCGCCAGACCGAGCTGCGTGCCGGAGCCGAAGCCGGCATGGGCCGGGATCGCCCGTTCCACCGTGACGGCGACGTCCTCGCCGCGTCCGAGATGCGCTGCGGCGGCCCGGACGTAGCCGCGCACCCGCTCGGCCTCGGGACCCGTAACCGAAGCCTGCGCCGACCGTCGCGCGGTGAGTGCCAGGGAGGGTTCGTCGATGGCGAGTCCGATGCTGCCGAAGCGTCGGCCGAGGCCGCCATGCAGGTCCAGGAAGCCGAAATGCAGACGCGCGGGCGCCTCGACCCGTACGGCGCCAGCCGCAGCTGCTTCGTTCCGCTCGGGAACCTCGGCCACCAAAAACTCCCTCGAATCCCGCTTGTCCGGCGCGCTTTTCACACGCGGCCCGGGACCGGGGCAACGGCGACGACGGAGCTCGGGTTCGCCTCGCGCGGGCTGTCCGGGACTCTGCACGGGACTGCGCGGAGCGCCCGATCGAATCCGTTCAAACCTCGCAACGGGCTGCCCGCGGCGCGTTTCCCGCCCCGCATTCCCGCCAGGGGAATCGCTTCAGCTTTTTGTTGCTGATTTTGGGGTCTGTCGGATGAGGGCCTCGAGGTAGTCTGGGTTGAGATTGGCGAGCTTTCGCCTGACCTTGAGGCTGTGTCGGTCTCCGGGCGCGCGCACGAGGTTCATGGCCA
>NZ_VUOK01000013.1:540-248605 GCF_009806555.1 Methylobacterium sp. 2A | reverse complement strand
TTTGGTGGGTCGCCAGGGCGAAGCCCTGGCTGTTCGCAGGGCTCCGCCCTGCACCCGCAAAAGGTCTCGACCTTTTGAAACCATGATGTTCGCGCATCCTCATAGGTCCCTGCCCAAAAATCCAGGGCTAGCAGTCAATAATACGCTCTAAGACGATGCGACCGCGGATACATGTCCGATGGTCTGAGGCGGGATACGCGAACGAGCATCCCGCCTCTTCGGTCAGACAAGCAGCCCCGATCAGCCCTGCTTGAGCTTGTTCAGCGTATCGCTGGGCACGCCGGCGAAGTTGTTCGCCACGAGATAGTTCGGGCTCGCCTTGATCCAGGCATCGAGGTCGATCTCCTCGAACTTGCCATTGTCCCAGGTCTGGATGATCTCCAGATCCTCGTCGCCGACATTCTTGATTGCGTGGCCGAAGCCCATCGGGATGTAGGCCACGTCGCCGGGCGCGAAGTCCGCCACCTTGCCGCGACCGCCCGAGCCGAACAGAGCCACCTGGCCCTTCCCCTTCAGGTAGAAGTGCCACTCGTTGGCATTCACGTTCCAATGGAACTTGCGCATCTGGCCGGGGCGGATCGTCATCACGCCGCCCGACATCGTCTTCGAGACCGGCCATTCATCGACCGTCGCCAGCCGGAACGTGCCGCCGTCAAAGTCGCGCACCGCCCGCGGATCCTTGAGCAGCCGGAACTTGTGGGTCGATTCCTTGGGCCAGGGCGCGTCGAGGGCCTGCGCGATCGGGATCACCGGGCCGGCCTGGATGTAGGCTTCGCCCTTGGGGAAGGCGTCGAGGGCGTCCTTCGGCAGGCCGAAATCGAGCGCCAGCATGTCCTTGGGCGACACGTCGATCCAGTCGGTGATCGAGAAGGTGCCGTGCTCCGAGAAGGCGCCGTTGTCGAACGACAGGATGAAGTGGCAGGGCTTGTCGCCGATCGTCTGGATCGAGTGGCCGTGGCCCTTGGGGAAGAACCAGAGGTCGCCCGGCTCGTAGTTGTTGATCTCGCTCGCCCCCGACGGATCGAGCACCACGGTCTGGCAGCGCCCGTCGATCACGTAGGCCCACTCGGCCGCGATCGCGTGCCAGTGCAGCTCCCGGGACGCGCCCGGATCGAGGAACATGTGGACGCCCGCGATGCCCTTGCTGATCGGGAACTGGTGGACGGTGGCCTCTTTGGCCCAGCCGCCGGACGTGATCTTCGGCACGTTGCCGTCGAGGGAGAAGTGGAAGTCGGGCATCGCGCCGACATCCTTGGGGTCGTGATAGGCGACCTGCGCCCCCGGCGGCAGCTGCTGGACGTCGCGGCCGAAGCCGCCGGCACCGGGCGCCCCATGGTCGGTCGCTGCCGCGGCAGCCTGCTGCGTGAGAGCGACGAGACCGCTTGCTCCGAGAGCGGCGGTCCCGAGAAACGCGCGTCGATTCGCGTCCATCGTGTCTCTGTCCTGTATGATCGTCGAATGAAGCGCTGGTTGCGCCCGGATGCGTGGCCTCTCGCAGCGCGAGACGCGCACTCCCGCGCTGCCATAATGATATTCCACATACCACATACTCACGAAGTCGTGAGGGATGATAACGCTCGGCCGAACGTGTCAGGGGCCGCCAATCGGGGCCGGGTTGTTGTGGCACGGCCGGTCGGGCGACGCGAATGGCTGTTCAACCGGACGCAGTTCGTCCAAACCGCGCAGGCAGCCCCCCGTTCGCCCGAATCATGATCCCTGCCCTCGAAGATTTCCGCCGCGTCGTCATCAAGGTCGGATCGGCGCTGCTGGTCGATCGCAACGCCGGTCGCCTGCGGCATGCCTGGCTCGCGGCCCTGGCCGAAGACATCGCGGAACTGCACGCCCGCGGCGTCGACGTGCTGGTCGTGTCCTCCGGCAGCATCGCCCTTGGGCGGACCGTGCTGGGCCTGCCGCCCGGTCCGCTGCGCCTCGAAGAAAGCCAGGGCGCGGCCTCCGTCGGGCAGATCACCCTGGCCCGGCACTGGGCCGAGGCGCTCGGCCATCACGGCATCGTGGCCGGCCAGATCCTCGTGACGCCGCAGGACACGGAGGAGCGGCGCCGCTACCTCAACGCCCGGGCGACCGTGCTGAAGCTCCTCGAAATGCGCGCCGTGCCGGTCGTCAACGAGAACGACACGGTGGCGACCTCCGAAATCCGCTACGGCGACAACGACCGCCTCGCCGCCCGGGTCGCCACCATGATCGACGCGGACGTGCTGGTCCTGTTCTCCGACATCGACGGCCTCTACACCGCGCCGCCGCAGAGCGACCCGGATGCGCGCCACTTGGCTGTGGTCGAGCGCATCACCCCGGAGATCGAGGCCATGGCGGGCGGCCCGGCCTCCGAGCTGTCGCGGGGCGGCATGCGCACCAAGGTCGAGGCGGCCAAGATCGCGGTGTCGGGCGGAACGCATCTCGTGATCGCGGACGGGCGCGGGAAGAACCCGCTCAAGGCCGTGCGGGAGGGCGCGCGCTGCACATGGTTCCTCTCCGGGTCCACGCCGACGGCGGCGCGCAAGACCTGGATCGCCGGGTCGCTCGAACCCAGAGGGGCGCTCACGATCGATCGCGGGGCGGTCCAGGCCCTCCGGGGCGGCGCGAGCCTGCTGCCCGTGGGCGTTCGTGCGATCGAGGGCAGCTTCTCCCGCGGCGATGCCGTGGAGATCCGCGATCCCGAGGGCCGGGCGCTCGGGCGCGGCCTCGTCGCCTACGACAATGCCGAGGCCGCGCTGATCATCGGTCATCCGAGCGCGCGCATCCCGGATCTGCTCAGCTATCCCGGCCGAGCCTGGATGGTGCATCGCGATGACTTGGCATTGTTCTAGGAGTGTTGTGATCGGTCTGCATTCGATCCGTCCGTTCACCGTGAAGTATTGCTGTCCGGGGTGCTGCGGCCCACTTGTCGGTGCGCCGCGCGATGTGCGAAGACGGCTCTTCTTCCCCGTCGCGCCGATGAGCGGCCGTCGCGAAACGAGGACGCCACCGTGCCCGTCCTGAACCTGAGATCGGACTTCGCCGAGGCCGATGCGCTGCCGGAGCAGATGGCGGAGATCGGCCGCCGCGCCCGTGCGGCCGCCCGGCTGATGGCGCTGGCCTCGGCGCAGACCAAGGACGTCGCCTTGAAAGCGATCGCCGCACGCCTGCGGGCCAATCGGGACGAGATCCTGGCTGAGAACGCCCGCGACGTGGCGGCCGCGCGCAACGCCGGCCAGAGCGCCGCGCTGATCGACCGGCTCACGCTGGATCCGGTCCGCCTCGCCGCCATGGCGGACGCGGTGGAGAAGATCGGCTCGCTGGCCGATCCGGTCGGGCGCCAGCTCGCCGCCATCGAGCGGCCGAACGGCCTGCTGATCGAGCGGATCGCGGTGCCGCTCGGCGTGATCGGCGTGATCTTCGAGAGCCGTCCCAACGTCACGGCGGATGCCGGCGCGCTCTGCCTGAAGGCCGGCAACGCCGCGATCCTGCGGGCGGGCTCGGACAGCCACCGCAGCGCCATGGCGATCGCCCGGGCGATGAGCCTCGGCCTCGCCGATGCCGGCCTGCCCGCCGACGCGATCCAGCTCGTGCCGACCCGCGACCGGACGGCGGTGGGCCTGATGCTGTCCGGCCTCGATGGCTGCGTCGACGTGATCGTGCCCCGGGGCGGCCGCGGCCTCGTGGCCCGCGTCCAGCAGGAGGCGCGCGTGCCGGTCTTCGCCCATCTCGACGGGATCAACCACGTCTACGTCGCGGCCGGGGCCGACCTCGACATGGCGCGCACCGTCCTGCTCAACAGCAAGATGCGCCGCACCAGCGTCTGCGGGGCCGCCGAGACCCTGCTGGTCGACCGCGCCTGCGCGGACACGCATCTCGCGCCCCTCGTGACCGCCCTGCTCGATGCGGGCTGCGCCGTACGCGGCGACGCCACCGTGCAGGCGGTCGATCCCCGGGTGGCGGAAGCCTCGGAGGAGGATTGGCACACCGAGTATCTCGATGCGGTCATCGCGGCCCGGGTGGTCGAGGGGATCGGCGCGGCGATCGAGCATATCGAGACCTACGGCTCGCACCACACCGACGCGATCATCACCCAGGACGATGCCGAGGCGGCCCGCTTCCTGGCCGAGGTCGACTCGGCGATCGTGACCCACAACGCCTCGACGCAATTCGCCGATGGCGGCGAGTTCGGGTTCGGCGCCGAGATCGGCATCGCCACCGGGCGGATGCATGCCCGCGGTCCGGTGGGCGTCGAGCAACTGACGACCTTCAAATATCGCGTCCACGGCAGCGGCCAGATCCGTCCGTGACGGCGGCGCAAGGTCCGGCGTGCGGCTGAACCTGCCGCCGAGCGCCCCCGGCATGCGGATCGGCCTCTACGGCGGATCCTTCAACCCCGCCCATCTCGGTCACCGCCACGTGACCCTGATGGCGATGCGCCGGCTGGGGCTGGACCGCATCTGGTGGCTGGTGAGCCCGGGCAATCCGCTCAAGAGCCGCACCGCGCTCCCGACGGTGGCGGAGCGTTGCGCCCAGGCGCAGCGGATCGCCCGGCACCCGCGCATCGCGGTGACCGGCGTCGAGGCGGCGCTCGGCGTGCGCTTCACCGTGCAGACGCTGCGCTTTCTCAGGCGGCGCTGCCCCGGGATCCACTTCGTCTGGATCATGGGCGCCGATTCGCTCGGCACCTTCCATCGCTGGAAGGGCTTTTCGGAGATCGCGCGGCTCGTGCCGATCGCGGTGATCGACCGGCCCGGCTGGACCATGACGCCGCTGAGCGCCCGGGCCGCGCGGCGGCTCGCGCAGGCGCGCGTCCCCGAGGCCGCCGCCGCGACGCTCGCCCTGCGCCGCCCGCCCGCCTGGACCTTCCTGCACGGGCCCCGCTCCAGCCTGTCCTCGACAGAGATCCGTAACGGTATGCGAGGACGCGACCGCGACGGGGCGCCGTCGCGGTTGCAATCGTCGTCCGAAGCCGCCAATTTCACGGGATCCCGTGAGGCGTGACGACCTTGCGGCACCACGAGGAACTAGGACGCTGCCCGAAACCACCCGCACGGAGACGATCCGCACCCCCGCCCCTGCCCCGGGTGAACCCGGTCAGGCGCGCTCGGACGACCTCAAGGCCCTCGCCCTCGAATGCCTCGACGAGATGAAGGCCGAGGAGACGATCGCCATCGATCTGGCCGGGAAGACGTCGCTGGCCGACACGATGATCATCACGTCGGGCCGGTCGCAGCGGCATGTCGGCTCGATCGCCGACAAGTTCATCCAGGAGATGAAGAACCGCGGCTTCGGCAATGCCCGGGTCGAGGGGATGCCGGCCTGCGACTGGGTGCTGATCGATGCGGGGGACGTGCTGCTGCACATCTTCCGGCCCGAGGTGCGCGGCTTCTACAATCTCGAGAAGATGTGGGGCGCGGACCGGCCGGTCGGCCTCGCGGTCGGCTAGGCCGCGCTTGCGCCTCCTGCTGGCGGCCGTCGGGCGGCTGAAGGCCGGCCCCGAACGCGAGCTGGCGTCACGATATCGCGAGCGCGCCGCCCAACTGGGCCGTGGGCTCGGTTTCCCCGCCTGCGACGGCGTCGAGATCCCGGAATCCCGCGCGCGCCGCGCCGTCGATCGCTGCGCCGAGGAGGCCGCGGCTCTGAGCGCCCTCCTCCCGCCCGGCGGCGTCCTCGTCGCCTATGACGAGCGCGGACGCGCCGACATCCCGAGCGAGGCCCTGGCGGAGCGCATTGCCGGCTGGCGCGACGCGTCGCGTCCGGCGCTCATGGTGGCGATCGGCGGGCCGGACGGTCTCGACGCCTCAATTCGGACGAAGGCGGAGCTGATCCTGTCCTTCGGGGCGGCGACCTTGCCCCATGGACTCGTGCGCGTGCTCGCCCTCGAACAGATCTACCGCAGCCTGACCATCCTGGCCGGCCACCCCTATCACCGGGGCGAGGCGGGCTGACCGGCCGTGGCGCGGATCGCTTTCTTTGGGAGACACGTGGCACGGCGGACGAAAGCCGTCCGGCGGCTGCGTACCGACAATCCCATCCAATCGCCTCATCCTGAGGTGCCCGCGACAGCGGGCCTCGAAGGAGGGCTCCAGGGATCGCGGCGACATCTGGAGGTCTCCTTCGAGGCCTCCGCTACGCTCCGGCACCTCAGGATGAGGGGGATTGCTGGGAGGAGCATGCGCCGAGCCTTGCCCGCCCTTCTTCTGGCGGCCACCTGCCTCGCTGCGCCCGTGCGCGCCGAGTCCCCCGCCCCCGCCGATACGGAGGCGGCTCAGAAGGCCAGCGACGAGCGCGACCGGCGCGCCGAGAACCTCAAGCGCGTGCAGGACGCGCTCGCCGCCAGCACCAACCAGCGCGCGCAGTTCGAGGCCGAGATCGCCGCGATCGGATCCGACCGATCCAAGCTGGACTCCGCCCTCCTCGATGCGGGCCGGCAGGCGCAGGCGACCGAGGAGCGGCTGAGCCGCCTGGAGGAGCGCCTGAAGGCCATGAGCGAGAGCGAGTCCGCCATCCGGCGCTCGCTCCAGGCTCGTAGGAGCGTCGTCGCCGAGATCCTGGCGGCGCTCCAGCGGATGGGCCGGCGCCCGCCGCCGGCGGTTCTGGTGAGCCCCGAGGACATGCTCGCGGCGATCCGGACCTCGATGCTGCTCGGCGCGGTGGTTCCGGAACTCCGCGGCGAGGTGGATACGCTGGCCGCCGATCTCGCGGAGATGATCCGCCTGCGCGGCCTGATCGCCCAGGACAAGGAAGGCCTGACCAACGACCTCGCCGGCTGGGCGCGGGAGAAGCAGCGGCTCGAAGCTCTGGTGGCGGCGCGGCGCGCCCGTCAGGCCGAGGTCGAGAGCGGTCTCAGCGCGGAGCGCCGCCGCGCGGCCGAACTCGGCGCCCAGGCCAAGACTCTCAAGGATTTGATGGACCGGACCGAGGCGGCGGAAGCCGCCGCCAAGCGCTCGGCCGAGGAGGCCAGGGCGGCGGCCGAGCGCGAGGCGAAGGCGACGCAGGAGCGATTTGCCGCGGCCGGGTTCCGCGATCCGGCCCGGCTGGCACCGAAGGTGCATTTCGCCGAGGCGCGGGGCGAAGTGCCGCGGCCGGTGAGCGGAAGGCTGGCCCGGGGCTTCAACCAGCCCGACGGCAATGGCGGAACCACCCGCGGCGTGTCGTTTTCGACCCGTCCGAAGGCCTCGGTCTCCTCCCCGGCCGACGGTTGGGTGCAGTTCGCGGGCCCGTTCCGGTCCTACGGCCAACTCTTGATCATCAACGCGGGCGACGGCTACTATCTCCTGCTCGCGGGAATGGAACAGATCAGCGTCGAGGTCGGCCAGTTCGTGCTCGCGGGCGAGCCGGTCGGCAGCATGGGCGAGAAGGGCGCGGGTCCCAACGGGTCCGAGGGCGATCCCACCCTGTACGTCGAGTTCAAGAAGGACGGCGGCTCCATCGATCCGGAGCCGTGGTGGGCGAAGAGCCCGAACAATACGGTACTTGGCGAGAAGGTTCGCGGCTGATGCGCAAGACTTCCCTGATCATGCTGGGCGCCTTCCTGGGCGCCGGCACCTCCATGGTGGCGACTCAGACCGACTTCCTGTCGGGCCCGCGCGCCGTCGCCGCCTCGGCCGAGACCTATCGCCAGCTCAGCCTGTTCGGCGACGTCTTCGAGAAGGTCCGGACCGACTACGTCGAGAAGCCCGACGAGTCGAAGATGATCGAGGCGGCCGTCAACGGCATGCTCTCCTCGCTCGATCCGCATTCGAGCTACATGGACGCCAAGGCGTTCCGCGACATGCAGACCACGACCCGGGGCGAGTTCGGCGGCCTCGGCATCGAGGTCACCATGGAGGACGGCCTGATCAAGGTCGTCACGCCGATCGACGACACGCCGGCCGCCAAGGCGGGGCTCCTCGCCAACGACATCATCACGCAGATCGACGACGATCAGGTCCAGGGTCTCACCCTGAACCAGGCGGTCGACAAGATGCGCGGCCCGGTGAATTCGAGCGTGAAGCTGAAGATCTCCCGCAAGGAATCGAAGGACCCGATCGACGTCACGCTCACCCGCGACGTGATCAAGATCAAGCCGGTGCGCTCCAAGGTCGAGGGCGGCGACGTCGCCTATATCCGCCTGACGCAGTTCAACGAGCAGACCTTCGACGGCATGCGCGCCGCGATCGACAAGCTGTCGGGCGATATCGGGGCCGACAAGATCAAGGGCTACATCATCGACCTGCGCAACAACCCGGGCGGCCTGCTCGATCAGGCCGTGATGGTCTCCGACGCCTTCCTCGACCGCGGCGAGATCGTCTCGACCCGCGGCCGCAACCCCGACGAGACGCAGCGCTTCTCGGCCAAGGCCGGCGACCTGACCAAGGGCAAGCCCGTCGTGGTGCTGGTGAACGGCGGCTCGGCCTCGGCCTCCGAGATCGTGGCCGGCGCCCTGCAGGATCACAAGCGCGCGACCATCCTGGGCACGCGCTCCTTCGGCAAGGGCTCGGTGCAGTCGATCATCCCGCTCGGCGGCTCCGGCGCCCTGCGGCTCACCACGGCGCGCTACTACACGCCGTCGGGCCGCTCGATCCAGGCGAAGGGCATCGAGCCCGACGTCGAGGTGACGCAGGACGTGCCGGACGAGCTGAAGGGCAAGGACGAGACCAAGGGCGAGGCCGGGCTGAAGGGACACCTGAAGCAGAAGGACACCGACGAGCGCGGCGGCTCCTCCGCCTATGTCCCGCCGGATCCGGCCAAGGACAAGCAGCTGATCGCAGCCGTCGACTTCCTGCACGGCATCCAGAAGGGCGCCGCCAACGGCACGCCGACCGCGCAGCAGCAGAAGCCGATGCCGAACTGATATCCGGAGCCTGAAACGCCGTATTGCGAACCCGTCCGGATTTTATTCCGGGCGGGTTTTTCGTATCCGGAAGCGATCCTTAGCGGATCGTTAACCACACCGGTCCGCAATGGCGGCCAGGATCCGCACCGTCCCGGCGCGGCAGGAATCGCGATTCCGCATCGAGCACCGCTTGACCGAACCCGCCGACGATATCCTCACGCGCCCCCTCGGGGTGCCGGAGGCCGGGGCACCGGACCAGCCCGCCGGGCGGTTCGGCCGGGTCGTCGCGGTGTTGCGCCGTCCGAAGGTCGCGACGGGCGCGATCGCGGCGGCCCTCGCGGTTTCGCTCGGCCTCGTCCTCGCGCTCGGCGATCCCCAGGGCGGCGAGCCCCATGCCGAAGCCACGATCGTGATCCGCGAAACCCCGGCGCGGCCCGTCGCCCCGGTCGCCGCCGCGGAACCGCAGGTCGCCGCTGCGGCGCCCGCGCAGGAACAGCTCCAGCGCAGCGCCGAAGAACTCGAGACCGCCTCGGGCGTCACGGTGGTGCGTCCGCTGGGCTCCGGCCCGAGCGACGCCGTGGTGATCCGCGTCCCGCCCCCGAGCGCGCCGCGTCTGGCGGCCGCTCCGGATCCGCGCATCAGCGAGACCGGCCGGCACGGCCTCATGCCGAAGCTCGGCGAGGGCCGGGTGCGGGCGCTCGATGTGTACGCCCGCGCGGAGGAGCCCGGCACGGGGCCGCGCATCGCCATCGTGGTGACCGGCCTCGGGGTCGGACAGGCCGCCACCGCCGGTGCGACGGCCCGGCTGCCGGCTGCCGTGAGCCTCGCCTTCCTGCCCTATGGCAGCGAGGCCGAGCGCGCCGCCGCCCGGGCGCGCGACGCCGGGCACGAGGTCTTCCTCCAGCTTCCCATGGAGCCGTTCGACTATCCGGACAGCGATCCCGGCCCGCAGAGCCTGCTCACCGCCTTGAAGGGCCCGGAGAACGCCGATCGCCTCGCCTGGGCGCTGGCCCGTTTTCCGGGTTATGTCGGTATCGTGAACTTCATGGGATCGAAGCTGATGGCGGATACCGCCTTCGAGCCGATCCTGCGCGAGATCGGCGCACGGGGCCTCGGCTTCCTCGACGACGGCACGGGTCCCAAGCCGGCGCCCGCCCCGCTCAACAAGACCCGGACTCCGACCGCCCGCGCCGAGCTCGTCCTCGACGCGACGCCGCGGGCCGACGCGATCGATGCAGCCCTCGCGCAGGCCGAAGCGCGGGCGCGGGCCAACGGCTTCGCCCTCGTCTCGGCCAGCGGCAGCGTGTTGACCGTCGATCGAATCGCCCGCTGGGCGCGGGACCTCGATGCCCGCGGGTTGCGCCTGGTCCCGGCCAGCGTGGCGTTGCGCGGCGCCCGCGACAAGCGCGTTTCCACGGCCGATTGAGTGCAGATGCGCTCCGCTCCCGCCATGATGGATTTCGGTTCCGGCCGGCCTCTGCGAGCGCCCGGTGGCGTTGCCGCGGCCGGCGCCGCTGACCTATGGTCGGGCCGATGACGACGGATCTGGATCCGGGCGACCTGCCCTATCGCCCCTGCGTGGGTATCGCGCTGATCGCACGATCGGGCGGCGTTTTCGTCGGGCGCCGGACCAAGGATGCGGGACCCGAGCACGTTGCCGGCCCGCATCTGTGGCAGATGCCGCAGGGCGGCGTCGATCCGGGCGAGGATCCCGAGGCGGCGGCCCGCCGGGAACTCTACGAGGAGACCAACGTCCCCCCGGAGGCGATCCGCAAGCTCGCGGAGATCCCGGACTGGCTCCCCTATGATCTGCCGCCCGACGTCATGAAGCAGGCCTGGAAGGGCCGCTATCGTGGGCAGACCCAGAAATGGTTCGCCTTCGGCTTCGAGGGCCGGGAGGAGCTGATCGACGTGCTCCGTCCGGGCGGGGGCGCCCACAAGGCGGAGTTCGACGCGTGGCGCTGGGCGCGGTTCGCGGAGCTTCCGGAGCTGATCATTCCGTTCAAGCGCCCGGTCTACGAGCGGGTTGTGGCGGCCTTCTCGGGCCTCGAACGCTGGGCGGATGCGCGGTGACGCGGCGGCCGGGGTCCTGAGGCATGCGCTGGCTCGCGGTCCTGCTCGGGCTCGCCCTTGCGTGGCTCGCCTTCACCATGAGCCCGCTCTGGTCGCTCTACGATCTCGCCCAGGCCGTGCGTCGGCACGACACCGCCTATATCGAGAGCCACGTCAACTTCCGCACGCTCCGCCTGTCCCTGGTGCGGCAGATCACGGCGGCGATGCGCACCGCGTCGGACAGCGATCCGGACATCGAACCGCGCGATCGCCAGCGCCTCGGTGACGCCGCTTACGGACTCGCGCTGGCCCTGTCCGAGACGATGATAACCCCGGAGACCGTGATCGATCTGCTCGCCAACGGCTGGCCCGACAAGCTCGATCTCGAGCGGCCGACCGGCACGCGGCCGGAAGGACTCGCGATCCCCAGCCTCGGGCGCCTGATGCCCTACTACACGGCGATGGAGATACGCGGCTTCCGCGCCGTCGTCGTTCCGATCCCGCCCGAGGCACCCCGCGGCCAGCGCACGCGCATCCGGTTGCGGCTGCGCGGGCTCACGTGGCGACTCGTCGACATCGAGATGGCCGACATGCTGCGCGACCAGATCGCCGCCAAGCTCGGGAAGGCCCTCGCCCGGGCGAAGATCGGGGCGAGCGCCGGCGAGGAGCGCTGAGGGGCCGGGATTCCGGCCGCCGCGGGATGGTTCGGAGCCGTGCCCGGTCGGATCGCGCCGCAATACTACGGCCGCGCATCGACGCGCTTGGCGTGAGGGACCTGCCGCCGAACCACGCTGTTCACATGCTGCCTTCGGAACGGCGATGCGCGGAGCCGCCTTCGACCGAGATCGTAACGATCGTAAACCACCAGCGGGAAGAACCGGGGGCGGTGCAGGATCGAGCGCCGCGGTGCCTACTGCGCCACGCGACCTCCGACTGCTCACCGAAAAGGCTGCCGGCCAAACAGGTTCGGGGCACGCGGCCGGTGCCGGAACGCGACAGGCCCCTGGCCGCACGGAACAGGGAATCCGCGCCCTCTGTGTGACGGCGAAGCCGCGTCGGTGTTACCATGTACACAACCGAACGCGGATGATTCACGATGGCGCAAAGCTCGACGCTGACGGTACGGCTGCCGGCCTCGGCGAGCTGGCGACGGGTCGCGCTGGCCGCGTCACCGGCACCTTCGAGACGGTGACGCCGGGCCTGCCCGACATCCTGACTTACGAGATCCTGCCGGACGCTGAGGGCGAGGCGGTGGCGATCCTGCATGTGATTCACGGCGCGCGCGACTGGAAGCCGGAGGCGCGGCCGACCGATTAGGGCGCCGTCACTTCGCCTTCGGAGCGCCGGCATCCTTCGGCTCACGCGCCTCGCTCAGGCCCTCGGCCTTGTCCTCGTCGGTGTCGCCCCCCTGCTCGATCGTCTTGGCGGGGTCGGCGAGGAGCGACTTGGCGACCCCGAGCAGCACCTCGCACTCGCCGGGAAACTTGTACGTTTCCAGCACGATCGCGGCATCGCGCAGCGTGCGCAGGTCGCGCACGAGCTGGGCGTTGGCTTCCGATTTCAGCTCGCCCTTGGCCGCGATCGCCTCCTCGATCTGCGCCCCCTTCACGTCGCAAGCGGCTCCGGCCGGCCCTGCCGAGATCGCCAGGACGAGACCGAGTGCGGGAAGGAAGCGCCACATGGCGGAAAACCTCGAAGATCCGGGTCAGGCGTGAAGGAGCGCGGCGTTGAGCACGTCGCGGGTGAGCACCACGAGCTGGCTCGGGCGATAGGGTTTCGGCACGAAGACGGAGCCGGGGACGGCGTCGCGGGCCGGAAGACCGGCGTGGCCCCCGGAGGTGTAGACCACCGGCAGGTCCGGGCAGAGGTCGCGGGCGCGGCGCGCGAGGGCGAGCCCGTTCGTGTTGCGGGCCAGATCGATATCGGTGAAGAGCATGTCGACGCTCTCCCGGGCCAGGATCGCCTCGGCCTGCCACGCATCCGCGGCGGTGAGGACGCGATAGCCGGCATCGAGCAGCGTTTCGGCGGCCAGCTCGCACACGGTTGGCTCATCCTCGACGACCAGAATCGTGGCGGCGGCCGAGTCCGGCACAGGTACGGACGGACAGACAAAAGCTGCGGCGAACGGAACCATGACGCTACTCCCACTCACCCGGCAGGGGCCTGCTGTCCCCCGGTCGGATCGCAGGGGCAACGGCCCCTCTCGACACGGCGTTCACCCTGTTTCGATCGAATTGCACGGGTTTGGTGAGTGGCGCGTTAACTGCCCTTCAGAGCCGCTAAACGAGGGCGCCCGATTGGTTAACAGAGCGTTACCGGAACTGAACCGGGAGGCGGGATCATGAGCCGGACCTACCAGCTCGGGCTCGGTCTCCTCCTGACGGGGCTCGCCGGATACGTGGACGCCCTCGGCTTCGTCCGGCTCGGCGGCCTCTACACCTCGTTCATGAGCGGCAACACCACGCAGCTCGCGGTCTTCGGCGCGGAGGCCGAACCGCACCGGATGATCCTTCCGGCGATCCTCCTCTTCGCATTCCTCACGGGCTCGGTGCTCGGCAGCGGGCTCGCGATCCTCGTGCCGCCTCCCTGGACCACGCCGGCCGTGCTCGCCTACGAATCACTCCTGATCCTCGGCGGCCTCGGGCTCGGGCTCGAATCGCCGGAACTCGGGCTGGCCGCCTTCTTCGTCGCCGTGGCGATGGGCTCGCAGAACGCAGTGCTCGCACAGGTGAAGGGATTCCGAGCCGGGACCACCTTCGTCACCGGCGCCCTGTTCAGCCTCGGCCAGAAGATCGCCCAGGCCCTGACCCGGACCGGCGATCCGTTCGGCTGGGTCGGCGACGGGCTGGTCTGGCTGTCCCTGCTGTTGGGCGCGTATCTCGGCGCCCATGCCTACGGGCTCTTCGCCCTCTACGCCCTGGTCGCGCCGGCGGCGCTCTCCGGCGGACTGGCGCTGCTGTCGGCGATCCTGGTCTTGCGCGCGGGCTCGCCTGCCGCGAAGGTCCCCGCCCCATGAGCAGCACCCTGAGCAACCCCTCCCTCACCCAGCACGTCGCGGCGCTCGATCCCGGCGCCCACGTGATCGCGGCGCATTTCCTGAAGGACGTGCCGGCCCTGGCGCTCAGCGACGGCACGGTCGCGCTGGCGCAGGACGGGAGCCTGACGCGCCTCGCAGCCCATCCCGAGGCCGGGATCCTGGTGGCGGCCGGCTACGGCGAGCGCCTGCTCACCGGCGGCGATGACGGCCGCGTCGTCG
This sequence comes from Methylobacterium sp. 2A, assembly GCF_009806555.1. Lineage (GTDB taxonomy): Bacteria > Pseudomonadota > Alphaproteobacteria > Rhizobiales > Beijerinckiaceae > Methylobacterium. The sequence goes on along the minus strand of NZ_VUOK01000013.1, from coordinate 234,503 downwards.
AGATCCGCGCCGACGGTACGATGGAGGAGCGCGGCTCCGCCAAAGGCGGGACCTGGATCGACGCCCTGGCGCTCCATCCGGACGGCGCCCTGGCGTGGTCGGCGGGCCGCACCGTCGTGGCGCGGGACGCCAAGGGCCGCGAGCGCACCTTCCAGGCGCCGTCGACGGCGCGCGGGCTCGTCTTCGCGCCGAAGGGCTATCGCCTCGGCGTCGCCCACTACAACGGCGTCAGCCTCTGGTACCCCAATCTGGAAACACCCGCCGAGGTGATCGAGTGGAAGGGTTCGCATATCGACGTGACGTGGTCGCCGGACGGCCGCTTCGTCGTGACGACGATGCAGGAGAACGCCCTGCACGGATGGCGGCTTCAGCCGGACCGCGGCCACATGCGGATGATGGGCTATCCCGGCAAGGTCCGCTCGATGGCGTGGTCGTCGGACGGGCACTGGCTCGCGACCAGCGGCGCCGAGGCGGCGATCGTCTGGCCGTTCGATTCGAAGGAAGGGCCAACCGGCAAGCCCCCGCGGGAATGCGGTGTCCGCCCCGCCCGGGTGTCCCGGGTCGCGTTCCATCCCAAGGCACCGGTGCTGGCGATCGGCTACGAGGACGGCTGCATCCTGCTGGTGCGGTTCACCGACGCCGCAGAGCTTCTGGTGCGGCCGTCGGTTCCGGGCAGCGGGATCACGGCGCTCGCCTGGGACGGGCGTGGCGGGCGGCTGCTGTTCGGGTGCCGCGACGGGCAGGCGGGCCTGCTGACGCTCCCCGCATAAGGGCGGCTGGAACCCGCCCCGGCGGCGTGCTCTTGTCGAGGGCCGAATCCTCATCCCGGAGGCCTGACGTGTTCCGCGTGTTCCGCACCCTCGGGCTCGCCCTCGGACTCCTCGGCGGGGCGATCGCCGCGCAGGCGCCCGAATTCGCGCAGCAATATGCCCAGCGCCTCGGCGGTGCGGCCGACGAGCTGCGCCGTCAGGTGGCGGTGCTCGAATCCGACGCGCAGGCCTCGGGCACGACCCGGGACGGCGCCGTCGACCGGCTGCGCAGCAATCCCGATCAACTCGTGGCCCGGCGCGGCGCCGCCGCACAGGCCGATATCGCCCGGCTCGCGCGCCTCAGCGCGCAGCAGCAGGCCCTGGCCTCGGCGACGAGCCCGCTCGGCCGCGTCGTCGCGATGCTGCGCGACCCCGACATACCGGTCGCCGAAGCGGCGTATCGGGACTTCAGCCCGGCGATCCCGACCAGTGCCGACGGTCTGGCCGCCGGCCTGATCGGGTTCTTCGCCGCCTGGGGCGGCTGGCGGGTCGTCTCGGATCTCGGCCGGCGGACCCTGCGGCGGCGCCCGCGCGAGACCGCTACGGTGGCGTGAGGGCGCGAGGTGTGGCGCTGCGTCTACAGCGGCTTGCGCGAGCCTTGCGTATCGAACAGAGAACCGGCCGTCCCGGTCCGGTAGAAGGCGTAGGATGCCGCGCGCATCGAACTCGACCCTGGCCGATCCGGCGCTCGACGCCGCCGCGCTGCTGCGGCGCCTCGGCTTTTTCGGGCTGTTCGTGGTGCTGCCCGTCCTGGCGCAGGTGGCGCGGCGCGCCTCGGTGATCCTCGCGCCGATCGCCGTGATCCTGCTGATCATCGCGAGCGTCATCGACCGGCGGCAGCGGCCGGTGCGCCCGGCCGCCCGCAGGCTGTTGACCGCGCCGGCCTTTCTGGCCGGCATGCTCGTGGTGTTCTGGTCCGCCCTGTCGCTCACCTGGACGCCGTTCCTCGGTCCGGCCCTTGAGCGCCTCGCGAACCTCGCGGCCACGATCGGGCTCGCCCTGCTGGGCTACCTCGCCCTGCCCGACCGGATGCGATCGGCCAATCTCTACCTGCTGCCGCTCGGGATCGTAGCCGGCGCGATCGTGGCGATCGTGCTCGGCCTGTTCGGCGCCCATATGGGCCCCGCCGGTGCCGAGGATGACGGCGCCCTGGATCGCGGCCTCGTGCTGCTGATCCTGCTCGTCTGGCCGGCGCTCGCCTGGCTTCGGTCCAGACGCCGCGACCGCGAGGCGCTCGCGCTGGCGCTCCTCGTCGCCCTCGCGCTCACCGTCCAGCCGGACGCGACGCAGATCGCGGCCCTGGCGGTCGGGGCCGTCGCATTCGCGGTGACGAGCTACCGGCAGAAGCTCGGCGTGCAACTGACCGCGATCCTCTCGGCCATCCTGCTCGCCGTGGCGCCGCTGCTGCCGTTCCTGGCGCGACCCGTGGGCGCCGCCGTGCTGGGACCGCTCGCGCCGGCAGTGCTGTCGCTCAAGAGCTGGCAGAAGGTGGTGATCACGGACCCTGTGCGCCTGATCACCGGCCACGGCTTCGAGACCGCGCTGCGCGGCCGTCTGGTCGGTCTCCTCCCGTTGAACGCGCCGACGACCGCTTTGTTCGAGTTCTGGTACGAGCTCGGGATCGTCGGAGCGCTCGCCGCCGCCTTCGCGCTCTACGCCTCGATCCGCCGGGCGGGGCGCGACGGGCCGGCCCTGGTGCCCGGCGCCATGGGCTGCTTCGCGGCGGCCTTCACGGTGGCGTGCCTCAGCGTCGGGCTGACATCCATCTGGTGGCTGACGACGCTCGCCATCGCGGCCGTGGTGTTCGTGTCGGTGGAGCGGGGCCAGTTCCGCACCAGCCGCCCGAAGGTCGCCAAGCTGCACCGCGTGATCGCCGGCGGCGGCTGAGAGATCAGCCCCGCAGGAAGCCGTGGAGGCGGATCCAGGCCAGGAACAGTCCGGGCCAGGCCGCCGCCGGCGTGCCCGGCACCCCGAGCCCGAAGCCGTGGCCGCCGCGTTCGAACAGGTGCAGCTCGGCCGGGACCCGGGCCTTGCGCAGGGCCGTGAACATCAGGAGCGGATGGTCGGCCACCGCGACGGGATCGTCGATCGCCTGCGCCAGGAAGGTCGGCGGCGTCTCCGGTCCGACCTGGAGATCGACCGAGTAGGTCTTCATCTCGGCCGGCGTCACGTCGTCACCGACCAGAATCCGGCGGGTATGGGTCCGGTCGAACGGCTTGCGCATGGTGATGACCGGATAGATCAGCCCGGCGAGCACCGGCCGCACGGGCTGGGCGTCGACCATATCCTCGGCCGGGTAGAGGTCCAGCGCGCTGCCGACGGCGGTCTCGCCCATCAGATGGCCGCCGGCCGAAAAGCCCAGCACGCCGACGCGCGCCGGATCGATGCCGAACTCCGTCCCCCGCGCCCGGACCAGACGGAGGGCGCGCTGCGCGTCCTGGCGTGGCGCGTCGGGCCCCGAGCCCCAGCCCTCGGCCGGCAGGCGGTAGATCAGCAGAAAGACGGTGATGCCGGCGGCGTTGAGCACGCGGCCGACGGGGACGCCCTCATTGCCGATCGCGATGAACTCGTAGCCGCCCCCGGCCGCGACGATCATGGCGGCGCCGTTGGCGTTGGCCGGCCGCATCACCAGCAGGCAGGGCCGCGCCACCCGGGCGATGTCGCCGACGGCGCCCTCGACGTAGCGGTAGCCGCCTGCATCGGGGCCGGTTCCGCCGCCCGGCGGATTCCCCGGCCAGAGGTCGATCACCTGCAGGTCGGCACCGGGCAGGGTCCGGGGAAGCGCCTTGACCGCCTCGTGCGGCGCCGGCTCCGGCGGCCCGTCCGTCGCGGCCGCAGCGGGCCGCAGGCCGACGAGGCTCCCGAGGCCGGCAAGCATGAGGCGGCGGTCCAGGCGCAAGGGCGACTCCTGGCAATGGGATCGATCGGGGCCGCGGGTGCAACGCAGCCGGCGACGATGGGGTCCCGAATGCGTGCGGCTCAACCGTTCCGGGCGATCACCGCGACGTAGAAGCCATCCGTGCCGGTCCGGTGCGGGCTCATCTGGATGCCGTGGGTCGTGGTCCGCACCGCCGCGCCCAGCGAGGCCGGGCCTGCCGCGAGCACATCGGTTGCCGCATCCACGGTGAACCGCCCGCGCCAGCGCGACAGGAGGCCCGCCACCGCCGCATCGTTCTCGGCCGACAGGAGCGAGCAGGTGACGTAGACGATGCGTCCGCCGGGCCTGACCAGCCGCGCGGCCCGGTCGAGGACCTGCGCCTGCTCGGCGGTCCGCATGGCGAGGCTGCCGGGGCGAAGGCGCCATTTGGCATCGGGATTACGCCGCCACGTCCCGGAGCCGGTGCAGGGGGCATCGACCAGCACCCGGTCCACGGTGCCGTCGAGATCCTCCAGCACATCGGTGCGCGCGCGGCCGCTTCGCGGGGTCCTGACTTCGGCCACGGCGCCCGACCGGCGCAGGCGCTCATGGATCGGCGCGAGGCGGCGCGGATCGCCGTCGGTGGCGATCAGGCGGGCGCCGTTCCCGGTCTCGGCGGCGAGCGCCAGGGTCTTGCCGCCGCCACCGGCGCAGAGATCCACGATGGTCTCGCCGGGCCGCGGTGCGGCGAGCAGCGCCGCGAGTTGCGAGCCCTCGTCCTGGATCTCGTACCAGCCGTCCAGGAATTCGGCCTCGACATGGAGGGCTGGACCGCGCCCGTCCGCCCCGATCGGGATCCGCAGGCCCGCCGGCGCATGCGGGGTCGGAGCCGCGCCGTAGGCGGCGAGCGCCGGCAGGATGTCTTCACGCGGGCCGCGCAGGGCGTTGACGCGGATATCGAGGGGCGCGCGGCGGGCGAGCGCCTTCAATTCCGGGATGAGATCGTCGCCGAGCGTCGGCGCGAGGTCCGGCAGCACGAAGGACGGGGCATCGCCGGCAACCTCGGGCGGTGCGCCTTCGAGCGTCCCCGTTTCGAGCCGCGCACGCTCGTCGTCGGTGAGCGGCTCCGGAGCGAACCGCTCACCGGAAAAGAGAGCGGCCACCGAGGCCGCGGCGAGACCCTGCTGGAGCCGCAGCGCCCCGATCAGGACAGCGCGCGGGGCCTCGGAACCCATGATCCAGGCCGCCGAGGACCGGCGCCGCAGGGCATCGTAGACGAGGCTCGCGATCCCGGCCCGGTCGCCCGAACCCGCGAACCGGTGGGCGAGGCCCCAATCCTTCAGGGCATCGGCGGCCGGCCGGCGGCGCTCGGCGATATCGGTCAGCACCTCGATGGCGGCGGAGCAGCGGGCGGCGGGTGTCAGCGGTCTGGTTCCTTGGAATGCGTTGACGGCGCCGCGAAACGGCCACGCTTGCCCCGCGATGCCGCCATGGTACGGCCGAGCTTCAGGCGCGATCCAGGCCCAGACGTGTCGCGGCGCGGGCTACCGCGTCTCGTATGGCATAGACCGGCGGCCGACCAGGGTGGTCCGATGCCGGAAGCGTTCCGGGAGTGTCTCAGCCCATGTCGTCCGCCGTCCGAATTGCCCTCGCGGCCCTGGTTGCCGGTTCGCTCGCCGCCTGCGCCAGCGCCCCCGCGGCCCAGCCGGACTTCTCGCCGCCGCCGCGTCGGCCCGTCGATGCCAAGACGCAGCTCGAATACGGCAACCCGCCGGCGCCGCCGCCCGGCCGGTACTGAGACAGCGCCTCAGGCCGCCTCCCGGGCTCGCCGCGCCTCGTAGGCCTTGAGCCCGGTATAGACCAGCGTGAGCAGGGGAAAGGCGGCCTCCGGCGCGAGCCGGCGACCGCGGGCGATCAGGTCGCCGATCACGTGATCCGCCTCGATCCGACCGCGATTCTCGATGTCGCGCAGCATCGAGGCCGTGAAGGTCGAGCCCGCGGCCGTGAGCTGTGCCCGCGCCCGTTCGGCCACCACGCCCCGCGGCGCGTATCCGCTCGCCGCGGCCACCGCCGTGCATTCGGCGTGGAGCGTCGCCATCAGGTCCACGCCGCCCGGAGCCGCCACGATGTCGCCGATTGCGGCGCGCATCAGGGTCGTGGCTCCCGCGAGGGTCGCGAGGAAGACCCATTTCTCCCACATCTCCAGCAGGATCGCCTCGCTCAGGCGCGGCTGGAACTTTAGCCCACGCATCAGGACGTCGACCGCCTCGATCCGGGCCGAGCGCGACCCGTCCCGCTCGCCATAGGTGATGCTGCACAATTCGCTCATGTCGCGGATCGTGCCGTCCGACGCGAGCGTCGCCGCGATGGCGCAGGAACCGCCGAGAACACGCCCGGCCCCGAACCGGGCATCGAGGGCGTCGAGATGGGCGAGGCCGTTCAGCACCGGCAGGATCGCCGTCTCCGCACCGACCGCCGGGGCGAGATCCGCAATGGCGCTGTCGAGGTCGTAGGCCTTGCAGGACAGGAGGATCAGGTCGAATCGCCCGGCATCGGCCAGCCGGTCGGCCGTGACGGTGGGCGGATTCGGGATGTGCAGGTCGCCCAGCGGCGAGCGGAGATTCAGCCCCTCCGCGGCGAGCTTCGCCGCCCGCGCCGGCCTGACCAGGAAGGTCACGTCGGCGCCGGATTCGGCGAGCCGCGCGCCGTAATAGCCGCCGGTCGCGCCGGCTCCGACGATCAGCGTGCGCATGTCTTGTCTCCCGGCCGGTGCAATTCCCGCTATAGGCGATCAACGTTCGCGAACAACAGCAAAACGACCCGCGAGACGGCGAAGGTCGCCGCTCCTTCCCGAAGCGCGCCTCGCGGGGCCGGACAGCACCGGCTCACGCCGGCCGGCCGAGTTTCGATCACACATCGAGCGTGGTCTCGCGCTCCCAGGCGGTGAAATGCGCGCAGTAGCTGTCCCACTCACCTTGTTTCAGCTTGAGGTAGGCAGCTGAGAAAGCGCCGCCCAGATTCGCCCGCAGGGCCTCGTCGGCCTCGAAGGCGCGCAGGGCGTCCAGCAGGTTGAGCGGCAGGCGCGGGGCGCCGGTGACGGCGTGGCCCTCCCGATACATGTCGACGTCGCTGTGCGGTCCCGGATCGGCGGCATGTGCCAGCCCGTCGAGGCCCGCCGCCAGGATCGCCGCCTGAAGGAGATAGGGGTTGGCCGCGCCGTCGGGCAGGCGCAGCTCGAACCGGCCCGGTCCCGGGACCCGGACCATGTGGGTGCGGTTGTTGCCGGTCCAGGTCACGGCGTTCGGCGCCCAGGTCGCCCCGGAGACCGTGCGCGGTGCGTTGATGCGCTTGTAGGAATTGACCGTCGGGTTCGTGATCGCGGCGAGCGCCGGGGCGTGCCGCATGATCCCGCCCAGGAAGTGCCGGCCGCGGGTCGAGAGGCCGAACGGCATCTCGGGATCCGCGAAGGCATTCTCGGTGCCGGCCGTGTTCCACACCGAGACGTGGCAGTGGCAGCCATTGCCGGTGAGCCCCGGGAACGGCTTCGGCATGAAGGTCGCCCGCAGGCCGTGCCGCTCGGCCACCGATCGGACCATGAACTTGAAGAAGGCGTGCTTGTCGGCGGTGGCGAGCGTGTCGTCGTATTCCCAGTTCATCTCGAACTGGCCGTTCGCGTCCTCGTGGTCGTTCTGGTAGGGCTTCCAGCCCAAAGCCAGCATGTGGTCGCAGATCTCGGCGATCACGTCGTAGCGGCGCATCAGGGCCTGCTGATCGTAGCAGGATTTTTCTGCCCGGTCGTGGTGGTCGGAGATCGCCGCCCCGTCCTGGCTGAGCAGGAAGAATTCCGCCTCGACGCCGGTCTTGACCCGCAGCCCCTCGGCGGCGGCCCGCGCCACCAGCTGCTTCAACACCACACGCGGCGCTTGGTCGACGGGGGCATCCGCCATGGTGCAGTCCGCCGCAACCCAGGCGACCTCCGGCTTCCAGGGCAGGCGGATCACCGAGGCCGCGTCCGGCATGGCGAACAGGTCGGGATGGGCCGGGGTCAGGTCGAGCCACGTGGCGAAGCCCGCAAAGCCCGCGCCCTCGCGCTGCATGTCGCCGATCGCCTGCGCGGGCACCAGCTTGGCGCGCTGGCAGCCGAACAGGTCCGTGTAGGAGATCATGAAGTACTTCACGCCGTGCTCGGCGGCGTAGGCGGAAAGGTCGGTCGTCACGGCAGAGCCCCCTGAGCGCGGATCGGTGGGACCGGCCGCGCCCCGTTCCGGCGCGACCGGCGGGGTTGAAGGGCTTAGAAGCCGGCTTTGCCCGGATACCAGTCGGTCCCGGCGAGCGGCACGCGGGCCATGGCGGCGGCCTCCAGGGTCAGCGCCACGAGGTCCTCGGGTTCGAGGTTGTGCAGGTGGTTGTGGCCGCAGGCGCGCGCGATCGTCTGCGCCTCCAGGGTCATCACCTTGAGGTAGTTGGCGAGCCGCCGGCCGGCACGGACCGGGTCGAGGCGCGCCATCAGTTCGGGATCCTGCGTGGTGATGCCCGCGGGGTCGCGGCCCTCATGCCAGTCGTCGTAGGCGCCCGCGGTGGAGCCGAGCTTGCGATACTCCTCCTCGTAGGCCGGGTCGTTGTCGCCGATGGCGACGAGGGCCGCCGTGCCGATCGAGACCGCGTCCGCCCCCAGCGCGATGGCCTTGGCGACGTCCGCGCCCGAGCGGATGCCGCCGGAGATGACGAGCTGCACGGTCCGGTGCAGGCCGAGATCCTGCAGCGCCTGCACGGCCGGGCGGATGCAGGCGAGGGTCGGCTGGCCGACATGCTCGATGAACACGTCCTGGGTCGCCGCCGTGCCGCCCTGCATGCCGTCGAGCACGACGACGTCGGCGCCGGCCTTCGCGGCGAGCGCGGTGTCGTAATAGGGCCGCGCGCCCCCGACCTTCACGTAGATCGGCTTCTCCCAGTCGGTGATCTCGCGCAATTCGCCGATCTTGATCTCGAGGTCGTCCGGGCCGGTCCAGTCCGGATGGCGGCAGGCGGAGCGCTGGTCGATCCCCTTGGGCAGATCCCGCATCGCCGCGACCCGGTCGGAGATCTTCTGGCCGAGCAGCATGCCGCCGCCGCCGGGCTTGGCGCCCTGGCCGACCACCACCTCGATGGCGTCGGCGCGCCGGAGGTCGCGCGGGTTCATGCCGTAGCGGGAGGGCAGGTACTGGTAGACCAGGATCTCGGAATGGCCGCGCTCCTCGTCGGTCATGCCGCCGTCGCCGGTGGTGGTGGAGGTTCCGGCCAGCGTCGCGCCGCGGCCGAGCGCTTCCTTGGCGTTGGCGGACAGGGAGCCGAAGCTCATGCCGGCGATGGTGATCGGGATCTTCAAGGCGATCGGCTTTTTCGCAAACCGCGTGCCGAGGGTGACGCCGGTCCCGCAGGTCTCCCGATAGCCCTCCAGCGGATAGCGGGACATCGAGGCGCCGAGGAACAGCAGGTCGTCGAGATGCGGGAGCTTGCGCTTCGTGCCGCCGCCCCGGATGTCGTAGATGCCGGTGGCCGCCGCCCGACGGATCTCCGCCAGGGTGTGGTCGTCGAAGGTCGCCGACTTGCGCGGCGGCATCGGCGGGTTCTGATAGGTCATGCCCGGTCTCCCGCTTGCGCCGCTCCCGATCGGGAGCGGCTTTAGAGCTCCTCACAAAACTCCCGGGCACCGGGGGCGCCCTCCGGCCACGACAGCCTGGCGGGAGTTTTGTGAGAGGCTCTTAAGGCCTTGATTTGACGCGCTCGCTTGCGCCGAACCGGCATCCACTTCGGCGGCGCGCGCTCTCAGTAGGCGTCGGCGTTGTCGATGTTGAAGCTGTAGAGCGTGCGGGCCGAGCCGTAGCGGCGGAACGCCTCGGGCCGAACGTCCGTGACTCCGGCCCGATCGAGCAGCACGCCGAGGTGCTCCAAATGCTCCGGGCGCATCGGCTTCTCGATGCAGTCGGCGCCGAGGCTCTTCACGCTGCCGCGGACGAACAGCTTCGCCTCGTAGAGGGAATCGCCCAGGGCCTCGCCGGCATCGCCCAGCACCACCAGGGATCCGGACTGGCCCATGAAGGCCGACATGTGCCCGATCGAGCCGTGCACCACGATGTCGATCCCCTTCATCGAGATGCCGCAGCGCGAGGCCGCGTTGCCCTTGATGACGAGGAGGCCGCCGCGCCCGGTCGCGCCGGCATATTGCGAGGCGTCGCCCTCGACCACGACGGTGCCCGACATCATGTTCTCGGCGACGCCGGGACCCGCCGAGCCCTGCACCGTGACGGTGCCGCCGTCGTTCATGCCGGCGCAGTAATAGCCGACCGAGCCGCGCACCGTGACGGTGACAGGCCCGTCGATCCCGACCGCCACCGCGTGCTGGCCCCTCGGGTTCAGCACCTCGAAGGCGGTGTCGTTGGCGCCGGGAGCGACGCCGTGGAGGGCCTGGTTCAGGGCGCGCAGGGGCGTCGCCGCCAGATCGAAGACGGGCATGGACGAGATCCGTGACGTGAAGGCTGCGGGGCGGCTCAGGCGGCCTGCCGCTGGTCCCAGAAGTAGACGGTCGCCGGCTCGGGCTCCCAGATCCGGGCGGATTCGATCCCCGGCAGGCCGACCAGCGCCCGGTATTCCGAGCCGAAGGCGACGTAGCGCTCGGTCTCGGCCATGATCGCGGGCTTGCAGGCGATCGGGTCGCGCAGCACGCCGAAGCCGGACTTGGTGCCGACCACGAAGGTGAAGAACCCGTCGAGATCCGCGAGCGCCCCGGCGAGCGCGGCGCCGAGATCCCGACCCTGCGCCATCGCGGTGGTGAGATAGGCGGCCGCGACCTCGGAATCGTTCTGGGTCTCGAACTCCATGCCGTCGCGGGCGAGGCTCCGGCGCAGGTTGTTGTGGTTCGACAGCGAGCCATTGTGGACGAGGCACTGGTCGGCGCCCGTGGAGAACGGGTGCGCGCCCATCGTGGTCACGGCCGATTCCGTCGCCATCCGGGTGTGGCCGATGCCGTGGGTGCCGGACATCCCGGCGATGCCGAACCGCGCCACCACGTCCTTCGGCAGGCCGACCTCCTTGTAGATCTCGACGCTCTCGCCGGCGCCCATCACGCGCAGGTCGGGCGAGAGGCCCTTGAGGGCCCTGCGCGTCGCCGCGAGGCGGTCGGTCGCCACGGTGATCACCGCGTGCGAACTCTTCACCGCCACCCGCGCCGATCCGCCGGAAACCTCCGCGAGGCGCGGCTCAAGCTCCGGGAAATCCGCCTCCGGCCGGGCCGATTGCACGGTGATCTTCGACTGGCCGGGGGTCGGCGGCCCGTAGATCGCGAGTCCCGCCGAGTCCGGCCCCCGGTCCGTCATGGTGACGAGCATGGCGGCGAGAAGCGCGCCGAGCTGCGGCTCCAGGGCGGGGTCCTTCAGGAACAATCCGACGATGCCGCACATGGCATCACCTCCGTGGTGACTACGCCCGGAGCATAGGCGCACACCCCGGCAGAAATCAACTGCCAAGAAACAAAATTTCTTCTGAGGAATGCGATGCGAGGTTCAACCGGGGCTGCTCGCCTGCGGATAGGCGATCACCGACAGGTAGCGGGCCGGCAGGACGAGCAGCTCCGCCGGGCCGTGCGGCGCATCGGCGTCGAAGAACAGGCTGTCGCCCGGCTGCATGTGGAAGTGCTGGTCCCCGTGCCGGTACAGCACCTCGCCCTCCAGCATGTAGAGGAACTCCAGGCCCGCGTGCTGGAAGGTCGGGAACACGTCCGAATCGGTCGTGAGCGTGATCAGGTACGGCTCGACCGTGACGCCGCTGGTGTTCTCGTGGATATGCCCGAGCAGGTTGTACTGATGCCCGGCCCGCGTTCCGCGCCGCTCCAGCTCGATACCCTCACCGGCCTTGACGAAGACGGCGTTGCGGACCTCCTCGTAGCCCCGGAAGAAGCCGGTGATCGGCATGCCGAGCGCCTGGGCGAGCAACTGCAGCGTCGTGAGAGACGGCGAGATGTTGCCGTTCTCGATCTTGGAGAGCATGCCGGGCGACAGGCCCGTCGTCGCGGCGAGATCCGCGGAGGTGATCCCCAGCCGTTTTCGGCGCTCGCGCACCGCGTGGCCGATCGCCCGTTCGAGGTTGTTCTCGCGCGGCTCGCGGACGGCGTGCGGATCCTGCGACAGGACCGGCGCGCGGGCTTGCCCCGGGGCTTGTCCCGCCGTCCGGTTCGATGAGCCTGACGGCATGGCGGGTTCCCTCCTCGGCAATCGCGGGCCGGGCCACGCGAGTCCCCGGGCGCCCTGCCGCGGCGTCAGACGCCTGTCAACGGCACGATCTTCGACCCGTCGGAGAAGCGCGAGAACCGGAAGGCTTTCGGATCGACCACGGGGCGCGCGCCGGTCACGAGATCGGCGGTCAGCCGTCCGGCCCCCGGCCCGAGGCCGAAGCCGTGCCCGGAGAAGCCGGTGGCGACGACGAGGCCGGGCCGGGTCTCGACCGGCGCGATGACCGGCACCGCGTCCGGCGTCACGTCGATCAACCCGGCCCAGCGCTGGGCGATCCGGGCGTCCGCGAAGACGGGGAACGCCTTGGCGAGCTGGGCCAGCGCCCGGTCGGCCATGGCGACATCCGGCTCGGGATCGAGGATCCGGGTCTTCTCGAAGGGGCTGGGCTCGCCGGGCCGCGGGCGCCGCGACTCGCGCCATTCCTGGGCGAACCGGCCGCCGATCCGGGGCCGCAGGGCCGACCATTCCATCTTCAGGGCCGGCAGGAACTGGCGGAGGAAGCGGAAACTGTCCGGCGTCAGGTCGTAGATGTTCGCCGCGAGGGTCGAGACCGTGTAGCCGCCGTCCGCGCGCTTGCGCACGGAGAAATCGGGCCCCCGCACCGTCACGTCGGGTCCCCCCGCAAGGGGCTCCGTGCGCAGGACCGAGTTCAGCACCTTGAGCTGCGGCAGGGTCACGCCGATGCCGCGCAGGAGGAGTCGGGACCACGCCCCGCCCGCCACCACGACCGCACCCGCTGCGATCCGCCCGCGCTCGGTGACCACGCCGCTGACTGCGCCGCCCGTCGTCTCGATGGCGCGCACCGCGCAGCCCGTCAGGATCGTCGCCCCCCGGGCCTGCGCGGCGCGCGCGATCGCCGGTGCGGCCCTCTGCGGCTCGGCGCGCCCGTCCGTCGGCGAATACAGGGCGCCGTCGAAGGCGAGATTCATGTCCGGCACGAGGTCGCGAACGCCATCGTTGTCGATCGCCGACACGCGCAGTTGCGTCCCCTTGAGGTAGTCGAGCCAGGCGAGGTTCTTGTCCCGGAAGGCAGCGCTGTGGAACGGCACGACGATGCCGCATTGCCGATAGCCGACGTCGAAGCCCACCCGTTCGGCCAAGCCTTCCCAGATGCGGATCGAGGCCGCCATCAGGTCGATCTCCCGGGGATCGCGGCGCGACAGGCGCACCCAGCCCCAGTTCCGGCTCGACTGCTCTCCGGCGACGATCCCCTTCTCGCAGAGGACCACGGACAGGCCCCGTTCGGCGAGTTCGAGGGCGGTCGAGACCCCCACGATGCCGCCGCCGATGACGAGGACATCGGCGCGCGCGGGGTGATCTGCGGAGGATGGCACGTCATCGACGGTGGGACCGGGCATCCGGGACGCATCCATGGGCTTGAGGGCGGGAGACATCAGGATGGCGCGACGTGCCGCTTGCGCTTGCCTCCCTGGGACGCTTTCCTGTCCCGATGGGACAAACACCGGGCGATGAAGTTCGTGGGATGCCGGGGCAGCTCGGCGATGATGTCCAGGGAATCGGCTTCATCCTCCTGCCGGGGTTCCCGCTGCTGGCGTTCGCCTCCGCCTGCGAACCCTTCCGGGCGGCCAACCGGCTCGCCGGCCGGCCGCTCTATCGGTTGCGCTATTTCGGGGAGGCGCCGGATGGCCGCGTGATCTCGTCCTCCGGGGCGGAGGTGCCGACGGGGCCGCTCCCTCGGGAGCGCGGCGACCTCCACACCGTCTTCATCTGCGCGGGCGGCGAGCCGGCCGAATGGCACCGGCCCGCAATCCACGCGGCGCTCCGGCGGCTGGCCCGGCTGGGCGTGCGCATCGGGGGCATCTCGGGCGGCCCCTATCTCATGGCCGCCGCGGGGCTGCTGACCGGCCGCCCCTGCACCCTTCACTGGGAGCATGCGGCCGCCTTCAAGGAAGCGTTCCCGGACCTGAGTCCCGCGCCCGCGCGCTACGTCTCCGCCGGGGACCGGGTCACCTGCGGCGGCGGCATCGCCCCCCTCGACATGGCCCACGCCCTCATCCGTGAGCGCATGGGCGCGGCCTTCGCCGGCCGCGTCTCCGACTGGTTCCTCCACACCGTCGTCGGCGCGCCGGCCGACCCGCAGCGCGCCTCATCGGCCGAGCGTTACGGCGTCCATCATCCGGCCCTGCTGCTCGTGCTCGAGACCATGGAGAAGACCGTCGAGGCACCGCTGAGCCGGGGGGCCATGGCCGCGCTCGCCTCGGTGAGCGAGCGCCATCTCGACCGGCTGTTCCGCGACAAGTGCGGTCTCAGCTTCTCGCAACAATACCGGATGATCCGCATCACGCACGCCCGGCGCCTGCTGCGCCAGAGCCCGCTGACGATCAGCGAGATCGCCGAAGCTACCGGCTTCGCGAACGCCGCCCATTTTGCGCGGGTCTATCGCACGCTGTTCGGGCAGAGCCCGTCCGCGGAACGGCGGATCCCCGACGGGGCCTCCCCCTTCGTTCCGGCGGCCTTCGCCCGCTGAGACGCGCGCGTTCAGCCCCGATCGTCAGGTCCGCGAGGGATAATTCGGGCTTTCCCGGGTGATCGTCACGTCGTGGACGTGGCTCTCCCGCAGGCCGGCATTGGTGATGCGGATGAAGCGCGCGCGCTCCTGGAATTCCGGGATGGTCGCGCCGCCGACATAGCCCATGGCGGCGCGCAGGCCGCCGGCGAGCTGGTGCAGGACGTTGCCCACCGGCCCCTTGTAGGGCACCTGACCCTCGATGCCCTCCGGCACGAGCTTGTGCGTGTCGCTGACCTCGGCCTGGAAGTAGCGGTCCGCCGAGCCGCGCGCCATGGCGCCGACCGAACCCATGCCGCGATACGACTTGTACGAGCGGCCCTGGTAGAGGAACACCTCGCCCGGAGCCTCGTCGGTGCCGGCGAGCAGGGAGCCGAGCATCGCCACAGAGGCGCCGGCCGCGATCGCCTTGGCGAGGTCGCCGGAATACTTGATGCCGCCATCGGCGATCACCGGGATGTCGGCCTCGGAGGCGGCCTCGACCGCCTCCATGAGCGCGGTGAGCTGCGGCACGCCCACGCCCGCCACGATCCGGGTCGTGCAGATCGAGCCCGGTCCGATGCCGACCTTGATGGCGTCCGCCCCGGCATCGATCAGCGCCTGCGCGCCCTCGCGGGTGGCGACGTTGCCGGCCACCACCTGCACGGCGTTCGAGAGCTGCTTCACGCGCGCCACGGCGTCGAGCACCTTGATCGAGTGGCCGTGCGCCGTGTCGACCACGATCACGTCGCAGCCGGCATCGATCAGCCGCTCGGCCCGCTCGAAGCCGCCGTCGCCCGTGGTGGTGGCGGCTGCGACCCGCAGGCGGCCCTGCTCGTCCTTCACGGCGAACGGATAGGTGACGCGCTTCTCGATGTCCTTGACGGTGATCAGGCCGATGCAGCGGTAATGATCGTCGACGACCAGCAGCTTCTCGATCCGGAACTGGTGCAGCAGGCGCTTGGCCTCGTCCTGGGTCACGCCCTCGCGGACCGTGATCAGGCGGTCCCGGGTCATCAGCTCGGCGACCGGCTGGGCCGAGTTCGTGGCGAAGCGCACGTCGCGGTTGGTCAGGATGCCGACGAGCTTGCCGCGCGAGCCGTTCGGCCCGCGCTCGACCACCGGTATGCCGGAGATCCGGTTCTTCTTCATCACCTCGAAGGCGTCGGCCAGGGTCTCGTCCGGGTGGATGGTGATCGGGTTCATCACCATGCCGGACTCGTACTTCTTGACGAGGCGGACCTGCTCGGCCTGCTCCGGCGGCTCGAGGTTGCGGTGGATCACGCCCATGCCGCCATTGGCCGCCATGGCGATGGCCATCGGCGCCTCGGTCACCGTGTCCATTGCGGAGGCGAGGATCGGCAGGTTGAGCGGGATCGTGCGGGTCAGCCGGGAGGCGACGTTCACCTCGGTCGGCATCACCGAGGAGGCGGCTGGCCGCAGGAGCACGTCGTCGAAGGTCAGGCCCTCGATGATCGATGCGGTTTCTAATCGGGCCATGTGCCAACTTTCCTCGGACGGCGGCGCGTTGGTGGGTCGCGCAGCGGGATCGGGTTGGCAAGTGCCAGTATCACGGTGCCCACGACGGCGCCAATGCGCGCGGGCCGCGGCGCAACGCGAAAACACGCATGGCTCACGGGTTTTTCCGGCGGGTTCCACCGCCGGGGTGGCGGTTCAGCGTATCGCGGGGGCTCCCGGCCCCTTGTCGGTATATTCCGGCGGCAGGCCGATATAGTCGCCGAGGATGCCGTCAATCCCGGGCGCCCGCCCGAAGGCCTCGCAATCCGGGTCGAGGGGGGCCTCGCCGAGCGTCGTGATGCGGATGCGGTCCCAGGTCGGCAGCGTGTTGGGTGCCGTGAACGGGTCGTCGCCGGTGGCCACCATGTAGCCGAAATCCTGCCCGAACTCGCCGGCGAGATCGTAGGCGTCGCTGGCGCGGGAGAAGCGCGGCTGGCTGGTGAAGGAATTGGCCGCCCCGCCCCACACCATGGCGGCACGCTGCTCGCGGCGGCGATCCAGCGCCTCGGCTTCCACGGTGAGGCTGCCGAGCCCGATCGGGATCCGCGGGATCGGGATGCGCCCGACGCCCTCGGCGGCGCTCAGCCCGAATTGCGAGGCGACCGTGACGCCGGCCGAGCCCGCGATGGTCGCGCCGGCCCCGAGCAGATCCGTCGGGTCGACCCGCGTCACCTGCGCCCGGACGGTGAGGTCCGCGTCGCGCCCCGACACGATGTCGTACTTCAGCGACAGGTCGTAGCAGAGCGCCCGGTCGGCGGCGTTGGCGATGAGGCGCCGCTCGGCCTGCGTGAGCGGACCGGCACCCGCCACGTCGGCGTGGAACGCCGTCGGGATGATGCGCACCGTGTGGGCCTTGGCGAGCGCCGGCCGGTCCACGTAGATCCGGGAGGCGGAGGCGACCTGATCGCTCGCCTTCAGGCGGTCGTAGCGCGTGAGCGAGCCGCGGTCGTTGAGGAGAACGGTGCCGCAGGCCGCCACCATCGAGAACAGGGCGACGCCGGCGGCGAGCCGCGGCAGGAAGGGGGCCTTCATGGGGCTGGACGGCATCGAACTCCTCGTGGCCCATTCCATCGGGCGGGCCCCCGCGCAGACCGAGCTCACGGCCGCGTGAACGGAACGTAGCCATGGGACCACGCGTACAAAAGGTGCCTAAGCTTAGCGATACAACTTCTGTTGCAAGATAGATACATTCGCGAAACACGCGGATGCGAGTTCGGCGCCGCCGCCGTGCAACCGGCTTGGCGTGGCGCGCGTCTGTCCCGTGATGTCCTCCCCCACCCAAAGACCGTTCTGGATCGTCCCCCTGACGGTCGCCACCGCCCTGTTCATGGAGAACACCGATTCGACGGTGATCGCCACGGCGCTGCCGAGCATCGCGGCGAGCCTCCACGAGGATCCGATCGCGCTGAAGCTCGCCCTGACCTCCTATCTGGTCAGCCTCGCGATCTTCATTCCCGTCAGCGGCTGGATGGCCGACCGCTACGGGTCGCGCACCGTCTTCCGCGCGGCGCTGGTGGTGTTCATGGCGGGCTCCCTCGCCTGCGCGGCCGCCAACGGGCTGGCGTGGTTCGTCGCCGCGCGATTTCTCCAGGGCATGGGCGGCGCCATGATGGTGCCGGTCGGACGGCTCGTCGTGCTGCGCAGCGTGCCGAAATCGCAGCTCGTCACGGCGCTCGCCTACCTCACCTTCCCCGCCCTCGTCGGGCCGGTGCTCGGGCCGCCGGTCGGCGGCCTGATCACCACGTGGTTCGACTGGCGCTGGATCTTCTTCATCAACCTGCCGATCGGCTGTGCCGGGATCGTGCTGGCGACCCTGTTCTTCGAGGATGTCCGCGAGGCGGAGCGGCCGCCCCTCGACATCCCGGGCTTCCTGCTGCTCGGGACGGGGCTTGCGGCGCTGATGCTCGGCCTCGCCTCCCTGGGACGCCACCTCCTGCCGGCTTCCGTCTCCTGGGGCTGCCTCGCCGGCGGCGCGATCCTGCTGCCGCTCTATTGGGCGCATGCGCGGCGGGTCGCCCACCCGATCGTGCGGCTCGACCTGATGGAGCGCCCGACCTTCCGGGTCGCGGTGCTCGGCGGCAGCCTGTTCCGGATCGGCACCGGGGCGATCCCGTTCCTGCTGCCGCTGATGCTGCAGGTCGGGTTCGGGCTCGACGCCCTGCATTCGGGGCTCATCACCTTCGCGGCGGCGGCCGGCGCGATGTTCGTGAAGACGCTCGCGCCGAAGATCCTGCGCCGCACGGGTTTTCGGACGCTGATGACGTGGAACGCGCTGCTGGCTTCCGCCTTCCTGGCGGTGAACGGCTTCTACACCGCAGAGACCTCCCACTGGATCATGGTGGCCCTGCTGTTCGTCGGCGGCTGCTCACGCTCGATCCAGTTCACCTGCGTCAACGCCATCGCGTATGCCGATCTCGAATCCCGCGAGATGAGCGCGGCCACGAGTTTCGCCAGCGTCTGCCAGCAGCTGTCGCTGAGCCTCGGCGTGACGCTTGGAGCGCTGGCGCTGGAAGGGACCGCCGGCCTGCACGGCCGGACGCAGATCGAGGCGGGCGATTTCGGGCCGGCCTTCTTCGCGGTGGCGGTGATCTCGGCGGCGTCCGTAATGGCGTTCCGCAACCTGTCGCCGGATGCCGGAGCCGAGATCTCCGGGCGCCGGATGGTCGCAGAGACGCCGCCCGCCGCGACCGAGATGCGGCCGCGGCACGGCTGAGAAGCCCCTGACCGGCCGCCCAATCTACGACCTCATCCTGAGGTGCCGGAGCGTAGCGCAGGCCTCGAAGGAGCCCTCCAGAAGGCGTCGCGATCCCTGGAGCCCTCCTTCGAGGCCCGCTTCGCGGACACCTCAGGATGAGGGGGTCGATCGGATCGGCCGATCAGGGATCAGGCCGCCGCGCGGGCGGGCGACCGGCCGGCGGATCGCTTGGCCCCGCTCCGCGCCGCGGGGGCCTTCGGGGCAGCTTTCCCGGCGGCGGGCTTGGCCTTCGGCGCGTCCGCCGCTGCGGCCCGCCAGCCCTGCCAGCTCCAGGCGCCGGGACCCGTCAAGGCATACATCAGGAAGCCGCCCGCGAGGCCGAGATCGGCCAGGAGGAGCGTGCGCTCGGCGATGGCCGCCGGGCCGACATAGTGCCAGAAGGCGTGGAGCACGAAGGCCGTCAGCGTCGCGAAGCCGGCGAGCGCCAGCCCGGTGAGCCGCGGCAGCACGCCGAGGATCAGGGCGAGCGGCCCGAAGACCTGTACGACCACCGCGCCCGTCGCCACGGCGTTCGGGAACGGCACGCCACCGCCCGCGAGCGTCAGCGCGAAGCCCGAGACGTTGAGGGCGCGGGCGATCCCCGTGGGCAGGAGCGCGGCGGCCAGCAGCAGTCGCGCGGCGAGAAGCGTTCCGTTCTGGGCGCGGTCGATCATCGGGAATCCGGTCGGCTGGGAGAACGCCCGGAGCTTGGCCGCCGCCGCTGAAGACCCGGTTAAGCCGCGCTCAACCGGCGGCGCCGCCCCGGAACAGCCGGCCACGCTCGGTCCAGGCGACGACGATCAGGGCGAGGCCGCCGAGGGCCGCGTAGCCGATGCCGACCGGCAGCACCGTCCCGTCGAAGGCTTGGCCGATCAGGAAGCCGCAGAAGGCACCGAGGATCGTCGTGTAGAAGCCGAGGAACGAGGAAGCCGTGCCGGCGATGGCGCCGAGCGGCTCCAGCGCCAGCGCGTTGAAGTTGGGCATCGCGAAGCTGATCAGGAACTGGTTCAGCGCCAGGATCGCCAGGAACAGCAGCAGCGGCGGATGCCCGTTATAGGCGAGCCCGACGCCGACCTGGAGGAGGCCGACCAGCGTGAAGGCGATGACGCCGCTGTGCGACATCATCCGCATCCCGAGCCGCCGCACGACCCGGGCGTTGATCAGCGTCGCCGTGCCCATCGCGCCCGCCACCAGCCCGAAGGCCAGGGGGAAGAGCGGGCCGAGATGGTACAGGCCGGTGTCGAAGACCTGCTGCGCCGAGCCGACATAGCCCATGATGCAGCCGGTCAGCAGGCCGAGGGCCGTGGTGTAGCCGATGGCGACGCGGGTCCTGAGCGTCAGGCGGATCGCCGCCCAGGTCGCGGCCGGCGAGAGCGGGCGCCGGTATTCCGGGTGCAGCGTCTCCGGCATGCGCCAGGAGAACCAGACGGTCAGCCAGAAGGCCAGGACCAGCATCGAGACGAAGACGTAGACCCAGGAGCCCAGCGCCAGCATCATGCCGCCGATCGCCGGGGCGATCATCGGCACGATCAGGAACACCATCATGGTGAACGACATCACGCTCGCCATCTCGCGGCCGGCGAAGCGGTCGCGCACGATCGCCACCGACAGGACGCGCCCGCCGGCCGCGCCGATGCCCTGGATGATCCGGGCGGCGAGCAGCCAGCCGAAGCTCGGCGCCGCCATGGCGAGCCCGCAGCCGACCACGTAGATCGCGAGGCTCGCCAGCAGCACCGGCCGGCGCCCGACCGTGTCGGAGACCGGCCCGTACACGATCTGCGCGACGCCGAAGCCGATCATGTAGACGTAGACGAGGAGCTGAAGCCGGTTCGGATCCGCGACGGCGAAGCGCGCCTCGATCGCCGGGAAGGCCGGCAGCAGGTTGTCGATGGAGATCGCCGTCACCGCCATCATCAGGGCGATGATGGCGACGAACTCGATGAAGCCCGGGCCCGACCAGGGCCGAGGGGCACGGGTCTCATGGGCCGGCGGGACGGGCCGGACTGCGATGGTCAAGGCGGGCTCTCGGGCTGCGCGGGAACGGGCCGTTCAGGGCGCTCCCATCGCGGCACGCTTATGGCAACCGGGGCCGCCCGCCGCAGTTCAGGCCGGCAGCGGGCGCAGGACCTGCTCCTGCGGTCGGCGCCCCACGAACATCGCCATCAGCGCCGCGACGAGGCAGAGCAGACCCGCCGAGACGAAGGCGCCGAGATAGGAGCCCGTGTCGGTCCGGACCAGGCCGGCGAGCCAGGCCGCCGAGGCGGCGCCGATCTGGTGCGCGGCGGCGATCCAGCCGAACATCAGCGCGGCGTTCTCCTCGCCGAAGGATTTGCCGGCGAGTTGGACGGTCGGCGGCACGGTGGCGATCCAGTCGAGCCCGTAGAACACCGCGAACAGCGACAGGCCGTAGAAGCTGAGATCGAACGAATAGGGCAGGAAGATCAGCGAGAGGCCGCGCAGCCCGTAATACCACACCAGGAGCTTGCGCGAATCGAACCGGTCCGTGAGCCAGCCGGAAGCCGTGGTGCCGACGAGGTCGCAGATTCCCATCAGCGCGAGGAGGCCCGCGGCCGTCACCTCGGGGATACCGTGGTCGATGCAGGCGGGGATCAGGTGGGTGCCGACCAGCCCGTTGGTGGAGGCGCCGCAGATGAAGAAGGTGCCGGCGAGCAGCCAGAAATCCTTGGCGCGCAAGCCGGTGCGCAGGCCGCGCAGCGCCCGCGCGGCCGGGTTCTCGGTCAGGACCGGATTCGGCGTCACGGCGGCCTCGCCGTAGCGGGGCAGGCCGAGATCGGCAGGCCGGTCGCGCAGCAACAGGGCGACGAGCGGGATCAGGGCCAGGGTCGCGGCCGCGACCACGAGCGAGACCGAGCGCCAGCCCTGCCCCACCGCCAGGGAGGCGAGCATCGGCAGGAAGACGAGCTGCCCGGTGGCGCTGCTCGCCGTGAGCATCCCGAGCACCAGCCCGCGCCGCTTGCCGAACCAGCGCCCGGCGACCGTGGCGCCCAGCACGTTGGCGACCATGCCGGAGCCCGACCCGACCACGACGCCCCAGAGCAGCACCATCTGCCACGGCGCGGTCATCAGGCTCGTGGCGGCGGTGCCGATCGCCAGGATGAGGAGCGCCGTACAGACCGAGCGCCGCAGGCCGAACCGCTCGATGATCGCCACCGCGAAGGGACCGATCATGCCGTACAGGAAGATGTTGAGCGCGATTCCGACGCCGATCGTCGCCGCGGTCCAGCCGAATTCGCGCTCCCAGGGCACGATCAGCACGCTCGGCGTGGCGCGCACCCCCGCGCCGACCAGCAGGACCAGGAAGGTCACCGCGGCGACGATCCAGGCATAATGCAGGCGCGGCACGGAAGTCTTCGCGGTGACGGCTGACATGGTCGGGCTCCGGGGGCGGGACGGATCGATCAGGAAGCGGCGATCAGGGCCTCCGCCACGGCGGAGACCGTCGCGGGATCGACCCGGGCGTTGATGCGGGCTTGCGCCTCCCGCCAATAGGGTGTGGCCGCCGCGAGCGCCTCGCGGCCGGCACCGGTCAGCGACACGATGCGCGCCCGCGGGTCCTCCGCACCGGGCGTGATGGCCACGAGGCCGCGCCGCTTGAGCGGGTCGAGGTTCCGGCCCATCGTGGTCCGCTCCAGCGCTGCCTCGGCGGCGAGCCGGGTGACCGGGATCGGGCCGAGGCGATCCAGATACCGCAGCAGCGCGAACTGCGTCACACGCAGGCCGGCCGGCTTGAGCGCGGCGTCATAGGCCGCCGTCAGCGCCCGCGTCGCACGGCGCAGGGCGGAACAGGTACAGGATTCGGCCGGCCGATCGCTCATCGGATAGGTGCATATGCACCTATCCGTCAGCGGGCAAGCCGGATCTGACGGTTCGCGCGGATCGACACGTCTTGGCCAGCAAAGCCGGGGGCGTGTCATCGACATGGCGGATCACGCTGCTATCGCTTGGGCGAATGACCCGGTTCGGGAGGAGCGCGATGACACTCGAGACCGCGACGGCCCTGTCTTCCTCCGAGCAGAAGACCGCCCGCACGGGACTGATCGAGGCGGCCGCCGAGATCGTCGGGCAGCAGGGCGGACCGGGCGGCTTCGTCCGCGACCTGTTCGGCCGCGTCACCCCGGAGGATCTGGCCCCCTACCGCGCCGATGCCCTGGCCGACCTCGCCGCCCGGGCCCGGGCCTTCCTGGCCGATCCGCGCCGGCCGGGGGATCCCGCCCGGATGCGCCTGAGCGATGCCGAACTCCTCCGCGATGGACGCCGCCGCGAGGTGACCATCCTCGAAGTCATCAACGACAACCGCCCGTTCCTGCTCGATTCGACCCTGGCCGAGCTGACCGAGCGGGGCCTGTCGCCCGATCTCGTCGCGCACCCGATCCTGGGCGTCGAGCGGGATGCCGGCGGTGCCCTGATCCGCGTTGTCGGCGAGACCACCGCGGATGCCCATGGCAGCCTCGCCCGCGAGAGCTTCATCCACATCCATCTCGACCGACTGGAGGAAGAGGCCGGGACCCGGCTGCTCGAGGCCCTGGCGGCGGTCTACCGCGACGTCGCCCTCGCGAGCGACGACCACGATGCCATGCTGGCGCGCCTGACCGGCCTCGCCGCGCAGCTCGGGCGTTCGCCCAGCCTGATGCCGGAGGGCGAGAGCACGGAGGCGCGCGCTTTCCTGGAATGGCTGATCGACGGCCAGTTCCTGCTGCTCGGCATGCAGGAGCACGGGATCGCCGGCGAGGCACACCCCCTCGTGGAGGGATCGAGCCTCGGCGTGCTGCGCGATCCCGGTGCCACCCCGCTGCGGCGGGGCCGGACGCCGGTGGATTATACGCCCGAGATCCTCGCCTTCCTGGAGGAGCCGCAGCCGCTCATCATCACCAAGGCGAGCGTGAAATCCCGCGTCCACCGCTCCGCCTTCCTCGATTATGTCGGCGTCAAGCTGTTCTCGGGGACCGGCAAGCTCTCGGGCGAGGTGCGGATCGTCGGCCTGTTCACGGCCTCGGCCTATGCCAGCCCCGCCCGCGAGGTGCCGGTCCTGCGGCGGAAGGTCGAGGCCGTCATCGCCCGGGCCGGGCTCGATCCGACGAGCCATGCCGGCCGCAGCCTCCTGGCGGTGCTGGAGAGCTATCCGCGGGACGAGCTGTTCCAGATCGACGGCGAGCGGCTGTACCGGTTCACCCTGGCGATCGCGAACCTCGCCGATCGGCCGCGGATCCGTGTGCTGTCGCGGCCGGACCGCTTCGGCCGCTTCGTCTCGCTCCTCGTCTACGTGCCGAAGGATCGCTACGATTCGACCGTGCGGGCGCGGATCGGCGCCTATCTCGCCGAGGCCTATGGCGGCCGGCTGAGTGCCGCCTATCCGGACTTCCCCGAAGGCCCGCTCGCCCGGACCCATTACATCGTCGGCCTGCCCGATCAGGGCGCGCCGGAGATCGACCCGGCGAGCCTCGAAGCCGGCATCGCCGCCCTGGTCCGGACCTGGGGCGATGCCCTGCGCGCCGCCCTCGCGGAACGCCTGGGCGGCGATCGGGCGCGGCTGCTCGCCGCCCGATACGCGGAGGCGTTCTCGGCCGCCTACCGGGACACCTTCCAGCCGGAGGTCGCCGTCGATGACATCGCGATCCTGGAGGGCCTGAACGAGGCGCAGCCGCGCGCCGTGCATCTCGGCCGCCGCGGCTCGGATGCCGCCGCGCAGGTGCGCCTCAAGGTTTTTTCGCGCGGGACCGCGATCGCCCTCTCGGACCGGGTGCCGGTTCTGGAGAATCTCGGCTTCCGCGTCATCAACGAGCGGACCTACCGAATCCTGCCGGCGGGCGCCGCCGAGGCCGACCGGGTCTGGCTGCACGACATGCTGCTCGAACGCGCGAGCGGCGCTCCGATCACGCTGGCCGATCTGGAGCAACCCCTCGAAGCCGCGCTGCTCGCCATCGCGGAGGGCGTGGCCGAATCCGACGGCTATAACCGGCTGATCCTGGAAGCGGCGTTGGATTGGCGGGAGGCTGCGCTCCTGCGCGCCTTCGGGCGCTACCTGCGCCAGCTGCGCATCCGCTACGGCCAGGATTATCTCGCCAACACGCTGAGCCGGCATCCCGGTATCGCGCGGGCGCTCGTCAGCCTGTTCCGGATCCGGTTCGATCCGGCCGCCGAGGGCGACCGCGCCGCCCGCTCGGCGGAGGTGCGCGCCGGCATCGAGGATGCGCTCGCGGACGTCACCAGCCTCGACGACGACCGGATTCTGCGCCGGTTCGTCAACCTCGTCGAGGCGGCGTTGCGGACCAACTTCTTCCAGAAAGGCGCGGACGGAAAGCCGCGGGAGACGATCAGCTTCAAGTTCGCCTGCGCGAAGGTGGCGGCGATGCCGCTGCCGCGGCCGCTGTTCGAGATCTTCGTCTACTCCCCCCGGGTCGAGGGCGTGCATCTGCGCTTCGGCTACGTCGCCCGCGGCGGCCTGCGCTGGTCCGACCGGCCGGAGGATTTCCGGACCGAGATCCTCGGCCTCGTGAAGGCCCAGCAGGTGAAGAACGCCGTGATCGTGCCGGTGGGCGCCAAGGGCGGCTTCTTCCCGAAGCGCCTGCCGCCTCCCACGGACCGCGCCGCCTGGATGCAGGAGGGCACCGAGAGCTACCGGATCTTCATCCGCACGCTCCTCGAACTGACCGACAACATCGTCGACAACGCGATCGTGCCCCCGCCCGACACGGTGCGGCACGACCCCGACGACGCCTATCTCGTGGTCGCGGCCGACAAGGGCACCGCCACCTTCTCGGACATCGCCAACGCGCTCTCGCTGGAGAAGGGCCATTGGCTCGGCGACGCCTTCGCGTCCGGCGGCAGCCAGGGCTACGACCACAAGGGCATGGGCATCACGGCCCGCGGCGCCTGGGAGGCGGTGCGCCGCCACTTCCGCGAGATCGACGTCGACGTGCAGACCGACCCGATCACCACGGTCGGCGTCGGCGACATGTCGGGGGACGTGTTCGGCAACGGCATGCTGCTGTCGCAGAGCATCCGGCTGATCGCGGCCTTCGACCACCGGGACATCTTCCTCGATCCGAACCCCGACGCCGCGGCGAGCTTTTCCGAGCGGCGGCGGCTGTTCGATCTCGGCCGCTCCTCCTGGGCGGATTACGACCGGGGCCTGATCTCGCCGGGCGGCGGTGTCTTCTCGCGCAGCCTGAAGACCATTCCGCTTTCCGAACAGATCCGGGCGGCCCTGGGTTTCGACCGCGCCGAGGCCACGCCCGCCGAGCTGATGCAGGCGATCCTGAAGGCACCGGCCGACCTGCTCTGGTTCGGCGGCATCGGCACCTATGTCCGCGCGACGACCGAAACCGACGACGACGCGGGCGACCGGGCCAACGATGCGGTGCGCATCACCGGCCCCGAGTTGCGGGTGAAGGTGATCGGCGAAGGCGCCAATCTCGGCCTGACCCAGCGCGGGCGCATCGAGGCGGCGCGGGCGGGCGTCCGGCTGAACACCGACGCGATCGACAACTCGGCCGGCGTGAACACCTCGGATGTCGAGGTGAACATCAAGATCGCCCTGATGACGCCCGAGCGCGACGGGCGCCTCAGCGTCGAGGCCCGCAACGCGCTGCTCGCCGCCATGACCGACGAGGTCGGCCGCCTCGTCCTGCGCAACAACGAGTTGCAGACGCTCGCCCTGTCGCTCGCGCAGCGCGGCGGCCTCGGCGAGACCGGCTTCGCCATGCGGACCATGCAGGCCCTCGAGGCCGAAGGGCGCCTCGACCGGGCGGTCGAATTCCTGCCGGACGACGCCGCGCTGACCGAGCGCCTGCGCCGCAACGAGGGGCTGACCCGGCCGGAATACGCGGTGCTGCTCGCTTACGCGAAGCTCTCGCTGCACGATGCGATCCTCGACAGCGCCGTGCCGAACGACCCGTATTTCGAGCGGGAGTTGCAGCGCTATTTCCCGAAAGCCCTGCGCGAACAATTCCCGGACGCCGTGAAGGGCCATCGGCTGCGCCGCGAGATCATCGCCACGGCGCTCGCCAACATCATCGTCAACCGCGGCGGCCCATCCCTGGTGACCCGCCTCGTGGACGGGACCGGCGCCGACGCCGCCACCATCGCCAAGGCCTACGCGCTCACCCGCGACGCCTTCGGACTGATGGAGCTCAATCTCGCCATCGACGGCCTGGCCGGCCGGATCTCCGGCCAGGGCCAGCTCGGCCTCTACGCCGAGGTTCAGGATCTCCTGATGAACCGGATCGTCTGGTTCATCCGCAACCTCGATCTCACCGGCGGCCTCGCACCGGTGGTCGCGCGCTACCGGGACGGCATCGCGGCGGTCGAGGCGGCTTTGCCGAAGGCCCTTGATGCGGCCTCGCGGGAAGCGATCGACGGGCGCGCCGCGGAACTCGGCCGCCTCGGCATGGCGCCCGCCCAGGCCCGGCGGCTCGCGTCGCTGACCGCCCTGGTCTCGGCGCCCGACATCGTGCGGGTCGCCGAGCTGAGCGGCCGTCCGGTGGAGGACGTGGCGGCGACGCATTTCGCCCTCGAACACGCCTTCCGCCTCGACGATCTCGCGGCTGCGGCGCGCGATGTCCCGGTGGCCGACACGTTCGACCGTGTCGCCCTGGAGCGCGCCGTGGCCGGCATCGCCGCCGCCCATCGCAGGCTCACCGCCGAGGTCGTGGCCGATCTGGGCGCGGGTCCGAGCGCGGTCGAGGCCTGGGTCAAGGCCCGGGGCGCGTCGCTCGCGCGGATCCGCGACGCGGTGGACGCGATCCGCGCCTCCGGCCTCACCGTCTCCAAGGCGACGGTGGCGGCGAGCCTGCTCGGCGATCTCGCGCGCGCCGATTGAGACGCGGAGCGGAGGCGCGGCCTGCCTTTCGCGCCTCATCCGCACGCGCCATAGCGGCGCGCGCGTCGCTTCAAGGTTTATCGGCCAGCTGTTAGGTCAGGAGGCAGACGAATCTGCGGATCGAATCTGTGGCCACTGTCATGGCGCGTGCTCTTGCGTTGGGTCTTCTTGTCGTTTCCTTGCTGTTGTTCGCGTGGTCGATGTCGGAACACATGGACCGCTGCCTTCACGAAGATAATCACCCGGCCGATTCGATACGGTGCTGAGACAGGCGTGTGCAGCGCGACGACCTCAGGGGCGCTCAGGCACCCGGTACAGAGGTGGAGAAGAGCCGCCGCCCTGAGCGGCTGACCGCCGTCAGGGTGAGACCGAGCCCGATGAGCGACACCACCGCCGCGATCAGCGGCAGCTCGCCATAGCCGATTCCGAATGTCAGGGCCGTCCCGCCGATCCAGGCGCCCGTGGCGTTGCCGAGGTTGAACGCGCCCTGGTTGAGCGTCGAGGCGAGATTCGGCGCGTCGCTCGCGGCCTCGACCACCCAGACCTGGAGCGGCGAGACCAGGGCGAAGACGAGCCCGGACCACAGGACCAGCACCACGACCGTCATCGAGGCATGGTGGGCCACCGTCGCCAGGGTGAGCAGCATCGCCACGATACCGAGGAAGCTGCCGATGATCGTCGCCATCTGGCCCCGGTCGGCGAAGTGCCCGCCCGCGAGGTTGCCGAGGGTGAGGCCCACCCCGGCGGCGAACAGCACGCCGGTCACCCCCTGCGGCGTGAAACCGCTGACATTGGTCAGGAACGGCGTGATGTAGGTGAAGACCGTGAAGAAGCTGACCGACGACAGGGTCGAGATCAGCATCGGCCGCAGAACCGGCCAGCGGCCCAGCGCCCGGAACTCGGCGATCAAGCGTCCGCGCGTGCCGGGCAGCCCGGCGGGCACGCAGAGCTGGATCGCTGCGCCGGCGGCCACGCCGATCGCCACCACGGCCCAGAAGGTCGCGCGCCACCCGGCAGCCTGCCCCAGCGCAGTCCCGAGGGGCACGCCCAGGACGTTGGCGAGGGTCAGGCCGGCGAACATGAGTGCGACGGCCTGGGTGCGCCGCTCGCGCGGCACGAGGTCCCGCGCCACCACGGCGCCGATGCCGAAGAAGGCCCCGTGCGCGAAGGCCGTGAGGACCCGCGCCGCCATGAGCAACGCATAACTCGGCGCAACCGCGCAGCCGAGATTTCCGAGCAGGAACACGCCCATCAGGGCGAGCAGCGCCGTCTTGCGGGGAAGCCGGGCCGTCGCGATCGCCACGATCGGAGCACCCACGACCACACCCAGCGCGTAGCCCGACACGAGGTAACCCGCCTGCGGAATGGTGACGCCGAAGCTCTGCGCCACCTCCGGCAGCAGGCCCATGATCACGAATTCCGTGGTGCCGATCCCGAAGGATGCGACGGCGAGGGCAAGGATCGGCAAGGGCAGCACGGCGAGTCTCTCCGGCGCAGGGTGATCGCTCGATTGTGCGAAGCAACATGCGCAGGATGGCAACCATGAGCCACCTGACCAGCCACGGATACGCGGCGCACGGTTGCACGGCGCGCAACCGGACCCGATGATGCGCGTGCTTGAGCAGGTATCCGTACGGGATGTGCGCCGCCGGGTCTCGATCACGCCTCGGAAGGCCGAGCAATCCTTATTCCGTCGGGGACTTCTTGCGACCGCGCGCCTTTGCAGGGGGCGCGGGCGGCGATTCCTTGGCCGCGACCTGCGCCGCACCGTTATACTTGCGGCGTTGCTGTCCGAGCCCGAGTGCCCGCGCCAGTTCGGACCGCTGTTCCGAGTAGCTGGCCGCCGTCATCGGATAGTCCCGCGGCAAGCCCCATTTCGACCGGTAGGCCTCGGGAGACAGGCCGCGGAGTGTAAGATGCCGACGCAGCGTCTTGTAGGGCTTCCCGTCCTCGAAGCTGACGATATGATCTCGCGTAATCGATTTGCGGATCTGTGCCGGCGTCAGCTTCTCGACCGGCCCATTCGAGGGCTGACTGTCGGTCGCTAGACGGCTCAGAGCGCTGTGCACGACCTCGATGAGGCCGGGAAGTTCCGCCGAGGGCACCGAGTTGTTCGACACGTAGGCCGCGACGATATCAACCGCGAGCTCGACCTGCCCCGACTGTTCACTTTCTACATTCCCCGTCATGGTGGAACCCCGCCCTGACAAATAACTAGATCGCCCAAACCCAGTTGGACACGATCGAAATCTGTTCCATCTTAGCGGATTTAGACGCAAATCTCAATCGGACGGTTATTGCGATTGAAACAGCGAAGGGTGGCCTTCGAATGCTGGTCCGGCGCGCCGTTGACGCCACATTAACCACGCCCGTCTAACCTCGATTAACCATGCCGACGACCGGTCAAGCCGCGGTGTCGACAGTGAATTTCGGCCCTCGACGGCCGGGATATTCGTGGAGATCGGGATCAAGTGCGGACGGCGCGGGCTGATCGGCGGGCACGTCACGAGAAGCGGCTCGCATACGCGGCCCTGACGCTGGTGCTCGCCGCCTCGCCGACCGCGGCCCAGCGCTTCGACGCGACCAGCCCCGTCACCGGCCAGCCCGACAATCCGGGCGCCGGCCTCGATACGGCTCCGAGCGGCCTGCCGGCGCTCCGGCGGCGCCTGCCGGACGGCTCAACACGGGATGACGGGCGCGGCTCGCCGGGCGGCGATACGCTCGGCGGTGACCAGATGGGCGGCGACAGCCTGCGGTCGCCACTCTCGCCGCCGATCCCGGCCCAGGGGCAGACGCAGCCGGGGGCATCGCAGCTCGGGACCCGCCTCACGAGCGGCGGCCAGCGCATCGGCGGCAGCGCCGTAACGTCGAGCAACCTCGCGCCCTCGACCCTGCTGCGGTCGCGGGCGGCGCCGCCGCGCCGTCTCGGCTCCGCGACCCGCAGCATCACCCAGAACGTCACGCAGGTGCCGAGCCCGGCGGCCCGGCTCACGCCGATCATCCAGCAGCCGGTCATCGGCGTGCCGCTGCCGCAAGCGCCGACCCCGATCCGGCCGATCCTGCCGCTTCTTGCCAATACCGCCACCCTGGGCCTGCTGACGCCGGGCTTCATCCTCGGGACGGACCTGGCACGGCCGATTCCTACGGATCCCGCCTACGCGCCGATCGGCTATCAGGTCGGCACCTTCACGGTCCTGCCGAGCTTCGCGCAGAGCCTCGGCTACGATTCGAACCCGGATCAGACAGCGCGACAGTTCGCGCGCGGGTCGGTCGCGCTCCGCACCGACGCGGCGGTCGACTTCCAGAGCAACTGGGCGTCGAGCTCGCTGCAGGGCTCCCTGCGCGGCGCCTATCTCGAAACGCCCCAGAACGAAGCCGCGAGCCGACCCGCCGCGGACGGCGTGGTGCGCTGGCGCCTCGACGCGAATCGGGATCTGCACATCGATGCGGAGGGGCGCTTCCTGGTCGACACGCAGCGGACCGGGAACCCCAACCTCCAGGTTGCCGCCGGCAATCTCCAGGCCGCTTCGGCCACCACGCGGCCGCTGCTCGCCGTCTACGGCGCCTCGCTCGGCGCGACCGAGTCGTTCAACCGCCTGTCGGTCACCCTGCGCGGCTCGATCGACCGCTCGGAATTCGACAATGCCCGCCTCTCGGACGGGACGATCATCAATCAGGCCGACCGCAACCTCAACCAGTACAGCCTGCAGCTGCGCACCGCCTACGAGGTCAATCCGGACTTCAGCCCCTTCATCGACATCCTCGGCGATACGCGCGTCTACGACCTGCAGCGGGATCAGAACGGGATCCGGCGTGATTCCGATGGCATCTCGTTCCTGGTCGGGGCGAGCTTCGGCCTGCTG
Source organism: Methylobacterium sp. 2A (assembly GCF_009806555.1). Taxonomy (GTDB): domain Bacteria; phylum Pseudomonadota; class Alphaproteobacteria; order Rhizobiales; family Beijerinckiaceae; genus Methylobacterium. The sequence goes on along the minus strand of NZ_VUOK01000013.1, from coordinate 203,113 downwards.
CGCACGCTCACCGGCGAGATCTCGGCGGGCATCCAGCACCGCGACTACGTCGATCCGACCCTGCGCGCCATCGATGCGCCGCTCGTCAATGCCGCGCTGGTCTGGTCGATGAGTCCGCTGACCACGGTCCGCCTCACCGCCGCCACCGGGGTCACCGAGACGACGATCCCGGGTTCGAGCGGCATCCTGACGGATGTCGCCACGCTCGAAGTCCAGCACGACCTGTTCCGCAACCTGTCGATCGTCCTGGGCGGCTCGTTCCTGAAGAACACCTACCAGGGCAGCACGATCCGCGAGAACGGCGTCTCGGCGACCGCGCGGCTCGACTACCACCTGACCCGGTGGCTCACCCTGCGCGGCACCTACATCTACCAGCAGATCAACAGCACGGTGGCGGGGTCGAGCTTCAGCGACAACACGTTCCTGCTCGGCCTGCGGGTGAACCCGTAAGCCTGTTCAGAACCGCTCGGTCCAGGGCCGCAGCTCCAGCTCGGACGTCCAGGCGCTGCGATCCTGCCGCAGCACGTCGCGATAGGCCCGCGCGATGGCGTCGGGATCGAGATGGCTGTCGGGCGCGTCTGCGGGCTCGCCGCCGCGGGCCGGATTGCGGATCGCGCCGTCGATGACGAAGTGCGCCACGTGGATCCCCTGCGGCTGCAACTCGCGGGCGAGGCTCTGGCCGAGGCCGCGCAGGGCGAACTTCCCCATGGCGAAGGGCGCCGATCCGGAAAAACCCTTCACGCTCGCCGAGGCGCCGGTCAGGAGGATCGCCCCGTGGCGATGGGGCAGCATGCGCCGCGCCGCGGCCTGCGCCACGAGGAAGCCGCCATAGGCGCTGACCATCAGCGCCTCGGCGACCGCGGCCGGATCCAGATCCGCCACGGGGCCGCGCAGCCGGCCGCTGGCGTTGTAGACCACGACATCGGGCGCGCCCCCGAGCGCCGGCTCCAGGCGCGCGAACAAAGCCTCGACCTGGTCCGGCCGGCTCGCATCGCAGGCATGCACGGCGGCGCCGGTCTCCGCGGCCAGATCGGCGAGCTTCGCGACGTTGCGGGCGGCGAGGCCGATCCGCATGCCATCCGCCGCGAGCAGACGGGCCAGCGACGCGCTGAGGCCCGAACCGGCTCCGACGATCAGGGCGCGGGAATAGGCAGGCGTCATGGCGCTGTCCTCCGGTTCGGGCGCGATGTCCCGCGATCATACCCGCTTCGGCGCAAAGAAGTCCCGCAGGAGTGCCCCGGCCTCGCGCTCGCGGAAGCCGCCATAGACCTCCGGCGCGTGGTGGCAGGTCGGCTGATTGAAGACGCGCGGGCCGTGCTCGACCCCGCCGCCCTTCGGATCCGAAGCCCCGTAATAGAGCCGCCGGATCCGCGCGAAGGAGATCGCGCCGGCGCACATCGGGCAGGGTTCGAGGGTGACGTACAAATCGCAGCCGGTCAGGCGCTCATCGCCGATCGCCGCACAGGCCGCCCGGATGGCCAGGATCTCCGCGTGGGCGGTCGGGTCCCGCAGGCCCCGGGGCCGGTTGTGGGCGACGGCCAGCACGATGCCATCCCGCACCACGACCGCCCCGACCGGTATCTCGCCGGCCGCTGCCGCCTGCTCCGCCGCCGCGAAAGCCTGATCGAACGCCGTCGCAGTGCCCGCCGGACGCGTCGTGTCATCCGTCATGACGCGGACCTTTCGTGACACGGCAGAGTAACGCCGGGGTCTTGATCCAGAGCAATGTTAAGACTTGGAACATTCGCCCGACCGTGACCGTTCTTAGCGTCTCGTGCGGCGCCGCCGCAGGCCTATTGAAGGGACATTTCCATGAGCAGCACCACGGACAAGATCAAGGGCGCCGCCAACGAGGCTCTCGGCAAGGCCAAGCAGGGCCTCGGCGACGTGACCGGCAACGACAAGCTGAAGGCCGAGGGTGCGGCTCAGGAGCTGAAGGGCAAGACCCAGAGCACCGTCGGCAGCGCCAAGGACACCGTGAAGTCCGCCACCGACAAGCTCTGATCGCCGCGGGGTGATCGGAACGGGACCCGCCGCGGGCGGGTTCCCACCGTGGACCGGCTCGAACAACGCGAGGATGCCATGATCGGTTGGGCTATCACGTTTCTCGTCGTCGCGCTCGTCGCGGCTCTGCTCGGTTTCGGCGGCATCGCCGGCACCGCCATGGAGGCGGCCAAGGTCGTCTTCTTCGTGGCCATCGCCCTGTTCCTGATCTCCGCCGTCTTCGGCGTGATGCGCGGGCGCTCGCCCAGGCTCTGACGCGCGGAGGTTTCGCGCGGCGGCTGACGATGCACGTAAGGGGCGTTCCGCTGGGGACGCCCCTTCGCGTGCCGGCCTCCGCGCGGGGCAGTTCGAAAGACCCGTCTCGCCTGTCGGTTTCGGCTCTGGTAAGGGCCGGGCATGAGCGACACGCCGAACGACGATACACCGGAGGTCCCCGACCGCCCGGCCCCCGACACTTCACCGGCGCGGCCCTGGAGCCCGGCAACCGATGCCAATCGCATCGCCGATCCGGCGGAGGCGGCGCCGAAGCCCGCCCGGGCGAAGCCGCGCGCCGAGCCGACGGCGCCGGCCGCCGAAGATCCGCCTGCCGGTTCCGCCCCTGAGGCGACGCCCCCCGGGGAGCGCATCGCCAAGGCGATGGCGCGGGCCGGGATCGCGTCGCGGCGCGAGGCCGAGACGATGATCCTGGCCGGCCGGGTGAGCGTCAACGGCGAGACGCTGACCTCGCCGGCCCGCAACGTCACCGACGACGACCGGATCCTGATCGACGGCGAGCCCATGCCGTCGCGCGAGCGCAGCCGCCTGTGGATCTTCCACAAGCCGCGCGGCGTCGTGACGACGGCCCGCGATCCGGAGGGCCGCCAGACGGTCTTCGAGGTCCTGCCCGAGGATCTGCCCCGGGTCGTCGCGGTCGGCCGCCTCGACATCAACACCGAGGGGCTGCTGCTCCTGACCAACGACGGCGGCCTCGCCAAGGTCATCGCCCATCCCGAGACCGGCTGGCTCCGCCGCTACCGCGTCCGGGCGCACGGCGATATCGATCAGGCGCAGCTCGACCGGCTGTCGAAGGGCGTCACCATCGACGGGATGGAGTACGGTCCCGTGGAGGCGACGCTGGACCGGGTCCAGGGCGACAACGTGTGGCTGACGCTGGGCCTGCGCGAGGGCAAGAACCGCGAGGTCAAGCGCATCCTCGAGCATCTCGGGCTGTCGGTGAACCGGCTGATCCGGCTCTCGTTCGGGCCGTTCCAGCTCGGCGATCTGGAAGTCGGCCTCGTGGAGGAGGTCCGGACCCGCGTGCTGAAGGACCAGCTGGGCAAGTCGCTGGCCGAGCAGGCGGGGGTGGATTTCGACAGCCCGGTGCGGGAGCCGATCACACCGTTCGGCGGATCCAAGGCAGTCGATCGCGGCGGGAAATCGGCGCAGATCAGCGGCGCGATGCCCAAGCGCAACGCCGCGCGCCCCGCGCCCGCACCGCGCGTCGCGACGGGCGGCTCCGGACCGGGCCCGCGCAAGGCCGCGTGGCGGGACGACGAAGCCGCCAAGCCCCACGGAACGCGCATCCCCCGCCGTGGCGCCGATCCGCGTGCCGCCCAGGCCGCCGCGGCCGAGCGCGGGCGCGAGCGGGTCGGCTCGATCCGGGCTGCTGGGGACCGCCGGGTCGTCGTGGAACGCCTCGCGGCCAGCCCGGTCGAAGCCGAACAGCCGGTGAAGGCCCGTCGCCGCTACGCCGACGACGGTGCGCCGGGCGGGCAGCGGGGTGCGGCCGGCCGCCCGGGCCGCGCCGCGGGTTTCGGGAATGAGCGCGCTTCGGCACCGCGCGGCGACCGGGCGGCCCCCCGCGGCCAGGATGCCCAGGACGAGCGGCCGCGCCGGCCCGCGGTCCGCGGTGCCGAAGGCGGGTGGGGCGATGCGCGGCGGGACGCGCGTCCGCCCTTCAAGGCGGATCCCGGGCGAGAGCGATCCTCCCACGGGGCTCCGGGACAGGGGGCGCCGCGCGGCAAGGCCGGTTTCGGCGCACAGGACCGCGGGTCGGGCGGCGGCAAGCCGGCCTTCGGCGGGGCGAAGGCAGGCGGTGCGCGGCCCGGCGGCAAGGGCGGCGGCTTCGCCGGCAAGAGCGGCGGCTTCGCCGGTAAGGGCGGTGGCTTCGCCGGCAAAGGCGGCGGCTTCGCCGGTAAGGGACCCGGCCGGGGCGGACCCGGTGGCGGGGGTGGTCGCCCCGGCGGCGCCCAGGGTGGGGGCAAGCCCGGTGGCGGGCGCCCGCCCCGTGGTTCGCGATGAGGATCGTCGGCGGCGCTTGGCGCGGCCGACGGCTCTCGGCTCCGCGCAGCGACTCCATCCGGCCGACTTCGGACCGGCTCCGCGAATCGCTCTTCAACGTCCTGACGCATGCCTATGACGAGGCCGTGTCGGGAGCCCGGGTGCTCGATCTGTTCGCCGGCACCGGTGCGCTCGGCTTCGAGGCCCTGTCGCGGGGGGCAGCCTACGCGCTCCTGGTCGATGACGGGACGGAGGCCCGCGCCGTGATCCGGTCGAACATCGAGGCCCTCGGCGCAGAAGGCGTGACGCGCCTGTTCCGACGCGACGCCACCCGGCTCGGCCCCGCCGGCACGGCGGGCCAGTTCTCGCTGGTCTTCTGTGACCCACCCTATGGTCGCGATCTCGCACCGCGCGCCTTGACCAGCGCGGCCGGCGGCGCCTGGCTGGCTCCGGGTGCCCTCGTGGTGGTGGAGGAAGCCGAAACCGTACATCTGGATTGGCCAGAGGGCTTCGCCGAACTTGAGCGGCGCGCCTACGGCGATACGGCGATCACCCTGGCGCGCTACGACGCCTGAGGCCGCCTCATCCCCCGCTGGACGATGTGACTTCCGAGCCGAAATGGATCGCCAGCCAGACGGTCGGCGAGTCCGTTCGCTCGACCCGGTGGCGCCTGTGAGGTGCGATCAGGAGCGCGTCGCCCGCGACGAGGCGCCGGGGTTCCGCCTCGTCGGCGAAGCGCAGATCGGCCGAACCCGCCAGCACGGCAACCCATTCGGCGTGCGGCTGATCGTAAAGAAACCCCGGCGGGCTCGCCTGCCCGGTCGAGACGATGCGCTCCACCCGCAAGCCCGGTGCCGTGAGCAGCACGGACACCGCCTCCTCAAGCCCGCTGGTCGGCACGTCGGAGAGCAGATTGATGATGTCGGTGGGCTGCACGTGAACGCATCTCCCCGATGCTCCGGCAGCCACGCGTCGCTGCCCGCTTCGGCCGCACCGTCAGCGGGCGTCGGCTGATCTCAGGCGTTCGGCACCGCGTCGCGCGCCGAACCCTGATCCGCAGCGGCACCCGCGGCCGCACGGCTCTGGCCGATGCGCGCAGCCGACTTCACGAGGCTCAGAACGTCCCGGCGCATCTGGTCGTCGGCGATCTGATTGTAGGCGCGCAGAAGCTCGACGGCTCCGCTCACCCGCAGGAGAGAGGGACCGTTCTCGGTCGTGCTCTCGGGCTCGGGCTCGAAGAAGCTCGACACCGGCACGCCGAGCCGCTCGGCGATCGCCTGCAGACGGCCAGCTCCGACGCGGTTCTTGCCCGTCTCGTATTTCTGCACCTGCTGGAAGCTTACCCCCAGGGCGCTGGCCAGGGCCGATTGGCTCAGCCCGTTCGCCGCACGCAGGAACGCGATGCGGCTGCCAACGCCGTGATCGATCGCCGTGGTCTGCTTTGGCTTGGGGCTTGGCTTGGCCATGTTGGATGTCCGAACGTCGTCTCTGTTGGCGGGTCTGCGAGGCCGCAACCCGAGCCGCCGGCTACAACCCATTGCTGCTGATTGTGCGGCACAGATTCTAGCCTGCGCGTAGTAGATGCCACAGCCAAGCCCGGCGTGCAACGAAAGGTCACGGCCGCCACATCTAAGATACCAAAAATGGTCACCCGACCTCAGTGTCGCCCGCGTGTGAACCCGCAGAGAAGAGCCGACGGTGTTATTTCATGTCACCGAAACTACGTGAGACCTGCATATGGAATATTTGCGCTCGTGATGGATCCGGAGCTGCGTCACGACGGCGTGTCGAACATCGACTGCGGATCGCCCCGCGCAATGTCAGCCATCCTGCCGGCGACGCGCGTGGCGTTCACGTGCGCGGCGGCGGTCCCAGCCAGCGGGCTACAATCGAGAGTTGTTGATCGTCCAGGAGGGCTGGGGCGTGCCCGCAATCCGGTATTTCGACGCGCTCGGTCGGCGGCCCCCGGCGCGTCATCTCATCGGCCGTGGAGGCGAGCAGCAGCTCCGAGTGCTCCCCGCGCAGCAGCAGGACCGGACAGCGGATCGCGTCCCAGTCGCGCCACATGCTGACGCTGTAGACCCGGCCGGGCCGGAACGCGTCGCCGATGCCGGGATCGTAATGGGGCCGCCAGCCGCCGTTCGGCTCCCGGAAGAAGCTGTGCTTGGCGATGTGCCGCCACTGTTCGTCGGTCAGCGGGCCGAACGATCCGAGCACGGTGCGCAGGCGCGACTCGCCCGAGGCGAGGTTGTGGTGCAGCCGGGGCGCGTCCCTCAGGCGCGACCCGATATGGCGGATCGGTGCCCAGGGCAGGAACGGGCCGATATCGTTGATCACCATGCGGCGGATCGGCGTGTTGGCCGCGGCGGCGAGCACCATTCCGGTCAGCCCGCCCAGCGACGTGCCGACCCAGTCGATCTTCCCGGGGATCCGCAGATGCGCGATCAGCGCCGCCATGTCGGCGGCGTATTGCGGCAGGCCGTAGAGTTCCGGATCCTTGAGCCAGCCGCTCAGGCCGCGCCCCGGCAGATCCGGACAGACGACGCGGTAGCCCATCCTGGCCAGGAGATAGCCCAGCGGATCGAAATCCCGGCCCTGGCGGCTCAGCCCGTGGACGCAGACCACCACGTCCGGCGAGTTCGGATCGCCCCATTCGACATAGGCGATGCGGTGGAAGTCGTGGGGCGCGTAGGCGAGGAAGTCACCCGTCCGGAACGGCACGTCGGCCCGGCTGAGATCGTCCAGCCGCGGTAACGATGCCGTCAGGGCAGCCACGCCGACGGTCGCATCGGGGGTCACGGCGTTTCGGTGCGCGCGGCAGCCTCGCGGGCGAGCCGGCTCGTGGTCTGGTGGAGATCGACCATCTGGTCGGTGAACCGGCGCGCCTGCTCCTGAAGGAAGGTCACGTTCAAGGCCGCGACCTCGCGGGCATCCGCGGCCTTGGCCACGCGCTCGGCGAAATCGAGGTTGGCGCGCATGTTCGAGTCCGACGCCACGAGCATGCGGTGTCCGATCTCGCGCATCGCACCCAGCATATGGGCGGCGTTGTCCTCGAACGCGTTGTAGAGCCGCGCCCCGGCGGCCTCCCATTGCTCCCGCATCCTGCGGGCGCCGGCCACGTTGCTCTCGGAGAGCTGGTGGGCAGTCTCGCGGCTGGAGCCCATCACGGAGCGCCAGCCCTCGAAGGTCTGGGCCATCGATGACTCGAAGGCGTTGAGCGCCATCTCGCCGGCCTCCGCGAAGCGTTCATAGGCGTCCCGCGCCCGCGTGACGCCGCTCTCGGCCAGGGCCCGGCCCGCCTGCGTGGGCACCATCGGCTGGTTGTCGTTCTCCACGGTCACCGTCCCTCCCCGGCCCGGATCGGCCAAGCCCAGGTGACGGGCATCCGTCAGGGGCGGCGCGCCGTCAACCGTGGTCGTGACAGAAGCGAACCGGGGCACGCCCCGTCCGCGCATCGGCGATTGACAGCCGGGTCCCACGGTAAATCATCCGCGGGCGGAGCGAACGCCACGCCCGCCGCCGGATCAGAAAGCACAACGATGACGGAGTTCCATCCGCAGCCCGCGCCGGCCCGCGAAGCGGGGTGCCATCCCTTCGCGCGCAATCTCGACCGGACGCCGGCCAATTACGTCCCCCTGACCCCGGTGAGCCTGCTTGCGCGCGCCGCCGCCGCCGTGGGGGCGCGGGTCGCGGTGATCGACGGCGACCGGCGCCTGACCTACGCCGATCTGTACGCGCGATGCCGCCGCCTCGCCTCCGGACTCGCGGCGCACGGGATCGGTCCACTCGACACCGTGGCGATCCTGGCCCCGAACGTTCCCGAGATGATCGAGGCGCACTTCGCCGTGCCGATGCTCGGTGCCGTCCTCAACCCGCTGAATACCCGCCTCGACCCGGCGACGATCGCCTTCTCCCTGGCGCATGGGGGCGCCCGGGCGCTGATCGTCGAGGCCGAGTACGCGGCCCTGGCGGCTCGGGCCCTCGCGGAACTCGGGCGGCCCCTGCTGGTGGTGGCGATCGGCGATGCCGAACTGACCGATGCGGTCCCCTACGAGGCCCTGCTCGCCGCGGGCGACCCCGCGCAGGCCTGGGCGGGCCCTGCGGATGAGTGGCAATCGCTCTGCCTCCTCTACACCTCCGGCACCACCGGCGATCCGAAGGGCGCGGTCTACAGCCATCGTGGGGCCTATCTGCAGGCGCTCGGCAACGCCGTCACCTTCGGGCTGACCGCCGAGAGCGTGTATCTCTGGACGCTGCCGATGTTCCATTGCAGCGGCTGGTCGTACCCCTGGGCCTGCGTCGCCGCCTGCGCGACCCAGATCTGCCTGCGCAAGGTCGAGCCGGCGGCGATCTTCCGGCTGATCGCGGAGCACGGCGTCACGCATCTGTGCGGCGCCCCGATCGTGCTCTCGATGATCGCGCATGCGCCGGCCGCCGACCGCGTGTCCTTCCCGCAGCGGGTGCGCTGCGCGGTCGGCGGGGCGGCGCCGTCCTCGACGATCATCCGCACCATGGAGGAGCTGGGCTTCCAGGTGCTCCACCTCTACGGCGCGACCGAGAGCTACGGGCCGGCCACCGTCTGCCTGGCGCAGCCGGACTGGGCGGCGCTCTCCGAGGCGGACCGCTACGCCCGCATGGCCCGGCAGGGCGTGCCGCTGGCGACGCTCGAAGCCGCACAGGTGGTCGATCCGGAGACCGATCGGCCGGTGCCGCGGGACGGCCTCACGGTCGGGGAGATCTGCCTGCGGGGAAACACCGTGATGAAGGGCTATCTCGACAACCCGGACGCGACCGAGCGGGCGCTCGCCGGAGGCTGGTACCGGACCGGCGACCTCGCGGTCTGGCATCCGGACGGGTCCGTCGAAGTCAAGGACCGGGCCAAGGACATCATCATCTCGGGCGGCGAGAACATCTCCAGCCTGGAGGTGGAGGAGGTTCTGCTGCGCCACCCCGCGGTGATGCTGGCCGCCGTGGTGGCCCGCCCCGACCCGACCTGGGGCGAGAGCCCGTGCGCGTTTCTGGAAGTGAAGCCCGGCGCGGAGCCGCCGACCGATCAGGAGCTGATCGCGTTCTGCCGGGAGCGGATGGCGCGCTTCAAGGTGCCGAAGACCATGGTGTTCGGGACGCTTCCCAAGACCTCGACGGGCAAGATCCAGAAGTTCGTGCTGCGGGATCGCGCGCGGGAGTTGTGACGGACAGCTCACGATCGCCCACCCCCTCATCCTGAGATGACCGCGAAGCGGGCCGCGAAGGAGGGCTCCAGAGGCCGCCGCGATCCCAGGAGACCTCCTTCGAGGCCTCCGCTGCGCTCCGGCGTCTCAGGATGAGGTCGAGGATTGGAACGCCCGGTTCCGGCGGATCCGGCCGATGATCACCCGCCCCGGGAGGACGGCTTCCACACCTGCGCAGCCACAGCCGCAGCCGCCTCCAGGGCCGCGTGCAGGTCCGGATCGGCATCCCGGGCGCCGGCGCGGATCGCGGCGACCAGGGCCTCGACCGGCGCGCCGGCCAGGACATCCGCGCCGACGGCCCGCAGACGATCAGCCTCGGTGATCTCGCGCGCCGCGATGCCGATCGCGTTGGCCACCATCAGCGCGACGTAGCGCGGGCGGCCGGTGAGACCGGGCACCACCTCCTCAATCAGCGAGCGCCGCGCGGCATCGAGGAGGGCCGCGCCGGAGGGTTCGTCCTGCATGCTCAGCTCCACGACGCGGGGGATGTCGCCCGCAGGATGGCCCGTTCGAGCTCCGGCACCATCCGGCCGGTCAGGGCCAGTTCCAGGGAGAACTCGCGGCCGGACACGTGGCGTGCGCCCTGCTCCAGGGCGATCACCGCCCAGCGCAGATGCGCCATCACCTCCCAGTGGGCGACACGCGCGGGATCGATGGCCCGCCCGCCCGCCTCCGCGTAGCCCCGGTAGAAGGCCGCGCGCGAGCCGATGCCGCCGGCCTCCAGCTCGGGCCGGCCGAAGCGCCAGCACGCGGCGCAGAACCAGCCGAGATCCTGCGCGGGATCGCCCCAGCCGGCGAATTCCCAGTCCAGCACGGCCGTGAGGCCGGTTTCATCGACCATGTAGTTGCCGGTCCGGAAATCCCGGTGCACGAGCGCTGGCGCCGCAGGTTCGGGCGCGCGGACCTCGCCCCAGCGCAGGCCCCATTCGATCGCCGGGCGCCGGGCGCCGATCCCGTCGAGGCTGGCGCGCAGCCGCGCGATCTCGGCCCGCGCCGGATCCGGTTCCGGCGCGCCCAGGAAGGCGAGCGGCGGCGGAAGCGCTTCCGGGTCGAGGGCCGCGTGGATCCGGGCGAGTTCGCGGCCGAGCGCCTCGGTCAGCCGCTCGCGGTCGCCGCCCAGCGTCAGGTCCTTGGCGATGCGCGGCCCCAGGCCGACCCCCCCGACGAGCCCCATCAGCGCGAAGGGCGCGCCGATCACGGCCGGATCGGCGCAGAAGCCCACCGGCTCGGGCACGCGCACGCCCGCCGCCCAGACGGCCTCCAGGATGCGGAACTCCTCGGCGCGCGACCGGCTCGACGCGATCGTGGCGGGGGCATCCATGCGCAGCACGAAGCCGCGCTGTTCGTCCCCGAATCGGCAGCGGACGAGGCGGTTTTCCTGGATAGACCCGCCGCCGAGCGGGCGGATCTCCTCGATCGCCAGATCCGGGCGTTCGAGATGCGCGGCGATCCAGGCGCGCAGCCGTTCCTGATCCATCCGCTACAAACCCGAGACGAGATGGCCGCCGTCGACCGCGACGACGCTGCCGGTCATGTAGGCCCCGGCCCTGGAGGCGAGGAGCAGGAGCGGCCCGTCGAGCTCGGCCGCCTCGCCGAGCCGGCGCTGCGGCACGCGCTTGATCAGCGCCTTCCCGGGCTCGGAGTCGAAGAACGCGTCGTTGAGTTCGGTCTTGATGTAGCCGGGAGCGAGGGCGTTCACCCGGATTCCGTGGCGCGCCCATTCCAGCGCGAGGCTCTTGGTGAGTTGCACCACCCCGGCCTTCGAGGCGGCGTAGGGCGCGAGCCCTCCCGTCACGCGCAAGCCCAAGATCGACGCGATGTTGACGATGCTGCCGCCGGCGCCGTTCTGGACCATGCGTTTCCCGGTCGCCTGAGCCACCAGCCAGACGCCCTTCAGGTTCGTGTCGAGGACGGCATCCCAATCCGCCTCGGCGAGGTCGAGGGCCGGCTTGGTGGATGTCACGCCGGCATTGTTGACGAGGACCTGGATCGGCCCGAACCGGCGTTCGGCCTCGTCCAGCGCCCGCTCGACGCTGCTCGGGTCAGTCACGTCCATGACGACGGCATGGGCCTGACCGCCCGAATCCGTCACGCCCGCGACGGTCTCCGCGAGGGCGTCCGCCCGCCGCGCGCACAGGCTCAGCCGCGCCCCGGCCTTGGCCAGCGTCCCGGCGAAGTGGCGGCCGAGCCCGCTGGAGGCTCCGGTGACCAGCACGTGCTGGCCGGTGAGGTCGAACAGGCCCTCCATCTCAAGGCAGCCGCTCGAAGGCCACCGCGATGCCCTGGCCGCCGCCGATGCACATGGTCGCCAGCCCGTAGCGGCCGCCGGTGCGGGCCAACTCGTAGAGGGTTTTCACCGCGATGATTGCCCCAGAGGCGCCGATCGGATGGCCCAGCGCGATCGCGCCGCCATTCGGGTTCACGCGGGCGGGATCGAGGTCGAGGGCGCGGGAGACCGCGCAGGCCTGGGCCGCGAAGGCCTCATTCGATTCGATCACGTCGAAGTCTCCGGCGCGCAGGCCCGTCCGGTCGAGCAGCCGGCGCACCGCGGGCACCGGACCCATGCCCATCTCGGACGGGTCCACGCCCGCATGGGCGTAGTCGACGATCCGCGCGAGCGGCTTCGCCCCCGAACGCTCGGCCTCGGCCGCGCTCGACAGGACGAGGGCGGCGGCGCCGTCGTTCAGGCCCGAGGCGTTGCCGGCGGTGACGCTGCCGGTCTTGGAGAAGGCCGGGCGCAGCTTGGCCAGATCCTCGACGCTGGTCGCCTTCGGATGCTCGTCGGTGTCGAACGCCACCGTCTCGCGCTTGCGCTGGACCGGGACGGGCAGGATCTGCTCGCGGAACCGCCCTTCGCGGATCGCCCGGGCGGCACGCGCCTGGCTCTCGGCCGCGAAGGCATCCTGCTGATCGCGGGAGACGCCGTAGCGCTCCGCGACGTTCTCGGCGGTGACGCCCATATGGCCGTGGCCGAACGGGTCGCTCAGCACGCCGATCATGTAATCGACCAGGGTGGCATCGCCCATGCGCTGGCCGGTGCGGCCGGTCGTCAGGATATGCGGCGACCGGCTCATGTTCTCGGCGCCGCCGGCGACCGCGATCTCCGCGTCGCCGAGCAGGATGGATTGCGCCGCCGAGACGAGCGCCTGCAGGCCGCTGCCACAGAGCCGGTTGACGGTCATCGCCGGCACCTCCTTGGGCACCCCGCCCTCGATCGCGGCGACGCGGGCGATGTAGGCGTCCCGCGGCTCGGTCGGGATCACGTGGCCGAACACCACGTGGCCGACGCGCTCCGGCGCCGTGCCGGCGCGCTTGAGCGCCTCCGCCACGCAGAGCGCCCCCAGCGTCGAGGGCGGCGTTCCGGCGAGCGCGCCGCCGAAGGTGCCGATCGCGGTCCGCACCGCGCCTGTGATCACGACATCGGTCATCGTCACGCTCTCCGTCTCACGCTTTGACCGGCCAGGACCAGAAGGCGTCGCCCTCGGCCTCGAGGTTGCGGTTGAGCACCATCTTGTGGACCTCGTCGGCCCCGTCCACCAGCCGCGCCTGCCTGGCGTAGCGGTAGATCCATTCGAGCGGCGTGTCGGTGGAGTAGCCCCGGGCGCCGTTGATCTGGATCGCGACGTCGGCGGCCGCGTGCAGCAGGTTGGCGACGTGGACCTTCGCCATCGACACCTCCTTGCGGGCGAAGCTCCCCTGGTCGAGGGCCCAGGCGGCCTTCATGACCAGCAGGCGGCCGATCTGGATCCGCATGGCGAGGTCGCCGAGCATGAGCTGGATGCTCTCCCGGTCGGCGAGCCGGATGCCGAAGCCGTGGCGCTCCGCCGCGTAGGCCCGGGCGATCTCGACGCAGCGCTTCGACAGGCCGAGCCAGCGCATGCAGTGGGTCAGCCGCGCCGGACCGAGGCGGATCTGCGTGAGCTTGAGGCCATCGCCCTCGTTCATCAGGACGTTCTCGGCCGGGATTTCGAGCCCGTCGAACAGCAATTCGCAATGCCCGCCATGCTCCTCCGGCCCCATGATCGGGATGCGCCGCAGGATCTCCCAGCCGGGCTGGTCCCTGTGGAACAGGAAGGCGGTCAGGCCCCTGCGCGCATCGTCCGAGGTGCGGGCCATCAGGATGAAGTGTGCGGCCTCCTCCGCGCCGGTGATGTACCATTTGCGGCCGGTGACCACGTAGGTGTCGCCCCGCCGCTCGGCCCGGGTCTGGATCATGCCGGGATCGGAGCCGCCGCCGGGATGCGGCTCGGTCATGGCGAAGGCCGAGCGGACCTCGCCGCGCACGATCGGCGCCAGCCAGCGTTCCTTCTGCGCCGGGGTGGCGACCTTCTCCAGCACCATCATGTTGCCGTCGTCGGGGGCGGCGGAATTGAACACGACCGGCCCGAAGATCGAGCGGTTCATCGCCTCGTAGCAGACCGCCATGCCGACCTTGTCGAGCCCGGCGCCGCCGGTCTCGGGCTTCAGCTGCAGGCACCAGAGCCCCTGCTCCCGCGCGAGGCCGCGCAGGCGGGCCAGCTCCGACAGGGCGATGTTGCCGTGGCCGTCATAGGCCGACGGGTCGGATTCGAGCGGGATGACATGCGCCTCGACGAAGGCCGCGATCCGCGCGCGAAAATCCTCGACGCGGGGCGAGATGGTGAAATCCATGGGTCGCAGCCTCCGGCGGATGCCTGTGCGCGGACGTGAGCAGCGCCTGTCGGATCAGGATAGCTTTGCTCGCCTGTTCTCTCCACGATCGAGGCCCCTGCGGGCAATCGCAAGATGAAACGAAGTGCGGCGGCTGTTCGGTGCGCCCGGCGGCCGGGAGGATCGGGTCTGTCGGGACCGACTAAGGGCGGATCGATTTTCCCTCGGTGTCCCGGGTAAGGCCGAAACAGTTTCCCGGATAAGGGCGGTTCGAACCGCTGATTTCCACCTTAACGGCGAAACAGGCTGAAATCGACCTCATGGACGAGCATGCACCTGCCGGTGTCGGTGCTCATGCCGGGCCATCTTTCAGGATAACGGCGAAGCGATCCGCCCAGCGTGTACAGGATAAGAGCGAAGCACCGGATGGGTGGCCCAGCGTGCAGTCTCAACGAGAGACCGGTTCCCTTCCGGTCCGTGCGGTAGCGCCCCTCTCACGAACGTCCACACTTGCAAGAGCTCACCGCGCGATCCGGAACGCTCTCGACGACGGCTTCGCAGCCGCCAACCCTGCCCCCTTCTCTGCAGCGCATCACGCTCCCGGCCGACCAGCGATTTGACTGCCGGATAACAGGGAAGCGGCGCGCCGAGGGCTACATGATAAGGGCGAAGCAGCCTGCCTTCGCTTACAGAATAAGGGCGAAACCGCAGCTCGGTACCAACCCCGATCCGCAAAACACCGCTGGAGCCTCAGGCCGTCCGAACAGCCGCTCAAAGGCTGGGCTCGCCCCGTGCCTCACGTTCGAACCCGAATGTGTGCGGTGGCGATGCAGGCAGCGACGCCTAGCTCGCCCTATGTTGCGGCGATTGGGGACTGACATGGCGGACGTGACGCGGTTCCCGCGATACCACCAGGCTGAGAACGTGGTTACGAACCACGTCATGGTCATGCTGCGCATGCTCTACAAGGCCCCGCCAAAGCTCCTTGAGGGGCCGCTACAAGCGCTGTGCGCCGACGAGGCGACGCTCGGTCCCCGCTTCTCGCAACAGGTAGCCGGGGCCCACAGCGTACCGGCCCTGGCAGCCGCTTCGCGCCGCCCTCTAAATTCAGGATAAGGGCGAAGCAGCCTGTCTGCGGCTACAGATATATGGCGCAGAACTCCTCACTGGCTGTGCGCAACGCCGAAGCGTTGCTGAATGGATGAGTTGGCTGCAATTGGTGCACTGCAGCTTGGAAAATTGCCGCTCCGTGACAACCTTTCAGGCTGTGCGGCATGCGAATGAATTAGGAGACGCCATGGCCAAGCTTCCGACCCCTGACGAGAATGGCAGGCTCATTCTTGAAATTTATGCTCACTTCAATAGCCGGCCTGGCCATGTTCTGCGAGCAAACAATTTTGTCGCTGTCGCGGCGCGTCGACGCCTTCACATGGAGGATATTCAGCAAGGACTTGAGTATGCAGTCAGCCAAAATTGGATTGAAGAAACGGAAAATGGCTCTCTGCGCCTGACCGATGTTGGCTTTAGCGAAATGCCTGATTGAGCCCAAGGCCGAACATGTCCGATAGAACAGCCAACATCAGCCCCGAACACTTTTCATGGCTTGTGGAGGGTAGGTCTGCAAATCAAAATAGCACACTGAAACTTTACGAAATTATTTTTAATGGCGATAAGAAGCTCAATGGTAATGTTGAGCTTCAAGAGGCGGCCCACGAGCTAACTGGGGTAGCCTTTTCCCTTTGGAGAGCTGTTTTTCTAAGTGACGTTACTGACGAATATTCTGACGAATTGTCAGACATCAGAAAATTCCTCGTAAGCTTAATATCTGACAATACTGTTTTATACGTTACTGACAAAAATGCCCGTAATTGGTCCTTCAGATATTATCTAAGAAATGCACAACAGCGCTTAAAGTTGCTATCAAAAGGGAGGCTATCACTTGTAGACGAGTCTGCGTTATTAACTCCGGTTGAAACGGATAAGGACGATTGGGTTGGAACGCAACGCATTCTCGATGAAGCTATTGAAAGATTCGGGCGGGCAATGGCTTAGGATATATACAATCTTTGATCAGGGGGCGGCATGACGGACGTGACGCGGTTCCCGCGCTACCACCAGGCCGAGAACGTGGTGACGAACCACGTGATGGTCATGCTGCGCATGCTCTACAACGCCTCGCCGAAGCTCCTTGAGGGGCTGCTGCAGGCGCTATGCTCCGACGAGGTGACGGTCGGGCCCCGCTTCTCGCAGCAGGTCGCCGGCGCCCACAGCGTGCCGGACGGGCTCATCCTCCAGGAGCCGCTCGCTGTCTTCGTCGAGACGAAGCTGGGCTCGGCGGCCGACCCGGAACAGTTGCGGCGGCACTGCCGGACCATCGTGGACCGCCTGCCCGGTCGGAAGGGCACCTACCTCGTGTCCCTGACCGCCGGGCAGAGGGGCGCCATCCCCGACGAGGTCATGGAGATGGCTCGGGAACATGGCATCAAGGTCGTGCCGGCGAGTTTCGGCGATCTCGTCGAGCAGGTCGGTCAGCTTCCCGTGACCGACCTCGCTCTCCGGGAGGTCGTCCAGGAGTTCACCGACTTCGTCTTCTCCCAAGGGCTGGTGCCTAGGGAAGATCAGTTCCTGGTGGCAATGCTGACGGGCACGTCCTGGCAGGACAACCTTGCGCACGGCGTCTACTACGAGCCCGTGGACCGGAACCCGAAGTGGCAGCGCGCGGCGTTCCTGGGCCTCTATCACGACCGGCAGGTCAGCCACGTCGGCCGGATCGTCGCCGCCGTGGCGGCCGTGCAGGACGACAAGGGCGAGATGGCCTTCGACGAACCGGAGACCGGCTCGCTCGACGACGCGCGGCGGCAAGCCATCAGGAACGTCGTCGAGGCAGCACAGGCATACTACCCCGGCGTCGAGGCTGCCCGCCACCGATACTACGCGGTCGATGCCTTCACCCCGACGGACTTTCGGAAGCGGACGCCCGGAGGGATGATGGGGCACCGCTACTTCGACATCGAGAGCCTTAGCGGCAATCGCCTCCCCGGGCGCGCGCCCGGCTCGTTGGCCGCGCAGGCCTTGAACGGTCGCGTCTTCGATTAGCTCGCGTCCAATTTCCGCACGATCCAACCGAGCTGAGCCGAGCAGAGGCCATCAAGCGCCAGGGTGTAGCCGGCCTCAGCCCTTGAACACCTCGGCTCGCCTCCAGACGTAGCGGTTCCCGTTATGGAGGGACGCAGCGGGTTCGATTCCCCTCTCGGATAGAAATGGCTTCAAGGCTCGCGCGCTGACGCCGAGCGCCCGCGCAACCTCGGCGGTGCTGGCGTAGGTCTCGTTGAAGACCCTGACGTCGCCCTTGGTGATGCACCTGTCACCGGTCGCCCCGTTCCCGAGCAAACCGGCTGCGACCAGCCAGGTAACGTTCGGCGCCGGCATGCCGATCAGCGGGGCAACCTCGCGGTAGGAGAGCGTGACGCCGTCATCCTCGCCGCCGCGGCCCGAAGGTTCTCCGGGACGATGATGGCCCTCAGTTGGCCTTCGTCGACGAAAAGGCGGGTGATGCGACACTCGCCCTCGCCCGATGCGGCGAGCTCGCCCGACGCCAAGGCTTGCACGATCCGAAGCCATGGCTTGTCGCCGGGCGGAAGCTCATTCAGCACGGAGAAAATCCGCCGCGCCCCTGCCGCCGGCCCATCGGCCGACACGCAGTCGAGGATGGATGTGACCAGGGCGTCGAGCGAGGACTGCCGGATGTAGAGGTGCCCCTTGCCGAGCAGGAGGGCGGGCCCTTCCGCCCGCACGATCAGGCCGGCATCCACCAACGCCTGAAACGCCTCGACGGGCAAGCCGACCGCGCGGGCGGCCTTGGTCGCCTCGGTCATGTCCCGCTTGACCTCGGCGATGGCCTCGACCTCTGCCCGCTCGTAGAGGGTCAGGGACCTGTCCGCGCCCTCGATGCCGATGGCCTTCACCACGCCCTTGGCAGCAAGCCTCGGCATGTTGGCATGCTTGACGCCGAGGATGCGGGCGGCCTCCATCGTGTCGACGAGGTCATCCCGGTGCCGGTGTGCGCGCTTCCGCAACGGGGAGTGGTGGGCCGCCGTGCGCCTCATGTCCTCCGCGATGGCCTGCCGGACCGCCTCGCTGAGGCCGGGCGTCAACGATAGGCCCCAGGCCACGTTGCGGAGATGGCCGATCTCCTTGAATGTCCCGAAGAGCTGTGGTCGCTCGCGGGCCTTCGCACGCGCCTGCTCGCAGAGGCGCCCGATGCCATCCTGCCAATCCATCAGGGTACGCCCCATGACCGAGAGCAGGTGGGGGGTCAGGAACGCGCAGTCGTCCGGCCCACGCATGCGGCGGATCTGCTCGGCGACCATACGCGATGGCGTCTCGACGGCCCGCGCGATCACGATGGCAAGCTCGAACAGGTCCCCCGGAGCCGCTCCGCGAAGGGCCAGGTCAACGTTCGACGCCGCCCTCGTCCGGCGGGACGGCTCCGGGTCGACGAGGTCGGTCAGGAGCCGGAGCCCGGCCTCGTCCTCCACTTCGATCAGCGGCTGCGGATGGTCGCGCAGATCGACAAGCGGCCCCTCGTCCGCGTCGCGGCACCTGTCGCAGAAGGCGATGCCCCTGGTCGCGAACCAAGCGAGATGCCTGCGGCAGACCGGACACCTGTCGATCAAGGTCTCCATCGTCTCCGGGCAGAACGAGAACGGCGCCAAGTCATGGACGGCGCGGTGGTGCGCCGACCGCCTCAGCGCCAGGGGCGAGACCCTCCGGTAGCGCTTCTCGCGATACTGGGCCCTGATGGTCACCCCGAAGAAGTCGATGAAGTCCCCATCGCGGTCAGGCAAGGTGCCGGCTCGGTGGAGGCGCGAGAAGACCTCTGCGGGCGGCACCCTGAGGACATATGCGAGGCGCGTCGCGTCCTCGTCCGAGATTTGGGCCGGGACGCTGTTCGGCAGCACCTTCCCGATGTCCGCGAGCCGGACCACCTTGAGCACCGAGGTGTAGCCGTTCCTTGCCGCTGTGCGTGCGATCAGCCCCAACAGGCTCTCGCCCGTGACCGGTGCTGGATCAGGTCCGAACATGAGCGGCTGCAGGCGGCGCCACCGCTTGCCGGGGACCGTCATGCGATGGAACGCGAGGTCGCGGTCGGCCAGAACTTCGGCGCTTACTTCGCCCGATCTCTCTTACGCAGCGTGCGTGCACCGTGCTTGAACGGGTTGTGGTCGGTCTTGCCGAGTTCGATGGCCCACTCGTCGACGGCCCTGTCGAGGTCCTCGTACTCGATGCGCCGCGCGCCGCGTTCGATGGCGAAGACGGTCGCCACCTCGAAGACGTTCGAGGCCGTCCCGATAACGCCGTCGCTAACGTCGAACATGTTGGCGGGGATGTCGCCGACCAGCAGGCCGGACCGCTCCTCGAAGATGCCGTGCTCGACCAGCTTCATGTCGAAGCCCGCGCAATGGTCGAGGAATTCCTTGCGGTCGTCATCGTACTTGGCGTCTAGCGGCTTGATGAGGAGTGGCGCGTAGGCGCGCTCCGAGATCTGCTCGTTCTTCACCAGCAGGGGCATGGCCTTCTCGATTCCGACGAGCACGAGCGGGCATGCGCCGCGGATGAGCATCCGCTTGATCGTCTCCGCGACGCTCCAGGCCGTGGTTCCGCCCCTGTCGTTGTTGATGAGGTGGTGGAGCTCGTCCAATACGACGATGTCGGTCCTGGCGGTCTCCATCGCGTTACTGGCTCGCCTGAGCAGCGCCCGTGCGTTGCCCTGGTCGAACTCCGGGTCGCCGTATTCCTCCAGGATGTCCGAGCCGAGCGACCGGGTGTTCGCTTGGGCGGATAGGGTGACATGCACCACGGAATGGACCTGGTCGTCGGGTTCCCCTTCCTGAAGAACCTCCTCGACATAGGTCTTGATGCAGGTGCTCTTCCCCGAGCCCGACGGACCGATGATCGGCAGGTACTTCTGCGGGATACGGGGGCCGCGCCTGCCCTTCGCCTCCCACTCGTCACGGGACTTCGACCCGACCTTGCGGAGGACCTCCAGCTGGTCCCGGACGCGGACGACCCGCGAGTTCGGAAGCCGGAACTTCCGGAACTCCAGCCTGGCGTGGGCGATCTGGTCGGCAATCGACATCGGACTCGTTCAGTCCTTCTTGCGGTTGCGTTCCGCCATCCGCCGCTCGAAGTCCTGGGCGTAGGCGTCGGCATCGTCCAAGGCGAACCCGGAAACGTCCGGCCTCGCCTTCGTGGCCTTGCTCACCTGGGATGATGCCTGCGCCTCCCTTTCCGCCTCCTTGCGCTTGCGGGTCTCCGCGGCGGTCCTCATCGCCTTCTTGCCGCCCCGGCGGGGGCCCTTCTCGGGGATGCCGTCGCCCTCACGCTCGAACGCGAGCGGGACCGTGGGGATGTCGGCTGGCTTCGCGGCCAGAGCCCCGGGCACGACGGTGCCGTGCCTGACGAGGTCGCCGGCGAGGACGGGCTTGGGCGCTTCGAGGAGCCGGCGCTTCCGCCGCATCGCTGCGAACTTGGCGCTAGGCGCGGCAGCCTCGATGCTCGCCCGGAGACGGTGGCGGGCCGCCCAGCGCTCGTCGTCGGTCGAGAACGGCAGGTCCTCGGCCTTCGCCCAGTCCTTCAACTGCTTGTGGTGCCACATGCCTAAGCCGCCCCGGACATAGCGGACGTCCAGGTTGGGGAGGATCTCGTACTTCTTCCTGGGCTTGGCCTCGGGGTTCCAGACCGAGATCCGGCTGACGTCCGCCGGGTTGTACTTGATCTTAACAGTCGCGGTGGCGCCGCCCTTCCGCCGCTTGCGATGCGGCGTGAGGTGGGCCAGGTCCTCAAGGAGCTTCGAGGTGGTAACCGGGTCGTGGAAGCGCATCCCCTCAAAGGTGATGCCCTCGCGGGTCAGCATGGCCGTGTCCACCGCGCCAAACGCGGAAGCCAGGAAATTCACGTCGTCGATGGTCTCGCGGCCCTGCGCGAGGCCGCGGCGCCAGAGCGTCTCGGGAGCCGCCTCGATGCCGGCATGCACCTCGTACTGGTAGCTGTCCCGGAGGGTCTGGTAGACCAAGCCTTCCAGCATCGTCCGCGTCGTGGTGGCGTCCCGGGCCGGATCGAAGCCCATCTGCTTCATCATGTGCGGCGGCAGCGGAACGCCTCCCGCCAGCTTGTGGAACAGCTTCTTGTTGAACGTCCCGAAGAGCCTCTCAATCGGAGCCTTGTATTCCGGGTTCTTCACGGGCGCCCAAAGCACGTTGATGCTTGCATCTTCGCAGGCGTCCTGGAACGACACGCCGATCTGCTCCAAGGCGTTGTCGACGATGATGCTGTCCGGCTTGCCGTGCTTGTCCCGCCAGAGCTCGGCGAACTCCGGCCATTGCCTCATGAGGTCGAGCTTCGGCGTGGTCACGAGCTGGACACAGCTCATGATCGTGTAGATCGACGGGGGTTCATAGGTGAGCACGGCCGCGAGCACGGTGCGCGAATAGAGGTCCATCGCGAAGGTCAGCGTGGGACGACCGGCCGGGATCAGGTCGTCAAGCTGGTCATCGAGCACGCACCAGCCGTCCACGACGGTCGAGTCGATGAGGACAAAGTCGAGGATTGCCTTGGCCTGGATGGTGGGCCTCACGCCGCGGAACCGCCGCCTGCCGACCTGCCCGTTGAACTTGGCCGCGAGCGTCTCCTCGCACTCGGCCTCGTTGATGCGTACGCGCAGGGTCTCGTAGCTCGGGGTCGGGAGGTCCCTCCACGTCGTGCCGTACCGCGCCCTGCCGAGCCGGTTGGTGCGCAGGACGAAGGCGCGCAGCCAAGCGTAGGCGTCGCCCTTGTCGCGTGTCCAGAGCGAGTAGTACCAGCCGACCGCACGCTCCAAGATCTCCGCGACCGCCGGAGGCCAGCGGTTGCGCTTCCCCTTCCCGGACTGGCTCTCCATCACCTTGAGGGGGCGGTTGTCCGTGACGCCGCGCTCGGTGATGGCGCGGTAGAGCGCCGACGAGCTCGGCTTCCAGACGATGCCCCGCCGAGCGGCCTCGGCCGCGTGGTCCTCGACGAAGGCCGACAGGGCCTTCGCGCTCAGCGAGCATGCCTGTTGATCGAACTTCCTGGTGTAGAAGCGGCGCGCCCGGGCCTCGTCGGAGGCCCCGTCCGGCCCGACCTCGTCGGCTTGGTCGTAACGGTTCGGCCGGCCCGTCCGGTCGAGGCTGCGGCGAATGCGTGTCGCCTCCCCGGCGCAGAGCATCGCTTCGAGCTGCTCCTGGGAGAGGATCTCCTCCCTGGACAGGGCGAGGCTCCTGAACAGGAGGCGGTCGTCCGCGAGGTGCTTCGTCAGCACGTAGCGCCCGTCGGGGAAATCCCATTCCTCGAAGAGGGTGTGCTTGCTCTTGAGCGTCATGCCGGCCGCCTCCCCTCTCAGCGCGTGACGGCGGCGCGCGCCGCCGGGGAGACCAGGCGCACGGGGGCGCCGCGGTTGAGCGGTCGCGTCAGGTCGATGGAGACGACACGCAGCACGATGGCGGCATGGAGCTTGGCGCGCCCGCGGGAGCCGCCGCCGAGCGCCTCCGCGGCCTCGGCGAACGGGAGCGAGCCTCCGGCCCGGTAAACGGCTTCGGCGAGGCGATGCCGTTCCTGGCCGGTCACCCTGGCGGTGCGGTTGCGCTGGATGGCTTCGGCGGTCCGGAGCTCGCGCCTGTCCTTCAGGTCGGCCTCGGAGAGGATGAGGTAGGTCCAGCCCAGCCCCTCGTAGACGAGGCGGGCGAGTTCGAGCTTCAGCGCGTAATCCGGGGTGCGGCGGGCGTCCTCCTCGCGCTTCTTGATCTCGACGATCTCGACGCCGCCATCCGCGAGGTCCCGGCGCACGTCCGGGTAGTAGACGGCGCTCTTGCCCCCGGGCAGCCGGATGGTGAGCCGATGCGGCTGGCTCAGGTAGGAGACGACGTCGGCATCGGCCTCGCAGACCCAGAGGTAAGCCAGTTCGGCCAAGGCTTCCCATGGAAGCGAGCGGCGCGCCTTGCGGCTGGCGTAGCGACCGACGGGCTTGTGGTGCCGGCCGTTGATGATCAGGCGGACCGGTCCGCCCCGCACGCCGACGTCGATCTTCGCGGCGGTGCGGATGTCGAGCAGCGCCGTGTCGAGGTCGAACCTGCTGTCGCTGTGCTGGAAGAAGGGTGCGTTCGTCAGGGCGGCCTCCCATGGTCGGGGGGCCCGTCGCGCAGGAGCGCGACCGGCGGACATCTTGGCGGTGTGGCGGATGGCAGGCGCGTATGGTCCCGCCGCAGGCGGCGGGGCGCCGGGCTGACGCGCGTATGATCGGGTTCTTAGGCATGGCGGACGTCCTCCTAGGGGGTGGGCAGACGGGGACCTTGGAGCCCGCGGCTACGAGGCCGGGCGAGGCTGCCCCCGGACGCTCGACCAGGTCGGCCGAAAGCGGTCCGGATTCGGGAACGACTTGGATGGTCGACACCGACAGAGAGGCGTAGGCACGGGCGACCGGCGCGTGGATGGTCCCGGGTGATGACCTCGTACGGCCGTGGTCCCGGGCTACTCCTGCCGGTCCGGTCGCCCAAGGGCTCCGGATTATCTCGGACGCGAGGCTATCGCCGTTTTGCGGGCGCCGCCGGACCGAGGAAGGCGTGCGGTCATGCCGGGCATGCTTTCCTCCTCCGGTAGGGGCCAGGGGCTGGCCGGGGCGGGTAATGGGCGATGGCGTAAGGATGCCGCCGCCCAGGCTGATGAATGCTTAACGTCGCCCTGGCCGCTCGGTCGACGGCGTATATGGCTGTGGATGACGTCTGCGGCCGCGCTGGCTCCTCCGGGATTACCGTGTGCGTTCCTCCCGGGAGAGGTTGGCCCCGCGGAGGGGCTTTCGGCCGTCGATGATGGCGCTGACCTCGCGACCATCGACGATGCCGCAGTCGACGATTCGGCGGGCGAGTCGGTCGATGACGTCGGCGTTCTCCCGCACGAACCCGAGGGCGCGGGCGTAGAGGCGGGTCAGCTCCGTCTCGCAGGTGTCGCGGAAGGCCGGGTCGGTGCGCGCGAGTGCGACCGCCTGCTCGGGCGTGGCGGCCCGGTGGACGAGGCTGTTGCCGAGGCACCAGGCGCCGTGCAGGGCGGCGACCATGGCGGTCGCCAGCCCGACGTCGGATGTGGCGCTCCCGCCCGAGCCGGTGGTGGGCGCCCCCCAGGTCTCGTCGGCGGCACGGCCGGCAAGGATGGCGACGACGTGGGCCTCGACCTGTGCCCGGGTGCGTGTCTCGGGCTGCAGGAGCCGTGAGCTGGTGCGGCCGGCGAAGCGCCCGTGCGGGACCACCGAAACGAACGTAATCTCGGCCACGCCGAGCTTGAAAAGTGCGGCTGCGTGCGAAGCCTCGTGGCGGGCGACCGCGATGCGCTCCTCCGGCGTGCGCCCGTCGGGTTCGGAGATGAGGCCCAGGAGGTCGGGCAGGCGCATCGGGCGATCCTCCCCCCTGGCGGCCGCGCGGGCGGACCGGACCCAGCCGGCGGCCTGGGCCCCGGTTGCACCGACGGCGAGGGTGGCGAGCGGCAAGAGGTCGACGCCCTCCAGGTCGTGGCCGAGGTGCTGCCTCAGGATGCCGGCGAGCGCCGTCGGCGATGGCGGCTGGATGGTGATGACGCGGTTCAGCCGGCCGGGGCGAATTAGGGCCTCGTCCAGATGTTCGGGGAAATTGGTCGCTCCAATGATGATGCAGTTCTTCGTCTTTCCGGAGCCAGAACCGTCGAGAGCCAGCAAAACCGAGTGAACCAGCGGCGTCCAAAAATCTCTATTCTTGCTCGAAACTGTGGAACGGGCCGGGAGACCGTCAAGCTCATCTAGGAGGATCAAAATTGGGCTTCCGAAGGCAGCGGCCTGCTGCCACACGGCCTCGGCCTGTTGGACGATGTCGCCGAGGTGGCCGGCGCCGGGGGTAGCGAACCAGGCGGCGACTGAGGTCTCTAAAATCGGCAGCCCCAGGGTCTTTGCGACCGACCGCGCCAGCGTGGTCTTGCCCAACCCCGGGGCGGAGGCGAAGCAGACCGCGCGGTCGGCGATCTGGTCGAAGCGCTCGATCTTGCCGGCCCTCCAGTCGTCGACTTGGCGCTTGAGGGCCATGGCCCAGTCCATCGCCTCGCCCTCGTAGCCCCTGAGCTCCGAGATCAACGGCACGTCGGCGAGGTCGGTGTTGGGCGCCGCCTTCGCGCGGACGGTGGCGAGGAGACGCTTGCGGCACTGGGCCGGGGTGCTGCCGCGGCGGATGGCGACCGCGATCTCGTCGAGGGTCAGCCCGGCGGCGACACCGGCCGGCACGCGCCGGCACTCCTTGCCGGTGACGAGGGCGATGGCGGTGCGCAGGACGCGGTCGCTCGGGGCTCCGACCTCCAGGGTGATGTCGGCCCCCGTGACGAGGGCGGAGGGAAGGTACCTCGGCGGGTCCTGGGAAACCCCGGCCACGTTGAGGCCGTGGGTGAGCTGGTCGGAGATCTTGTCGTTCCCGACAGTGGCCTTGTCCTGGGACCGCGACCCGCCGCTCCTGTTGCAGATCCAGCCGAACGAGGCCGATTGGTTCAGGGCGCGCTCCATCGGGTCGCACCATTCCGGGCCGGGCACCCGCACCACCAGCGCGATGCCCGACCTGCGTTCGAGGCGTTCGAGCTGCCGCGTGGTGAGCAGGTCCTGCAGCGCCGCCATCGCGATGATGGTGCTGACCCGCGTGCCGGTGAGTTCCTCGGCGGCTTGGCGCAGGTCGCCGGTGCCGCCCAGGAACTCGTCGAGGTCGGCGAATTCCGGGTTTCTCTTAAGGTTGGTGCTCTTGGTCACGGCGGCCTCCTGCGGGCCGCCGCGCGTCGGTCAGGCCCGTCCGGGGATCACAGGGGATGGGGCACGGGATCCGCGGGCCGTGCGCGCGGGGCGCTCGGTCGGCGGGCGGCGGCCGCGGGTATCGGGTCGGCGCGACGGGTCATCGTTGTCTCCGGCCTGAGATAGGGGCGCCGGATCAGTCGGCGATGTCGAAGCCGTCGGGGTCGCCGACCCTCCGGGCATGCGCGGTGACCCGGACGTCGGTGGGCCTGGGCCCGGTCCGCTCGGCCAGCGCCCGCGCCCGGCGCTCGCCCTCCTCGTGGGCGGCGCGCCCAAGGGCGACCAGGGCTGCCTGGACGGCCCGGGAGAAGCCCCCCCCATCGATGCCGAGGCCCTTGAGCGACGACAATCTTCGGAAGAGCTCGCCGACGAGGCGGTCGGGGTCGTAGGATAGGTTGGGGTCGTGGAGGTTCATGGCGGCCTCGTGCGCGGGCCGCCGGACGTGTGCCGGTCAGGCCCCGCTGATCGCGTGGACGGGGAGCGCGGCGCCGCCCGGGGGCAGCGGACGGGCGTCCGGTATGAGGCGGCCGGGGAGGAACACGGTGGGGCTCCGAGAGGTGGGCAACGGTCCGGAAGCGCACGTGAACATAAGGGGACCGGCGCCCTGGGCGTCAACGCAACCGTGCCGGTTTCCCTCGTCCATCAGCTCTTTGCCGCAATCGCCATGTGGATCCCCAGGCAACGGCCAGGGCGCGCCTCCGCACGGCCGAAGCTTAAGCGGTCGCGCCGCGCAAGCCTGGGATCCGGGCCCGCGCCGCCGCGGGGACGCCGGTCCGGCGCGCATCCGCGCCGAACGGATAACGGGGACGCCACCCGTTACGCGTTATGCGGACGCCATGAAGCTGTGCGGCCTGAGCTCAGCAGCCGACATACCGCAGGGCGCCCAGATGTCCGCCGGCCGCTCGATGGCCGTACGCTGTGGGCCGGCGCCGGTAGCGTGGGCTGATCCGGCGTGAGGTCACGTGCTTCGCCTCGACGAGCCGCCGCCCTTCGATGCGAGCTGATGGCGCTCCGGCAGGGAAAGGCGGCCACCTCGGTTCTGGCTAGAGGACGCGCCGACCGCCGGGTTCAGATGTCCGCATAGGCCCGGGTCAGCATCTCGATGCTCGACCTCAGGACCGCTAGGTCGCCACCGGCCGCGATGAAGCCCTCGATGGCCTGGTTGACGCCCGTCACGTCCTGATCGGCCACCTCATTTTTTATATGAATATATTGGAGTACGCGGCGCACACGCGGGGTCACCCTCGCGAAGTTGCCCCGCTTCAGATGCCAAATGAACGTCTGCGGGACACTCGTCCTCCTCCCGAGTTCCGTATCCGACATGCCGGTGCGCGCGAGGAAGTCCTTAACTTCCGAAGTGATAGCATCGCGTCCGTCGAGGTCGACGGCTTCGTGCCGAGCCATGCCTAGCCCTCCTGGTGCCTTGCATAGCTTCCATATAAATGTATGATCTGAGCCATGCAAGCGACGGACCCGAGATGCGCCGGCCCTTCACCCTGATCGACCTGTTCGCCGGCGCCGGGCTGTTCAGCGCGGGCTTGATGAAGGCCGGCTTCCGGCCCGTCCTGGCCGTCGACGCCGCGGCGGACGCCGTCGCCTCGTACAACCGCAACGTCGCCCCTTGCGCTGTGAAGGGCAGCGTGGTCGTAACGAAGGGCGTGCGCCCGTGCGATGTGCTCGTAGCCGGCCCGCCGTGCCAAGGCTTCAGCACGCTTGGTCGCCGCGATCCGACCGATGTCCGGAACAGTTTGGGCTTGGCCATCCTCCCATGGGTTGAGGCGTCCCGCCCCCTTCTCGTCGTGGTCGAGAATGTGCCGCCCTTCCTGCGTTCCAAGCAGTGGCGGCAGATGGCGGACGGCTTGGCCGGCCTGGGCTATTCCGACGTCACAACCTGGGAGCTCGACGCCGCCGATTTCGGCACGCCGCAGCGTCGCAAGCGGGCGTTCACCATCGCCTCGCTCATCGGCCCCGTCGCCCCCCCGGAGCCCGGGCGCAGGAACATGTCGGCTGGGCGTGCGATCATGGTCCCGCCGCCATCGGATGGGGACCCGATGCACGTTTGGCCTGTCAAGACCGGCAAGGCGGCCGCCCGCATCGCTATGGTGCCGCCGCGCGGCGGCCGGCGCGACCTGGTTCGGCAATGCCCGGAACTCTGCCCTCCCTCGTGGATCAAGCTGGGCGGTGACGCGACCGACGTTTACGGGCGCATCGATCCGGATGTCCCGTCGAACACGTTGAGGTGCGAGTTCCTGAACCCCTCGAAGGGCCGGTACATCCACCCCTATGAGGACCGCGTGCTTTCGCTGCGCGAGGGCGCGCGCCTGCAAGGCGTCCCGGACGATTGGGTGTTCGAGGGAAAGCCTTGGCAGGTCGCCCGTCAGATCGGCAACGGCGTGCCCCTACCGCTCGGACGGGCGGTAGGCACTGTGTTGGCCCGGGCCCTCAAGGACCATCTCGCGAGACAGCCGGTGGCGGCGTGATGCGTCGGCGTGGCGGCATCAGCTCGCCAGCGGCGGTGTGCCGGCATGTGGCCTTTCCTCGTCCGCGCCCCTAGACGTTCGAGGCCACCTTCCTCGCAACGGCCGCCCTGTGACCGATTTCCTCGATCAAGCAGGTCGTTCCGCGCTGATGCGGCGCGTCCGGCGCAGC
The DNA here is from genome assembly GCF_009806555.1 of Methylobacterium sp. 2A. GTDB lineage: Bacteria > Pseudomonadota > Alphaproteobacteria > Rhizobiales > Beijerinckiaceae > Methylobacterium. The sequence goes on along the minus strand of NZ_VUOK01000013.1, from coordinate 174,481 downwards.
GACACGGCCCCAGAGCTGGCGGTGCGGCTCGCTCTGCGGGACCTCGGCGTCGGATACCGCTTGAGCCGCGAGGGACTTCCTGGCAGGCCGGACGTGGTCCTCGCCGGGCGTCGGGTTGCCGTCTTCGTGCACGGTTGCTTCTGGCACGGGCACCCCGATTGCAAGCGGTCCGCGCCGGCCAAGTCGAACGTAGCCTTCTGGTCGACAAAGATCGCGCGCAACGCCGAGCGGGACCGGCGTGTCGCGGAGGAACTGCGCTCGAAGGGGTGGCACGTGCTGGTCATATGGGAATGCGCGACCAGGAACCGGGTCCGGCTACGCGAGGTCCTCTCGACCTACCTCCTTGAACGGGGGTTCGAGCGTCGGTCACGGTCGACCGGCACGTTGGTCGAGATCGGCTGAGGCCGGCTCGGCGGGTTCGTTCGCGTCCCTTCGGCCGCGCTCGCGGGTTTGCTAGCGCTCGGCATCCGCGGCCGGACGGTTGGTGGGTTGGGTGACGATGGCCCTATCCCGAGGCTTGGCGTGTGCTAACCTCGGATAGGGGCACGAAGGTGCCTCGCAGCATACCGTCGGGGAGCGTCCGTGATCGACCGTGAGGGCATTACCGGGGATATAGACGACGCTGCCGCGACGCCGGTCGGCGACGTTACGGCGGAGGGCGCGACGCCGCGTCCCTCCAAGATGGTCATGGCCATCCAGACCGGGATGCTCAAGACGCTCGGGATCAACCTCTACACGAGCATCGGGAAGGTGCTCGTCGAGTTCATCGCCAACGCCTATGACAGTGATGCGAACAAGGTCGCTATCCGCATCCCGTTCGACGTCATCGCCGAGGAGCGCCAGGCGCTCAGGGCGCGGTTGAACGAGGAGCTCGCCGATGCGGCCGCTAAGGCCGAATCGGGGCAGGACACTTCTTGGGCCGCCGATGGCGGAGAGGACGGCGAGGATGAGGTGGAGGACCCCTCGCTCGTCAAGTTCCGGCTCCTGACGCAGACACTGCCGGAAGATATTCTTGTGACCATCGAGGACGACGGTCATGGCATGACGACCGCGGAGGTGCAGAACAAGTTCCTGCCGCTCAACCGGAGCCGGAGGAAGGATAAGAAGGGTCGTGAGCGCCTGCTGAAGACCGAGAGCGGGCGCCGATACGTCATGGGTCGCAAGGGGCTCGGCAAGTTGGCCGGCTTCGGCGCGGCGACGGTCGTGCAGGTCTGGACGAAGCGCGTCGGCGATACGCACGCGACCGTCATCACGATGTCCGACGATGCCCTGGGCAAGGTCGACGACGTCCGCGCGGCGTCCATTCCTGTCACCTACGAGGACGGACTCGAACCGGATCTGCATGGAACCCGTATCGAATTCAGGTCTCTGAAGAGCGACGCACTTCAAGACTCAGAAGGCGCCGTCAGGGAAAGTATCGCCCGGTCGTTCTTCGCCGTTAAACCCGAAGACATGCGCATCGAGTTGAATGGCAAGCTCATTTCCGTAGACGTCCCAGCATACGAGTTCATCTACCCCGCGGAGTTGACGCGGGACGACGTGGTAGAGGACCGCCTCGCCTCGGGAAGCGCTCCTGTAGAGGGCTTAGGCGAAATCGGCTTCCGCTACTACGTCGGCTTCAGGAGTAAGAACGAGCACCTGCCCGCCGGGAAGCGGGGCGCGCGCATCTACTGCAACAAGAGGCTCGCAGCTGGCCCTACCCTGCTGAAGCTCGGCACTGGCATGCACAGCTTCCATTCGCAGGATTACATGGAGGCCGTTTTCGAGGTGGATGAGCTCGACCGTGGCCCGGTCGACATCATCAACACGAGCAGGACCCAGTTCAAGGAAGGAAACGAGATCTTCGAGGCGCTGTCGGACAGGCTGACCGACATCATGAAGGCAGCGATTGCACGGCACGCCAAGTACCGCGAGGACCAGGCCGAGCACGAGCTTAACAACGATCCCGAAGCCCGCGTCTTGATGCGCATCGTGCGCAACCTGCCCAGGAAGACCCGAAAGGCGGCGGAGAAGCTTCTCAAGTCAATAGCCAGCGTGCATCCGGTCGGAACGGAGGAGTTCCAGGAACTCGCTCCCGTGATCTTGAATTCCGTCAACGCGACCGAAGTGCTCACCAAGCTGATCACCCTGGGCTCGAAGCCGGAGACGCTAGGGAAGGTCGCGGGCGAGCTTCGCGAACTCGCGGAGATCGAAAAGCTCGACGCGCTCAAGCTGTACCGCGGTCGCCGCAGCGGCATTCAAGCCATCCAAACGCTCATGGAAGGTGCGCAGCGTGAGGACTGGCGCACGAAGATGCGCGAGAAGGAGTTGCATCAACTCCTGAAAGATAACCCTTGGCTGATCCGTCCCGAGTTCTCCACATACCTGACAAGCGACATCGACATCAACAAGACGGTGACCCGAGTCGCTGAAGCCCTGGGCGTGGATGAATTCGCCCCAATATTTTCCGATGTTGACGAAGATCCGTCGAAGTCCAAGAAGGACAGGACGAGGCCGGACCTCACCTTTATGTTGAGCGACCCCGTACTGAGCGGGCCGTATAGGCTCATGATCGTCGAGCTCAAGTCGCCTTCGATGCCGCTGGAAATCGAGCATTACAGGCAGTTGGAAGACTATATTTTCAAGATTAAGACTTGGTGCAAGAATAACGTCACTCACTACGTTTCCGTTCACGGATATCTGATCGGCAGCTTTCCTAAAAAGGAAACAACCGTGGGAGCCGAGGTGCAGTTGCTCGACAAGTGGCAGAGGTCCTCGCCGAACGACGAGATCCGCATCGTCGACGTCATGGGCCTGATACAGGAGGCGAAGCAGACCCACCTGGAGGCGATCAAGGCTTTGGAGCAAGATACCGCCGAGGACGACGAGGCAGACGACGTGCCTGCGGCAGCCTCCCAAGCCGGGGATGCGACCACGGCGGCGCTCCCCTGAAGGTTTAAGGGACGCCTAACGCCTTCAGCGCCGCGGTCCGGGGGTCCCCGTAGAATATTGGGTCGACCTGTTCGGCGGCCTCACCGGACACTTCCAGATAGCTCCGCTTGTTCTCTAGTGGGATGAGGGCGCGGCGGCAGCCGTTGTCCATTGCGACCTGCAGCGGCTCGGCGAGCGAGCGGACGGGCTTGATGTTCCCCTGCACGCTCAGGTCCCCCAAGATGAGCGTGCCGGCCGCGACCGGCGCCCTGCGGAGCGCCGAAAGGCAGGCGACATAGAAGGCCACCCCGATCTCGGCGTCCGCCCGGTTGCCCGTCAAGTCGACGACCTCCAGGTGGAAGTCGAGTGCGGACGCCTCCTTGGCGACCCCCATCTCACCCTTGGTCGCCGCGAGGTGACTGAAGGCCCGCGTTACCGATTCCTTCATGGCGCCAGCCACGCCGCCGGCCAGCCGGAGCCGGCCGCTTCCCGCCGCCGTCGAGACCTCGACCCGGTACAGGCCAACGGCCCCGTCCGCGGCGACCCCCGACGCGTACAGACCGCCGGGAGCCAGGGGGTCGGGCGAGACGACCTGGCGGGCCGCCTGCTCCGGCACACCGACCACGTGTTCCTCGCCCGTCTCGCGGTCGATGCGGGAGAACGCGACCTGGTGGTACTCGAACGAGCCCATCTTCTTGAGCTGCTCCTTGACGCGGCGGCGCCCCTCCAGCGCCAGGTCGAGCAGTTCGGCGACGTCCTCGCGCGAGGCTTCTCCGTGGGGATGGAGGATCTTCATCAGCCCGGACACGGTCTTGTTGACAGCCTTGCGGTCGCGGGCGTTCAGGTGGCTCCCGTAGGAGAAGTAGCGTTCCGCCGTCTCAGTGAAGTTATGTTTGCGCAGGTCGCGGAGCGCCTCCGCGAGGTAGTCGACGACGAACCCATAGTGGTCGGTGAACATGTCCGTCCGCATCTTCGGCACCTCCCATCCCGGGAGGTAGAAGTGCATGCGGTCGATGAAGGCCATGTCGTCGCGGATCACGGCGGGCATCGGCTCGAAGAGGTGGCCGGTCCTGACCATCACGTCGACGGGCTGGTTGGTGTTGCCGAACATCGCAATGCTCGCGTCCCCGGAAGCGGCTTCTGGCCCGCGCTGGAAGGTCCCGGACTCGCAGAAGGTCTTCATCGTGGTGACAACCTCCTTGGGCATCTTCTCCAGGTCGGCCACCTCGTCGAAGGCGACGACGTCCCAGATCTGGACCATGCCCTTCTGCCGGCCGCCCATGTGCCCAAAGAGGTTCGCGACCGTCGTCGGCCCCGTGAGGAGCGAGGAGTACGGCGAGAATTCCTGGACAACGTAGCTCTTGCCGGTGCCGCGTGGCCCGAGCTCCACCAGGTTGTAGTTGCGCTCGGCCAGCGGAATTAGTCTGACCAGCAGGTGCAGCTTCAGGCGCCTGTCCATGGGCCCCGGTTCGTAGCCCATGCTGCGGAGCAAGAGGTCTATCCACTCGTCAGTGTTGAACTCCCGCCTTGCGACGCGGTACTCCTCTAGGTCGAAGGCCGCGATCTGGATCGGGTTCAGCTTCTCGATGCGAAAGGGGTTCTTGCCCCGGGTCTCTTCGTCGAACTCGTACTTGAGGTCGACCTGCGCCCAGATGCCTCCCGTCAGAAGCCGGTCATAGGCGCGAACGTACTCGCTGGGTACGTGAATAAAGCGGTGGCCGAACTTCGCCCCTTCGGCCCAGTAGTCCGAATCGACCAGCCGGACCTTCACCTTGTCGATGAATGAGTGTCGGCCGTTCTCCTTGACCTTGCTCTGCGCCTTCTGGCTCTCGTCGTCCCTGATGTAGTTGTTAGCGAGGATGTCGTTGACGACGCGCAGGCCCATCTGGATGGCCATCTCCTCGGAGGAGGCGCAATACTTTCCGAGGAGGAACTCCAGCACGAAGACCGGCACGTTGGCGCCGACCTTCACCTTCCGCACCAGGTCCTTGCGCACGACCTTGCCGGCGAAAGTCCGATTGGCCATGTCGTCGAGCGCGTCGCGCGTCGGGGCCGTGGTCTCGAAGCGCTGGGTCATAGGGCGAGCCGGACCGGGACGTCCTTTGAGGCATAAAGGACGGCGTCGGTATCCCCGTCCAGCACCTGGAAGCGGACCGACTTAACGGCGTCGTCGGACAGCATGAAGCCGACCGTCACAGTCGCGCCCGGCTGAACCTTGACCGTGCCGTCGTCCGCTCGGGGCGGATCGGTCATCATCACCGTCGCGACCTGCCGGTCGGCCGAGACGACGGCCGGCCTGACGTTCAACGCCTCCGTGAACAGCGTCCCGCCGAGCTCGATGCGCGCCATGAAGATCCTGTTGGTCAGCGTCGCCTCGTGGGTGACGGATACCGCCTTCCTCTCCGTTGCCGCGGCCCGGCCGGGCTTCAGGCGCAGGTTGATCAGCGGCACAACCAGCTCCTGCAGGCTCAAGCCGCCGTGATGATAGGCGAGGTCGCCGCCGGCCTTGAAGACGCCGGTGCCTCGCGGGAACACGAAGTCGAGATCCGAGAGGTAGCCGAACCTGTCGGCCGACACCCGGACGGCGCCGGCCGGCGTGGCGCCCCCGCGGCCGGCCCAACACCGGCGGTGCAGATCGATGGTCACGCCGCCGGGCGCTTCAAGCCGCATGCCCTCGTTCCTGTCCTGGCCGAAGAAGAGGTGTCCGTGATCGGCCACGACCACGGCGCTCTCCACGCCGGCGTCCGCGAGCCGCTTGAGGGCGCGGGCGATGTTTTCGATCACGCCGTCCATCACGACCCTCGCGAACGAGGTCGCGCCCTCGCCGGCCTGGTCGATGTCCTGCGAGCGCACGATGACGACCTGCGCCCCCTCGATGCGTCCGGCCAGGGTTTTCGCGGATGAGGAGAGCACGGCGTCGAGGGTCATGTCGACGGAGGCCGGCAGGTGGGCCCTGGCGTGTGCCTGGCGCCCCTTCAAGTCGCCGACGAACGTCCCATCGACGAGGGCGCCGAGCTTGCCGCCCCGCTCCTCGACCGAGAAGCCGCCGGCGGCCCCGGGCATGAGCGCGGCCATGCCGACCGCGGTGACTCCCGGCAAGGCGCCGACCACCGGGACGATGGAGAGCTCGGCGACGGAAGTGGCCAGCCGACCTGCCAGCTCGACGCCCATCTCGTACCGGAGCGCGTCGACCAGGAGGTAGGCGACCGGCTTCGCCCTTGGGTGCACGGCCTCCGCGAACACCTTGTCGTGACGGAGCATGCCGGGAACGGTCCAATCCGCTCCCTCCAGCGCCTTGACGAAGCCTTCCGCCATTCGGGCGCAGGTGTCCTCGTAGGCGTTCCGGACGACGCCGAGAGCCCTTTCCCCGGCCTCGTCGTCGAGGTGCCGGGCGACGCGCTCCAGCGTCCGCTGGGCGCGGTCCAGCCGATGCCAGCCTTGATCCGCCACGTACATCTCGACCCAGCGGGCAGGCTTACCGTTGGCCTTCGCCAACTGCCCCCGTACCTCGCCGGCGAGCGTGCCGAGCTCGACCATGGCGCGACACACCTCCCAAGTCGCCCGCCGCTCGGCGGACCGTTCGACCCAGAAGCTCGCATCCCTCTCGTCGATGACCGCCCGCGCCTCGGCGTAGCGCTCCGCGGCGACCAAGCCGAAGCAGTGGGCAACTACGCGCGCCTCCTCCACCCGGAAGGTGTCGATGGCGCCGAATGCGTCGCCGTCCAGGTCGAGCCGGTCGACGCCGAGTTCCTTCTCGACCGTATCCGCGATGCCCTCGTAGGCTTCCGGCGACCTCAACCGCATCTGCACCGCCACCTGGCGCACGCCCTGCTCCTGGTCCTTGGTCTTCGGCGTCGTGACGCCTGGAAGGGCAGGCACGCCTGTCCGAAGGTCGAGCAGGAACTCGGAGCCCAGGACGTGCCTGAGAGTTGCCGCCCGCATCCTCGAAGGGACGGCGTCCTCCGGCATGGAGAGGCCGAGGCGAACGTCCAGCAAGTGGATGAGCTCGGGCACCGCCCCCTTGTCGATCAGTGCCCGGTCCTTGGAGGGGTCGAGGCACCAGGACGCGATGATGCCGACCGCGTCGGAGGCGCCTTCGAACAGGCTCCGCAGGAGCGAGGCCGGCTCGCCGCCCGAGGGTTGCGCCGCGACCCGGGCCAGGTCGTCGTACCCGACCGACTCCGGGCGCAGGATGCCGTCGATCATGACGTCAGTCATCGTACGGCGCAGGACCTGGCGCGCCAGTTGTTTGAGCTGCGGCCTGTACACCGCACCCGCGCTTTCCATCTCAAGGAGCAGCGACGTCCTCTCGTCGTGTTGCTGCCCCGGGACGTAGACGAGGACCGAGGCAGGGTCGTCGGTGCCTACCAGCGGCTCGACGGCCATCTTGGTTTCTAGGAACGAGCCCGAGAACCGCGACAGCTTCGCCTTGCGGCCGCCGACCTCGACGTCGACCGGGTCGACGCCCGCGTTCGGGGCCATCTCGCGGAAGAACGGCTCGAACTCCTGGCGATGGTCGTACATGACGACGACCCACCTGTCCCTCAATTGGGCGGCAATCTGCCCGGCGATGTAGTCGTGAAGGGGATGCACGGACTGCGACCTCAAGAACGACGGCGGGTCCGGCGGCCCGGGGTTTCCGGATCGGCCGAGCCCTGCAACTCGGCGAGCGCCTCCCGGACGGCCGGGACGGCCAGGCCGGCTGCGACCTCCTCCGCCGACCGATCCGGGGATGCCTTCGGTGACCACTTGCCCGCGGCTGTCTCCTCCCAGAAGTCCGCCACGAGGCCGTGTGCGATGGCGAGGCTACGGTCCTCGGAACAGGCGGGCACGACCCGCTCCGGCCAGAGGCGCAGGGCGATGCCGGCCCAGTCGTACTTGCCCTGGGACAGCGCCCGCCACGTTACCACGAGGTCCTTCTGCCACGCCTTGTTGTGCCCGACGAGGCGCCACAACGGGGCGAAGTTGACGATCACGCCATCGTCGAGCTTGGGCGACCACAGCGGCGCTAGCTTGCCGATGTCGTCGGCGAATGCCTGCAACTCGTCCACGAACCTCTGCTGGCGCTCGATGTCCTTCCGCTGCGCCGCGCTCGGAGTAGGTCCGAACTCGGAGCGCAATCTGTCGAGATTGCTCCTCTCGTGGAGAAGCTTGGGCCGCGCGTAGTCCGAGTGGACGCGGTAGAGGGTGTCGGAGGTCAAGCTCGGGTAGTACAGCCAGACCGAATACGACGCGCTGGGCGTCGCCAATTGCCAATAGATCGGCGCCTTGCGTCGGTAACCACTGTATGTGGCGAGGTGCTCGGCGAAGAACTCTCACGCGAGCCATACCCGGAGGTCATCCGGCTCCATATCGACGACGCCCTCAGGGTCCTCGGCCACGAAGGACGCCACCGCCGTGACGATGTCGTCGGGATGCCCGAGGTCGTCGACAAGGATGTTGCGCAGCGGCCCTGTGGCGCCCCCGTCGGACGGGCTCGCGGCCGGGGGAAGCTCCGGAAGGGCGTCGAACGGTCCCAGGCAGGCATTCCCGTCGCCAGGCTCGACCGGCCGGAACCGGCCGAAGGCGCGGCCGACGCACCATGAGAGATACGTGGAGGCGTAGCGCGCCCCCTCGTCCTCGACGGACGGCGGGAGTGCCTGAGACCTTCGGAGGCGCGCCCAAGCGGCGACCTCCGCGATGCTCAATTCGTCGAGGCGCAGCGCCTCGGCGCTCAGCGCGTCGCACTCGTTCAGGATTTGCGTCATGCGGTTGTCGATGGCGCCCAGCGAATTCATCGGTGCCGGACCCGCGAAGCGGAGGGAGGTTTCAGACGACCGGGACTTTTCGAGGCCGAGCTCCCATCCCACCTCGGCGAGCCTCGCCAGCCTGTCTGCCAAGGCGTGGTCGAGGTCGGGGAACGGGACCGAAGTGATGTACCCGGCCTCGTACTTGAGCGTCTGTCCGCCCTCGCTGCCCCGCGGCATGAGGCATTCGAGCAGGAAGAGGAAAGGTGCGCTGTTGAGGACGGCGCAGAGGGGGCCAAGGGCGGACGAGTCCCGCGAGAAGATCCCGGGCCCTCCATCGCTGTAGATGCAGCCCCGCGGCAGGAATTGGAACGAACCGATGACGTGCGGCAGCCTCGGCCAGGTCAGGCCCTCTCGGAAGTAGAATTCCTGGCCCTGGACCTTGCGCGAGGCCGACCCGACTTTCCGCTCGACCGAGGCCTTCAACTCGTCGCCGCCGTGCCAGTTGACCTTCAGGGCGATGTCCGCGTGGAAAGGCGAGAAACGGCCGCCCTTGGCGAATGGGACCCAGCCGGCATCGTCCGACGGCACCTCCCACCACAGCCTCAGGAATCGGAAATCGTCGAGCGTGCCGAGCCCGCACCTGCTCTCGAAGTCCTCCCACCGGCTCTCACCCCGGAACAAGTCGAGGAGAGTCGGTTGCAGCCAATAGACGAAGGCCGCGCCGGGGACGTTCGTCATGTCGGCCGGGTCGCGGCGCATCGAGGCGCCGCCCTCGCCCTGGACCGCCTCGCGCAGGCGCTCCGCCTTGTCGTCGACCGGGACGTCCAGCAGTCGGACGAAGAGCGTCATCGCGGCGCCTCCAGGCAGTATGCGGCCGTCTCGACCATCGCCCCGTCGAGGACGCCGGCGCCGAGGTCGGCGAAGACGACGGGCGGCGCCAACTTCAGGATCACCTCGCGGCGCCACTTGGCGAAGTCCGACAAGTAGAAGCCCGTCCGAGACGTGATGGCGCCGAGGCGGCCACCCTCCTGCAGCAGCTCGATGCCGCGCTCCACGAAGGCGGCGTAGACGTCGACCTTGGAGCGTGGATAGGAGCTCTCGAACTTCGATTTCGCCGCGACGGAGCCCGCCCCGAACGGGGGGTTCATCACGACCACGTCGAAGCGCTTTGTGGACAGGTCCACGAGCGCGAAGCCCTGCGCGGCGTCCTCGACGAACAGCTTGCGGGCCGTCCGCCCGGGTCCTGCGACCGACGCCGCGTATTCCGACAAGGCGAGCAGGACCATCGCCTCGGCCCTGTTCCAGAAGCCGCTCCCATCGCCGAACCCGCTCTCGCCCGCCAGCGGCGTGAAGTCGACGGACGTGAACAAGGGTAGTTCCTCCGTCCAGCGCGCGCGTCCCCTCGCGACGACCTCAGACATGCGCCGCTCGATGCGCAGGAGCAGGCCCATGTCGCCGGCCAGTTCCAGCTCGGCCCAGACGGCGCGCACGAGGTCGGCGAGACTGTCGGCCATGGCGGGCGTGACCCGAACCTCCTTTCCGGAGGCGTCGTCCAGCACCCGCGCAAGCAGGGCTTCGAGCCTCTCGCCTTGCAGGCCGCGTAGGAACTCCTCAAGCAGGTTCCGCTCGCCCGGCATGGACTCGGCCACCACCACGTTCGAGCGCGTGATACGCGGTCGGTCGCCCCGTGCGATCCCTGCTTGCTCGAACGCGCGCTGCGCCCTCAGCCAGAGCGCGAACTGCGCGATCTGCGCGCAGCGAGCGTCAATGTCGACGCCGTGAAGGTTGTGCCGGAGGATCAACCCCGGCACCGCCGCCCGTAGGGCCTCCAGCGTACGGTAGTCCTCGCGCAGCGTCCGGCCGGTGCATTCCGATACCGGGGCTTCCTCGGCCTGCCAGCCTTCCTCGTAGACGGTGACGAACAGGTCGAAGAGGCCCAGGAGGAAATGCCCCGAGCCGCAGGCCGGGTCCAGGGCCCGTATGTCGCGCGGGTCCTTCCTCGGACGTCGCGGCGCCGTTCCACCGTCAACGCCATCGCGGACCATGTACTCGCATGCGCCGGACAGGGCCGAGCGCCCATCGGACATCTCAAGCCAGATCCGGCCGAGCGTGTTCTCGACAAGGAAGCGGACCACGTAGGACGGTGTGAAGAACTGGTTCCTCACCGCCAATTCGCGCCCGTTGCGCGGCGACTGGCTCGCCTCCCGCATTGCGCGCCGCTCCTCGCCGGAGTTGAAGAACTGGTAAATCCAGCCGAGCGTCTCGTCCTCGATCCAGGCGGACGCTAGCCGAGGATCGTTCAGGAGCGCGAGGAGGTCGTCGAAGACCGCCTTCTTCGGCCACAGCATCGAGGCCGGGTCACGCCGGTCGAACAGGACCTTCACCTCGGTGGACAGTTCGTCGAAGATGCTCTCGACGAAGAGCCTGTAGCCCTCGCCGGACGGCAGCAGCTTCAGTTCCGGGGCCACGCCGGCGAACTCGTTCGCGTAACCCGAGGAGAGCTCCCCCTCGCCGACGCAAGGCCGGAGCAACCCGCGGGCCTCAAGCATCTTCAGGGCTGCGAACCGGTTCAGGGTCGTGAAGGCCGCGTCCCGGACGAAGTCGTCGAACGCCTCCTGCGCCGACATGCCCGCGGCCCGCTTGTGCGCGACCGCCTCGGCGAGGCGGTCGCGCAGCGCGGCTTGGCGCCTGCCAAGGTGCGCCCCAGGTGCCTGCACGGACGCCCCCGACCGCATGATGTCGTAGGTCGCCTCCATCTGCTCCCCGAACTCGCCAGAGAGCAGGGCCCTGGCCCGCTGGGTCAATCCCTGCAGGGCATTTCGGATCTCCCTGTCCATCAGGCCCCCCAGGTCGCCATGACCTTCTTGCCGGCGCCGATGAGCCGGGAAACCTCGTCCCGGATGACGTCCAGGGTCTGGTCAAGCTGCTCAACGGTCTCGATGCCGTCCTGGAAGAACTCGGAGATGCGCAGGGTCGCGAGCCGGTCGCCCTCCAGCAATTCGTGCATCCGCGCGGCGGCCGCACCCAGGCGACCCTCACAAGCTTCCGTCTCCGAGCGGAGATGCTGGAGGGTCTGGTTGTTCTGCGTGGGGTCGGCGCCGCGGCGAAGCCGCTCGGTGACGGCGTCCTGCTGCGCGTCCGAGAGTTCGGCCCATTCCGGCCTCCGGGCCAACCTGTCCAAGGCGTCCTGGTAGGCCGAGACGCGTCGTTCGAGGGCCTGCTTGTATCGCCTGTCGTACTCGGCGCCGATCCTGCCGGACACGATCGCGATCTGGGCGATCTCCCTGTAGAAGGTCTCGCGTTCGAGCAGGTCGAGCAGCAGCGCGCCGTCCGCCCGAGTTGCATCCGAGAGGTCCTGCTCCTCCTGGAGGACCGGCCAGCGCCATCTAATCACGTCCCGGGCCGCCGCGATCTTGGCGACCTCGGCGGGACCGACGAGTTTCTCGACCTCGCCGGCCTTCCTGACGGCCTCCTTGAGGTCGGCATGACCGGAGTTGAAATCCAGGATCGTCCGCTCGTTGGTACCCCGGCGAACCGCCTTCATCAGGTCGGCCGCCGCCTCCATGGCCTCGCGACCGGGGAGAGAGGAGCCGCGGAGGGTCGCCACGACCGATGCGACCCTGTCCTCGCATCCTTCGATGGCGGAGCGGATTTCGGCGGCGACCTTGTGGTCCGTCAGGTCCTGGATCTCGCGCCCGAAGGTGGTGCGGTAGTTCTCCGCCGCGTTGACGATCTCCTCGAAGTCGACGCCCTTCTTGGGCCTGAAGGTGGCACCGCGGAAGAACGGGTTGTTCTGGAACACCTCCTTGGCCGGCACGCCGCCGGCGTTGTCGACGGTCTGGCTCCTGTGGAGCCCCTCGATCCTGCCGGCGCGCAGGAGTGCCAGGGCGAAGAGGCGCACTGCGTCGAAGTCCCATCCGTAGGGCGCCTGGCCGAACGCCTCCTCCAGGTAACGGCCGGAGGCGAGCTCACCGTAGCCGGAGCGGTCGGCGATGCGGGCGAGCACGTCGGACAGCGGGGGCTTGTCGCAGTCCATGACGACGCGACCGTTCTCGTCTTTCAGGAGGCCGAGCGCCGTGAAGACCGGCGGCAGGCCGTTGAGGTTGTCCGCCGTCAGGAGGGCGGCGATGCCCTTGTCGAGGTCTGCGCGCTTGGCGGCCGCTGCCTCGAATCGGTCGTAGACGTCGGGCAGGACCGCCCGCATCACCTCGGCGACCGCCTTGCCGACCTCCGCCGTGCCGCCGGGGCTGCGATCGTTGCCGCGGAAGTAGACGGCGCCGGCCAGGCAGGCCGCCTTGAGGTAGCCGCGCAGCTGGTCGGTATGCCGGCGTAAGCGCGCCTTCTCCTCTACGAGGAGCGTGCTCTCGTCCGCGGTCGTGGCTCCCCGCGAGCGGCGCGCGATGATCTCCTGCGAGCGGAACGCCTCCTGCATCTCCCTGCGGATGTCCGTGGAGAGCGTGACGACCCAGAAGACGGTCCCCTTCTCGGATTGACTGCGGACGCGGGCATCGGCCGAGAGCCGGTCCGCCTCCTGCACGTCGGCGGCGACGAGCACGTGGAACGGCAGGTCGTTCCTGGCGACCTCCTTGCCGTCGACCGTCAACCCGGCCTTGAACAGCTTGGCGTCGGCGAGGTTGAACGTGGGCGTCGGCGTCCAGAAGGTGGCCAGCGTGTCCGAGATCAGCTTGTTCTCCGCGGCCCGGGTCAGGGCGACCCCGGTGCGGTTCTGCTCCCAGTCGTCCTCCGCCGGGGTCGGTATCCGGTAGCCGTCCTCCCCGTGCCGGACGATCTGCGCGTCCTCCAGGGCTTTCAGCGCCTCCTTGACCGCGATCGTCCCGTCTGGGGCGTCGACGGCCGGATGGAGGGAGGCGGCCAGGTTCTCGGCCGTGCGGTGCACGCTCTTGACGAAGTGCAGCAGGCAGACGGCCTTCGCCACGGCATGGGCCATGGGCACGCCGGGAAGACGCGCCGGCACGGAGGCGATCTTCGTCCGGATCTCCGAGGCGATGTTGCTCTCGACGAGGTCGTAGACCTGGTCCAGGCGCACGAGAGACCCTACGGGCAGCGCCGCGACCGCCGTCCCAGGATTGATGAGCAGTTGCTGCGCCAGCTTGATAATGGTGCGGTTCGCGCCGCCGACGTGCTTACTGGCACCCCCCTGCGTCCGGAGGCCGGACACGACCCGGATGATGAGCTCCACCTGATAGGGCAGGAGCGGGTAGAGGTCTACGAAGCGTTCCCGGCTGAGCTCGGGCAAGGCGATGTCGGCGGTCAGCCGGGTCGCCTGCGCGAAGCGCCCCCGGTGCGCGTCGTACATCTCGCCGAGGCGGGCCTGGGCGGCGGCGTTCTTGGCCAGCACCCGTCGGCTCGTGACCTCCGAGATGTCGGAGGGCTCCAGGTGAACCTGGACCGGGAAGCGGTCCATGAGCCGCGCCAGCTCGATCCGCTTGTCGTCCAGGCCGCCGACCAGTTCGTTGAGCTTCTCCTGCGAGGTGACGGCGATCCAGTGGCGGCCCCGTCCCTTCACGCCGAGCTGCTGCACGATGGCCTGGAGGTCGAGCATCTTCTGGACGTCGCGGGCGACGAATTGCCCGACCTCGTCGACGACGAACATCAGCGAACGGCCGGGCTTGCGCCGGTCCATGAGCTTGGAGACGCGCTCGGCGAAGAGGCCAGGCGTGATGTCCGCCCTGGCGCGCGTCTTGGCCCAGGAATCGGCCGCGGGGAACGTGCCCGGATCCATTGTGTGCAGCACCTTGCTGGCCTGCCCGATGGCGAAGGCGAGCATGCCCTTCGCGCCGTCCCACTCCTTCCCGTAGATCGACCGGTAGGTCTCCTCGAACTCCGTCAGACGCCCGTCCTGCTCAAGGCCGATCTCCAGCTCCGCCAGATCGAGGTCCTTCGCGTAGCCGAGGCTCGTCAGGAAGAGACCGTACATGATCTCGGTCAGCATCTGGTTGCCGGTCCGGATGCCGCGGTCCGTCGACACGTCGAAGATCACCGCATGCGTCGGCATCTTCTCGTTGACCGTGCGCAGGACGACCTTGAGCCTCTCGTCGGCGATCCGCCCGGCGAACAGCTCCGCGGCCGGGGAGCCGACGATGTCGCGGTTCTCGACGGCCAGGCCCAGGTTCTTCGCGAAGCTCGACTTGCCGGACCCGAAGAAGCCGGAGATCCAGATGGCGACGCCCTCGGTGCGCTTCAGGGAGGATTCCCGGTAGCTTTCGAGGATGTCGACGTAGTGCCCCTTGATGGCGTCGGTGACGACGTATTCCTCGATCTCGGCGCGCAGCACGTCGGCGTCGACCTGGTCGACCTTGATGACCTCCTCGATCTTCCGGTTGATGTCGTTCGCGAACAGGGAGCCGATGGCGCTCATGGCAGGACTGTCCCGTCAGAAGATCTTGGGGCGGTAGTTGTGCTCGGCTTCCAGGACGCCCATGAACCGGAGACCCGCCGCCCCGTCCATGTCGCCCGGATAGAAGAGCACGGTAGGGACGCTGACCTGGCCCTTGAGCTGCTCCAGCAGCGAGAAGGTCCGGTAGAATGGGAACAGCGCCCCGGTCCTCGACACGAGGACGACGTCCTTGGCCGGGTCCGGCGCCGTGGGCAGTCGCTCCGCGACGAGGTTCACCAAGGGGCAGTAGGTGGCCAGGACGTTGGCGACCGTCTCGACGGTCTCGGCGAGGCCGATGTCCCGCTCCGCTTGATACCAATCCTCCTGCGCCTGCCCGCTTCCGGCGAGCGCCGCGGCGAGGCATTCGGCGAGGGAGATCCGAGTGACCCGCTTGCCCTTGAGCTGGAGGCGGGTGGCGAGGTCGGTGACCGCCTTCCTCAGCGCGAACTCCTCCGCCGCGTCGTAGCGGAAGATGGCATAGGGCATGTCGTGGTAGGCGCTGATGCGCGCGCGCGGGTCGCCGTCCTCAAGGATCGGCAGCAGGGTCCCGAAAAGCCGTGCCTCGAACTCGCTCATGTCGCCATCGCCTCGGCGCAAGCGGTCGCGTCGCGGTAGGGCAACGAGAGTTGAACGAGGCTCCCGGCCACCTGGTAGTCGAGCTTGCGGAACTGGTGCAGCCGGAGCAGGGCTGCGTGAACATCGTCTGGGCGCATGAGGGCCGAGCGCCAGTAGGGGCTGTCCACGACCCGCGCCGCGCTGCCCTCGAACTGCGCAACGAGATGCACGTGGAAGACGAGCGCGACGTCGCCCATTCCGGGAGAGGCGATGTCCCGCGTGGTCGAGCCCGGGTGTAGCAGCCCGAGGTCCGTCGCGGTCTTGATCAGGTCGCGGGCGGCGCGGACGCGTCCGTCGTCAGTGGGCGGGGCCTTGCCCGCGCCTGCCCATGCGGCGTCGACGAAGGACCGCACGTCGCCGGCCGCGACCCGGCCGCGCCCCTCCAGCCTCTCCCCGAAAAGCCAATCCCGAACGAACGTGCCGAAGGGTTCCTCGGTCGCGACCAGCCACAGCCGCAGGCAATCCCGCCAGTCGTCGAAGGACACCTTACCCTGCGCGAGGCGCACGAGGGGTGCGATGCGCGCGAAGTCACGCACCCTGACGCCGACCGAGGTGCGCACGACCTCCTCCCAGCCGCGCGTGCCGAAATGGCCTTGGGTGCCGCGGCGAAGGTTCGTGTCGGCATCGTCCTCGAAGCGCCAGTTCGCGAAGATCTGGTGGGTCTCGGGCGCCAAGGGGCCGTGCCGAAGGAGCCGGGATGACCAGGCGGTAACAGGTCTCATCGCTAGCCCAACCTCGCGTACGGGACGACTAGGCCGTCCGTGCCCTTGTCGAAGCCGAGCGCGAGCAGGGCGACCTCCTCTTTCGTCCCGCCGAAGGAGCGTGACAGGATCACCGAGCGGCCCTCGGCGGAGCGGCGCAAAGAGCGGGCGTCGTCCAACTCACGGTCCGTGACCAACCCGAGCTCGGTCAAGAGCGTCGTCAGGTCTCGGGCCGCAGGTGACTTGAGGCTGTCGAAGAAGGGCGCCCACGCGGCTCCGTCATCCAGCCAGTCACCCCAGCTGGCCTCGACGGCCTCTTCCAATGCCTCGGGCAGGTCCCAGAGGTTTACCGAGTTCGGGAGGTCGTAATGCTCGCGGCACCGACGCGCTGCGACCGCAAGGACGATCCTTGCCTGCGCGAACATGTAGGTGCGGGGTAAGTTGCGGCGCAGCGCGAGGGCGCCGGTTGTCGACAATGCCTTATTGGTGTTCCACCAACGCGCCCGGTCGTTCTCCCCGTGGCGCGCGACGGCGACGCGTAGCTTGAAAAGCCATTCGGGATTTATCGCCGGCGACATCGCCCCTACGGTCGATGCCATGTCAGTCAGCGTCCTTCAGGGCCCACGGCAGGCTCGCAAAAGTTAAGGCCCGGACGGCTTCGGAAAGACAGGCGAATTTCACCTGGCGGATTTCCATGTCTGCTAGAGGCACGGAGACACGATGGTCAGGGCCGAGAGCGACCCGCAGCAAGGTGGTGTCGTCGTTATCGTCCACGTCTGTGACCGCCCAGGAAACCACCCTCCCCAAGTCCCAGCAATCGCAGGATTCGACAAGCGGTCGTCGCTCTCCGACGGCCGGTAAGGTTTCTTTCGTGCCTAAGTGTGCCGTTCCGACAACCATGGGTTTCCTTACCGCCTTGCGGCGGCGCGACCGCCTTGGTGCTCCAAGCTACCGCTTCGCGGTGTGCCGGAAGCGACGCCGCGGCTGTCGGTCTCGGCACCGTGACACTGCCGGAAAGCGGGAAGCGGAAAGCACGGCTTACTTTCCGCTTCCCTGGAGCGCTTTGTTTACGAGCTCGTCGGATCCTCTCTGTCGGAGGTGATGTGCAATGCCGACCAGGGATCAGGTGTGGATCGCAGCCGACCGGCTCGCGGAGCGTGGCGACCCGGTATCGCAGACCTCTGTTATCGCCGAGTTGCAAAGCGACTGGGCTCGCGAGGAGCTCGGGGCGAAGGGAGGCTCGTCCAAGGCAGTGGGGCCGCACCTACGGGACTGGAAGGTGGAAAGAGCCTACCAGCCGCGGTCGCAGCAAGCCGAGTTGCCCAAGCCGGTGCTCGCGCCGTTGATGGACTTCGCGAATGCGGTTTGGGGTGCCGCGCTAGCCGAGGCCCAGGCTCGCTTCGACGACGAGCGCACGAGGGTCGAGGCATCCGTTCGAGCGAACGACGAGCTTAGGGTAGAGAGCTCTGTTCTTGCCGATATGGCGATTGTCGAAGCCGAGGGCCTCAAGTCACGCAACGCCGCACTGGAAACCCAGAACGCCGCGCTCCGCGGCGAGGTTGAGCGGCTGCGCAAACGCTTAGACCACGTCCGGTCGGAAGATTACTGGGACCGTGTGATGCAGGAAGTCTACGAACTGCTTCCACCATCCGGGACGATGACGCCGGCAACTATCATGACGAAGCTGCGCAGTTCGACCATACGAGGCGGCCGCCTTGTCAAAGAACAATTGGACGAGGCGGTGCTGCGACGAAAGATGGATATTCGGGTCGAATGGGATAGGTACTTCGAAAAATCTGGTGATGATTACGGGCGCTTGCCCGGCTGGAATGGCGCCATCGGGATCAGAGAGAAAAAGCTGACGAAGGCTCCGGCCTAACGCTGTTCCGCCCTTAACCTGTAACTGCTTCGCTCTTTGCCTGTCCCGACAGGGTCACCGCCGGCCGAACAGCCGCTCGATGTCGGACAGCTTCAGCTCGATCGAGGTCGGGCGGCCGTGGTTGCACTGGCCGGAATTCGGCGTCGCCTCCATCTCGCGCAGCAGCGCGTTCATCTCCTCGGGCCGCAGGCGCCGTCCGGCGCGGACCGAGCCGTGGCAGCTCATGCGCGAGAGCACCGCGTCGAGGCGCCGGCCGAGCGGACCGCCCTCCCCGGCCGGCGCGCCGCCCTCCTCGTCGCCGCTCGATTCGAGGGCGTTGAGGATGTCGGTCACGAGGTCGCGCACCGAGGCGCCGAGGAGCGCGGCCGGCACCTCGCGGACCAGCACGGCCCCCGGCCCGAACGCCTCGATGGTCAGGCCGAGCCGGTCGAGGTCCGGCGCGGCGGCGACGAGCCGGTCGGCCTCCTCGGGGCTCATCTCGACCACGTCGGGGATCAGCAGCCCCTGCCGGGCGATGCCACCGGCCGCCCGCTCGGCCTTCATCCGCTCGTAGACGAGGCGCTCATGGGCGGCGTGCTGATCGACAATCACGAGGCCGTCGCGGGTCTGGGCGAGGATGTAGGTCTCGTGGATCTGCGCCCGGGCCGCCCCGAGGGGATGATCGATCGCCTCCGGAGCCTCGGCGAGCGGACGGACATCCGCCTGGGGCGGGGCCGCGACGTCCCCGGCGAAGGCGGCCTGGGGCGCCTCCGCGAAGCCGCCCTCCTCCGCCAGGGCGTAAGCGGGCTCCGCGGCGCGCGGCATCGGGGCGGGTCGCCATGTCGGCGAATTCCGGTAGCCCGCCGGCGCCGCCACCGAGGGCGCGCCTGACGGAAACGGGCTCGGCCGCGTCGGCTGGAACAGGCTCGGTGCCGCCGCTCCGGTGTGGATCGCGAGGGCCGGACCGGCCGGGCGCAGGGCGTCGAGGGTCCGGGCGGCGCCGGTCGTGGCCGAGCGGGCGCCGCCCTGGCGCAGGGCCTCGTGGATGGCGCTGACGATCAGCGCCCGCACGAGGCCCGGCTCGCGGAAGCGCACCTCCGTCTTGGCCGGGTGGACATTGACGTCGACCCGTTCGGGCTCGCAGACGATCGTCAGGCCGAGCACGGGGTGGCGGTCCGAGGCCAGGGTGTCGGCATAGGCGCCGCGCACCGCCCCGAGGAGCAGCCGGTCGCGCACCGGGCGGCCGTTGACGGCGAGGTGGATGTGGGTCGCCGCGCCCCGGTGATAGGTCGGCAGGCCGACATGGCCGGTCACCGCGAATCCCTCCCGGGCGAGCGAGACCGGCAGGGCGTTGGCGGCGAAATCCGGCCCCAGCACGGCGGTGAGCCGGCGCAGATCCGCCTCGGGGCCGGTTTCGGCCGGGAGCACCAGGGGCTGGCCGGCATCGGCCCGCAGGGTGAAGCGGATCCCCGCCTGCGTCACGGCGAGACGCCGCAGGGTCTCGGCGATGGCGGCATTCTCGGCCCGGTCGGATTTCAGGAACTTGAGCCGGGCCGGCGTCGCGGCGAACAGCTCGGTCACCTCGATCCGCGTGCCGGGCTGCGCCGGGGCCGGGCGGACCGGACCTTTCAGCCCCGCTTCGACGATGAGGCTCGCCCCGGCCTCGGCCTCCGGCGTGCGGGTAACGATGGCGAGCCGCGACACCGCCCCGATCGAGGGCAAGGCCTCGCCGCGGAAACCCAGCGTGTCGATCGCCGTCAGGTCGCCCCCGGGGAGCTTCGAGGTGGCGTGACGCTCGACCGCGAGATCGAGGTCGTCCGGGGTCATTCCGCGGCCGTCATCGACCACGCGGATCAGCCGGCGGCCGCCCGCCTCGACCGTGACCTCGATGGACCGGGCGCCCGCATCGATGGCGTTCTCGACCAGCTCCTTCACGGCCGAGGCGGGGCGCTCCACCACCTCGCCCGCGGCGATGCGGTCGACGAGGATCGGGTCGAGGCGGCGGACGGATGACACGGGGGTGGACATCGCCCGCGACGATAGACCCTCGCCGCCCGCTATCCAATCGCCCCCGATCCCGGCCGGTTGAAGCCGGGCATTGTCGTCGGCAGCCCCCGCGCGACCTTCACCCGCTCCCATGCGGGCTCGCGGAGCGATACAGCGGTCTGGGATCATCGTGCTGTTGCCAGGAGGGACGGCCGGGATGGCTCAAGCCCCCTCCCCCCTTTGCAGGCGACACAGATTGGATGGCTTGGCGGATTCTTCCTTTTGCAGGATGAGGCATGGGTCCCTTCTCCGGCACGGGAGGGGGAGCCTGTCGCGCTCCGTCATCATCCGCAGGCCGCAAACCGGATTCGCCCCTCGCCCGCAGCGGGGGAGGAAGAGACGCGGAGCCGCCCGCGCCTCTCCAAGGGAGACGTGTGCATCCGTTCGTCCTCCCGGTCGACGCTTGCGGATTCATATCGGGCTTGGAATCATCGTGCGGTCGACAGGGGGGCCGCCCGGATAGCTCATGCGCCGACCCCCTCCTTTGCGGGGGAGGGTGGCCCCATGGGCGCCCTCTGCGTCGGCAGGGGTCGTGAAAGGGAGCACCATGTCGTTATCCGGTCTGAACGCGCAGGCGGTCCTACCCGTCGACGGGTGTCGCGGCTCTCTTGTCGGCCGGGTCTGGCGCCCGGACGCGCAGGGGCCCAGCGTCGTGGCGATCCGTGCCGACGCGTCGGGCGAGGCGCGGGTGATCGACGTCACGCCCCGCCTGCCCACGGTGAGCGACCTGTGCGAACAGCCCGATCCCGCCGCAGCCCTGCGCGGGGCGGAGGGCGAGGATCTCGGCAGCCTCGACGCGATCCTGGCCAACACGCCGCCGGACCTCCGCAATACGAATCGGCCGTGGCTGCTCGCGCCGGTCGATCTCCAGGCCCTGAAGGCGGCGGGCGTCACCTTCGCCACCTCCATGCTGGAGCGCGTCATCGAGGAGCGGGCGCGCGGCGACCTCGCCGCCGCGGCGGCGATCCGCGCGGAGGTCGTGCGTCTGGTCGGCCAGGACCTGCGCCGGCTGAAGCCCGGCTCGGCCGAGGCGATGGCGTTGAAGGAGGTGCTGGTCGCGCAGGGCGCCTGGAGCCAGTACCTGGAGGTCGGCATCGGCCCGGATGCGGAGATCTTCACGAAGGCCCAGCCGATGTCGGCCGTGGGCTGCGGCGCGGATGCCGGCCTGCATCCGCATTCCCACTGGAACAACCCGGAGCCCGAGGTGGCGCTGGCCGTCGCCTCCGATCAGCGGATCGTCGGGGCGACCCTCGCCAATGACGTCAATCTGCGCGACTTCGAGGGCCGCTCGGCCCTGTTGCTGGGTAAGGCCAAGGACAACAACGCCTCCTGCGCGCTCGGGCCGTTCCTGCGCCTGTTCGACGAGACCTTCGATCTCGACACCATCCGGCGCACCACCGTGACGCTGGAGGTGACCGGCACCGACGGGTTCCGCATGGAGGGCACCTCGCCGCTGGCCGAGATCAGCCGCGATCCCGACGAGCTGGTGGCGGCCCTGATGGGGCGCACGCACCACTATCCGGACGGGGCGCTGCTGCTCCTCGGCACGATGTTCGCGCCGATCCAGGACCGGCATGGGCCGGGCCTCGGCTTCACCCATGTCGAGAACGATCGGGTCGTGGTCGCGAGCCCGGAACTCGGCAGCCTCGTCAACCGCATGCGCTCGTGCGATGCCTGCGAGCCCTGGACCTTCGGGGCCCGCGCGCTGATGCGCAACCTCGCGGCGCGTGGCTTTCTGTGACAGAGCATCGGGCGTGAGCCCAACAGGACCATGCCGATGACCAACGCCGCCCTCCTCGACCGCCTCGCCGCGCTCGTCGGACCGTCCGGCGTCGTCACCGGCGACGAGCTGCGCCAGCGCTCGGCCAACTGGACGCGGCCGACCGAGCCCTGCGCCGCCTTCGCGCTGGTCCGCCCGCGCAGCACCGCCGAGACGCGTGCCGTCCTGGCGGCCTGCCACGAAGCCGGCGTCGCCGTGGTTCCGCGGGGCGGCGCCACCGGCCTCGTGGACGGGACCTTGTGCGCGCCCGACGAGATCACCCTCTCGACCGAGCGCATGACCCAGATCGAGCCGGTGGACCCGCTCGGCATGACGGTGGTGGTCGGGACGGGCGCCACCCTCGAGAGCGTGCAGAACGCGGCAACCGAGGCCGGCCTGTTCTTCCCCCTCGATCTCGGCGCCCGGGGCTCGGCGACGGTCGGCGGCGCGATCTCGACCAATGCCGGCGGCCTCCGGGTGCTGCGCTACGGCATGATGCGCGAGATGGTGCTCGGGCTCGAAGCGGTGCTGGCCGACGGCACGGTGGTGTCGTCGATGCGCCCGCTGATCAAGAACAACACCGGGCTCGACCTGAAGCAGCTCTTCATCGGCACCGAGGGGACGCTCGGCATCGTCACGCGGGCGGTTCTGCGGCTGCGCCCGGAGCCCGCCGGCTACGCCACGGCGCTGATCGCCTGCCCGGGCGTCGACGATGGGGCGCGGGTGCTGCGCGCGGCGCAGAGCGCGTTCCAGGGCCGCGTCTCGTCCTTCGAGGGCCTGTGGCCTGAGTTCTACCGGGTGATGACCGCCCCCGGCCGGGCCACGCCGCCGCTCGGCCACGATTACCCGTTCTACGCCATCATCGAGGTCGAGTGCGTGCCCGAGGAATCCGAGCGCTTCCTGGGCCTGCTGGAGCGCCTGATGGGCGAGGGCACGATCCTCGACGCCGCGGTCGCCGCCTCCGAGGAGCAGCGCCGGGGCATGTGGCGCATCCGCGACCGGGTGGAGCATCTCAACGCCGACGGGATCGAGCGCGCCTTCGACGTCAGCGTGCCGCTGGCGAAGATGGACGGCTACGTGCGCGGCGCGCTCGAACGGCTCTCCGCCATTCCGGGCTGCCGGGCGGTCGTCTACGGCCATATCGGCGACAACAACCTGCACTGGAACACCACCCGCCTCGACGCCGCCGGCAACGCCGCGATCGACGCCGCGCTCTACGAGCCGCTGGCCGAACTGAACGGCTCTGTCTCGGCCGAGCACGGGATCGGCCTGGAGAAGCGGAGCAAGCTGCCGCTGTCGCGCTCGCCCGAGGAGATCGCCGCGATGCGGCTGGTCAAGCGCGCGCTCGATCCGGACAACCGGCTGAACCCCGGCAAGATTTTTTGAGCTTCGCGCGATGACGGTCCGGCTGGCGGTTCGGCTGACGCCCCGCGGCGGGCGCGACGCCGTGGACGGGTGGGCGCGCGACGAGAAGGGCCAGCCCTATCTCAAGGCCCGCGTCGCCGCGCCGCCGGTGGAGGGCGCCGCCAACGCGGCGCTGGAGAAGATGATCGCCAAGATGCTGAAGGTGAGCCGCGGCGCGGTGCGGATCGCCTCGGGCGACCAGAGCCGGTTGAAGATCTTAGAGATCGACGGGATCGGGCAGGCGGATGTGGAGCGGGTGTTCGGTCAGCCCGGCTAACCGACTGGGGACGCTTACAACCGCCAGATTCAGACTCAGAACGCGACCTTGTCGCCCCCCTTCAGCGCCAGCATCTCCCGCGCCTCGTCGGGCGAGGCCACCGCGAGCCCCAGCCCTTCGATGATCGACCGGACGCGCCGCACCTGCGCGGCGTTCGTCTCGGCGAGCTTGCCTGGCCCGTCCCAGAGGCTGTCCTCCAGCCCGACGCGGACGTTGCCGCCTATCGCGGCCGCCATGGCGGCGATGTTCATCTGGTTGCGGCCCGCCCCCAGCACCGACCACCGGTACTGATCGCCGAACAGCCGGTCGGCGGTGCGCTTCATGTGCATCACGTCGTCGGGATGCGCGCCGATCCCGCCCTGAAGCCCGAACACCGTCTGGATGAACAGCGGCGCCTGCACGAGGCCCCGGTCGAAAAAATATTTCAGGTTGTAGAGATGAGCGGTGTCATAGCATTCGAACTCGAACTTCGTGCCGTTCGGCCCGCAAGTCGTCAGGATATGCTCGATCTGCCCGAACGTGTTGCGGAAGATGATGTCCTTGTTGCCGAGATAGTCCCGCTCCCACTGGTGCTTCAGGTCCTTGAACCGGTCGAGCATGCCGAACAGCCCGAAATTCATCGAGCCGAGATTCAGGGAGGCGACCTCGGGCTTGAACGTGGCGGCCGGGCGGACCCGCTCCTCGATCGACATGGTCGGCGCGCCGCCGGTGGTGAGATTGATCACGCAGGAGGAGCGCTGCTTGATCACCGACAGGAACGGAGCGAAGGCCTCGGGCGACTGATCGGGCTGGCCGGTCTCCGGGTTGCGGGCGTGCAGATGCACGATCGCCGCGCCGGCCTCCGCCGCCCCGATGGCGGCGTCGGCGATCTCTTCAGCTGTCACCGGCAGGTGCGGCGACATGCTGGGCGTGTGGATCGCGCCCGTCACCGCGCAGGTGATGATGACTTTCCGCTGTGCAGCCATGATCAATCCTTCTGTGAAGCCTTGTGGGCACGGAGCGCCGCGAGCCGCGCGTCGCGCCTTTGCATGCGAGCCGGCAGATCGGGCTTGGCCGGCCATTGCGCCAGGATCGCCTCCGTGGCCGGCGCCTCGTAGACCGCGGGCGGCGCCGGATCGGCGGCGAGGCGCTTGTAGAAACCGGTGTAGCGCGCGCAGTAATCCGCGATGCCGCCCGGCGCGTTGAGCTCGATCGTCTCGAACGGCCCCATGAAGCTCCAGCGCAGGCCAAGTCCGTCCGCAACGGTCCGGTCGAGGTCCTGCGGGGTCACGTAGCCCTCGGCGGCGAGGCGGAACGCCTCCGCCAGCAGCGCGCCCTGCAGCCGGTTCAGGATGAAGCCCTCGATCTCCTTCAGCACCGTGATCGGCACCTGGCCGATCTGCTCGTAGATGGCCCGCGCCCGGTCCAGTGCCTCCGGGGCGGTCCAGGGCGCGCCGGAGATCTCCACCAGCGGGATCAGGTGCGGCGGGTTTACCGGATGGCCGATGAGGCAGCGCCCCCGGCCCGGCAGATCCTCGGTGAACAGCGAGCACCGGATCGCCGAGGAGGACGAGGCCAGGATGGCCTCGGCCGGCGCGCGGGCGTCGAGTTCGGCGAAGAGCGTCTGCTTGGCGGCCAGCGTCTCCGGACCGTTCTCCTGCACGAAGGCGACGCCGTCCAGGCACGCGGCGAGGCTCGGGACAGCCCGGATCCGCCGCGCGGCCGCCTCCGGATCGGGGCAGAGCCCGTTCCCGGCCAGGACGCGCAGGCCCTCGACGCAGAGCGGGATCGCCGCCTCGGCGACGCCGGCGGCGGCGTCGAACAGGCGCACATCCCAGCCGGCGCGGGCGAAGATCATCGCCCAGGCCCGGCCGATCAGACCGACGCCCACGATCGCGACGCTGCCGGTCATGACAGCCCTCCCGTATCCCGTTCCCGCGGCGTGCGCCGCCGCTGTGATCACAGATCACTAGCGGGAACGATCCGGTTTCGTCTAGTCTCACGCCATGGAATCCCTGGCGGCGCTGGCCGACCTCCCGCAGCTTGAACGGCGAACCCTCACCGACACCGCCTATGCGGCGCTGTCGGACCTCCTGGCCTCGGGCCGGCTGGCTCCGGGCGACAGGCTCTCCCTGCGCAGCAGCGCGGCGGCCTTCGGGGTCTCGGTGATGCCGGTCCGGGAGGCCGTGAGCCGCCTCGTCGCCGAAGGGGTGCTGGAGGTCGCCCCGGCCCGGGTGATCCGCGTTCCGATCCTGGGTGCGGGTGCGTTCCGGGCGCTCGCCGAGACACGCATCGCCGTCGAAGGCATCGCGGCCGCGCGCGCCGCCGAACGCCGGACGGAGGCCGAACTCGGTGCGATCCGGCAGGCGGAGGCGGCGTTCCGGGCGGAGGCCGAATCGCTGGAGCCCGACCGGATCAGGGCCGTCCAGCTCAACCGCGATCTGCACTTCGCGATCTACGGGGCCTGCGGGTTGGCCCCGCTCACGGAGATCATCGGCCGCCTGTGGCTGAAGGCCGGCCCGGTCATCAACCTGGATCTGCGCGCCTGCCCGGAGCGGCTGCACCAGGGTTTCGCCCTGCGGCGCCATGCCGAAGCCCGCGCGGCGATCGAGGCGCGCGACGCTCCGGCCGCCGCCGCGGCGATCGCTGCCGATATCCGCGAGGCGGCCGATTTCATCCTGTCCCGCGGCACGTTGCGGGACGAGCATGGGGAGAACTGATCATGGATCTTGGAATGACCGGGCTGCGCGTCCTCGTCACCGCGGGGGCGGCGGGAATCGGGCGTGCCATCGTCGACGCCTTCCTTGAGGAGGGCGCGCGGGTCTTCGCCTGCGACATCGACCCGGAGGCCCTGGCCACGCTGCCGGCCGCCGTCGGGCGCAGCCGGACCGACGTGGCGGACCGGGCCGCGGTGGCGGCGATGATGGACTCCGCGATCGATCATCTCGGCGGCCTCGACGTGCTCGTGAACAATGCCGGCATCGCCGGGCCGACCGGGCGGGTGGAGGAGATCGCTCCCGAGACCTGGGATCAGTGCCTGACCGTCTGCCTGACCAGCCAGTTCAACTGCGCGCGGCTCGCGGTGCCGCATCTGCGGCGGAGCGCCAACGCCTCGATCGTCAACCTGTCCTCGGCGGCCGGCAAGTTCGGCTTCGCCCTGCGCAGCCCCTACGCGGCGGCGAAATGGGGCGTGATCGGCTTCACCAAATCGCTCGCCATCGAACTCGGCGGCGACGGAATCCGGGTCAACGCGATCCTGCCGGGTTTGGTCGCCGGTGACCGCCAGCGACGGGTGCTGGAGGCGAAGGCGCAGCAGCAGGGCACCAGCTTCGCCGAGATGGAGGCGCGCGCCTTCTCGTTCGTGTCGATCAAGGACTACGTCACCGCCCGGCAGCTGGCCGACCAGATCCTGCTGCTCTGCTCGGAGCGCGGCCGGACGATCTCCGGCCAGGCGATCTCCATCGACGGGGACACCCGGATGCTCTCGTGACATCCGGCGCCCGAGCCGGGGCGGGGATCAACACGCAGAACGCGTGTCGTGAACCGCGCCGGAAGCGCGCAGGGTGCCGGAGGTGATTTCCGAACCTCTGAATTTTGAATACAATCCCGCCAAGGTGGCTCCGGGTCACCGCGGGAGGATGCTGACGTGACGGGACCGAAGGCGCAGATCGCGACAGCGCCGCGCGCAGCGGCGCGGCGCGATGCCGGGCTGGCGCGCCGGCTGGCGGAGCAGCTTCAGGGCGAGGCGCGCTTCGATGCCTTCACCCGCGGGCGCTACAGCACCGACGCCTCGATCTACCAGATCATGCCGGCCGGCGTGGTCCTGCCGCGCTCGGCCTCCGACATCGCCGCGACCCTGCGGATCGCCGCCGAGCACGGTGCGCCGGTGATCCTGCGCGGCGGCGGGACCTCGCAGAACGGCCAGCCGATCGGCTCCGGCCTCGTGGTGGACTGCTCGCGCCACTTCAACGGCATCCTGGCCTACGATCCGGAGGCCGGCACCATCACGGTCGAGCCCGGCATGGTGCTGGAGCGGCTGAACACCCGGGTGAAGGCCGATGGCTGGTTCTTCCCCGTCGAGCCCTCCACCGCGACCCGCTGCACCATCGGCGGCATGGCGGGCAACAATTCCTGCGGCGCCCGCTCCCTGCGCTACGGCAAGATGAGCGACAACGTCCTCGCCCTGGACGCGCTGTTCCCTGACGGGGAGGCCTTCACCTTCGGCCTGACCGGCAACGCGGTCTCCGGCGTCACCGGCTCGGCCCGGGCCGAGTCGCTGGCCGAGCAGATGCGCGCGCTCGCGCACGAGCACCGGGACGAGATCGCGCTCCGCTATCCGAAGGTGCAGCGGCGCGTGGGCGGCTACAATCTGGACGCGCTGATCGAGCCGCGTCCGAACCTCGCGCACCTGCTGGTCGGGTCGGAGGGCACGCTGGCCGCCACCACGGCGGTGACGCTGAAGCTGTCGCGCCTGCCGACCCACCGGGTGATGGGCGTGTGTCATTTCCCGTCGTTCCGGGCCGCGATGGAGACCACGCGGCACATCGTGGCGCTCGACCCGGTGGCGGTGGAACTCGTCGACAACAACGTCCTCGTGCTCGGCGCCGACATTCCGCTGTTCCGCACGACGCTCGCCGACATCACCCGCGGCCAGCCGAACTGCCTGCTGCTGACGGAATTCGCCGGCGACGATCTCGGCGCCCTGAAGCGCGACCTGAAGCGGCTTGAGGCCTGCATGGCCGATCACGGCTATCGGGATGCGGTGGTCGAGGTCGTGGAGCCGGCCCGGCAGAAATCCGTCTGGGAGGTGCGCGAGGCCTGCCTCAACATCATGATGTCGATGAAGGGCGACGCCAAGCCGGTGTCGTTCATCGAGGATTGCGCGGTGCCCTTGGAGCACCTCGCCGACTACACCGATGCGGTGACCGAGGTGTTCACCAAGCACGGCACCCGCGGCACGTGGTACGCCCACGCCTCGGTCGGCTGCCTGCACGTGCGCCCGATCCTCGACATGAAGCTGGGGGGCGACGTCGCGAAGATGCGCGCGATCGCGGAGGAAACCTCCGAACTCGTGCGCCGGTACAAGGGCTCGTATTCCGGCGAGCACGGCGACGGGATCTCGCGCTCCGAATACATCGCGCCGCTGTTCGGCCCGGTCCTCGGCGGCGCCTTCGAGAGCGTGAAGGATTCCTTCGACCCCGAGAACCGGCTCAACCCCGGCAAGATCGTCCGGCCGCTCACGATGGACGACCGGTCGCTGTTCCGGTTCAAGCCGGACTACGCGGTGACCCAGCCGATGCAGACGGCCCTCGACTGGTCGGATTGGGGCGGCTTCGGCGCCGCCGTCGAGATGTGCAACAACAACGGCACCTGCCGGAAGCTCGCCGGCGGTGCCATGTGCCCCTCCTACCGGGTGACCCGCGAGGAGCAGCACCTCACCCGGGGCCGGGCCAATTCCCTGCGGCTCGCCATGTCGGGGCAGCTCGGCAAGGACGCCTTCACCAGCCCGGAGATGAAGCGGACCCTCGATCTCTGCGTCTCCTGCAAGGCCTGCCGGCGGGAATGCCCGACCGGCGTCGACATGGCCAAGATGAAGATCGAGTTCCTGCACCACTACCATACCCGGCACGGGCTGCCGCTCCGCGAGCGGCTGATCGCCCTGATGCCGGTCTATGCCGGGGCAGCCGCCCGGCTCGCGCCGCTCCTCAACCTGCGGGATCGGCATCCGGCGCTGGCGCAGCTCTCCGAAAGATTCGCCGGCCTCTCCGCGAAGCGCTCCCTGCCGCGCTGGCGCCGGCCCTGGAGCGAGCAGGGCGAGGCCGCCCATCCCGGCGACGTGAAGGGCGATCTTCGCGACGTGATCCTGTTCGGCGATACCTTCAACCGCGCCTTCGAGCGGGAGAATCTGGAGGCCGCCGAACGGGTGCTCGCCGCCGCCGGCTATCGCCTGCACCGGGTCTATCCGGAGCGCGGGCGGCGGCCGCTCTGCTGCGGTCGGACCTGGCTCGCCTCCGGCCAGACCGACCGGGCGCGGCAGGAGGCGCGGCGGACCCTCAGCGCGCTTCTCCCCTTCGTCCGGGCCGGCGCGCGGGTCGTCGGTCTGGAGCCGTCCTGCCTCCTCACCTTCCGAGACGAATTGTCCGCGCTGCTCCCAGGATCGGATGCCGCCCTGCTCGCCCGGCAATCCATGCTGTTCGAGGAACTGCTGGCCGCCGACCTCGCGGCGGGGCGGATCGCGCTGCCGCTCGCGGACCAGCGTGGCCGCGTGGCCCATCTGCACGGGCATTGCCACCAGAAATCCTTCGGCCTGATGGGCTCGGTGGAGACGGTGCTGCGGACCGTGCCGGGGCTCGATGTGCGGGTGATCGAGTCGAGCTGCTGCGGCATGGCCGGGGCCTTCGGATATCGACCGGAATCGATCGAGACTTCCTTCGCCATGGCCGAGCTGTCGCTGTTCCCGGCCCTGCGCGCGGCGGCTCCCGGCGATCTCGTCGTCGCCGACGGGACGAGCTGCCGCCATCAGATCCATGACGGGCTGGGACTCCACGCGGAACATGTGGCCCGCGTGCTGGATCGGGCGCTCACGCCTCGACACTGAATGGCCGGGCACCTACACAGGGATGACGGGCATGCGGACCTGCCATGCGTTGGGGGACCATGAACAAGATTGAATCCGGGATCGGCATCAGCCGCCGCTATCTGCACGACGAAGTGGCGGACCGGATTCGCGAGTTGATCCGATCCGGCGAGATGGAGCCGAAGGCGCGGATCAATGAGGGCGAGCTGACGGAGCGCTTCGGCATCTCACGGACGCCGCTCCGTGAGGCGATCAAGATCCTGGCTACGGAGGGCCTCCTCGAACTCTTGCCGAACCGCGGGGCGCGGGTCGCCAGCATCTCGGATTCCGAGCTTGAGGAGATGATGGAGGTGATCGCCGGCCTGGAGGCGACGGCCGGCGACCTCGCCTGCCGCACGATCAGCGATGCAGAGGTCGACGCCATCGTGGCCGACCACGAGGCGATGGTGGCGGCCTGGAAGGCGGGCGACGAGGCCGGCTACTTCCGCTATAACCGCCGCATCCACGAGGCCATCATGGCGGCCAGCCGGAACACCGTTCTGGCCAATCTTTACGAGAGCCTTTCGGGGCGGATCCAGCGTTCGCGCTACACCGCCCATCAGACCGCGGACCAATGGGCCCGGGCGGTCGCCGAACACGAGCGGATGATCGCGCTCCTGCGCGCCCGTGACGGCGCATCGCTCGCTGTCCTGATGCGCGAGCATATCCGGGGCAAGAAATCGGTGATCGCGGCCCATTACGGGACCGCCGACGCGGTCTGACGACGGTCGGGGCCGCGCTCAGGCGGCGGTCGGCGTCCGCAATCCGGCCACGAGGTCGGTGAAGCGGTCACCCTGCACGATCACGTGGTTGCGCAGGGCCTCGGCCGCCTGCATCGCGTCGCCGGCCAGGATGGCGGCGACGATCGCTTCGTGCTCGGCCAGCGATTGCGGCACCCGCTGGCGAACCCGCAGCTGCAATCGGCGGTAAGGCGCCAGCCGGCGGTGCAGCGAGAGAGCCTGCTCGGCTAAAAAGTCGTTGTGGCTCGCGCGGTACACGACGGCGTGGAACACGTAGTTCTCGGCGTAGTACGCCTCCGCATCCTCCGTCGCCATGGCGGTCCGGCAGCCCGACAGCGCCGCTTGCAGGGCGGCCGCATCGTCCGCTGTGAGGCGCCGCGACGCGAGGCGTCCGCACGCGGCCTCGATCTCCGCCATGGTCTCGAACATGGCGAGCAGCAGGTGCGGCTCGGGCGCGCTGACGATCGCGCCGCGCCGCGGCTTCGTCTGGATGAGGCCGGTGGCGGCAAGCTGCAGCAACGCCTCCCGGATCGGCGTGCGCGAGACGCCGAACCGGGCCGCGAGCTGATTTTCGTCGAGGCGCGATCCCAGCGCGAGCTCACCGGAGACGATCTCGTCCTCGATCCGCTGCTTCAGGCGCTGCGCGTGATTCATCCCCCATTCCTTTCTCGTGCGCTGATGCTCGCCGAAGCCCTCCGCGCCATGGCGTCGGCCGAGGAGCAGGCCAGACGCCGCTCGGCGCTGTTCCGGCTTGCGACACCGCACCCGTCGATCGCTCCGGGCCGAGCGGCGTTCGCGAAGGTTGCCGCGTTCGGTGCCTCCGTTGCGGTCGGACGCCTCGGGATTGCCGGGGCGGATTAGAAAGCCGCTCTCCTCCGTCCGTGATCGAAGGTGTCGTGGTCCGCACGGCCGGTCGCGAACGTCACGGTCAACCTATTCGGCCCAGGTCGTGGCACATTATGCTTCCGCATTGACAAAATATACAAGACGGTTCTTCATGCATACATAATTGCGGTGTCATTGGTGCGCCGCACAACAATCGAGCCGCAATGTTTGCGGTGCGGGAGAGCCAGATGACGCCTACTCGTCGCTCCGTGATCGCGGCAACATTTGCGGCCCCTGCCCTGCTCCGATTGGGTCTCGGATCTGCACAAGCGGCTACGACGCTGAAGCTGTCGCATCAGTTTCCGGGCGGGACCATCGAAGAGGGTGATTTCCGCGACCGCATGTGCCGGAAATTCGCCAAGACGGTCGCCGAGCGCTCCAAGGGCGCGCTGGAGGTTCAGGTCTATCCCGGTTCCTCGCTGATGAAGACGAACGCCCAGTTCGGCGCGATGCGCAAGGGCGCCCTCGACATGTCGCTCTATCCGAGCCCCTATGCGGGCGGCGAGGTGCCCGAGATGAATATCGGGCTGATGCCGGCGCTGGTGACGTCCTACGCGCAGGCGGTCGCCTGGAAGAACGCGCCCGTCGGGCGCAAGCTGACCGAGATCCTCGAATCCAAGGGCATCATCCTCGTCTCCTGGGTCTGGCAGGCGGGCGGGGTCGCGAGCCGCGAGCGGCCCCTCGTCAGCCCGGCCGACGCCAAGGGCATGAAGGTCCGCGGCGGTTCGCGCGAGATGGACATGATGATGAAGGAGGCGGGCGCCGCCACCCTCTCCATCCCGTCGAACGAATCCTACGCGGCGATGCAGACCGGCGCCTGCGACGCGGTCATCACCTCGTCCACCAGCCTGATCTCGTTCCGCCTGGAGGAGCTCGCCAAGGCGCTGACCTCCGGCCGGGAGCGCTCCTACTGGTTCATGCTCGAACCGATCATGATGTCCAAGATCGTGTTCTCGGGCCTCTCGAAGGACCAGCAGGACCTGATCATGGCCGTGGGCGGCGAGCTCGAAGCCTTCGGGCAGGCGGGCGCCAAGGAGGACGACACCCGGGTCGAGGAGATTTTTTCCAAGGCTGGCGCCAAGGTCTCGCAGCTCGACGAGAAGTCGCTGGGTGAATGGCGCGACCTCGCCCGGGGCACGGCCTGGAAGGACTACGCGGCCAAGAACGCGAACTGCGCGGAGCTGCTCAAGCTCGCGGAGCAGGTCGCGTGAGCCACGGCTTCGACGCCGCCACGGCGGCCCCCGATGGGCAGGCCGCCGACGAACCGCGCGTCCCCGGTCTCCTGGGCACGCTCGACCGCGCGATGCGCCTCCTGAACCGGGTGATCCTCGGTCTCGGCGGCCTCTGCCTCGTGGCGGCCTGCCTCGTGCTGACCCACAGCGTCGTCGTCCGCTACCTCCTGAAGGAGCCGACGGAGTGGCAGGACGAGATGGCGGTGTTCCTGATCATCGGCGCCACCTTCCTGTCGGCGGCCGGGGTCCAGGCCAAGCGCGGCCATGTGGCGATCGAGGCGCTGACCGGCCTGCTGCCGCCGGCCGCCAACCGGGTCCGGCTGCTGCTCGCCGACGTGATCAGCCTCGCCTTCTGCCTGTTCTTCGCCTGGAAGAGCTGGTCCCTCGACCATGAGGCCTGGACCGACGGCCAGATCTCGCAATCGACCTGGGGACCGCCTCTATGGATCCCCTACACGCTGATGGCGGCCGGCATGAGCCTGCTGTGCCTGCAATTCGCCCTGCAGATCGCCGAGGCGCTGGCCTACGGCCCCCGGGCGGCCGGCTGGGCGAAGCCGAAGATCGGCCTCGGCGCCGATCTCAATCAGACGATCGCGCCGCAGGGGCCGGACCCGATGGGCCGGACCGTCACCGCGAAGGGTCACCGATGAGCACCGCCGCGATCGGCTTCCTCTACGCGGGCGCCACCCTCGGGGCGATGCTCTCGGGCATCCCCATCGCGTTCGCGCTGGGCTTCGTGGCGTTGGCCTTCATGGTCGCATTCATGCCGGGCGCCTCCCTCGATACGGTGGCGCAGAACGTCTACGAGGAGATGGCCTCCATCACCCTCCTGTCGATCCCGCTCTTCATCCTGAAGGGCGCGGCGATCGGCCGGTCCCGGGCGGGCCAGGACCTCTACTCGGCCATGCATGCCTGGATGCACCGCATCCCCGGGGGTCTCGGCATCGCCAACGTCTTCGCCTGCGCGCTGTTCGCCGCCATGGCGGGGTCGAGCCCGGCGACCTGCTCGGCGATCGGCTCGGCCGGCATCCCGGAGATGCGCAAGCGCGGCTACTCGCCGGGCTTCGCCGCCGGGATCATCGCGGCCGGCGGGACGCTCGGCATCCTGCTGCCGCCCTCGATCACCATGATCCTGTACGCGGTGGCCGCCGAGCAGTCGCTCGGGCGCCTGTTCCTGGCCGGGATCGGGCCGGGATTGCTGCTGGTCAGCCTGTTCGCGGCGTGGTCGATGATCCGCTTCCGCTCGGAATACGCGACCGCCAAGGCGGCTCTGGAGCGCGGGGGTCCGGCCTCGCCGATCCTGGCGGACGAGCAGTACAGCATGGCGCAGCGCTTCTCGACGCTGCCGCGGGTGATGCCCTTCGTGGTCTTGCTCACCGGCGTGATGGTGGCGCTCTATGGCGGCTATGCGACGCCCTCGGAGACGGCGGGTCTCGGCGGCCTTCTGGCCCTGGCGCTGATCGCCGCGATCTACGGCGTGTGGCGGTTCCGGGACGTCAGCCCGATCCTGACCGCGACTTTGCGCGAATCCACCATGCTGATGCTGATCATCGGCATGTCGCTGCTCTACGCCTACGTGATGAGCTACCTGCACATCTCGCAATCGGCCGCGCAGGCGATCGTGGCGATGCAGCTCTCGCCCTGGGTCCTGCTGGTGACGATCCTGGCGCTGGTGATCGTGCTGGGCTTCTTCCTGCCGCCGGTCTCGATCATCCTGATGACGGCGCCGATCATCCTGCCGCCGCTTAAGGCCGCGGGCTTCGATCTGGTGTGGTTCGGCGTGGTGATGACCATCACCATGGAGATGGGGCTGATCCACCCGCCGGTGGGCTTGAACATCTTCGTCATCAAGAACATCGCGCCGGACATCCCGCTCTCGGACATCATCTGGGGCACCCTGCCCTTCGTGCTGCTGATGGCGGTGGCGATCCTGATCCTGTGCCTCGTGCCGGGGATCGCGATGGCGCTGCCGGATTGGCTGCTGGCGACGACGCGGTAGGAGGTGGCGCGTTGGAGCCCACCGCGCGTCCCCCTCCCCCCTTCGCGGGGGAGGGTGGCCCCCGAAGGGGGTCGGGAGAGGGGAGCGACGGCGCAGGATTGTGCTGTGCCCGTCATGAAGGTCGCGCTCTTGCTTGAACCGTCGTTCCCCCCTTGCGGGACTTCGTCCCGACCCGACCCCTGCTGACGCAGGGGCCACCCTCCCCCGCAGAGGGGGGAGGGAGAGACACGGCAAGGCTTGCGCGAAGCGAAGCCATATTTCGGTCGCGCCGCGAACGGCGCCGGCGTAGGTGAACGCCCGCATCGTCCAGCGTTCCCGGGATCCGCCATGAGTCTCGCCTCCGTCCGGGCCTTCTTCGCCGAGAAGGCGCCCGACATCACGATCCTCGAACTCGAAACCCGCACCGCCACCGTGGCGGAGGCCGCTGCGGCCCACGGCGTCGCCCCGGCGCAGATCGCCAAGACGCTCTCCCTCCGGGTCGGCGATCAGGTCGTCCTGGTGGTGACCCGCGGTGACGCGCGGCTCGACAACAAGAAGGCCAAGGCGGTCCTCGGCGGAAAGGTCCGGATGCTCGATCTCGCCGAGGTCGAGGCGGTGACCGGCCATCCGGTCGGCGGCGTCTGCCCGTTCGGCCTGATCGCGCCGCTGCCGGTCTATTGCGACGTGTCGCTCAAAGCCTTCGACGCGGTGGTGCCGGCCGCCGGCAGCACCCACAGCGCGGTCCGGATCGCCCCGGAGCGGATGGCCGAACTCACGAATGCCACCTGGGTCGATGTCTGCCAGGAAACGGCTTGAGCCTCAGCGCCCGGACCAGTTCGGCGGCCGCTTGCCGAGGAACGCCTCCATCCCCTCGCGGAAATCCTGGCTCATGTAGCAGAGGAGGATCAGGTCATCGCCCGGATGCGCCGCGCCCTCGGCGGGCGCCTCCTCCTCGGCGAGGCGGCGCAGCCCCTCCTTGGTCGCCTGCATGGTCAGCGGTGCGTGGCCGGCCAGAAGCTGACCGAGGGTGTCGACCCGCTCGGTGAGCGCCGCGCGATCCTCCACGACCTCACCCACGAGCCCGATGGCCAGCGCCTCCTCGGCCCCCACGAGGCGGGCGGTGAAGATGATGTCCTTGACCCGCGCCGGCCCGATCAGCGCCGAGAGGCGCTTGAGGTTGCCCTGGCTCAGGCAGTTGCCGAGCGTCCGGGCGATCGGGAAGCCGAACCGGGCGTCCCGTGTGGCGATGCGCAGGTCGCAGGCCGCCGCGATGGCGGCCCCCCCGCCCGTGCACGCCCCCGCGATCGCCGCGATGGTCGGCACCCGCAGCCGTTCCAGCGTCCCGAGCACCCGGTCCATGAAGCGCTCGTAGCCCAGGGCGTCCTCGGCGGTCTTGAAGTCGCGGAACTGCGCGATGTCGGTGCCGGCCGCAAAGGCCTTGTCGCCGGCGCCGGTGATGATGAGGGCCTTCACGGCCGGGTTGTCGGCGATCGCCTCGCAGCAGGTGATCAGCCCCCGATACATCGCGAAGGTCAGCGCGTTGCGCGCCTGCGGCCGGTTGAGCACGATCCGGGCGATGCCGGCCTCGTCGGTGGTGAACAGCAGTTCGTCCGTGGCGGGCGTGGCATTCATCGGAACCTCTCCGGGCGTGGAATCAGGCCACGGTCTCGCGGACCACGCCCCGCTCGATCAGGCTCGCGATCGCGTCGTCCGTGTAGCCGGCCTCGGCCAGGATCGCCCGGGAATGCTCGCCGAGCAACGGGGCCGGGCCGTGGACGCGGCCGGGCGTATCCGAAAACTTCACCGGCAGGCCGAGCGTCTTCATGCGCCCGACCCGCGGGTGATCGACTTCGACCACCATCTCGCGCGCCCGCGTCTGCGGATCCCGGTGCATGGCGTTCACGTCGAGCACCGGCCCGGCCGGGACGCCGCCGGCTTCGAGCCGCGCCAGCCATTCGCCCGAGGAATGGGCCCGGAAGATCGGCGCCAGCGTCGCGGCGAGGGCCTCGCGGTTGGCCATCCGGTCGCGATTGAGCGCGAAGCGCGGATCTTCGGCCAGCGCGTCGGCGCCGATCGCCTTGAGCAGGCGCAGCCAGTTGGTCTGGTTGGCCGCCCCGATGGTGATCCAGCCATCGGCGGTCTCGAACGCCTCGTAGGGCGCGTTCAGCGGATGGGCCGAGCCCATCGGGCCGGGCGCGATTCCCGTCGCCATGGCGATGGCCGATTGCCAGTAGGTATGGGTGATGCCGGCCTCGAACAGCGACGTGTCGACCGCCTGCCCCCTGCCCGTCCGGAGCCGATGAGAATAGGCCGCCAGCACGCCCATGGCGGCCAGGATCCCGGCGGTGATGTCGGTTACCGGCGGCCCGCACTTCATCGGCGGCCGGCCGGGCCCCTCCCCCGTCACCGACATGAGTCCGCTCATGCCCTGCGCCACGAGGTCGAACCCGGCCCGGTCGGCATAGGGTCCGGTGCGGCCGAAGCCGGAGAGCGAGCAGTAGACGAGCTCGGGAAACTCTTCGCGCAGGGTCTTGTAGCCGATCCCGAGGCGCTCCATCGTGCCGCCGCGGTAATTCTCGATCAGCGCGTCGGCGCCCTTGAGCAGGCGGCGCAGCACCGCGATGCCGTCCGGGTCCTTCAGGTCGAGGCTGATGCCGCGCTTGCCGCGGTTCATCATCATGTAGGCGGCGCTCTCGCCTTCGAGCGCCGGCGGAACGGTGCGGCGGGTGTCGTCGCCGTCCATCTTCTCGACCTTGATGACCTCCGCGCCCATGTCGGCGAGCATCAGCCCGCAGACCGGGCCGGCCATGATGTGCGCGAGCTCGATCACCCGCATGCCGGCGAGCGGCCCGGTACGCCCCGTCGCTTCCGTCATCGTGAGACTACTCCGCCGCCGGGACCGTCGCCGCGGATCCGAGCGGTCGCTCGGCCGGCTCGATGAATTCCCGCTCGGGATGCATGGTGAAGGCGAGACCGGCGCCGAGCAAGCAAAGGCCGATCGAGCCGACGAACGGCAGGGTCCAGCTGCCGGTCAGATCGACGATGACGCCGAACACGATCGGCGAGACGATCGCCGCCACGGCCGAGCCGGTGTTCATCAGGCCGCTCGCGGTGCCGGCATATCTCGGCGCGATGTCCATGGGCACGGACCAGATCGGGCCGATCACCAGCTCAGCGAAGAAGAAGCCGGAGGAGAGCAGGAGCGCCACCAGCGTCAGGTCGCGGGTCATGAACACGCCCGCGAGGCTCGCGGCCGCGCCCAGGAAGCCGACCACGATCACCGACAGCCGGGCGAGCTTCACCTTGCCGGTGCGATGCAGGATGACGTCGCTCATCATGCCGCCGACCGTGTCGCCGACCACGCCCGCGAAGAACACGCCCGAGGCGAACAAAGCCGAGTTCTTCAGATCGAGGCTGTAATTCTCCTTGAAGAAGCTCGGCAGCCAGCCGAGGAACAGCCACAGGGTCCAGCCGTAGCAGAAATACGTGACCGTCACCGGCAGCATCCGGCGGGTCAGCGCGCCCCACGGCACCGATTGCTTCGCGCCGACCTTGCGCGGCGGCGGTAGCGTGTCGAGTTCGGCCCGGGTGATCGCCGGATGGTCGGAGGGATCGTCGCGGAAATAGGCGTACCAGATCGCCACCCAGATGAAGCTGATCGCGCCGAGGATCACGAAGCTGGTGCGCCAGCCGAAATGCCAGATCAGGAAGGCGACGATCGGCGGCGCCACGGCGTTGCCCAGCCGGCTGAACGCGTGGGTGATGCCCTGCGCGAAGCCGCGCTTGCCGGGCGCCGTCCAGTTCTGCATGGCGCGGGTGGCGGTCGGGAAGGTCGCGCCCTCGCCGAAGCCGAGCAGGACGCGCGCCAGGAACAGGCTGGCGATTCCGCCGACCATGCCGGTCAGGATGGTGGCGGCCGCCCAGATCACCCCGCAGGCCAGCAGGGTCCGCCGGGCGCCGAACTTGTCCCCGACCGAGCCGCCGATCACCTGGAAGATCGCGTAGGGATAGGCGAAGGCCGAGAGGATCAGGCCGAAATCGGTCTTCGACATCCCGAAATCGCGCATGATCTCGGCGCCGGCCGTCGCGATGTTCACACGGTCCAGATAGGTGATGAAATACATCACGCACAGCAGGCCGAGCACGCCGTTCGTGGCGCTGAAGCGCTTCGACATCGACCGTTCCTTCCCATCGGAGCGCCGCCGTTGACGGCCGCCTGGCGCCTCAACCAGTGGTTGGGCACTCTCTCGTAATGCATTATTCAAACGCTTCGAGAGCCGGATGGCAACCGGGAATTACGCGCGATACGGGAATCGGGGATGTAGATTTCGACGAATACGGGGGCCGCCAGGGCCCCCGTTCCGCGTCTCACGATCCTGGTCGTCCGCTCAGGCGGTGGCCGGCCGCAATTGCTCGGGCTGCCCTTCGGGCGCCGTGCCCATCGCCTTGCCGCGCGGCCCCACCCAGCTGCCGACCCATTTGCGCTGCCACAGGGCGAGGCAGCCGAGCACGATCGCCGTGAAGGCGGCGTAGCCGATGAACCCCATCGAGAAAGAGCCGGTATATTGCTTGGACAGGCCCATCACGTTCGGCAGGATCGCGCCGCCGAGCGCCCCGATCTCGCCGATCATCGAACCGGCCACCGCGGTGTTCGAGGGCCAGCGCAGGGGCACGAGCTGGAACAGCGCGCCGTTGCCGGCGCCGAGCGCCGCGAAGCAGAGCATGAACAGCAGCGTCGTGAGCGCCAGCGACGGGGTCGCGGTCAGCCACAGCAGGGTTGCGATCGCCGCGAGCAGCACCACCGACAGGACCGCGATCCCGCCCATCCGGTCGGCGAAGTAGCCGCCGACGATCCGGATGCCCGAGCCCATGAAGGCCGCCAGCATGGTCAGCCGCCCGGCCTCGACCTTGGTCACGGCGAACTGCTCGTAGAAGAAGGTCGGCAGGAAGTTCGACAGGCCGATGAAGCCGCCGAAGGTGATCACGTAGATCAGCGAGAAGGCCCAGCCGTCCTTGGTGAACAGGCAAGAGATGTGCTCCTTGAACGACTGATGCTCGCAATCCGGCGGCTCCTTCGCCAGCACGATCATGACCGCCAGGGGCAGCAGCATGGTGAGGCCCGCGAAGGCATAGGTCGTCTGCCAGCCATAGGCCTGGGCCAGCGGCGGCGCGAACAGCACAGCCAGCACCGTGCCGGAATTGCCGGCGCCCGCGATGCCCATGGCGAGCCCCTTATGCTCCGGCGGGAACCAGCCCGAGCCGAGCGAGAGCGCCACGCCGAAGGACGCGCCGGCGATGCCGAGCAGGACGCCCATGGCCAACACTTCGTTGTAGGAGGAGACGAACAGATAGCCGTAGGCCATCGCCAGCATGATCACGCTCATCTCGACGATCGCGGCGTTCTTGCGGCCGATATACTGGGCCAGGACGCCGAGCGGGAAGCGCATCAGCGCGCCCGCCAGGATCGGCAGCGAGATCATGAACCCGGTCTGGGCCGGCGTCAGCTTGTAGGTCTCGGTGATGAACGGACCCATGGCGCCGTTCAGGACCCAGATGGCGAAGCAGAAATCGAAATAGAGGAATGCGGCGAACAGCGTCGGGGGGTGACCCGACTTCATCACGGTCTTGAAGCTGGCCATTTCAGGTGCTCGTCATAGAAAGGCGAACCGTCACGCGGTCGCTCATGCCGGGGATCCGGACTCACACCGTCCGCTGTCTGGAGCGCCGTTGCTCCGCCGCCGCATCAGGCGCGGCTGCCCTTGGCTAAGCAGCAAGCGTGCCAGATCCCGGTTGCCGCGGGCCTCGGGCGCCGGACCGCACGCTGATGCCGATCGAGGCAGCACTGCCAAGCAAACGGGCGGCAGAGCGCGGTTCCGTCGGATCTGCGCCGGGTGGCGCGGGGCGATTGCGGCAAGCGGGTCACACAGGCATGAAGAACGAGGCCCCGACCGCCCGTAATGTGCCCGTGCAGGTTGCCGGCAACTTGGCGGCGAAGCGCGGTATTTGCTACGCTAAGGGATGAGCTGAGCCATGTCTTCGTGCAGGCCCGCTCGATTGCGCGCCCGGACGTGTCCCGGCGTCGCCGCCGAGGAATTTTCAAACCATGCCCGCCCCGATCCGTCGCCTTCTCCTGGCCGGCTTCGCCGTCCTCGCCGTCGCTTCCCCCGCGCACGCTCAGGGCCGCGGCCCGGTCGGTCAGGCCGGCATCGACGGGTTCGGCGATGACGGGCAGCTCTACCAGGATCAGAACGGCGCGTATTACGTGCGCCGCGGCGACCGCTACCTGCCCTATACCGGCCGCACCGACTTCGTGCGCCCCGCCGCGCCGCGGCAGGCCGCGCAGCCCCAGCCTCCGGCATCCGCCGCGTCGCTGGATGCGGAGCCGACGGCGCCGGGCCGCCCGGGCACGGCGTCCACGGCCGAGGGCCTGTCGCCGCTGGAGGCCGCCAAGGCGAAGGCCGTGCTGCGCGCGCCCGACAACGAGCCGATCGACTACGCCAGGATCTACGGGCCGGTCACCGATGACGTTTTTCCGATCCAGGCGTTCAATTACAAGAAGATGAACCCGGCGTTTCTGCGCCAGGAGATCGCCTATCACGGCCCCTACGAGCCGGGGACGATCATCGTCGATCCGCGCGCGCACCAGCTCACGCTGGTGGAGGAGAACGGCCGGGCGCGCCGCTACGGTGTGGGCGTCGGCAAGCAGGGCTTCTCGTGGTCCGGCAGCGCCACGGTCAATTCCAAGCAGGCATGGCCGGACTGGTATCCGCCCAAGGAGATGATCGCCCGCAGCCCGAAGCTCGCGAGCGAGGTCGACAAGCTGCAGAGCGGCCTCGGCGTGGCGGGCGGCCTGCGCAACCCGCTCGGCGCCCGGGCCATGTACCTCTGGCAGGGCAACAAGGACACGCTGTTTCGCATTCACGGCACCCTCGAGCCCTACTCCATCGGCAAGAGCGTGTCCTCGGGCTGCATCCGGATGATCAACCAGGATGCCATCGACCTGTTCAGCCGCGTCAATGTCGGCACGAAGGTGGTCGTGCTGAGCGGCGGCGGCACGGTTGAAGCGGCTGCGAACCCGCCGGCGCCGCGGGGTCGCACCGCGGACAGCCGGCTCTGAAAACCTGCTGACGCGTCAGCTCAACCCGCGCCGATGCTCCCCGAGGATCCGGCGCACGGTGCCGGCCTCGGACCGGTAGACCACCGTCTCGGTCTGGATCCGGTCCGGCCGGAAGCGGACGCCGCGCAGCAGCGCGCCGTCGGTGACGCCCGTGGCCGCCACGATCACGTCGCCGCTCGCCAATTCGGTGAGATCGTATTTCCGGTCGAGATCCTTGATGCCCATTTCGGTCGCCCGGCGGCGGCGATCGGCCGTGTCGAGGATGAGGCGGCCCTGCATCTGGCCCCCGATGCATCGCATCGCCGCCGCCGCGAGCACCCCCTCGGGCGCTGCGCCGGTCCCGAGATAGAGATCGATCCCGGTCTCCTCGGGCCGAGCCGTGAAGATGATCCCGGCAATGTCGCCGTCCGAGATCAGCCGGACCGCGGCCCCCGCCTCCCGCACCTCGGCCACGAGCGCCGCGTGACGGGGCCGGTCTAGGATCAGCGCGGTGATCTGCTGCGGATCGACGCCCTTGGCCCGGGCCAGCGCGCGGACATTGTCGGTGGGACTCGCATCGAGGTCGACGAGTCCGGCCGGATAGCCCGGGCCGATCGCGATCTTCTGCATGTAGACGTCGGGGGCCGCGAGCAGGGAGCCGCGCTCCGCCATCGCCATGACGGCGATCGCCCCGGGCATGTCCTTGGCGCAGAGCGTCGTGCCTTCGAGGGGATCGACCGCGATATCCACCTCCGGACCTTCGCCGCGCCCCAGTTGCTCGCCGATGAACAGCATCGGCGCCTCGTCGCGCTCGCCCTCCCCGATCACCACCGTGCCGCGGATCGGAAGGCCGTTGAGCTCGTCGCGCATGGCATCGACGGCCGCCTGATCGGCGGCCTTCTCGTCACCCTTACCCCGCAGGCGCGCCGCCGCGATGGCGGCCCGTTCGGTCACGCGGGCCAATTCCAGGGCGAGCATGCGCGGGACCCCGCGCGAAGCGGGTTTCAGAGCGTCGGCCATCGTTTCCTGCCTTTGTCCGGGCCCGATCTTTTGTCGGATCCCGATATAAACGCCGTTCGGCGATCGACGTTCAGCCTAAGCTCCGTTCGAGGCGGCC
Organism: Methylobacterium sp. 2A; assembly: GCF_009806555.1. GTDB lineage: Bacteria > Pseudomonadota > Alphaproteobacteria > Rhizobiales > Beijerinckiaceae > Methylobacterium. The sequence continues at coordinate 131,142 of NZ_VUOK01000013.1, read as the reverse complement.
CCATAATCTAGATTAGATCCGCGTATCTTGCACCGGATCGTTTCGCGAGGCTTGCCGATCTCATCCAGAAGGGCGTCGGGACTCGCCCTATCGCAGAGCGTGAATCGCGCGTTGCGCCGTTACTCGCGCTCGATCCGGATGACCTGGGGCGGCTCGGCCAGCAGACCGTCCGCATCGATCGCGTCGAGGGCTGTGCGGATGCTGCCCTCGGTGGCCGCATAGGTGATCAGAACCAGCGGCACGGGCCGCCCCGAGCGCCCGCGCGGATCCGAGTCACCGCCCTCGGTGCGGCGTTGCAGGATGCTCTCCAGAGAGATCTCGCGCTCGGCCATCCGCTGGGCGACGCCCGCCGCGACGCCCGGCCGATCGTGAACCGTGAGCCGGATATAGTAGCCGCCCTTGTGGCGCTGCATCTCGACGCGTTCGCTGGCGCGCATCGTGGCGGCGGGGATGCCGAAGGTCGAACGCACGATCCCGCGCGCCACGTCGGCGATATCGGCCACGACCGCGGAGGCCGTCGCCTCGCCGCCGGCGCCCGGGCCGATCAGGGTCAGCTCGCCGACCGCGTCGGCATCGATCGTCACCGCGTTGGTGACGCCCATGACCTGGGCGATGGCCGAGGATTTCGGCACCATGGTGGGATGCACCCGCTGCTCGACCCCGGCCTCGGTCGCCTGCGCGACGCCGAGCAGCTTGATCCGGTAGCCGAGCTCGTCGGCCATGCGCAGGTCGAGGGGCTGGACGCGTGAGATCCCCTCCACCGACACGCCGTCGGCATCGACCGCGGTGCCGAAGGCGAGGCTCGTCAGAATCGCGAGCTTGTGGGCGGTGTCGAAGCCTTCGACGTCGAAGGTCGGGTCGGCCTCGGCGTAGCCCAGCGCCTGCGCGTCCTTGAGGCAGGCCTCGAAGGTCAGGCCCTCGCGCTCCATCCGGCTGAGGATGTAGTTGCAGGTGCCGTTGAGGATTCCGTAGACGCGGCTCACCGCGTTGCCGGGCAGGCCCTCGCGCAGGGTCTTGATCACCGGGATCCCCCCGGCCACCGCCGCCTCGAAGGCCAGCGCGACGCCGCGCGCTTCGGCCAAAGCAGCCAGAGAGGCGCCGTGGCGGGCGAGGAGCGCCTTGTTGGCGGTCACCACCGGCTTGCCGGATTCGAGCGCCGCCTCGACCACGGCCTTGGCCGCCCCCTCGGCCCCGCCGATCAACTCGACCACGGCGTCGACATTTCCCGACCGCGCCAGGGCGACCGGATCGTCGAACCAGTCGATCCCCGCCATGTCGAGGCCGCGGTCGCGGCTCCGGTCGCGGGACGACACCGCGGTCACCCGCAGGTCGAGGCCCGAAGCGGCGAGCGCCGGACGGCGGCGTTCCACCATCCGGACCACGGACGCACCGACGGTGCCGAGCCCGGCGATCCCGAGGCGAAAACTCACTGTCATGACCTCTTCCATGCCCAGGCGACCGCGAAGAGCCGGGCGCCCGATGCGGCGCACTTCTGCAAGAAATCGGTCTGCGCCGCAAGGAAACCGCCGCGGCGCGGCGATCGGCTCATCCGGCCACGGCGCGATGCCGGATCGCGGTCGCCACGAGGCCGTAGAGCGCGACCGCATTGAGGACATGCCACACCGGATGCGTCCCGATCGGCAGCGATGCGCAGGCGGCTTGGTCGGCGCTGCGCGCGGCGAGCGAGATCACGAACAGGGCGCCGATGCCGGTGAGTCGCCGTCCCGTGCCGATACGGTGCTCCTCCGGACGCATGAGGGTCATGGCCGTGACGCCGAACAGCGCCAGCAGCGCCGGCAGATAATCGATCGAGCCGTTGGTCAGATGCGAGAGGTCGAGGCCCGTCATGTCGTCGAGCATGGGCGTGAGCGAGAAGCCGAACATCGCGAAACCCGCCGTTCCCACGACGACGCGCACCCGCGAGAGCCGCAGGAACCGACGGAGCGCCAGCGCGAGATACGCGTAGATGAACGCCGCGATCGGGATCACGTCGGCCAGCATCGCCCAACGGACGGCCAGCGTGTGGAACAGGAAGGAGCCGATCCCGATCACCGCGATCAGCCCGGCCAGACCGAACCCGACGCGATCCGGAGGCCGGGCCTGGCTTGCGCGCCGCGCCGCCGCAGCGGCGGCCAGAAGGAAGGCGGCGTTGGACAGGGCGTTGACGGGCTCGGCCCAGAACCCGGCGTCGGCCCGCTCGCAATAGGCCCGCACCGGCTCGAACCATTCCATGGGACCCCCCTCAGGACGCTCTCTGCCGGAGCGGGTTCAGATCCGGCCGAAGCGGATGCATCGCACCGGCCTGCCGAGCCCGGCACGACGCTGACGCTTCTGCGCCGGATCGCCGCCAAGCGCGACGCCATCGTTCGGAGCGACACCTAGATGCCCGATCTTGCACCAAGCCGGCCTTGCCAGCGCGACGCGAAGCGGGGATGACGACCCAGAGGCGACCGGATGCGAGGCGATGCGGATCACGACCTGGAACGTCAATTCGATCAAGCAGCGTTTGCCCCACCTCCTGGCCTTCCTCGACGAGGCCAAGCCCGACGTGGTCTGCCTCCAGGAGCTGAAATGCCAGGATGCGGCGTTCCCCCGCGCCGAGGTGGAGGCCGCTGGCTACGCGGTCGAGACGCTGGGCCAGAAGGCCTATAACGGCGTCGCCCTGCTGGTCCGCGCGCCGCTCACGATGGGCGAGGTGCGGCGCGGGCTTCCCGGCGATGCCGAGGACGAGCAGGCCCGCTACATCGAGGCGCTGATCTCGGGAACGGAGACCCGGCCGGTGCGGGTCGCCTCGATCTACCTGCCGAACGGCAATCCGGTGGACAGCCCGAAATACCCCTACAAGCTCGCCTTCCTCGAACGACTCAGGCTCCATGCGCGCGCGCTGATGGAAGACGAGAACGCGGTGGTTCTGGCGGGCGACTACAACGTCATCCCGGAGCCCGCCGACGCCGCCGATCCGGAGGCGTGGCGCTCCGACGCCCTGTTCCTCCTCGAGAGCCGGATGGCGTTCCGCGCCCTGCTGGCCGAGGGCTACACGGACGGGCTGCGGGCCTGCGACCCCCGCGATGGGCTCTACACGTTCTGGGACTATCAGGCGGGCTGCTGGCAGCGGAATGCCGGTATCCGGATCGACCACCTGCTGCTCTCGCCCCAGGCCGCTGACCGGCTGGTCGCGGCCTCGGTGCAGAAGCACCTGCGCGGGCTCGACAAGCCGTCCGACCACGTTCCGGTGACGGTCGAACTGTCGGCAGGCTGACACAACGCCCTATCTAAGGGAGGTGGAACGCGGCCCGGTACCTGCCGCGTCCCTCAGCATAGGAGCTCCGCTTGATCGTCTACGGCACCGGTTACTCGCCCTTCGTCCGCAAGGTCCTGGTCTCATTGGCCGAGAAGGGCGTCTCGTATGAGCACAAGCCCGTCATGTTCCACGCGCCGGATGCGGATTTCCAGGCGGCGAGCCCGTTCGGAAAGATCCCCGCCATCGAGGATGACGGTTTCCGCCTCGCCGATTCCTCCGCCATCCTCTGGTATCTGGAGCGCAAGCATCCGACGCCGGCTCTCGTGCCGACCGATCCCAAGGCACTCGGCCGTGCCGTCTGGTTCGACAAGTTCGGCGACACGGAGCTGTTCGGGAAGCTGATCGTGCCCTTCGTCGAGCGGGTGCTGAAGCCCAACGTGATGAAGCAGGCCACAAACGAGGCCGCGGTGACGAAGGCCCTCGACAAGGACCTGCCGCCGCTCTTCGACTATCTGGAGGGCGAGGTCGCGGGCCCGTATCTCGTGGGCGACGTCTTCAGCATCGCCGACATCTCGGTCGCCACCGGTTTCTACAACTTCCAATTGGCCGAAGCCCGGATCGATGCCGGACGCTGGCCGAGGCTCGCAGCCTATGTCGACGCCACCCTGGGGCGGCCGTCGTTCAAGGCCGCCCTGGCGGCGAAGAAGGGCTGACGCGCTCTGAGGGAGCCGGCGGCGGTCAGCGCCGCCGCCGGATCGACCCCACGGTCTGCAACTGGGTCTGCGCCTCCGCGCGGTCGTCCTCGTTGGCGGCGGCCCAGTTCTTGTCGTAGAGCGCCACGATCCAGTCATCCTTGCGGCCCTCGGCGCCCTCCCGGGCGAGGGAGAGCCACATCAGGCCCTTCACCCGCTGGATCGGCACGCCGCCGAGGCCGTTGATCAGCATGTCGCCGAGCAGCGCCTGGGCCGGGTGGTGTCCCTTCTCGGCGGCGAGGTTGAACCAGCGCGCGGCCTGCCGGGGATCGGCCTCGACGCCGGTGCCGTCGAGGTAGAGCCGGGCCAGATTGTACTGCGCGTTGGGGTCGCCGTAATAGGACGCCGCGTAGTTGAACATATCATAGGCGCGCTCGGGATTCGGGCGCACGTAGGTGCCCTTGATCCCCTCCAGGAAGTAGGTACCGAGCGCCGTGAAGGCGCTGCCCAGAACCGCCGAGTTCTGCGGATCGGGCCCGTCATCGGTGCTGGCATCGGCGATCCGGGAGAAGAACTCGAACGCCTTCAGGTCGTCATGGGGCACACCGTCGCCGTCGGCATACATCCGGCCGAGCTTCCACAGGGCCAGGGCATGGCCCTGCCCGGCCGCATATTCGAGGGCGCGCGCGGCGCCCTGCTTGTCGCCGGCATTGTACTCGCGCATGCCGGCCCGCAGCGCGTCCTTGGCCGAGCGATAGCTCTTGTCGGCCACCGGCACCTGGACCGGCATGCGCACGTTGGCGTCGAGGGCGCGGGGCGCCGTGGTCGGCAACGCGAGCAAAGCCAGCGCCCAGGCCGCGAGCACGGCCCTCCCGGCAGACCGGAACCGACCGGGATCGGCCCCGGCCAGCGCCCTGCGCCGGCTGGAGTCAGTCCTAGACGTCCGCATAGCTCTGCGTCTCCTTGGCACCTCCGGGGTGCGTGACGGCGCCGTAGAGCGCCGGGCCGACGCCCTGCGCGTATTTCCAGAGATAGCCGGAGGTCGCGGTGTTGGCCCGCGGCGCCCAGGCTTTTCGACGCTCGGCGAGTTCCTCGTCCGACAGCGCGACGCTGAGCGTGCCCTGGATCGCGTCCAGGGTGATCATGTCGCCGTCGCGGATCAGGCCGATCGGGCCGCCGACCGCCGCCTCGGGCCCGACATGGCCGACGCAGAAGCCGCGCGTCGCACCGGAGAAGCGCCCGTCCGTGATCAGCGCGACCTTGTCGCCCATGCCCTGGCCGTAGAGGGCCGCGGTGGTCGACAGCATCTCGCGCATGCCGGGGCCGCCGCGCGGTCCCTCGTAGCGGATGACGAGGACTTCGCCTTCCTTGTAGGTCCGTGACTGCACCGCCGCGAAGCAGGCCTCCTCGCCGTCGAACACACGCGCCGGGCCGGTGAAGACCTGCTTCTCGGTCGGCATGCCGGCGACCTTCACGATCGCGCCCTCGGGGGCGAGGTTGCCCTTCAGGCCGACGACACCGCCGGTCGGCGTGATCGGGCGGTTGGCCGGGTAGACCACGTCCTGATCCGGGTTCCAGGTCACCCGGTCCATGTTCTCCGCGATGGTGCGGCCGGTGACCGTCATGCAGTCGCCGTGCATGAAGCCGTGATCGAGCAGCGTCTTCATGAGGAGCGGGATGCCGCCGACCTCGAACATGTCCTTGGCGACGTAGCGCCCGCCCGGCTTCAGGTCGGCGATGTAAGGCGTGCGCCGGAAGATCTCGGCCACGTCGAACAGCGTGAATTCGATGCCGCATTCATGGGCGATCGCCGGCAGATGGAGGGCGGCGTTGGTCGAGCCGCCGGAGGCCGCCACCACGGTCGCGGCGTTCTCCAGGGCCTTGCGGGTGACGATGTCGCGCGGGCGGATCTGCTTGGCCAGCAGCTCCATCACCTTCTCGCCGGCGGTGGCGCAGAACTTGTCCCGGATCTCGTAGGGCGCCGGGGCGCCGGCCGAGTAGGGCAGCGCGAGGCCGATCGCCTCGGAGACGGTCGCCATCGTGTTGGCGGTGAACTGCGCGCCGCAGGCCCCGGCCGAGGGGCAGGCGACCTGCTCCAGCTCGTCGAGATCTTCCAGGCTCATGTCGCCGACCGCGACCTTGCCGACCGCCTCGAACAGGTCCTGGACCGTCACGGGCTTGCCGCGGAACGAGCCGGGCAGGATCGAGCCGCCGTAGATGAAGATCGACGGCACGTTGAGGCGCACCATGGCCATCATCATGCCGGGCAGCGACTTGTCGCAGCCGGCCAAGCCCACCAGCGCGTCGTAGGCGTGGCCGCGCATGGTCAGCTCGACCGAATCGGCGATGACCTCGCGCGACGGCAGCGAGGCGCGCATGCCGCCATGGCCCATGGCGATGCCGTCGGTCACCGTGATGGTGCAGAACTCGCGCGGCGTGCCGTTGGCGGCGGCGACCCCCTTCTTGACCGCCTGCGCCTGCCGCATCAGCGAGATGTTGCAGGGCGCGGCCTCGTTCCAGCAGGAGGCGACGCCGACGAGCGGCTGGTGGATCTGCTCGCGGGTCAGACCCATGGCGTAGAGATAGGAGCGGTGCGGCGCGCGGTCCGGCCCCTCGGTGACGTGGCGGCTCGGCAGCTTCGACTTGTCGTTCAAACGCGTCACCATGAGCCCGGACGGAGCCTTCGCACCACCAATCCCAAGACTGTGCGAAAGACCGCGGCGCCTCGCCGTTCGCGACGCGCCGGACTCGTCATCCGCGTGCTCGGGAAACCTCGTTCATTAACGGTAAAGCGTTGTCGAGATTGCCGTTTACCGCGGATGTTGAGGTGGGCCCGGACTATGGCGGGATCGCGGCGTTTACGGGCAGGTCTCGGGGCGGACCCGGGATCGTTTTACGGTGTTGCGACCCCGCCACAGCCACGCTTGGGCGGAATTCACCCAATGCCGATCGATCAAGAACACGTCAATTCAGGGCAAGAGAAATGGCGGGACCGGCCGATCTCCGGCGCCCGCGGAAGGGATCATCGACCGGGTTAAGACGCTGTTCTCAGTCTTTGATGAAATGATAGACGGTTCTTCGCACGCGTGAAGAGCCCTGGACGTTTGCGGCAGGCTGTTCTTCGACTGCCGAATCGGCGCCCAGGACGATTGCGCATCTGAGCTTTGACGCGTTCGACCTCAGGCCTCTTGCGTCATGCCGGATGCGCCACGCACGTGTGAGGGCGCATTTGCCGCCACCCGCGCGGGCCGATCCGCATCATCCGGCGCGCGGCCTGACAGCCGGCCGGATCGCCCGATGACCGCCTGTGGCGGCGCAGAACAAGCCCGTTCAGGCCGCCCCGGCGTGCGGCGCGGGGATCTCCGTGGAGATCGCGTCCACGGTGCGCGGCATCGGGCTGCCCAGCCCGTCCGAGCGCTGGATCCGCACCTGCTGGTTCACCGGCTGCATGTTGCCGAAGGGCGTCGAGAACGCGATCTCGGCGGCGTCGCGGCCGACGCCGATCCGGACGAGACCGTCGAGATCGGCCTGCCGCGTGGCGTCGAACAGCCACCAGCGCCCGTCGAGATAGGCCTCGAACACCGCGTGGAAATCGCTCGGCACGAGGCCGTGCGCGTAGCAGCTCACGAAACGGGCGGGGATGCCCAGAGCCCGGCAGAAGGCGGTGCCGATATGCGCGAAATCGCGGCAGACGCCGGCGCGTTTGAGCAGCGACTCGTCCGCGGTCGTCTCGCCGTCGCTGGTGCCGGGCTGATAGGTGATGTGATCGTGGATCCAGTTGCAGATCTGGTTCACGCGCGCATGGCCCTTCGGCAGCGCGCCGAACTCGGCCAGCGCGAACGGCGTCAGCCGGTCGGAGGAGACGAAGCGGCTCGGCAGCAGGAAGGGCAGGATGTCGAGGGGCAGTTGCCCGACCGGCGTCTCGTTGATGCTCGCCGGATCGGCCCGGTGCACGGTGAGGTCCACCTCGGCATTGTATTCCAGGGCGAACTGGCCCGTGGGGACATTGAGGCCGAGATAGCGGTTCTGGAGGTCGGGCGTTATGTAGATGTCGCGCTTCAGGTCGGGCGTCAGGACCAGGCTCTCGCTCAGGATCTCGACGCTCTTCAGCCTGGCCACCTCCAGATTGAAGATGAAGGTCGTATCCGAGAGGATATTGTAGGACAGGCTGCAACCAAGCGTGTAGCGCATCGGATCTCCTTGCCGGACGACTTCCTATTCGTCGCCCAAGCAAAGGTCGCGCCCGATCGCGGGTTCCGCCTCAGGCTGTTTTCGGCTGCATCACCACCGTGAGCGAGCGCACCCCTTGCGCCCCGTGGATCAGCACGCCCTCGATATCGGCGGTGGCCGAAGGGCCGGTATGCAGCACCGCGTAGGCGGAGCGGCCGAATTCCGGCCGGCGATAGGCCGCCTGGACGTTCGGCAGGATGTCGGCGGGGTCGAGCAGCACGACGAGGTGCTGGGCGAGATAAGCGACGGCATTCACGATCAGCTGGTCCTGCGTGAACAGGACCGAGCCCGTCTCGGCGATGCCGAACACGGCCCGGACCACCGCCACGTCGACATCCTCGACCTCCTGCGGATAGCGCACCGCCCGCAGGTCGCGGTTGCCCGTCAGCTCCGGGACCGCCGAGGCGACGACCTTCGCGCCGTCGAGCCGCTCGCGCACGCCCGCAAAGATGTCACCGGCCTGTGGTTCGGCCACGCGGCCGCCCATGCGCTTCAGGCGCTCTCCGAACTCGGCCACGAGATCGTCGCCGATGAGCGGCGCGAACAGCGGCACCTCCGGCAGCGGGAAGTCGCCGGCCGGCCGGTTCCGGCGGATATCGGCGAGGATCGCGTCGCGGGCGCTCATGGCTGCGTGCCCTTCATCCGGTTCTGCTTGTACCACGCGTGGAAGGTCTGGCGCGGGGCGTCCGGCATTTCCCGCTTCTTCCCCCAGGTGTTGAGCGGATTGTAGACCGCGAAGCGCGGCAGCACCTTCAGCGCCGAATCCGCCGCGCCGATCGCCGCCCGGTAGGCCACGGGGCGGGAGAGCACCGCGCCGGCGGCCTTCATCATCCCCTGCTTGAGCGCCGGGATCTGGTGCTCCTCGACCAGCACCTTGCGCCACGCAAAAATCTGCTCGTGGATGTTGATCTTCACCGGGCAGACGTTGGTGCAGGAGCCGTTCATCGTCGAGGAAAACGGCAGGGTCGAATATTTCCGCTTGTTGAAGGTCGGGTCGATGATCAGCCCGATCGGCCCCGAATAGGTCGCTCCATAGGAGAGGCCGCCCGAGCGCCGGTAGACCGGGCAGGTATTCATGCAGGCGCCGCAGCGGATGCACTTCAGGGAGGTCCAGAACTCCTCCATGCCGAGACGCTCGGAGCGGCCGTTATCGACCAGCACATAGTGCATTTCGGTGCCCTTCCGCGGTTTGCGGAAATGCGAGGTGTACTGGGTGATCGGCGAGCCGAGCGCCGAACGCGACAGCAGCCGGATGAACACGCCGAGATGCTCGACCTTCGGGATGATCTTCTCGATGCCGATCGAGTGGATCTGCAGCGGCGGCACGTTGCCGGAGAGGTCGGCATTGCCCTCGTTGGTGCAGGTGACGACCGAGCCGGTCTCAGCAATGGCGAAGTTGCAGCCGGTCATGCCGGCATCGGCCTTCAGGATGTAGGGCCGGGTCGTCTCGCGCTGGCTCTCGGCGAGGTAATGGGCGTCGTCGTTGTCGGGGTCGGTGCCGAGCGTCTTCGCGAAAACCTCGGCCACGTCCATCCGGGTCTTGTGGACCGCCGGGGCGACGACGTGGCTCGGCTCCTCGTTGTCGAGCTGCTGGATCCGCTCGCCGAGATCGGTCTCGATGATCTCGATGCCGCTGGCCGCCATGTGATGGCGGAACCCGCATTCCTCGGTGAGCATCGACTTCGACTTCACCAGGGCCCTGGCGCCGTGGCTGCGCAGGATCTCCAGGACGATCCGGTTGTGATCGGCCCCGTCCCGCGCCCAGTGGACGTGGACGCCGTTGGCCTTCGCGGCGGCCTCGAACTGCTCAAGGTACTGGTCGAGGTGGCTCAGCGTGTGCGTCTTGATCTGCGAGGCGAGCTCGCGCAGCTCCTCCCATTCGGGAATGCCGTGGGCCGAGGCGTCGCGCTTCTTGCGCAGGTCCCACAGGCGCTCGTCGTGGGCGGCCTGATGGAGCGGCGCGGCGAGGAAGCGCTCGGCGGCCTCGGACTGATCGATCGGCCGGTCGCCGCGGATCTTGGCGCCGCGGGGCTGGGGCTCGCGGATCTGCGGGGCGCGGATCGGCTTCGAGGCGGCCTCGGCGTGCTGGAGCCGGGCGCCGTCCTGAGAGCGCTCGCTCTCGTCGTCGCGGGCGCGCACCTCGGGGTGGATGACGCCCTCGCGCTCGCGGGGATTGAGATCCTCGACGCTCATGCGGCGGCTCCGTTCAGCACCTGCGCGATGTGGATGTACTTCAGCGGCAGCCCCAGGCGCTCGGCGCAGCCCTTCTGGTGCATGAGACAGGAGGAATCGGCCGAGACCACGTATTCGGCCCCGGCCCGGTTCTGATCGGCGACCTTGTCGTAGCCCATCTTGGCCGAGACCGCGGGCTCGAACACCGAGAAGGTCCCGCCGAAGCCGCAGCATTCGTCGGGCCGGGCGAGATCGACCAGCTCGACGCCGTCGACGAGGCGCAGCAGGTCGAGGGGCTTCGAGTAATAGGGCTTCACCAACTCAGAGGGCCGCGCATGGTGAATGCCGCGCAGCGCGTTGCAGTTGGTGTGGTAGGCGACCTTGTGGGGGAAGCTCGCCCAGGGCAGCGCCTCGACCTTGAGCACGTCGTGCAGGAACTCCACCAGCTCGTAGGTGCTGGCCCGGACGTGGCGGACCTCGTCGGTCTGCGGAATCGCGGTCAGGTGCTCGCGGACCTGATGGACGCAGGATCCGGAGGGCGCCACGACATAGTCGAAGCCCGAAAAATTCTTGACGAACAGAGCCTCGGTCGCGGCGGCCTCGGCGTGGCAGCCGGTGTTGGTCATCGGCTGGCCGCAGCAGGTCTGGTCGAACGGATACTCCACCGTGCAGCCAAGCCGCTCCAGCAGCTCCAGCGTGGCGATTCCGACCTCCGGCTCGAAGGCATCGACGTAGCACGGCACGAACAGGCCGACCCGCATGGTCCGGCACCTCCCTGCATCGCCGCCCCGTTGGTCTGGAACGGTTCGAGACTGATACTGGTCGTCTACCGGATGAGGTTGGTCTTGGCGAGGTCGAGGACCGCGTCACCGCGTCCATCCATCACCGCGCGGAGCACATAGAGGCTGAAGCCCTTCATCTGCTGCCCGTCGATCTTGGGCGGCATCGACAGCTCGTTGCGGGCGGTGCGGACGTCGAGCAGCGAGGGGCCGTCGAAGGCCAGGAACTCGCGCATCGCGCCCGGCAGCTCGGCGGGATCCTCGACCCGCAGGGCGAAGATCCCGGCCGCCCGCGACATCGCGGCGAAGTCCGGATTGTCGAGGGCGACGCCGGTCTCAAGGTAGCCGGCAGCCTTCATCTCCAGCTCGACGAAGCCGAGCGTGCCGTTGTTGAAGATCACGACCTTCAACGGCAGGCGGTGCTGCCGCAACGTCAGAAAGTCACCCATCAGCATGGCGAAGCCGCCATCGCCGCACAGCGCGATCACCTGCCGGTCCGGCTGGCACGCCTGCGCACCGATCCCCTGCGACAGGGCGTTGGCCATGGAGCCGTGCACCCAGGAGCCGAGGAGCCGCCGCTTCCCGTTCATCGCGAGGTAGCGCGCCGCCCAGATCGTCGGCGTGCCGACATCGGCGGTGAAGATCGCGTCGTCCGAGGCTGCCTCACTGATGGTGCGGGCGAGGTATTGCGGGTGCAGCGGCCCGCCTGCCTTGCCGGTGGCGAGATCGTCGAGGCCGGTGCGCGCCCTGGCGTAGTGCTTCAGGCTGGCATCCAGGAAGGAGCAGTCGGTCTTGGGCTTCAGCCGCGGCAGCAACGCCCGGAGCGTCGCGCCGACATCGCCGACGAGACCCAGCTCGATCCGGCAGCGCCGCCCGAGCTCGGAGGGGCGGAGATCGACCTGCACGACCTTCGCGTCCTGCGGGTAGAATTGCTTGTAGGGGAAGCCCGTGCCGAGCATCAGCAGCGTGTCGCAGGCCATCATGGCGGCGTAGCCCGACGCGTAGCCGATCAGGCCGGTCATGCCGACATCGAAAGGATTGTCGAACTCCACGAACTCCTTGCCGCCGAGCGCGTGGACGATCGGGCTCTTGAGGGCGTCGGCGAGTTGCAGGAGCTCGGCATGCGCGCCGGCGCAGCCACGCCCGCACAGCAGGGTGACCCGCTTGCCCGCATTGAGCAGCGCGGCCAGCGCGTCCAGCTCCGGATCCGCCGGCCGGACCACCGGCCTGGCGGGGATCAGCCCGGCCCGCGGCGCGAGCGGGCGTTTCGGCGCCTCGCGGAGCGCCATGTCGCCCGGAAGGACGATCACCGCCACGCCCCCCTCGCCCACGGCGGCGCGGATCGCGTTCTCCAGCACGAAGGGCATCTGCGCCGGGTCCGAGATCAGCTCGCAATAGTGGCTGCAGTCGCGAAACAGCGCGGTCGGCTTCGTCTCCTGGAAATAGCCCGAGCCGATCTCGGGCGACGGGATATGGGCCGCGATCGCGAGGACCGGGCTCCGGCTCCGATGGGCGTCGTACAGCCCGTTGATCAGGTGGAGGTTGCCCGGCCCGCAGGAGCCGGCGCAGACCGCGAGCTGGCCGGTGACCTGCGCCTCGCCGGCGGCCGCGAAGGCCGCGGCCTCCTCGTGGCGCGTGTGGATCCAGGCGATCCGCCCCCGGGCCCGCAGCGCCTCCGTGATCCCGTTCAGGCTGTCGCCGACCACGCCATAGACGCGGGCGACACCCGCCTCCTGAAGGGTCTCGGCGACGACGTCGGCGACGTTGCTGATGCGCATGGTCGGGCTCCGCTCTCGGGCTCGCGCGGGAATGTGGAACCCGAGCCCCGGAAGTCACCCCGGACCGGCCGGCGCGCGGGGCTTTCCCGGGTAACCCAGCCCGCGCGCTTGATTTCCGGCGCCCCAGAGTCGAAGGACGTCTGGAAACGTTCCGAAGAGATCAGCACCATGGAAGAACTGCTCGCCCGCGTGACCGCCCGTACCGGGCTCGACGCCGCGACGGCCCAGACCGCGATCGGTCACATCCTCGCCTTCCTGCAGAAGGAGGGGCCCGAGACGGAGGTGAACCAGCTTCTCGCGGCGCTGCCGGGATCCGAATCGCTGATCGCCGAAGCCAATGCCGGCGAGGGTGGCGGGGGCGGCCTGATGGGCATGCTCGGCGGCATGATGGGCGGCGGCGTGATGGCGCTGGGCCAGAAGCTGATGGCGGCCGGCGTGCCGATGGGCCAGATGCAGCCGCTCGGTCAGGAGCTGTTCGCCTTCGGCCGCGAGAAGGTCGGCGAGGACGCGATGGGACCGATCATCGGCTCGATCCCCGGGCTCAACCAGTTCGTCTGAGCGCGCATTTTCGACTGAGCGCGCATGCGAGCGCCGCTTCCGGCCGCGTTGCACGCGGAAGCGGCTCTCAGGCTGTGTCCTGACGCGCGCTGTTGCGCCGAATCGGCATTCGCGTCGGCGGCGAGCGCTCCGGGTGTGCAGGCGCACTGAATTCGGGCGGGGCCGGGACGATCGTAAAAAAACAGTTTCCGGGCGAAAGCTTGACGGAACCTGTCCACGCGATCCCCGTTATTGGGGTGCGGTCGGAATCGGGGCCTTCGGCGCCGTTCGCGATCGCAATCCAGCAGGCCGGCCATGCCCGTCTTCGAAGCGAAGAACCTGGACAGCGCATTCGAGGGCCAAGCCCTCCTCGCCGCCATTCTGCATCCGACGCGCGCCGCTCAAACCCGCGCGCTGCGCCATGGCCGCCGCCGCGCCGAGCGTGCGGCCGCGATGGCCGATCCGCTGACCCTGGAACCGCGATTCCCGGTCACCGTCGACGGGCTGGCCCCGACACCCTACCCGTCGCGCTAGAAATCCGGACCGCTACCAGGGCTGCGGGGTGACGACACCCTGCCGGGTCACGACCCTCCAATCCCGCCCATGGCGTTCGATGCCCTCGACCCGGCCGAAACCGGGCAGGGTTTCACCCGGCCCGATCTCAAGGAGCCGGTGGCGGCGGTTCTCCAGGATCGCCATCCCGTCATAGACCTCGCGGACCGCCCAGGAATCGATCACCGGGGGTTTGTCGCTGGCCGGAGCCTTCGGCTTCACGTCGGCCGGCTTGGCATCCGCGAGCTTCGCCTCGGTGATCTTGGCCTCGGTGATCTTGGCCTCGGTGATCTTGGCCTCGGTGGCTTTGGGCTCCGCAGCCTTCGGCTCGACGCTGCGGGGCTCGGCGAGGCTTCCGGTCTGGGTCGGCTCAGGCCTAGCGACCGTCGCGGCCCGGCGCTCGATCTGGGCTGCGAGACCCGCGATCCGGGCATTCTGCTCACGCTCGACCTGTTCGAGACGCTCGCCGAGCGCCGCGGTCTTGGCGGTGAGGTTCTTGTCGAGCTGCGCGAGGCGCTCGCCGAGCGCGCCGCTGCGGGTCGATGCCTCCCTGCGGGCGCTGTCGGTGGAGGCGCGCAGGTCGGCCAGGATATGATGGAGTTGCGCGATATCGCTTCCGAGACGCGCAGTCTCGGTCCGGCCGGCGTCGAGCGTCGTGCTGAGCGCCGCGACGGCGTCGCTCGACAGGGCGGACGAGCGGGTCATCGCGATCACGCCGCCGCCCAGCAGGGCGCCCAGCGCGAGGCAGGCGCCGGGAAGCGCGAGGGTGCGCCGGTCGATCCGCGGCAGGGAACGCAGCACCGCGATCGTCGGCGCGGCGGCGTCCGGCGCCTTGGCGGCCGCCGCCACGGGCTCCGCCTGGCCGCTGACGACGGCCTTGAGCAGGTCGTCCGGCGAGACGGCCGGCTTGGTCTCGGTCTTGATCATCGCCCCCAACTCCGGTGCAGGACGTCGCTGCAAGCCTTCGTTAAGGACGTTTGTTTACGAAACCCTTACCGGCCGTTTGGGCTCACGCCGCCAGCCCGCGCTTCTTCAGCAGGGGCTCGATGCTCGGCATCCGCCCGCGGAACGCCGTATAGGCCTCGCGCGGGTCGCGCAGGTTGCCGGCGCCGTACACGAAGGTGCGCAGGCGCTTGGCGGTCTCCGGATCGAAGATGTCGCCCGCCTCGCGGAAGGCGTCGAACGCGTCGGCATCCAGCACCTCAGACCAGAGATAGCTGTAATAGCCCGCCGCGTAGCCGTCGCCCGAGAAGATGTGCGCGAAGTGCGGCGTCCGGTGCCGCATGCCGATCTCGGCCGGCATGCTGATCCGCCGCAATGCCTCGGTCTCGAAGGCCGGCACGTCGAGCCCCGCCTCGCCCTCGGCCGAGAGGTGGAGCGTCATGTCGACGATCGCCGAGGCGGTGTACTCGACGGTGGCGAAGCCCTGATTGAAGGTCCGGGCGGCCAACAGCTTCTGGAGGAGCGCGTCCGGCATCGGCGCCCCGGTCTGGTGATGGCGCGCGTGGGTCCGCAGGACCTCCGGCTGCTCCAGCCAGTGCTCGTAGAGCTGCGAGGGCAATTCCACGAAGTCGCGGGCCACCGCGGTGCCGGAGAGCAGCGGATAGGTCACGTCCGACAGGAGCCCGTGCAGGGCGTGGCCGAACTCGTGGAACAAAGTGCGCGCGTCGTCGAAGGACAGGAGCGTGCTCTCGCCCTCCGGGGCCTTCGCGAAGTTCATCACGTTGACGATGATCGGCGTGATCGGCCCGTTCAACCGCTCCTGCGAGCGGAAGGCGCTCATCCAGGCGCCGGAGCGCTTGGTGGCCTGGGCGAAGTAATCGCCCAGGAACAATCCGACCTCGGAGCCGTCCGGATTGCCGACCCGCCAGACCCGCACGTCGGGGTGGTAGCGCGGCACGTCGGACAACTCCTCGAAGGTCAGGCCGAACAGCCGCGAGGCCGTGTCGAAGGCCGCCTGAATCATCCGCTCCAGCGGCAGGTAGGCCTTGATCTCGCTCTCATCGAGGTCGTGCTCGGCCCGCCGCACCTTCTCGGCATAGTGGCGCCAATCGTGCGCCTGGAGCGTGAAGTTGTGGCCCTCTTCCTGAATCGCTGCCTGGAGACGATCGCGCTCGTCGGCCGCCCGCACCCGGGCCGGAGTCCAGACATCGCGCAGGAGCCCGGTGGCGGCGTCGGGGCTCGCCGCCATCGTGTCGTCGAGGGCGAAATGCGCGAAGCTCTGAAAACCCAGCAGGCGGGCGCGCTCGGCACGCAGCTGGATGATCTCGGCGGCGATCGCGCGGTTGTCGGTCTCGCCGCCATTCTCACCGCGCCGGGTCCAGGCCGCGTGGGCGCGCTCGCGCAGGTCGCGGCGGGTGGAGAAGACGAGGAAGGGCTCGATCAAAGAGCGCGACAGGGTGATGACGTGACCCGACAACCCCCGCTCCTCGGCGGCGCTCCGGGCGGCAGCGCGCAGGAACGGCGGCAGGCCGGCAAGGTCGTCCTCGCTCTCGAGGGGAAGCGTGAAGCTGCTCTCATCGGCCAGGAGGTTCTGGCTGAATTTCGTGCCGAGCTCCGACATCCGAGCCGCGATCTCGGCGATGCGCGCCTTGGCGTCGGGTTCGAGCGTCGCCCCGGCCCGGCGAAAACGGATGCGGTAGCGGTCGAGGACGCGCCGCTCCTCCGGACCGAGCCCCTCAACCTCCGCGTCGACCGCCGAGATCCGCGCCCACAATTGCGGGTTCAGGTAGATCGCGCTGCCGTGGCGGGCGAGTTTCGGCCCGATCTCGCGCTCGATCGCCTGCAGCTCCGGGTTCGTGTGACTGCCGGTCAGATTGTAAAAGACCCCCGCGACCCGATCCAGGGCCTGGCCCGCCCGCTCCATGGCCACGACGGTGTTGGCGAAGGTCGCGGGCGCCGTCTCGGCCGCGATGGCCTCGATCTCGGCCGTATGGGCGGCGAGCGCCGCCTCGAAGGCCGGGCGGTAATGCTCCGGCCGGATCTGCTCGAAGGGCGGGATCCCGTAAGGCGTGGTCCAGCGCGCCTCGTGGAAGGGATTGTCCTGCGGCAGGCTGGGCAGCCCGGCTTCAACGGCGTCCGGCATTCAATCCTCAGGCTCGATCCAGGCGGCCCCTTGTCGCGGCAATTCGGCGACGGGGCGCGCGCATGATCCGGCAGAGAGATCCGGTTCGAGCCATTCGTCAACCGTGTCGGTGATCCGAACGGCCGTTCGCTCGTTTCCGTGAACCCAACGCCCACGCTTCGAGGCTCCATGCCGGGACGATTTCTGCCAGTCCGCCGACTGCCCACAGCCCTGGTGCTCGGCGCCCTCGCCGCAGCGCTGTCGGCCGCCTCGAGCCCGGCCGCCGAGACGCCGGCGGCCACCGTTCCGGTGCCGCCACCCCTTCCGCCCGAGCGGCCTGAGGCCATGAAGCCGCCATCCGCGCCGGAGGCGATACCGCCGACGCCGCCCGCGCGCCCGGCCGAGCTGACACCCCCTGCGTCCAAACCGAAGGAGCCCGCCGAAACGCCGGTCGCGGAAAAGCCTCCGGAGACCGGCAAACCCGAGCTGCCGAGCCCGCCGCCGACCCCGCCCGGGCGGCCGCCGGAACTCTCCGGCGAGGCGGCGTTGGCGCTCAAGGTCGCGCCACCGGACGACACCGCGTGCCGCACCCGCCTCAAGCGGCTCGGCGTCGCGTTCGAGCCTCTGCCGGCGATCGCCGAGGGTCAGTGTACGGCACCGCTGCCGCTGAAGGTCACGCAGCTCGCCGATGGCATCACGCTGCCCGGGGGCGCGACCCTCACCTGCCGGACTGCCGAGGCTTTGGCGCGCTGGGTCACCGAGGTTCAGGTCGAGGCCGACAGGACGCTCAAGCACGGGCTGATCGGCTTGGAGCTCGGCGGCAGCTACGTCTGCCGCGGCCAGAATCACGATGTCGATGCCAAATTGAGCGAACACGCCTTCGCCAACGCCGTCGACGTGATGGCCTTCACCTTCGCGGGCCGCGCCAGCATCCCCGTGAAGGCGATGCCGGAGGGCTCCGACGAGGCGCAATTTCTCGGTTCCGTCCGCGGCAAGGCCTGCACCTTCTTCCGGACGGTCCTGGGGCCGGGCACGAACGCGGCCCACGCCAACCACTTCCACCTCGACGAACGGGAACGGAATGCCGGTCACCGGCTTTGCGAGTAGCGCGGGTGGAACGTTCGGGCAGACGCGGCATTTCTGCGTGCGGAGCGCCGACGCTTCCGGAGACAGCGATCGCGATGAGCCCGAAAATCTGGCGACCGGTCTTTGCCGCGCTGTTGGCCGCCAGCCTCGCCGCGCATGGCGCGGAGGCTCGTCCGAAGCCGAAGGCCGCCGATCGCGAGGCGCGATCCCCCGCGCTGACCGCCGAGGCCATCAACACCGCGACTCTATCGCCGCAGGCCGGCGACAAGCCGGTCGCCAAGCCCGCGGCCGGGAAGAAGGCGGACGACAAGCCCGATCCGCTGATCGTCAAGGCCCAGGTGCTGCTCGACCGCGCCCGCTTCTATCCGGGGGCCATCGATGGTCTGACGGGTGAGAACTACAAGCGCGCGCTCTCGGCCTTCGCGGTGGCGCAGGGGCTTCCGGCGACGCAGGCGCTGACGCCCGAGGTCTGGGCCAAGCTCCAGGCCACGAGCGACAAGCCCGTCGTCACGGATTACACGATCACCGAGGCCGATGCGGCGGGTCCCTATGTCGACAGGATCCCGCCCAAGATGGAACAGCAGGCCGATCTCAAGGCGCTGAGCTACACGAACCCGCGGGAAATGCTGGCCGAGCGCTTCCACATGAGCCGTGCCCTGGTGACGGCGCTCAACCCCGATAAACCCCTCGACAAGGCGGGCACGACGATCGCGGTCGCGGCCGTGGACCCGATGGGGACCGACAAGCCGAAGGCGAAGGATCTGCCGCACGACCCGAAGGTCGAACGCATCGAGGTCGACAAGAGCAGCCGCGACGTGCGGGCCTACGGCGCCGACGACAAGCTGCTGGCCTACTATCCGGCGTCAATCGGCAGCACGGAGAAGCCGGCACCGAGCGGCGATACGAAGGTGAAGGGCGTCGCCTTCGATCCCGATTACACCTACAATCCGAAATACGCGTTCAAGGGCGTGCAAGCGCAACACAAGTTCACCATCCCGTCCGGCCCGAACAATCCGGTGGGTCTCGTCTGGATCGACCTGGCAATTCCGAGCTACGGCATCCACGGGACACCGGAACCCGAGAAGGTGGGAAAGACCGAGTCCCATGGCTGCATCCGGCTGACCAACTGGAATGCCCGCGATCTCGCGGCCCATGTGGCCCGCGGGGCAAAGGTCAGCTTCAAGGACGATTGAGAGACATCAACCACCGGCTGCCGAAGCCGGTAACAGATATGTATCATCGGTTAACATTCTGCGCGCAGATCGCTCCGGAACGGCGCGCGAACGCTTGACACGTTGCGCGTTACGGGCGACGCCAAATGCTACCTCGTGAACCGCCCGTCGTAGCAGCGTTGCGCTCTCCGGACGCCGGGCCTACGGTTTTCGAGTGTATTCTTGCGGACGGCTTGGTCCCCGGTCCGGGGGCGCTCGAAGGGAAGACGGCCCGGCGTGACTGCTGACTCCAACGATGATGTTCTCAACGGCGTCCGCGTGCTCGTCGTCGAGGATGAGGCCGCGATCTCGATGCTGCTTGAGGACATGCTGCTCGATTTCGGCTGCGCCGTCGTCGGGCCGGCCGCGCGCCTGTCCTCGGCCCTCGAAATGGCCGCCCAGGAAACGTTCGAGGTCGCAATCCTCGACGTGAACGTGGCGGGCGAGCCGATCTACCCGGTCGCCGAAGCGATCGCCAAGCGGGATCTGCCGCTCGTGTTTTCAACCGGCTACGGTGGTGCCGGCATCCGCGAGCCGTTCCGCGACCGGCCGGTGGTTCAGAAGCCGTTCAGCCAGGCCGATCTGAAGCGCACGCTGATCGGCGCCATCCGGGCCGCCCGCGCCTGACGCGGCCGCGGCCCGAACAGCGGTCGCCTACAAGCCCTCGATCGTGAACGCGTCGGCGACATGCGCCGGCCATCCCCGGGCGCCGACGAATACGGCATCCGCCCGGAAGGTCATGCCCGCACACCAGGGATTGTGCCCGATCCAGGATCGGACGGCCCGGGAGAAGCGGCGCCGCTTGGCCGCATCGATCGTCTCCCGCGCGTCGTCGCGCCGGGGCCGGGCCTTCACCTCCACGAACGCGATGGTGTGCAGGCGCTGGACGATGAGGTCGATCTCACCCCCCGCGCAGCTCACGCGCCGGCCGATCGGCCAGTAGCCCTTGAGCATCAGCGCCGCGAGGGCCAGCCACTCGGCGCGATGACCGCGCCGATAGGCGGCCCGGCGCCTGTCACCCTGCTCGGGCCGCGCCTCGGTCACGTCTCGCTCCGCGCCAGGGCGAGGGCCCGGGTGTAGACAAGCCGGCGCGGCTGGCCGGTCTCGTCGGCCACGAGGCTCGCGGCATCCTTGATCGAGTGCCGCTCCAGCGCCGTGCGGATCAGGCCGTCGAGGGCTTCGTCCCCCTCCGCCATGCGCTCCGACGCCGTGGCAGCGCCGATGATGACGACGATCTCGCCCTTCGGCGGCCCCTCCTCGGCGAAGCGCTGGCTGAGGCCGCCCAGCGTGTCACGGCGGATGGTCTCGTAAAGCTTCGTCAGTTCCCGGGTCACCGCGGCCGGGCGATCGGGCCCGAGAACGGCGGCGGCATCGGCCAGCATCTCCGGCAGCCGATGCGGCGATTCAAACAGGACCAGCGTGCCCGGAACCTGGGTCAGCGCCTCAAGGCGGTTGCGTCGTGCACCGGCCTTCTGGGGCAGGAATCCCTCGAAGAAGAAGCGGTCGGTCGGGAGACCCGCCGCCACCAAGGCGGTCATCACCGCCGAGGGACCGGGCACCGGCGTGATCGGGATGCCGGCCTCGATGGCGACCTGGACCAGCTTGTAGCCCGGATCCGAAACGAGCGGCGTGCCCGCATCCGAGACGAGCGCCAGCGCCTCGCCGGCCCGCAGCCGGCCGACCATCCGCTCGCGCACCGCATCGTTCGAATGCTCGTGATAGGCGACGAGCGGTGTCGTGATGCCGTAATGGGCGAGCAGAGTCCGCGTGACGCGGGTGTCCTCGGCGAGCACCGCGTCGGCCGCCGCGAGGGTGGCGAGCGCGCGGATGGTAATGTCGCGCAGGTTGCCGATCGGTGTCGCCACGATGTGCAGGCCGGGGGCGAGCGGTTCGGCCTCGCTCGCCAGCCCGAAGGCCGTGAAGGTGGTGGCCCGCGGCCGATCCTCTCGCGGTCTCCGGGGCGGGGCTGTCGTCGGGGCGTCGAATCGGCGGGTCATCGTTGGCGATCTTGCCACACTGATGGGCTCTCGTCGCGCGTGAGCCCTGTTGCCGGGGGCAAGTCCTTCGTCCTGCGTTTACATTCTTGGGTCCCGCGATCACGCTGCCGTGGCTTGCCCGAAGGAGACTGCGCCATGGCGCGCCTGACCGGCGCGCCGGATCGTCTCGCGCGCGTCACCGCCCTGACCGCCCTCGTCTGCGCGGCGCTGCTGCCCCTCGGAGGCTGCCTCGGCGGCGGCGCGACCCGGCGGGTTCCGCCCCCGCAGGCCGCCCTGACGCCCCCGGCCGCGGTGCCGCAGGCGGGTCCGTCGCCTTCGGCTCAGGCGCCCGGCGGTTCGGGGCCGGTCACCCCGATGGCATCGGGCGGCCCCAGGATCGGCGCCGGCTCGGTGAAGGTCGCCCTCGTCCTGCCGCTCACCGGCCCGGGGGCAAACGTCGGCACCGCCATGCGCAACGCCGCGCAGCTCGCCTTCGACGAGGCGCAGCAGCCGGACCTGACGATCCTCGTGGAGGATGATCGCGGCACCCCCGACGGGGCGCGGGACGCCGCTCAGGAGGCGCTGCGGCAGGGCGCCGAGATCGTTCTGGGGCCGCTCTTCGCCGGCAGCGTTCAGTCCGCCGCCGCGGTGGCTAAAGCGAGCGGCAAGCCGGTGATCGGCTTCTCCACCGACGTCACCGTGGCGGCGCCCAACGTCTATCTCCTGAGCTTCCTGCCGCAGCCAGAGGTCGACCGTGTGGTCGAGGAGTCGGTGGCGGGGGGCAAGCGCTCCTTCGCGGCGCTGATCCCCGAGACCGCCTACGGCAACGCCGTGGAAGCGGCCTTCCGCGAGACCGTGGCGCGCCGGGGCGCCCGCGTCGCGGCGGTGGAACGTTACCCGACTGACAATCCGGGACCCGCCGTGGAGCGCTTGGCCCGCGTCATCACGGGGCCCGGCGCGACAGCCGACGCCTTGTTCATCCCGGAAACGGCCGAGGCGATGCCGACCGTCGCGGCGGCGCTGAGCAAGGCCGGCTTTTCCCCGGCGAGGGTCCGGCCGATCGGCACAGCCCTATGGAACGAGCCGGCGCTCTTCGCCCTCCCGGCCCTGCAGGGCGGCCACTTCGCCGCGCCGGACCGCAGCGGCTTCTCGGCGTTCAGCGGGCGCTACCAGGCCCGGTTCGGCGCCGTGCCGCCGCGCGTCACCTCCCTCGCCTACGACGCCGTGACGCTCGCCGCAGCGCTCGCGCGGCAATACGGCTCGCAGCGCTTCGCCGAGGCGACCCTGACCAACGGCGCGGGCTTCGCCGGGGTGGACGGCACCTTCCGTTTCCGCCCGGACGGGCAGAGCGAGCGTGCTCTGGCGGTCTATGAAATCCGCAACAACGCCGCGACGCCGGTGAGCCCCGCCCCGCGGGTTCTGGCCAAGCCCGGGATCTGATCAGCCTGCGAGTTCGGCGACGAGCGCGTTGAGGACCGGCGCGCCGCGCGGAGTGGCGGCGATGCGGCCGTCACGGCGCCGCTCCAGCAGGCCGTCACCGATCAGCATGCCGATCCGGTTGCCATTCAGGGGCCGGCCCTTCAGGGCGGCGTAGCGGTCCGGATCGATGCCCTCGCGCAGACGCAGGCCCATTACGAGGAACTCGTCGGCCTGGTCGGCGGGCGAGAGCGTTTCGGTCTCGACGATACCCTGACCGTCGCGCTCGACCCCGGCGAGCCACGCTTCCGGGCTACGCTCGGTGACGGTGCCGATCCGGCCGACCTCGGTAACGAGGCGTCCATGCGCCCCGGGACCGATCCCGGCATATTCGCCGTAGCGCCAGTAGAGCAGGTTGTGGCGCGATTCCGCGCCGGGCCGGGCGTGGTTCGAGATTTCGTAGGCGGGCAGGCCGGCTTGCGCGCAGAGCTCCTGCGTCACGTCGTAGAGGGCTCGCCCGGTCTCATCGTCCGGAATGACCAGCTTGCCCGCGTTGGCGAGGCCGTGGAAGGGCGTGCCCGGCTCGATGGTGAGCTGGTAGAGCGACAGGTGCTCGCCGGCCCGCTGCAGGGCCTCGCCCAACTCGTTCCGCCACATCGCGGGCGTCTGGCCCGGGCGGGCGTAGATCAGGTCGAACGAGGTCCGTTCGAACGTGGCCTGCGCCACACGGATCGCGTCGAGCGCCTGCGCCACGTCGTGCAGCCGGCCGAGCGTCCGGAGCGATGCATCGTCCAGCGCCTGCACGCCGAGCGAGACCCGGTTGATTCCGGCGGCACGATAGCCGCGGAAGCGGGCCGCCTCGACACTCGACGGATTGGCCTCAAGCGTGATCTCCGCGTCCGGCGCCACGGGCCAGCGCGCCGCCACGGCGTCGAGCAGGCCCGCAACCGTGGCGGGCTGCATCAGCGACGGGGTGCCGCCCCCGAGGAAGATGCTGGTGACGGTCCGGCCGGGCGTCCGCCCCGCTGCATGGTCGATCTCGGCCTTGAAGGCGGCGAGGAAGCGCGGCTCGTCGACGCCGGCATGGCGGACGTGACTGTTGAAGTCGCAGTAGGGGCACTTCGCCGCGCAGAACGGCCAGTGCAGGTAGATGCCGAAGCCCGCATCGCGGGTCGGATGGTCCAGGCCGGTTGCTCGCATGATGCCGGGGATGTGAGCGCCGCCGCCCGTTTTGGCAATCAGGCGCGCGGCGCGAGGCAGGCCCGGCTCAGCTCCACGAAGGCCCGTGCCCGGTGGGAGAGCCCCTGCCCGCGCTGCCAATCGACGCCGTGCTTCTCCTCCGCGCTCATCTCGCCGAAGGTGCGGTCGTGGCCCTCCGGCCGGAAGATCGGGTCGTAGCCGAAGCCGGCCGAGCCGCGGGGTTCGACGAGGTCACCGAACACCCGGCCTTCGAACAGCTCGGTGTGGCCGTCGGGCCAAGCGAGCACCAGCGCCGAGACGAAATGCGCGCGGCGATCCTGCGCGCCGCGCCGGTCCAATTCGGAGAAAATCCGCGCCATGGCGCCGGAAAAGTCCTTGGTCGGGCCGGCCCAGCGGGCAGAAAAAATGCCCGGCGCCCCGTCGAGGGCGTCGACGCAGAGGCCGGAATCGTCCGCGAAGGCGGGAAGGCCGGTGGCCTCGGCGGCGGCGTGAGCCTTGATCGCCGCGTTCTCGGCGAACATCGTACCGGTCTCCTCCGGCTCCGGCAGGCCGAGCTCGCCGGCCGACACCGCCTGCACGCCGAACGGAGCCAGCAACTCGCGCATCTCCGCGAGCTTGCCGGCATTGTGGGTGGCGATGACCACCTTGCCCGTCAAGGGCCGGCTCACGCGATCGCCTCCTTCTGCAGGGCGACCAGCCGGTCGGTGCCGGCGCGGGCGAGGCGCAGCAACTCGAGAAGCTGATCCTGCGAGAACGGCTCCATCTCGGCGGTGCCCTGCACCTCCACGATGCCGCCCCGGCCGGTGAGCACGAAATTGGCGTCGGTCTCGGCGGCCGAATCCTCGGCGTAGTCGAGGTCCAGCACCGGCGTGCCCTTGTAGAGGCCGCAGGAGACGGCCGCGACGTGATCGCGCAGCGGATCGACCGAGATGATCGAGCGCGCCCGCATCCAGCCGAAGCAATCGTGCAGGGCCACCCAGGCGCCCGTGATGGCGGCGGTGCGCGTGCCGCCATCGGCCTGGATCACGTCGCAATCCACCGTCACCTGCCGCTCGCCGAGCGCCGGCAGGTTGGTGACGGCTCGCAGGGAGCGCCCGATCAGCCGCTGGATCTCCTGGGTCCGCCCCGACGGCTTGCCGGAACCGATCTCGCGGCGGGTGCGTTCGTGCGTCGCACGCGGGAGCATGGCGTATTCGGCCGTGACCCAGCCCTTGCCCGAACCGCGCAGCCACGGGGGCCCGCGCTCCTCCAGCGAGGCAGTGCAGAGCACCCGGGTGTTGCCGAAGCTGACGAGGCACGAGCCCTCGGCGTAGCGCGAGACCGCGCGCTCCAGGCTCACGGGCCGCAACTCGTCGGCGGCACGCTTGGAAGGCCGCATTGCGGACCCCTTCTGTGAGGAAAGTCGAGGGCCGGGCTCTTAGGCCGCCGTGTCTCCGCGGGCAAGCGGCGCAGAGGAGCCGTGTTGTCCGGATTGATCCGGACCGGGCGGTTGGACATGATCGGACGACAGGATCAGAGCGTGACAGACCCGAACCCGCGATTTCCCGACGGCCCAACGATGCACGCGCTTGCCGCGCTCAACGAGCGCGCCCGAGAGATCTTCCGGCAGATCGTCGAGAGCTACCTCACCACCGGCGAACCGGTCGGATCGCGCAACCTCGCGCGGATCCTGCCGATGGCCCTGTCGCCGGCCTCGATTCGCAACGTGATGGCGGATCTTGAGCATTCCGGCCTGATCTTCGCCCCGCACACATCCGCGGGCCGGCTGCCGACCGAGCTCGGCCTGCGCTTCTTCGTCGACGCCATGCTGGAACTGGGCGATGTCAGCCAGGACGAGCAGGCCCGGATCGAGGCGCAGATGCGGGCCGCCGCCTCGGGCCACACCTTCGATTCTGCTTTGACCGAGGCCTCGACCATGCTGTCGGGCATCTCGCGCGGCGCCGGCGTCGTGCTGACCACCAAGGCGAACGTGAACCTGAAGCACATCGAGTTCGTGCGCCTCGATCCGGCCCGGGCGCTCGTCGTGCTGGTCTCGGATGACGGCTCCGTCGAGAACCGCCTCGTGGACCTGCCGCCCGGCCTGCCCGCAGGCGCCCTTCGGGAGGCAACGAACTTTCTGAATGCCCGGCTTCAGGGCCGGACCCTCGGCACCCTGCGGGCGGAGATCGAGGCCAGCCGCCAAGCGATGAAGCGGGAGCTCGACGCCCTGACCGAACGCCTCGTGGATGCCGGGCTGGCGACGCCGGTCGGTCCCACCGAGGCGCGCCAGCTGATCGTACGCGGGCAGGCCAATCTGCTGGACGATCTCAGGGCGGCCGAGGATCTGGAGCGCATCCGCCTGCTGTTCAACGATCTGGAGAGCCAGAAGGACGTCATCGACCTCCTCGCCCGGGCCGAGGGCGGCGACGGCGTGCGCATCTTCATCGGCTCCGAGAACAAGCTGTTCTCGCTCTCCGGCTCGTCGCTGATCGCCGCGCCGTTCCGGGACGGGGCCCAGAAGATCGTCGGCGTGGTCGGCGTGATCGGGCCGACGCGGCTGAACTACGCGCGCATCGTGCCGATGGTCGACTATACGGCCCGCGTCGTCTCGAAACTTCTGGACGGGGGACGGTGACGCGACCGTTGCTGTGCCAGGCCCGGGGCGTTATCTTCGGGAGTGGGATCGGCGGCGGCTTTCCGCCGATCCCTGGCATTCACCTTCTCAGGTGTCGCCGTCTCCAGAGAGGAATGGCGAGGCGGAGCGTGAGTCTCCACTCGCCATTCGCTTTTCTGGACCATGCCAGAGAGATGACCATCCTCTGCACTCCCGGCCGCAACCGGCCGCGTGCGGCCTTCGCGGGTGAGTCGGTCAAGCTCACGCGCCGTTGTAGCCGGCATGGTCGCCGAGGTAAGCAAGCATCCGCGTCATGCCGGCGGCCGCTGAACGCTTTGACAAGCCGGATCCGATCAGTCCAGCTCGATGCTGGAAGCTGCTCTCTTCGATGAAAGACGATTCGTCGGGCAGAGAAACGCACGCTTCTGTTGGCGACGACCTGTGACGGGATGGATCGAAATGCCGGATCTGGGCAGCTACTTGGCCTTTGCCTTGGTCTCGCTGGGCATGGCCCTCACGCCGGGACCGAATATGGTCTATCTGATCTCCCGCTCGATCGCGCAGGGGCGCACGGCCGGCCTGATCTCGCTCGGCGGCATCCTCGTGGGCCACATCGTCTACATGGTGTGTGCGGCCTTGGGGCTCACGGCGCTGCTGATCGCGATCCCCTACGCCTACGATGGGGTCCGCATCGCCGGCGCACTCTATCTCCTGTATCTCGCATGGCAGGCGGTTCGGCCCAACGGGCGATCGCCGTTCCAAGTCCACGACCTGTCGAAGGACAGCTCGCGCAAGCTCTTCGTGATGGGTCTGCTGACCAACCTGCTCAATCCGAAGATTGCAGTTCTGTACCTGTCGCTCCTGCCGCAGTTCATCGACCCGAAGAACGGGAGCGTGCTCGCGCAGGCGCTGATATTCTGCGGCACCCAGCTCGTCGTCAGCGTGGTGATGAACGCCGTCTTCATCGTGTCGGCAGCGACGATCGCCGGGTTCTTCATCCAGCGCCCCCTCTGGAGCGTCGTTCAGCGCTGGCTGATGGGGACGGTGCTGGCAGCGCTTGCGATCCGCATGGCGGCCGAGGCGCATCGCTGATCGCCTCGGCCGCCAATGACCTCGTCAGGCAGCCCTGACCGATTCAAGGAAACGGGCGACCTCGACACTGAGATGGTCCGATTGCCGGGACAGTTCCGTGGCGGAATCCAGGACTCGATGCGCAGCCTGACCGGTCTGCGCCGCGGCTCCGGCGACGCCGGCGATGTTCGTCGTGACCTCGTCGGTCCCGGTCGCGGCTTGACCGACGTTGCGGGCGATCTCCTGCGCGGCCGAATCCTGCTCGCTCACCGCGGCGGCGATCGTGTTCGCCACGTCGTTGATGTCCCGGATGCGCCCCACGATCCCGTCGAGCGCCCGGGTGGCCTCGCCGGTCGAGCCCTCGACACGCGCGATGTGGGCGGTGATCTCCTCGGTCGCCCGGGCGGTCTGGGCGGCCAGTTCCTTCACCTCGGCGGCCACGACGGCGAAGCCGCGCCCCGCCTCGCCGGCGCGCGCCGCCTCGATCGTGGCATTCAGTGCGAGGAGGTTCGTCTGCGCCGCGATGGAGGAGATCAGCCCGACCGCGTCTCCGATCTTGGACACGGCCTCAGAGAGGTCCTGCACCCGCCGCCCGGTCTCGTCGGCCTCATCGACCGCCGTTCGGGCGAGGCGTGACGAGCCGGCGACCTGTCCGGCCACCGCCTGCACGCTCGCGCCGAGTTGCTCGGTCGCCGCCGCGACGGTGCGGACATTGGCGGACGCCTCCTCGGCGGCGGCCGCGACGCCGCTGGACTGCGCCGCGGCCTGCGTGGCGGCAACCGTCAGCGTCTCGGCGGTCGCATGAAGATCGGCGGCTGCGGACGAGACCGAATTCACGATGGTGCCGACGACCCGCTCGAATCCATCGGCCAGTTCGGTCATCGTGCGCCTGCGCTCGGCGGCGGCGGCCGCGTCGGCGAGGCGGCGCATATCGGCCTGCTCGCGCGCCTTCTCCGCCACGAGGGCCTTGATGCCTTCGACGGCGCGCCCGACCATGCCGATCTCGTCCTGCCGGCGCGCCTCCGTGATCTCGGTGTCCAACTCACCCTGACTCATCCGCTGAAGCACGCCGACGAGACGATTCAGCGGACGTGCCACCGTGGTCGCCATGGTCCGTCCCACCGCGACCGCCAGCGCCAGCAGCATGATGACGGTCGCGACCGCCATATTCCGCGTGAGGTGGTCGATCGGCGCGACCGCCGCCGCTTGATCGAAGGAGAGCGCGACGTACCAGTCGAGATTGGACGGCAGGTCGGGGACCCGGGCGAACACCGTCAGGGTGGCGCGGCCAGCCTCGCGGGTCTCGATTTCGTGGCCGGCGGCAATCTCGGGCTTCGGACCGCCGATCAGATCCGTGAGGGGTTTGCCGATCAATTCCGCTTTGGGATGGATCAGGATCTTGCCGCCGCCGGACACGAGATAGGCATAGCCATGGC
Organism: Methylobacterium sp. 2A; assembly: GCF_009806555.1. Lineage (GTDB taxonomy): Bacteria > Pseudomonadota > Alphaproteobacteria > Rhizobiales > Beijerinckiaceae > Methylobacterium. The sequence goes on along the minus strand of NZ_VUOK01000013.1, from coordinate 102,108 downwards.
CGCCGGGCACCACCTCGGCGATCATCCGGGCCAGGGCCGCGACGTCGAAATCGCCGGCCGCCACGCCGACCAGGTTGTGCTGCGCATCCGCGACCGGTGCGGCCGCTGTCAGGACCATGCTGCCCCGGCTGGCGGACTTGTAGGGTTCGGTCAGGATCGTGCCCGTCGTCGCCGCGACCTCTTTGAACCACGGCCGCTGGCGCGGATCGTAGCCCGGCGGAATCGGCGCCTTGGGCATCTTCGTGTAGAACCCGTCGGTGCGCCCGAGATAGCTGACGTAGAACCCCTGGCGGACGATCGGCGCGTCGAGCACGCGGTCCGCCTCAGGCCCGACCCCGGTGCCGGCGATCTCCTCCGCCGCCAGCTGCATGAGATCCAGCTTCCCACGCAGCCAGTTGCCGATGCTCCGCGCGGCGGCACCGCTCAGGCTCGACATGCTGGTCTGGATCTCCGTCCGCAGCAGCGCGGTCTGCGACGTGTGGATGTAGATGGAGCATGCGAGAAAGGCGGTGAACGCGATCGCGAGAGTCAGGAGCGTTGCGCGACCCGCTATCCCGAGGCGCAAGCGCGTGAGCCATGCGGATGCGCTAAGACCAGACTTCACACTCGACATACCACTCTCCAAACGGAGGCGACGCTTGAAGAGCTCCTATTCGCATCTGAAATTCACGGTCCGTGGCGTTTGTTTTGATTGTAAATCCAGACAGATCATTCAATAGAACAGAGGTTTTTCTTATCAGCGGCGCCTTTCATGGCTGGATCCGGACATGTCCGGATCCAGGCCGCTGCGGGTTTACGACGTTTTCCTTTCGTTTTCTTTTCGCAAATCGGCCGAACGCGCGAGAAATCCGCGCTGCCGCGCGTTCGGCACGAGGACGACGCGGATCAGGCGGGGATCACATCGACGATCTCGTAGGTATCGGGATCGATGATGACGATGTCGTCGCGCACCAGGATGAAGTCGTAGCCTTCGTATTCCGGCACGAGCTCGATGATCGCCGGCGGCAACCGGTGGAGGGACACCGAACGCGGAATCGCGGTGCCGACCGCGAGGCCGAAGGCGACATCCCTGAGCGGCGAGACGCCGAGTCGGGTGATCGAGGACCGGAACTCGGTGCGCTGCCGGGTATCGAGCCGCCCTACCGCACCACGAACGGAACCGCGGTCCCGGGCACCGGCGCGGCCGCCGTGATCCCCAGCAGGCCCCCGTGCGCCCTGGTTCGGCCCTGCGGCATCGCGATTGCCGCGCTCGCCCCCCGGGCCGGACTCGCGCGCACCGCGCTCGCCTGGAGCGGGGTTGGCCCCCGGTGCGCCCCGCTCGGCCGGACCACCGCGCTCGCCGCCGCCGGCCCGGCCCGGCCCTTCGGCGCCACGTCCCCCGGGACCACCCGGCTCCGCACCGCGCGCGCCGCCCTCACCGCCGGGTCCCCGCATCGCACCGCCCTCCGGAGCGCCGGCACCGCCCCGCATGCCGCCGCCGCCAGCGCCCGGGCCAGCCCCGCCGCCCGGTCCGGCCGCGGGACCCGCTCCCGCCCCACCAGCGCCGCCCGCGCCACCGCCGGGCCCGCCTGGAGCGCCTTGCGCGAAGGCGGTCGCCGCTCCGGCGACGACGATGACCGCCGCGACCGTGTCCCTCAGAATCCGCTTCATGGCCTCTCCTCCTGGCGATATCGGAGCGCCGTCGACGCCCGCGCCGGGCCGCAACGGACCCCCGGGGCAAACCGTTCCGTGCGGGCCTCGGCCGTGACGTCGCGCCTGACAGGCGCCCGGGCGTCCCGCGGAAAGGCTCATCACGGACTTGCGATCACGATCATCACCTGTAACGTCGCAGGGCACGAAGAAGAGGCCGGCCATCGCCGTCCCGATAAGTGATCGACGGAGACGCCATGTCCGCCTCGCGGAACGATACGATCGGCATCGCACCGGGCACCCACGACGACGCTGCGGACCGGAAGCGGCGCATCTGGGCGATCGTCGGCTCGTCCTCGGGCAATCTCGTCGAGTGGTACGACTTCTACTGCTACGCGTTCTTCGCGCTCTATTTCGCGCCGGCCTTCTTCCCCAAGGGCGACTCGACTAGCCAGTTGCTTCAGACCGCCGGTATCTTCGCGGTCGGATTCTTCATGCGCCCGATCGGCGGCTGGCTGTTCGGGCGCATCGCCGACCGGGTCGGGCGGCGGACCTCGATGGTCGTCTCCGTGCTGATGATGTGCTTCGGCTCGCTGCTGATCGGCATCCTGCCGATCTACGCGCAGGTCGGGACCCTGGCGCCGGTGCTGCTGCTCCTCGCCCGCATGCTGCAGGGCCTCTCGGTCGGCGGCGAATACGGCACCTCGGCGACCTATATGAGCGAGGTCGCGATCAAGGGAAAACGCGGCTTCTTCGCCTCGTTCCAGTATGTCACGCTGATCGGCGGGCAGCTCCTCGCCTCGCTGGTCCTCGTGCTCCTCCAGACCGTCATGACCGGCCCCGAATTGACAGCCTGGGGCTGGCGCATCCCGTTCTTCATCGGCGCCGGCCTCGCCCTCGTGGCGCTCTATCTGCGGCGTTCGCTCGCCGAGACCAAGGACAGCAGCGACAGGGAGACGGCCGGCACCTTCGCCGAGCTGTTCAAGCACTGGCGGGCGTTCCTCGTGGTCGTCGCCTACACGGCCGGCGGCTCCCTGAGCTTCTACACCTTCACGACCTACATGCAGAAGTATCTGGTCAACACCGCCGGGATGCCGAAGACTGCGGCCTCGCAGGTCATGACCGTGGTGCTGTTCGTCTACATGGCGATCCAGCCGATCTTCGGCGCCCTGTCCGACAAGATCGGCCGCAAGGCCAACATGCTGCTCTACAGCGGCCTCGGCACGCTCATGGTGGTGCCGCTGATGACCGCGCTCGGCACCAACAAGGACCCGTATCTCGCCTTCGCGCTGATCACGCTCGGGCTCGCCGTGGTGTCGTTCTACACGGGCATCAGCGGCATCGTGAAGGCGGAGCTGTTCCCGACCAACGTGCGGGCGCTCGGCGTCGGCCTGTCCTACGCGGTGGCCAACGCGACCTTCGGCGGCACCGCCGAGTTCGTCGCCCTGTGGTTCAAGGATAACGGCATGGAGAGCACGTTCTTCTGGTACGTGACCGTGCTGATGGCGATCGCCTTCGTGGCCTCCCTGATCATGCCGAACCCGAAGGTCCACGGCTATCTCGACGGTGCCGGGACCGTCGAGGAGGCGCTGGGTAAGAAGGCGCGCTTCGCCCACGCCTGAGCGCCGCCGGGGGGTAGGGGCGGCCATGAGGACCGCCCTTAACCTGCCGCTTACCCTGTGCCGGCGAGGATGCCCCCGTCATCCGACGAGGGATTGCATGACCGATATGACCGACACCGTGGGCGTCGCCGGCGACCGGATCCGCTCGATCATCGAGCGCGTGGAACGGCTCGAGGAAGAGATCAAGGATTTGATGGAAGCCAAGAAGGAGGTCTTCGCCGAGGCCAAGGGCGAGGGCCTGGACGTCAAGATCCTCAAGGAGATCCTGAAGATCCGCAAGCAGGACAAGGACGAGCGCGACGAGCACGAGACGCTGCTCGACGTCTACCTGCGGGCGATGGACGCGCCCTCCCCGGCCCCGATGGCGGCCGCGGCCTGAACCGTCGCAATCCGTATGGGGCGGCGCGCCACGCGCCGCCCTTCAACGATCCGGGTTGGCGGCCAGATAGGCCTCGATGTTGCGGCGCACGCGATCGAACGGCAACTCGGCCGGATCCGGCAGCGCGAACCGCGCGCCGGTGATCGTCTCGTAGGCCGTGATGTAGACCGCAGCCGTCTCAAGGATGACGTCCGCGGGGATCTCCGGGATCGGATCCCGATAGGGATCGCAGCGGGCCACGACCCAATTGCGCACGAAATCCTTGTCGAAGCTCTCGGGCGCCGCCCCCGCGGCGAAGCGGTCGGGATAGCTCTGCGCGAACCAGTAGCGGCTGCTGTCCGGGGTGTGGATCTCATCCGCGAGGACGATCCTGCCCTCGCGATCCGTGCCGAACTCGTACTTCGTGTCCGCCAGGATCAGCCCACGCTCGGCCGCCAGATCCTGCCCGCGGGCGAACAGCGCCAGGGCCGCCTCCGAGACGGTGCGCCACTGCTGTTCCGTCAAAAGGCCGCGGCCGAGAATCTCGGCCTCGGTCAGGGGCTCGTCGTGGCCGCCATCGAAGGCTTTCGTGGTCGGCGTGATGATGGGAGCCGGCAGGCGCTCGTTCGGGCGCATGCCGTCGGGAAAGCGATGGCCGTACATCTCCCGCTCGCCGGCGCGGTACCGGGTCAGCACGGAGGTCGAGGTCGTGCCGGCGAGGTAGCCGCGGACCACGACCTCCACGGGCAGGATCTCCAGGCGCTGTCCGACGACGACATTGGGATCGGGGTAAGCCAGGACGTGGTTCGGGCAGATGTCACCCGTCCGCTCGAACCAGAACCGCGCGGTCTGCGTCAGCACCTGCCCCTTGAACGGAATCGCGGCGAGCGCCCGGTCGAAGGCGCTGATCCGGTCGGTCGTGATCAAGATGCGCCGGCCGTCCGAGAGGTCGTAATTGTCCCGGACCTTGCCGCGATAATGGTTCGGCAGTCCGGGCAGCGTCGCCTCGCTCAGGATCTGATGCGCGTGGGGGGCGAGATCAGCCGTGTTCATCCGAGCGTTCCGTCAGACAGAGCGGCGATGCCGCCGCGGCGCCTGTGTGCGCGGACAAGGCGGAGATTTCCAGCCCCATCACCACGTGGCTGTCCCGCAGCGGGAGTGACGCATTCGTTCGGCCGGTCCGATACCGTCCAGACTGTGAAGCATTCGCCAACGCGATCGAAATATCGGACCCGGCCCCTATCTTCGCGTCCCGGGCTCGTCGATTGGTATCCCGAGAGCAGAAGGTTATCACGCGTCGGTCGGACCCCGGCATCCCGTGTGGTGTCTGCCTAGCGTCGATCGAGGTGGGATGAACACACCAAGCCAGCACGCGAACCGCCATCCGTTCCTGCGCAAGATCGAGAGCGTCGCGCTGTTCGAACTCTCCGACGCGGAACGCGCTGCGCTCGAAGCCCTCCCGATGCAACTCGCCCAGATCGAGGCCTATCAGGACATCGTGCGCGAGGGCGACCGTCCGGGCCGGAGCTTCACGCTCATCTCGGGCATCGCCAGCACCTACAAGACGACCCGGGCCGGCAAACGGCAGGTCATGAGCTATCACGTCCCCGGCGACGTGCCCGATTTCCAGAGTCTGCACCTGCAAACCCTCGATATCAGCATCGCGACGGTGAGCCCGTGCCGCGTCGGCTTCGTGCAGCATGATGCGGTGCGCGCGCTCCTCCGCGCACAGCCGCGACTCAGCGAAGTGTTCTGGCGGGCGACGCTCATCGACGCCGCCGTGGTGCGGGAATGGATGCTGAACACCGGGCGCCGTGAGGCCTACGCGCGGATGGCCCATCTCTTCTGCGAGCTGGTCATGCGCCTCGGCGCCGTCGGGCTCGCGCCGGAGTTGAGTTGTGAGTTGCCCATGACCCAGCCGGAGTTGGCCGACGCCCTCGGCATCACGCCGGTTCACGTCAATCGCACGATCCGCGACCTGAAGGCCGCCGGGTTGATCGCGCTGCGCAGCCGTCGTTTGACCGTGCTCGATTGGGACGGGCTCGTCTCCGCGGCGGAGTTCGACCCGACCTATCTGCATCTGCGTCGGTAGGCGCTCGTTCACGCGTCGCCGCTCGTCTGCGGCGTCTCGGCGCCGGTCTGCTGCCGATCGTGCGCACGAAGAATTTCGCCCCGGATCGCTCGGACCCCGCGATGCGTGTGGACGTATCGGCCACGGACCCGCACCGGACGCAAGCGAGCGTCGACCGCACGGCCGCGATGTTGGAGGCGAGGGGCGTTGAGATCAGCTGAATGCGGGACAGCGCGATTGGAAAAGCCCGCTTCGCCTCAGCGAAACGATGGTGCCCAGGGGCGGAATCGAACCACCGACACTGCGATTTTCAGTCGCATGCTCTACCAACTGAGCTACCTGGGCGTCGTCCGCGGCGCTGTCGGCCTCGGATGCCGCGGGGTATAGTCAGTGCTTCGCGGCCTGTCCAGCCTTGCCGTGACATCGACGTGACGGAAAGGCCGGAAAAGTTCAGCGCTCCGGATCCGGCTCCGGCGGCGGCTCGTCGGAATCGATCTCTTCGGGGATCGCGTAACGCTCGTTCAGCCAGCGGCCGAGATCGACGTCGGCGCAGCGCTGCGAGCAGAAAGGCCGAAAGTCCGGCACGGACGGACGGCGGCAGATCGGGCAGGGCGGGCGGCGCTCCCGGCTCATGCGAGCCCACCCCATCCGGCGCGGACCGGATAGCCCTCGCCGTCGAGGAGGTTCTGGGTTTCGTAGAGCGGAAGCCCGACCACCGAACTGTAGGATCCGACCAGCTTGACGACGAAGGCGCCGGCCAGTCCCTGGATCGCGTAGCCGCCGGCCTTCCCCCGCCACTCGCCCGAGGCGACGTAGCCCTGGATGTCCCGACCCGAGAGACGCTTGAACCGGACCCGCGTCTCGACGATCCGCTCGCGCCGCCCCCGCGGCGAGAGCAGGCAGACCGCCGTGTAGACGCGGTGCTGGCGACCCGACAGGAGCCGCAGGCAATCCGCCGCCTCGTCCGGAACCTCGGCCTTGGGCAGCACGCGCCGTCCCACCGCGACGACCGTATCGGCCGACAGGAGCCAGGTCGGCGCGGTCTTGTCGCCCAGGTGGAGGGCCGCCTCGGCGGTGGCGAGCTTCGTACGCGCCAGACGGCGGGCGAGGTCGCGCGGCGGCTCGGCCTTGCGCGGCGTCTCGTCGATCTCGGCCGGCAGAAGGGCGTCCGGCTCGATGCCGATCTGCTGGAGCAGCGCGAGCCGGCGCGGTGAGGCCGAGGCGAGCACGAGGCGAGCTGTCGGCCGTTGCGCCGAGTCGATCGCGTCTGGTGTGGCGTCCATGATGTTCCGTTCGCACGATCGGCGGAAAGCGGCGCCGGCCCGTTGCGACGCGCCATCACGCCAGCCCGGCCTCGATCCGCCAGCCTGATAAGGGATGGGTGGGGGCTTGTGAACCGGAGCGGCATCGCGCGCCTCCGGTGTCTCGCCGACGTCCGGCACCGTGGTGCGTAAGGATTGCCGAGATCCGCAAAGAGCAGCCGGAGACCGGCTCGGCACCATGGGCCGTCCACATCAGCAGTGACCGGGGCCTGCCGCAAGAAGAGGGCAAGAGATCAGTCCTCACGGTAACCTGCCATTAACCAAAAAGGCAGACGATCACCCCCAGCGGGAAGGAGTTGCCGTCGATGCTGAACGCCGATCCATTGCTGCGGCGCCCGAAGCTGCTCAACCAGGCGCTTGTGGCGCGCGCCCTGGAAGGCTTCAGGCCGAAGGCGGACTCACCCGACAAAATGTGGCGGTTGCTCACCGATCATTACGTCGTCGACCTCGACGCGGTCGCGGCCCTGCTGCCGACCAGCGAGCCGGAGACGCGCTGGCTCCCGGCGCGGGACTGATCTCCAGGCCGCGACCGCTCCTCCCACAACTGGCACGAGACGTGCCTCGGCCGATCAACATCTTGAGGACGCGCCCAGGCAACGACAACGCGGTGGCTCGCACGCCAGAGCACCCCGCGGACCTTTCGATCACTCGAAGCCGAGGTCCGTCATGCCGGAATTGCTGTCCGTTGCCCTGGTCTGTGCCGGGACATTGCTGGCGCAGGATTGCTCCCGCGATACCGCCCTCGATGTCATCATCGCGCCGGCGCACACCCCGATGGAGTGCCTGATGCACGCCCAGACCATGGCGGCGCAGGCCGGTCTGCCCGGGGGAGGCGACCGGTATCTCAAGATCGCCTGCGAGCATCGGCGCACCGAGAACGGCGTCGCGGTCCACCGTGCATCCTGACCGGTCAGCTCTGTCCGAGTCCGCCGCAGCGGCTCGGCTTGGTCCGGCGGCCTTCATACACGACCATCCATCCGCCGGACGGGATCCGGCATGGCCCGCATGATGCATCAAAGTCACGTCGGTAGTCTTCTTGACGGCTTTCGCCGTTCGGACAGTTGCCGGCCCTGGGGGGCGCGACCATCCTAGATGGCCACGCTGATGCAATTCTAGCCTGGCATCCGCCTCCATTGTCGCCTGTTAGCCCGCGTGCCGGGCGGGGCTCCGCGAGTGCCTGCTGATGCTGTACGACGCGTTCGATCTGCAGACCGACATCGCCGCCCAGACCCGGGCGTGGGGACAGGTCCTCAACGATGTGTGGTCGCCCTGGACCGGACTGGGCGAGCCGATCACCTGGATGTCGGCGGGCGCCCGGATGATGATGCGCACCGGCCTGACCTTCGCGCGGCCGCCCTTCGGCATCGACGCCATCGACGTGGGCAACAGGAGTGTGCCGGTCTCCGAGGAGCCGGTGGTGGTCACCCCGTTCGCGACCCTGCTGCACTTCAAGAAGGACATCCAGACTGAGCAGCCCAAGGTGCTGATGGTCGCGCCGATGTCCGGCCATTTCGCCACGCTGCTGCGGGCGACCGTGCGCACCATGCTGCCGGACCACGACGTCTACATCACCGACTGGCACAATGCCCGGGACGTGCCGCTGTCGGAGGGGCAATTCGGCTTCGACGATTACGTCGGTCACCTCGTCCATTTCCTGCAGACGATCGGCGAAGGCGCCCACATGGTCGCGGTCTGCCAGCCGGCGGTGCAGGCCCTCGTGGCCGCCGCCGCGATGGCGCAGGCCAGGGACGCGGCGGCCCCGCGCAGCATGACCCTGATGGCCGGGCCGGTGGATTGCCGGATCAACCCCACCAGCGTGAACGAACTCGCGAATTCCAAGCCGATCACGTGGTTCGAGCAGAACCTGATCGCGACGGTCCCGAACCGGCACAGGGGCGCCGGCCGCCGGGTCTATCCGGGCTTCGTGCAGGTCACGGCCTTCATGTCGATGAACGCCAAGCGGCACGTCCAGGGCCATGCCGACCTGTTCTGGCACATGGCCAACGGCGAGCAGGCCAAGGCCGAGGCGATCGAGACCTTCTACGACGAGTATTTCGCCGTCCTCGACCTCGCGGCCGAGTTCTACCTCGAAACCGTGAGGACCGTGTTCCAGGATCATGCCCTGGCGCGCAACGCGGTGACCTATCGCGGCGAGCCGATCGACCTGCGATCCATCCGCCGGACGGCCCTGATGACCGTCGAGGGCGAGCGGGATGACATCTGTGCCGTCGGCCAGACCATGGCGGCCCACGACCTCTGCACGGGCCTCGCCCCCTACATGCGGACCCACCATCTCCAGCCGGGCGTAGGCCATTACGGCGTCTTCGCGGGGCGGCGCTGGGAAAGCCAGATCTACCCGCAGGTGCGCAACTTCATCCAGGCGCACAACTAAGCGCGCTCTCCGCCGAAGCGGAAACCGGATCGTCGCGCCGATTTGACCCGCCGACCGCCGCGGCCCACCATGATAGCCTTGAACCATCGGTGCCGGGTTTACCTCCGGTGCCACGGGCGCGAGGCGGAACGATCGGCGTGATCGGCAGGAACGGCTCCGAAGGCAAGGGCACCACGACCGGCGCGACGCCGCGACCCGCGACGGCGTTCGCACGGCTCGACCGGCTGGTCGCCCAGGCGCGCGTCGCGGCCCTGTGGGAGCAGCTCTGGCCGGTCCTCTGGCGCGGCCTCGCCGTCATTCTGCTCTTCCTCATCCTGTCCTGGTCGGGTCTCTGGCTCGACCTGTCGCCATTCTGGCGTCAGGTCGGACTGGTCATCCTGGCCGGTCTGCTGGTCGCCGCGCTCCTGCCCCTCGTCCACCTCAGGCGGATCGGGCGACGCGCGGCCCTGACCCGCCTGGACCGGGAGGCGGCTGTGCGCGAGCCCGCCCTGCGTCACGGGCCGGCCTCGGCCGCGCAGGACACCCTCGCCGTAGGCGCCGCCGATGCGGGCAGCCGTGCCCTTTGGGATCTTCACCAGCGCCGCGCGGCGCGGGATGTTGCAAATCTCCGGGTCGGACTCCCCCGGCCCGGCATGGTGCGGCGTGATCCCTTCGCACTCCGCGCAGGCCTGATCGTCGCGGCAGCCGCCAGCCTGTTCGCGGCCGGCCCCGAATGGCGCGACCGGATCGGCGCCGCCTTCGATTGGCACGAGGCGGCGATGCCCGGCCCGAACTTCCGCGTCGACGGCTGGATCGATCCGCCGCTCTACACGCGGCTGCCGCCATTGCTGATCGCCATGGACGGCCGCGACCAGCACCTGCGGGCGCCGGTCAACGCCCAATTGATCGTGCGCATCGCCGGCCAGGGCAAGGCCGCGGCCGACACCACCCTGACGCCGAATGCGAGGCTGGTCCCCGTCCCCGGCCAGGAGCCGCGCCCGGATCTCCGCGAGGAGCGCTACCGGATCGCCGGCAATGCGGAACTGACGATCGTCACGCCGGCCGGCCGGCAGCGCCTGACCGTGGACGCGATCCCCGATCGGCCGCCGGAGGTGACCGCAATCGGCGGCCCCGAAGTGAACGGGCGCGGGACCTTCAATCTGACCTATCGCGCCAAGGACGATTACGGGATCAGCTCGGCCGAGGCGGCGATCGTGCCGGTCAAGCCCGGCCGCGCGCTCGTTCCGATTCCGCATATCAGCCTCGCCCTCCCCGGCGATGCCTCCGGCGACACCGATACCAAGACGCTGGTCGACCTCACCGACAATCCGTGGTCGGGCGCGCGCGTGCGCTACCAGATCGTCGTCAAGGACGAGGCGGGGCAGGAAGGCCATACGCCGGAAACCGAGATCACGTTGCCGGCGCGTCCATTCCGTGACCCGCTGGCGCGCGCGCTGGCGGAGGATCGGCGCCGGCTCGTGACCGCGCCCGATACGGATCGTCCCTGGGTCCAGTCCGCGCTCGATGCCCTGCTGGTCGCCCCCGACATGTTCACGCCGCAGCCGGCGATCTTCCTCGGGCTGCGCACGGCCACGGAGCGCCTGCGCCGCGCCCGGTCGGATTCAGACCTCGTGGACGTCGCCGACCTGCTCTGGGAGATGGCGCTGAAGATCGAGGACGGCGATCTCTCGGACGCCGAGAAGCAACTGCGGCAAGCGCAGGACCGGCTGAAGGAGGCGATCGAGCGCAACGCGCCCGATGACGAGATCAAGCGCCTCACCCAGGACCTGAAGCAGGCGCTCGACAAGTTCCTGTCCGAGATGGCGCAGAAGCAGGGTCGCGACCCGAACAAAACCGGGGCGCGCCAGCAGAACAGCCAGCAATCCAAGACCGTCACGCCCGAGGATCTCGACAAGATGATCCAGGACATGGCCGAGGCGATGAAGCGCGGCGACACGGCCGAGGCACAGCGCCTGATGGAGCAGCTGCGCAACATCCTGGAGAACCTCCAGACTGCCGAGCGTGGCAGCCGCTCGGATCAGGCCTCCCGCGAGATGCAGAAGCAGATGCGCGATCTCGATGCGATGACGCGCGAGCAGCAGGGCCTGCGCGATCAGACCTTCAAGGACGGGCAGGAGCCGAGCGGTAGCCAGCGCCCGCCCAACCGCGGCCAGCAGCAACAGGGCCAGCGCGGCCAGCAGGGCCAGAAGCAGCAGGGCCTGCAGGGGCAACAGGGTCAGAGCCAGCAGGGCCAAGGACAGCAGGGCCAAGGACAGCAGGGCCAAGGACAGCAGGGCAATGTCGGCGAGCGCCAGCAGGCGCTGCGGCAGCGGCTGGAAGAGCTGGAGCAGCGCATGAAGGAGAACGGCATGCGCGGCGAGCAGGGCCTGTCCGATGCCGAGAACGCCATGCGTGAGGCCGAGAACGCCCTGAAGGACGGCGATTCCGACGAGGCGGTCGACGCGCAGGGCCGCGCCCTCGAGGGTCTCAAGAAGGGCGCCGAGGGCATGGCGCAGCAGATGCAGGAGATGGCCGAAGGCCAGGGCGAGGGCCAGCAGGAGGGCGGGCAGCAGCCGGGGCAGCAGGGTCAGGCCGGCGCCCGGGACGACGACCCGCTCGGCCGCCCGACCCGCGGCCGCGACATGAGCGACGGACGGGTCCGCGTGCCGACGGCTGACGAATCCGCCGTTCAGCGCGCCCGGCGCATCATGGAGGAACTGCGCCGCAAACTCGGCGACCCGACCCGGCCCCGCGAGGAGCTCGACTATTTCGAGCGCCTGCTCCGCCGCAACTGAACCCCTTCCACCTCAACCCGTGATGGGAATCAGCCGCCGGTCCCCATCACGCCCGGATCGTCGTAGTCATGTCGTCCAACACCCTCGTCCTCCTGGCCTGCCTGGCCGTGGCCCTCGTGCTGCTCTTCGGGCTGGCCAACATGATGCGCGGCGGGAGCGCGAATCTCTCGCAGAAATTGATGCGCCTGCGGGTCCTGCTGCAATTCGTGGCCATCGTGATCATCATGGGCGTGGTCTGGTGGCGCTCGGCCTGAGCCTGAAACCGAAGGTGTGACCGGACCGCCGCACCTCACCCTTTTCGCGGGGCGGGCGGATGAATTGCCGACTGGAGCGGAACGGCACCGTGCTACGCTCGGCAGAACCGAACTGCCAAGCCGCTCCGGCCGAGGCCTTATGACTGCCCCTTCCCGCACCTGTCTCGTAGGCCTGATCTCCCTGGCGGCGATCCTGCCGGTCTCGGCTGCGGACCTGCCGCCGCCACCCGCTGCCTACGCGGCGCCGGTCCAGCCGCTGAGCATCGTCTCGGAGGTGCGGATCGGCGGCTCGGTTCAGGACCCCGGCAGCGCCGAGGGCAAGCTCCCGGGCTTCAGCAAGGCGAACGTGAACGGCGAGATCCTGTTCGCCAAGCCGGTCATCAGCGCCGATCCCTTCTGGCAGGCCTTCGTGCCGCGGCCCACGGTGGGCGGCAGCTACAACACCGGCGGCCGGACCAGCTACGCCTATCTCGGCGCGACCTGGACCCTGGAGGTCTTCCCAGAGACCTTCAACCGCCGCGTGTTCCTCGACGGGTTCTTCGGCGGCGTCGCCCATAACGGCTACACCGGTCCCAAGGCCGAGACGCCCTACGGCTTCAACACGCTCGGATGTTCGCCGATGTTCCGCGAAGCCGCCGCCCTGGGCTTTCGTCTGACGGAGCATTGGAGCATCATGGCCACCATCGAGCATATGTCGAATGCGGGCCTCTGCGCGAACAATCGCGGGTTAACCAATTTCGGCGGCAAGATCGGCTACACGTTCTGAGGCATCCCGCCGCGTGGTCAAACTCAACAAGATCTACACGCGCACCGGCGATAACGGCACGACCGCCCTGGCAGACGGCCAGCGCCGCTCCAAGGCGGATCTCCGGGTCGAGACCTACGGCACAGTCGACGAGACCAACGCCTGCATCGGCCTCGTCCGTGTGCATACGACGGGGACGCTCGACGACATGCTCGGGGCGATCCAGAACGATCTCTTCGACCTCGGCGCCGACCTCGCGACGCCGCCGAGTCCGGATCCCCTCCCCTACGAGCCGCTGCGGATCGTCGCGCGCCAGGTGGAGCGGCTTGAGCGCGACATCGACGCGCTGAACGCCCCGATCCCGCCTCTCAAATCCTTCGTGCTGCCCGGCGGCTCCGCGGCGGCGGCGGCCCTGCACCTCGCCCGGACCGTATGCCGCCGCGCCGAGCGTCTGGCGGTGAGCCTCGCCGCTCACGAGAACGAGATCGTCTCGCCCGAAGCGTTGCGGTATCTGAACCGCCTGTCGGACTTCCTGTTCGTCGCGAGCCGGGCCGCCAATGGCGACGGCGCCGACGACGTGCTCTGGGTGCCCGGCGCGAACCGCTGACGCACCGCCCCGCTTTTCCCGCAACCTCCACCGCGCCGCGTTGACAAGGCGGAAATGTGGCCGCTACGGTCCGGCCGCCCTGCACGCCTCCGCGACGGCGCCTCGGTGGTGCCCGCGAGAACGGCCTGCACGACGACAAGAATCCTGCGGGGAAGGATCGTGACCGCCATGAAGGTGCTGGTGCCCGTCAAGCGGGTTGTGGACTACAACGTCAAGATCCGCGTAAAGGCCGACGGCTCCGGGGTCGAACTCGCCAACGTCAAGATGTCGATGAACCCCTTCGACGAGATCGCCGTCGAGGAGGCGATCCGCCTGAAGGAAAAGGGCAAGGTCACCGAGATCGTCGCCGTCTCGATCGGCCCGCAGCAGGCGCAGGAGACGCTGCGCACCGCGCTGGCCATGGGGGCCGACCGGGCGATCCTCGTGAAGACCGACGTGAATTGCGAGCCGCTGGCGGTCGCCAAGCTCCTCAAGGCCGTGGTCGAGAAGGAGAGCCCGCAGCTCGTCATCCTCGGCAAGCAGGCGATCGACGACGACTCGAACCAGACCGGCCAGATGCTCGGCGCTCTGCTCGGCTGGCCGCAGGGGACCTTCGCCTACAAGATCGAGGCCGGCGAGGGCAGCCTCGACGTGACCCGCGAGGTCGATGGCGGCCTGCAGACGGTAAGCCTGAATCTCCCGGCGATCGTCACCACGGATCTGCGTCTGAACGAGCCGCGCTACGCCAGCCTGCCCAACATCATGAAGGCGAAGAAGAAGCCGCTCGAGGAACTGGCCCCCGACGCGCTCAGCGTCGACGTCACCCCGAGGCTCAAGGTGCTCAAGACCGCCGAGCCGCCGGGGCGCTCGGCGGGCGTGAAGGTCGGCTCGGCGGCCGAGCTCGTCCAGAAGCTCAAGGTCGAGGCCGGCGTCATCTGATCGGCAGGCGAGGCTCCCCGCACCGGGTCGAGCCTCGCGTCATCAATTCCGGGGATTCGAGACGACCATGACGACACTTCTCTTCGTCGAGCACGGCAACGGCCAGATCAAGGACGGGACGCTCAAGGCGCTGACCGCCGCCAAGGAGATCGGCGCGCCGATCCACGCCCTCGTACTCGGCTCGGGATCGAAGGCGGTGGCGGATCTGGCCGCGAAGCTCGACGGTGTCGAGAAGGTGCTGGTCGCCGAGGACGCGGCCTATGACCACGATCTCGCCGAACCGGTCGGGGCGCTGATCGCGTCGATCGCCGAACCCTACGACACGATCATCGCGTCCGCCTCGACCACGGGCAAGAACGTGCTGCCGCGGGTGGCCGCCCTGCTCGACGTGGCGCAGGTCTCGGACATCATCAAGGTCGTCGGGCCCGACACGTTCGAGCGGCCGATCTACGCCGGCAACGCGATCCAGACGGTTCAGACGCCCGCGGCCAAGCGGGTGATCACGGTGCGCACGGCGGCCTTCAAGGCGGCCGGCGAGGGTGGGTCCGCGGCCCCGGTCGAGCCGGTTGCCGCCTCCGCGCCCGCTGCGGCCGGTTCGACCTTCAAGGGCGAGGAGATCGCCAAGTCCGACCGTCCGGAACTGGCCTCGGCGCGGATCATCGTGTCGGGCGGGCGCTCGCTGGGCTCCTCGGACAAGTTCCACGAGCTGATCGAGCCGCTGGCCGACAGCCTCGGCGCGGCGGTGGGCGCTTCGCGGGCTGCGGTGGATGCGGGCTACGCGCCGAACGACTGGCAGGTCGGTCAGACCGGCAAGGTCGTGGCGCCCGATCTCTACGTGGCGGTGGGCATCTCCGGCGCGATCCAGCATCTCGCCGGCATGAAGGACTCGAAGGTCATCGTCGCCATCAACAAGGACGAGGACGCTCCGATCTTCCAGGTCGCCGATTACGGCCTCGTCGGCGACCTGTTCCAGGTCGTTCCGGAACTGCAATCGGAGATCGGCAAGGCGAAGGGCCAGTAACGGCCGGGAACATCCGGGCGCAGGCGAAGCCGGCCCTTTCGCAAGGTCAGGCCTCGCGGGTTCCTTCCGTGCCGGTGATTGGTCTAGAAGGCGGCGACGGCGATACGGCGTGCCGCCGTCAGGCACAATCCGTCGGGTCGGGCGGCCGGGCATCGGTATCAGGGGCACAGGTCGACAGATGGACATGGAGATCAAGCGGGTCGGGATCATCGGTGCGGGCCAGATGGGCAGCGGCATCGCGCAGGTCTGCGCCGCGGCCGGTCTGGACGTCCTGCTGAACGACCGCGATCCGGGCCGCCTGGAGAACGGGCTGGGTCTGATCGAGAGCAATCTCAACCGGCTGGTCTCCAAGGGCAGCCTGTCCGATGAGGGCAGCCGTGAGGCGCGGGCGCGGATCAGCCCGGCTCGGGACTTCGACGCACTCGGCACCTGCGACCTCGTCATCGAGGCCGCGACGGAGAACGAGGCCACGAAGCGGGAGATCTTCTCGACTCTGTGCGCGTCGCTTAAGCCGGAGGCGCTGGTCGCCACCAACACGTCATCGATCTCGATCACCCGTTTGGCCGCGGCGACGGACCGGCCGGAGAAGTTCATCGGCATCCACTTCATGAACCCGGTGCCGGTGATGCAGCTCGTCGAGCTGATCCGCGGCATCGCCACCGAGGATACGACCTACGAGGCGGCCAAGGCGTTCATCGCCAAGCTCGGCAAGACCTCGACGATGTCGGAGGATTTTCCGGCCTTCATCGTCAACCGCATCCTGCTGCCGATGATCAACGAGGCGATCTACACGCTCTACGAGGGCGTCGGTTCGGTGGAGTCGATCGACACCGCGATGAAGCTCGGCGCGAACCATCCGATGGGTCCGCTCCAGCTCGCCGACTTCATCGGCCTCGATACCTGCCTGTCGGTGATGCAGGTTCTCTACGAGGGGCTGGCGGATTCGAAATACCGCCCCTGCCCGCTCCTCGTGAAATATGTCGAGGCCGGCTGGCTCGGCCGGAAGGCGAAGCGCGGCTTCTACGATTACCGCGGGCCGACGCCGATACCGACCCGCTGATCGGGCGGAAGGGGCGGCAGTGGAGCCGCCCCAGGCTCGGCTACTTCGCCGCGCCGCCATTCGCGCCCGGCTGAGCCGGCTGCGGATAGGACGGATTACCACCTGGAACGCCCGTGCTGTTCGAAGGCGAGGCAGCGCCGGACTGCCCATTGACCGAGCCCGTCACCTCGCGCCGCGACGCGTCCTGGCTCTGGCTGGCATAATCCTTCGGCGCAGTCGCACCGTTCCAGGTCAGCAGCCCGACAGTGGCGATCGCCAGGAGGACGAGGCTCGCCACCAGCACCCACAGAACGGGCTTGCCCCGCTCGCCCTGTCGGCCTTCCTGCGGATTCAATCTTTCGGCCATCGACACACATCCTCGTCTGCGGGACGCAACACGCGGAGGCGCGGTCTGCGACACGATCCCGTTACCGGCCGCCAACGCGGAGCCGGCGAAGCGGGTTCCTGCAGATGGGTGGTCAGCGGCCGGTGGTAAGCAGGATCTTGCCGAGATGCGCGCTCGATTCCATCAGCGCATGCGCCTCCTGTGCCTGCTCCAGCGGGAAGGTGGCGTGGGTGACGGTGCGGATCCGACCGGCATCGAGCTCGGGCCAGACATCCCGGCGCAGGCCGTCCGCGATCGCGGCCTTGTCGGCCTTCGGGCGCGGCCGAAGGGTCGAGCCCGTGAAGGTCAGGCGGTTGCGCATGATCGGCGTGATGTTGAGGCCGTCGACCTTGTAGCCGCCCATCAGGGCGATCATCACCAGCCGTCCATCCGGCGCGAGGGACTTGAGATTCCGGGCGAGATAGCTCGCGCCGATCATGTCGAGGATGACGTCGACGCCGCGCCCGTCCGTGAGGCGCTGCACTTCCTCGGCGAAATCCGCCTGCTTGTAATCGATCGCGGCGTCGGCCCCGAGATCCTCGCAGAAGCGGCACTTCTCAGCCGAGCCGGCCGTGGCGAACACCTTCGCGCCGACATGCTTGGCGATCTGGATCGCGGTGGCGCCGATGCCGCTCGATCCGCCATGGACCAAAAAGCTCTCCCCGGCGGCGAGCCGGCCGCGCTGGACCACGTTCGAGTAGACGGTGAAGAACGTCTCCGGCAGGCCGCCGGCATCGACCAGCGAGACGGCCTTCGGCCGCGGCAGGCAATGGCTGGCTTCGGCCACGGCGAATTCGGCATAGCCGCCGCTGATCACCAGGGCGCAGACCTCGTCGCCGATCGACAGGCCATCGACGCCCGCGCCGAGCGCAGCGATACGGCCCGCCACTTCGAGGCCGGGGACCTCGGTCGCTCCGGGCGGCGGCGGATACAGGCCTGCGCGCTGCATCACGTCCGGCCGGTTCACACCGGCGGCCACCACTTCGATCAGCACCTGCCCCGGTCCCGGACTCGGCAACGGCACGGATGCGACTGCGATCACCTCCGGGCCGCCCGGACCCGTGAAGCGGATCTGGCGCATGGTCTCGGGCAGGGCAGTGCTGGCCATCCAGGCGTCCTCAACGCGTACGTTCTGCGGGCCGCGCCGCGCGGGCGCGAACCGTCTTGATTATGGCGCAGGCGGCGCTTGGCAAGCGTGGCTTTCGACGTGCCGGACTAACGGGCCGCGGCCTTGACGGCGGCAGGAAGCACGATCTGCCCCTGCGCGAGGCCCTTCGGCCAGATCGCAACCTGCTTGCCATCCTGCCACTGCGCCATCAGCCCGGTGACGAAACCCTGTCCGTACCGGATCGAGTGGGTGAAGGGATCGTCCTTGCCGTAAAACTGCGTGCGCCCGACCGTCCCCTCCCAATCCGTCTTCTCCAGCGCATCGACGAGCTTGTCGGCCTCCGTGGAGCCGGCGCGCTTCACCGCTTCGGCGGCGTAATAGACCTGATCGTAGGCCATGTAGCCCGCATAAGACGGGTCGCTGTTGAACCGCTTCTTGAAGGCATCGCTGAAGGCGAGCGACTTGCCGGTGATCGCGGCCCCCGGCACCGCGATGCTCTGGAAGATCACGCCCTGTGTCGCGCCGTTGGTGTTCGACCAGAAGGTCGAGGAGGTCGCCTGCGAGTTCATGCCGGTCATGGCCAGCGGCACCTGCTGGTTCTGCCACTGCACGGTCGGCTGCACGCCGACATGCGAGATGCCGGTGACGATGAGATCAGGCTTGGCCGCCTCGATCTTGTTGTAGATCGGCGTGAAATCGCCGGTGTCCGGCGAGAAGCGGATATGATCGACGACCTTCACGCCGATCTCGGGCAGGCACTTCTCGTAACCGACGTCGAGCGGGCGGGTCCAGGCCGCGTCCTCGCTCATGATCGCGGCGGTCTTCACCTTCATCAGGTCGATGAGCATGTCCTTGGTCGAATCGCAGATCGACTGCGCCAGGGCCGCCGAGGTCAGGTAGCCGTGGAAGGTGTACTTGTTGCGCGCGTAATCCTTGTGGACGGCGAGGCTGATCTCGTTCGAGGCCGCGCCGGGGGTGATCATCGGCGTCTTGAGCCGCGCCGCCCAGGGCATCAGCGCCAGCACGACTTCGGAGATGTAGCTGGCGATGACGAGGTTGACCTTGTCCTCCGAGACTGCCCGCTGGAACGCACGCACGGCGTCGGAGGCGGAGGACTTGTCGTCATAGGTGACGACCTGGATCTGCCGCCCGTCGACTCCGCCCTTGGCGTTGATCTCGTCGGCGGCGAGCTGCACCGCCTGCGGGATCGAGGCCCCGACCACGGACTGCGCCTCGGCGATCACCCCGATCCTGATCGGGTCGGCGGCCCGCGCCGGTCCCGCTCCCACCAGTCCGGCCACTGTGAGCAGGGCGAGGACCCGGCTCGAAACGCTGCGTTCCATCGGCATGGGCTTCCTCCTGCGGCCCGTGCGGCTTTTGCCGCCGCATCGGGATCACGCCGGGAGTGTGCAACATCCGCGCGCCTGAATTCAATGTACAGTTTTGCGAGCAGGTGACGAAGTGCCCGTCACCTTCCGGCCCGGCGGAAGATCAGGCTCAAGTTGTTGGCCGGCATCGGCACGCGCTCGATGGCACGCAGTCCATGCCGCGCAGCCTCCGCGGTGACGGCCTCGCGGTCGCGCACGCCCCAGGCCGGATCTCGGGCCCGCAGGGATGCATCGAAGGCGGCATTGCTGTCGGCGCTGTGCCGGTCGCCCTCGCGGAACGGTCCATAGAGGAACAGGATGCCGCCTTCGGCCAGGGCGCGGCCGGCGCCGGCCATGAGCCCTTCCGTCGCGCTCCACGGGGCGATGTGAATCATGTTGATGCAGACGATCGCATCGACGGGGCCGACAGGCCATGCGCGCTCGCGGGCGTCGAGGGCGAGCGGGGGCAGGATATTGGTGAGGCCGGCGCGGCTTGTATGAGCCACAACGCTGCGCCGAGCCTCCGGCTCGGGATCGCTCGGCAGCCAAGTCAGGCCCGGAAGCGCCGCAGCGACGTGGATCGCGTGCTCGCCGGATCCGCTGGCAATCTCCAGCACGGTGCCCCGCGCCGGAAGCACCCCGCGCAGTACGTCGAGGATCGCGTCGCGGTTGCGCGCGACCGCGGGGGCCGTCAGGGCATCCCGATCGACATCCCCGTCCAGCATGGCAACCAACTCCCTGTTGCGGGCAGCGCGCCGGCTTTCAACCGAAGGCCGGCGGCGCCCCGGCATATTGCGCTGCGGGCAGCGTTGCCATACCCGAACCGGGCCGATCTTTTTCCCGGCCTGCAGGTCGTCGGCGCGGCCGGCACGATCCCTGATCGCAAACCGCTTCCGCCCGTCCTTCACCAGAGACGTCCAGGACAGCCCGTATCGTGCCCGATCAACGCACCGCCCCGACGCTGCCCAAAGCGCCCACGGGCATCGAAGGATTCGACGACCTGACCTTCGGCGGCCTCCCGGCCGGACGGCCGTCGCTGATCTGCGGGGCAGCGGGCTGCGGAAAAACTTTGTTCGCCACCACCTTCCTGGTCAATGGCGCGACCCGGTTCGGCGAGCCCGGCGTCTTCATGAGCTTCGAGGAGCGGGCCGAGGATCTGGCCGCCAACGTCGCTTCCCTGGGCTTCGACCTCGACGGGCTTGTGGCGGCGGGCAAGCTCGCCATCGATCACGTCCGCGTGGAGCGCAGCGAGATCGAGGAGACCGGCGAGTACGACCTCGAAGGCCTGTTCATCCGCCTGGGCTTCGCGGTCGACAGTATCGGCGCCAAGCGCGTCGTGCTCGATACGATCGAGACGCTGTTCGCCGGCTTCACCGACCCGGCGCTGCTGCGCGCGGAGCTGCGCCGGCTGTTCGGCTGGATCAAGGATCGCGGCCTCACCGCGATCATCACCGGCGAGCGCGGCGAGGGTCAGCTCACCCGTCAGGGGCTGGAGGAATACGTCTCCGATTGCGTCATCCTGCTCGACAACCGGGTCGACGACCAGATCACGACGCGGCGGCTGCGCGTGGTCAAGTACCGGGGTTCGGCGCACGGCACCAACGAGTACCCGTTCCTGATCGATCACGCGGGGATCAGCGTCCTCCCGGTGACCTCGGCCGAGCTCGACTATGTGGGACCGACCGGTCTGATCTCCACCGGGATCGCCGGGCTCGATGCCATGCTGGCACCGGGCGGATTCTATCGCGGCTCCAGCATCCTGGTCTCCGGGGCGTCGGGCACTGGCAAGAGCATGCTGGCGGCCTCCATGGTCGAAGCCGCCTGCCGGCGCGGCGAGCGCTCTCTGATCTTCGCCTTCGAGGAGAGCGGACCACAGATCATCCGCAACGCGGCCTCGATCGGGCTCGATCTCGAAGCACAGGTGAAGAGCGGCCTGCTGCGCTTCGAGGCGGCGCGGCCGAGCCTCTACGGCCTCGAAACACACCTCGCCCGGATGCACCGCGACCTCGACCAGTTCCGGCCGGACCTGATCGTGATCGATCCGATTTCGGCGCTGCGGGGACCGGCCAGCGAATTGCAGGGGGCGCTCCTGCGCATGATCGACCTGATCAAGACCCGCGGTATCACGGCGATCTTCACGACCCTGCGAAGCGACGGCTCGCTCATCAGTGACGACGACCTCGGCGTGTCCTCGCTGATGGATGCCTGGATCAAGCTTCAGAACATGGAGGCGAACGGGGAGCGCACGCGCACGCTTTACGTCATCAAGGCGCGCGGCATGAGCCACTCCAATCAGATCCGCGAATTTCTGATGTCGTCCGGCGGAATCCGGCTGATCGACGCCTATATCGGCACCGCGGGGGTGCTCACGGGCACGGCCCGCGTTGTTCAGGAGGCCCGCGAGCGGGCCGAGGCGCAGCAGCGCCTGTATGAGAACGAGCGGCGGCTGCGCGATGTGGTCCGGCGCCGGGCGGCCCTCGACCGTCAGCTCGCGGAAATTCGGGCCAGCCTGGACGCCGCGGAGGACGAGGAAGCGCGCCTGCGCGCGGACGACGAGTCGCGCGTCGCGGCGGATGAGGTGGAGCGGCGGGAGCTGATCGCACGGCGGAGGGCTGCGGAATGAGCGAAGCGACCTCGGAAGACCCGGCGCCCGAGACGGATCCCGACCGCGATCCGGGCCACTATCATCTGCGCCTCTACGTCGCCGGACAGACGGCGAAATCCCTCGCCGCGATGGCGAACCTCAAGCGCTTCTGCGAGGAGCATCTGGCAGGCCGCTATGACATCGAAGTCATCGACCTCATGAAAAATCCGCAGCTGGCGGCCGGCGATCAGATCCTCGCCATCCCGACCCTGGTCCGCCGCCTCCCCTCGCCCCTGAAACGGATCATCGGCGACCTGTCGAACACCGAGAAGGTCCTGGTCGGTCTCGACATCCGCCAGAGGGCGGACGAGCCTTGAGCGGATCGGCGGAACTCTCCGACCTCCCGGATCGCTATCGTTTCCGCTTGTTCGTCGCCGGAACCGCACCGCGCTCGTTGCGCGCGGTCGAAGCGGTGCGTCGTGTCTGCGAGACGCACCTTGCCGGCCGCTACGAATTGGAGATCGTCGACATCTATCAGCAGCCCGACCTCGCCGAGCGCGACGGGATTCTCGCCGCCCCGATCCTGCTGAAGCTCGCGCCGCATCCGGAGCGGCGCATCGCGGGTGACCTGCTGGACGCGGAGCGGATCCTGCGCGGACTCAACATCCAGCCGGCCGACGAGACGCAGCGATGAGCGTGGATGCCCTGATGCCCGGCGACGAGCCGAGCCCGGACGCTTACCGCGCCCATATCCGGGAGCTCGAAGCGCGTCTCGAGGAGAGCGAGGAGACGCTGGCCGCCATCCGGCGCGGCGATTTCGACGCCGTGGTGGTGGAGGGCCCGAACCACGAGCGCCTCGTCTACACGCTGGAGAACGCCGACCGGCCGTACCGGGTCCTGATCGAGCAGATCCAGGAGGGCGCCTTCACCCTCGGGCTCGACGGCATCTTGCTCTACTGCAACCGGCGCCTGGCCGACATGCTCGGCGAACCGCAGGAGCGGTTGCTCGGACGGTCGCTGCGCACCTTCGTTTCGGGCGGCACCGACCTCGACCGGCTGGTGCAGACCGCGATGACGGCGCCGGTGCGCGAGGAGATCGAGCTCCTCGCCGCGGAAGGGACCGAGCGCGCGACGTTCCTGTCGCTCAGCCGCTTCGAGAGCCAGGGCGACCAGCCCCTGCTCTGCGGGATCCTTACCGACCTGACCGAGCAGCGGCGCAACATGCGCGCCCTCGCGGAGGCCCATGCCCGGCTCCAATCCGAAAGCGTCGAGCGCCAGCTTGTCGAGGAGGCCCTGCGCCAGTCGCAGAAGCTGGAGGCGGTCGGCCAGCTCACCGGCGGGGTGGCGCACGATTTCAACAACCTGCTCACCGTCATCAAGTCCTCCACCGATCTGCTGAAGCGGCCGGACCTCCCCGACGAGCGGCGCCGACGCTATGTCGAGGCGATCTCCGACACGGTGGACCGGGCCGCCAAGCTCACCGGGCAGCTCCTCGCCTTCGCCCGCCGTCAGGCCCTGCGGCCGGAGGTGTTCGATGTCGGCACCTCGCTGCGCGCCGTCGCGGAGATGCTCGACTCGGTGACCGGTGCGCGCATCACCGTCGAGACGAAGATCCCGGACGAGCCCTGCTACATCCGGGCGGATCTCAGCCAGTTCGAGACCGCCCTGATCAACATGGCCGTCAACGCCCGCGACGCGATGGGCGGCCAGGGCACCCTGACCCTCCGGCTCGTGGGCGGACGGCCGATGCCGGCGATCCGCGGCCATGCCGGGTCGCGCTGCACCTTCGCGGCCGTGTCGCTCGCCGATACGGGCATCGGGATCGCGCCCGACGTGCTGCCGCGCATCTTCGAGCCGTTCTTCACCACCAAGGAGATCGGCAAGGGGACCGGGCTCGGCCTGTCGCAGGTCTTCGGCTTCGCCAAGCAATCCGGCGGCGATGTCGACGTGGCGAGCGCGCCCGGCGCGGGCACCACCTTCACCCTCTACCTGCCGCAGGTCGAGAAGGCCCCCGAGACCTCCGACGCGCGCCCGCGCGACGAGCGTGATTTCGACGGCGCCAGCCTGTGCATCCTCGTCGTGGAGGACAACCTGGAGGTCGGCCGGTTCGCCACGCAGATCCTCGAGGATCTGGGCCACAACACCGTCTGGGCGACGAATGCCGAGGACGCGTTGATGGAGATCGAGAAGATCCCGTTCCGCTTCGACGCCGTGTTCTCCGACGTGGTGATGCCCGGCATGGGCGGCATCGCGCTCGCCCGGGAACTCGAACGGCGCCTGCCGGACCTGCCCGTCGTGCTGACCTCGGGCTACAGCCACGTGCTCGCGCAGGAGGGCGTCCACGGCTTCGACCTGATCCAGAAGCCCTATTCCGTGGAGCAACTGGCCCGGGTGCTCGGCCGGATCCGTACCGATGCCCGGAGACGGTAGCGCCGCCGGTCGGCATGGCCGGACTGAACGGCCAGCATGAGCGCTCCCGATTACCGGGTGCCGTACATCCGGTCCCCGGCATCGCCGAGGCCCGGTACGATGTAGCCGTGATCGTTCAGGTGGCTGTCGATCGCCGCGGTCCAGAGCGGCACGTCGGGATGAGCCTCCTGGAATTTGGCGAGCCCTTCCGGCGCAGCCAGAAGGCAGACGAAACGCAGGTCGGACGCCCCCCGGGCCTTCAGCAGGTCGAGGGCCGCGATCGCCGAATTGGCGGTGGCCAGCATTGGATCGAGGACGAGCACCGTCCGGTCGGCGAGATCCGACGGCGCCTTGAAGTAATACTCGACCGCCTCAAGGGTCTCCGGGTCCCGGTAGAGGCCGACATGCGCGACCCGCGCCGAGGGAACGAGCGACAGCATCCCGTCGAGAAACCCGACGCCGGCCCGCAGGATCGGCGCGAGGACCAGCTTCTTGCCCTGGATCTGCCGGCCTTCCATCGGCTGCAGCGGAGTCTCGATTGTCACCGGCTCCAGCGGCAGGTCCCGCGTGACCTCGTAGGCCAGGAGCATCCCGATCTCGTTCAGGAGCTGTCGGAACCCCTTGGTCGAGCGGTTCCTGTCGCGCAGGTATGTCAGCTTGTGCTGCACGAGCGGGTGATCCACCACGGTGACCTGACCCATCGGCATGGTCCTCCCCCTGCGCGCCCCGGCTGTTGTGACATGCAGGAGCCAGGGCTGCGGTGCAACTTCCGAGTGGCCGATTCGGCGCGCTGCATCGTCGTGAAGCGTCCGCGAAACAGGGGGTGTCGGGCTGCAACTGACCCCAGTCACGGGGCGAACACCCGCAGGCGGGGCTGAAGTGTCCGAAATGGAACGAGCCAGAAATCTCTGCCTTCTCGGTAAAAAAATTTATTACGCCCTTTTAAGCATGTCTATTCCGCGCACTCCTGTTATCGAAAGGGGAACGTTGATTGCAACCGCGTATTGATCCGCAGTGGTAAAACCTAAGATTGAAACATGTAAATTTAAATAATTCTAGAAAATTTGCGGGAGAGAATTTAAATAAAAGACGTTACAGGATGCAGTAATTTTGATGATTTCTGCTCTCAGTACAATATAAAATCTATTTTTCACCGACTAGACAAACAACTCAAATATATAATCGGATGTCATTACCGCATCGGGTCCGGCTTGCTGTTCGCACGTCGCGCCTTAATTCAGGTCTCGCATTTTTTGCTCCCCCCCGGCTTCCTGCAGCAGGCATTTGGCACGCGCCATGCAACTCAAACTGTCAATCAAAGCAACTCTGACCATCCTTTTCGGATTGCTCGCGCTGATCTCGGCGGGACAGGGCGGCCTGTCGCTTCGCGACGCATCCGCGATACGCCGATCGACGACGGCATTGGCGACCAACTGGCTACCTTCCGTCGAGAAGATCAGCGCGATTGAGATCGCGGTGTCCGAAGTTCGGATCAAGCAATATCGGCTGATCCTGCTGTCGAACACTCCGGAAAAGGTGGCCGAGAACGAAGTCAGCCTCGCGGCGACGCACACGCGGCTGGCGGAGGCTCGCAAGACCTATGAGGCGCTCATCGTCACCCCCCAGGAGCGAGCCCTCTACGACGCCTTCGCGGCTGCCTGGACCAAGTTCGAGCGGGTGGACGGTGACGCGCGCCGCCTGATGCAGGCTGGCCAGTCGCAGGACGCCATGGCGCTGCTCGTGAAATCCGAGGTCGTCGCCCTTTACGACGACGCCCGCAAGACGCTCACACAGCTCGTCGCGCATGACGAGGAGATCGCCTCGCACGATGCGAATGAGGCCATGGCGGGCGCGAACTCGGCATCCCTGACGGCCCTCGTCGGGATCGGGCTCGCCGTCGCGTCGGCCCTGGGCGCCGCGGTCTTCGGTCTGCTCTCCATCTCGCGGCCGATCCAGCGGATGACGGCCGCGATGTCGAAGCTCGCCGAAGGCGATACCGGCACGCCTGTGCCGCATATCGGCCGCCACGACGAAATCGGCGCGATGGCGACCGCCGTGCAGGTGTTCAAGGACAATATGATCCGGGCTCGGGCTCTGGAGGTCGAGGCCGCGCGGGCCCGTGCGGCGGCGGAGGAGCAGCGCAAGCTCGGGATGCGCGAGATGGCCGACAGCTTCGAGCGCGCGGTCGGCGGCATCGTCGGGCAGGTCTCGGCCTCGGCCACCGAATTGCAGGCCACCGCCGGCTCCATGTCGGCCATGGCCGGCCAGACCTCGGCTCAGTCGACCGCGGTCGCCGCGGCCGCCGAGGAGGCCGGCACCAACGTCAACACCGTGGCGGCGGCGGCCGAGGAGCTTGGCACCTCCGTCCAGGAGATCGGCCGACAGGTCCAGGGTTCGGCTCAGCTCGCCCAGACGGCCGTCGGCGAAGCCGATCAGACCGGCGCGCTGGTGCTGGAGCTGAACGGCGCCGTGACCCGGATCGGCGACGTGGTCGGATTGATCTCGTCCATCGCCGGGCAGACCAACCTGCTCGCGCTCAACGCCACGATCGAGGCGGCCCGAGCGGGGGCCGCCGGCCGCGGCTTCGCCGTGGTCGCCGCCGAGGTGAAGGCGCTCGCCGAGCAGACCGCGAAGGCCACCGAGGAGATCAGCCAGCAGATCGGCCGGGTTCAGGGCGTGACCGGTCAGGCGGTCGACGCGATCAGCTCGATCACCGCACGGATCCGCGAGATCAACGGTGTGGCGACCTCGATCGCGGCGGCGGTCGAGCAGCAGGGCGCCGCCACGCAGGAGATCGTGCGCAATGTCGGCCAGGCGGCGCAGGGCACCGGCGAGGTGACGAACAACATCGTGGGCGTGGCCGACGCGGCGGAGGAGACGGGACGCGCGGCGAGCCAAGTGCTCGGGGCGGCCTCCGAGCTGTCGCGGCAATCTGAACACCTCACCGCCGAGGTCAGCCGCTTCCTCACGGGCATCCGGGCTGCCTGACGGGCGCCGGCATCGATCCGGCTGACGGACGCGATCCGTTCGTCAGCCGCGGCGCGGTCTGGAGACCGGTCGATGCACGTGAGCCCTGCGGGCGCGTGCGAGCGCACCCGCAGGGTGGCGTCAGGCCGTCTGGCCTTCGCCGCCGTTGTTCCGGCGTTTGGCCATGAAGGCGTCGAACTGCTCGCGGTCCTTCGCCCGCTTCAGTTCTTCGAGGAACGCCGCGAAGGCACGGCCCTCCTCCTCCAGGGCCCGCCGCTGGGCCTCCAGACGATCGAGCTCGGCCCGGCGATAGGCGTCGAAGGCCGCGTTGCCGGAGCTGTCGCGCCGGCTCGCCGCCTCAAAGGCACGGGCGAACCGCGAGACCGGGCGGGCGCCCTCGATGTCGGAGAGGGTCCGCCGGGCCGTGTCGCGCATCTCGGCGAAGGCCGGATAGCCGGCGAACTTCCAGGCCAGCAACGCGAGGCCGACCGGCCACCAGTAGATGAAGCCGACGACGATCGCCCCGATTTCCAGTGAGCGGCGCGGGAACGGGCCGGAGCGGCAGAGCCGGCCGGTCGCCCAGGGTGAGGAGGTTTGAGAGGTCACGGCAAAGCTCCGCTGTTCATGTGAACGCGGTTAACATGCGGGCGCCTGAGCCAGCTTTCAAGGCCGTGCCGGGTTCGGCCCGTGCGCGGCCCCGTGGACCAGCGCGAGGACGCCGGCCCGCAACAGCTCGTACTTGTCGGGGAAGCCAGGGCCGCGCGGCAGATGCCCGGCGGCCGAGAGGGTCGCGAGACCATGCGCGAGCGCCCAGACTTCGAGAGCAATGAAGCGGGGTGCGACGCCGCCGAACCCGTCGGCGAACGTGGCTTGGAGGGCTTCGACCAGCAGGTCGAAGGGACTGGGCCGTGCGGCGGTGTTTCCGATGTCGGCCACGTCGTCGCGCTCGGAGCCGGCAGCAAGGCCGCGGGTCTCGAAGATGGCGGCGTAATAGGCCGGCTCCTCCTCGGCGAAGGCGAGGTAGGTCTCACCCATGCGGGTGAACCGTTCCAAGGGCGTGCCGCGCGACGTGAGCGCCCGCGCCAAGCGGGCGGCCAGCTCGGCGAAGCCGCGTCCGGCCAGTTCCTCCAGCAGCGCTTCCCGACCACGGAAATGCCGGTACAGGGCGGCGGGGGTCACGCCGACGAGGCGCGCGGCATCGACCAGCGTAAAGCCGCCGATCCCGCGCTCGGCGATGAACCGGCGTGCCGCTTCGATGAGCGCCTCTTTCAGGTTGCCGTGATGGTAGTTCCGCCGGTCGTTCGGTCCGTCCCGCCAGGGTCGCAAGATCCCACATCCTCTGCGCGCTCGTGTTCACCTCACAGACCATCCGCGATGCTGTCGAGTCGGAAGACCGCTGGGACGGATGGATTTCGTGAGGTGCCGCCAGGAATTACCACCGAACGCGCTCTTTGTTGCGCTCGGGAACGGCTGGAGCGCTCTCCGCTTCAGCGGACGCCGCTTCGGCGCAGGAGAGCGCGTTGAAGCAAAGGCTTATACCAACTCTCGTTGATCAGAACCCATGGGCCCATGCGCGCAGTCCGATGGACATGATGCGCGCGGATTGGTCGATGAGGGGGTTCCAGGCATGGCAGCAGTGGTCGAGGATGTCGGCGTAGGATGTGAAGACGCGATTTCCGAGCCCGTTGTCGCGCATGAACTGCCAGAGGTCCTCGTTCTGAGCCTGTCGAAGGACGTCGGAGAACCAGATCTCTCTCGGCTTGCCGCCGGCGGCCTGCGCGATCTCCTCCGTGCGGGCGGGGAAGTCTCTTTGAAAGCGGGGATGGTGTCCGGGTCCCGGGCGTGGTGGCGCGGGCGAGCGGAGAGCTTGCGGTAGCCCATGCCCCGCAGGACCCCGCTCAATGAGCCCGGGCAGAACCTCACGCCGCTCGGCGTTCAGGCGCGGACAGGCCCCGGGCGTCTTTCCGCCGATCAGCCCGTCCGGGCCGTGCGCGTTGAACGCCACGATCCAGTCCCGCACCGTCTGAAGCCCGGCCCCGCCGAGGGCGGCTGCGGAGGCTCGCCACACCAACGTGATGCAGGCGATGGCGACGTTCGTGCCCCGTTCCGAAATCGACAAAGACGACGAAGCGATTCACGAGCGGATCGAAGGCGTCGAGAGGCGCCTGGGCACGATAGACAAGCGGGTGTGGGGTGCGCCGGCGAGCGCGTTTGGCACCGTCGTCCTGACGAAGGTCGGCCTGATGCACTGACCTTTGACCGCTAACATCCGTCAAAACCTGGGCGCCCTGGCTTCGCCTAGGCGCCTTTCGTCGGTTCAGATCAGCCGCAGGCCCGTCCGCGCGCTCCACACCGCCGCCTGACCCAGCGCCTCGATTCCGTCGTTCGACGCCTCGGATGTGCGGCGCAGGTCGCCGACGGAGGGAATCGCGTAGGCCATGCTGCGGGGCGTCGCGCGGACGCGGACATGCGTCGCGGCGGTGGGCTCAAGATCCGCTTTTGAGAGGGTTTCTGTCGGTATAACTGTCGGGCCAGTTATCAGAGACAGCGCTTAGTATTGGTCGGAGTGGCAGGATTTGAACCTGCGACCCCCACGTCCCGAACGTGGTGCGCTACCAGACTGCGCTACACTCCGAAGGCCGGCCTGCATCGCTGCCTGGGCCGGTGAGCGGGCTTATAGCCGTGCCTTGGCTGGGCCGCAAGCGCGGTTTGCACGCTTTTCGCCGAGCCGATCAGGCCAGTCCGGCGAAAGCCTATGATGACGGAACGCTATGTCAGCCGCGCGAACCGCCACGGTGGCGGCATAGCCGGGTCCGGCCTCGATTGCGGCGAGGGTCCATCCAGCGGAATTGCCCAGCAGGCGCGGGGCCGCGGGCGGCAGGGTCACGCTGAAGCGGTTGAGCGGCAGAGACAGGCCGGTGCCGAGTGCCTTCACAACCGCCTCCTTCCGGGTCCACAGGCCGAAGAAGGTCGGCTCGACAGCATGGGGGGGAAGCTTCGCGAGGGATGCGGCCTCGTCGGGCGCGAAATGCGTCCGCGCGATCCGCACCGCGTCCGGGATCGGCCGGATCAGCTCGATATCGACGCCGATATCCGCCGAGTCCCCGAGGCCGATAAGGGCGCGGGTCCCCGAATGCGACAGGTTGAACGCCTGAGCGCTTCCGGCCGGCGCCGCGAGGTTCGGCTTGCCGGCGGCGTTCGCGGTCAGGCGGATCTCGGACGGGCTGCAGGCGCGCGCTTCCGCCAGGATCAGCCGGAGCGCAGCGTGGCTCGCGACGAAGCGCGCGCGGTCTTCCAGCCGCAGGAACCGGTTGCCGCGTTCGCGCTCCGAGCGGTCGAGCACCTGCGCGCAGAGGTCGAGCTGGTCCGCCGATACGGCGAGATCGACCAGCCAAACATCCACCGCGCTCACGCGACGCCTCGCGGCGGCCTGAAGCTGGAATTAGGGTCGCGCGGAGGTGGGGGCACGGAGGGCATCCGGTGACGACGGCATGAGGAGCATCGCGCCCACGCACGCGGCGGGCAAGGTCCGGCGCGCTTGAGCGATCCGGCCGCGCTACCCGTGCGCCCATCCCTGCGCGCGCCCATGAGCCTCGCAGGCCGCCGCACCCGCTACGGGGTGTTCTGCGCCACCTACCTTTATCAGGGCCTGATCGCCGGGTTCTCGCTCACGGCTTTGGCCAATCATCTGACCGCCCGGGGCGTGTCGGCGGCGGAGATCGGCGTCCACTTCGCCCTCGCGGGCCTGCCCTGGACGCTCCAGCCGATCCTGTGGGGTCCGGTCGTCGATCGAGCGGGCGATTTCGACATGGGACGGCGCCGGGCCTTCGCGGTCGCGGCGGTTCTGGGCGGCCACGCCGCCCTGGCGCTCCTCTTATGGGGCGCCGAGGATCACGTCGGCTGGCTCGGCCTGATCTTCCTGGGGCACAGCCTGTGCGCGTCGCTCCTCGACACCGCCTGCGACCGGATGATCATGGACCATGTGCCGCCCTCGGAACTCGGCCGGGTGAGCGGCTGCACCCGGGCGGGCTTCGTCGCCGGCAGCAGCCTCAGCGCAGCCGCCTTCGGGTGGATGCTCACGACTTACGGCTTCGCCGTCAGCGCGCGCTGGCTCCTGGCGGCCGCCATGCTGGCGAGCCTCCCGATCCTGCTGGTCCGCGAGGCGCCCTCGGATGCCCTCCTCACCCTGGCGCGACGCGGATCGGCGCCGCGGCGCATGCCCGTCCGTCGCTTCCTGCGCCGCCTGATCGCGAGCCTGCGCCGACCGCGGGCGCTTCGGCTGCTCGCCCTCTGCTTCGGCCTCGATGGCGCGCTCGGCCTGTTCGAACTGCCCTTCTCGGTGGACCTGCTCCAGCGTCAGGCGTGGGATCCGGCCGACTTGTCCCGGCTCCAGGCCGGTCTGGCGCTGGCGAGCGGCACGGCCGGCGCGCTGGCGGTCGGGTTCTGGTCCGACCGGGCCGGGCCGGTGCGACCGCTGCGTGTCCTCCTGATCGCCAGCGCCGGCACCTTCCTGATGGCCGCCGTCCTGATCGCGTCGGGGCTCGTCGGCGCGGCCGGGCCGGTCATCCTGGCGCTGACCAACATGCTGCCCGGCCTGCTGATCGTCGCGCTGATGCCGGCCCTGCTCCAGGCCAGCCAGGGGCGTGCGGGTGCGGCGACGCAGTTCGAGGTCTACATGGCGGCGATGAATCTCGGCTCCGTGTCCGGCACCGCCCTGGCCGGGTGGCTGGCGCCGATCCTGCCGCTGGCGGCGGTCGCCGTCTGCGTCGCCGCGTTCTTCCTGGGGGCGTTCCGGCTGTCCGGCCGCGGCGATCTGCTCAGCCCCCGCCGGTGAGGGAAAGCGGGGACGCCGCCCGCGGGCCACTCCCGGCGGGCCGCCGATGCGCTAGAACCCCGCCATGGCCGCCGCGAAAACCGACACGCCCGATCTCGACCTGACCGCCGAGGAGGCCCGCGCCGAGCACGCGCGCCTCTCGGAGGCGATCCTGGAGGCCGACCGGCTCTATTACCAGGAGGACGCGCCCGAGATTTCGGACGCGGAATACGACCGCCTACGCCGACGCCTGGAGAATCTGGAGACCCGCTTCCCGGACCTCGCCGGCACGGGTGCGGCCAGCACGTCGGTGGGCGCCAAGCCTGCGGAAAAATTCGCCAAGGTGCGGCACGCCGTGCCGATGCTGTCCCTCGGCAACGCCTTCGACGATGCGGAGGTGGCCGAGTTCGTGGCCCGGGTGCGCCGCTTCCTCGGCTGGGCGGAGGATGAACCGCTCGCCTTCACGGCCGAGCCGAAGATCGACGGCCTGTCCCTGTCGCTGCGCTACGTGAACGGGCGCCTCGACACCGCGGCCACCCGCGGCGACGGCGAGGTCGGCGAGAACGTCACCGCCAATGCGCGGACCGTGCAGGACATCCCCGAGACGCTCGCGGGCTCCGGCTGGCCGGAGATCTGCGAGGTGCGCGGCGAGGTCTACCTGTCGCACGCCGATTTCGCCGCCATCAACGCCCGCCAGGAGGCGGCCGGCAAGCCGCTCTTCGCCAACCCGCGCAACGCCGCCGCGGGCAGCCTGCGCCAGCTCGATCCGGCGATCACCGCCTCCCGGCCGCTCCGGTTCTTCGCCTATGCCTGGGGCGAACTCTCAGGCCCGATCGCCGAGACGCAGACCGGCGCCCTGCAGCGTTTCGCCGCCTGGGGGCTGCCGGTGAATCCGTTGACCCAGACCTTCACCGATACCGAGGCGATGCTCGCCCATTACCGCCGGATCGAGGCCGACCGGGCCGGGCTCGGCTACGACATCGACGGCGTCGTCTACAAGGTCGACGACCTCGCGCTCCAGAAGCGGCTCGGCTTCGTCTCGCGCTCGCCGCGCTGGGCGCTCGCCCACAAATTCGCCGCCCAGGAGGCGACGACTGTGGTGGAGGACATCGTCATCAATGTCGGCCGCACCGGCTCGCTGAACCCGCTGGCGAAGCTGCGGCCGGTGACGGTCGGCGGCGTGGTCGTGTCGAACGCGACCCTGCACAACGAAGGCTACGTGAAGGGCGTCGGCGCCGACGGCGAGCCGATCCGCGACGGCCGCGACATCCGCGTCGGCGATACGGTGACGGTGGTCCGCGCGGGCGACGTCATCCCGAAGGTGATGGATGTCGATCTCACCAAACGGCCGGCGGATTCGCAGCCCTTCGCCTTCCCGGAGACCTGCCCGGCCTGCGGCAGCCGCGCGGTCCGCGCCGTCAATCCGCGCACCGGACGCCCCGACGCGGTGCGGCGCTGTACCGGCGGGCTGATCTGCCCGGCGCAGGGGGTGGAGCGGCTGAAGCACTTCGTGTCGCGCAACGGCTTCGACATCGAGGGTTTTGGCGAGACCTATATCGAGGTGCTGTTCGAGGCGGGGCTCGTGCGCCAGCCCGCCGACCTGTTCCGGCTCGACTTCGACAGGCTGAAGGCCGCCATCGTGGCCCGGCGCGAGGCGCTGTCGGCCGAAAGGCGCGCCGGATCCGGGGCGGCCGAACCGCCGAAGAAGAGCGCCAAGAAGAAGGGCGAGGACGAGGACAAGGCGATCAAGAATCTGCTCGCCGGCGTCGAGGCACGGCGCCGGGTTCCGATGAACCGCCTGCTCTTCGCCCTCGGGATCCCGCAGATCGGTGAGGCCACCGCCAAGGCGCTGGCCAAGCGGTTTGCCGACATGCCGACGCTGATCGCGGCGATCGGCGAGGCCGCCGCCGCGCAGCCGGGGTCCGACTGGGTCGAGCTCACGGCCGTGCCCCGGGTCGGCGGCACGACCCGCGACCGGCTGCTCGATCTGGGCTTTCCGGAGGACGCGGCGGCGCCGGGCCAGGAGCGTGCGCGCCTCAGCGCGGTCCAGCGCGAGAACCTGATCGCGCATTACGGCGACGCCGATGCGGCGCGCGCGGCGATCGCCAAGGCTGCGGCGCAGCGCCCCGGGGACGCCTACCGCCTGTTCGCCGATGACGGCGAGATCGGGCCGGTGGCGACCGACGCGCTGATTCTGTTCTTCTCCGAGCCCCACAATGCCGATGCGGTCTCGGCCCTGCTCGACGAGGTCGTGGTCGAGCCGATGGAGCAGGCGGCGTCTGCCTCGGCCTTCGCGGGCAAGACCGTGGTGTTCACCGGCACCCTGGAAAAGATGACCCGCAACGAGGCCAAGGCCGTGGCCGAACGCCTGGGCGCCAAGGTCTCGGGCTCCGTCTCGGCGAAGACCGATCTGGTGGTGGCGGGCCCCGGCGCGGGCTCCAAGCTGAAGGATGCGCAGAAGCACGGCGTGCGCGTCGTCTCGGAAGACGATTGGCTCGGCATGGTGGGGCAGGGTTGAAGCCCGAGTCCGGGCGGCCTAGACCTCTCGGGGAACACCCCGAGAACTCCCGCCGGCAGGTCGATCCCCGATGACGGTCCTGGCCCTCGACTTCGAGACGGCCAACGAGCGGCGCGACAGCGCCTGCGCGGTCGGTCTCGCCTGGATCGCGGATGGACGCGTGATCAGGCGCGAAAGCCACCTGATCCGCCCGCCCGAGATGCGCTTCTCGCCCGGCAACATCCGGGTTCACGGCATCCTGCCGGCGAACGTCGCCGATGCGCCGGACTTCGCCACCGCGATGGCGCCGTATCTGGAGGATCTGCGGCGTGGGCTCATCCTGGCGCACAATGCGAGCTTCGATATCGGCGTCCTGCGGGCCGGGCTGGTGCGGGCCGGCCTGCCGGTGCCGGATTTCTCCTACCTCTGCACCGTCCAGATCGCGCGCCGGGTGTTTCCGGCGCCGGAGGGCTGCGGGCTCGGCAAGGTCGCCCGGCGGCTGGGCATCCGCTTCGAGCATCACGATGCCGGCGAGGACGCCTATGCCTGCGCGGAGATCGCGCTGGCGGCCATGCGCGAGCGGGAGGCCGCCGACGTCCATGCCCTCGCCGCCGCGCTCGGCCTGCCGATCGCGCGGGCGGCCGGCGGTCCCGCCGTGCCCCGGCGCGCGCCCGGGGCGATCAGCGGGCGCGCGATGGCCGCCTTTCCCCAGACACCAGCGGCCCTGCGCTTCGCCATGCGGGGCTCCACCGGCAACCGGTACGACGTGAGTCTCGAGGAGAGGCCCGGCGGCCCTCAGCTGCGCTGCACCTGCACGGCCGGCCGCTTCGGCGTGCGCTGCCGCCACGTGAAGGCGCTGGAGGTCGGCGACATCACCGACCTGCTCTCCGACAATGCCGCCGACGTGCTGCTCCTCGCCCGCATGCTCGGCGCCAAGGCGCGGGTCGCCGGCGCGGCCTGAGATCGATCAGGCCGCGTCGAGGCAGGTCCGGAAGGCGG
Organism: Methylobacterium sp. 2A; assembly: GCF_009806555.1. Classification (GTDB taxonomy): domain Bacteria; phylum Pseudomonadota; class Alphaproteobacteria; order Rhizobiales; family Beijerinckiaceae; genus Methylobacterium. The sequence goes on along the minus strand of NZ_VUOK01000013.1, from coordinate 66,227 downwards.
CGACGGCGCGGTCTATGGCGGCGGCCGTGATGTGCCGGTGTGTAACCAAGCGCAGCCGCGTCGGGCCAAGCGGTCGGGTCCGCACCCCCGCCGACTCGAGATCCTCCACCCAGCGGGCGCTGTCGCGGCCGGTCCGCGCCAGATCGACCTGAACGATGTTGGTCTGCGGGATGGTCGCCGAGAGGCGCGGCGCGAGCGCGTTCAGCCCGTCGCTGAGCTGCCGGGCCCGGGCGTGATCCTCGGCGAGCCGCGCGCCCATGGCGGTGACCGCCTCCAGCCCCGCCGCCGCCACGACGCCCACCTGCCGCTGCGTGCCGCCGATCATCTTGCGCAGGCGCCGGGCCGCCGCGATGACCGCCGCGTCGCCGGCCAGCACCGCGCCCATCGGGGCGCTCAGGCCCTTCGACAGACAGAGCGAGACCGTGTCGACATGCGCGGTGAGCTCGGCCGGCGGGACGCCGAGATGCGTCGCGGCGTTGAACAGGCGCGCGCCGTCGAGATGGACCGGGATGCCCCGCGCACGGGCGATGCCGGCCACCGCCGCCATGTGATCGACCGGCAGCACCGTGCCCCCGGCGGCATTGTGCGAGGTCTCCAGCGCGATCAGGGCGGTCCGCAGCGGGCTGGCGGAGGGGTGCAGCGCCGCCTCCAGCCGGTCGAGGTCCATGGCGCCGTCCGCGCCCTGGATCCCGAGCAGGAAGGCGCCCGTGAGGGTGGCGGCCCCGCGCTCGGTGTTGAGCATGTGGGCCTGCGCTTCGAGCAGCACCTGCTCGCTGCGCTGGACCTGGGCCAGGACCGCCAGGAGGTTGCCCATCGTGCAGCTCGGCACGAACAGGCCCGCGGCCTTGCCGAGCATGGCGGCCGCCGTGTCCTCCAGCGCCCGCGCGGTCGGATCGGCGTCGAGCCCGTCGTCGCCGAGCGGCGCGGAGCGCATCCGCGCGTACATCGCCTCGGTCGGCCGCGTGACCGTGTCGCTGCGCAGATCCACGACGGCGGGGGCTTCGGCGACCTGAGTCATAGCGCTCTGCATCTCAATACCCGCCGACCGCCTTACCGGTAGGCGGCCTCGTCACCGGAATCAGTCGGGTTGGCCAGGGCACGCTTGAGCACGTCGCTCATCGGCAATTCGAGGTTGATGCCCCTGGGCGGGATCGGCTGTTCGAAGTAGCGGCTGTAGAGCCGCGCCACGGTCCCGTCCTGGATCAGCTCGACCACGGCCTTGTCGACCGCCGCCTTGAAGGCCGGATCGTCCTTCGGCTCCAGGATGCCGTAGGGCGCGAATTCGAGCCCCTTGGTGCCGATCTTGTAATCGCCCGGCCGCTTGGCCCCCGCCACCGTGGCGTGCGCCAGGGCGTCGTCGTTGATCGTCCCCGCGGCGCGGCCGGTCTCCAACAGCAGGAAGACCTCGGCGGTGTCCTTGGCGGGCATCACCTGGATATCGAGCTTGTCGCGGACATTGATCCGCGTGGCGACGCGCTGGGTCTCGCCGCCCGCCTGGGCCGAGATGGCCTTGCCGCGGAACGAGGCGATGTCGTCCACGTCGACCGGCGTATCCTTCTTGGCCGTCAGCACGACCTGCGCCACGAAGGTGGTCGGCGCGAAGGCGATCAGCTTGTGCCGCTCCGGCAGGTTGCTGGCGGTGCCGCATTCGAGATCGATCGTGCCGTTGTTGATCAGCGGGATCCGCGTCGCCGACATCACCGGCACGTGGCGGATGTCGAGCTTGGGCAGGCCCAGCACATCTTTCAGCTTCTGCGCGACGTGCTCACATATCTCCAGCGAATAGCCGACCGGCTTGGCGTTCTGGTCGAGGAAGCCGAAGGGCGGCGATGCGTCCGGGAAGCCGAGGCTGATCTGGCCGTTCGCGCGGATCTTGTCGAGGCGCCCCTCCGCGGCCGACGGCGCGGCGAGCCCGGCCCAGCACAAGGCGGCCACGATGAGCGAAAGCGTCCTCGACACGATCCGAATCCCCCGGTTATGCCCGACTCGGCATCCCAAGCTTTGCCGGCTGATCCTAGGAGCGGCCGCGCGCCGGCGTCCAATGCCGATTCCTGACACGAGCATACGGATCTGATATGACCGTGCGGCGGATGACCTTCCGGCACATCGAGGCCTTCCGGGCTGTCATGGCCACGGGCTCGATGACTGAAGCGAGCCGGCACCTCCACACCTCGCAACCGCAGGTAAGCCGCCTGATCGCGCAGCTGGAGGCGATCACGGGCCTGCCGCTGTTCGACCGCAGCGGCAGCCGGGTCGTGCCCTCCCTCGACGGCACGCGCTTCCACGCCGAGGTGGAGCGGGCCTTCGTCGGCCTCACCAGCCTGGAGGCGGCGGCCGCGCGCATCCGCGCCTTCGGCGCCGAGCGACTCCGGGTCGCCGCGATGCCGCGGTTGGCCGGGGGCCTCCTGGCCCGGGCGGTCGTGCGCTTCCGCGCCGCGCATCCGGACGTGATCGTCGCGATCCATTCCGGCGACGACGAGACCGTGAACCATTGGATCGCCACCGGCTTCTGCGACGCCGCGCTGACGATGCTCTACGGCGACCTCCCCGAAGCCAGGCTCGACCATGTCGAGACGCGGGCCTGCGTGGCGGTGCTGCCGCAGGACCACCCGCTCGCGGCACGCGCGACGCTCGGCCCGGAGGATTTTCGCGCTGTGCCCTTCGTCGCGGCCTCGCTCGGCAGCGCTCTTCGCGGCCGGACCGAGGCCGTCTTCGCGGCGGCGGGCGTTCCGTTGACCATCACCGCCGAGGCGGGCCTCGGCGCCTCGATCTGCACCCTGGTCTCGGCCGGCCTCGGGGTGAGCGTGATGAATCCGCTGGCCGCCCACGAGGAGGCGAAGGTCTCGGCCATCGCGATCCGGCCCTTCGCCCCCGCCCTGCCGGTGCATTTCGCTCTGCTGTTCCCGCCCGATCATGCCCGCGGACGGCTGATGCGGGCCTTCGGCGCCTGCGCCCGGGCGGTCCTGCTGGAGGAGCTCGCCCGTTTGCCGGACGCCGCGATCGGGCGTCCGGCAGGCTGAGCTCAGGCGGCGCGCTTCCGGGCCTCCCCGTAGAAGGTGCCGCCGCGCTCCGCCATGGCGGCGAGGATTTCGGGCACGGCAAACCGTGGGCCGTGCTTGGCCTCGAGCGTCCGGGCGAGATCGACGAAGGCCGCCGCGCCCATGAAGTCGATGTAGGACAAGGCCCCGCCGGTGAACGGCGCGAAGCCGAAGCCGAGGATCGAGCCCACATCCGCCTCGCGCGGGTCCGTCACCACGCCCTCGCCCACCGTGCGGGCGGCCTCCAGCGCCTGCACCACCAGGAGGCGCTGCTTCAGCTCGGTGAAGTCGACGGACTCGGGATCGAGCCGGTTCGGCTGAAGATCCGCCAGGCCGGGCCAGAGACGCTTCGGCGCACCCTCGGGATAATCGTAAAAGCCCTTGCGGTTCTTCCGGCCGAGACGGCCCTGCTTCTCCACCAGTTCGGACAGGATCGCCTTCTGCGCCGGATCGACGGCCCCCTGCCCCACCTGCGCCTCGGTGGCCTTGGCGATCCTGAGCACCAGATCGAGGGCGACCTCGTCGTTGAGGGAGAGCGGCCCGACCGGCATGCCCGCCTGACGGCCGGCGCTCTCGATCATGGCGGGCGGCACGCCCTCGGCCAGCATCTTGTGGCCTTCGAGGATGTAGGCGCCGACGCAGCGGTTGGCGAAGAAGCCGCGGGCGTCGTTGACGACGATCGGGGTCTTCTTGATCAGCCGCACGTAGTCGAGCGCCGTGGCGAGCGCCGCGTCGCCGGTCGCCTCGCCCTTGATGATCTCGACCAGCATCATCTTCTCGACCGGCGAGAAGAAGTGGATGCCGACGAACTGGTCCGGCCGCTGCGAACTCATGGCGAGCCCGGTGATCGGCAGGGTCGAGGTGTTGGAGGCGAAGATCGCATCGGGGCGGATCACCGCCTCGACCTTCCGGATCACCTCGGCCTTCACCTTGGGATCCTCGAACACCGCCTCGATCACGAGGTCGCACTCGGCCAGCGCGCCGTAATCGGCGGTCGCCTGGATGCGGCCGAGCAGCGCGTCCCGGTCGGCGGTCTTGGCGCGGCCCTTGTTGATCTGGCCGGTGATCAGCGTGTGGGCGTAGGCCTTGCCCTTCTCGGCGGCCTCCTCCGACTGATCGACCAGCACCACCGCGATCCCGGCCTGCGCGGTGACGTAGGCCACCCCTGCCCCCATGAAGCCGGCGCCGACCACGCCGACCTTGCGCAGATTCGTAGCCGGCACGTCCTTCGGCCGGCGCGCGCCCTTGTTCAGCTCGCCCATGGAGATGAACAGCGTGCGAATCATCGCCGCCGCCTCCTTGCTGCGCAGGATATGCGCGAAGTACCGACTCTCGACCCGCAGGGCGAGGTCCATCGGTAGCTGCAGGCCCTCGTACACGGAGGCCAGGATCGCCTTCGCGGCCGGGTAATTGTCATGCGTCTCGCGCCGGTAGATCGCGTTGGCCGGCGGCCAGATCATCATGCCGGCGGGCGAGTAGACCTTGCCCGACGGCGCCTTGAACTTCGGCACGTCCCAGGGCGCCACCGCCGAGCCGCCCTCGCGGATCCAGGCCTTGGCGCGCTCGACGATCTCGGCCTGCGGCGCCACCGCGTGGATCAGGCCCATGCCCTTGGCCATGGGCGCGCGAATCTGCTCGCCCTTGAACAGCATCTGGAGGGCGTCGCCGGTCTGCATCAGCCGGGCGACGCGCTGCGTGCCGCCGCCGCCCGGGAACAGCCCGACCTTGATCTCCGGCAGGCCGACCCGCGTCTTCGCATCGTCCGACGCGACCCGGTAATGGCACGACAGCGCCAACTCGAAGGCCCCGCCGAGGCACAGGCCCTGGATCGCCGCCGCGAAGGGCTTGCCGCAGGTCTCCAGTCGCCGGAACAGCAGCGACAGGCGCCGGGCGGCCTCGAAGAAGTGGCGCATCGCCACCTCCTCACCCTGCTCGGCCTTCAACGTCTCGTAGGCGAGGCCGTGGCTCTGCAGCATGGTGAGGTCGGCGCCGGCGGAAAAGTTGTCCTTGCCCGTGGCGATGACGCAACCCTTGATGGCGGCATCCGAGGCGACCTGCTCGATGATCTGCTCGAACTGGTCCATCACCGCTTCGGTGATGACGTTCATCGAGCGGCCAGGCATGTCCCAGGTCGCCACGGCGATGCCGTCGGGATCGGTCTCAAACCGGAAATCGGTCAACGTCATGGTGCCGTCCTCCCAGAGAAGCGTCGGAAAGATACCGAAGCGATCACGTTAAGGTTGTGTAGAGCGCGGTCGGGCACAGTCCGTCGATCGGGGGGCACCGACGGAAGCCAGCCATGACGAAGGTAACCGGGTGCCGCGCCTGTCGCGCGGGTACCGCCCTCGACTTCGAGTTCTCGATGGCTTTCCAGCCGATCGTCGACGTCCGCGCGGGCTCGGTCTGGGCCTACGAGGCCCTGGTGCGCGGCCCGAACGGGGAGCCGGCCCCGACGGTCCTCGACCGGGTGACGGACGCGAACCGCTACCAGTTCGATCAGGCTGCCCGCGTCCGGGCGATCGAGCTCGCCGGCCGGCTCTTCCCGCGGGACAGCGGCACGCGGCTGTCGATCAATTTCATGCCGAACGCCGTCTACGAGCCGGTCGCCTGCATCCGTGCCTCCCTGGAGGCGGCAAGGCGCGTCGATTTCGCCCATCAGCGGCTGATGTTCGAGTTCACCGAGCAGGAGCGGTTCCGCGACATCGCGCATGTGCAGGGCATCGTCGCCGCCTACCGCAAGCAGGGCTTCCTCACGGCGCTCGACGATTTCGGCGCGGGCTTCGCGGGCCTGAGCCTGCTGGCCAATTTCCGGCCCGATCTGATCAAGATCGACATGGATCTGGTCCGCGGCATCGACACCGATGCCGGGCGACTCGCCATCGTGTCGGGTGTCGTCGCCATCGCCCGGGCGCTCGGCGTGACGGTCCTCGCCGAGGGGATCGAGACCGCGGCGGAGCGCGAGGCCCTGCGCGCCCTCGGGATCGACCTGATGCAGGGCTACCACTTCGCCAAGCCGATGCTGGAGGCGCTGCCCCCGGTAGCCGGCTTCGCGCCCATGACCGCCGCGCGCGCGGCCTGAGGCCAGCCGGGGGCGCGCGGCAACCATCGCCTACTTCTGCGCCGGGGCGGGCGCCGCGGTCGGCGGCACCGGCGGCGTGCCGGGCTTGGGCGCATTGTCGGTCGCCGAGGCCACCGCCAGCATGTTCAGGAGCTTGGTGACCGAGTTCTGCGAGATCGCCGTCACCGAGGAATTCGGATCGGCGTTCATGGTCTGGAACTTGAGGTAGGTCGGGTCCGAATAGATCTCGTCGAGATGCTTCAGCTCGGCGAGGCTGAACTTCTCGGCGTATTCCTTCGACAGCCCCTCGACCATGATGCCGCGCTGCTTCTCGAACTCGGCGGTGAGTTCCTTGCGCACGGCCTCGGCGCGGGCCTCCGGCATCGGCGCGACGGTCTTCTCCAGCGCGACGTTGAAGCCGGTCTGCAGGTTCTTGATCAGGGTCTTGTTCACGAGAGTCGTGGCGGCGGCGACGCGGTCGGCCGCCTCGTCGGCATGGGCGGCGAGCGGCAGGCTCAAGGTGACGCCGAGGCACAGCGTCGCGATCAGGCGGTTCAAGGGCTTGTCTCCCAGGGTCTTATCGTCCGGTCCGGATGCGGGCCGGACGTCGCCCGCGCCTCTAGCAGCGTTCCCGGACTTTGGGGAGCGGCGGCACGCCGCTCCCGGACGCCGCAGCGGTCAGACCCGCTCGATGATCGTCGCCGTGCCCATGCCGGCGCCGATGCACAGCGTGATCAGCGCGCGCTCCTTGCCGGTCCGCTCCAGCTCGTCGAGCGCCGTGCCGAGGATCATTGCGCCCGTCGCGCCGAGCGGATGGCCCAGCGCGATGGCGCCGCCATTGACGTTGACCACGTCCGGGTCGAGGTCGAAGGCTTGGCAGAAGCGCAGGACCACCGCCGCGAAGGCCTCGTTCACCTCGAACAGGTCGATGTCCGACAGGCTCATCCCGGACTTGGCCAGGACCTTGTGGGTGACATCCACCGGACCGGTGAGCATCAGGGCCGGGTCGGAGCCGATATTGGCGAAGGCCCGGATCCGCGCCCGCGGGCGCAGGCCCGCGGCTTCCCCGGCCGCCTTCGAGCCGACCAGCACGGCGGCCGCGCCGTCCACGATGCCGGAGGAATTGCCGGCATGGTGGACATGGTTCACCGCCTCGACGTCGGGATGCGCGTCGGTCGCCACGGCGTCGAAGCCGCCCATCTGGCCCATCTGCACGAAGGAGGCCTTCAGCGCGGCGAGCGACTGCATGTCGGTGCCGGGGCGCATGTGCTCGTCCCGGTCGAGCAGGGTGATGCCGTTCACGTCGCGCACCGGGACCACGGAGCCGTTGAACAGCCCCTCGCCCCAGGATTTCGCCGCGCGCTCCTGCGAGCGGACCGCGTAGGCATCGCACGCGTCCCGGGTGAAGCCGTACTTGGTGGCGATCAGGTCGGCCGAGACGCCCTGCGGCATGAAGTAGGACTTGATGGCGATCGCCGGATCGACCGGCCAGGCGCCGCCCGAGGCGCCGATGCCGATGCGGCTCATCGATTCGACGCCGCCGCCCACCGCCATCTCGTGCTGGCCGCTCATGACCTGCGCGGCCGCGAAGTTTACCGCGTCGAGGCCGGAGGCGCAGAACCGGTTGATCTGCACGCCGGGCACATGGGCACCGTAATCCGCGACCAGAGCCGCCGCCCGGGCGATGTCGCCGCCCGCCTCGCCCACCGGATCGACGCAGCCCAGCACCACGTCGTCCACGAGGCCGGTATCGAGGCCGTTGCGGTCCTTGAGGGCGCGAAGCGCCGTCTCGGCGAGGCGCAGAGCCGTCACCTCGTGCAGGGAGCCATCCGCCTTGCCGCGCCCGCGGGGCGTGCGCACGTGATCGTAGATGAAGGCGTCGGTCATCAGCACTCCCCGGGGTGTCGGTCCTCGCCTCGCGGCGACGCGGCCTTACAGGGCCGTCTCGGTTCGCGCTACTGTGCCACGGCGCGCGCGTCCCCGGCCAGCCCCAATCGCGGGGAGCCGGCGGAGGACGCGTGACAGCGTGATGGATTTGGCAGCGGTCGTCGTAGAGAACGCGCCGGGCCTGCGCGGTCGGGCCGGGCGCCCGCGGCCCCGGGCATCACGATCCCGGCCAGTTCAGATCCGGCCGGGACCTGCGACGCAGCTAGTCCTGCAGCATCCGCTTCAGCAGCTCGACTTCATCACCGAGCACCGAGTCTTCGCCGATCTGCTTCTCGATCTTGCGGACGGCGTGGAGCACCGTGGTGTGATCCCGCCCGCCGAATCGCCGGCCGATCTCAGGGAGCGAGCGCAGGGTCAGCACCTTCGAGAGGTACATGGCGATCTGGCGTGGCTTGACCACCGCGGCGGTGCGGCGCTCCGACAGGATGTCCGAGCGCGAGACGTTGTAGCGCGAGGCCACCAGCTTCTGGATGTCCTCGATCTTGATGCGCTTCGGCTCGCGGTTCTTCACGAGATCGCGGATCGCGGCCTCGGCGGTCTCCATCGTCACCGCGGTGCCGGTGAGCGTGGCGTGCGCCAGCAGGCGGTTCACCGCGCCCTCGAGATCGCGGCCGTTGGCGGTGATCGCCCGGGCGACGTAGGACGCCACCTGCGGCGAGACGTCGAAGCCCGGATGCGAGGCCCGCACGGCGGCGAGCCGCGCCGACAGGATCGAGACCCGCAGCGCCTCGTCGAGGGCGGTGATCTCGACCACGAGGCCACCGCCGAGGCGCGAGCGGACCCGCTCGTCCAGCGCCTCCAGCTCGGTCGGCGGCCGGTCCGAGGCGACCACGACCTGCCGGCCGGCATCGATCAGCGCGTTGATGGTGTGGCCGAACTCGGCCTGGATCGACTTGCCCTGAATGAACTGGACGTCGTCCAGGATCAGGAGATCGATGCCGCGCAGGCGCTCCTTGTAGGCCAGCGCCGACTGCGTCTTGAGGGCGTTGACGAAGCCGTACATGAACCGGTCGGCCGTCAGGTAGATCACCCGGCGCCCCGCCTCGCGGGCGGCGTGGCCGATGCCGTGCAGCAGGTGCGTCTTGCCGAGGCCGACGCCGGCATGGAGATAGAGCGGGTTGTAGAGGGCGCCCTCCCCCTGGTGGGCGGCGACCCGCTCGGCGGCGGCGTGCGCCAGGGCGTTGGAGCGGCCGATCACGAAGCTCGCGAAGGTCAGCCGCGCATCGAGCGGCGTGCCGCTGAGGTCGCCGCCGGCCTCCGTGGCGGAGCGGGGCTCCGGCGCGACCGCGGCGACCGGAGCCGGGGTGCCCGCCGCGTGCAGACGGGCGAGCGGACCGCTGGCCGGGCTGGCCTTGGGCGCGCCCGTCGCGACCGTGCGGACCGGGGCACTGGAGCCGCGCACGCCGACCTCGATGCGTGCAATCTCCTCGACCTCCGCCTTGAAGGTGTTGAGCACGCGGTCGAGGTAGTGGGACTCGATCCAGCTCTTGAGGAAGCGGGTCGGCACCGTGAGACGGGCCGTGCCGCCCGAGACCGCTTCCAGTTCCAGGCGGGCGAACCAGCTCGCGAAAACGTCCTCTCCGAGCTCGGCGCGGAGCCGGCGCTTCACGCGCGCCCAGGCGGATCCGTAATCCATGGTGCCACCGCCGTTGCGGCCGCCCTCGTCGTCGCTCGCCACCGTTCCGTCGACACGCATCATTGGCTCTCCTGACGCTGCCCCCGGAGTCCCGCAGGCCGCGCCTACGCACGATTTACGCCTTCAGAGTCCCGCCAGAACGGGCGGGACAGGGTCCCCCGAACGGAGTCAAGCCCATTGCGAGGAACTTTTGCCGATTGGGAGAGCCTATCAACAATTACCTACGGTTCCTTTAACAGTGGGACTTGTGGGGATGGCGCCGATTCCCATCCGAAAGTCTTTCTGGCGACGCCGAGCGATCCCGCTAGAGTCTTGGCGAATCGGAATGATTCGGCAGAATCTCGAACTCACCGCGTTTTGCTTGATCGGTGTCAGTTTTTGTTAAGCTACACGGCGCGCCGAGACTCTGCAATGTCGCCGATTCTTGAACAGGGTTAATGCTTCCCGAGCGGCCGGCCCGGGAGTCGGCCAGGGTGCCGGGACAGGGGCGAGAAAGCGGGCATGAAAAAAGCCCGACTCATGGAGCCGGGCTTCGAACCGTCTGAAGGCTGCGGGTGGTTTTAGGCGGCGAGCGCCTTAACCCGAGCGGCGAGGCGCGAGACCTTCCGCGAGGCGTTGTTCTTGTGAACGATGCCGTGCTGGGCGGCGCGCATCATCTCGGGCTCGGCGGCGCGGAGGGCGGCGAGCGCGTCCTGCTGGTTGCCGGTGGCGATGGCCTCCTCGACCTTGCGGACGAAGGTGCGCATGCGCGAGCGGCGCGAGCGGTTGATCGCCGTGCGCTTGGCGATCTTGCGGGTCATCTTCTTGGCCGAAGCGGTGTTGGCCATGGAATCCTCGTTCTCTTCGTCGGGCGATGCCGACGGGCCGGGCTGGCCGGAGATCGGTCGTCGCGTCAGGTTGTCTGGCGATGGCCGAGACGCAGCGCGCGCGAAAGCACGGCCTCTCGGCGAAGCGGTCTCTATAGTGAGGGGTGCGCGCTGCGTCAACGCGGAACAGCCCGCAGGCGCCGGAACGGGCCACGGGTCTTACATCTTGACATTTTTCCTATTTTCTTGTTTTGTTCCTAACGGATCGCCAGAGGGCGGGACGGCGGGGCGAGGCGACGATGCGTGACGAGTCTCAAGCGCACGGCGAGGCGATCGTGCTGCGCAACGTTCTTGCCGGCCTCGCCCTGGAGACCAAGCTGATCCGCCTGCAGCGGCAACTCCATGCCAAAGGCTGGGAGACGCAGCCGCGCGCTCCCGCGGGACAGCCAAACGGCGGCGAGTGGGTGCAGGGCCCCAGCGGCGGCCAGTGGACCTCACTCCACGAGGATCGGCCCGGCGACCCCTCCCCTCAAGATCCGCCCCCGCTCACGGAAGCCACAACGCTGGAGGATGGGACACGCGTCCTGTCGATCCGAATACACGCGGGGCGAAAGCCCTTCGACGAACAACATACCGTCACAGCGCCGGACGGCGAGAGCCGGGCCTTCGAGACATCCGGGGAACGCAGACGATTCGGGATGGCAAGACAGGCGAAATCCTGTCTCGGACCACCTTCACGCCGACCGGTCTCGTCGCCGACCCGATCGTTCAACAGGCCTTCGCCCCAGCCCTACCGCTGATCGCCGCCCCCGTCATCGCAACCTTCGAGCTTGGGTTGCAGCCTCTCACGTATCTTTCCGCTCGCGAGGATGGATACGGCACTGTCTTGGGCCTTACCGCGCAAGAATATAAATTCGGGGACGATCCACAGATGAGTATGCCGATGTGGATCGGCCGGCTTAGCCAAGCGCAATTGGATGACGCCTGTCCGAGAAACGGGGAAGTGCAGGCCATTGTGGACGAGGTAACTGCACGCGTGACGGCGCAAGGTGGGTATGCAAATGCGACCCAGCTGGGTACGAAGATCCATGTTGAGATCGCGCGCATCATCAATGAGATGCATGATTCAAATTTCGTTGCAGAATTAATTTTGGCCGATTTGACAATAACGGAAAGATGATTCTGCTAGGCAGCAAAAGATCTGACGTATTTGAACGACCACGGATCGACACTGCATGTATTTACGATCCAAAAACCGGAAGCAGGGGATGGACCCCTAAACAGGCCGTCGATTCCATTAAAGCGGCGAAGCGTAAACTTCCCGAAGTGGTCCGATTTATCATGATACAATTAAGGCCCAGGAAATGGCCAAAATGACGCGTGCATCAACACAACAAATTCGAGCTCTTTCTGAGCCATTGATAGATCGAAATTATGATGTTTCTTTCACAGGCGGTAAATTTCTCTGCGTTCAAAATGTTGGACATATTGCGAGGCAGATCCGAGTCTATAATCGCCCCAGTCGTGGCTATTTTACGCTCGAATGGAGGCTCACCGAATTATATATCCGAGGGGATAAATTCGATTTTGGAGGTTATGGTCGATCGATCGGCATGATCGGTCGGTCGCGTCAGTTCAAACCAGCTGGCAAAGGGGGAGTTTGGGATTGGGACGACCCGACAATCTTCGGTGATTTCGTCAATCAGATCGAAATTGAGGTCCTTCCACTCCTTCAATCGTTAGACTCGATCGAAAAAACTGTAACATTTATTTTATCACAAGAAATGAGAGGATATTTATTTCACAAAGATCACATTTGGATGGCCTTTACAAACGCTGCACTAGGTGAATTCGCAATCGCCAAAAAACACTGGGATCTGATTACCCCGAGCTTCAAGGAGCGGTACGAAAAACAAAAAATGACCCGTGATGGGCTGATCTCTGGTTACCTCCAGAGCTGCGTTGCCGTGGGGGAAGCCCTGCAGGCCGGCGATCAGATGGCTTTGGCGAAGCTTCTCTGGGAGAACGAGCGCACTGAAGCAGATCGTTTCAAACTCGGCCGCCACTGGCAGCCGACCGCGTTCCCATTTCAGAAAGCTAAACCGCCGATCGCGGCCGCCTGCGTACCCGACCAACGATGATTGGCATCGAGGCGGACTTTATCTCGATGACTTGCAGGGTGGCCACAAGTGGAAGGTTGGCGAGACAACCACAATAGAGTGGTCGGAAAGTAACGGCAATCTAAGCGTTCGCTATGATTCCTGTGTCGCCCACGTGCCAGCCGTCAACTCGCCGAGGAGGAATACGCGTGGGAAGTCATACGATCTTCGACGTGCTGAAAACTCTGGAGGAAGCCAAAATTTCCTTCCGGCTCGCGCGGGATCGGCCGGATACGATCAGGGTCGACGCAACGCTCTTCGGGTTGCGCCTCGAGATCGAATGCTTCGACGACAACCACGTCGAGGTATCGACCTTCCGGGGGACGGAAGACATCGATGGAGAATACGACTATCTGCTAAAGATACTGGCCGAGAATCCCATGGATTAGACTCGGCAATGCCCTATTGCGGCCTTCGGCAGGACGCGACGTTCGATCGTCAAGCCTCACTCCGGCCAGCGCAAAGCCGCCGCCGCCGCCAGCGTCCCGACGACGGCGGCGATCAGCGTCAGCGCGGCCAGCACAGCCAGGGGCACGAGGAACGGCACCGTCCCCCCGCTCGCCGCCTGGGCGGCCGAGACGCCGAAGATCAGCGTCGGGATCATCAGCGGCAGAACCAGCACGGCCAGGATCAGCCCGCCCCGGCGGATCGAGGCCGTCAGCGCCGCCCCCACCGCGCCGATGAAGCTGAGCGCCGGCGTCCCGGCGAGCAGCGTCAGGGCCGTGGCGCCCATGGCGGTGCCGTCGAGGGCGACCAGCAGGCCGAAGAGCGGCGCGGCCAGGGCGAGGGGCAGGCCGGTGGTGAGCCAGTGCGCCGTCACCTTGCCGAGCACCACCAGTTCGAGCGGCACCGGGGCGGCGGTCATCAGGTCGAGGGAGCCGTCCTCCTCGTCGGCTTGGAACAGGCGGTCGAGGCCGATCAGCGTCGCCAGCACCGCGGCGAGCCAGAGGATCGCCGGGCCGATCCGTGAGAGCAGGTTCAGGTCGGGCCCGAGGGCGAACGGCACCAGGGCAACGATCATCAGGAAGAACACCAGCGACAGGGCGCCGGACCCGCCGACACGACCGGACAGGCGCAGGTCGCGGGCGATCAGGGCGAGGACTGCGCGGATCACGCCCATTCCTCCTGCACATCCTCCACCGGGGCAGCGGCGGCAGCCTCGATGCGCAGCTCGGCGGCGTCCGCGAGGCCGAGCGCCTGGTGCGTCGCCGCGATCACGAGGCCGCCGCCGTCCCGGTGGTCCGCCATCAACTCGGCGAGCACGGCCTGCGACGCCGTATCGAGGGCCGCGGTGGGCTCGTCGAGCAGCCAGAGCGGCCGGGCGCAGACGAGGAGCCGCGCGAGCGCGACCCGCCGCCGCTGGCCGGCCGAGAGATAGGCCACCGGCAAATCGTGGGCGTGGCCGAGGCCGAGGCGCTCCAGCGCGTCGTGGGGTGAGAGGCGCGGCGCACCGAGGAGACGCTGGGCGAACAGCAGGTTCTCGCCAGCCGTCAAGGAACTCTTCAGCCCGTCCCGGTGACCCACCGCGTGCAGGCATTCCGGCAGGCTCGCCTCACCGACATCGGCGACGTCGATCCGACCGGCATCCGGTCGCAGCCGGCCGGACAGGATCGCGAGCAGGCTCGACTTGCCGGCGCCGTTGCGTCCGGTCACCGCCAGGGCGTCGCCGGGCCCGAGGGCGAAGGACAGGTTGGCGAAGATGCGGCGGCCGGAGCGGCGGCAGGCCAGATTGTCCACGCTGAGCCGCACCCGATACTCCGCCCTCTCCCGTTCCACCCTCCATGCCCGATTGCGCCCTGGAACGGAACCGCACGGCCGAGCTGGGCTTTCGTTCTGAAACGGAGGATTGCCGATGGCCGAAGCGGGGAACCCGAGCGAGGCGGACGTCGCCGCGACACCCGACGCGGTCGCCGGCCGCGCCAAGGTCGAGGCGCGCATGGCCGCCTGCACCCCCGAAGAGCAGGCCGCGTTCTGGGAGGCGGTCGGACGCTGCTTCGGCGGCGGCAAGCCGCCTGAGATGGAACCAACGCCTCAGTAGTCAGACGCCCTTGCGGGTCAGCGCCCGCAGCGCGCCGCGGAAGGTGCGGACATCCTGCTCGGTCAGGCTCATGCGGTGGAGCATGTCGCGCATGTTGCGGGCGATGATGTCGCGCTTCTCCGGCGGATAGAAGCCGGCCGCGTCGAGGGCGGCTTCCAGGCTCCCGAAGAGCGCGACCAACGCTTCCCGGGTGGCCGGCGGCGACAGGAGTTCCCCGGAGAAGGGCAGCCGCGCCCGGCCGCTCGCCTGACGCCACGCATAGCCCACGAGCAGCACCGCCTGGGCGAGGTTGAGCGAGGGGAAATCCGGCGAGACCGGGAAGGTCACGATCGCATCGGCGAGCGACACCTCGTCGTTGGTGAGCCCGACCCGCTCCCGCCCGAACATCACCGCGGTCCGCTGCCCCTCCCGGGCGACCAGCTCGGCCATCGCGTCATCGGGCGAAAACACCCGCTTCATCTGCCCGCGCTCGCGCGCCGTGGTGGCCAGCACGTAGTGGCAATCGGCGATGGCCTCGGCGACGCTGCCGAAGAGCGTCGCGCGGTCGAGGACATGCGTCGCGCCGGAGGCGGCCTCGCGCACGCCCTTCTTGGGCCAGCCGTTCTTCGGATTGACGAGGCGCAATTCCGACAGGCCGAAATTCGCCATGGCGCGGGCGGTCATGCCGATATTCTCGGCGAGCTGCGGCTCCACGAGGATCACCGTGGGGGCGAGGCCGGGAGAAATCTCCAACTCACGCGTCTGACGCTGCGGCATGGGATGCTCGCCCGGTTCCGTCTTGAAGCTCACCGGAGAGTCCTAAGTGTAGAAAGACGATCGGCCAGACCGCCGAAATCCTCGGGGCAAAGCTGGCGGATCCGGTCGATGCGCCGGGCAGCCTCGTTGCCGAGCGTCCGGCGCCCGCCGCCCGGCTCAGATGCGAGACCTCTTATGGAGGCGAAGGGAGCAAAGAAGTCCTCCTTCACGTCCCGAGCATTGCGCACGTCCTGCCATCGCCAGCCAGCTGGGAGATCGCAGCCCGCCAACGCCCAGGTTTCCACCTCCTGCCAAGCCTCGACCGCGATGAGGCGGGTCCGGGATGCGAAATGGGCTTCGATCGCGTCCAGTCTCCGGCGTCGGTTCGGATCGGAATCCCGATCGACACAGAGGATGAAGGTATCGACCATCCCGGCATAGCGCGCCACGACGGCTTCCAACCGTGCGATATTCAAGGCTTGATCGATGCCGCCCATGAGCGGATCGCGGCAGGCCATCAGCTTGGGACGGGCAAAGCCCAGATCCGCGAGGAGCGCTCGCAAGACCGGTTCGAGCAGGAAGGCATCGTTGCGGCTGTCCTCGGGGACGACCAGAAACCTCATTCGGCGGCCTCGGCCGAATCCTCGAAATACAAGGCGTCCTCGAACCAGCCGGATGCGTGCAGGCGGCCCAGCCCCTGTTGCGAACGCAGCGCGGCGATGTTCGGCAGGTCTACGATACGCCGGATGGTCGAGCTGTGGCCGGCGGGGGGGCGGTAGACCACGGAGGTGTTCTCGAAGGTCGCGTCCCCGACGATCGTCAGGAGATCGGGGGAATGCGTCGTCGTGACGACCTGAATCGGCGACTGCGCAACCCGCCGCTCGATGAGGTCGATCAGGACGCGCATCCGCGCGGGATGCAGGCCGTTGTCGATCTCCTCGAAGAAGAAAAGGCCGCCTTCGCGCTCCGCGAGGAGCGCGACCGCCATGGCGAGGAAACGCAGCGTCCCGTCGGACGCGCTGAAGGCCGAGACCCGTGAGCCGCCGGCATCGACCAGAAACAGGACGACCTGGCCAAGCGTATCGAGTTCGAAGGCAAAATCGGAAACGTCCAGAGGCGTCAGTTCGGCGATCCAGGCGAGCAGCGTGCGCTTACGATCAGGGTCGGCGGCGATGGCCTGAAGCACCGTGGCGAGGTTCTCGCCGCTCTCGCCCATGATGGTCTGCCCCGGGAAGGCCGGCTTGCGCATGGCGTCGGCGGCCAGATCGAGGAATCGGATTTCCGACAAGGCCGTTACGACGGCGCTGACCATGGCGCGTAGTTCCGCCGCCACACCCTTCTTGTGCGCCAGCTGGGTCAGGGCAGGGTGGTCGCGGCGCAAGGCCATGCGCCGCCCGAGGCCGCGTGATCCCTCGCCAGCGCGCAACCGGATTTCTAGGTCATCGGAATCCTCAGGCTGGCCGATGGTCTCGAAGATGGGTGACTTCCAGGCCGTATCCAGGGTTTGGAGACATTCCCGATCGAGCAGGAATCGGCCCCGATCGGGCTCGCGGGAGACCGTGATCTCGTACGAGAGCCGACCGAAGGTCGCGGTTCGGATATCGAGACCAATCGCAAAACGCGGCTGGCCGAAGCGGACAATCTCGGTCGCGGCACCCCGCAGCGGCGCCCATTCGCGGTAACCGCCTTCGCCATACCGGCCACCGATGATCTCGGCCAGAGCGTAGCCGCGCCCAACGCCGTGGAGGAAACGGAAAGCGTCGCGGATATTGCTCTTCCCGCTGGCGTTCACACCGATGACGACCGTCAGGCCGCCGATCGCGAGAGTGGCGTCGGAAAAGCTCTTGAAGTCGTGAAGGCGCAGGCGTTCCAGCATCGATTCCTCGCCGGGGCCCCGGAACAGTCCCGCACGACGGACCGGCCGTCAATCGAAGGACGACGCTCTTTGTCAGCATCCGGCGACGGTGTCGACCACTTCGCCTTTTCCCTCCGGACAGTGCGCGTTAAGAGCCAGCCTCGACCGCACGGCCCTTGCATGCCGTGCGCGGGGACAACGCGGAAGGCATCGGTTCATGGCGAAGATCAAGGTAGCGAACCCCGTCGTCGAGCTCGACGGCGACGAGATGACCCGGATCATCTGGGCCGAGATCAAGAATAAGCTGATCCATCCCTATCTCGACGTCGATCTCGAATATTACGACCTCGGCGTCGAGCACCGCGATGCCACCAACGACAAGGTGACGGTCGATGCCGCCGAGGCGATCAAGCGCCACGGCGTCGGCGTGAAGTGCGCCACCATCACGCCGGACGAGGCCCGCGTGAAGGAGTTCAACCTGAAGGAGATGTGGCGGTCGCCGAACGGCACGATCCGCAACATCCTCGGCGGCGTGATCTTCCGCGAGCCGATCATCTGCAAGAATGTCCCTCGGCTCGTGCCCGGCTGGACCCAGCCCTTCGTGATCGGCCGCCACGCCTACGGCGACCAGTACCGCGCCACGGACTTCAAGGTGCCCGGCAAGGGCCGGCTCACCATCAAGTTCGAGGGCGATGACGGCACGGTCATCGAGAAGGAGGTGTTCAAGTTCCCCGAGGCCGGCGTCGCCATGTCGATGTACAACCTCGACCAGTCGATCATCGACTTCGCCCGCGCCTCGATGAACTACGGGCTGGCGCGCAAGTACCCGGTCTATCTCTCGACCAAGAACACCATCCTGAAGGCCTATGACGGCCGGTTCAAGGACCTGTTCCAGAAGGTCTACGAGGACGAGTTCGAGGCGAAGTTCAAGGCGCTCGGCATCACCTACGAGCACCGCCTGATCGACGACATGGTGGCCTCGTGCCTGAAGTGGTCGGGCGGCTACGTCTGGGCCTGCAAGAACTACGACGGCGACGTGCAGTCCGACACCGCCGCGCAGGGCTTCGGCTCGCTCGGCCTGATGACCTCCGTGCTGATGACGCCGGACGGCCAGACCGTGGAGGCCGAGGCCGCCCACGGCACCGTCACCCGCCACTACCGCGAGCACCAGAAGGGCCGCGAGACCTCGACCAACTCGATCGCCTCGATCTTCGCCTGGACCCGCGGCCTGTCGCACCGCGCCAAGCTGGACGGCAACGAGGATCTGGCGAAGTTCTCCGCCACCCTGGAGAAGGTCTGCGTCGATACGGTCGAGGCCGGGTTCATGACCAAGGATCTGGCGCTGCTCGTCGGGCCGGAGCAGAAGTGGCTCTCGACCACGGGCTTCCTCGACAAGGTCGATCAGAACCTGAAGACCGCCATGGGTGCGTGAGGCGCTCACGTCTCGATCGACGATGCGGCGGGCGTCCTGTAGGGCGCCCGCCGTTTCGTTTCAGGGCTGGCGGGGGCGAGCCGGTCGACTCAAATGCGGTCCATGTCCTCACGACGCCGCGCTGCGCGTTCGATCCGAACGCCCGGATATGCTTGTCTCGATCGGCCTTCCCGCCACCTGAGGTACGCAAGCTCGATCGGGTCACCGCGGTAGCCTGCGGGCTTTGGTGAGGGGCGAGACTACAATCCATCAGACGAAGAACCGGAAGGAACTGACGCGATGACGTTCGATCCCGAGGTCGAGAAACTGCTGGTGCGGATGCGCGACAGTCGCATGCCGGCGTTCGAGCAGTTGAGCGTACCGGACGCTCGTCGACTGTACATGGTTCAAGCCGACACGATCGGCGGCCCCATCCTTCCCAACATCGTCGTCAGCGATCGCACCGCGCAAGGGCCGCTCGGGCCGATTCCGCTCCGGCTCTACCGCCGGAAGGGGGAGCCGGAGACCGATTCGCCCGCCCTGATCTACTTCCATGGTGGCGGCTGGGTCATCGGCAGCATCGAGACTCATGACCGCGTCTGCCGGCAGATCGCTGACCGGGCTGGCGGCGCCGTCGTATCGGTCGATTATCGTTTGGCCCCCGAGCATCCTGCTCCTGCCGCGGCCGACGACGCCATCGCGGCCCTGTCTTGGATCCGCGGCCATGCTCGCGACCTCGGGCTCGATCCGGATCGGCTGGCCGTGGGCGGCGACAGCGCGGGCGGGAGCCTGTCCGCCGTCGTCGCGCAAGCCGCCCGGGACGCCCAGATCCCGTTACGCTGCCAGATTCTCCTCTACCCCAGCACGGATGTCCGCCCCGAATCCTGGTCCTACCCGTCACGGACTGCCAATGCCCAGGTGCCGCCGTTGACCCGCCCGGTGATGGATTATTTCATGAGGCATTTCCTGCCGAACGAGGCCTTAGCGCAGGATTGGCGGGTCTCCCCACTGGCGGCTCGGACGCTCGAAGGCGTCGCACCGGCGTTCGTGATCACCGCCGACTGCGACATGCTCCACGACGAAGGCCGCCTCTACGCCGACCGCCTTGAGGCTGCGAACGTCGCCGTGTCGAGAATGAACTTCCCCGGCATGATCCACGGCTTCATCGAGATGGCCGGCGCGCTGTCCGCCACGCACGAGGCCCTCGACGCGATTGCCTCCACGCTCAGGAAATACCTGAATGAATGAACCGGGATGGGCGGATTCGTCGGTCTTTCCGCGGATCGCACCGTTCCCCACCGGGGATCACCGGGACCGCTGCATCCGCGGCCGGCACGACCGGCACCCCACGGCCCGCACCCCCGCCTGATGTGCCAGGGCCGGCGACTTCGTGCAAATGAGAGTCGCCCAGCAAATCCATCGCTGTGTACTGCGGTGGGCATCGGCCGGTGGCTCAAGCAGGCGTGGCTGCCGCGCGTCGACAAATCCCTGTCGGCCAAGTCCGGCCAAGCGCCAAACGTCTGCTTTCGCAGTTCAACGCGCGAGAGCAGACGGGCCGTGAAGCCCCCTTATCGGACCGACGGACAATCAAGCCGGGCCAGTGCGAATCCGAAAGGTTTCGACTGACGCGACCGGCGCGCCCTCGCCTCAGGCGGCCACCAGCAGCGCAGCCCCAGCGACCCCCGACAACACCAGCCGCAGCCGCCCGAGCCACAGCGGCGCGAGGCCGCGGCGGGGCAGATCCTGGTCGATCAGGCCCCAGGCGAGCACGAGGACACCGAGGATGCGCAGGTCCCACGGTGCCGGCGCCGCCATAGCGGCCCAGGCCACGAGGGAGGGGACGATCGCCACGAGGTAATCGGCATTGCCGGCGTTGCGCGCCGCCGCGGCGCCCCAGCGGATGCCGCCGAGGAACGAGGCGATCACCGCCCCATAGGCCGAGAGAATGGTGCGCGGCGCCAAGCCAAGGCTGCTCAGGCCGCCGTCGCTGCCCGAGACGGCAAGGGCCGAAAAACCCAGGAACGGGATCAGACCGGCCACGCCGAGCACGAGGGCGCCGATCGGGATGGTGTTCCGGCGCGCCATCCATCCTCCGAGCAGCGGCACAGGCTGGCGACCCGCGCGGCCCCACCTCGGTCCGACGCCGCCCGGCCGGAGCGTTCCCGCATCGCGGGAGCGCGGTCAAGCTCGGATTCTCCGGCGCCGCGCTCCGACGAAACCCCGCTAGGACCGCTTCGGAGCGGCCGTGAAAGCGACGGAGCTTGGCGCAGGAGCGCCGAGCAGCGACATCGGGGCGGTGACACCGGGTTTCGGGCTCGGCGGCTCGTTGACCGCCGCGTCAATCTTTCGCGGCTTGAACGAGGCCGCCAGGGACTTCGCGCTGGCGAGTTCGGCGGTGCTCAGCTTGTTAGCCACGTCGTCGCGCTTCTTGGCCGCGTCGTCGTCGCCCTGCGCGGCGGCGGCCGCGAACCACGCGTAGGATTGCACCAGATCCTGCGTCAGCCCCATGCCGCGGGCGTAGAGCACGCCGAGGTTGTACTGGCTGTCGCGGACGCCGTATTCCGCCCCCTGGCGGAACCAGGAGGCCGCGGAGGCGAAATCCGGCTTGCCGTTGGCGGCCGGGTTCTCGGCGAAGATCACCGCGAGATTGTGCATCGACCGGGCATGGCCCTGCTCGGCGGCGCGGCCGTACCAGAGCTTCGCCTTGTCGAGATCGCGGACCACGCCGGCCCCCTTCTCGTACTGGCCGGCGATCTTATACTGCGCCGGGGCGTAGCCCGCCGCCGCCAGCTTCTCGAAGAGCTTGGCGGCCAGCGCGAGGTCGCGCGGCATGCCGCGGCCGTCGGCTTCCCGGACCGCCAGATCCCAGACCGCCGTGCCGTCGCCGTCGAGGGCTGCCGCCTTCACCTTGGCGAGGCCGGGCGGCACGCCGCCGAGATCGGCCTGCAGGGTGTTCATCCCCGCGACCTGCGGCAGGGCGGCTTTCGCACCGGACGCGCGCGCTTCGGCAGGAACCGGGTTCGGCAAGGCCTGGGTGGTCGTCGGATCGGTCACCGGCGGCTTTGCACCCGGCGCATCCGTCCAGCCCTCGGCTCCGGCCACCTTGGCAATCTCCTTGGTGGCGTCCTTTGCGACCTCCTTGGCAGCCCCGCCGGACCCGGATCCGGCAGCGGCCTTCGCGGGATCGCCGGCCGCCTCGCTGCCCGCGGGCACGGCTTGGCTCCCGGCGACGACCGGGCGGGGCTCGGCCGGGGCGCGCAGCTTGACCGTCTGCAGGGCACCGAGCGCCAGGACGATCGCGGCGAGCCCGAGCAGCAGCGGCCGACGCCGCCGGTCCATCTCGCTTCGCAGGCGGCTCAGGCGGCCCGGCTCGTCCGTCGCCAGCGCGGTCGCGGACTTGGTGGGGCGGCTGTCCCGGCGGTCGGTCGGCGCCTCGGCGGCGAGCTCCGCCTGCGCGGCCTGCGCGGCCCGGCGCGCCGCCGCGATGAAGCTCGTCTTGATATCGCTCTCGGCGCCGGGCTCGACTCGCGGCCGAAGGGGAGCCGATTCCGCCTGCGGATCCTTGGCGGCCCGGCGGCTTGGCGCATCGCGGCCGCCGCGCGGCGCGCGCACCGGCCTCCCGCTCCCGGGTTCCAGCAAGTCGTCGGCGCGCACGGGGGCCTCGGGTCCCACCGGGCGGCCGGCCGGGTTCACGTCGGCGGCGGTGAGCGTCACCTCCGGGCTCGTCGACGACATCAGGCGCGCGCCGAGGGAGGGAGCCCGCGGATCCGCCGCGTCCGCCGGGCCGAGCCGGACGAGAAGGCGTTCGAGGGCGGTCTGCACACCTTCCAGCGTGGCGCCCAGGCGCTGATCCGAGGCGGCCTGCCGCGCCTGCATATCGGCGAGACTCGCGCGCAGAAGGCCGATCTCGCCCGAATCCGCGGCGATGCCGGCCCCGCTCAGGGTCTGCGCGACCGCGTTGCGGGCGGCGCGCTCGACCACGGCCTCGCTCGGCGCCGCGTCCCGGAGCGCGGCGACCTGCGCCAGCAGATCGCCCATGGTGCGCTCGAGGCCCGCCAGCGCGGGATCGCCGCCATGGGGCGTATCCAGCCGGTCGGCCAGGGTCATCACCTGCTTCTCGAGGGCATCGAGGCCGTCATGCTCGCTGGCTTCGTCCACCTTCTCGGCCAGGGTGTGGAGCATGGCCTGGATGGAGGCCATCTCGCCGGGCTGAGGCTGGGCCGCCGCGTCGATCGCCTCCGACCGCTCCTGCCGTGCGCAGAGGTGATCGACCTTCTCGGCCAGCGCCTGGATCTGCTCGGCGAGCGCCGCGGGCGCGGCGACCTTCACCTCGCCGCGGATCTCCTCCAGCAGCGGGCGCAGATCCGGGCCGGCCCCGATACGCTGCAGCTGCACCACCTGGGCGCTGACGACCTGCAGGCTGTTCGCGAGGCTCTGGATCCGCTCCGGATCGGCGAGCGCCGTGATCAGCTGCCGGATCGCGTCGAGCTCCGCGAACAACGCGGCGAGGGTCTGCCCCTCCGGATCCGTCGGACCGGTTGCCGCGACAGCGTCGAGCCGCTTGGCCAGGCGGCGGACATCCTCCGCGACACGGGCATGGACATTCTCGGCGACCTCTTCGGCCAGGCGCTCGACCTGTAGCCGGATCTCCTCGATCGGCGCCGCGATCGCGGTGAGATCGGTGCCGACCTGGGCGCGCCCGAGGCCGCTCGTGAGCGCGGTGACGGCCTGCTCCAGGGCACCGACGTCGCGGCTCGTGGCGAGCTGATCGATGGCCTGGCGCAGGCGAACGGTCTCCAGCTGGAGCTCGGACAGGGCCGTCGAGGTCGCGGCGGCGTCCTCGGTGCGGGCCTCCAGCCGGCGGGCGAGGTCCTGGCGCATGCTCGCGACGACGCCGCCATCGGCGGGCGGCGCGGCGGCGTCGCCGGCAGCCTCCGACAGCTCCCGCTGGCGCTGGCGGATGTCCTGCACCGCGCTGCGGATATCGGCCGGCGCCGGGCGCGACCGCCGTCCGGGCTGACGCGTCGCGGCGACCTGCTCGCCGAGCTGCGACATGCGGCGCTCGATGTCCCCGAGCCGCTCGGTGACCTGCTGGACGGGGGCGGCGTTCAGGGCGCGCTCGATCCGAGCCTCGATCTCGGCCAGACGCCGCGCCTCGGCGATCTGCGCTTCACGCCGCTCCGCGTCCAGCGTCCGGTCGAGGCCGTCGAGCCGGTTCATCAGCGCGGCGAAGCCCTCGCCGTATGTTTCTGCGACCGGCGCCGGCCGATCCTCTGCCGGGGGATTCGTCTGGTGGGCGCCGATCCGGTCGATCCCGGCTTCGGCGCGGACGGCGGCCTCCGGCCGCGCGGCCCGGTCGAGCTGCTCGGCCCGGAGGCGGCGACGCTGGCGGCGATTGCCGGGGAGTCCGGCTTGCGGCTGCGGCACGACCGAGGCGATCCAGGTCTCGAGCGGGACCCCCGCCCGCGCGGCGACGTCGCGGGCAGCGTCGAGCACCTCGGGATCGAAACTGTCGAGCTGCGGCATCGCGGTGCGGGTCATCGGGGGCCTGTGGTCGGCAGCGTGCGTCGTCCAAACCGGTGTGCGGCGCCCAAATGGGTCTCCACGGAACGCGCCCCGGATCGTTCGGGGGCGATCATTAACTTTCTTGGTAAACACGAGGTTAAGGGTGTTCTGACTTGGTAATCGGAACGGATTTAGCGCCGTTGCCGGACACAAAGCAGTTCGAGGCCGCCCTAAGCCTTTGTTTCGATGCACTCTCTGATGCCGAAGCGGTCTCGATGGCGGCGCAGAGCGCTCGCGTGACGCCGGAGGCGGCGACGCGCCGACACAAGTCCCCTGACCATCCGGCGTCAGCCGCGTGCGCGACGGGCCTGAGCCGTTGCTCCGCAGCGCGCGGAGCGGTTACATGGGCTGCTGAAAGCGGATCGCACCGAGAGATCCGCGCAGACGGGGGAGGCCTCACGATGCCGCAGTACCGCGCACCGGTCGACGACACGCTGTTCCTGCTTTCCGACGTGCTGGGCTTCCATGCGCGGGACAATCTCGCGGGCTTCGCCGACGCGTCCCCCGATGTCGTCGAGGCGGTCCTGCGCGAGGGTGCCAAGCTCGCCGAGGAGGTGCTGGCGCCGCTGAACCGGACCGGCGATCTCGAGGGCTGCCGCCGGGAGGCCGATGGCAGCGTGCGTACGCCGACCGGCTTCAAGGCCGCCTACGACACCTACGCGCGCGGCGGCTGGATGGGCCTTTCCGTACCCGAGACGTATGGTGGGCAGGGTCTGCCGCACACGCTCAATACGGCCATTCAGGAATTCGCCTCGGGGGCGAATCTGGCCTTCGGCATGTATCCGGGCCTGACCCAGGGCGCGATGGCGGCCCTGCTGGTCCACGGCACGGAGGATCAGAAGGCGCTCTACCTGCCCAGGATGGTCGAGGGTGCCTGGACCGGCACCATGAACCTCACCGAGCCGCATTGCGGGACGGATCTGGGTCTCCTCAAGACCAAGGCCGCGCCGAACGGCGACGGCTCCTACAGCATCACCGGCACCAAGATCTTCATCTCGGCCGGCGAGCACGACCTCGCCGAGAACATCGTGCATCTCGTCCTCGCGCGGATCGAGGGCGCGCCGGCCGGCACGAAGGGTATCTCCCTGTTCGTGGTGCCGAAATTCCTGGTGAACCCGGACGGGTCGCTCGGCGCCCGCAACGGCGTGTCCTGCGGCTCCCTGGAGCACAAGATGGGCATCCACGGGAACGCGACCTGCGTGATGAACTACGACGGGGCGACCGGCTGGCTGGTCGGCCAGGAGAATCGCGGCCTCAACGCGATGTTCGTGATGATGAACGAGGCGCGGCTCGCCGTGGGCGTGCAGGGCCTCGGTCAGTCCGAGGTCGCCTATCAGAACGCCGCCGCCTATGCGCGGGACCGGCTCCAGGGGCGCGCCCTGACCGGCGCCAAGGCGCCCGAGAAGGCGGCCGATCCGATCATCGTCCATCCGGACGTGCGCCGGACCCTGCTGCAGATCCGCGCCTTCAACGAGGCGGCCCGCGCCCTGATGCTCTGGACCGCGCTGCAGGCCGACATCCTGCACCGGTCCGAGGACGCCAAGGAGCGACAGGCGGCCGACGACTATCTCGGCCTGATGACGCCGGTGGTGAAGGGTGTCTTCACCGATCGCGGCTTCGCCAACGCGGTCGAGGCGCAGCAGCTGCTGGGCGGCCACGGCTATATCGAGGAATGGGGCATGTCGCAGTTCGTGCGCGATGCCCGCATCGCCATGATCTACGAGGGCGCGAACGGCATCCAGGCGATGGACCTGATCGGTCGCAAGCTGCCGAAGGATGGCGGCCGGGCGATGATGACCTTCCTCGGCGAGGTCCAGACCTTCGTGAAGGATCACGGCGAGGATCCGGCGATGGCGCCCTTCGTCAAGCCGCTCCAGGCCGGGCTGAACGATCTCCAGGGCGCCGTGATGTGGCTGATGCAGAACGCGTTTTCGAAGCCCGACAATGCCGGCGCCGGCGCCACCGATTTCATGCACCTCTTCGGGCTCGTCGCCCTCGGCTACATGTGGGGCCGGATCGCCAAGGCCGCGCTCGCCAAGCAGGCCGCGGCGCCCTCCCCGCGCTGGGAGTCGAAGCTCACGGGCGGCCGGTTCTTCATGGAGCGGATGCTGCCGGAGACGGGCCTGCGGCTCACCCGGATCAAGGCCGGGGCGGAGAGCACCATGGCGCTGGAGGCTGAGGCGTTCTGAGCGTCTTGCCAGCCACGGTCCTGACGGGTCGTGGCTGGCGGCTTGGCTGCGCGGCCGTCAACCGCAAGGCGATCGACGCTGCGAGTCGCTTCGCTTCGGCGGCAAGTAGCACCCCTCAGGCACTGAGCGCCCCATCCAGATCCTCGATCAGATCCGCCGGATCCTCCAACCCGATCGACAGGCGCACCACGTCGGGTCCCGCTCCCGCGGCGGTCTTCTGCGCGTCGGTGAGCTGGCGGTGGGTCGTCGAGGCCGGGTGGATGATCAGCGAGCGCGTGTCGCCGATATTGGCGAGGTGCGAGAACAGCTGGAGATTCGAAACCAGCTTCACCCCCGCCTCGTAGCCGCCCTTCAACCCGAAGGTGAAGACCGCACCGGCCCCGTTCGGCGTGTAGCGCTTCGCGAGCTGGTGGTAGCGATCGGTCTCCAGGCCCGGGTAGCTCACCCACGACACCGCCGGGTGCTGGACCAAGTGCTTGGCGACCGTCAGCGCGTTGTCGCAATGGCGCTGCATCCGCAGCGGCAGGGTCTCGATGCCGTTGAGGATCAGGAAGGCGTTGAAGGGCGAGAGCGCCGGGCCGAGGTCGCGCAGGCCCAGCACCCGGCAGGCGATCGCGAAGCCGAAATTGCCGAAGGTCTCGGCCAGCACCATCCCGGAATATTCCGGCCGCGGCTCACTCATCATCGGATAGCGGGCGTCACCGGCCCATTGGAACGTGCCGCCGTCGACGATCAGGCCGCCGATCGAATTGCCGTGGCCGCCGAGGAACTTGGTCGCCGAATGCACCACGATGTCGGCGCCGTGCTCGAACGGCCGGATCAGGTACGGCGTCGCCATGGTGTTGTCGACGACGAGCGGGATGTTGTGTTTCTTGGCGATCTGCGAAAGGGCCGCGAGGTCGGTGATGACGCCGCCGGGATTGGCGATGGATTCGCAAAAAATCGCCTTGGTGCGCGGGGTGATGGCCGCCTCGAACGAGGCCGGATCGTCGTTGTCCGCCCAGGCGACCGACCAGCCGAAGTTCTTGTACGCGTGATTGAACTGGTTGATCGAGCCGCCGTAGAGCTTGTTCGACGCCACGAATTCGTCGCCCGGCTGCATCAGCGCGTGCATGGTCAGGAACTCGGCCGCGTGGCCGGAGGCGACGGCAAGCGCGGCGGTTCCGCCTTCGAGGGCGGCGATGCGCTCCTCCAGCACGGCATTCGTCGGGTTGGTGATCCGCGTGTAGATGTTGCCGAAGGCCTGCAGCCCGAACAGCGAAGCGGCGTGGTCGACATCGTCGAACACGAAGCTGGTGGTCTGGTAGATCGGCGTCGCCCGCGCGCCGGTGGCGGCGTCGGGTGCGGCGCCCGCGTGGATCGCGAGTGTGTTGAAGCCGGGCAGGCGGTCGGTCATCGTCGTGTCTCCTCCGGTCAGGCGAGCCTCTACGCCCGTGCGGGAGCAGGGAGCAAGGGACGGCGCGAATCAGCGTCGCCGGGCCTGTAAGTCCGGAGCGCCGTCGGCTACGCCTCCGGGTGCGGACCGATATCGACATGCGGCTGACCGGCATCGACCAGGGCGCGATCCACGGCCTCGATGGCCAGGAGGGTCCGTGTCAGGTCCTCGGACATGGAAATCGGCGCCACGTCGAGGCCGCCGATCCGGCGGGCGATGGCGTTTCGCTGCCGTGCCAGCGCGGCCCGGGCACGATTCAGATCCTGGATCTCGTCGGCGGTCATCCGCGCTTCCTCTCCGAGCCTGGGCCGATCAATTTCCGGGCGTCCAGTCGATGTTGGGCCGCTGGGCCAGCATGCGCTCGAAATAATCGGCCACCGCCTGGGCGCCATCGGTGTGCATCATCGCGACCGGATGCGCGAGGTAGGCGCGGGCCAGATCCAGGGGGATCTTGTCCGACTGAAGGGCGCTCAGAACCTCGTCGATGAAGGCGTCGTTCGCCTCGTTGAAGTCGTTCGACAGCTTCTTCCGATCGTTCAACGCCCTGATTGCCATGCCGCGTCCCAACTCGTTCACGCGGGTCTCAGGCGGCCCGCTCGCAGGTCGAACGGGATACAGCGTCGCGCGTTCCCATGACAGGGCGCTGCCCGCCGCGGATGCAACGCAGCGGGTCCCGCTAACCTTACGGATCGAGCGCCCGGAGCGGAAGCGCCGCCTGGCACGTTAAGGGGGCATGTCGATGCAGATATCCCGTACCCATTCGGTCGAAATCGTCCCCTGCGCGGACGGCTACCGCTGGATCATCCGTACCCGCAGCGGCGCCGTCGTGGAGGCCTCACCTTACGCCTTCATGACCTCGAACGGCGCGCGCATCTCGGGTGAGTGCTGGAAGCGCGAGCATTTCAACGAGCCGCAGGGCGCGTGAGACGCGCAGCAGCGCCGGCGAACACGCTCCCCGCCGCGACCGATCACCGCGCCGCCGCACCGATCCTGGCTTCGCCGGAGCCCGTCACGCGGCGCGATACAATCGCTGCGTGCAGCTATTGACGCGAAATACACCTGGCGTACGTGCCCGCACGACGGGACATGAGGCCGGAATTATGGCCGGCGCCATACTCCATCGTCTATAGTATATTTGCGGAAGGAACGATTAATCATCGCATAGTCTCAACCCTGTCTTTGTCGGATTGTTAATCGACGGCCCTCATCATGGAAACACGTTAAGGTGGTGGGCTCGGACACACGTGATGTTGAACGGTGAGGCAATCGACCGGGACGCGGTTTCGGCCGCACGCATGGGTTCGGTGACGTCCATCGAAGGATCGAAGGTCCATCTCGAACTTGCCGGGCAGAACGGCCGGCCGAATGTGCGGGCGACCGTCGGCAATTTCGTCCGGATCGAGGCTGGCACCGGACTTCTGATCGGCATCATCACGACGCTGTCGTCGGGCGGCGACCGCGCGCGTCAGACCGGCGCCTATGCCAGCATCGACCTCGTCGGCGAGATCCTGTCGGATGGCGGCACCAAGCGGTTCCAGAGGGGTGTGACCTGCTACCCCGCCATCGGGGATGCGGTCGAGCTGCTCCCCGCGGGCGATCTGCGGATCCTCTATCAGGTCTCCGCCGCGCACATGGCCGCCGTGGGAGCGCTCTATCAGGACCCGGACACGCCGGCCTGTATCAAGGTCGAGGATCTGCTCACGAAGCACTTCGCGGTGCTCGGCACGACCGGTGTCGGGAAGTCCAGCGGCGTCGCCGTGATCCTCGATCAGGTGATGCGGGCCCAGCAATCGGTGCGCATCTTCCTGCTGGACGTCCACAACGAGTACGCGGCCTGTTTCGGCGATCAGGCGAGCGTCATCAGCCCGCGCAATCTCAAGCTGCCCTTCTGGCTCTTCAACCTCGAGGAGATCGCCGACGTCATCTATGGCGGCCGCTCGCCCGTCGACGAGGAGATCGAGATTCTCGCGGAAGTCATTCCCCTCGCGAAGAGCAAGTACGCCCAGTACAAGGAGGCGAGTGACCGGCAGATCGTCAAGCGCAGCATCGGCAAGAGTTCCGGCTACACGGTCGACACGCCGGTCCCCTACATGCTGCAGGACCTGATCGCGCTGATCGACGAGCGGATGGGCCGCCTCGAGAACCGCGTCGGGCGGATGCATTACCACCGCCTGATCACGCGCATCGAGGCGATCCGCAACGATCCGCGCTACGGCTTCATGTTCGAGAACGCCAATGTCGGCGGCGACATGATGGGCGAGATCCTGGGGCACCTGTTCCGGCTCGATCCGGACGGACGCCCGATGACGATCATGCAGCTTGCCGGGCTGCCCATGGAAGTCGTCGACGCCGTGGTGTGCGTCCTGTGCCGCCTCGCCTTCGAGTTCGGCATCTGGAGCGAGGGCGCGATCCCGCTGCTGTTCGTGTGCGAGGAGGCTCACCGCTACGCCTCCGCCGACCGCTCCATCGGCTTCACCCCGACACGTCGCGCCCTGTCGCGAATCGCCCGTGAGGGCCGCAAGCACGGCGTCTATCTGGGCCTCGTCACCCAGCGCCCGGCCGAGCTCGATCCGACGATCATGTCGCAGTGCAGCACCCTCTTCGCGATGCGGATGACCAACGATCGCGATCAGGCCTTCCTGGCCGCGGCGGTCTCCGATGCGGTGAATCTGCTCACCTTCGTGCCGTCGCTCGGCACCGGTGAGGTCATCGCCTTCGGTGAGGGCGTGCCGATGCCGGTGCGGATGAAGTTCACCGCGCTGCCCCCGGAGCGCCAGCCGCGCAACGACATGAGCGGGCGCGTCTCCGATCACGCCGATGCGATCTCCGGTCCGGCCTTCGTGGGCGCGGTCGTGGAGCGCTGGCGCGGGGCAACCATGAGCAAGGCCGGCGGTCTCGATGCGGACGCCTCGGCCAGCGCCCGCCTTCTCCGGGAACCGGGCGCCGAGGCTGGTCACGGCGCCGCCCTCGACCACGTGCATCGCCGCCTGCTCCGGCGCCCCCTGGAGGCCGGCGACGCCTCCGCCGAAGTGGGCCTGCGCGCATCCAAGACGCTCTGGCAGCAGGGCTGACGTGAGCACGTCCGCGTCCCGAGAACGGCAGAGCCTTCTGGAAGCCGCCATCCAGGCGCTTCCGGTCGGAATCGTGGTCCATGACGAGCGGGGGCTCTGCATCCTGGCCAACGCCGCGGCCCGCACGCTCGGGTCGGGGGCCATCGACGAACTCTCCGCGAGCGCGTTCGACAGCCCCGACGCGGCGATCATCCAGGAGGTCGGTGATCGCGTCATCGAGGCGCAGGCGCAGCCCGTCGGCACCGAAGCGGCCCCCTACACGCTCACCACCCTCACGGACGTCACGCATCATCACGTCATTCAGCGTGACCTGATCGCGCAGGCCTATATCGACGCACTGACGGGGCTCCCGAACCGGACGATGTTCGAGCAGAGCATCGAGGAACTCATCGTCGGCGCCGGTCCGGACGACCGGTTCGCCCTGGCCTTCATCGACCTCGACAACTTCAAACACATCAACGACTATTACAGCCACGCCGCCGGCGATGCCCTGCTGCGCAAGGTCTCCGACCGGATCCGGAGTGCCCTGCGCCCGAGCGACATGCTCGCGCGGATCGGCGGCGACGAGTTCGTGCTGCTGCTCAACCCGGTCACTGACCGGGACGTCACCCTGGCGGCGGTGCTCGAGATCTCGGACCGCCTGAAACAGCCGTTCTTCATCGACGACCACGAGATCTTCGCCTCGGCCTCGATCGGCCTGAGCCTGTTCCCGGAGCACGGGACGACCTACGAGATCCTGCACCGGCAGGCCGACAACGCCATGTACCGGGTGAAAGACGGCGTGAAAGGCGGCGTCAGCGTCTTCGAGGAGACGATGAGCCACGCCGCCACCGCCCGCATGGCCGTGGAGCAGCGCCTGCGGCTGGCGATCCGCGACCGGTGTTTCTGCTGCGCCTTCCAGCCGAAGGTCGACATGCGGACGCACGCGGTGATGGGCGTCGAGGTCCTGCTGCGCTGGCGGGACGAGCTCGGGATGATCCAGGCGCCGGGCGACTTCATCGGGCTGGCGATCGAACTCGGCCTCATCAACGAGATCACCCTGCAGGTTCTGAGCGAGACCGTGCAGACCATGCCGGACATCGACGAGGTGTTCGGACCGGATGTCACGGTGAGCCTGAACATCGCCGCCAAGCAGGCCTGCGACGTGTCGTTCATGTCGGCCTTCTGCGACGCCCTCGGGGCGACGGGCCTCGCCCGGCGCTTCGTGCTGGAGCTGACCGAGGAGGCCTTCTTCACCAAGGGCCGCTTCCAGCGCGAGGTCCTGCCGCGCATCCGGGCGATCGGTGCCCGGGTCTCGATCGACGATTTCGGCGTGGGCTACTCGTCGCTCGCGGCACTCGCGGAGATCACCGCGGACGAGTTGAAGATCGACCGGTCGTTCATCACCGACATCGACAAGCGCCCCCGCAGCCAGATCGTCCTCAAGGCGATCGAATCGCTCGGGATGGCGCTCGGCATGTCGGTGGTCGCCGAGGGCGTCGAGACCTACGAGGAGGTCGCCTACCTGCTCGGCGCCACGCAGATCCGCTGCGCCCAGGGCTACTACTACGCCAAGCCTCAGCTGATCGAGCAGATCCGGCAGGCGGATCAGCGGGTGTCGTCGCCTCGCGCCTCCCAGAGCCGCGGCTCGGATTTCCGCTCGCCGAGTCTGTTGCGGCGGGCCTGATCGGTCACAGGGTCGGACGGCGCGATGCCGTTCACCGCGCCGCCCTCAAGCCGGGACGACGACCCTATCGACGGCAGCGCACGAGGGGCCCAGACCGAGATAGACCGCGCGGATGTCGTCCCGGGCGCGCAGGACGTCGGCGGGTCCTTCCAGCACCGAGCGGCCGGTCTCCAGCACGACGCAGCGATGGGCGTGGCGCAGGGCGAGGGCCACGTTCTGCTCGGCGACCAGCAGGGTCAGGCCCTCGCTGCGGTTGAGCCCGACGAGGATGCGATAGATCTCCTCGGTGATCCGCGGGGCGAGGCCCATGGAGGGCTCGTCGAGGACGAGGAGGCGCGGACGTCCCATCAGCGCCCGGCCGATCGCCGCCATCTGCTGCTCGCCGCCCGAGACGAGGCCGGCGGGCAGCGCGCGCTTCTGCGCGAGGCGCGGGAACAGGGCATAGACCCGATCGAGGTCGGCGCGGAGTTCGGCCGGTCTCGACCCGCGCCCGAGACCACCCGCCAGAAGGTTCTCCGCGATGCTGAGGCTTCGGAAGCAGTGCCGCCCCTCCAGGACGCCGACGAGGCCGAGGCGCACCAGCACGTCCGTGCGGGTGCGCGCCACGTCCCGGCCGGCATAGACGACGCGCCCGGCGGTGATCCGGCCGCCGGTGGCGGGCAGCAGGTTGGAGACGGCCCGGAGCAAGGTGGTCTTGCCGGCGCCGTTGGAACCGGCCAGGGCGAGGATCTCGCCCGCGCGCACGCTCAGGTCGACGCC
The DNA here is from genome assembly GCF_009806555.1 of Methylobacterium sp. 2A. Lineage (GTDB taxonomy): Bacteria > Pseudomonadota > Alphaproteobacteria > Rhizobiales > Beijerinckiaceae > Methylobacterium. Next base: position 32,859 of record NZ_VUOK01000013.1, on the reverse strand, counting down.
GGAGAGGGCCCGCACGCCACCGCCATAGACCGCCTCCAGCGCCTCGACGCGCAGGAGGTCCTGGTCCGGTTGCGCGGTCACTTCGCCTCCGCCGAGGCGCGCTGGCCGGCACGGGCATCCGCCTGCTCCTCGGCGGCGCAGTCCCGCGGAGTCAGGCCGCGCTCCTTGGCGTAGGTCGCCGCGGAGGCCTCGATGATCGGACGCAGCGACGCCCAATCGGGCTTGATCCAGTCGGAGACGACCGTCCATTTCGCGCCGTCCCATTGCTGGAAGGTGACGCGACCCTCGCCCTCGTGGTTGGCGCAGGTCACGTTGATCGAGTGGAACAGCCCCTTGGCGCCGAGGGCCGCCACGCGCGCCTCGTCGAGGCGCAGGTGCTCGAAGCCCCAGCGCACCTCGTCGCCGGTCAGGGTCCGGTGACCGAACCTGGCCTGCGCAATCCGCACCGCCTCGACGTTCAGGATGCCGTTCAGCACCCCGAGATTGTGGTACACGCTGCCGATCCGCTTCCGGTCGGCGAGGTTGCCCGCACCCTTGTCGTAGACGCTGCCGATGATCTCCTGGATCACCGGATATTGCGCGCCGGACGCCTGGGTGGTGACGGCGACGTAGCCCTTCGCGGCCTCGCCCGCCGGGATCACGTCCTCCTCCGAGTTCGACCAGACGTTGCCGACGATGCGGTCCGCGGGAAAACCGGTCTTCTGCGCCGTCTTCAGCGCCACCGGGTTCATCACGCCCCAGCCCCGCAACACCACGTAATCGGGCCGCAGGCGGCGGATGGTGAGCCATTGCGATTGCTGCTCGTTGCCGGGATGCGGCACCTCGATCTGCTCGATCTTGAAGCCGTAGCGCTTGGCCAGCAACTCGTAGATCGGGATCGTCTCCTTGCCGTAGGGCGAGCCGTGATAGAGCACCGCGATCGTCTTGCCCTTGAGCTTGTCGAGCCCGCCCTCCCGGGTGGCGAGATATTCGACGATGCCGGAGGTCTCGCTGTAGGGGTTCAGCAGCAGCGGGAAGACGTAGGGAAACACCCGTCCGTCGGTCGAGTCGGTGCGGCCGTGATTGATCGTGATCAGCGGCACCTTGTCGGCCGTGATCCGGTCGATCATCGCGTAGGCGATCCCCACCGAGAGCGGATTCCAGGCCGCGATGCCCGGCCGCGACTTCAGCCGCTCGTAGACTTCGACGCCGCGCTCGACCTCGTACTGGGTCTCGCCCTCGCTCCAGGTGAGCTTCACCCCGTTCACGCCGCCGTCGCGGCTGTTGACGAGGTTCAGGTAGTCGATGAACCCGCCGAAGAACCCGGTGCCGCCGGCCGCGTAGGGTCCGACCCGGTAGCTCTGGAGCGGGAAGTACTGCTCGTCGGCCGAGGCGCTCACGCCGAGGGCGAGCAGGGCGGCGCCGGCGAGCAGGGCGCGGATCGGGGTCTTGCGGGGCATGGAGGCTCCTTGGGGATCGAGAGGAAACGGGATCAGGCCGGCAGGCGGAGGCGGCGCCCGGCGCGGTCGAGGAGGGCTGCGAGGCCGGCCGGCTCGCGGATCAGCACCGCGACGATGAGTGCGCCGAGCACGATGCGCTGCACCATCTCCAGCGTGCCGGAATCGAAGCCGTCGCCCGGGAGGACGGCGCCGAGGCGGGAGAGCGCCAGCGGCAGCACCACGATGAAGCCCGCGCCGAGGAAGGCCCCGCGCAGGGTTCCGAGGCCGCCGATGATGACGATGAACAGGATCTGGAAGGAGCGGTCGAGGTTGAACCCCGCCGGCTCGACGGTCCGCAGATAGGCGAAGGCCCAGAGCACCCCGGCGATGCCGACCACGAAGGAGGAGAGTGCGAAGGCCAGGAGCTTGGTGCGTGCCACCTTCACGCCGACGATCCGTGCGGCAATCTCCTGATCGCGGATCGCCACGAGGTTGCGCCCGGTCGGCGAGCGCACCAGCCGCCACGCCGCGACGGTCAGAAGCGCGACCACCGTGAGGGAGAACAGGTAGCGCCCGCGGGCATCCTCGAAGGACAGGCCCGCCACCACGAGACGCGGGGCGTTGATCACGCCCGACGGGCTGTCGTTCGACAGCCAGCCGATCCGGTTCAAAGCCCAGGCGACGAAGAACTGCGCGGCGAGCGTCGAGACCGCGAGGTAGAAGCCCCGCAGCCGCAGGGCGGGCAGGCCCGCCACGAGGCCGGCCGCCGCCGCGACCAGCCCCGCCCCCAGGATCGAGACCGGCAGGGGCAGGCCGGGCACCCGCAGGGACAGGTTGAACGCGGCATAGGCGCCGACCGCCATGAAGGCCGCCGAGCCGAGCGAGAGCAAGCCCGCATAGCCGGTGAGCAGGTTAAGTCCGAGCCCCGCGAGGGCGAGCGCCAGGAACGGCGTGAGGATCGCCTCGAACAGGTAATCGCTGCCGACGAGCGGAACGAGACCGAAGGCGGTTGCGAGGAGGACAGCCACCCCGACGGGGCCGGAAAGATTCCTGGGCTTGGCCGACAGGGCGATCGCCGTCGTCATCGCTCAGGCCCGCTCCACGCTGCGCTGGCCGAACAGACCGGAGGGCCGGATCAGCAGGAGGGCGAGCGCCGCGACGTAGGCGATCCAGCCCTCGATGCCGCCGCCGACGAAGGGGCCGAGATAGACCTCCGCGAGTTTCTCGGCGGCGCCGACGATCAGCCCCGCCACGATGGCCCCGGCGATCGAATCGAACCCGCCCAGCACCAAGACCGGCAGGGCCTTGAGCACGACGAGGGAGAGCGAGAACTGCACCCCGAGCCGGGCACCCCAGAGGAGGCCCGCCACCAGGGCGACGATGCCCGCGGCGATCCACACCGCCGACCAGATCCGCGGCAGGCGAAGCCCGACATTGAGCGCCGCCAGCGGATCGTCGGCCACCGCGCGGAAGGCCAGCCCGGTGCGGGTATAGCGGAAGAACAGAGTCAGCAGCGCCACCATCAGGCCCGCAACGGTGGCCGCGAACAGGTCGAACAGGCTCACCAGCACGCCGCCGAATTCGAGGGGCGTGTCGTCGATGCCGAGGTCGAGCCCGTGGACCTGCGTGCCCCAGGCGAGTTGCGCGGCGCCCTCGATGACGTAGGCGACCCCGAGCGTCGCCATGAACAGGGTGATCGGCGGCTGGTTCACCAGCGGGCGCAGCACAGCCCGTTCGACCGCGAGGCCCACGACGACCATCACGGCGAGCGTCGCCGCGACGGCCGCCGGGAAGGGCAGGCCCCGCTCGACGAGGCTGACGAAGGTCAGCGCCGCGAACAGCACCATCGCGCCCTGCGCGAAGTTGAGCACGCCCGATGTCTTGTAGATCAGTACGAAGCCGATCGCCACGAGGGTGTACATCACCCCCGAGAGCAGGCCGCCGACGATGACTTCGACGAGGAAGGCGAGATCGGGATTCATGCCGCCTCGGCCTCCGGCTCGTCCGCGAGGCCGAGATAGGCGGCGATGACCGCCGGGTTCGCCTGCACCTGCGCGGGTGTGCCGTGGGCGATGCGGCGCCCGTGATCCAGCACGGTCACGCGGTCCGAGAGGCGCATCACCACGCCGATATCGTGCTCGATCAGCACGATGGCGCTGCCGAGGCTCTCCCGCGCCTCGCGGATGAAGCGGCTCATCTCAGCCTTCTCGGTGGCGGTCATGCCGGCCATGGGCTCGTCGAGCAGCAGCAGGCGCGGACGGGCGACGAGGGCGCGGGCGAGTTCCACCCGCTTCTGAACCCCGAACGGCAGGGTGCCGACCGGCCTGTCCGCCACTCCGGCAAGGTCGAGGCGGGCGATCACGTCCGCGGCGCGCTCCCGCTGCGCGCGTGCCTCGCGCCGCGCCTGCGGCAACCCCAGCATCTGCGCGGCGAGCCCGGCCCGCTGCGCGCCCGCGAGCCCGGACAGGACGTTCTCGAACACGCTCAACCCCTTGAACAGGGCGAGGTTCTGGAACGTACGCGCCACCCCCAAGGCCGCGAGGCGATGCGCCGGGACGCGGCTGAAGCGCGCCGCGCCGATCCGGACGCTGCCGGATTGCGGCGCGTAGAGCCCGCTGATCGCGTTGATGAGGGACGATTTCCCGGCCCCGTTTGGACCGATCACCGCGTGGATCTCACCGGCCTGAACGGTGAGGTCGATCGCCTCGAAGGCGACGGCGCCGCCGAAGGCGAGCGTCAGCCCCTCGACAGCGAGTGCGGTGGCCTCCGCCGCCTCCACCCCGCACGCAAGCACACCGGACGCCGCCGAAGACGGTCGACGCACGACGCTCCGGTGGCGCAGGGGCACGACCTGCCCGAGGAGCGACTGCACGCGGAAGATCAAGAGTGAGGCAGACGATGCCATCGCTTCGAAATCGGCTCGAACCCAGGAAAGACTTTCATCCGCCGCGAAGATCTGGCGCATGCTGCGCAAACAATTTTGTTTGCGAATGCACTGTCGCATCCTATCGATCGATGAGAAGGGACGTCAAAGGCATGAAAAACTTTTGTTTCTCATGATCCGAGTTCGGTGTTTTACGGAGCACCCCGTCGGGAGAGAACCTTTCATCTGCGGCTGCGGTCGGTTCTGCGACTCGGCGGATGGTGCGTGGACGGGGCGCACACCGGAGGAAGCGGTGGCGCCGAACCGGCCGCAAGGGCGAACAGCCCGCGGTCAAGCGCACGCCGAGCCGCGCCGGGATCGAGTCCGGGCCCTGGATGACATCGTGGTCGTGTTCGCCGCGGACGCCTCAACGCCGCGTACGGATCCGAAGGAACCGCTCGGTTCGCCCGCCGTGACGGACCTCGGAAACGACAAAGGCCGCAGAGCTGCGGCCTTGTGAATCGTTCGTCTGGTTGGGAAAACTGGAGCGGGCGAAGGGATTCGAACCCTCGACCCCAACCTTGGCAAGGTTGTGCTCTACCCCTGAGCTACACCCGCTCACTCACCGTGCCGCCCGGACTTTCGTGCCGGCGGCCCCCGGCGGCGCTCTCTAAACACCATTCCGCCGGGCGACGCAAGCGTCTCTTTGCCCGATCGTGACGATTCACCAATTCGGGTCCTGCGGGAGGCTCTGCCGCAGCTCCTCCAGGCGAGCGCGGGTGCCGCGGGTCGTACCCTCGGGGAGCGCGTCGGCCGGGAAGAATCCGCAGGCGGCGATTTCCCGATCGGGCGCCTTGGGCCGCAGCACGGTGAAGGCCGGAAGGACGAACAAAGCCACGTGATCGCGGGGGGCGGCCACGACGTTCCGGTAGAGGCCGACGAGACGCGGCGGCGCCTCCGGGACGATCTCCGCCTCCTCGCGGAACTCGCGGATCATCGCCTCTGCGGCGGTCTCACCGCGCTCGACGCCGCCGCCGGGCAGATGCCAGCCGCTGACATAGGTGTGGCGCACCAGCGCCACGCGGCCCAGCGGATCGATGGCGATCCCACGGACGCCGAGCGTCATGCCCCGCGTGGCGAGCGCGCCGAGGTGAAACAGGCGCCGCAGCAGCCGCCGGTCGAGGAGCATGTCGGTCCGTGGCGTTTCAGACGACGTCGAGGGTGATGGCGCCGAGGCCGGCGATCGCCGCCACCATGCGCTGGCCGCGCTCGACCGGGCCGACGCCAGACGGCGTGCCCGTGAAGATCAGGTCGCCCGGCTGCAGCGCGAAGTAGCCCGAGAGGTACGCGATCTGCTCGGCCACCGACCAGATCATGTCGCCGAGGTCGCCCTTCTGGCGGATCTGCCCATCCACCGACAGGGTGATCTCCCCCCGCGCCGGGTGGCCCACCAGCGAGACCGGGTGCAGGGCGCCGATCGGGCCCGAACCATCGGCCGCCTTGGCGGTGTCCCAGGGCCGCGACAGCTTCTTGGCCTCGTCCTGAACGTCACGCCGGGTCATATCGAGACCGATCGCGTAGCCGTAGACGTGGTCAAGCGCGTCCTCGACCGGAAGATCGGTGCCGCCGCCCGCGAGCGCGGCCACCATCTCGACCTCGAAGTGGTAGTTCCTGGTCTTGGACGGATAGGGGTGGGGCGTCGGCTCGGAGCCTACGATCTGCAGCGCGTCGGCGGGTTTCATGAAAAAGAACGGGGGCTCGCGGTCCGGATCGGCCCCCATCTCCCGGGCATGGGCGGCGTAGTTGCGCCCCACGCAATACACCCGGCGGACCGGGAACAGGTCGCTGCTGCCGACGATCGGGAGCGCGGTGCGGGGCGGGTTCTGGATGACGGACAGCATCTCGGCCTCTGCGGTGGAACGTCCGGGTTCGGGCAGGCGCTGCCCGCGAGCGATGCGACCGTTGTAAGGTGCCTGCCGCCATGCGCCATACGGCCGGTTGCCGAGAGCGCATCTTGGTCTACAAAATTTTTGCGATGACACCGGCAACGACCACCCACGACACCCTGCTCGCCGTGCTGCGCGACGGCCTCGGGGCACGCCACGTCCTGACCGGGCCGGAGGATCTGGCCCCCTACCTGACCGAGACCCGAAAGCTGTTCACGGGCTCGGCCGTGGCGGTGCTGCGGCCGGGCTCAACCGAGGAGGTCGCCTTCGCGGTCCGCGCCTGTACGCAGGCCGGTCTGTCGGTGGTGCCCCTCGGCGGCAATACCGGGCTCACCGGGGGCGGCATCCCGCAGGGCGGCGTGGTGCTCTCCCTGGAGCGGATGACGCGGCTGCGCGCCGTCGATCCGGTGGACGCCACCATCACGGTGGAGGCCGGGATGATCCTGCAGGCGGTCCAGGAGGCCGCCGACGCCGCCGGCATGCTGTTCCCGCTCTCCTACGCGTCGCGGGGCTCGGCCCGGATCGGCGGCGGGATCAGCACCAATGCGGGCGGCATCGCGGTGCTGGCCTACGGCAATGCCCGCGATCTCGTGCTCGGGCTGGAGGTCGTCCTGGCCGACGGGCGGGTGTGGAACGGGCTTCGGGCGCTCCGGAAGGACAATGCCGGCTACGATCTCAAGCAGCTCTTCATCGGCTCGGAGGGCACGCTCGGCATCGTCACCGCGGCGGTGCTGAAGCTGTTTCCGAAGCCGCGCAGCACCAGCGTCGCCTTCGTGGGCCTGGATTCGGCACAGGCCGCCCTCGACCTGTTCGTGGCTCTGCGCGGGCGGCTCGATCGGGATCTGACGGCCTTCGAGTACCTGCCGCCCTTCGCGCTGGAACTGGTCCTTCGGCACGTCCCGGGGACGGTCCCGCCGCTCGCCGGCGCGCACGGCGCCTATGCGCTGATCGAGGCTGCCTCGGCGCGGCCCGAGGCCGACATGCAGGCTGCGCTGGAAGCCGCCCTGGGCGACGCCCTGGCCGCCGGCTTAGTCGCCGATGCGGTGATCGGCGCGAGCGGCGCCCAGAACGACGCCCTCTGGCGGCTGCGCGAGGGCGTGCCCGAGGCGCAGACCCGCGAGGGTGCCTCGATCAAGCACGACGTCTCGGTCCCTCTGTCCCGCCTGCCCGAATTCCTGGAGCGGGCGGGCGCCGCCTGCATGGCAGAGATGCCGGGCCTGCGCCCCTGCGGCTTCGGCCATTTCGGGGACGGCAACATCCACTTCAACCTGTCGCAGCCCATCGACATGCCGGCGGCGGATTTTCTGGCGCAGTGGGCCCGGTTCAACCGCATCGTCCACGACATCGTGCACGACCTTGGCGGCTCGATCGCGGCCGAGCACGGGGTCGGCCTGATCAAGCGCGAGGAGTTGGCGCGCTACGGCGATCCGGTCGGTCTCGACCTGATGCGGCGGCTCAAGGACGCCCTGGATCCCGAGCACCGGCTCAACCCCGGCAAAATCCTTACCGCGGCTCTGGCCGAGCACGGGCACGCGCCCGGATCCGGGCCTGAAAATTTGTGCGCCGCGCCATAATTCGGCACCGGGGCCGGTGCAGGACAGACACGGCCTGCGGTCATCCGCGGGGGCCGACCACCGCGTTAAGCATCTGCTAACGCGGCAGCCAGACTTTGAGCGGCAACGGCAAGGACTGTCCGTCGCAGACCGGCATGGCAATTGCTCTGAAGCCTTCCTATCTCGCACTTGCGAGATCGAGCGACGAACCGTCAACGACAGGCTGAATCACGTCCATTTGGAGATCGACGGAATGCCTACCTCATTGGCCCGCGTGCAGACCACGGAAGCGAGCCGCTACCTGCAGCAGCTCTGCCGGCACTGGAGCCACAAGTTCAAGGTCGAGGCGACCCCGCAGCATGGCACCGTGCCGTTCGGCGAGGATCGCGTCTGCACCTTCGACGCCGAGCCCGACGCGCTCGTGATGCGCATCGACAGCGCCGACCCGGTCAACCTCACCCGCCTGGAGAATGTCGTGGCCGATCACCTGGCCCGCTTCGCCTTCCGCGAGAGCCTCGGCGACATCCGCTGGTCGCGTGCCGCCTGACGGCGTGAAGGCCGGATCCATCTTGACGCCTGAAGGCGAGCCAACCCGCCCTCACCCCACGCTCATCAGGCTGGCATTGCCCCCGGCGGCCGCCGTGTTGATCGCGGTCGAGACCTCCTCGACGAGGGCCGCCGCCTCATAGAGGTCGCCGTTGGCCAGCCCGTCCGGGCTCCGCGCCTGGATCGCCAGGATCGGGCCGGGCCAGGCCGCGACGGTCGCGGCGAGGGTCAGCAGATCGTCCGGATCGCCCTCGAACAGGAGCGCGCGAATATCGCCTGCCGCGTCGAGATCCGGCGCATAGGCGACCCGCGCCGCCAAGTCGGCCGGCAGGTCCCGCAGGACATCGCGGTGCCGCTCGGCGCCCACCGCAACGGCCGCGTCGCCGCAGGCCAGAATCGTCCCGATCTGGATCAGGAGCCCCGTTTCCGTCCGGGCAACGGCAGCAACCCGCCCGCGTGGGCGGAGGGCATAGAGGTTGCGCTCCCCGACCGGTCCCGTCAGGGCGATCTCCGTCAAGGCCGGGTAGCGCGCCCGCGCCAGACGCTCGGCCAGGGCGCCGCGGCCCTGCGCGGTCAGCCAAGCGAGATAGCTCGGAAGCGGAAACGCGTCCGCCGCCAGCCCGTCGAGCGCCCGGTCCGGCGCCCGTCTGACGAGCCGACCGAGATAGAGCGGCCCGCCGGCCTTCGGGCCCGTCCCCGACAGGCCGGAGCCGCCGAAGGGCTGCACGCCGACCACCGCGCCGATGATGTTGCGGTTCACGTACCGGTTGCCGGCCCGGACGCGACCGAGCGCCCGGGCGATCGTCTGGTCGATGCGGCTGTGCAGGCCGAAGGTCAGGCCGTAGCCGGTGGAGTCGATGGCCGACAGGAGATCGTCGAGGTCTGCGCGCCGGTAGCGCAGCACGTGCAGCACCGGCCCGAACACCTCGCGCTCGACATCCGCCACATGGCCGATCTCGATCAGGGTCGGCGGCACGAAGGTTCCGGCAGCGGTTACGGGCGGGAGGGCGAGTTGCTCGACGGCAAAGCCCCGGGCGCGCATCGCCGCCACGTGGCCGGTGATGGCCTCGGCCGCCTCGGCGGTGATGACCGGCCCCACATCCGTGGACAGGCGGCGGGGATCGCCGACCGTCAGCTCACGCAGCGCGCCCTTCAGCAGGGACAGGATCCGGTCGGCGATCTCCTCCTGCAGGCAGAGGATCCGCAGGGCCGAGCAGCGCTGGCCCGCCGAGTCGAAGGCCGAGGCGATCACGTCCGCCACAACCTGCTCGGCCAGGGCGGAGGAATCCACCACCATGGCGTTCTGGCCGCCGGTCTCGGCGATGAGGGGGACGGGATCGCCGTGGCGGCCGAGCCGTTCGGCGAGGCGGCGCTGGATCGCCTTGGCGACCGCGGTCGAGCCCGTGAACACCACGCCCTGGACCCGGGCATCGCCGACCAACGCGGCGCCGACCGTGCCGTCGCCCGGCAGGAGCTGCAGCGCGTCCTCCGGGATGCCGGCGTCGTGCAGCACCCGCACCGCCTCCGCGGCGGTAAGCGGCGTCTCCTCGGCGGGCTTGGCCAGGACCGTGTTGCCGGCCGCCAGGGCGGCCGCCACCTGCCCGACGAAGATCGCGAGCGGAAAATTCCAGGGCGCGATGCAGGCCACCGGCCCGAGCGGCTCGTGGCCCCGGCGGAGCGTCCGTTCGGCCTCGGCCGCGTAGTAGCGCAAAAAATCCACGGCCTCGCGGATCTCCGCGACCGCGTTGCCGTACGACTTGCCCGCCTCCCGCACGATGAGCCCGATCAGCGTCGGCATCCGCGCCGCGAAGGCGTCGGCGGCGCGGCGCAGGCCGGCGGCCCGCTCGGCTGGCTCTGTTTCCGCCCAGCCCGGTGCGGCGGCCTCGGCGCGCACGAGAGCCCGCTCGATGTCGGCCGCCGTCGCCGGTCGAGAGACGCCGACCACGTCCCGATGATCGGCCGGGTTGTGCACGGGGATTTCAGCCGCCCCGCCTCCTGGCGGCGCCGCCCGCCACGCGATCCGGCCGCTCTCCGTCAGCCCGTCCGCCAGTTGCCGGAGGGCGGCCTCGTCGGCGAGATCGAGGCCGGGGGCGTTGACCCGGGCCGGTCCGTAGAGGCCGCCGGGCGGGGCGATCCGCTCGTGCGGCGCGCCCGGCTCCGGCATGGCCTCCACCAGAGCCACGGGATCGGCGATCAGGGCCTCGACCGGCACCGATTCGTCGGCGACGCGATTCACGAAGGAGGTGTTCGCCCCGTTCTCCAGGAGCCGCCGCACGAGGTAGGCGAGCAGCGTCTCGTGCGTGCCCACGGGCGCGTAGATCCGGCACGGGCGCCGTGGGCCTTCGCCCGACACCACAGCCTCGTAGAGCGGCTCGCCCATGCCGTGCAGGCACTGGAACTCGTACTGGCCGAGGCGGAAATCCGGCCCCGCCATCTCCACGATGGCGGCGAGCGTCTGCGCGTTGTGGGTCGCGAATTGCGGGAACACCGCGTCGGGGGCGTCGAGGAGCCGGCGCGCGCAGGCGCGGTACGACACGTCCGTGTGGACCTTGCGGGTGAAGACCGGGAAGTCGGAAAGCCCGTCGACCTGGGCGCGCTTGATCTCGCTGTCCCAATAGGCGCCCTTGACGAGCCGCACCATCAGGCGCCGCCGGCTGCGCCGGGCGAGGTCGATCAGCACGTCGATCACGAAGGGGCAGCGCTTGCCGTAGGCCTGGACGACGAAGCCGAGCCCGTCCCAGCCGGCGAGCTCCGGCTCCAGGGCGAGCCGTTCGAGGATGTCGAGCGACAGGTCGAGCCGGTCGGACTCCTCGGCGTCGATGTTGAGGCCGATATCGAAGTCCTTGGCGAGCCGGGCCAAGCCCCGGACGCGCGGGACCAGCTCGGCCAGGACGCGGCCGCGCTGCGCTCGGACATAGCGCGGGTGGAGCGCCGACAGCTTGATCGAGATTCCCGGGCCGGCCAGCACCCCGCGCCCGGCCGAGGCCGCGCCGATCGCCCGGATCGCGTCCGTGTAGGAGGCGAGGTAGCGCGCCGCGTCCTCGGCGGTCACAGCGGCCTCGCCCAGCATGTCGTACGAGTAGGTGAAGCCCTTAGCCTCCATCCGGGCGGCGTTGCGCAGGGCCTCGGCGATCGACCGTCCGGTTACGAACTGCTCGCCCATCATCCGGACGGCGAGGTCGACACCCCCGCGGATCAGCGGCTCGCCGCCGCGGGCGATCATGCGGGTGAGCGCGGCGGACAGGCCTGCCTCGTCCCGGGTCGCGACGAGGCGGCCGGTGACCAGCAGGCCCCAGGTCGCCGCGTTGACGAAGGGCGACGGGCTGTGGCCGAGATGGGCCGCCCAGTCGCCGCGGGCGATCTTGTCGCGGATCAGCGCGTCGCGGGTGGCGGCGTCGGGGATGCGCAGCAGCGCCTCGGCGAGGCACATCAGCGCGACGCCCTCCTCGCTTGAGAGGGCGTATTCCTGGATCAGGCCCTCGACCCCGCCGCGGCGGGTTCGGCGGCGCAGGGACTCGACGAGCGCGCGGGCCGTGGTGGCGACGCGGGTGGTCGCCTCGGCGGGCAGGCGCGCCTGTTCGACGAGCGGCGCCACGCAGTCCGGCTCGGGCCGCCGGCAGGCCGCCACGACGGCCTGCCGCAGGGGCGACAGAGCGGGCAGGTCTGCGAAGGCGCCGAACGGCTCGGCGACGCCTTCGGCGATGCGGGACGCGCGCATGACTGATCCCCGACGTGCGGCGGCTTCCCGCCTGAGCGGCAGGCTACGCCGTCTGCCGCCCCCGTTTAAGCCCTGCCCGATGGCCACCGACCGAACCCGTCACGGCGCGGCATGCGCGGCGTCGATCGCGTCGGTCAGGACGGGCTGGGCACCCTCGCGGCGCAGCACCGCGTTCGGGATCACGACCGTGTCGGCGCAGGCCTGCGCGTAGTGGGGCAGATCGAACTGGACCGCGAGGCCGCCCGCCTTGGCGTCGAGCCACGCCATCATGGCCGGCGGGTCGCCGAGCGGGGTTTCCTGCACCACCGCCCGGCAATCGTTGTCGTCCCCGTCGCGCTTCGCCTTGCTGTCCTTCGGACGGTAGCGGTCGAGATAGAGCGCGTGCAGCCGCTTGGAGGCCAGCGTCACCATCTTGGTCCCGTCCAGGCCTTCCACCAGGGCGACCTTGCCGGTCAGCGTCGGCGGCAGCAGCGTGGCCCAATCGACCGGTGCGCCGGTCGTCAGATCGTACACGATCGCCATCAGGCCGGTGCTCGGATGCGCGCCGCCGCAGAACATGTCGTCGGCGATCTCGACGCTCAGGAAGCGGGGCCCGTGCATCGGCGTGCGGATCGTCCGCGTCCAGGAACTGTGCGCCCCACCGTCGGCCTGACAGGACCGGGCCGCCTTGCGGACGTTGCCGTCGAAGCGCCGGAGTGCGGTATTGATCCGGCGCTCCGCATCGTCGGCCGGCGCCGCGATCTGAGGCATCGCGGCGAGGCCGGGCTTCAGCTCGGGCTGCGCCGCCACGGTGACCAGCCGATCGGCCGCCCCTGTCGGGCCGGTGAGCAATGCCAGTAGGGCGCCGGCGCTGAGCGTGAGTCGAAGGGACCGGTTCATCGTCATGTGGCTCCTGGGCGAACCGTATCGCGACCGGGGATGTTGGCCGCCCTGCCGCGCCCCGGGTCAGGCACCGATGCGGTGAATCCGGGCGGGGCGCGGCGCGCTTTCACACACGCAAGCACGATGGCAGAATCCCGGCCATGGGCACGATCCTCATCTACGGCGCCACCGGCTACACCGGCACGCTGCTCGCCGAACACGCGCGCGCGCAGGGGCTGCGGCCGATCCTGGCCGGGCGCGATCCGGAAAAGTTGCGCCCGCTCGCCGAACGGCTCGGCTTCGAATCGCGCGCCGCGCGCCTCGACGTGCCGGACGCCCTCCGGGCCGCGCTCGCCGGGGTCACGGTGGTGATCCACGCCGCCGGCCCGTTCTCGAAGACGGCCCGGCCGATGGCCGAGGCGTGCCTCGCCGCGGGGGCGCATTACGTCGACATCACGGGCGAGATCTCGGTGCTGGAGGCGCTCGCCGCCCGCGACGCGGAGGCGAAGGCGGCCGGCATCGTCCTCCTTCCGGCCGCGGGCTTCGACGTGGTGCCGAGCGACTGTCTCGCGGCCCATGTGGCGCGGCGGCTTCCCGGCGCGACGCATCTGCGGATCTCGATCGGCGGCTTCGGCGGCTTCAGCCGGGGCACGGCCCGCACCATGGTCGAGGGCATCGCCTGGGGCACGCGGGTCCGCCGGGACGGCCGGATCGTCGAGCTGCCGAGTCCGCCCCGCGGCAGCGCCGATTTCGGCCGCGGTCCGCGCCGGACGGTGGGTCTCGGCTGGGGCGACGTGTCGAGCGCGTGGTACTCGACGCACGTCCCCAACATCGACGTGTATTTCGAGGCCTTCCCCGCCATGGCGGCCGCCGCCGGCCTGCCGGCCGGGATCCGGCGGATCATCGCGGGCGGGACCGCGCAGCGGCTGATCAATCGCGGCATCGACCGGCTCCCCGCCGGGCCCTCCGAATCCGCGCGCAAGACGGCGCGCAGTACCTTCCTGGCCGAGGCCTGGGACAATGCGGGGCATCGGGCGGCCAGTCGCATGGAGACGCCCGAAGGCTACACCCTGACCGCGTTGACCGCCCTGGAAGTCACCCGCCGCCTCGCCGCCAACGCGGTGCCGGCGGGCTTCCACACGCCGGCAACCGCCTTCGGCCCCGATTTCATCCTGGATTTTCCGGGCGTGGTGCGGACAGACCTCTAATCCTCACACCGTCGCGCCGATCTGCCAGGGCGCGAATTCCGACGATCCGAAATCGAACTGCTCGCTCTTCGTCCGCTCGCCGCCCGCGACCTTCAGGATCAGCTCAAAAATCCGCCGCCCGGCCTGCTCGACACTCTCCTCACCGTCGAGGATCGTGCCGCAATTGACGTCCATGTCCTCCTCGAGCCGCCGGTACATGGCCGAATTGGTGGCGATCTTGATCGAGGGCGCCGGCTTGCAGCCGAACACGCTGCCGCGGCCGGTGGTGAAGCACACGAGATTCGCCCCGCCCGCCACCTGCCCGGTCGCCGAGACCGGATCGTAGCCGGGCGTGTCCATGAACACGAAGCCCTTGGCGGTGACCGGATCGGCGTAGCGCAGCACGTCGACGAGGTTGGTGCTCCCGGCCTTGGCCATGGCGCCCAGCGACTTTTCCAGGATCGTGGTCAGGCCGCCGGCCTTGTTGCCGGGCGACGGGTTAGCGTCGATCTCCGAGCCTTCCTTGCGGGTGTAGTCCTCCCACCAGCGCATCAGGTCCACGAGCTTCTGGCCGACCTCCGGGCTGACGGCGCGCCGGGTGAACAGGTGCTCGGCGCCGTAGGTCTCGGTGGTCTCCGACAGGATCACGGTGCCGCCGTTCTGGACCACGAGGTCGCTGGCGATGCCGAGCGCCGGATTGGCCGAGACGCCGGAATAGCCGTCCGACCCGCCGCATTGCAGGGCGACGATCAGCTCGCTCGCCGGCACCGGCTCGCGATGGACGACGTTGGCCTCGTCCAGAATGCCCTTCACGAAGGCGATGCCCGCCTCCACGGTCTTGCGGGTGCCGCCAAGCGACTGGATGTTCATGCTGCGGATCCGGTCGCCGAGCCCCTGCTCCTCCAGGAAGGCGCCGATCTGGTTCACCTCGCAGCCGAGCCCGATCATCACGATGTGCGAGAAGTTGACGTGTCGGGCATAGCCCGCGAGCGTGCGGCGCAGGAGCCGCAGCGGCTCGCCCATCGCCATGCCGCATCCGGTCTTGTGGGTGAGCGCCACCACGCCATCGACGTTCGGATAGGCGGCCAGCGGATCGAGCCCGAGGATCGGGTGGCGCCGGAACGCGTCGGCGATCAGGTCGGCGACGTGCGCGCTGCAATTCACCGAGGTGAGGATGCCGACATAGTTGCGGGTCGCGACCCGCCCGTCCGGGCGGCGGATGCCCTGGAAGGTCGCAGGCGGCGTGACGAGCCGGGTCGGCTTCGCATCGACCCCGAACGCGTAGTCGCGCGCGAACTCGCCCATCCCGAGATTGTGGACGTGGACGTGCCGCCCGGGGGCGATGTCCGCCTTGGCGAAGCCGATGATCTGGCCGTACTTGGTCACCGCCTCGCCGCTGCGGTGCGGGCGCACCGCGACCTTGTGACCGGCCGGGATCCGCTCGGCGGCGGTGACGCCGTCGGCGACCGGCGTGCCGGGCTCGATGGCGCCGCGGGCGACGACGACGCCGTCGTCCGGCCGCAGGGTGATGACGGGATAGGCGGACATGGGTCTCTCCTGGCGATGCGTCGTGGCGCTCATCGGGCCGCCTCGGGCCGCAGCGCCGGGGCGCGGGCCTCCCGGACCGGCAGCGGCGCGATCTCGCCGACCACGAACAGGTAGATGAAGGCGCCGAGCAGGCAGAACCCGCCGGCCACGATCAGCGGGATGACGAACGAGCCCTGCGTGACGGTCAGCATCACGCCGGTGAAGGTCGTGGTCACGATGCCGGCGACGTTCGAGGCGAAGTTCTGGATGCCGCCGATCGAGGCCACGTGGGCCGGCGTCGGCGCCACGTCCCCGGGCAGCGCCCAGATCGAGGCCGCCGTGAAGGCGAGGCTGCCATAGGCCACCGCGAAGCACAGCAAAGCCACGTAGACGTTCGGCGCGATGATCGAGAGCGTGATCACCGAGGACATCAGCATGCCGCCGACGAGGCAGGTCTTGCGGGCGGCGGTGAGGCTCCAGCCCCGGCGGTAGAGCGCGTCGGAGGCGAAGCCGCCGAGCCAGCCCGCGGGGATCGAAGCCAAAGCCGGCAGGCTGCCAAGGGTGCCGAGTTCCGCAAGCGAGAAGCCCCGCGCCTTCACGAGGTAGGTCGGGAACCACGTGATGAAGAAGTAGATCACGAAGTTCAGGCAGAAGAACCCGGCCATCATCCCCCAGACCGTCCGGTAGCGGAACAGCGACAGCCACGGCACCTGTTCCTGAGCCGCGGCGGCATCGACGGATTTCGGCCGGTCCTGCGCGGCGCGCAGCCGCGCGAGGTCTTCGGCCGAGACGGCGGGGTGGTTCTCGGGCTCGCGGTAGAGCCACATCCAGAACACGGCCCAGACGAAGCCGAGCACCCCGGTGACGATGAAGGATTCGCGCCAGCCGAGCGTCGCGATCACCCAGGAGACCAGCGGGATCGCGAGCGCCGAGCCGACCCGCGAGCCGCTGTCGAAGACGCTGCTGGCAAAGCTCCGCTCGCTGCGCGGGAACCACGAGGCCGCGACCTTGGCGAAGGACGGGTAGGCTCCGGCCTCGCCGACGCCGAGCAGCATGCGCAGGCCGAGCAGCGACAGGAACCCCCGTCCCGCGGCGGTCAGCGCCGTGCAGGCCGACCACCAGACCACCGCCACGACCAGCGAGAGCCGCGCGCCGACCCGGTCGGCCACGTAGCCGAAGGGCAATTGCATGATCGCGTAGGTCCAGAAGAACCCCGACAGGATCAGGCCCATATCGGTGGCGTTGAGCCCCAGTTCCTTCGACATGGACGGGGCGGCAACCGCGAGATTGGCGCGATCGATGTAGTTGATCGCGTTGGCGGCCATGCAGAGGCCGATCATGAGCCAGCGTAGGCGAGGCATCGTGTTCCTCCCGAAACGTGGGGATGGCGTCCCCGCTTGGCGCGGCGCCCCCATTCTGGCCGGGGGTCGCCGCAAAGACCGTCGTCCGCCGCCGGGTCAGGCGCGGTAGGCGTCCCCGTCGAGCCCGTGCGGCCGACCGGCGGCGCGCAGCGTGTCCCAGACCGGTTCGGGCAGCGGTACGCCCTCCGCGAGGCGCTGGGCCCGCATCCGGCGCTCCGGCTCGCCGGGCAGCAGCACCTCGGCGCCGGGCATCGGGCGGGCGCTCTTGAAGAAATCGAGATAGGTCCGCGCCTCCGACGCCAGCACGTCCTCGGTGCCGAGGGCGGCGGGCGTCACGTAGATCGAGAGCATGCCGTTGCAGATCCGGCGCTTGCCCGGCCCCGCCGTGCCCGATCCGGTGAGCGCGCCGGCGAGCAGCTCGCACATCAGCGCCAACCCCGAGCCCTTGTGCTCGCCGAAGGCCCGGATCGCGCCCGCACCGCGCTGGTTGTCGCGCGCGTCGCCGTCGAGCGGGCCGAACAGGGTCGCCGGATCCGCGCTGAGGCGTCCGTCAGGCTCGATCAGCGCGCCCTCCGGCAGCGGCTTGCCGCCCCGGGAGGCGACCAGCACCTTGCCCTCGGCCACCAACGATGTGGCGAAATCCAGGATGATCGGGTCGGCACCCGGCACCGGGAAGCCGGCCGAGAACGGCGCGGTCGAGAACCGCCGCTCGACGGAGCCGAAGGGTGCCACCAGAAGGCTCCCCGCCACGTTGACGAAATGGACCGAGACCAGCCCGGCGGCGGCGGCGCGCTCGGACCATTCGCCGATCCGGCCGAGATGCCCGGCATGCCGGAGCGCGACGATCGCGACGCCGTTCGCCCGCGCCTTGGCGATCCCCAGATCGACCGCGAAGGGGCCGGCGGTCTGGCCGAACCCGTACTGGGCATCCAACAGGGCGAAGCACGGCGCATCGGTGACGATCTCGGGTGTCCGGCCCGCCTCGACCTCGCCGGTGCGCAACCACTCGACGTAGCGGGACACCCGGACGACGCCGTGGCTGTCATGTCCCGTCAGGTTGGCCGCCACCAGGAAGCGGCCGATCCGCTCGGCCTCCGCCTCGGCGCAGCCCTCGCGCACGAAGATGTCCCGCACATAGGCGGACAGCCCGTCGGCCGAGATCCGCATTCTGGTTCCTCCCTGGCCGCGCCTTAACCAGCGCGTGCGGGATGAACGTAGCGCCGTCGACCGTGCTGCGCGAGCGCTGCGGGTGACGCGATCCGCGGCCCGTCACGAAATCTCGCGGATCAACTTGGCGATGATGGCGCGGCCGAACGCCTCGAAACTCTCGGCGCTCATCACGAACGCCCCCTCCCCGCCGATGACGTGATCCCGATAATAGGCCGCGAGGCCGCCGGGCGGGTTGGTGTGCTCCCTCAGGAAGCTCGGCATGCCCTCCGGATCGGTGAGGACCACGATGCCGTTGACGGTGATGCCGGCCGAGACGGCGGCGTCCCGGGCGTCGGGGGTGGAGCGGCCGGCATTGCCGGTGCCGTCACCCGAGATGTCGATCACCTTCCGCTCGGTCCGGAACGGCGCCCGCGCCAGGAGGTCGGCCGCGAAGCCCAGGGCGGAGCCGATCGCGGTCCGGCCGTAGAACGGGCGCGGCACCGCGGCGAGCCGCGCCGCGAAGACCGCCGCATCCTGCGCGGAACCGATGATCATCCAGTCGACCGCAACGCGCTGCTCCCCGGGCCCGGCCCAGTCGAACAGGGCGACGCCGATCCGTCCGGCCGGCCCGTCACCAATGGCGCGCAGGACGCGGGGATCGGCGAAGGCCTCGGCATAGCCGCGCCGTTCGAGATCGAAACGCGCCTCGCTGATGCTGAGGGACACATCCACGGCGAGCACCAAGAGGACATCGACGTCCGGCTGATCGGCCGCCCCGGCGCGTCGTCCCGCGAGCGAAAGGGCCGCGAGCAGGCCGGACAGGAGGTGGCGTCGCCGCATGGTCGACACTCGATCAGGAATGCAGCGCGTGAGCGCCGCCGCAACCCGTGCAACGGACGCGCTACCCCGCAGGTTCGCGGTGCCGGCACAGCCTCAATGCCGCCCGGGCGGCGCGAGCCGGATTGGTTCCGTGCGAGGCCTTCGGCGCGGCGCCGCTTTTGGTCCCATGCTGCGGGCCACCGACGACGCTATCTCGCCTCCGCGACGGTGCGCCCCGCGCCGCAACCCCGAGACCTCTTCCCATGCATCTCGTCCACCGGATCCTGCGCCTCATCGAAAGCGTACTCGTCGCGGCCGTGATCGGCACCGTCGCGCTCGTCAGCCGCGTCATCGACGCGACGATCGGCCTCGTCGGCCGCCTGTCGGATCGGCTCGATGCCAAGCTCGCGGGACTCGCCCGTGAATCGAGGGAGCGGCACCGGCGGGACGGGCGTCGGCAGATCGATCCGATCAGCCTGAAATGAGGCTTCCCGGTCCGGGAGCCTCGGGCCGCCTAGAGCCCCGGCCCCTTCGCGGCGCCGAAGATGCGGCCGGGCCGGTTTTCCGCGCCGCCCTGGAGCAGCACCACCCAGCTATCCGCGTCGGCGACATCGGCCTCCGTGTCGGGCACGTCGAGGGTGAGGGCCTGCCCGTTCCAATGGCCGAGGTGCTGCAGCCCCCGCACCACGTTGACGTAGGTCGCGGTGCGTCCGCCATTCTCGCCGGACTGGATCGCGATCGCCCGGCGGCGCAGCACGGGAACCAGCCAGACCTCGCCGTGCAGCTCCGCCTTGGCGTCCGGTGCGGCCCCGATTTCGATCCAGATCCGGTCCCCGCGCGCCTCGCTGCGCACGGAAACCGGCAATCCGCCGCGCTGGCCCCCATCGCGCATCAGCCGCTCCAGGGAGGCCCTGTCGGATCCCACCGCCACGCCGCTGCCATCCACCACCGCCTGTGGCGTGAAGACCTGACGGCCGCCGCGCCCCCGGGCATAACCGCGCTGGCGCTCGGTGAGCGGACGCGACGCCAGGGTGTCTTTCCAGCCAAGATAATCCCAGTAGGTCACCGGCAGGGTCAGGGCGATCACCCCGGGCTGCCGGGACAGGTCGCGCAGGACAGGTTCGGCCGAACGGCAGGCGCCGCAGCCCTGGCTGGTGAACAGCTCCACGACCGCGCGAACCGGCTCGGCCCGCGCCGCCGAGGCAGCCGCGGCGGTGCCGAGCAGCACGGCCGCGCCAAGCGCGCGGCGGTCGCGAATCCAGGCGCGGTGCCGAGGCGTCATCGCACCATCAGAGCGTCTGGTCCGCCGTCTGTGAAATCACGTTGGCTTGAGACGGATGTACTGGTGTCGCGGATGCGGCCGGTGCCGTTCGGGCCCTCGGCAACATGTCCGGGCGCCAGCGCCGGTGCATCCACAGCCACTGCCCGGGATTCTCGCGCACCCAGCCCTCGACGACGGCGGTCATCGCCTGCATGGCGCGCGGCACGTCGATGGTCCCATCCGAGGCCCGTGGCAGATCGAGCGGCGGCGTCAGTTCGAGCTTGAAGCGACCCTCCGGAAGCCGGACGACCCGGACGCCGTGGACCGGACACGCATAGTGCCGGGCGAGCTTGGCGAGGAGCGGATTGGCGAGGCAGGGCCGGCCGAGGAACTGCACCACGACGCCGCGGGTGAAGTGCTGGTCGATCAGCTGGCCGAGATGGCCGCCGTTCTCCACCACGTCCCGCATGGCGAAGACCGCGCCCGGCGTCGAGGCCGCCAGCCCGCCCATGGACCGGCGGCGGACCTCCTGCACGAGGCGGGCGGCCGCCGGGTTGTTGGGCGGCCGGAACACCGCCGTCGCGTCGAGGCCGAACCGGGCTGCGCAGATCGCCGGCAATTCCCAGTTGGCGAGGTGCGCGGAGAAGATCAGGCCCGGCTCGCCGTCGTCGCGCAGGGCGAAGAAATGCTCGATGCCCGCGACCTCGGTCCGCAGCGGCCCTGTCGCCGCCGGATCGTAATCGAACAGGCTGTCGAGATGGGCGTATTCGGCCCCCACACGGCCGAGATTGTCCCAGGCCTCCAGGGCGATCCGCCGGCGCTCCGCCTCCGGCAGATCCGGGAAGGCCGCCTGCAGATTCGCCAGGGCGGTGCGGTGGGCCGGCAGGAGCGGCCCGATCCGGCGCAGCATCCCGGCCCCGAAGCCGGTCGCGCGCTCCGGCCCGAGGAGCCGGGCCAGCCAGACCAGGGCGCGGATCAGCGGGATCATGGCGTAGCCCGCAAGGCGCGGCCAGGACCGTTTCAGAACGAGGGCGAGACGCAGCACTGTTATATCCCGGGCAGATCCGGGCCGCCCCACGCACCCGTACGGCCCCGTTTACGCGATGTTCGCCGCAGCGCGAAACGCACTACAGGCTGACGAGGATCTTGCCGAAGACCTTTCGCGATTCCAGGCGCTCCAGCCCCTGGGCGAAGTCGGCGAGCGGGTAGACGGTATCCACCACCGGTCGGATACCGGATGCCATCTTGTCGAGCGACTGGCGGATATTGGCAAGCGAGCAGCCGAACGAGCCGGTGATTCGGTATTGCTGCTGGAACAGCTGCATCAGGTTCATGGTCGCCGAGACGCCCGAGGTCGAGCCGCAGGTGACCAGCCGCCCACCCCGCTTGAGGCAGAGCAGCGAGCCGTTCCACGTGTCGGCGCCGACATGCTCGAACACCACATCGACACCCTTGCGCTTGGTCAGCCGCCGGACCTCGCCCTCGAACCGCTCGGTCCGGTAATTGATCACGTGGTCGGCGCCGAGCTCGGCGGCCCTGCGGCCTTTCTCGTCGTCGCCGACCGTCGTGTAGACGGTGCAGCCGATCGCCTTGGCCATGCGGATCGCCGCGGTGCCGATCCCCGACCCGCCGGCATGGACGAGCACGCTCTCCCCGGGCTCGAGCCGGGCGTTGTCGAACAGCATGTGCTGGACGGTGCCGAAGGCGATGCCGGCGCAGGCGGCATCCGTGTCGCTCACCCCGTCCGGCACCTTCACGACGAGGCGGGACGGCAGCGTCACCAACTCCCGAGCGAAGCCATCGAGGTGAAAGCCCATCACGCCGGACA
This sequence comes from Methylobacterium sp. 2A, assembly GCF_009806555.1. Lineage (GTDB taxonomy): Bacteria > Pseudomonadota > Alphaproteobacteria > Rhizobiales > Beijerinckiaceae > Methylobacterium. Next base: position 10,822 of record NZ_VUOK01000013.1, on the reverse strand, counting down.
CGTCCTCGCAGAGGTTGTCCCGGCCCTCGCGGCAGGCGCGGCATTGGCCGCAGGTCATCGCCCCGTAGGGCACGACCCGGTCGCCGGGGACGAGATCCGCGACGCCCTCCCCCACGGCCTCGATCGCACCCGCCGCCTCCGCGCCGACCACGAGGGGCAGCCTGCGCTTGGCGAAGGCCATGCCGCGAAAGCCCCAGACGTCGATGAAGTTGAGGCCGACGGCGCGGATGCGGATCCGCACCTCGCCCGGACCGGGGGTGGGCGCAGGCTCGATCTCGGTCAGGCGCAGGTCGCGGTCGCCGAAGAGCTGGAGGGCTTGTACCATCATCGTCTTTCCATCGTCGGCGCCCCCCGATCCGGCGGCACCGCGATCTCCATCAGGCGTGCAGGATTGCTGCGAAATGGATCGCGAGTTACGCGCGATCCTCCGCGGCGAGATGTCCGATCCGGCGGCCGATCTGCGTGTTCGGGAGCGTGAACAGCTTGCAGCGAACCACCGACGGATGTCTGAGGCCAGCCGCAGCCAGATCGAGGATCGGGTGGTCGCTCCGCCAGCGGCTGCCGGCGCCCGTGGTAATCATCGCGGTTACGACATGCCCGTTCGCGGTGTTGAAGGCGCCGTTTGAGACCCCCATGACTGGCCGCGGCTTGCGGACCGGTACGTCGATGAACGGAAAGAGCGCCGTCAGAACGTCGAAGCGTTCATAGGCCGTCATAGGCTGCGGCATCGTCCGGGCTGTTCCACTCCGTCAGCGTCGCGCTCAGAGACAGCAGATACGGATCGGGCATCGGCCGCTCAGGCTCGACGGTGATCATCGAACCGCGGCGGGACTGCAAGTCATGCCAGATCTCCGCGTCGACGGGCTCCGGCCGGACGCCGTCGGTCGGATGTCCGGTCGCCGCGTCGACGACCTTGCGAAAGCGTAGGGGTCTGCCCTCGATCCGGAGCACGAGGGGCTGGTCCGACGGCAACGTCCGGATGGCCCGGCCCAGGTCCGGATTGTCCTCGACAGGCCGCGCCCGAAGAACGTCGTCGCGCAGGATCAGGGTCGCCATCGCTGCACCTCCTATCGAGAGCTACGCGCCGTCCTGGCGCGGATCAACAGGGCCTCGCCGATCATCGCGTCCGACGACGCATCCAGCTCAAGTGACGACCTATTCCGGCGCCAGATAGCGCCGCCGCGCCCAGCCCAGGGTCCGGCCGGCCTTGACCCGGCACCACGTCGTGCGGCTCGGCGTGTCGTTGGTGCAGCCGAAGACCAGGGCGCGGACGCGGATCTCGCCGATCTGCTCGGCCGCGGCATCGGGCTCCACGCGGATGCTCAGGGCCTCGCCCGGCGGCAGGCCCGTGACCCGGTAGGCTTCGGGCTCGGCCCACGCCGGCCCGGCGGCGAGCATCGCTGACACGGAGAAGACGGCGGTGAGGGCGGTGCTGGCGCGCATCGGCGGAATCGTCCGGTTCGGCATCGCGGGTCAGGCCCGGTGGACGCCCATCATCGCGGTCAGGCCGCCATCGACCGGCAGCACCGCGCCGGTGATGTAGGACGCTCCCTCGCCCATCAGGAAGGCCGCGAGCGCCGCGACATCTTCGGGCTGCGCGAACCGCCCGGCGGGGATCTGCCGCTCCATCCCGTCCCGATGGGCGGCGTAGCGCGCCATCATGGCCGTGTCGACGAAGCCGGGGGCGATCACGTTGACGGTGACGCCGCGCTTGGCCGCCTCGATCGCCAGCGTGCGGCAATAGGCGATCAGCGCCCCCTTGGTGGCGGCGTAGGCGGCGTTGCCGGCATTGGCCCGCAGGGCCGCGACCGACCCGATCGCCACGATGCGGCCGGACCGCGCCCGGGTCATCGGACGGACCAGCGTCTTGGCGAGGCGGGTCAGCGAGAAGAAGTTGACCTGCATGGCCGCCTCGGCCTGCTCCTGATCGAGCATGGCGGCCAGCGCATCGTAGGACTGGCCGGCATTGTGGGCGAGCCCGTAATAGCCGTTCTCCTCCGCGGCCGCGCAGAAGGCGTCGAGGGCGACCCGGTCGGCGAGGTCGAGGGCATGGGCCGCGAAGCTGCGCTCCGGATGCGCCGCGCCGAGTTCCGCGCGCAGCGCCTCGGCGGCCTCGGCCGACGACCGGTAGGTGAAATCCACCGCGAAGCCCGCGCCCGCCAGGGCCCGGACGATCGCCGCGCCGATCCCGGACGCGCCGCCCGTGACGAGGACGCGGCGGTGGGGTGAGGCCGCGCTCACGCCGGCTCCGCGCCGAGGACGAGGCAGGTGTTCTGGCCGCCGAAGCCGAAGGAGTTCGACAGCACCGTGCGCACCGGCAGGTCGCGGGCCGTCTCGACGATGTCGAGGGCGATCGTCGGATCCGGCACCCGGTGGTTGATGGTCGGCGGGATGCGGCCGTGGCGGATGGTGAGCAGCGACACCGCCGCCTCGATGGCGCCCGCAGCCGTCAGGGTGTGACCGATCATCGACTTGTTGGAGGTCACCGGCAGGGCGGCGGCGCGCTCGCCGAACACCGCCCCGAGACCCAGGGCCTCCATCTTGTCGTTCTCCGGCGTCGAGGTGCCGTGGGCGTTGACCGTGTCGATCCCGTCGGGTTCGAGCCCGGCATCCTCCAGGCTCGCCCGGATCGCCGCGATGATCGGCGCCCCGTCGGGGCTGGAGCGGGTGCGGTGGAAGCCGTCGCCCTTCTCGCCGCAGCCGAGCACGTAGCCGAGGATCTTCGCGCCCCGCGCCCGTGCGGATTCGGCATCCTCCAGCACCAGGGCGGCCGCGCCCTCGCCCATGACGAAGCCGTCCCGGTCCTTCGAGAACGGCTTCGAGGCCGCCTCCGGATCGTCGTTGCGAGTCGAGAGCGCCGAGAGCAGCGAGAAGCGGATCAGCGATTCCGGGTTCACCGAACCGTCCGTGCCGATGCAGAGCGCCGCCGCGGTCTCGCCGCGCCGGATCGCCTCGACGCCGAGCTGGATCGCGGTGGCGCCGGACGAACAGGCGGTGGACAGCGAAATCGGCGAGCCCTTCGTGCCGAACCGGTCGGCGATGCGATCGGCGACGGTGCCGAAGATGAACAGGTCGTGCCAGTCATCGAAGCGGCGCGTCGCGGCGGCCCGCAGAAGCCCGGCGTAATCGACCGGGCCGTCGCCACCGGCGGCCTGCGCCAGGGCCTGCCGCTGCGGCCATTCCATCTCGACCGGCGGCACCGCGATGAACAGGGCGCCGGGAAAATCGCCCGCGGTGCCGATCCCGGCCTGGGCGATCGCCTCCTCGGCCGCAACGGCGGCGAAGCGCTCGGACAGGAGCGGCGCCACCAGGGGCTCTGTGTCGAGGAAATCCACCGTGCCGGCGATGCGCGTGCGCAGGCCCTCGGTCGGGAACCGCGCGATGGCGTGGATGCCCGACCGCCCCTCGGTCATGGCCGCCCAGGTCTCGGTCTGCCCCTGGCCGAGGGAGGAAACGACGCCGAGGCCGGTGACCGCGACGAGCGGTCGGCCCCGGGCGTCGCGGTTGGATTGCGCGCTCATGAGGCGCGCCTTAGCGGATTTTCCGCGGCCTTACACCACCGGACATCGCTGGCCGCGCCGTCATTTCGCGGCGGATCCGTCCGGTCGGGGTGCGTTGGCGAGGCGCAACACGGTCTGCAACAGCACGTCGGCCCCGGCCGCGCAGTCGGCCTGCGTCGCGGATTCCGCCTCGTTGTGGCTGATCCCGTCCTTGCATGGCACGAAGATCATCGCGGCCGGCACCCTGGCGGCGAGGTTGCAGGCATCGTGTCCGGCCCCCGAGATGATCCGGCGCCGGGCATGGCCCAGGCCCTCCGCCGCCGCGTCGATCGCCGCCACGATGGCGGGGTCGAAGGGAACCGGCTCCTTGCGCCAGATCCGGTTGAGCTGGATCGCCAGGCGGCGGCGCCCGGCGATCTCGGCGGCCGCCTCCTGCAGGGCGGCCTCCATGGCGTCGAGGGTGGCCGAGCGCGGATCGCGCACGTCCACCGTGAAGGCGACCCGGCCCGGCACGACGTTGCGGGACGGCGCCAGGATCGCGGCCTCGCCGATCGTGGCCACCGCCGAGGGGGCATGCGCCAGGGCGATGCGCTCGGCCGCCAGCGCGAACTCGGACAAAGCCAGCAGCGCGTCCCGGCGGCGCGGCATCGGCGTGGTGCCGGCATGGCTCTCGAAGCCGGTGATCACCCCGTCGAACCAGAGGATGCCCTGGCCGCCCTCGACCACCCCGATGGTCTTGCCCTCGGCCTCCAGGATCGGCCCCTGCTCGATATGCAGCTCGACGAAGGCGCCGATCTCCCGCGTGCCGACGGCCTCGACCCCGCGATAGCCGATGGCGTCGAGGGCCTCCGCCACCGTGGTGCCGGCGGCGTCGCGTTTGGCCAGGATCTCGTCGGTGGTGAAGTCGCCCGCATAGGCCGCCGAGGCCATCATGGCGGGGGCGAAGCGGGAGCCCTCCTCGTTGGTCCAGTTGACCACCATGAGCGGCGCGTCGGTCTCGATTCCGGCATCGTTGAGGCTGCGCATCACTTCGAGGCCGGCGAGCACGCCGAGCACGCCGTCGAACTTGCCGCCCGTGGGCTGCGTGTCGAGATGCGAGCCGAACGCGATCGGCTTCCGGCTCATGTCCCGGCCCGGGCGCAGGGCGTATTGTGTGCCGAGCGCATCCACCGAGACCTCCAGCCCGGCCGCCGTGCAGGCATCGCGGAACCAGTCGCGCACCCGGCCATCCTCGGCCGAGAGCGTCAGGCGGTTGATCCCGCCGGCCGGCGTGCCGCCGAACGCGGCGGTCTCCAGGATCGTGGACCAGAGTCGTGCCCCGTCCGCACGCAGGTTGTGGGTCTTGCTCAGGTTTGTCTCGGCCATGCCGGTTCCTTCCACGGCGGAGCGCCGTGCCACGTTGACGTCATCGATCCGCCCGCCGTTCTGCGCCGGGCGCGCCGCCTCAGCAACGCCGATGCCAATCAGGCCGGTGGACGCCGCACCGGATTGGCGCGTAGGAGGCCGACTCCGTCGACCCGCAGCGCAGCGGCGATCTCGCCCAGCGCACTCGCCTCAATGTTGCTGATCCCGTCCTGATCGGCGACGTCGGCGGCGATCAGGAAGACGTTCTCGCGCTGGCTCGGAGGTCGTTCGACGATCGCCGCGACATGGCGCAGGTTCTCCGCCCGGCCGAGGCGGGTCCGCGCCCGGGCGATGCCCTCGTAGAGCTCGGTCTCGAGCATCAGGGCATCGTAGCCCTTCATCAGCACGGGATCGGCGCTGAGGCCCTGAAGAGCCGTCTCGAATTCCTGTCCGGCCACCTCGCCGTCGGCCACGATGACGTTGGCCGCCGCCGAGACCGCGGCGAGCATCAGGGCCTTGTCGCCGACATAGGCCGTGACGGTGCGGCCCACTTGGCCGAGGAGATCGCGAAGGCTCATGAAGGCTGTGCCGGGGCCCGGTTGGGTGCGGGAACATGCGAGGGATAGCAGAGGCTGGCGCAGAAGGAAGCCGCTGCGGCGACCCCATTTGCCGCGACCTGATATTGCAACTTCCGCGAATTCCCGGCGCGGCAGACATGCTTCGGCAACATCGCCCTGCGAATATGAACGCATCCGCGCCGACGCGCGGTTGACGGGTTGCGGACCGAGTTCCCCCCAGCAGGATCCGCCGCCGTCGTCACGCCGCCGGTACGATGTTCGGGTGCCCCCCAGGCCCGATCTTCGTGCCGGCGGCGGTCTCCGTCGGCGAACAACATTTCTTTTTCCGACGCCGATGCGTCCGTCTCGTTGGGCAGGGCCTGCTCCGAACGATGTGCCGGCCTGGTCGACGATGCCCGTAGCCTCCTATCGCGGACAGACCGGCTCAGCGCATCTCTTCCCACCTCAGCGCGTCACACGGGCTCGCGGCAGGCCCGCGCCTCACCCTGCCGATGGATGAGCCTGCCGAAACCACAATCTGAGTCGCCGTAGCCCCTTGGGCGGGGAGGCACGGAAACGCAGCCGCGCCCGCTGCCGATCGGCGCGGCGCCCATCTCACCGCCAGAAGGGCTTCACGTCGAGGAGGTCGGACCGGGCATCGGCTGCGGCCTTCAGAAGGTCCCGCGCGCCCGGATCATCCGAGCCGGGCATCGGCGGACCGGCAAGGCTCTCTGTCATCGACCGGGCCGTCTCAAGGTCGTTGAGCGCCCCGAGATGATCCTGAAGGTCCGACAGGGCGTCGCCGAACTTTTCCTGACGGCGCCGCGCCTTCTTCTTGTGGTAGAGGCCCGAGAAGAACTCCGCACCATAGCGCAACTTCTTGGCGGCGATCCGGGCCCGGTGCCGCGTGTGCGGGTCGAGGTGCTTGAGGCCGCGTCCGCGCTTCTTCAGGCGCCCGCGCGCCGCGTCGAGCACCCTTGCGGCCAAGTCGCGTCCCGGTTCGGCGGCGGCCGGCTGCGCGGCCCACGCACCCGTCTCGACCCATCCGGCGAAATCGATGATCAGGCTGCGCCATTGCGGGCTCTGCAGGGTTGCCAGGACCACGTCGTAGGCGCGCTCCCGCTCCGCCTCGGCCCGTTCGCGCAGCCCGTCGAGGCCGGCATCGTCGGGGCGCTCCTTGGCGAGGTCCGGCAGGGTGTGCCCGAGGAACACGTCGAGGTTGCGGGCGTGACCGAAGGGTTCGGTCACCCGCTTGATCTCGTCGGCGAAGCCCACCGCCCGGGGATCGCCCTCCAGCATCGGAGCGAACAGGGACAGGGCCGAGCGCAGCCGGCGGAGGGAGACGCGGATCTGATGCAGGGCTTCGACCGGCTGACCGCCTTCGAGAAACACGGTCTCGTTGAGCCGCAAGTGGCGCAGACAGGCGCGCGCGACCTGGCGGAACACCGTGCCGGCGCTGGCATCGTCCGGCAGATCGATCGCCTCGGCCTTGACGGCGGAGCGTCCGCTCCCGTCGATCAGCGCGTAGCCGATCGCGCTCTTGCTGAGCGCGCTGAGGCGCAGGGGCACCGTCTCGGCCAGGGCCTGCGCCAGCTGGAACAGGTCGGCCGGATTACCCTGCTGAAGCTCAAGTTCGACCTCGCAGAGCGGGGCGTCGCCGGCCGGGCTTTCGACGCGGCCCTCATCGAGCGTCACGAGGATGCGCGACTCCCCCTGAACGACCGGGAATTCCCGACGCATGACCACCGTCGAAAACAGCCGCTGCACCGGCGCATCGGCCTCGCGCAGGACCGCTTCGGCGGCCGTCCCGGCCCAGGCGGCCGGATCGGGAGTCTCACCGGAGATCTCGGTTTCCCACTCGGCCCGATCGAACAGCCCGACATCGCCTGTCCCCGCCTTGACGGTCTGGATGTAGCGTCCGCCCTTGGCACGGACCCGCAGCGTCAGGCCGGCTGCCTGCAGATCGCGCGTCGGCGTGTCGTAATACGTGCTGACCACGTGCGCGCGCTCGGCCTCCGCCGCGCCCGGGAGCAGCGGATGGGCGGCCAGCACCGTCAGATCGGGCCCCGCACAGACGAGCTTCAGCTCGACCTCCCGCGGCTCCTCGGCCTTGCCTCTGCTCTCGCTCATGCGCTCCTCTTCGTGACCGCGCGGCCCCAACGGTGTCGGGCATGCGCCGGGTTGCAGCGAACTGTCGCGGCCGGTCCTGCCGACCACCCTGTTCTTCGACGTCAATCTAGCAAAAACAAACATTTCATGGGGAGGTTTGGCCAAGCTTGCGCCAGGGCTCTGCGTGTCGGGCATGTTGCGCTGCGTGAAAATCGCGCTTTCCCAAATCGCAAACGCATGGCAAAACAAGTTGTCCACAATCCATCTGCCGCGCACGCTCCGGCCCCGACCGTCCGGCGGCCCTCGGCTCGACGACGAGCCGGTGCGGCGGGATTCCCGATGAGTCGCGAGGTGCGCGCTGCTGGGACGGCAGCGCCGCGGAGATGGTCTGGTCGGTGATCACGTTGAAGACACTACTTGTGGGCGTCATCGGGCATGTGGATCACGGCAAGACGGCTCTGGTCCGCGCCCTCACCGGGATCGAGACCGACAGGCTGAAGGAGGAGCAGGCCCGCGGCGTCTCGATCGTGCCGGGTTTCGCGCTCCTGGCGACCGAAGAGGGTGAGATCGATCTCGTCGATCTGCCCGGCCACGAGCGGTTCGTGCGCGCCATGGTATCGGGCGCCACCGGCATGCGGGCCGTCCTGCTGGCGGTGGATGCGCATGAGGGCATCAAGCCGCAGACCGTCGAGCACCTCGAGATCGCGCGGCTGATCGGCGTGCGCCGCGGCGTCCTGGCGCTCACGAAGTCCGATCTCGCCAGCCCCGAGGCGATCGCCGCGCGTTCGGCCGAAATCGCGTCCGCAGCGGCCCGGGCCGGGCTTGAGGCGGGTCCGGTGATCGCGACCTCGACGGTGACGGGTGCGGGCCTGTCCGCACTCAAGGCGGCGCTGGCCGGGCTGCTGACCGAAGCCGAAGACGGCCTCGACGACGGCTTCCCCTACCTGCCTGTGGATCGGGTCTTCTCCCGGGCCGGCTTCGGAACGGTCGTGACCGGAACCCTGCGGCGCGGGTCGCTCATGGTCGGCGACCCGGTCGAGATCGTGCCGGGCGGCCGGAGCGCGGTGGTGCGCGGCCTTCAGATCCACGGCCGTCCGGTGGAGCGGGCCGAGCCGGGACGACGCACGGCGGTCGCGCTGCGCGGCATCGGACTCGACGAGATCGCCCGGGGACAGGCTCTCGCGCCGGCGGGGCTGCTCGTGCCGAGCACGTGGCTCGATGTGTCGATCACGGCCGCCGCCAGTGCGGAGGCGCCCCTGGCGAGCGGCACCACCTGCCGCCTGCTCTTCGGGACCACCGAGGTCGAAGCCCGGCTGCGCCTGCTCGATCGCGATGCCCTGGAGCCGGGTGCCAGCACGCAGGCGCAGGTGCATCTCGCGCAGCCCGTCGCCGTGCCGGCGCGGGAACCCTATGTTCTGCGGCTGGATTCGCCGGCCGCCACCGTCGCGGGTGGGCGCATCCTCGATCCGGAGAGCCGTCGCCGACGCCGCAAAGATCCGCGGGTCATGGCCGATCTCGCCGCGCTCGCGTCGGGGAAGCCGGATCAGGCGCTCGCCGTGCGCCTCGGGCAGGCCGGCGCGACCGGCGCCTCCCTGGCGGAACTCGCCCGGCTCGCCGGCATCGCACCGGATCGCGCCCGGCAGACGCTGATCGCGTCCGGCGCGCGCGAGGTCGGCGACCGCTTCATCGGCGCCGCGGCCTTCGCGGCTTTGCAGACCGGAATCCTGGCGGCCCTCGCACAGCATCACCGCGACAACCCGATGGAGCACGGCATTGCCCTGGAACGCCTGTCGCGTTCGCTGGCGCTTCCGGACATGCTCGTCGGGACGGCGCTGCGCGTCCTCGCGGCAACGGGTTCGGTAAGCCAAGCCGGCACCCTGTGGCGGCGCGCCGATTTCGACCCTGCCCGCAACGAAAGCGAGGCCGCCCGCCGCCTGGAACAGATCTTCCGGCGCGCCGGCCTGAATCCGCCGGACGAGAGCGAGGCCGTCGGCCGGGATGTGCGGCGGCGGGAGGCCCTGACCTATCTCGTCGGCGCCGGGACGGTGATCCGGGCGATCGACCGGGTTCAGCGCCGCGCCGTCCTGTTCCACCGGGAGGCGGTGGCGAGCGCCCGGACGCGCCTCACCGAGGCCTTCCCCAACGCGGCGACGCCGGAGACCGGCTTCCTCGCCCGAGAGGCGGGCGCGACGCTGGGCATTTCGCGCAAGTTCTCGATCCCCCTCCTCGAACATCTCGACGCCACCGGCTTCACCCGGCGCGCCGGGGACCGCCGGATCATCGTCGCCCTCGAATCGGATCGGGGCAGCGCGAAATCGGGCTAGGGCTGTGCCCGATCGCGTTGCAATCGAGCGCGGCTCCAGGACATTGTCTCAACGCGCTCCCTTGTGTCGTTTCCAAGGAGGTTGTCCTTGGTGAGCCTGCTTGTTGGCGGTTGTCCACCGAGTGCGGAGTGGGGTCTGCGGCTATTGTAGTCGCACAGCCACGGGGTCATGGCGGCGGTGCGTTCCTGGGAGGAGGCGTACGGGGTGGCATAGAGCCATTCGCGCAAGGTGGTCTGGATGAAGCGTTCGGCTTTGCCGTTGGTGCGGGGCGTGTAGGGGCGGGTGCGCTTGTGGGTGATCGCCCTGGCCGCGAGGGCGTCGCGGAACAGGTGGCTTTTGTAAGCCGAGCCGTTGTCGGTCATGACCCGCTCGACGGTGACGCCGAGGCTTTCAAACCAAGCCAACGCCCGCTCCAGGAAGGCGGTGGCGCTTTCCTTCCGCTCGTTAG
>NZ_VUOK01000013.1:269-526 GCF_009806555.1 Methylobacterium sp. 2A | reverse complement strand
GCCGAGCCGTTGTCGGTCATGACCCGCTCGACGGTGACGCCGAGGCTTTCAAACCAAGCCAACGCCCGCTCCAGGAAGGCGGTGGCGCTTTCCTTCCGCTCGTTAGGCAGGATCTCGGTGTAGGCGAGCCGCGAGGCATCATCGACGGCCACGTGCAGGGCCTCCCAGCCGGTGCCGCGCTTGCTGCTCTGGCCGGTCCGGTCGCCGGTGATGCGGTGGCCGACGCCGTCGATGCGCCCGAGCTTCTTCGTGTCGAG
>NZ_VUOK01000013.1:0-175 GCF_009806555.1 Methylobacterium sp. 2A | reverse complement strand
CGCGCCTGCCGGGCAATGGCTGGCCCGGACAGGCGCTCGCGGCGCAGCCGGGCGATCTCGGCGACCGCAGCGTCATCCAGGCGCGTGGGTGAGGTGTGCGGGCGCGACGAGCGATCTGCCAGACCCGCTGCGCCTTCGGCGGCGAAGCGGTCACGCCACTTGCGCACCGTCTTCG
>NZ_VUOK01000062.1 GCF_009806555.1 Methylobacterium sp. 2A | reverse complement strand
GTGTTCATCGCGGTCGGCACCCCGTCCCGCCGCGGCGACGGCTTCGCCGATCTGAGCTTCGTGTTCGACGCCGCCCGGGAGATCGCCGGTGCGCTCTCGGGCTTCACCGTGGTGGTCACCAAGTCCACCGTCCCGGTCGGCACCGGCGACGAGGTCGAGCGCATCATCCGCGAGGCCAACCCCGACGCGGCGTTCGCGGTCGCCTCCAANCCCGAATTCCTGCGCGAGGGCGCGGCGATCGCCGACTTCAAGCGCCCCGACCGGATCGTGGTCGGCACCGAGGAGGCCCGGGCCGAGGCGGTGATGCGTGAGGTCTACCGGCCGCTCTACCTCAACGCCGCGCCGATCCTCGTGACCAGTCGCCGCACCGCCGAGCTGACCAAATACGCCGCCAACGCGTTCCTGGCCGCCAAGATCACCTTCATCAACGAGATCGCCGACCTGTGCGAGGAGGTCGGCGCCGACGTGCAGCAGGTCGCGCGCGGCATCGGGCTCGACAACCGGATCGGCACCAAGTTCCTGCATGCCGGGCCGGGCTATGGCGGCTCGTGCTTTCCCAAGGACACGCTGGCGCTGGTCAAGACCGCCCAGGATGCCGGCACGCCGCTGCGGCTGGTCGAGACCGTGGTGGCGGTCAACGACCAGAGGAAGCGCGCCATGGCGCGCAAGGTGATCAAGGCCTGCGGCGGGAGCGTCCGGGGCAGGACGATCGCGCTGCTCGGCCTGACCTTCAAGCCCGACACGGACGACATGCGCGACGCGCCCGCGCTGGCGATCGTGGCGGGCCTGCAGGATGCGGGCGCGAAGGTGCGCGCCTACGATCCCGAAGGGATGGCGCAGGCGCGGGCGCTGATGCCGGCTGTGGATTACGCCGAGAACGCCTATGCCTGCGCGGAGGGGGCCGACGCGCTCGTGATCGTCACCGAGTGGAACGCGTTCCGGGCGCTCGACCTCGACCGGCTGCGGCAGGCCATGGCGTCCGGCGGCGCGAGTCCCGTCCTGGTCGATCTGCGCAACATCTACGATCCCGAAAGCGCCGCGCGCCACGGCTTTATCTATTGCGGCGTCGGACGAAACGGGGCCGGTCCCGGGCCGAACCCGTCCTGACCTGTGCGACGATCCGAGGATCTCTTCGGAAGATCTTTTTGCGCCCCGGGCACGATGCCGTTAGACGGGCTCCCGGCGGCGGGGCGAAACTGTGGCTTTCTGGTGATCGTTTCTGCGTCTCGACGACCAGTCGACCCGTCCAAACTTGGCGTTCTGATCGCTGGAATTGGATAGGTTTCTGATGAATACATGTCACAGCCTTCGGCAATTTTGCCACGCCGGGATGACCTCGCGCGGCGGCCGGTTGGACACCGCAATGGTGCCACAGTAAGGGGTGACAGGGTACTCACTCGTCGCGAGCCGAGCCGACTTCCGATAACGAGCGTGTGCGAACCGAACGTGACACAACGTACAGACATTGCGATCGTCGGACGCGCCTGCCGACTGCCCGGGGCCCCCAGTGTGGACGGGCTATGGTCACTCCTCTCCGAGGGGCGCTGCGCCGTCAGCAAGGTGCCGGCCGACCGCTTCTCCCTGGAGCGGTTCGCGCATCCGCGCGCCCATGAGCGCGGCAAGAGCTACACCTGGGCGGCGGGCGTCATCGACGACGTGTGGTCGTTCGACCCGGCGGTGTTCGGCATCTCGCCCCGCGAGGCCGAGCAGATGGATCCGCAGCAGCGGATGCTGCTGGAGCTGACCTGGGAAGCCCTGGAGGATGCGGGCCTGCGCCCGTCGAGCGTGGCCGGCAGCAACATCGGCGTGTTCGTCGGCGCCTCCTCGCTCGATTACGGCAACCTGCGCATCCTCGACGCGCCGTCGGGCGACGCCTACGCGGCGACCGGCAACACGCTCTCGATCATCTCGAACCGCATCTCCTACATCTTCGACCTGAAGGGGCCGAGCTTCACGGTCGACACGGCCTGCTCGTCCTCGCTGGTCGCCTTCGACAATGCCGTGCAGGCGATCCGGTCGGGCCGCATCGATACGGCGGTGGTCGCGGGCGTCAACGTCCTGGCGAGCCCGTTCAACTTCATCTGCTTCTCCACCGCGCAGATGCTCTCGCGCACCGGCCTGTGCCAGGCCTTCTCCAAGAACGCGGACGGCTACGTGCGCTCGGAGGGCGGCGTGGTGTTCGTGCTGCAATCGGCCGAGGCCGCGCGGCGCAACGGCGCCACGGTCCGTGCCGTGGTGGCCGCATCGGGCATCAACTCGGACGGCCGCACCACCGGCATCTCGCTCCCCTCGGGCTACGCCCAGGGCGCCCTTCTGGAGAAGGTCTACCGCGAGGCCGAGATCCGGCTCGACGACCTCGCCTTCATGGAGGCGCACGGCACCGGCACGCCGGTGGGCGACCCGATCGAGGCCTCGGCCATCGGCTCGAAGCTCGGCCGCGGCCGGCAGGCGCCGCTGCCGATCGGTTCGATCAAGACCAATATCGGCCATACCGAGCCGGTCTCCGGCCTCGCCGGCCTGATGAAGGCGACGCTGGCGCTCGAGCACGACCTCGTGCCGCCGTCGCTGCACGCGGCCGAACTGAATCCCGAAATCCCGTTCGACGAGCTGAACCTGCACGTCGTGCGCGAGCCGCTGAAGATCGGCCGCAACGGCCGCGAGCGGTTCGCCGGCGTGAACTCCTTCGGTTTCGGCGGCACCAACGCCCACGTGGTCATCACCGATGCCCCCGCTTGGTCCAAGGCCCCCGAGACGGCGCCGGAGCCCGCCGCGCAGGTGCTGCTGCTCTCGGCCCAGAGCCGGGCCGCGCTGAACGAGCTGGCCCTCGACTATGCCGAGCGCCTGGAGGCCGAGCCCGCCCGGGTTCCGACCATCGCGGCCGCCGTCGCGCATCGGCGCGAGCGCATGCCGGCCCGCCTCGCCATCGCCCTCGACGGCAAGACCGATGTCGCAGCCGCCCTCCGCGCGGTCGGCGAGGGTGAGGACAGCTCCGACGCCTTCACCGGCACCGCGGTCGACCGCGTGGCCGAGGTGGCCTTCATCTATTCCGGCAACGGCAGCCAGTGGGCCGGCATGGGCCGCGAGGCCTATGAGGAGAACGCGGTCTTCCGCGCGACCTTCGACCGGATCGACACCCTGTTCCAGACCTATTCGGACTGGTCGCTGAAGGAGGCGCTCTACGCCGAAGACCTGGACGAACGCCTCGCGCTGACCAGCGTCTCGCAGCCGCTGATCTTCGCGATCGAGAGCGCCTCCACGGCCGCCCTCAAGGCCAAGGGCCTGATCCCGTCCTACGTCCTCGGCCACAGCGTCGGCGAGATCGCGGCCGCCGAGGCCGCCGGCATCCTGAGCCTGGAGGATGCGGTCCGGGTCATCTACTACCGCAGCCACCACCAGGAGACGACGCACGGCCAGGGCACCATGGCGGTGCTGCTGATGCCGTCCGAGGAGGTCGAGACCTTCCTGAAGGATTTCCCGGCCCTCGACATCGCCGCCTACAACAGCCCGAAGGCCGTGACGGTCGCGGGTCCGGTCGCCGATATCGAGGCCGCCCTCAAGGCCCTGTCGCGCAAGCGCCGCCGCGGCCGCAAGCTCGACCTCGCCTACGCCTTCCACGGCCGGCTGATGGACCCGACCGAGAAGCCGCTGCTGCGCGATCTCGCCGGGCTGAAGTCCCGCGCCGGCACCACCGCGATGGTCTCCACCGTGACCGGTTCGGTGCTGGACGGCTCGCATTTCGGCGCCGGCTACTGGTGGCGCAACATCCGCGAGCCGGTGCGCTTCTGCGAGGCCGTGCAGGATGCCACCCGCCGCGGCGCCCGCGTGTTCGTCGAGGTCGGCCCGCGCGCGACGCTGATGTCGCATGTCGGCGACGCGGTCGAGCCGCTCGGCATCGAGACCGCCACGGTCGGCGTGATGCACCGCAAGGCCTCGGGCGGCGACCCGATCGCCAAGGCGGTCAGCGCCGCCCTGGTCCAGGGTGCGCAGGTCGACGAGGCCGTGCTGTTCGGCGATGCGCCGCGGGGCGACGTGCGCCTGCCGACCTATCCGTGGCAGCGCCGCCCGTTCCGCCTCGCCGACACCACCGAGGGCGTCGGCGCGATGAGCCCCCGCCCCTACCACCCGCTGATCGGCTCGCGCACGGCCTTCGACGGGCTGGAATGGAACGGCTTCGTCGATCCGGTGACCGTGCCGGAGCTGGAGGATCACAAGGTCGACGGCCAGGTGATCATGCCGGGCGCCGGCTTCGTCGAGATGGCCTTGGCCTGCGTCCGCGAGGCCCTGCGCGACGACGCGGTCGTGCTCGCCGATTTCGAGATCGTGGCGCCGATGGTGTTCACCGAGGACGCCCTGCGCGAGGTCGCGGTGCGCCTGTCGGGCACCGGCAACGGCATCCAGGTGCTGAGCCGCCCGCGCCTGACCCAGACGCCCTGGCAGCTCCACGCCCAGGCCAAGATCGTCGAGGGCACCTTCTCGGCCCCGAAGGCGCCGGACCTCGACGGCTTCAGCTTCGAGACGGCCGGCGAGCACGTGCTCTCCGGCGACGCGCTCTACGCCAAGGCCCTGGCCTCCGGTCTCGCCTTCGGCCCGAGCTTCCAGCAGGTCGCCATGAGCGCCCGGCTGGATGACGCCACCATCGTCTCCGACCTGCTGCCGGCCGAGCCCGACACCCGCTACGGCCTCGTGCCGAACCGGCTGGACGCCTGCTTCCACGGGCTGATCCTGCTCTTCGCCGACCTGCTCGGCGAGAACGGCGGCAAGGCCTATATCCCGGTGCGCTTCGGCGAGGTGCGGCTGCTGCGCCCCGGCGCGGTGATCGCCCGCTCGATCATCCGGACCCGCCGCTGCAACGAGCGCTCGATCCTGGCGGATTTCACGCTGCTCGACGCCGAGGGCGCGGTGATCGCCACGATCCGCGAGGGCCGGTTCCAGGCGCTGCGCGCCAAGGGCGGCGGCGACCTCTCGGTCTACGCGCTGTCGCAGGTGCCGGAACTCGCCACCGAGCCGACCGCGATCCCGATGGAGCGCCGTCCGAGCGTGGCCGCGCGGCTGCGCCCGCTCGCCGCCGAGGCGAAGGGTCCGGCCGACGCCGCCCTGTCGCCGGGCCACCTCCTGCTGGAGGGCTGGGCGACCTCGCTCGCCTACCGCCTCGCCTCCGGGCTGGCGCAGGGCGAGACCGTCTCGGTCACCGACAGCCGCGTGCCGGAATCCCTCCGTCCCTGGCTCCTGAACGCCCTCTACGCCCTGGAGAGCAGCGGGCTCGCCGAGCGCGCCGGTCAGAACTGGACGCTGGGCGACGGCTCCGCCCTGCCGGCGCCCGACGAGATCATGCGCTGGATCGCCGGCGACCATCCGGATCTCTCGGCCGAGCTGGTGCTGATCGCCGATGTCGGCGCTCTGGTCGACCGGCTGCTCGCCGGCACGCTGAGCGACGCGCCGTCCCTGCCGCAGGGGGCGATCGACGCCTTCGTGCTGCGCTCGGCCACCGCGCGCCACGGCGCCGACGTGGTCGCCAACCTGATCGAGCGCAGCCTCGCCCAGCTCCCGAAGGAGCGGGCCCTGCGGGTCCTGCAGGTCGGCTTCGGCCCGCTCTCGGCCCAGGCCGCGACCTTCGCGGCCGCCGCCGAGGCGCGGCTCACCGTGTTCGAGACCGACCGCCGGCTCGCCGAGCGCGCCCGCCTGTCGCTCGGCCGCGCCGCCGCCGTGGTGGAGACCGCGGATGAGCTCGCCCCGGGGAGCTTCGACCTGATCCTGGCCTCCGGCAGCCTGCATCGCGGCGACCGCGCCCTGCCGGGCCAGCTCGCCGGGGCCCTCGCCACCGGCGGCCTGCTGGTGGCGGTGGAGCCGGGGGCCTCCCTGTTCCGCGACCTCGTGTTCGGCCTCAACCCCGGATGGTTCGAGGAGGCGGTCGGAGGCCTGCCGGTCGGCCGGCTGGAGGATATCGAGGGCTGGCAGCGCACGCTCAGCGCCCACGGCCTCGTCAAGGTCGAGGTCGAGCGGGCGGCGTCGGCCAACGGCGACGACCTGCTGCTGACGGCGGAGGCGCCGGTGCGCCCGGGTCCGGCCCCGGCGCAGAGCTTCGCCTTCATCATCGGCTCCGACGACGAGTTCGCGGCCGAGACCGCCTCCTCCCTGGCGACCCTGCTGGTCGCGGGCGGCGTGCATGTCTCGATCATCCTCGACTCCGAGACCTCGCTGATGGAGCTGGAGAAGGAGACCCCCGACACGGTGGTGTTCCTGGCCGGCGCCTTCACCCGCGGCGGCGAGGCGGCCGAGCGGCTGCGCGACCGCTGCCTCAGCCTGAAGCGCTGCACCGAGCATCTGGGATCCCGCCAGACCCGCCTCTGGGTCGTGGCCCCCGGTGCGACCCGTGACCGCGGCGGCCAGACCACCAACATCGAGGCCGGCGTGTGGGCCTTCTCCCGCACGCTCGCCAACGAGGCCCCGAACCTCGACGTCCGCCGCATCGACCTCTCCCCCGAGATGTCGTCGAAGCGCGCCTCCGAGCGCCTGCGCGACCTCATCCTCTCCGGCACGCCGGAGACCGAGATCGTGCTGGACGACGAGCGGACGCAGGTCGTGCGCTTCCATGCCGGCCGGCCGCAGCACCGGGATCCGGCGGATCTGGTCCCGGCCGAGGCCGCGCGCCTGGAGCGCAGCAACACCGGCGGCCTCAGCGAGATGGTCTGGGGTCCGGCCGAGCGCCGCGCCCCCGGCAAGGGCGAGATGGAGATCGCGGTCGAGGCCACCGGCCTCAACTTCCGCGACGTTCTCTGGGCGCTCTCGATGCTGCCCGAGGAGATCCTGGAGGACGGCTTCGCCGGCCCCCGCCTCGGCCTCGAATGCGCCGGCCGCGTCACGGCCGTCGGTCCGGGCGTGAAGGGCTTCAAGGTCGGCGACCCGGTCGTCGCCTTCGCGCAGTCGGGTTTCGCCACCCACATCGTGGTGCCGGATCTCGTCGTCGCGCCGATGCCGCAGGGCCTCGACCCGATGGCGGCCGCCACCGTGCCGGTGGCCTTCCTCACCGCCTATTACGGCCTCGTCTCCTGCGCCCGGATGCGGCGCGGCGAATGGGTGCTGGTCCATGGCGGCGCGGGCGGCGTCGGGCTGGCGGCCCTGCAGATCGCCAAGCTCAAGGGCGCGCGGGTCATCGCCACGGCGGGCTCCCGCGAGAAGCGGGCGCTGGTGAAGGCTTTGGGCGCCGAGCACGTGCTCGATTCCCGCTCGCTTGCCTTCGTGGACGAGGTCCGGGCGATCACCGGCGACGGCGTCGATATCGTGCTGAACAGCCTGTTCGGCGAGGCGATGGAGCGCTCGCTCAACGCGCTCCGGCCGTTCGGCCGCTTCGTCGAGCTGGGCAAGCGCGACTACGTCGCCAACACCCATATCGGCCTGCGCCCGTTCCGGCGGAACCTCAGCTATTTCGGCGTCGATCTCGATCAGGTGATCCAGCACCAGGGCGACGACGGCGCGCGGATGTTCCGCGAGGTGATGGCCCTGTTCAACGACGGCGGCCTGAAGCCCCTGCCCTATCAGCCCTTCACCGCGGCCGAGACCTCGGACGCGTTCCGGCTGATGC
Source organism: Methylobacterium sp. 2A (assembly GCF_009806555.1). Taxonomy (GTDB): domain Bacteria; phylum Pseudomonadota; class Alphaproteobacteria; order Rhizobiales; family Beijerinckiaceae; genus Methylobacterium. The sequence goes on along the minus strand of NZ_VUOK01000062.1, from coordinate 255,008 downwards.
AGCAATCGGGTCACATCGGAAAGATCGTGATCAGCCCGCCCAAGGCCGGCACGATCATGAAGGACACGGCGAAGCCGTTCACGGTCTCGGAGACGGGCGTCCACCTGCTCACCGGCGGCCTCGGCGGCTTCGGCCTGGAGGCGGCGCGCTGGCTGATCGACCGGGGTGCCAAGCATCTCGTGCTCGCCGGCCGCAAGGGTGCGGCCACCGATGAGGCCAAGGCGATCGTCGCCGAGCTGTCGGCCCGCGGCGTGACCGTCGAGGCCAAGGCCGTCGACATCACCAGCCGCGCCTCGGTGGACCGGCTGCTCGCCGAGATCGAGCAGAAGGGCAAGACGCTCGCGGGCGTGCTCCACGCCGCCGCGGTGCTTCAGGACGGCCTGATCGCCAACATCGACGCCGCGGCGCTCGACGCGGTGATCGGCCCGAAGGTGATCGGCGCCCAGCACCTGGACGCCGCCACCCGCGACCGGAGCCTCGACTACTTCGTCCTGTTCTCCTCGGCGACGACCTTCATCGGCAATCCGGGCCAGGGCTCCTACGTGGCCGCCAACGGCTTCATGGAGGGCCTGGCGCGGCAGCGCCGCCGCCGCGGCCTGCCGGCCCTGGCGGTGGCCTGGGGTGCGATCGGCGATGTCGGCATGCTCGCCCGCAACCGGGCGGTCATGGAAGGCCTCGCCGGCCGCGTCGGCGTCACGCCGATGGAGGCGCGCCGCTGCCTCGACCTGATGGCCGAGGCTCTGGGCAGCCAGGGCGCGTCTCCGGACGAGGCGGTCATCGCCATCGCGGCGATGCATTGGGGCAAGGCGCGCGAGCGTCTCGCCACCATGCGCTCGCCGAGCTACGCGGAACTCGGCTCGGACCAGCAGGCCGAGGCCGGCGGCGTCCAGGCGATCAACATCGCGGCGCTGCTCAAGGGCGGCGACCTCGATGCGGTCCGCAAGACCGTGTCGGACGCGATCGTCGAGGACATCGCCCGCATCCTGCGGCTGCCGAAGGACGATATCAGCCGCGTGCGCCAGCTCTCGGAGATCGGCCTCGATTCGCTGATGGGTGTCGAGCTCGGCGCCAGCCTGCAGGAGCGCTTCGCCCTTGAGGCGCCGCCCGCGGGCCTGTCCTCGGGCATGACCGTCAACGAGCTGTCGGAGTCCTTAATTCAGGCGGTTTCCGCGCCCATGGATGAGGCGGCCGGCGTCGCGATGAGCCTCGTCTCGAAGCATGTCGGTGGTGAGATCGATGCGCAGATGATGGCGCCTCTCCGGGAGCTCATCGAGCAGACGTCCAGCGAGATCAAAGAGACGAACTCATGACCGATACGGCACGGCCGGACGGCGGGCGCGCGGCGCTCGCCGGCTTCGTGACCAACCGCCTCGGGCGCGCGACGCCGCGCCCGGCCCCCGTCAAGGCGGCCTCCCCCGCCGGCCAGTCGGCGGCGCAGAATTTCGAGAACCTGCCGGGCTACCGGGAGCTGAAGCTCCAGCGTCAGGCGGCCGAGCTGATCGGCCTGGGCAACCCGTTCTTCCGCGTCCACGACGCCAAGGCCGGCGCGACCACCCGGATCGACCAGAAGAGCTTCACCAACTTCTCGTCCTACGATTATCTCGGCCTCAACGGCCATCCGCGGGTGAGCAACGCCGCCCGCGAGGCGATCGACGCCTACGGCACCTCGGCTTCGGCGAGCCGCGTCGTGGCGGGCGAGCGGCCCGGGCACATCAGCCTGGAGCAGGCGCTGGCCAAGCACTACCGCTCCGAGGGCTGCGTCGTGATGGTGAGCGGGCACGCCACCAACGTGACCACCATCGGCGCCCTGCTCGAAGCCGGCGACGTGATCTTCCACGACGCGCTGTCCCACAACAGCATCGTCACGGGCGCGCAGCTCTCCGGCGCCCAGCGGCGCTCTTTCGCGCATAACGACCTCGACGCCCTGGAGACCCTGCTCCAGTCGACCCGCCACGAGCACCGCCGGGCGCTGATCGTGGTCGAGGGCCTGTACAGCATGGACGGCGACGCGCCGGACCTCGCGGGGCTCATCGCACTCAAGAAGCGCTACGATGCGTGGCTGATGGTCGACGAGGCGCACGGCCTCGGCGTCACCGGCCGCACCGGCGCGGGCCTGTTCGAGCATTGCGGTGTCGACCCCAAGGAGGTCGACATCTGGATGGGCACGCTGTCGAAGACGCTGTCCACCTGCGGCGGCTACATCTGCGGGCCGATCGCGCTGATCGAGTATCTGAAGCACTCGGCCGGCGGCTTCGTCTACAGCGTCGGCATGTCGCCGCCGCTCGCCGCCGCCGCCGAGGCGGCGCTCGCGGTGCTGCATGCCGAGCCGGAGCGGGTCGAGCGCCTGCGCCAGAACGGCACGCTGTTCCTGACCACTGCCAAGAAGCTCGGCCTCGACACCGGCTTCAGCCTCGGCCTCGCCGTGGTGCCGATCATCGTCGGCGACTCGCTGAAGGCCGTGACCCTGTCGGACCGGCTGTTCCGGCGCGGCATCAACGTGCAGCCGATCATCCATCCGGCGGTCCCCGAGCGGGCCTCGCGCCTGCGCTTCTTCCTGACCTCCGAGCACACGCCCGATCAGATCCGCGATACCGTGAACGCGGTCGCGGAGGAGCTCGCGGCGATCGACAAGGGCGGCTCGCTGATCGAGCAGCTGCTGGCCAAGCGGGCCTGAGTCTAGTCCGGGGCCGAGCGCCTCGGCCCCGATCCGCCTTGACCGAACACGAGAACAGGGCGCGGATATCATCCGCGCCCTGTTCTCGTTCGGGGATCTGTCGGGATGTTCGCCGGCCCGGAGGCCGGCGGCGTGGCCTACTTCGTATAGGCGTAGGCCGTGGCCACGGAGGCGACCGGGCCGGTGACGCCGCTGAAGGCGGTCAGAACCTTCGACACCTCGGTGAACGGCGCGTTCGACACGTAGATCAGGTCGCGGTTGCGCATCCGGAACGCCTGGGACACGAACAGGCTGTTCGGGTCGCGCATGTCGATCCGGTACACCACCGGAACCAGCGGCGTGCCGAGCAGCTTCGAGCCCGGCTTCAGCCGCCGCACCACGCTGGCCGGCTCGAACCGGAAGATGAAGGTCCCGGCCGGATCGGCGGCGAAGTCCGACAGGCCGCGCGCCTTGGCCAAAGCCTGCGCCAGCGTGATCCCGTCGGCCTGGAACGGCAGCTCGGTGCTGTTGCCCAGCGCCCCCACCGCGATGAAGGTCTGCGGATCGCGCACCAGCGTCAGCACGTCGTTGGGCCGCAGGTAGATGTTCTCCCGCGGGTTCGACACCACCGTGGTCAGCGGCACGGTCGCGGTCACCGACCCGCGCGAGAGCCGCACGAAGGTCTCGTTGACCGGCGAGCGGTTGCCGCCGGCGGCCGCGATGACGTCGAGGATGCGGTCGCCGTGGCCCGACAGCGGCAGGCGGGCGCCGGCCGCACCCTCGCCGGTCACCGTCACGGCCTGGCTGATCGGCCGGGTGACCGAGACCAGCACCTGCGGCTGGATCGCCTTGCCGGCGAGCTCGTTCTCGATCAGCGCCTGGACGTCCTGAGGCCGGCGGCCGTCGACCTTGATCCGGCCGGCATAGGGCACCGAGATGGCACCGTCGCGCCCGACCGGCTGCTCGGGGATGAGGGCGGACTTGGAACCGGCCGAGAAGCGGTCGGCGACGAGCGGCCCGGAGAACAGGCCGCCGGAGCCGGCTTCCCAGATCGAGACCGAGACCATGTCGCCGATGCCGATCACCGGCTCGGCCGACGGGCGGTGGTCGCCGAAGGAGGCGAGCAGGCTGTCGAGCGGGCGCCCGCGCAGGGCCTCGATCACCGCGGGAGTGACGTCGATGATCTCGTAGCGCGCCAGCAGGCTGCCGTCGGCGGTGGCCACCTCCGAGCCCGCCTGGATCGCACTCGCCGTCGGACCCGCCGCAGGCAGGTACGTGCAGCCGCCGGCAGATCCGGCCGCCAGGGCAGCCATCAGGGCGGTGCGCGCCGTCTTACGCAGCATCACAGAGTCTTCTCCAGCCGATCCCGCGCCATCGCTGGCCCGGACCGGGATATCCAGTTAGATCGCCAAACGCTGCGATCGCTTTAACGGCCGTGCGACCGCCCTCGCGGAGGGTTGCATTATCCGTCAGTAATACGTCACCAGCATGGCACCGCCACGCTTCGCGCCGGCAAGCTTGGCCATATCATGTCGCAGCGGCGATGTCCGCAGGCGCGGTGGCGATGGCACCGCGCAGGTCCCGCCCCAGCGCGTCGGCCGCGATGTCGAGCCGGCGCGGGGGGGCAGCCGGCCCGCCGAACCGGAACAGCGCATACTCGGTCGTCCGACCGCCGAAGCCCGGCGTGCAGGCGGGCAGCGAGGGCGCATGATCGCCGAACACGCAGAGCGTCATGGTCTGGCCGCGCTCGGCGGCCAGACGGTCGAGCCCGGCCGCGACCGCCTCCACCATCTGCCCGGTATGGGCGACGTGGTGCATGTACTGCGCCTGCGGATCATCGATGCCGGGGAGCCGCCCGGGCTTCCAGGGCCCGTGGTTCTCCATGGTCACGCAGAACAGGAACAGGGGCGTGCGACGGGCCTGGACCTCGGCGAGGAGGCGCTCGCCAAGCGCCACATCGCCGACATAGGGGCCGACCCGCTCGGCCTCCCCGAACGCCTCCTCCATCACGAGGTCGGAGAAGCCGAAGGCTTCCATCACCTGCGCCCGGCGGAAGAAGTCCCGGTGGAACGGGTGCAGGAACAGGGTGTCGTAGCCGCGGCCGCGGGCCAGCCGGGCGAGGCTCGTCGGCTCGTCGCCGCCGCGGGACGTGTAGGGGTCGTAGCGGCCGAAGCCGAGGGTGTCGGAGGGCCGCCCGGTCAGCACGGCGTGCTCGCTGCGCATCGTGTAGGCACCGTGCGCCGGGACCTGGAGGCGGCCGTACTGCGCCGCCCGGCTGCGGAACAGCGCCATCACCGGCAGGGCCGGGCCGCCCAGGCGCTCCGGATCGATGAACGATTCGAGCTGGATCACCACCACCACGTCGTCCCCCGGCCCGGGGGGCAAAGCGGGCGGCTCGGGCACCGGCTCGCCGCCCGCGAAGGCCCGGGCGGTGTAGCCCAGCAGGCTCGCCGGCAGGCCGACCCGGGCCACGTCCGCTTCGAGATCGGGGCGCGGGAACCAGCGCGCGATCCCGTGCGCGAGCGGCTGTCGCGGCGCGGCCCAGGCCAGCAGGGCGAGCAGCAGCGGCAGGCCGAGGAGCGCCAGGATCCGCGGGAGGGTGGCCTCCGGCAGCACGCTCGGCTCGGTGCGGTACCAGAGCACGGTCGCGCCCAGGGTGGCGAGGACGGGGATGCTGACGCGCGGATGCCACAGGGGCGGGATGTAGTAGAGCTGCGGGTGGCGCGGCACCTGCGGCAGCAGGGCGAAATCGCTGAACAGCAGCGGCTCGCCGATCACCGAGCGCTTGGCCCGGCTGACGACGATCAGCGCCGTGACCGAGATCACCAGGGTCAGGGCGGCGAGCCAGGGCCGCCAGGAGAAGGCGAACCAGAACAGCAGGATCAGCAGGTAGCCGGCGAGCCGCAGGGCGAGGTCCCGCGGCGCGAGGCTCGCCCGGGTGATCGAATCGCCGGCGACCCCCTCCAGGACGAGGCAGAGCGCGAGCGCGAGGCCGGTGGCGATGAGGAACGTCGTCAAGACACGAAACACTCGGCGTGGGGCAGCTTCATCGCTGCCGGGAAAAGGTGTGCGGAAGCATAGCGTTGTGGGCCGTTCCCGATCCCGTGGGATAAGGAGCCGGCCCGGGGCGGGCCGCTGACGGCCGACATTAGCAGCACGCGCTATCGCTTTGATGTCGCGGGCATATCACGTCCTATCGCGGGCCGGCCTCGCGGCCGACGCCCCGGCGGCTGCGCAGCGCCCGCACGATCGGGTTGAGGAGCCCGTAGCGCGCGCGCATCACCCAATGGGCGGTGCGGCCGATCGAGAGGGCGCTGCGCGGGGCCGCCTCCCGGGCGGCGCTCAGGCGGTCGAGGAGCTGCTCCGGGCTGCACGGCTTCATCGCCACGGGGTCGAGGTAGCGCGGATAGAGGATCATCGCCCCCGCCACCAGCTCGTCGAGACCGAGCCTGCGGCCGCGATCGGCCCCCGGCGCGAGATCCTCCGACAGGCCCCAGCCCGCGTAGAACGGCCGTCCGTGGGTCGCCACGGTCAGGCCCCGGATCAGCGCCTCGAACCCGGCGAGCGACGTCATGGTCTCCACGTGATGCACCCGGTCGAGGAGATCGACGATGCTGATGCCGGGAACGATCCGGTCGGCGAGCGTCAGCGCCTCCGCCTCCGGGATGATGCCCGGGCGGAAGCCCGCCTCCACGTCGGGGTGCGGCTTGTAGAGCAGGAACGCGTCCGGGTTGCGCCGCCGCGCCGCCGCGAGCAGCGCCCGGTTCGAGCGGACCAGCGGGGAGCCGTGCCGCACCGAGGCATCGTCCTCCACCTGGCCCGGTACCAGCACGATCCTGCGCCCGGCGGGCCAGTCGAGGGCGGCCGCGTCGAGCCCGACATTGTACTTGCTGAGCCGGCGCGCCACGACCTCCTCGCGCAGGCGCTTCGCCCGGGCGACGAGCTCCGGGGTGAAGTCCGAGTCCGCCAGGAGGCGCTGCAACCGGCTCTCCCGGCGCGGGTCGTAATAGATGCCGAGATCGTCCACCACGATCGAGGCGCCGGGCTGCAGGCTCGCGCCGAGGCCGACCGAGCGCAGGAATCCGTCCTCCACCCGGGCGAGCGGCAGCCCGACCTCCGCGCAGGCTTCCTCCAGCCGGCCCGGCGCCCGGGTCGCCCAGGCGAGGACGCGGCCCCGGTGGCGCCGCCCCGCCGCGACCGCGGCCTCGGTGGTCATGGTATGGACCGGGCGTCCGGCGGGGCCGGCCCCGAGCACGTCGAGGGCCGGGCGCTTCCAGCGCGACATCCCGACATAGATCACCCGCCGGTCGTTCTCGGCGAAGCGCGCCTGGAGCCAGGCCACGCGCTCGGTACAGGCCGCGCGGTCGATCGGCACCCGGGTCCAGGGATCGAGGTAGTGGACGCCGCCCTCCCCGCCGAACGGCCTTCCATCGAGGCTGATCCGCAGGGATGCGAAGCCGCGCTCCGGATCGTCGTAGGGGCTCAGGAGCGGGCCGGGCGCGACCACGAGGCGGCGGCGGCCGGTCAGCCCGAGCAGCCGGTCGACCGCGCTCCCCGTACCCCAGACCACGCCGACGGCGCCGGGATGCGCCCGCCCGAAGGCGAGGCCCGTCGCCGCCTCGATCTCCACCCGGAGGCGGCGGATCGTCCGGCCGGTCGCGTAGAGCGACGGGGTCGGTTCAAGGGGCATGGTTTCGCAGCATCTCTGGCTATCGGGCTCCGCGCGGCCGTGAGGTTCGCCCGCCTGTAGCGCATTTTCGCGCGGATGGCGTGGGAATGGGAGGTGTGGGATTTCGGGGACAACCGGGACGATCCCGCACGCGCGCCAGACGCTTGAAAGGATTCGGACATACCGTCGCCGTGATTGGCCGCTCAATCCGAGTCGGGGCCGCAAAACGCGACCGTTGCAGACGGGTCACGCGGGTGCGGAAAAGCCGTGCTGCGGCACGGCCTCGGATTGCGAGGCCGCCGGAGCTCGTGCCACCTCACGGCAACGTGCCGGCCCGTCGGGCAGTTTTAGGTCAAGGAAGAAGCGCCGCGGAATGCAACAGCCCGCCTCTGATGCCCTCCGCGACCGCCCGGCGACCTTCCTGTTCCTGCAGGGGATCGCCACGCCGTTCTTCTCCGATCTCGGGAAGGCGCTGCGCGCGCGGGGCCATCAGGTCCGGCGCATCAATCTCTGCCCGGGCGACTGGCTGTTCTGGAACGGTTCGGCCGACAATTACCGCGGCCGGCGCGAGGCCTGGGGCATCTATCTCGAAGCCTATCTGACCCGCGAGGGCATCACCGACATCGTGCTGTTCGGCGATTGCCGGCCGTTCCACAAGGCGGCGCGGATGATCGCCGAGGATCGCGGCCTGCGGGTCCACGTGTTCGAGGAGGGCTACATCCGCCCCAACTGGATCACCTGCGAGCTCGGCGGCGTGAACGGCTTCTCGTCCCTGCCCCGCAGCGCCGACGAGATCCGCGCCCTGGCCCGGCGCCTGCCGCAGCCCGGCCGGGCGATGCCCTCCACGGGCGACATGGCGCGCCGGAGCATCTGGGATGTCGGCTACAACCTCGCCAACGTCCTGTTCCCCTACCTCTACCCGCATTTCCGCAGCCACCGGCCGACCCACATCGCCGCCGAGTATGCCGGCTGGATCAAGAAATTCGCCCGGCGCGCCCATACCCGCCGCGAGGCGGCCCGCTGCGACGAGATCTACCGCGCGGTCGGCTGCGACTATTTCCTGCTGCCGCTCCAGCTCGACAGCGACTACCAGATCCGGGTCCACTCGCCGTTCCTCGGCGTCGAAGGCTTCATGGACCGGGTGATCAAGTCCTTCGCGGATGCCTCGGCGGCGCCGACGCGGCTCCTGGTGAAGCTGCACCCGCTGGACAGCGGCCTGATCAACTGGCGCAAATTCGCCCGCGCCTCCGCCCGCCGCCACGGCGTCAGCGACCGGCTCGACTTCATCGACGGCGGCGACCTGCCGGCCCTGATCAAGGGCGCCCGCGGCGTGGTCATCGTCAATTCGACGGTGGGGATGCTGTCCCTGGAGATGGGCTGCCCGACCCATGCGGTCGGCACCGCGATCTACAACATGGCCGGGCTGACCCACCAGGGCGACCTCGACGGCTTCTGGAAGAACCCGACCCCGCCCGATATGGGCCTGATGGCCGATTTCCGCCGGGTCGTGCTGCACCGGACACAGGTCAACGGCGGCTTCTTCTCCAAGGAGGCGATCGACCGGGCCGTGGCCGGCTCCGTGCCACGGATGGAGGCCGCCCTGCCCGATTCGATGCTGGCGGCGGCGCGGGCGATCCGCGAGGCGGCCGAGCGGAACGGCGAACTGGCGCCGGTCTACTGACGGCTTTCCCGGCGACTGAGTCCCGTCGACCCTTGATCTTTCCATACGGGCCGGCGTAACCCGCTCCATGCCTCGCATTCTGATTACCGGCGCGTCGAGCGGCATCGGCGCTGCGCTGGCGCGCCACTACGCGCAGCCCGGCGTGAGCCTCATCCTCGTCGCCCGCAACGCCGAGCGCCTCGAACGGGTCGCCGGGGATTGCCGCGCCAAGGGCGCCGTCGTCGAGGTCGCCCGCCTCGATACCCGCGACCGCGCCGCCACGGGAGCGCTGGTTCACCGCACGGATGCGGAGGCCCCCCTCGACCTCGTCATCGCCAACGCGGCGGTGAACGGCGGCAACCAGGAGGGGCAGGTCGAAGCCGAGGACGTGGCGTTCGAGACCGCCGACATCAACTACACGGGCTCGCTCAACGTGATGCTGCCCACGCTGACGCTGATGCTCCAGCGCGGGCGCGGCCAGATCGTCCTGCTGTCGTCGCTGGCGGCCTACGCCCCGCTCCAGGATGCGCCGGCCTATAGCGGGGCGAAGGCGGCCCTCGTCGCCCACGGCCTCGCCCTGCGGCAGAAGGTCGGGCCTCGGGGCGTGAAGGTCAACGTCGTCACGCCCGGCTACGTGAAGACCCCGATGGGCGGCGAGCTGAAGGGCTGGCGGCCTCTGGAGATCAGCGCCGAGGAGGCGGCCGTGCGCATCGCCAGGGGCATCGCGGCCAACCGCGACGTGATCGCCTTCCCGTTCATCCTCACGGCGCTCGCGCGGACCGTGCTGCTCCTGCCGGAGAGCGTCCGCAAAGCCGGCCTCTACGCCTTCCGGTTCCAGCGGCGGAAGCGGCGCTGATGCCCCGGCCCCGGATCGCGCTGTTCGTTCTGGAGGCGCTTCCGAACGCCCGGGTGGTCCGTCGGTTCGTCGCCGATCACCGGGCCGACATCGCCTTCGTCGGCCTGTCCAACGCCGAGCGGCCGTCGAGCGGCGGCCTGACCGGGCAGATCCGGCGGCACCTCGCGCGCTCGGGGACCGGCATCCTGCCCTATCTGGCGGTGAATTTCGGGCTGCCGGACCTGATGCGCCCGCTCGCGCCGCTCACCCAGGCGGCCTCCGGCAGCGGCGATGCCCCCGAGGCGACGCCGCTCAAGACCCTCTGCCGCCGCCTCGGCATTCCGAGCCTGACGATCGACGACGTCAACGGCCCGGAGGTCGCCCAGAGGCTGCGCGAGGCGGCGCCCGACCTGATCCTGACGTACCATTTCGATCAGATCCTGAAGCCCGAGACCATCGCGCTGGCGCGGCTCGGCGGCATCAACGGCCATCCCGGCCTGCTGCCGCGTCATCGCGGCCCGGTGCCGACGATCCATGCGCTCTCCGAGGGGCCCGGCAGCTTCGGCATGACCCTGCACCGGCTCGCCGCCGCGATCGATGCCGGAGCGATCCTGTCCCAGGAGGCGGTTCCGCTGCCCCCCGGCACCACCGCCACCCGGGCCGCCGTGGCGCTCCATGCCCATGGGCGCGGGATGCTGGACCGGCTGCTCGACGCGGTCGCCCGCACCGGCGCCCTGCCGGAGGGCCGGAGCTTCGAGGTGCTGCCCTATTGCCCGTTTCCGGATCGCGCGATGCTGGCCTCCCTGCGCCGCCGGGGCCTGCGGCTCACCGACGGGCGGGATCTGCGGGAGGCGGTGAGCCTGTCGGGGCGGGCCGCATAGAGTCTGATAAGCGGCTCAAGGCCACGCGATCGCCTTTGCTCACACCCACGCATGCGCGCCGCCATCCGGCTTCGGCCCGCACCGCGTTGGCGCCTCACTGTGTTGACATCGTGTATACAGCCTGCCACCCATATCGGGTCGCGTCCCGGCGTGACGTCTCGGACAGGACGCAGTGATCATGACGGATGTCACGGAACGCCCCGCCGCACGGCAGGATCCGGCTCGCCGCGGTTCCACCATCAATTTGCGGGTTGAGACGGAGACCCGCGACCTAATCGATGCGGCGGCCTCAATCATCGGGAAGACGCGCACCGAGTTCATGATCGAGACCGCACGTCGGCATGCGATCGACGTGCTCCTCGATCAGCGCCTCTTCGTGCTGACCCCCGACCAGCACGACGCCTTTACGCAGGCGCTCGACAATCCGCGCCCCGCCGGCGCGCACCTGAAGGCGCTGATGAAGCGGCGCCCACCATGGGAAACGTGACGGGTCCGCCGGCCGCCGACAAGGGCAGGCTGAGGGCGCCCGCTCATCTCTCCGCGGCTCATTGCGTCGACAACTTCGATTGCGGGCAGCCATCGCTCAACGAGTGGATCCGCAGGCGGGCCGGCGTCAGCGAGGGGCGGACGGCGCGCACCTACGTGGTCTGCGACGGCGACGACGTGGTCGGCTACTACTGCATCGCGAGCGGCAGCGTTGAACGCGGTGCGCTGCCGGGCAAGATGAAGCGCGCCCGGGGCACGCCGAATCAAGTCCCGGTCGCGATCATCGGACGCTTGGCGCGCGATCTGCGCCATCGCGGGACCGGCCTCGGGCAGGATCTGCTCCGGGATGCCCTGTTGCGGATCATCGGTGCGTCCGAGACGATCGGTATCCGTGCCATCCTCGTTCATGCGCTCGACGAGGCCGCAGCCAAATTCTGGACGGAAGCCGAATTCCAGGAAAGCCCGATCGGCTCGCACACCTTCTTCATGCCGATCGAGACGGCGATCGACGCGCTGGCGTGAAGGGCCGGAAGGTCATGGGATCTGGTTTAACCTGCCGTTAAGCCTGTCCCGGGGAGGATCGCCTCCATCGTTCCCGCTGCCCACGAGGCCCCGCGCATGCCGGATACCAGCGCCCTCCACGCGGCGTCCGACGTCCTCGCCGCGGGCCGACAGGTCCAGGGCGGCCGGATCCGGGCGATCTCCGAGAACCTCGCCAACGCGGATTCGGTCTCCGAGACGCCGGGTGGTGCACCCTACACCCGCAAGATCGCCGTGTTCGCCCCCGTGTTCGCCGACAACCCGCGCGACCCGGTCGGCCGCATCGCGCGGGATACCAGCGCGTTCCGCAGCCGCTACGACCCGTCGAACGTCGCCGCCGACCCCCGCGGCTACGTCCAGTTGCCGAACGTGAATGCCGCCACCGAAACGGCCGACCTGCAGACGGTGGTCCGGAATTACGAGGCCAATCTCAGCGCCTCGGGCATCCTCGACTCGCTGAGCCGGGCGACGCTCGACCTCCTCAGCTGATCCGGGCGTGGCGCCTGCCGTAGCCGGCGTAGATGGCGAGCCCGATCGCCAGCCAGAGCGCGAGGCGGATCCAGGTATCGGCCGGCAGCGAGGCCATCAGCACCAGGCAGGACAGGATGCCGAGCCCGGCGACGAGCGGCGCCGCCGGAACCCGGAAGGGTCGCGGCCGGGCCGGATCCCGCCGGCGCAGGATCAGCACCGTCGCGCAGACGAGGCAGAAGGCGAGCAGCGTGCCGATGCTCACGATCTCGCCCAGGATGTCGATCGGCACGAGGCCCGCCAAAGCGGCCGTGAACAGGCCGATCACGATCTGGCTGGCGGCGGGCGCCCGCGTCACGGGATGGACCTGACAGAAGACCTTCGGGAGGAACCCGTCGCGGGCCATGGCGAAGAAGATCCGGCCCTGGCCGAACAGGGCGGTCAGCGCCGAGGTGGTCAGGCCGATCAGGGCGCCGATCTTGATCACGGTCGCGAAGGCCGAGAGCCCGATCGCGTCGACCGCCTTGGCCACCGGATCGGCGACGTCGAGGTCCCGGTAGGGCACGAGGCCGGTGAGCACGACCGCCATCGCCACGTACAGCACCGTGGTGATCAGGAGCGAGCCGATCAGCCCCGCCGGCGCGTCGCGCTGCGGCGCCCGGCACTCGCCCGCGGCGGTCGCGACCGTCTCGAACCCCACGAAAGCGAAGAACACCACCGCGGCGCCGCGAAAGACGCCGCTCCAGCCAAAGGCGCCGAAGGTCCCGGCATTCTCGGGCACGAAGGGATGCCAGAGGTCCGGCCGGAGATGGACGGCGCCGACGCCCACGAAGGCCAGGATGATCGCGATCTTGCAGGCGACGAGGAGACCGTTCACCAGGGAGGCCTCCCGGGTGGCGCGGGTCAGCAGGGCGGTGAGCAGCAGCACGATGGCGACGGCCGGCAGGTTGACGATCCCGCCCTCGCCCGGCGCGCCGGCGAGCGACGGCGGCAGGCGCAGGCCGAAATCCGCCGCGAGCGACTGCGCGTAGCCCGACCATCCCACCGCCACCGTGGCGGCCGCGACGGCAAATTCGAGGACGAGATCCCAGCCGATGATCCAGGCGGGAAACCGGCCGAGGCTCTCGCGGGTGTAGGTGTAGGTGGAGCCGGCCTCCGGGATCATGGCCGCCAGCTCGGCGTAGCACAGGCCGACGAGACCGCAGGCGATCCCGCCGATCACGAAGGACAGGCTGAGCGCCGGCCCCGCATATTGCGCCGCCGCCGTCCCCGTGAGCACGAAGATGCCCGCACCGATCGTGGCGCCGAGGCCGATGGCGATGAGGCCCGGGACCGTGAGGGTCCGGAGGAGTATCCCATCCGGCTCAGACACTGCGTCGGGACCCCTGGTCATCGCCGATTCCGCCATCCCGTCCGTGCTCCCTGATCGCCCGACATAAGGACGTGCAAGGGACACGCCGCTAAGCTTGTCTGGGGCTGGTCATCCCACCGTCACGCAGACTGGATCACCTCCGGTGTCCCGCGTCGAGGCCGCTAGTCCGGCTGGTCCCGAGGCGGCCTCAGGGTCGGTGCCGCCCCAGGCGCCGACGCCCCCGCGATCAGCCTCGTATCGGTCCGGAAGAGCCGGGCGATCAAGCCGGCGAAGCGGATGAAGGCGCGGCCCTGCGGGGTGATGACGTAACCGTCCCCTCTCGGGGCCACGTTGCCCGAGGCTTTCTGCTCGGCCAGTCGCCGCTCCATCTGGCGGAACGTGCCGAGATAGACCGCGTCGAACACCGCCCGGGCACGGTCCGCGTCGAAGCTCTCGTCGGGATGCGCCGCCATCTGCCCGAGCAGGAATACGCTGACCGAGCGGTCGACCGTGACGGGAAGGACGACGAAGCCGCTCAGGTTGAGGGACAGCGACAGCACGCAGGCCCCGAGGGCGTCGCGCCGCCGCAACCCCCAGGCGCGGCCGAGGCCGGTGAGCGCCACGGCCGCCGCCAGCGTGAGCAGGAAAGCCACGACCAGCAGCAGGAGGCCGCGGTAGAACAGGATCGTCACGCCGGACCACAGGTCCGTCTGGAACAGCAGCACGAACGTGCCGAAGCCGACAACCAGGGTCCCCAGATGCAGAAGCGCCTGTGCGCCGACCCAGCGCAGGGCCCGTCCGGTGCCGGACAAGGAAGGCTCAGTCATCGAGGTCCTCGACGCGCAGGATCCGCACGAGCGGATCCGCATAGACAGCCCGCCTGCGCCAGATCCAGGATTCGGGTTCGCCCCAGGCGGCATCCGCGGCCGTGACCACCAGGGCGCCGATCCCGGCCTCGGCCGCCCGGCGGCGCACCTCCGCGGCGGGCAGGGTCGCGTCGAAGATCGGCGCGACCGCGGTGAGGCGCGCCGCGACCGCCTCGGGCGCTGCGCCGAACAGGCGCGCCTCGCGGTCGGCCACCGCCACGGGCTGCGTGCCGTAGAGGCCGAAATCGAAGACGCGCCGCGGAAGCGGTGAGGCTTGCAGGACCAGATCCCGGGGCAGGTGCGTGCCGGCCCAGGCATAGGCGGCGCGCAGCGACCGATCGATGTCCGGGCGCCGGTTGAGGATGGCGAATTGCGGATGCCCGGCGGCCGGATAGGCGCGCATCCCGACGAAGCCGTAGAGCGTCGTTGCATAGCCGAGGAGGAGCAGCGCGCCGAGCGATCCCGAGAGCCGGAGCCGCGCCCCCGGGCTGATCCGGGTCAGGGCCACGACGGTCCAGACGAGCGCCGAGACCTGCGCGAGCAACACCACGCGGGCGCCGAGATCGTTGTAGAGGATCGCCGAACGGACGAATCCGCCGAGCAGCAGGCTCGCTGCCGCGCAGATCGTGAGCAGCCGGCCCGCCTCGCTTGCGTGAGCCTCCCGGCGCGGCACGACCTTCCAGAACAGGAGCGCGCCGCCCGCGAAGACGCCGAGCGCGACGTAGTAGTTCATCGGCAGCAGGATCAGCCGGAGCAGGTCGAGGCCCGGCCCGTCGTCGATCTGCTCCAGGGGGCCGAAGCGCCGGATCGCGAAGCGGATCGTGCCGCCTGTATCGGTCCGGTTCGCCAGGATGCCGAGGAGGTAGGGCGCGGCCAGGACCGCGCTGAGGAGCCCCGCCGCCCCGAGCCGGGCCGCGTCGTGCCAGCGGCGCTCGAATCCGAGCAGCGCGAGCCAGATCCCGGCCGCCGCGGCCGTGCCCAGGCAGACCCAGACCGAGAGCCCCGCGCAGGCCGCGAAGGCGAGCGCTGCCGTGACGATACCCACGATATCGGCGCGGCGATCCGGTCGCGGCCGGTCGGCGCGTTCGGCCAGGACCAGCAGGCCGAGCCAGCCCGCCAGGGCGCCCGCGACGTGATGCGGCACCCAGACCAGGGAGGTCGGCCAGTTGACGACCTGCTCGTTCAGCCATTCCGGGATGGGAATCCAGAAACCCGACGCCGCCCGGTCCAGGAGCACCAGCAGGATGTCGAGGCCGCCCGCCGGCACAAGCACCAGCACCGCCCGGCGCAGCAGTCGGGGCGAAACGTCCCGCGCGAGCCCGGTGGCGGCGAGCAGCCGGTCCAGCAGGCCGAGGAGCGCGATCCCGGTCCAGGCGGCGAGCCCCGCGAAGGCGGTGCGCCCGTCGACCAGCCGGCCACCGGCCCAATCCACCAGGGCGGTCAGCGTGTAGAAATAATAGTAGTACCCGGCCCGCTCCGGACGGGCGAAGAACGGGTCCACCGGCGGGAGGCCGTGCGCGGCGATCGCCCGGGTCAGGGCCGCGTGCTTGACGAGGTCGATGACCGTGAGCGGCTGGCGGAGGGCGGTGCCGGTGTCGAGATCGATCAGCGCGTAGGTCACGATCCCGAGCCAGAGCGCGCCGAGCGCCAGGGCCGGGCGGTCGAGCGGACCACGCAAGTCCCGGAGGGCCGGACGCAGGGCGGTGAGCCCGAGGCCACCGTTCGCCAGGGCCGCCACGGGCAGGCCGGCCGCCTGGATCAGCAGGGCGTCGAGGGCGGGCAGGAGCGCGATGCCGAACAACGCCGCGCACAGCGCGCGCCGGCCGGGCGGCAGCGTCCGGAATCCGAGCACGCCGGTGATCGTGCCGAGCGCGTAGCCCGGCAGGAGGACGAGGGGAACGCCGAGCAGCGTCGCGAGCAGGACACCGCACGCATCCGAGAGGGTGCCGTTCATCGCCGGGCCGCGTTTCGTGCGCGCTCCCGATTAGCACCGGGGCGTTAACCGTTTCCTCGGATGAGCGACTGGTATTCGGCGGCTCGACCGCCCCTACCCCGGGGCTGGCATATCCCCTGGTTTCGTGTATGGATCGCGCGGCCTCGACCCGGGTTACCGGGCGGGGCTTGAGCCGCTTGGCGCTGTGACCGTGCTGGACGACATCCCGGCACCGGCCGAACGCCGAGCCCGCGCGCGCCCGTACGGGGCGCCGCATCCGATCAGCACAACCCGAAAGGCACGCGATGTCGATCACGGCAGAGCGCAAGACCGCGCTCATCAAGGAACACCGCAAGGACGCCAAGGACACCGGCTCCCCCGAGGTCCAGGTGGCGATCCTGACCGAGCGGATCACCAACCTCACCGGCCACTTCAAGACCCACGCCAAGGACAACCATTCCCGGCGCGGCCTCCTGAAGCTGGTCTCGCAGCGCCGCTCGCTGCTCGACTACGTCAAGCGCAAGGACGAGGCCCGCTACCGCGCCCTCATCGAGCGTCTCGGCATCCGCCGCTAAGGCGTCTATCGCGCGGTTCCGGGCCCGGCCCGGGGCCGCGTTTCACCATCGCGGGCTGCCGGAATGGGTCCGGCCTCCCCACAAGCGGGCCGCTTCGAGGCGCCGGCATCGGGGCAGGATCGCGAGACACTTCATTGGGTGAGTGTCTCGCCGTCTTGCCCCCGGCGGCGCCGGGCCAACGCCCGCCGCAGGCAAGGAAGAGATCAGGAATGTTCGACGTTCAACGCGAAGAGCTGATGTGGGGCGACCGCAAGCTCGTCCTCGAGACCGGCAAGGTCGCCCGGCAGGCCGACGGCGCCGTGGTCGCCACCTATGGCGAGACCTCGGTGCTCGCCACCGTGGTCGCCACCAAGGAGCCGAAGCCCGGCGTGGACTTCATGCCGCTCACCGTGAACTACCAGGAGCGCGCCTACGCGGCCGGCCGCATCCCGGGCGGCTACTTCAAGCGCGAGGGCCGTCCCTCCGAGAAGGAGACCCTGGTCTCCCGCCTCATCGACCGCCCGATCCGGCCGCTCTTCGTCGAGGGCTGGCGCAACGACACCCAGGTCGTCGTCACCGTCCTGACCCACGACCTCGAGAACGATCCCGACATCGTGTCTATGGTCGCGGCCTCCGCGGCGCTGACCCTCTCGGGCGTGCCGTTCATGGGCCCGATCGGCGCGGCGCGCGTCGGCTACGTCAACGGCGGCTACCGGCTGAACCCGCTGGTCACCGAGACCAAGGAAGAATCGTCCCTCGACCTCGTCGTCGCCGGCACGCAGGATGCGGTGCTGATGGTCGAGTCGGAGGCGAAGGAACTCTCCGAGGAGATCATGCTCGGCGCCGTGATGTTCGGCCACAAGCACTTCCAGCCGGTGATCGAGGCGATCATCCGCCTCGCCGAGAAGGCCGCCAAAGAGCCGCGCGACTTCAAGGCCCCCGAGAACGCCGACGTCGAGAAGGCGGTGCTGGAGGTCTGCGAGGCGGAACTCCGCGCCGCCTACACCAAGACCGTCAAGCAGGAGCGCTACGCCGCCGTCGACGCCGTGAAGGCGAAGGTGATGGAAGCCCTCTGCCCCGAGGGCGCGGAAAAATTCCCGGCCGAGAAGGTCAAGGCCGCCTTCAAGGAGGCCCAGTCGAAGGTGGTCCGCTGGAACATCCTCGACAGCGGCGCCCGGATCGACGGCCGCGACGTGAAGACGGTCCGCCCGATCCTCTCCGAGGTCGGCGTGCTGCCCCGCGCCCACGGCTCGGCCCTGTTCACCCGCGGCGAGACCCAGGCGCTCGTGGTGGCGACGCTCGGCACCGGCGAGGACGAGCAGTTCATCGACGCGCTGGAAGGCACCTACAAGGAGCGCTTCCTGCTCCACTACAACTTCCCTCCCTATAGCGTCGGCGAGACCGGCCGGATGGGCTCCCCGGGCCGTCGCGAGATCGGCCACGGCAAGCTCGCCTGGCGGGCGATCCGCCCGGTCCTGCCGCCGGCCCACGAGTTCCCCTACACGATCCGCGTCGTGTCGGAGATCACGGAGTCCAACGGCTCGTCCTCGATGGCCTCGGTCTGCGGCGGCTCGCTGTCGCTGATGGATGCCGGCGTGCCGCTGCGCCGTCCGGTGGCGGGCATCGCCATGGGCCTCATCCTGGAGGGTGAGCGCTTCGCGGTGCTGTCCGACATCCTCGGCGACGAGGATCACCTCGGCGACATGGACTTCAAGGTGGCCGGCACGGACGAGGGCGTGACCTCGCTCCAGATGGACATCAAGATCGCCGGCATCACCGAGGAGATCATGAAGATCGCCCTCGCACAGGCGAAGGAGGGCCGCGCCCATATCCTGGCCGAGATGTCCAAGGCCCTGACGGCGGCCCGTCCCGAGCTCGGCGAGTACGCGCCGCGCATCGAGACGATGCAGATCCCGACCGACAAGATCCGCGACGTGATCGGCACCGGCGGCAAGGTGATCCGCGAGATCGTCGAGAAGACCGGCGCCAAGATCAACATCGAGGATACCGGCGTCGTGAAGATCGCCTCCTCGGACGGCAAGGCCATCAAGGCCGCCTACAACTGGATCCGCTCGATCGTGGCGGAGCCGGAGGTCGGTGTGATCTACGACGGCACGATCGTGAAGTGCATGGAGTTCGGCGCCTTCGTGAACTTCTTCGGCGCCAAGGACGGCCTCGTCCACATCTCGGAACTCGCGGCGAACCGCGTCGCCAAGGTGACGGACGTCGTCAAGGAAGGCGACAAGGTCAAGGTGAAGTTCCTCGGCCAGGATGACCGCGGCAAGATCCGCCTGTCCATGAAGGTCGTCGACCAGCAGACCGGCGAGGACATCACCGAGAAGGTGAAGGCCCAGCGCGACGCCGAGCGGGCCGAGCGCGGCGACGAGCCGCGCGAGCCCCGCGAGGGCGGCCGCCACCGCGGCGAGCGCCGCCGCGAGGCGGGCGAGTAAACATCAGCACGACCCGCGCGGGCTCCGACCGGCGCGGGACGTTTCGAGACGGGCGCGGTCTGCACGGGCCGCGCCCTTTTCTTTGCGCATCATCGTCTTTGCGAACGGAGCGAACCGATCCAGCGCAGCACGACACTTGTGGATGTTGCGCGGCCCTGGGTCACTTGGCTGCGCTCGTGATGATGGGGCGGGCTGCATCGCTCGAAGACGCTCATCGCCTCACCCGCCCGCCCGCAGCGCCTCCAGCATTGGCCGCAACTTGTGCTTGCGCTTATGCGTCGCGATCAGATCCTCGATCCGGCGGGTCCAGTCCTCGAAGCGGCCGGCCGCGTCGTAGGCCCGCGCGGCGCAGCCGAGCCAGTCCGCCGCCTCCGCGTACTGGCCGGCCATACCCGCATCCATGATCCGCGCCGCATGGCGCTCCGCCAGGGCGATCACCCAGTCCGGATGGCTGGCATGGGCGGCCTCGGCGAGCCGACGCAAGACGGCCGTGCTGGTGTCCGGCCCGGCGGCCGCGACGGCTTCGTCGATCATCCCTTCGTCGAGCAGGATCGCGACGCGGTCATGGGCGTGCTTGGCCTTGGCGAGAACAGCAAGAAGTTCGGTGCGCAGGGACGGCCACGCCGCGCCGGAGGCGGTCTTTGCGGCGCCGAAATCGGCCCGCGACAGCGTCGCCGCGAAGGCCATCCGGGCTGCCCGCACGGCGAGGTCGCCCCGGGCTTTGTCCCGCAGCCAGCGCGCCAGGGGCGCCATCGCGGAGCCCGGATGCCGGAGGCCGTGCGCGCCGCCCTCCCCGCCCGGCCCCCCGAGGTCCAGACCGGCCTCGGCCACGGCCAGCGCCTCCTTGCGCCGGCCCGCCGCATCGAGCGCCTGCGCGAGATCCAGCGCCTCCGCCGGCTTCGAGAAGGTGGCCCTGGCATGCGCCACCGCCTCCGCGACGCGTCCGAGCCGCACGAGCTTCTCGGCATAGCGCGTCTGCGCGCCCGCGGCCCGGGCGAGGTTGAGATAGGCGTCGTCCCGGCCGCTGCCGTCGAGCACCCGCAGCCTCACCTCGGTAAGCGCGACGTCGTCGAGATCCGCCTCCCCGGCGGGCCAGGAACCGGGAGCGCCGTCGAGGATCGCCTGCAGGTTCGGATCGTCCCACCCGCTCTCCAGCGCCCGGATCGCCACCCCGAAGCCGTTGGGACCCATCTCGTCGAGCCGCTCCTCCCAATCCGTCAGCGTCTCGCGTAGGCGCCGGCGCTCCCGCGCGTCGAGGTCGGTCATCAGCGCGGCCTCGGCCATCATCCGCCCGAGATCCCCGAACAGCAGGTAGGTCTCCTCGTCGTGCTCGTAGAGATAGTCGAGCCAGTCCTCGACCAGCGGCTCGGCCACCGCCTCCAGGATGCGCAGGGCGTTGCGGCCATCGCCCGCCTCCAGGAACGGCACCGCCTTCTCCACCAGGGCGCGCAGCTCCGCGTCGTTGCCGTGGGGCCGGTAGCCGTCCCAGTAATCGTCCCGGCGGTAGCGCCCGGCGAGCACGGTGCGGGCTCGCGCTGCGAGCGGCGCCGGATCGATCTCGGCGCTCCCGGTGCCGGACTTTGCGCCGGCTTTGGGCGCGGTGGCGAGTTCCACCTCGATCCACTCGGTCAGATCGGGATCGAGGGCCGCCCGCCGCAGGATCAGGCCGGCCAGCGCATCCCGGTCGAGGGCTTCGAGGCGGCTCGCGAGGGGCGGCCGCTCGTCGAGGGTCGGCCCCGCCTCGACGGCGGCCAGAAGGGTCGCCACGATGTGCTTGCAGGCATCGCCCCATTCGTACGGGCAGGTGCAGGCGGTCGCGGCGATCCGGCCGTTATCGAGCCGTACCGTGACCCGGTAGGGATCGACATCGCTGCCGGCCACCGACGCGCTGATCGTGTCGCCCCGGGCCACGAGGTCCGACACGGCGCCGTCGTCGCAATAGGCGCGGCCGCGCGCGAACACCGCGGGTTCGGCGAGGGCGCGGATCGCGGCCTCATCCGGCAGCGGGCGCGACGGTTTTCGCGGCATCCGCGACCTCCCGTTCGGGCCGAGGTGGGAACGCCGCTCGCTGGCCCGCGTTCGACCGGCGACCCCAATCCAAGGATTCTTTCATGGCCAACGACATGATGCACGACATCTTCAGCGGGCAGCCGAACCTGTCCACCACGGAGCGCGCCGTCTCGGTGGCGCTCGGCCTCGGCATCGCGGCGGCGGCCGCCCAGCCCCGGCCCAACAAGCTCCTGAGCCTGCTGGCCCTCGTCGTCGGCGTCGGCTTGGCGGTGCGCGGCGCCACCGGCCATTGCGCCGTGAAGGCCGCCTCCGAGCATTTCTGAGTCACGGCCCGACGGGCGGGCAAAAAAGAGGGGCGCCCCGCGGGGCGCCCCTCGTCGTATCCGGGCTGTCGGACCGGTCAGTAGGTCGTGGTGCGGCGGCCGGCGATCAGGCCGTAGATGAACAGCACCACCACGGCGCCCACGATGGCGCCGATGAAGCCCGCGCCCTGGTTGGGGCCGTACCAGCCGATCGCCTGGCCCAGGAAGGTCGCCACGAAGGCGCCGACGATGCCGAGGATCGTGGTCAGGATGAAGCCGGCCGGCTCGTTCGGGCCCGGCATGAGGAACTTGGCGATGACGCCGGCGAGGAACCCGATGATGATGGTCCAGAGGATACCCATGACAAACCCCAAGGCCTGATTGTCGATGCCGGCAGAACGCACCGCAGCCCGCGACGGTTGCCCGCAGCCTGCGACAAGACGACAAATTTCCTCAGCTTCCCCGCGATGCGCGGACGCGCCGCCCTTTACGGATGCCCGGCCCCGGCGGCAGATACGCCGGTTCTGAGGTTTCGGAGACGGGTATGGACATTCAGCGGATCGAGCCGGGCAAGCGCATGGCGCAGGCCGTGACCTTCGGCGACATGGTCTATCTCGCCGGGCAGGTCGCGTCCGACACGGTCGGGACCGGCGTCACGATCCAGACCCAGCAGATCCTGTCCGAGATCGACCGGCTGCTGGCGGCGGCCGGCAGCGGCAAGGAGCGCATCCTCTCGGCGACCGTCTACCTCGCCGACATCGCGACCTTCGCGGAGATGAATGCCGCCTGGGATGCCTGGGTCTCCCCGGAGAATCCCCCGGCCCGCGCCACCGTCGAGGCCAAGCTCGCCGCCCCCGAATACCTCGTCGAGATCGTGGTCGTGGCGGCGAGGAGCCGGTGAGCTGTCCCCGCCGCTCCAGCCTGGCGGCCGTAGCCCTCGCCGTCCTGGCGGCGCTCGGCTCCGCCGCGACGCCCCGGGCCGCCGAGGAGCGGGTCCTCAACATCTACAACTGGTCGGACTATATCGACCCGCAGGTGCTTGAAGCCTTCACCCGGGAGACCGGGATCAAGGTCGTGTACGACACCTACGACAACAACGAGATCCTGGAGACGAAGCTGCTCGCGGGCCGGTCCGGCTATGACCTCGTCGTGCCGTCCGGGCCCTACCTGCAGCGGCTGATCCGGGCCGGCGCCTTCCTGCCGCTCGACAAGTCCAAGCTGAAGAACCTCGGCAATCTCTGGCCGGAGGTCACCAGCCGGCTCGCCGCCTACGATCCCGGCAACACCTACGCGGTCGACTACATGTGGGGCACCACCGGGATCGGCTACAACGTGGCCGCGGTCCGCGAGCGCCTGGGCGCCGGCGCGGCGGTGAATTCCTGGTCCCTCGTCCTCAATCCCGCCTCCGCCAACAAGCTGAAGGAGTGCGGGATCATGATGCTCGACAGCCCGGAGGACCTGATCCCCAGCATGCTGCCGGCCTTCGGCGCCAAGGCGGATTCCAAGCGCTGGGACGACATGACCCTGGTGACCGACGCCCTCTACAAGGTGCGCGGCACCGTGCGGAAGTTCCACTCGTCCGAGTATATCCAGGCGCTCGCCAACGGCGATATCTGCGTGGCGGTGGGCTATTCGGGCGACGTCATGCAGGCCAAGCGCCGGGCCGACGAGGCCAAGAACGGGATCGACATCGCCTACGTGGTGCCCAAGGAAGGCGCCCTGATGTGGTTCGACACCTTCGCGATCCCGAAGGATGCCGCCCACCCGGCCGAGGCGCTGGCCTTCATCGACTACATGATGCGGCCGGAGGTGGCGGCGGCCAACACCAACTTCGTCTCCTATGCGAGCGGCAACCTCGCGGCGAAGAAGTTCGTGAAGCCCGAGATCCTGAACAATCCCGGCATCTACCCGGACGAGGCGACGATGCAGCGCCTCTCGACCAACACCGCCTGGGACGACCGCACCCAGCGGTTCATCACGCGGCTCTGGACCCGGGTCCGGACCGGGCGCTGAGTCGGGAGCCGGCGCGCCGGCTCCCCTTTTCCGGACGCTCTAGTGCTTGAGATCGTCCGGCACCTTGCCGCCGTTCTCGGCGAGCTTCTGCATCACCTGCTTGTGCAGCCAGATGTTCATCGTGGCCGAGTCCTCCTTGTCGCCGCTGTAGTGCAGCTCGTCGGCGAGCTGCTTGCGCGAGGCGAGGCCGGAATCGAGGCCCAGCAGCTTCATCAGGTCGACGATGGAGTGGCGCCAGTCGAGCTTCTGCGGGTTCTTTTCGGCGAGGCTGTTGAGCACCGCCTCGACATCCACGGGGTCGCTGCCGCCCGCGGTCCCGGGGGCCGAGGGCGTCGACGGGGTGCTGGTGCCGGCCGGGCCGCCCGAGCCCGCTGTAGGCGCAGGTGCGGCATCCGCGGTCCCGCCGCCGAACGGGTGGAGGATCTTGCCGACGATGCTGCCGAGGAGGCTCATGGGTCCGCTCCGATAATGCGGCCCGGCCTGACGTGCCGGGCGGGCGTTTAACGGGCGGTTCCAGCTCGGCGTTCCGACAGGGCGACCACGACTCGGCCACCGCCGCGCGGATCCTAGCCGTGGGCGCGATGGAGCGCGACGCCGAGCAGGCTCAGGCCGAGCACAAGGCACACCCCGCTCCAGCGTTCCAGAGTGGCGGCGCGGGCGGGATCCTGAAGAGAGACGCGTGCCAGCGCCACACCGCACATCAAACATATCAAGCTTATCACGATGACCGGCGTACTCCTTTGAATCCGGAATCGATACGCGTAGCCATAATCAGTTTTCGCGCTTATGCGAGTCAAAAAATAGCGTAGTCAATTTGGGTTAAGACAATGACCGTGGACGGGTCGCGGGAACGTGCTCTAGGCTTCAGGGATAAGATCTGAAGTTGTGGCGCCAATGCGTCTGCAACTGTGAAATTTCTGTCATGCGAGCGGCCAATCCGACCATCGGATAAGGTAATATGTCGTGCTTTGATGAGACTCCGGTCGTCTATCATTGATGGTCGCGCGTATGGGTGCCGTCAGGAACGGCAGCGCGTCGGATTCCGATCCCTCACAAAACTGGGATCTCGCCCCGATCGAGCAGAGCCGAGACGAGCGTCGCGTATTCGTCCGCTACGGTCCCGCGCGGTTCCTCACGGCCGGCACGGCCGTACCAGTAGCGCGCATTGCCCGGATCGCCCTCGATGCGGTGGAGATGGGCGTGCACCCAGGCCGCATCGCGGTCCGGTTCCGCCTGCACCAGGGCGTGGGCCTGCTCCCAGCCGGTCGAACTCGGCCCGGACGGGTTCCTGGCCAGCCACCAGAGCGCGGCGAGCGGTGCCGGCCAGTTCGCCGGCGGGGCGGTCGCGGCCAGGGTCGCCGTGAAGGCGGCAGGCAGGTTCTCGGTCACGGCGCTCTCCTCGCGTCCCCCGGATTCCCCGGCGTCCCGCGGCGACTCAGCGTCGGACGGCGCGCTCCGGCGGCCAGCGGCCCCGGCGCTGGCGGGCGGACCACGCGTAACGGGCATCGCCGTCGAGGCAGTCGAGATGGTCCGACAGGCGGTTGCGTTCAAGCCAGCCGAGGGCTGCCTCCAACTCGGGCAGGGTCATGGTCGCGCGGCCCTTGCCGAGGACGCGCTTCAGCACGGCGTTGTAGCGGTGCGCGAGATTGCCGCCGCGCGGAACCCGCAGGGAGGCCTCGTCCTCCACCGCCTGGGCCGCCACCGCGGCGGCGAGACGCTGGCGCAGGGTCCGCTCGGTGACGGACGGCAATTCGGGCGCCGGCGCGGCCGGGGCGGGCTCGGCGAGCCGTGGGCGCAGCAGGGCGTAGCGCAGGCCGATCGCGTTGCTCTCGAGCGGCGTGATCCCGGCGGGCTCATCCTCGTCGCGCCAGCGGGTCCGCTCCGGCACGACGGCGCTGACCGGCCGTTCGCGGCGGGGCCGGATGCTGCTGCCCTGTTCGGTCTCCAGCTCCAGGCGGAACCGGGCGAAGAGCGGGTCGTCGGGATGGAAGACCAGCGCCTGCTGGGTGTCGTAGGCGCCGGCATGGGGATCGACCCGGGTCGCCCGGGCGAGCATCTGCTCCAGCCACGGGCGCGAGCGGATATGGGTGAGGGCCGCCACGACGGCGACCTCGGGGGCGTCGAGCCCCTCGTAGGCCATCGCCACCGTCACGAGGATCGCGGGCTCCGGCGTCAGGCGGAAGGCGGCGAGCGCCGCGTGCGCATCCCCCTGGCCGGAGGTGGCGAGCCGAACATCGCGCATCCCCTGCCCCGCCGGCATCCAGCTCCGGAGGGTTTCGAGGTAGGCGCGGGCGCTCGCCTGATCGGGCGCCACCACGAGGAGCTTGCCGAGCCCTCGCACCGCCTCGCCGGGCGGCAGATCGCGCTCGGCCCTGCGGCGGGCGCGCAGGCGCTTCGTGGCGTGGAAGGCCTCGCTCAGGAGATCCCGGGCGAAGCCGGTGCGCAGGGCCGTGAACAGGGCCGGCCGGGTGGTCACCCGCACCGATCCGGCGCCCAGGCGGTGCGGCCCGACCCGGGGGCTGTCCCCGGCGATCCGGCCGCCCTCCAGCCAGCTCGCCTCGCCGTCGATCGCCCCGAAGGTCACCGGCAGGACCGCCCGCTCGGCCAGCGCCTGCGCCCGGGAATAGCCGATCACCGCGAGCCCCGGGGCGTCGAGATCGAGTTCCGGTCCGCGCCCCGGCGCCGCGGGCTGGTAGGGCAGGCCGAGGATGCGCTTGCCGTCGGCCCGTTCCAGCGTTCCGGACAGGTAGAGGCGGTACGCGGCCGCCTCCATGACGGGGAGCATCGCCCGGGACCACGCCCCGGCCTCCGCCTCCTCGGCGGACCCCTCATCCGCCCCCGGCCTGCCGGGCGCAGGCAGGTGATGGACCTCGTCGATCACCAGCAGGGTGCGGTGCGCCTGCGCCTCCGCACGGTGAAGCGCAGGGGCCGCGGCGACGGCCTGATAGGTGGTGATGTAGCCGGCCAATCCCCGGGCGGGGTCGCGCTCGTTGTCGGCGGCGCGCACGCTCAAGCCGTGCCCGAAGGCCGCCCGCCAGAGCGGATCGGCAAACGCCTCCTCGGCCTGGAGGCGCAGGGAATCCCGCGGCACCACCCAGACCACGCGCTCGACGACACCCGCGGCGATCAGCCCATGCGCGGCGATCACCGGCAGCAGCGACTTGCCGCCGCCGGGCGTCACCGCCGCCAGGATGTCGCGGATGTGGCCCGCCTCCCCGTTCGCCATGGCCGCCACCAGGGCCATCAGCGTGCGTTGGTGCGACCGCAGGGACGGGGCGGGACGGGTCAATGGCCGGCGAAGCAGGGCGACATCGGCGCAAAGTGGCCGATCGCGATTCCTTTGTGAATCCCTTCCGTCGCGGAACGTTCGCGTTTTCTTCCGGGCGGGCGGTCCGGCCGCGTGCCCGCGAAGCGACTCCGCACAGCGCGCTGCCGGATCGGCGCACGAGAAGCGTTGACACCCGGCCCACCCCTCACCATAAGGGCGCCGCGGGCCGAGAGGCTCGCCTTGGGGGAATGTCCCGAGCGGCAAAGGGGGCGGACTGTAAATCCGCTGCGTAAGCTTCGTAGGTTCGAGTCCTACTTCCCCCACCAAGTCCTTCCCGATCCCGTCAGCCCTGTTTCGCCAGCGCCGCCTCGATGCGCGCGGCGGCGGCGGCGGAGAAGCCCTTCCCTTCGAGCCCCTGCCCCGCGGCCGCCTGGCCCGTGAGCGTGCGGCGCTTGCCCGCCGGCAGATGGGCCTTGCGCAGCGCATGCGCGTCCCGGTGGCTGGCATGGGTGATCGCGATGGCGAGCGCGTCGGCGGCGTCGGCCACGCGGAACTCGGCCTTCGGCAGCAGGAAGCGCACCATGGCCTGGATCTGCACCTTCTCGGCGTGGCCGGAGCCCGCCACGGTCTTCTTGATCAGATTGGCGGCGTATTCGAACACCGGCAGCCCGGCGAGCGCCGGCACCACCAGCGCCATGGCGCGGGCATGGCCGAGCTTCAGCGTCGCCTGCGCGTCCTTGTTGACGAAGGTCTCCTCCACGGCGACCTCGTCGGGCTGCTGGCTCTCGACGATGCGTCCGATCCCCTCGAACAGCTCGCGCAGCCGCAGGGCCAGGGGGAGATCGCCGTCCGAGGTGACGACGCCGCAATCGCCGTAGGTGAGCTTGGTCCCCTGCGCGGTGATGAGGCCCCAGCCGGTGCGGCGGAGCCCGGGATCGATCCCGAGGATGCGGACGGGGCTGGTCATGATGCTCCACAGGTCGCGAACAGCTCGACGAACGGCCCGAGGCTGCCGTACGTATCGTGAACGCTTGGTTTCACCAAGGCGCGTTGCCTGCGAGGACGATCATGAGCGCGCAAGCCCCGATCAGCCGCTTCCCGGTGCCGAATCTCTCCGACATGCCGGAGGATCTGCGCGCCCGCATCGCCCTCGTGCAGGAAAAGGCGGGCTTCGTGCCCAACGTCTTCCTGGCGCTGGCGCATCGGCCGGACGAGTTCCGCGCCTTCATGGCCTATCACGACGCGCTGATGGACCGGCCCGGCGGCCTGACCAAGGCCGAGCGCGAGATGATCGTGGTGGCGACCAGCGCGGCGAACGATTGCCTGTACTGCCTCGTCGCCCACGGGGCGATCCTGCGGGTCCGCGCCAAGGATCCGCGGATCGCCGACCAGATCGCGGTGAACTACGCCAAGGCGGACATCACCCCGCGCCAGCGCGCCATGCTGGATTTCGCCGTCAAGGTCGCGACCCGCTCACAGGCTGTGGGGCCGGAGGATCACGCGACGTTGGCAGCGCACGGGTTCAGCCCGGACGACATCTGGGACATCGCCTCCATCACCGCGCTCTTCGCCCTGTCGAACCGGATCGCCAGCGTGGCGGAGCTGCGCCCGAACGACGAGTTTTTTGGGATGGGCCGGTGAGTCGGGGTCCGTTCGCCGGGCGCAGACCGTCCGTCACGCAAGTCATGGTTTCGAAAGGGCGCGCCCTTTCGCGGGTCCAGGGCAGAGCCCAGGGATATCTCAGGGCCCTGCCCTGAGTACCCGCGAAAGGTCTCGCCCCAGCCCTTTAAGGTGTTTGAGCTAGGTGCCGGGATCACACCCATGGCCCTTCTAACCAATTGATGGAGCCGGCGTATTTCCCCTCCCGCTTGCCGGGAGGGGCCAGGGGTGGGGGTGGTGCAGACGGCACCGCAGCGCTCAATCCTGAGCCACCCCCACCTCCAGCTCCTCCCCGCACGGGGGAGGCGAGCGCGTCCTGTCCGTATCCCACAGGGCCGAAAACACCTTTAAAGGGCTGGGGCAGAGCCTTTTGGAAGCCCGGTCTCGTCTCCCGGGATCCGATCGGCGGTGCCCACTCAGCCCGGAGCGGGCGCCGGCACCAGAACGCGCGCCGGGGCGAGGCGGCGGGCGCGCCGCACCTGCCGCACCGTGACCGGCCGGTAGAGCTGCTTCGTCGCGTCGACCACGTGCAGGCCCGCGAAGGGCAGGGACAGGCCGGTGCCGATCCACTCCCAGGCCGGCCCGGTGCGCAGCATCAGGCGGGAGCGCACCGGCGGCATGTAGAGCGTCTCGGTCCAGTTCACCGGCGAGAACAGCGTGTCGCGCATCAGCCGCCCGAGCTGCGAGCGGCTGTAGGGCTGGCCATGGCCGAAGGGGGTCGCCTCCCGTCGCGCCCAGACGCCCCGCCGGTTCGGCACCACCAGGATCATCCGCCCGCCGGGGGTGAGGGTCCGCCACACCTCCTGCAGGAGTTCCGAGGGGCTCTCGACGGCTTCGAGGGCGTGGATGAGGATGATCCGATCGACCGCGGATTCGGGCAGCGGCATCATGGTGGGATCGGCCAAAGCCGTGCAGGACCGCCCGCTCGTCGGCCAGTTCACCACCCCCTGGCTGGTCGGCATGAAGGCGAGGGTGCGCTCGGCGATGCAGTGGATCGGGCTCAGATACGGCATCGCGTAACCGATCCCGAGCACGCGCAGGCCCGAGACCGAGCCGAGGAACTCGTGGATCGAGCGGCCGACCACGCGATGCGTCGTGCGGCCCAGGGGGCTGGCGTAGAAGGCCCGCAAGCCGTTGACGTCGAGACGCATGGAGAGGCAAGCTGCCGAGTCGGGAACGGTTGCCGTACTCAATGGTGACCCGCGCCGCCCGCGGCAAGCGTAACGGGACTCGCGTAACGGGACTCGCGTGGACGGAACCCGGCTGCGGGACCGCCTGTTCACGGCGACAGCGTTTGCACCCGAGTTTGCGCCCCGAGGAGATCTTCCCGATGGCCGCCGAGACCGAGATCCGCACCTTCCTGTGCCGCAGCGACAATATCGGCGTCCTGATCCGCGACCCCGCTACCGGGGCCTGTGCGGCGATCGACGTGCCGGAGGCCGATCCGGTGCTGAGGGCTCTCGATGAGACCGGCTGGCGGCTCACCGACATCCTCGTCACACACCGGCACGGCGACCATGTCGAGGGCATCCCCGCGGTCAAGCAGGCCACCGGCGCCCGGGTCGTCGCGCCCGCCAAGGCCGGAGACGCGGTCCCGCTCGTGGATGTCACGGTCCGGGAGGGCGACACGGTGCGGGTCGGCGATCTCGGTGCCGAGGTCTGGGAGACGCCGGGCCACTGCGCCGACCACGTCACCTACTGGTTCGCGCAAGCCGGCCTCGTCTGCGCCGGCGACACGCTGTTCACCCTCGGCTGCGGCCGGGTGCTGGAAGGCCCGCCCGAGACCCTCTACCGGTCGCTCCGGCGCTTCGACGCGCTGCCCGATTCCGCGCAGGTCTTCAGCGGCCACGACTACGTACTCGCCAACGCCCGCTTCGCCCTGGCGGCCGAACCGGATAACGCGGCCCTCAAGGCTCGCCTCGCCGAGGCGGAAGCCGCGAAGGCGCAGGGCCGCTTCCTCGTACCCTCGTCTCTGGGCGCGGAGCGCGCCACCAACCCGTTCCTGCGTTGCGCAGTGCCCACCCTCGCAAAGTCGGTCGATTTGCCACCAGGAAGCGATCCTGAAACGGTCTTCGTCGCTCTAAGGGCGTGGAAGAACCGCTTCTGACGCAGGTGATAACGAGAAAAATTTGTTGCCTTCTCAAGGCAAACTGACACATAGGAGTGTTTAAGCGGTCCTAATCCGCTCAGGTAACCGGGCTCCCCGGGGGGAAGCCGTAACGTCAACGTGAAGCGCCGGGACGCTTCAGCCGGTATGATGGGGGTCCGTCTCGCCCTACCACCTGTCCACCTCCCGCCTTCCGCTTCCTTTCCTTAAGCCAGAATCCGACGGGTCCAAGGAGGAGGCGCTCAGCGCCAAAGCCAAGCTCTCCGTCGCAGGGGTCGCCGATGCCGGTACGCTCCGGGATGCGGTCGATGCGTCTGGCGGGTCGCGGCCCCGCACGCCCGTGGCAGCCGATGTGCGGCTGCTCGGGATCGCCACGGAGCATCTCTCCCGGCTCGGACCCAAACGCGTGACGGTCGTGGCCGTCGCCGCCGAGGCGGGCATGACCCACGCCAACGTCTACCGCTATTTCCCCTCGAAGGACGCGCTCCTCGACGCGGTGGCGGGGCGCTGGCTGCGCGAGGTCGAGGCCCGGCTCGCCGGCATCGCCGACGCGCCCGATCCGGCCGACGACAAGATCGAGCGCCTGCTCACCGCGCTGGCCACCGTTCAGCGCGACGCGCTGGTCGACGAGCCGAACCTGTTCGCGGTCCATCTCGACGCCACGGTGGCGGCCCGGCCGATCGCCCGGCGGCACCGCGTGCGCCTGCGCAGCCTCGTCGAGCGGGTGGTGGAGGAGGGAATTACCTCCGGGATCTTCTCGGCCCGCGACCGGGAACGGGCGATCGCCTACATCTTCGACGCGAGTTACCGCTTCACGCATCCGCTGGCGATCCAGCACGATGCCGAAGTGCCGCGTGATCTGATCGAGGCGCGCTTCGGCGCCGTCATCCACGCGATCCAGCGGGTTCTGCGCTCCGGCGTGCTCTGAACCGCTGCAAAGCCGATGCACTTTTGGAGGCCCGGACCTTGCGTCCGGGCCTTCGCGTTTGCGGCTGAGCAATCGGCGGCACCGCGCGGGCGGACCTGAAATGACAGCTTTTCAGATCTGTCATCCAAGCTTTACGGCACGCCAGAGCTTGGGTGCAGTGCACCTAAAACCTTCGCGGCGTTGATGTTTCCTGATGCGAGCCGCCGACGATCCGGCCCCTGCGGCCCCGAGGATGAGGGGCCTGCACGCCCCACATCGGGTTGAAGCGACGGTGCTTTTCGGCCACACAGCCGCGCAGATTTCACAGCGGCGAATCCGGTCCCTCTCCCGGCTGATGAAAAGCCCCGGCCTCGCCTGACGCAGCATCGAACTCGACACGCAGCGGAGACGAATCCGACATGGCGCGCAACAAGATTGCCCTCATCGGTGCCGGTCAGATCGGCGGCACCCTGGCCCTCCTGGCCGGCCTCAAGGATCTCGGGGACGTGGTGCTGTTCGACATCGTCGACGGCGTGCCGCAGGGCAAGGCGCTCGACATCGCCGAGGCCGCTCCCGTCGAGGGCTTCGACGCGACCTATGCGGGTGCGAGCGATTATGCCGCCATCAAGGGCGCCGACGTGGTGATCGTCACCGCCGGCGTGCCGCGCAAGCCCGGCATGAGCCGCGACGACCTGATCGGCATCAACCTGAAGGTCATGCAGGCGGTGGGCGAGGGCATCAAGACCTACGCGCCGGACGCCTTCGTGATCTGCATCACCAACCCGCTCGACGCGATGGTCTGGGCGCTGCAGAAGTTCTCGGGGCTGCCGACCAACAAGATCGTCGGCATGGCCGGCGTGCTGGATTCCGCCCGCTTCCGCCACTTCCTCGCGGAAGAGTTCAAGGTCTCGGTGGAGGACGTCACCGCCTTCGTGCTCGGCGGCCACGGCGACGACATGGTGCCGCTGACCCGCTACTCCACGGTCGCGGGCGTGCCGCTGACCGACCTCGTCAAGCTCGGCTGGACCACCCAGGAGAAGCTCGACGCCATGGTCGAGCGCACCCGCAAGGGCGGCGGCGAGATCGTCAACCTGCTCAAGACCGGCTCGGCCTTCTACGCGCCCGCCGCCTCCGCAATCGCCATGGCCGAGAGCTACCTGCGCGACAAGAAGCGGGTCCTGCCCTGCGCCGCCTATCTCGACGGCCAGTACGGCGTGACCGGCATGTTCATCGGCGTGCCGATCGTGATCGGCGCGAACGGCGTGGAGCGCGTGCTCGAAGTGACCTTCGACGCGGCCGAGAAGGCGATGTTCGACAAGTCGGTCGCCTCGGTGACGGGCCTGATCGAGGCCTGCAAGGGCGTCGACGCTTCGCTGGCGTAGAAACAAGGCGAATAGGGAGTAGGAAGTAGCGAATAGGGTCAAATCGGTCCGCTCGCGCTACATCGACTATTCGCTATTCGCTGCTCCCTATTCGCTCCTCCTTAAGAGGCTCCGATGAACATCCACGAATACCAGGCCAAGGCCGTGCTGAAGGAGTTCGGCCTGCCCGTCTCCCGCGGCGTGGCGATCTTCAACCCGTCGGAGGCCGAGGCCGCCGCCAAGGAACTCGGCGGCCCGGTCTGGGTCGTGAAGAGCCAGATCCACGCGGGCGGCCGCGGCAAGGGCACCTTCAAGGGTGCGCCCGAGGGCGCCAAGGGCGGCGTGCGCGTCACCAAGTCGATCGACGAGGTGAAGCAGTTCGCCGGCGAGATGCTCGGCCAGACGCTGGTGACGATCCAGACCGGCCCGGCCGGCAAGCAGGTCAACCGCCTCTACATCGAGGAAGGCGCCCAGATCGCCGAGGAATTCTACCTCTCGATGCTGGTCGATCGCACCACCGGCGGCGTGGCCTTCGTGGTCTCGACCGAGGGCGGCATGGATATCGAGGCGGTCGCCCACGATACCCCTGAGAAGATCCACACGATCGCGGTCGATCCGGCCACGGGCGTGATGCCCCACCATGGCCGCGCCGTCGCCAAGGCGCTGGGCCTGTCGGGCAATCAGGCCAAGGAAGCGGCCTCGCTCACGGAAAAGCTCTACGCGGCCTTCGTGGCCAAGGACATGAGCCTTCTGGAGATCAACCCGCTGGTCCTGACCGCGGATGGGCACCTCAAGTGCCTCGACGCCAAGATGGCCTTCGATTCGAACGCCCTCTACCGGCACCCCGACATCGTGGCGCTGCGCGACGAGACCGAGGAGGACGCCAAGGAGATCGAGGCGTCGAAGTACGACCTCGCCTATATCGCCCTCGACGGCACGATCGGCTGCATGGTCAACGGCGCCGGCCTCGCCATGGCGACGCTCGATATCATCAAGCTCTACGGCGAGGAGCCGGCGAACTTTTTGGATGTCGGCGGCGGCGCCTCCGAGGAGAAGGTGACGGCGGCGTTCAAGATCATCACCGCCGACCCGAACGTGAAGGGGATCCTCGTCAACATCTTCGGCGGGATCATGAAGTGCGACGTGATCGCCAACGGCGTGATCGCGGCCGTGAAGGCGGTGGGCCTGCAGGTGCCGCTGGTGGTGCGCCTCGAAGGCACCAATGTCGAGCAGGGCAAGGCCATCATCCGCAATTCCGGCCTCAACGTCATCCCGGCGGACGACCTCGACGACGCCGCCCAGAAGATCGTCGCCGCCGTGAAGGGAGCCTGATCATGTCGGTGATGATCGACGCCAACACCAAGGTCATCTGCCAGGGTTTCACCGGCAAGAACGGGACCTTCCACTCCGAACAGGCCATCGCGTACGGCACCAAGATGGTCGGCGGCACGAGCCCCGGTAAGGGCGGCTCGACCCATCTCGGCCTGCCGGTCTTCGACACGGTGGCCGAGGCCCGCGAGGCCACGGGCGCCGAGGCCTCGGTGGTCTACGTGCCGCCGCCCGGCGCCGCCGACGCGATCTGCGAGGCGATCGCCGCCGAGGTGCCGCTGATCGTCTGCATCACGGAGGGCATCCCGGTGCTCGACATGGTGCGGGTCAAGCGGGCGCTGACGGGCTCGAAGTCGCGCCTCGTCGGGCCGAACTGCCCCGGCATCGTCACGGCGGGCGAGTCGAAGATCGGCATCATGCCGGCCAACATCTTCCGGCCGGGCTCCGTCGGCATCGTGTCCCGCTCGGGCACGCTGACCTACGAGGCGGTGTTCCAGACCTCCAATGCCGGCCTCGGCCAGACCACGGCGGTCGGCATCGGCGGCGACCCGGTGAAGGGCACCGAGTTCATCGACGTGCTGGAGCTGTTCCTGGCCGACCCGAAGACCGAGTCGATCGTGATGATCGGCGAGATCGGCGGCTCGGCCGAGGAGGAGGCCGCCCAGTTCCTCAAGGACGAGGCCAAGCGCGGGCGCAAGAAGCCGATGGTCGGCTTCATCGCCGGCCGCACGGCGCCTCCGGGCCGCCGCATGGGCCATGCCGGCGCGATCATCTCGGGCGGCAAGGGCGGCGCCGAGGACAAGATCGCCGCGATGGAGGCCGCGGGCATCCGCGTGTCGCCGTCGCCGGCGCGCCTCGGCTCGACGCTGGTCGAGGTGCTGAAGGGCTAAGAGCCCGGCGCGCCTGCGTTGCGGCCATCGCAGGGCCGCACCACCCATATCGGGCGTGCAGAGACGATCTCAGCGGGGCGGTCACCCGCCCCGTTTCGGTTTGAGGGCGATCCGCCGCGCTGACGGAGAGCCCGGAGGGCAGGGCTCCTGCCCGCGCGACAGGATGGACGCACCATGGCACGCCAGGACGTGAACGAAGCGCTCCTCGAAACCTCGTTCCTCTACGGCACCAACGCCGCCTATATCGAGGAATTGCAGGCGGCCTACGCCCGCAACCCCGCCTCGGTGGATCCGGAGTGGCAGGCCTTCTTCAAGGGTCTCGGCGAGGACGAGACGCTCGTCGAGAAGAACGCCGCCGGCGCCTCCTGGGAGAAGCCGAACTGGCCGGTGCCGCTGAACGGCGAGCTGGTCTCGGCGCTCGACGGCAACTGGGGCGCCCTGGAGAAGGCGGTCGGCGACCGGATCGTCGCCCGCGATGCCAAGGAGGCCAAGCCCGGCAAGCCGCAGGACAGCGTCACCGCCACCACCGGCGTCTCGGTCGAGCAGGCGACGAAGGATTCGGTTCGGGCGATCATGCTGATCCGCTCCTACCGCATGCGCGGCCACCTGCACGCCAAGCTCGATCCGCTCGGCCTCGCCCCCCGTGGCGACCACGAGGAGCTGCACCCGCAGCATTACGGCTTCACCGAGGAATCCGACTGGGACCGCCCGATCTTCCTCGACAACGTGCTCGGCCTCCAGTTCGGCACGATCCGCGAGATCGTCGACATCCTGGAGCGGACCTACTGCCAGACGCTCGGCGTCGAGTTCATGCACATCTCCGATCCCGCCGAGAAGGCGTGGATCCAGGAGCGCATCGAGGGCAAGGACAAGGAGATTTCCTTCACGCCCGAGGGCCGCAGGGCGATCCTGAACAAGCTGATCGAGGCCGAGGGCTTCGAGAAATTCCTGGATCTCAAATACACCGGCACCAAGCGCTTCGGCCTCGACGGCGGCGAGTCGATGATCCCGGCGCTGGAGCAGATCATCAAGCGCGGCGGCGCGCTCGGCGTCCGTGAGATCGTGCTCGGCATGGCCCATCGCGGCCGGCTCAACGTGCTGACCAACGTGATGGCCAAGCCGTTCCGGGCGGTGTTCCACGAATTCAAGGGCGGCTCGGCCTCGCCGGCCGAGGTGGAGGGTTCGGGCGACGTGAAGTACCACCTGGGCGCGTCCTCGGACCGCGCCTTCGACGGCAACAACGTCCACCTGTCGCTCACCGCCAACCCGTCGCACCTGGAGATCGTCGATCCGGTGGTGCTGGGGAAGGTCCGCGCCAAGCAGGATCAGTGGGCCAAGCCCAATATCGAGCGCCGCACGGTGCTGCCGCTCCTCATCCACGGTGACGCCGCCTTCGCGGGCCAGGGCGTGGTGGCGGAGTGCTTCGGCCTGTCGGGCCTGAAGGGCCACCGCACCGGCGGCTCGATCCACTTCATCATCAACAACCAGATCGGCTTCACCACCGATCCGCGCTTCTCGCGCTCCTCGCCGTACCCGTCCGACGTCGCCAAGATGGTCGAGGCGCCGATCTTCCACTGCAACGGCGACGATCCCGAGGCCGTCACCTTCGCGGCGAAAGTGGCCGTCGAGTACCGGCAGAAGTTCGGCAAGCCGGTCGTCATCGACATGCTGTGCTACCGCCGCTTCGGCCACAATGAGGGCGACGAGCCGGCCTTCACCCAGCCGAAGATGTACCAGCGGATCCGCAAGCATCCGTCGGTGCTGGAGACCTACGGCCGCAAGCTCGTCGAGAACGGCTCCGTCACCCAGGAGGCGCTCGATGCCCGCAAGGCCGAGTTCCGCGGGATGCTCGACAGCGAGCTCGACGTCGCCAACACCTACAAGGCCAACAAGGCCGACTGGCTCGACGGCCGCTGGTCCGGCGTGAAGGCGGTCCACGAGGACGTGGACGATCCGCGCCGTGGCCGCACCGCCGTGCCGGCCGAGACCCTGCAGGAGATCGCCCGCAAGATCACGCAGGTGCCCCCGGGCTTCCACCTGCACCGCACGATCCAGCGCTTCATGGACAACCGCGCCAAGGCGGTGGAGACCGGGGCCGGCATCGATTGGGCGACCGCCGAGGCCCTGGCCTTCGGTGCGACCCTGCTCGACGGCAACCGCGTCCGGCTCTCGGGCCAGGATGTCGAGCGCGGCACCTTCTCGCAGCGCCACGCCGTGGTGATCGATCAGGAGAACGAGCAGCGCTTCACGCCGCTCAACGCGATCCGCGAGGGGCAGGCCTCGATCGAGATCATCAACTCGATGCTCTCCGAGGAGGCGGTGCTCGGCTTCGAATACGGCTACTCCCTGGCCGAGCCGAACGCCCTGGTCCTGTGGGAGGCGCAGTTCGGCGACTTCGCCAACGGCGCCCAGGTGGTGATCGACCAGTTCATCGCCTCCGGCGAGCGCAAGTGGCTGCGCATGTCCGGCCTCGTGCTGCTGCTGCCGCACGGCTACGAGGGGCAGGGTCCCGAGCACTCCTCCGCCCGCCTGGAGCGCTACCTCCAGGCCTGCGCCGAGGACAACATGCAGGTCGCCAACGTCACGACGCCGGCGAACTACTTCCACATCCTGCGCCGGCAGCTGAAGCGCGACTTCCGCAAGCCGCTGGTGCTGATGACGCCGAAGTCGCTGCTGCGCCACAAGCGCGCCGTCTCGAACCTCGACGCGCTGGCCGAGGGCTCGACCTTCCACCGCGTCCTCTGGGACGACGCCGAGGAGGAGGGCGCGCAGAACAAGCTGGTGCGCGACGACAAGATCCGGCGCGTCGTGCTGTGCTCGGGCAAGGTCTATTACGACCTGCTGGAAGAGCGGGAGAAGCGCGGCCTCAACGACATCTACCTGATGCGCGTCGAGCAGCTCTACCCGTTCCCGCTGAAGGCCCTGGCCAACGAGATGGCGCGCTTCCGCAACGCCGACGTGATCTGGTGCCAGGAAGAGCCCAAGAACATGGGCGCTTGGTCCTTCGTCGAGCCCTACCTCGAATGGGTGCTCGGGCAAGCCGGCTCCGCGGTGAAGCGCGCCCGCTACGTCGGCCGCCCGGCCTCGGCTTCGACGGCCGTGGGCCAGATGTCGAAGCACCAGGCCCAGCTCCAGGCCTTCCTCAACGAGGCCCTGGCCGTCTGACCCTATTGAGACTCGGCGGCGACCCGCAGGGGCCGCCGCCTTCACGCTTCAGGCCGTCCGGCACGGCCCAACCGATCCGGAAGTGCGAGACCTATGGCTACCGACATCCTCGTTCCCACGCTCGGCGAATCTGTCAGCGAGGCCACCATCGGCCGCTGGTTCAAGAAGCCCGGCGACCCGGTCGCGGCCGACGAGCCGATCGTTGAGCTTGAGACCGACAAGGTCACCCTTGAGGTCAATGCCCCGGCGGCCGGCCAGCTCGGCGAGATCCTGGCGAAGGACGGCGAGACCGTGGAACCCGGCGCGCTGCTCGGCTCGATCGTCGAGGCCGGCGCGGGCGGCGGCACGGCCAAGAAGGCGGCACCCAAGGAGGCCGCCGAGACAAAGGCGGAGAGCCGGAGCGAAGCCCCGAAGGCCGCCGCGCCCGCGAAGGCCGAGGCGCCGGCCCAGGAATCCTCTGCCGGCTACGGCAATCACGGTGGCGGCGCCGCTCCCGCTACGCAGCAGCGCCCGGTCGGCGACAACGGCCCGGCGGTGGCCAAGCTCGCCCGCGAATCCGGTGTCGACCCGTCGAGCGTGAACGGCTCCGGCAAGGACGGCCGCGTCACCAAGGGCGACATGCTGGGCGCCATCGCCAAGGGCCCGTCGGCGGCCCCCGCCAAGGAGGCCCGCCCGACCCTGCCGCGCGCCCCCTCGGCGCCGGACGACGCCGCGCGCGAGGAGCGCGTGCGCATGACGAAGCTGCGCCAGACCATCGCGCGCCGCCTCAAGGATGCCCAGGACACCGCGGCGATGCTGACGACGTTCAACGACGTCGACATGTCGGCCGTGATGGCGCTGCGCAGCCAGTACAAGGACATCTTCGAGAAGAAGCACGGCACGAAGCTCGGCTTCATGGGCTTCTTCACCAAGGCGGTGATCGGCGCCCTCAAGGACGTGCCGGCGGTCAACGCCGAGATCGACGGGCAGGACCTCGTCTACAAGAACTATTACCACATCGGCATCGCGGTCGGCACCGATAAGGGTCTCGTCGTCCCGGTGGTGCGCAACGCCGACGACCTGTCGATCGCCGGTATCGAGAAGACGATCGCCGGCTTCGGCAAGAAGGCCCGCGAGGGCAAGCTCTCGATCGAGGAGATGCAGGGCGGCACCTTCACGATCACCAACGGTGGCATCTACGGCTCGCTGATGTCGACGCCGATCCTCAACGCGCCGCAATCCGGCATCCTCGGCATGCACCGCATCGAGGAGCGCCCGGTGGTCCGCGCCGGCAAGATCGAGGCGCGGCCGATGATGTACCTCGCCCTGTCGTACGATCATCGCATCGTCGACGGTAAGGAGGCCGTGACCTTCCTGGTGCGGGTCAAGGAGGCGCTGGAGGATCCGGCGCGGCTCGTGCTGGATCTCTGAGACCGTCGTGGTGATCCGGGATCATGCAGACATGGGTCTTGATCTCGGAGATCGTGCGCAATCTGGGGCTCGCGCTCGCCGCTTTGGTGGGCGCGGCCCTTGCGTGGCGGAAGCTCAAACCAGAGCTGACCCAGGCGGGATCTGCCGCGTCACAAGCGGAACTTGCGCGCCGCGCGCACGTCACCGAACTCTTCAATCGCGCGGCTGGACAACTGGGAGACGAGCGGCTCGAAGTACGCTTGGCGGCGATCTACGTGCTACGCGAAATCGGACGTGATTTTCCTGATCTGTCCGACCCCATATTCGAACTTCTGCAGGCGCACCTGCGCGAACGTCGGTCCCGCTACGAGGAACTCGAACCACCCATCGATGTGAAAGCCATCATCGAAACGCTGCGCATGAGGATTTCCGCCGATGAACCACCGCATCCAATCTAGGACCCATCCGACCGTCAATCTACGTGGCGCCTTCATACGTCACACCGATCTCAGCAATGCCGATCTTCGGCAGGCTGATCTGTCCCGTGTCGATGCAAGCGGTGCCGCGTTCCGGAACTCCGATTTTCAGGATGCGCTGCTCAGCGGAACGATTCTGCGAGGCGCGGATCTGACCGGCGCACGCAACCTGACCGCAGCGCAACTTGCGGCCGCGATCATCGATGAGCATACGCGCCTGCCGAACTACATCGACCGCCAGACTCTGACCGGTAAAACGGGTGACACGGTAGGAGCCGGGGCTTGACCGCGTTTTCCAACCCAGTCGCCATCGTCACCGGCGGTAGCCGCGGCATCGGCCGCGCGGTGTCGCTGATGCTCGCGGAGCGTGGCTACGCAGTCTGCTTGAGCTACGTGTCGGACGCCGCCGCGGCGCAAGCCGTGGTCGACGCGATCACCGCCAGGGGGGGCCGAGCGCGCGCCGTGAAGGGCGATGTCGCCAGCGAGGCCGACGTGATCGCCCTGTTCCAGGCGGCCGACGGGCTCGGGCGCCTCGCCGCGCTCGTCAACAATGCCGGCGTGGTCGACGTGAAGTCGGACGTCGCCGATATGAGCCTCGCCCGCCTCCAGCGGATGATGAACACCAACGTGGTCGGGAGCTTCCTGTGCGCCCGCGAGGCCGTGCGGCGGATGTCGACCAAGCGCGGCGGGGCCGGGGGCGCGATCGTGAACCTGTCCTCGGTGGCTGCCCGTCTCGGCGGACCCGGCCAGTTCGTGGATTACGCCGCCTCGAAGGGCGCCATCGATTCCCTGACGATCGGGCTTGCCCGCGAGGTGGCCGGCGAAGGAATCCGCGTCAACGCGGTGGCGCCCGGCATCATCGCCACCGAGATCCACGCCAGCGGCGGCGAGCCCGACCGGGTCGAACGCCTCGGCCCCGCCGTCCCGATGGGCCGGGCCGGGACCGCCGAGGAGGTCGCCGCCCCGATCGTGTGGCTCCTCTCGGACGAGGCCTCCTACACCACGGGCGCCATCCTCGATATCGGCGGCGGCCGCTGATCCCGACCTGACTTTCCCTGCCCGTCGCAAACGCGGCACGACCGAGCGGAAGCGAACCTGCATGTCCTACGATCTCGTTGTCATCGGCACCGGCCCCGGCGGCTATGTCTGCGCGATCCGC
The DNA here is from genome assembly GCF_009806555.1 of Methylobacterium sp. 2A. Taxonomy (GTDB): domain Bacteria; phylum Pseudomonadota; class Alphaproteobacteria; order Rhizobiales; family Beijerinckiaceae; genus Methylobacterium. The sequence continues at coordinate 213,627 of NZ_VUOK01000062.1, read as the reverse complement.
GCGGCGCAGCTCGGCCTGCGCACCGCCGTGGTCGAGAAGCGCGCCACCCATGGCGGCACCTGCCTCAATGTCGGCTGCATCCCGTCGAAGGCCCTGCTCCACGCCTCCGAGGCGTTCGAGGAGGCCAACAAGCATTTCGCCGATCTCGGAATCGATGTCGGCACGCCGAAGCTCGACCTGAAGAAGATGATGGCCTTCAAGGCCGAGGGCGTGGCCGGCAACACCAAGGGCGTCGAGTTCCTGCTCAAGAAGAACAAGGTCGACACCTTCCACGGCACCGGCCGGATCGCCGGGGCGGGCCGGGTCGAGGTCATCGCCGAGGATGGCGGCAACCAGATGCTGGAGACCAAGAGCATCGTCATCGCCACCGGCTCGGACGTGGCGCGGCTGCCCGGCGTGACCATCGACGAGAAGGTCGTGGTCTCCTCCACCGGCGCCCTCGAACTCGACCGGGTGCCGAAGAAGCTCCTCGTCATCGGCGCCGGCGTGATCGGGCTGGAACTGGGCTCGGTCTGGCGGCGGCTCGGCGCCGAGGTAACGGTGGTCGAGTATCTCGACCGCGTGCTGCCCGGCATGGATGGCGAGGTCGGCAAGCAGTTCCAGCGGATCCTGACCAAGCAGGGCATCGCCTTCAAGCTGTCCACCAAGGTGACCGGCGTCGAGGTCGGCAAGAAGGGGGGCGCCAGCGTCACCGTCGAGCCGGCCGCGGGCGGCGAGGCCGAGACGCTGCAGGCGGACGTGGTGCTCGTCTGCATCGGCCGGACTCCCTACACGGAGGGCCTGGGCCTCGACACGGTCGGCGTCCAGCGGGACGACAAGGGCCGGATCCAGACCGATTCCCACTACGCCACCAACGTCACCGGCATCTACGCCATCGGCGACGTGATCGCCGGCCCGATGCTCGCCCACAAGGCCGAGGACGAGGGCGTCGCCGTGGCCGAGATGCTGGCCGGCCAGTCGGGCCACGTGAATTACGGCGTGATCCCGAACGTCGTCTACACGTTCCCGGAGGTCGCCTCGGTGGGCAAGACCGAGGAGGAGCTGACCAAGGACGGCATCGCCTACAATGCCGGCAAGTTCCCGTTCACGGCGAACGGCCGCGCCAAGGCCAACGGCACCACGGATGGGTTCGTGAAGGTGCTGGCCGATGCCCAGACCGACCGGGTGCTCGGCGTCCACATCGTCGGGGCGGATGCCGGAAACCTGATCGCCGAGGTGGCGGTCGCGATGGAGTTCGGCGCCTCGTCCGAGGACATCGCCCGGACCTGCCACGCGCACCCGACGCTGACCGAGGCCGTGAAGGAAGCCGCGCTCGCGGTGAACAAGCGCGCCATCCACGTCTGAGCGTCCGTTCGACTGATGATACCGGGTTTCCAAAGGGCTTCGCCCTTTGGCGGGTTCTCAGGGCAGAGCCCTGAGACGTTCACCAGGGCTCTGCCCTGGACCCGCGAAAGGTCCCGACCTTTCGGAACCGGGATCAGGCGATCTTGCGCCGGGGGGTCGGCAGGTCCGCGATCCGCAGCAGCGCGCTCGGCGCGGGCGGCGCCGTCAGGGCGTTCAGGAGATAGGGCCGGCGCAGGCCGAGCGCGTTGTGCAGGGCAAGGTCGATGTCGCGGGCGTAGAACGGCATCCGCAGCACCGCATCGACGCCGAAATAGCGACCCGCCTGGGCGACCGGCTCCAGCTCGGCGGTGGTCAGGAGGGTGATCCGGGTGGCCAGATGCAGGGGCTGGATCTGGCAGGCGAGTTCGAGCCCGTCGATGCCGGCGAGCTTCACGTCGATGAAGGCGAAATCGTAGGCCGCGAGCTTCAACTGCTTGAGGGCGTGGCGGCCGTCATCGGTCTCATCGAGTTCGATCGTGAACCCGCTCCGGGCCACGACCCGGCTGATTGCCGAGCGGCCGGCCGGGGACGAGCAGGCGAGCAGCGCCCGCGTCGGCGCCCGGCGCCGGGCATCGGCATGGAGCAGCTGCTCGATATGGTTGGGGTCGAGCGGCGTCTTGAGCACCTCGTAGGCGCCGAGGCTGGTGGCGATCTCCTGCCATTGGGCCAGCACGCGGTTGGCGACGAGGACCAGGCAGGGCGGTTCCGCCCCCGCGCGGCGCGCCACCGCGACCGCCTCGGGTCCGCTCAGATCTTCCAGCTGGAGCCCCACGAAAGCGAGGCTGGGGCGGCGCCGGAGCAGGATGTCGCACAGCGCCTGACCGGACGTCGCCTCGTGGATCACGGCTCCGGAATCGAAGCGCCGGACGACGCCGCCGAGCACTGCCCGGCGACCCGCGTCACAATCCGCGATCACGACCCTCGCGGGCGTCCGCGCCCCCTCAAGCTCCATGACGACCGTCCGCGCCGACCCATCCCGTATCGGCTAGAGTGGGCGCAGATGGTGACGAAGCCATTAAAGAAAACAGCCGTTCACCCGATACAGAGGATGAACTTACCACTTTGGCGACGATCGGCCGCCGAATGCGCGGCAATAACAAACTAGATCAACGTCCGGCGCGGGGGTGGGCGGCCGCGTAGGCGCTCATCAGCCGGGCGGCATCGACCTGGGTGTAGAGCTGCGTGGTCGACAGGGAGGCGTGGCCGAGCAGTTCCTGGATTGCGCGCAACTCGCCCTGGCGGGCGAGGAGATGGGTCGCGAAGGAGTGGCGCAGGGCGTGGGGTGTGGCGCTCTCCGGCAGGCCGAGGGCGCCGCGGGCGTGGGCCACCGTGTACTGGATGATCCGGGGCGAGAGCGGGCCGCCGCGGGCGCCGACGAACAGGGGTCCTTCCGGGGGGAGCGGCAGCGGGCAGGCGGCGACGTAATCGGCCACCGCCTGGGCGACGACGGGCAGGATCGGCACCATGCGCTGCTTGCCGCCCTTGCCCAGCACCGTGACCTGATCGACGCCCGGCAGCGGGGCGTCGCGGCGGGTGAGGCCGAGGGCCTCCGAAATGCGCAGGCCGGCGCCGTAGAGCAGGGCCAGCACGGCGGCGTCGCGGGCGAGAATCCAGGGCTCGCGCTCCTCGCCGGCGCGGATCCCGGTATCGGTGAGCGCGACCGCGGCGGAGACCGGCAGCGGCCGGGGCAGCCGCCGCGGGACCTTTGGCGAGCGCACGCCGCCGAGCGCCGAGACGGTGCCGTGACCCTCGCGCTCCAGGAAGCGCGCGAAGGAGCGCAGGCCCGCCAGCATGCGCATCAGCGAGCGCCCGGAGACCTCGTCGGCCCGGCGCGCCGCCATGAAAGCGCGGATGTCGCGCACCTTCAGGGCGACCAGCATCGGGATGGTCGGCGTGCCGAGCCGTCCCGCGAGATGCCGGAGGAACTGGCGCAGGTCGCGCCCATAGGCCTCGACGGTGTTGGGCGACATCCGCCGCTCGCGCGCCAACCCGTCGAGCCACGCCAGGACCACGGCGCGCAGGCGCGCGTCGCCGGGAAACAGCAGACAATCGTCCTGGGTCACGGGTGCGCTCATGGGGCCAATCGACCGGATCAGCCTTGCCGGAGACTTAACGCGGGCCGCCGTTCAGGCCCAAAGCTCGCCTCGCACGGGGCGCCATGCCAAGCTCGATCCATGACCCTCCTCGCCTATGCCGGCGCCGCCCTCGCGGAGATCGCCGGATGCTTCGCGTTCTGGTCCTGGCTCCGGCTCGGACGCTCGCCTCTGTGGATGCTGCCGGGCCTCGCCTCGCTCGTGCTGTTCGCCTTCCTGCTGACCCTGGTGGACAGCCCGGCGGCGGGGCGAGCCTTCGCGGCCTATGGCGGCGTCTACATCGCTGCCTCGATCCTCTGGATGTGGCTCACGGAGGGCCAGCGGCCGGATCGCTGGGACCTTACGGGGGGTGCGGTCTGCCTCGTCGGCACCGCGATCATCCTGCTCGGCCGCCGGCCCTGAAGGCCTGTTCGACCCGCGATCCCGGGTTTCCAAAGGGCTTCAGCCCAGCCCTTCTAAGGTGTTTGTTGTGTGCCCAAGTCGTTGGGATGACAGGATCATCGGACGGATTGGGGTGTGTCTGGTCGGCCGTTCTGGAGCGGTTCGAGCACCAGGCGCCGGCCAGTGTGATGGCGCGGACGCTTCTGGAGCAGGCGTTTCCGGCGGCGTGGCTCGATGCGGTGTTCGCAGCCCATCGCCAGCGCCAGTACGAGCGTGAGTTGCTGTTCTCGACGGTGGTCGAGCTGATGATGCTGGTGGCGGTCGGCTTGCGGCCCTCGTTGCACGCGGCGGCCCGGCAGGCGGGGCCTCTGCCGGTGTCGCTGCCGGCGCTGTACGACAAGCTCAAGCGCACGGATCCGGCCCTGCTGGGGGCGCTGGTGCGCGCCAGCGCCGAGCGGCTCGGCCCGGTTCTGGCGGAGCTGGGGGCGAGGCCGGCCCGCCTGCCGGGCTACGCGCTGCGGGTGATCGACGGCAACCATCTGCCGGCCAGCCACAAGCGCCTGAAGGCGCTGCGCGAGTGCCGGGGCGCGGCGCTGCCGGGGCTGGCGATGGTGGTCTACGATCCTGACAGCGGCTTGGTGACCGATCTCGTGGCGGGCGAGGACGCCTTCACGCACGAGCGGGTCCTGGCTGCGCCCCTGTTGGACAGGGCCGGTCCGGGACAGGTCTGGGTCGGCGACCGACACTTCTGTCCCGGAGGGCTGTTGCGCGGTTGGGATGCGGCCGGGGCCGGGTTCGTGGTGCGCGAGCACGCCACGCATCCCCGCCTGCGAAATGCCGGCCCCTGGCGCATGGCCGGCCGGACCAAGACCGGCCGCCTGCGCGAGCAGGCTATCACCCCCGCCGGGGCCGATCCCGATCAGGCCCCGGCCCCCCGATCACGCCCCGACCTGGCGGCGGATCGAACTTACCCTGACGCAGCCGACCCAGGCGGCCGATCGGGTTCTGCGGCTGTGGAGCAACCTGCCGGCCTCGGTGAGCGCAGCCCAGATCGCACAGGTCTATCGGGACCGCTGGCGCATCGAGGGCCTGTTCCAGCGCCTGGAGGGCGTGCTGCGCAGTGAGATCCCCAGCCTGGGTCATCCCCGTGCGGCGCTGTTCGGGTTCGGTGTGGCCCTGCTGGCCTACAACGTCCTGGCGCTGATCGAGCGCTGCGTGGAGCAGGTGCACACCCCCGCCGCGAAGCCCGCCGTGCAGGCGGCGCCCAAGATCTCCGCGCAGGCGGCGCCCAAGATCTCCCTGTATCATCTCGTCTTGCAGATCCGCGGCGGCTACGAAGGCCTGCTGATTGCTCTGCCCCCGGAGCACTGGACGGCCTGCGGTGCGGCCGACCCACCCGTCCTGGCCGAGCGCCTGCTGAGCTTGGCCCGCAAGATCGACCCCGGGTGCGTGGCGGTCCGCCGGCGAAAACCCAAAGATCCCGCAGAAAACCCAAGCCCGCCAGCAGAAACCACGTCGCAACGGCCAGGGTTCTGGCAGCCCAAACACCTTAAAAGGGCTGGGTCTCGCCCTTTCGAAACCGGTCCCCATGAGCCTCGATTTCACCGTCCAGCAGTTCCTGCTCGCCCTTTCGGGCCTGGTCGCGATCGTCAACCCGATCGGCGGCGCCTTCATCTTCGCCCAGGTGGCGGGCGCCTACAGCCACGCCGAGCGCGTGCTGCTGTCGCGCCGGATCGGCGTCTACGCGGCTTTGGTGATGCTGGGCGCGCTCTGGGCCGGGACGCCGATCCTCAACTTCTTCGGCGTCACCCTGGCGGCCCTGCGCATCGCGGGCGGGCTGGTGGTGATGTCGTCGGCCTGGACCCAACTCAACCGGCCGGAGGCGCGCGAGGCGCGCAAGCAGGCCGAAGCCTCGGGCTCGGCCGGCCGGAGCGCCGCGGCCTCATCCGAGCCGGCGCCCGCGGCGCTCTCGGAGATCGCCTTCTTCCCGCTGACCCTGCCGTTCACCACCGGGCCGGGTACGATCGCGGTGGCGATCACCCTGGGCGCGAACAGGCCCGCGGCTTACGCCGAGCGGGCCGGGTTCTACCTCGGCGTCACGCTGGCGGCGCTCGTGGTCGCCGTCACGGTCGCCCTGCTCTACGCCTCGGCCGACCGGGTCGTCGCGCTGATCGGCCCGGCCCGCGCCCGGGTGGTCGGGCGCCTGTTCGCCTTCCTGCTGCTCTGCGTCGGCACGCAGATCCTGATCAACGGCCTCACCGACGTCATCGCGCCTCTGCTGGCGGCGCGATGACGTCGGGCGTCGTGAAGAGGGCCGTCAGATGACCGGCAGGGTTCCGGGGTCGCCGAACAGGGCGGCGTGGCCCGCGTAGTAGAGGAACAGGAAGATCGCGAGCGCCGCGCCGTACCAGGCCGGCGCCAGGAGCACCTGCCGGGCCCGCACCGGGACCCGGACATCGTCGGCGGCGATCGCCAGCAGCACCACGATGATGCCGGAATGGCCGATCGCGTCCACCTTGCCGAACTCGACGATCGCCGAGACGAAGATCGCCGCCAGGATGATCGCCGCGCAGCGGCGGACGAGCGGCGTCCAGATCAACGCGAAGGCGAGGGTGAATTCGATGACGCCCGCGGCCTGCATGAACAGTTCGGGCGTCGCGCCCATGGTCATCTGCGGCTTGGCGGCGAGCAGCGGCGCCGACCATTCCGGATAGGCCCACTTCTCGATCGAGGCCCACATCAGCGTGATCGCGGCGGCCCAGCGGACGATGTCCAGGGGACGGATGTCGAAGGGCTTCACGCCGACACCCTGGGCGATCAGGTAGACGGCGATCCCGAGGAAGATCGGGTAGTCGGCGAGGTGGAACACCCCGTATTGCGCGGTCGCGTAGCTGAACAGGAAGACGAGGCCGAGGCCGGTGATCGGCATCGTGCGGCGCCAGATCAGGCAGCCGGCCAGCGCGAGCTGGAGCCACGGGATCCAGGTCACGTCTGTCTTCAGCTCGGGCGTCAGGATGATGCCGCCGAGGTCGAACAGCGACACGAGGAAGAAGCCCAGCGTGGCGCGGACCAGCAACTCGGTATCGGTGCGGATCCGTGTCGTGACGCGGTCGAGGGCGTTGAGCAGCGCGCCGCCCAGGGGCGTGCCTTCGGCCAGGCAGCCGAATGTCAGGCAGAGCAGCGCGAGGCCGGTGAGCCATTCGAAGTTGAGGCAGAGCACCTGCTCGAGACCCTGCGGCTGCCCGGCCACGTCGTAGGCGCAGAACCACTTGACGTGCGCCTCGGCGGCGCTTGTCCCGGCGAGAATCAGGGGGCCGGTTATACCGAGGGCGCGGGCGACCGGAACCAGCTTCTTGTTGGGTATTGGCATTGAGCCCTCGTCGCGGCGCAACGACACCGTGGTTACCGAAGGACTTAAATATATAGCGCGCATTTTAGCCAACGGTTTGTTAACGAATATGAGCGAACGGTTAACGCTGTGGATTGCGCTTAGGTCGCATCGCATCGCGTTCGGGCTGCACCGCACGACGGACTTCAGTCCTCCGGCGACCCGGCGCGGACTGCCCGTGTTCTTGGTTGCTGGTTCGGATCGCTGCACAATCGGCAGTCTTCGATGCCGCCGAGTCGTGCCGGGCACGTCTCGCCTTGCGCTATCCCCCCTAGTCTCGCAGATCCGGTTCCTGCCCTGACGCCGCTGATCTCGGCACCGGGTCGGTTCGCCGTGGGGCAACAATTCTATCTTCTAATATTATGGCATAAAATACATATAGAATGCAATAATAAAACGCATTGTTGCCCTATCGTGAAATAGATGTAGAGGATGTATTTAGCAACAATACGAGGTATGACGCGAGATTGATTCGTTAATGTTTAGGCTGTAGCGGGAAGAAGCCTGCGGAAAACGCAAGGCTTGGGATTGCAACTTGCGTGAGCGCGCGCGTTGTCTTGGCTGGCCTGAGCCCGGGGCGATGCCGGTGAGGCTGTTCCGCCGAGGCAGGGGCCGAGTGACAGGGTGCATGCGATGGGGAGGGACGCCATTCCGAGGCCCGACACACCTGTCGATCCCCAGCGGCCGCGCGACACTCTGAACCGCCGCGCGGGGTGGCTCATCGCTCGCCCGCAGGCCCTCCGGGCGAATCACCGCGGTCGGCCATCCGTCGTCTGCGCAGGGCCGGCGGCTCGGAGATGACCGAAACGGCCCCCTGACGGCAATCCGCCCCCGGGGCCGGTCCCGGGTGCACCGCATCGATCCTGACATCCCCCGCGGGACGGTTCCCCGGCGCCCCGGCGCGCGGCGGCCGCTCGATCCATCAGCAAGGAGACATTTCATGAGTGACGAAACGCAGACCAAGGTTCAGCCCTGGTACGGGCCGGACGAGGTCCAGTTGATCCAGCGCGACCTTCTCGGTTCGGCGGCGAAGATCCTGATCCTCTGCCTGGGCGGCAAGGGCGGTGTCGGCAAGACGACGATCGCGCTTCAGGTCGCCGATCTCTGCGCCGAGGTCGGTCCGGTCCTGGCGATCGACACCGATCCGGCCAACCGCCATTTCCACACAGCTTTAATGCAGGAAACCAACCCCGGCAGCGATAGCTTCGTGCCGCGCCGGCCCGACATCACCTGCTTCCGTCAGCGCCTGCGCGCGGAGGACAGCACCGGCCGCGTCGACCCGACCCTGTGCCAGGACATGATCGAGCACGTGATCGAGGCCGCCGAGCGCTTCGTGGTGGTCGATTTCCCGGCCGGCGACACCGAGACGACCCGCCGCTGCGCCGAGATCATCGTGGAGAGCTGCCGGGAGTCGAACATCCGCCTCGCCGTGGTCGTCGCGGCCGGTGCCGTCGATCCGACCGCCCTCGATGTCCTGCGCGAACTCAAGCCGATGCTGATCGAGTGCGACCGCGCGATCCTGGCGAAGAACACCGCGCAGGCGACCAATTTCGACTACCTCGAATCCGCCGACCTCGTGAAAGCCCTGCGCAAGCAGCCGAATTTCCGGGTGATCGAGATCGAGAAGATCGGCGAGCGCCTGATCGAGGCCCTGCGCGTACAGAACATGACCTGGCAGACGCTGGCCAACACGGCGCCGATGCGCCTGCGCGTTGAGGGCCGCCGCCTCCGGCGCAACTTCCACCAAGTTTGGCGGGATGCGCTCCGGCCGTGACCAACCTCGAGCGGTTCTACCGGTCGGTCCACGGCCGCGATCTTCAGCCCTGGGAGCGTCAGCTCGCGGTGCGGATCGCGGCCGCCCTGAACACGACGACGGACGACGACTTCGTCGTCCACCTGCTGCTCGTGTACATGTCCACCAACGCGATCACCAACATGTACAATGAGTTGGTGGCCGCCCGGAACACGCTCGCCGAAGACAACCGCGACCTGATCCAGACGGTCACGAAGGATATGCGCCGCAACAGGCTGCTGACCTACGGCCTGCTTGGTGCCGTGGCCCTCTGCCTCGTCACCTGCGCCTGGACCCTCGGCACGGTCCTCAACCTCTCCAGCGGCAGCGCCGTCAACGGGGCGCGCAATGCCGCCGCGCAGGATTCCTACGATCCCCGCGGCACGGGGCGGATCCCGCGCGGGCCGGACCCCGGCCGCTGAAGCGGCGACGTCACGGCGCCGGCGGCCGGGCCGAGAACGCGGCGGTCACGAGGTCGCGCTCCGTGCGCGCCGACAGCGTCGCCAGGAAGGCCAGGAGATCGCTCCGCTCCGCGGCCGTCAGATGGAGCGGCTTGATCAGCCGGGAGCGGCTCGGACGCTCGATCCCACCGCGGTCGTAGAGATCGATCACGGCTTCGAGGTTCGGCACCGATCCATCGTGCATGTAGGGACCGCGCTGGCCGACCTCCCGGAGGGTCGGTGTCTTGAAGGCGTAGCGCAGCGCGACCGAGGTCGGCTTGAAGCGGCCACGTCCGATATCGGTCCCCGAACCGACGCCGATGTCGTGGAACGAGTTGTCGGTGAACGACCAGCCGGAATGACAGTTGGCGCAGCCCGCCCGCCCGTTGAACAGATCGAAGCCGCGCTTGGCCGGCTCGGCGATGGCGTCCTCCTGGCCGGCGATCCACCGATCGAACGGGGCCGGCTCGGTCACGATCAGGCGCTCGAAGGTGGCGAGCGCGGCCTCCAGCCGTTCGCGGGTGATCGCCGGATCGCTGAACGCGCTCGTGAAGGCGGCGACGTAATCCGGGTCGCCGGAGAGCCGGGACAGGGCCTCGTTCATCGGCAGGTTCATGTTGCCCGGTGCCGTGATCGGCATCGCGGAGACCGATTCGAGCGTCGGGAACTTGCCGTCCCAGCCGAGCGGGCCGTCCTGCCAGGCGACGTTCAGGACCGTCGGCGTGCGCAGGTCCATGTCGCCCTGCTCGCGCGTCGCCGCGCGGGCGCGTCCGTCGGCCCAGGCGAGGTCCGGGACGTGGCAGGTCGCGCAGGCCCGGGTCCGGTCGCCGGACAGGATCGGATCGAAGAACAGGCGCCGGCCGAGCTCGGCCTTGGCGGCCGAGTACGGGTTGCCGGCGGGGAACGGGATCTCGGCGGGCGGGCGATAGGTCTCGCGCCAGCCGGCGCGGCGCGGATCGGGGCCGCTGCCGACCCCGACACCCACACCGACGAATCCGAGAATCGCCGCAACTGCGGCGCCGACCTTCCACGCCATCATGAACCTCACGAAGGCGTGTTTATGCTCCTATTCGTTGATGACCGATGAATCTCCGTATGAATATTTCTGCGCCCGATAGTGCAAATTCATGCAAAACTTCGGTGCGGCCAAGCTTCCGCGTTGCAATCGATCGACCGTGTCCGGCTATTCGAGCCGGACCGCAACGCTGTCACTCGCGCCCGTTGCATCGAGGACGGAGATACGGACGAAGCCGGCGCCTTGCGGAATCCATTCGGCGCGGTGCCGAAGCGCGTGTGCGACCGGCTGACCATCGATCAGCCACGTGAGCGGCGGGACCCCGCCCGAAGCCTTGAGGGCGAGCCCCGGCGCCCCGGCCGCGCCGTCGCGGCCGTGCCCGCCGGGTGTCAGACCGAGGTCGATTCGTGCGCCATCCGGAGGATAGGCGATCCGCACGGTCGGGCCCGGTGCGCCGGCCATGTCCCGACCGAGCCGCTGCAGCGGCGGCGGCAGGCTGCCGGATTCCGCCATCAGGGTGTCGGCGGGACGGGAGATTGGCTCGGGGTCGCCGCCGAGGCGCGCGAAGGCATCGAACAGGATCGGGGCCGCGACGATCCGTCCGACGAGGCCCGGAACCGCCGCCCCGTCCGGCCGGCCGACCCAGACCGCCACGGTCACGCGCCGGTCGAACCCGGCCGCCCAGGCGTCGCGGTAGCCGTAGGAGGTGCCGGTCTTGTAGGCGATGCGGTTCGGAAGCGCGTTCTCCGGCGGCGGCGTGCCGCGCAGGATGTCGGCGACGTACCAAGCCGCCACCCGGCCGGCGATCCGATGCCCGGATCCCGGCGCCGCCTCGGCGTGGCGCAGGAGGTCGGGCAGCGTGCCGCCGCGACTGAGGCCGGCATAGAGCCGCGCGAGGTCGGTCAGCGTGATGCCGAGGCCGCCGAGCGCCACCGGCAGGCCGGGCGCCGCCTCGCGCGGCAGCTGGATCCCGGCGCCGGCCGCGCGCAGCCGCGCGATGAAGCGCGCCGGGCCGACCGCCTCCATCAGCGCCACCGCGGGCACGTTGAGCGACAGTTGCAGCGCCCGCCGGGCCGTGACCGTGCCCTGGAAGGTCAGGTCGAAATTCTCCGGGGCGTAGCTCGCTGAGAAGCGCGTCGGGCGGTCCTCCAGCAGCGTCTCGGGATGGGCCAGACCATCTTCGAACGCCATCGCGTAGACGAACGGCTTCAGGGCGGAGCCGGGCGAGCGGATCGCCAGCGTCATGTCGATCGCGCCGCGCCGGGTCGCATCCAGGTAGCCGGCGCTGCCCACCTGGGCGAGGATGCGCCCGTCCCGGTTGTCGAGGACGAGGATCGCGGCCGAGAGGTCGGGGCCGGCCGCGGCGGCGCGTTCCGCCGCCAGCGCCTCCAGCCGCGCCTGCAACGGCGCGTCGATGGCGAGGCGGATCGCCGGGTTCGTCGGATCGGCCGCGATCGCCTCCTCGGCGGCGTGCGCGGCGAGCATCGGGAAGGGTTTTCGCCCGGTCGGAACCGGCTCCGCCTTGGCGGCCTCGGCCTCCGCTTCGGTCAGGACGCCCCGGGCGCTGGCGATGTCCAGCACGCGGTCGCGGGCGGCGCGGGCGCGGTCCGGGAAGCGGTCGGGCCGGCGCGCCTCGGGGGATTGCGGCAGGGCGACGAGGAGCGCGGCCTGCGCCGCCGTCAGCCGCGCGGGCTCCCGCCCGAAATAGGCGAGGCTCGCCGCCCGGACGCCCTCCAGCGGGCCGCCATAGGGGGCGAGGGCGAGGTAGAGGTCGAGCATCCCGGGCTTGCCCAGGCGCCGTTCGAGCGTCACGGCGCGCACCATCTGCCGGAGCTTGGCGTCGAGGGAGCGTTCGCGCCGCGGCTCGACCAGGCGGGCCACCTGCATCGACAGGGTCGAGCCGCCCGAGACGATGCGCCCCCGCGTCAGCCATTGACCCGCGGCCCGCAGCAGGGCCGCCGGGTCGATGCCGGGATGATGCGCGAAGCGGCGGTCCTCGTAGGCGAGCAGCATCGCCCGGAAGCGCGGATCGACCGCCTCCGCGGTGACCGGCAGGCGCCAGCGCCCGTCCGCGGTCGCGAAGGGGCGCAGCAGCGTGCCGGATCGGTCGAGCACCACGGTGGAGCGCGCCGCAGCGGGGGCGAGGTCGAGGGGGGGCAGTGCCGCGGCGTAGAGCCAGACGGTGCCGAGGCCGACCGCCGACAGGCCCGCCCCCACGGCCAGGACGGCCGCCATGAGGCCGGCAGGCGGGAACACGCGCCGCGCCCGGGCTCCCCCTCCATCGGCGTCGAGCCCGTCCTGCGGCACGTCTCCTCCGAGGTCCGGATCCGCTCTCCGGCGCGCAGGATTCCCGGTTCCTACCGCGCAGGCAAGCCCGGCCGCGAGCCGTGCCCGATCGTGTTGCCATCGGGCACGGCTGCGCGCTTTCGTTCGGACGCGTCCGCCCCCGCGTTCCCGGTTACGCCATGCCGATGCTGCGCCGATCCGTGAAGTCGGGCCGTTCCGGCCGATCGATCCGGACCGGAAACGGCACCACGTTCAACGCGAACGGCGCCGCCGCGGCCTCGGGACCCGATTCGGGTCCACGGGTCCTGCCGGGCTTCAGCCAGCGCCCGACGCGCTTGAAATACGTCCGTCTCGCCAACCAAGCCGGAACGTGTCCCTCCTTCGCCATGATCTGCCCCTCTCGATGCAATCCGCGACGACGACATCCAGCCCGGTGGCTCGATCGCCTCTCTCGATCGAATCGGGACTGTATTCGTGATACCAATGCATACCAGGGGTTGTCGCATCCTCCGTTTGGGTGATGCGGCGTGACGGTTCCGGTCCGGTGTGGGCGCCCTCTCAGGCCGCGGCGGATTCCTTGGCCCGCTCCAGCGCCAGCTTGGTGACCGCAACCTGATCGATCTTGCCGGTGCCGAGCATCGGGATCGCCTCGACCACCACCACCTCGGCGGGGATCGCGACGTCGGAGGCGCCGCGGCCCTTGGCGAAGCTCTGGTAGGCGGATCGCGTCGCGTCCTTCGCCTGCGTGAACAGGATCAGGCGCTCGCCCTTGCGCGAGTCCGGCACCGCCGCCACCGCGCTCAGGCGGTCGGGCCAGAGCTCGGCCGCCAGCGCCTCGATGCCGGCGAGCGACACCATCTCGCCCGCGATCTTGGCGAAGCGCTTCGCCCGGCCCTTGATCGTCACGAAGCCCATCGCGTCGATCGCCACGATGTCGCCGGTGTCGTGCCAGCCGCCGGGCGGCGGCTCCAGCACCCCGGGCTTCTCGGCGCGCAGGTAGCCCAGCATGATGTTGGGGCCCTTCACCGAGAGGCGGCCGCCCTCCTCGATCCCCGGCACCGGCTCCAGCCGCGTCTCGATGCCCGGCAGGATCCGCCCGACCGTGCCGAAGCGGTTGAACATCGGCGTGTTGAGCGCCACCACCGGCCCGCACTCGGTGACGCCGTAGCCCTCCAGGATGCGCAGCCCGAACTTTTCCGCCCAGGTCTTCCGGGTGGTCTCCTTCACGGCCTCGGCGCCGGCCACGACGTAGCGCAGCGAGCGCAGGTCGTAGGAATGGGCGGCGCGGGCATAGCCCGTGAGGAACGTGTCGGTCCCGAACAGGACCGTGCTGTTCGAGCCGTAGATCAGCTCCGGCACGATCCGGTAATGCAGCGGCGACGGGTAGAGGTAGACCGGCACCCCCGAGACCAGGGGCAGGACCAGCCCGGCCGTGAGCCCGAAGGCGTGGAACACCGGCAGGACGTTGAACACCTTGTCCATCGGCCCGAAATCGATCCGGGCCGCGACCTGCGCCACGTTGGCGAGCATGCAGCGGTTGGCCAGCACGACGCCCTTCGGCGTGCCCTCGCTGCCCGAGGTGAACAGGACCGCGGCCGGATCCTCGCCGGAGCGCGCCACCAGGGGGCGGCGGGGGCTGAGGAAGCCGCGGATCTTGTCCCCGGTCGTGATGCCGGCCCGCACGTCCTCCAGGTAGATCAACTCCACGGAGCCGCGAATCGCCTCGATCAGCGGCCCGAGCCGCCCCTTCTCGATGAACGCGCGCGAGGTCAGGACCTTGCTGACCTCCGCCGCCCGGCAGGCCGAGAGCACGTTGGCGGCACCCGCCGAGAAATTGATCATCGCCGGCACCCGGCCGGCGGAGGCGAGCGCGAACAGCGTCACCGCGGCGCCGTTGGCGTTCGGCAGCATGACGCCGATCCGGCCGCCCACGGGCGCCAGCGGCATCAGCTTGCGGCCCAGGATGTTGGCGCCCATCACGAGCCGGCCGTAGCTGAGGCGCCCGCCGACCGGGTCCTCCAGGGCGTTGCGGCGCCAGCCGTGGAGGTCGCCCGCCTCGATCAGAGCCGCCATCAGGCCGCGGTCGATGGCGGCGGTGCGGAACACGAGATCCGACATGATCCCGTAGAGGGCCGCCCCCGCCGCCTGCCGCCGTGCCTTGCCCTTGAGGGCGGGATCGACGGTGAGGCGCACCGGCGGCATCACCGTCACGGTCACCTTCGGCCACCACTTGCGGCTGACCTGCCGCCGCGACAGGCGCGAGAAGGTGGTGCGCTCCAGCCCGTCGATCTTCACCGGCACGACCATCGCGCCGGACTTGTCGGCGATCAGCCCGGCGCCGTCATAGACCTTCATCAGGCTGCCGGTGACGGTGAGCCGCCCCTCGGGGAAGATGATCAGGGTCTCGCCGCCCTTGACCGCGTTGATCAGCGTCCGCGTCGCGAGCGGGCGCGTCGGGTCGAGCGGCATCGCCTTGGTGACGCGCAGGAACGGCCGTACCCACCAGCGCTGCGCGATCCCGCTGTCGACCGCGAAGACCGGCTCCTGATCGAGGAGCGAGAGGGCGAGCGGCGCGTCGAGGAACGAGACGTGGTTCAGGGCGATGATGGCGTTCGGCCCGGCCGCCGCGATGTTGTCGAAGCCGCGCACCTCCAGCCGGTAGAAGGCCCGGAACAGGATCGACAGGGCGTCGCGGAACGGGCTGGTCGGCAGGATCGCGAACACGATCGCGCCGACGATCAGGTTCAGCACCGCGACGAGCGCGAGCAGGCTCGCGATGGAAAGACCGGCCGCCTGGAGCGCGGCGAGCGCCAGCGTTCCGGCCACCATGAAGGCCGCCGTCATGACGTTGACCGCGCCGATGATCCGCGCCCGCATCGCCTTCTCGGCCCAGGCCTGCACCGCCGCGAAGGACGGGACGATGTAGAGGCCGCCGGAGATCGCGAGCCCCAGGAAGTCGATCCCGGTGCGCAGGCCGTGGCCGGTCCGGAGGAGGCCGAGCGGGCCGATCGGATCCGCGGGCGGCGCCGGCAGGTGTCCGATCGTCCAGGCGAGGTCGAGGCCGAACAGGCCCATCAGCACCGCGCCGGCGGGCGTCGGCAGCAGCACGATCCGGCCGCTCGCGAGCCACGAGGCCAACCCCGAGCCCAGGGCGATGCCGATGGAGAACAGCGCGAGCAGCAGCGTGATCACGGTCTCGGTGCCGTTGAAGGCGTCGCGCACCAGCACGGGCAGGAGCGAGAGCACCACCACGCCGACCAGCCAGAACCAGCTCACGATCAGCGAGCCGCGCCACAGGCGCGTGTCGGCCCGGAGGTCGCGCAGCAGCGACAGGGTCGAGCGGGCGACGTTCGGATCGACCCGCAGGTCCGGCGCCCCCTCCCCGGTCGCCGGGATCATCCGGGCCGAGAGCCAGCACAGGACGGCGAAGCCCATCACGAGGGCGCCGAACAGCAGCCCGGACCCGCCCATCGCCGATGCGGCCCCGGCCGCGATCGTCCCGAGCAGGATCGCCAGGAAGGTCGCCGCCTCCACCAGCGCGTTGCCGGCGGGCAATTCTTCGCGGCGCAGGTGATCCGGAAGGATGCCGTACTTGATCGGGCCGAACAGGGCCGCGATCGTCCCGAACAGGCCGAGCGCCACGAACAGCACCGGCACGGAATGGAGCAGGAAGCCCAGCACCGCGGTGCCGGCCGCGAAGATCTCCGCGAACTTGAGCCGGCGGGCCATCAGCGCCTTGTCGTACCGGTCGGCCCATTGGCCGCCGAGGCCCGACAGGATGAAGAACGGCCCGATGAAGACCGCGCTCGCCAGCGTCACCAGGACGCCGGCATGGGCATCGGCCTCGCCGCTGATCCCGAACAGGATCAGGAAGGCCAGCGCGTTCTTCAGGAAATTGTCGTTGAACGCCGAGAAGAACTGGCACCAGAACAGTGGCGCGAAGCGCCGCGCAGTCATCAGGGTACGGAACATGGCGATCTCTCGTTCCGAACCTGACTGGCCTACCCGATACGGTCAGGTCAAATCGGAGCGTCCGCGACGCATGGCAATCGCGGCGGGGGGATCGGCGCCCGGGGGGCCGGTTGCGCGCCCCTGCCCCGAGGATTCGAACGCCGGCGGTAGGGGATTCTTATCTAAGATCAGTATAATTCGTTAGATGACAAGGAAATAGTCCCTTGTGTTGGGCCCATGGACAGATTCTAGAGAATTGTGCGAGGCCATACCCTGAACAAGCGAAAGGCCAATGGTCTTTATAAACGATGAAAGATACCGAAAGACATTCCGTTGTCTGTGATCGATGGATCTTATATTATCAATACAACGTGCTCGGTTTGATCCCATTTCCTCGTCATACATTCTGCGCCAAACATCCTTACGACATGCGCGGCCGGTGCGTGTGCGGCAAGTCTTGGGCAATTCGAGGAGAGAGGCTGAATGCGTCGCTGGATCCAGGGGACATTCGTCGCGCTTGATGCCGCGGTGTTGATGTTGGTCGCGCATCATCTTCCCCTTCGTCTTGGGCGCGGCTGGGCAACGGTTCGCGGCGTTATTCATGCCGGCCTGGGTTATGATTGGTTGTCGAGCGGAACAGGCCGCTATTCGGTTCGCCCCATGGCCTGGCGGTCCTTGTTCCGTCTGGCGCCTGAACAACCGCCGTGGCGTCGGCTCGTCTGGCTCGTGGGGCGGTATATCCACTTTTCGCGGGCGGAGTGGGAGGGGCTCGCTCTGCCGCGCCTGGCGGACAGCCTACCGCCCGCTCCGTCTCGGGGCGAGACCGCGGACCGCCACACTGCATGTCGGCGTGGCACGGTCCACTTTATGTTTCACTACGGCTCGCTCTATCCTGCGGTGGCGTGGCTGGCGAAAAGCGGCAGTAAAACGCATTGGATCACATCAGATATCTATGACAGAATACCCGGCCTATCTCCTTGGATTGGCAAAATTCACCGGTGCATAAATCGCAATTTGTGTCTTTGCACAAATGGCGGTGAGATGATGCTCAGCACGCAAAATGTCCGAGATGTCTATCGGAGGCTTCGCGCCGGCGAGGATGTTGTCATCGTTGTGGATCGTACTGTCGCCACAGGATCAGCGATCATGATCGATCTCCCCGGCCCATGCCGGGTGCCCCTGGCGCGGGGCGCGTGGACCGCGGTGCGTGCCACGCGCTCCCACTGGACGGTAACGGCTTGCGAATATCGACGCGGGCGCTTTCACATCTTTCATGAGCGGTCGAGCGAGCGAGAGGACGACAGCACACCCAATTTACAGTTGATCAGTCGTTTGATTGCCGGGGCGCCGTATCGCTGGTGGGCGTGCCACGTGTTGGATTTTGTGCCCGCTGACAATCGGCCATCTGGAGCGACGGCTAGCGGCCCCGATCTTTAAGGTGCACGTCTCCCTCTCAGCCTTCGATCTACGTCGAATGGCCCGGATGAGTCTGGGAAGGCCTGTTCCCATAGTGTGTCTTAGATTTTCATGCCGGGCGTTATCGCTATTATTTCCGAGCGTGTGAATAGTATCTTTAGGTTTTCTTGCAATTTACTATGTATATCTGAGTAAAGATCTTTGTAGATAGTATTATATAATTGGTCTATCGTAGTGTAACAAAGATGTTGATTTCTAAGGCTCATAGGTGCAAATCCCTGATTGATTCACAAAAGGCTTCTATATGCTTCAAGAGTCGGCAGGGGTTCGATAATAAGATAGATAAGTACTAGAAAGATATTTTGCTTAGATCATGTCTATATCCCTCGATACCAAGCCCTGGCAGGAGGTAGGCATCCATGAACCGCGAACAAGACGACCTGCTCGGCTTCACACGTGCGCTGAGCGAGAGCGAGCAGGCCGCGCGATCTGAACTGACGAATCTATTCAACGGCTCGCCGATCCCGGAAAATGAACGCCTCGACAACCTCGGCCTCCACATGGACCACTTGGCCTTGGGACGCGCGCTTTTCATGGATCATGTTTACCGCCTGATCCTTGGCGTGCCCGGCGTCGTCATGGAGCTCGGCTGCCGTTGGGGGCAAAATCTTTCCTTCTTCTTGAATCTGCGCACCCTTTACGAGCCGACACACTACTCCCGTCGGATCATCGGCTTCGACACCTTCACGGGATTCGTCGACGTCGCTGTCGAGGATGGCGACAGCGTCTACGCCCGCCCGGGCAACGTGCGCACCACGCGCGGCTACGATACTTACCTCGAACGCGTGCTCGCTGCGCGCGAGGCGATGGCACCGCTGGCGCACAAGCGCAAATTCGAAATTGTGACCGGCGATGTGCGGGAAACTCTGCCGCCATATTTAACGGCTCATCCGGAAACGATTGTCGCTCTGGCTTATTTCGACATGGATCTGTTCAGCCCGACCCGGGATGCCTTGTCGGTGCTTAGGCCTCGGCTCGCCCGGGGCAGTGTCGTTGTCTTGGACGAGATCAACGATGCCGGCTTCCCCGGAGAGACGACGGCCCTGCGTGAGGTCTTTGGACTGAACGGCTTGGCTCTGCGGCGGGTCCCCTTCCTGAATGGCCCTGGCTATTTTATCGTCGAATAGAGAAAAATCAGACGCATGTCGCGTGTTCATATCGTGGTGTTCGACCGCACGCCGCAGTGGACCATCATGAAGGAGGATATCTACACGAGCCTTCATCATTGGCTGAGCAAGATCGGCCATGTGGTGACAATCGAACCGCGCTCGTTTGAGCGCAATGCAATAAATATAATAACTGGACTACAATACATTACTCCAGAGGAACTTGAAAATATCGCTGACTCTCCATACGAATACGGAATATTCGATGTTGAATATATCGCAGCCGGAATGGTGAATTTCAAGCCGGAGACATCTTGGCTTTTTGCCGATCGGGCCCGGCGATTTCTGGATCGGTGTCGATTCTTCTTATCGTATTTCGACGACAGCGTGCGCGCCATGGCGCGTTTGGGGGTTTTTTCGCGGCATATCATGCCCGGTTACGTGGAAGCCTTCGAACCGGATGGCGTGCTTGGCGAAGGCGACAAAACGATCGAGATCTATTTTTTCGGCAATGTCGATGCGCATCGCGCCGCGGTTCTGCGGCGCATCGAACGCATCGTGCCGGTGCTGGTGCAAACCCCCTCGCAGGTCACGCCGCTGTTTCTGCGCAATGCCCGCGCCGCGCGGGCGAAGATCGTCCTCATCCTGGGGCGTGCGCCGCCCTTCGGCCACATCGGCCCCATGAGGCTGGTGGAGATGGCGCATCTGCGTACGTTCGTCTTGTCCGAGATGCCGTCGGTTGCCCAACCGGAGCTTGACGGGCTGTGCGCCTATTGGACGGCGGACGAGGATCCTGGCGCGGTGGCCCAGGCTTGGCTTCTCGCCCCCGAACGCCGCCGTGCCAAGGCCGAGGCGGCCTTCGAACGGATCAAGGCTTTCGATCCCCTGACGCCCCTCTCCGAGGCATTGGAGCTGCGAAGGTGACGACGGAAACCGAACGACCGCGCGTTGCAGCCATCATGATGATCCGTGACGAAGGCGATGTCATCGAGGCGAATATCCGACATCACGCCCGCCTGGGTGTCGATCACTTCGTGATCTTGGATCACGGATCGGCCGACGCGACGGCGGACATTCTGCGGACCCTGACCGACGAGGGGGTGCCGCTGACGGTCCTCGCCTATGCGCGAGACGCAGAAATCGAGCTGTCCCAGTGGTATGCCGCATTATTCGCACAGGTGCGCGCCCGGGACGCCGATATCGTACTGCAAATCGACGGCGATGAATTCTGGCATCTGGCAACCGACAGTTTCGCTGAGCTCGATTGGACTGTGCCGGTCATCACTGCTCCACGCTTCAACATGTTTGCGCCACGCGCGGCGCTCGGAGGCGCAGACAGCGCGCTCAGAACCCACCTCTATCGCGCTGGGCGGCCTTTCCCCCCTGAAGACTATCGCAGCCGGGTAATCCGGGGCGAGCGTGATATTGCTCTCGACTATCCGGTCCACATGGCCCGAATCGAACCGAAAGTCGTCTTCCGTCTCGAGGAGATGGGCGAAATCATGGTGGCCGGGCACGGCATCGTTACGCATTCCGGGCAAGTCCTACGCCCGGAGCCGGATGGATCGGCGATGATCTTTCATTATCCGCTGCGCAATTTCGAGCAGTTTGCCAGAAAGGTTGCCGCCTTCGGCGCCGTTTACGAAAACAACCCCGCTCTAGATCGCGGAATATCCTGGCAAACGCGCTATCTCTGGGAACTCGGGGGATCCGAGGCCCTGGAACGGGCATTTCTGCGCTGTTTTCCAGACGAGACCGAACTGCGCCTTTGGCTCGAGTCAGGCGTCCTGGTCCGCGACACCCGGATGGCGGGCGCCGCAATCTCGCCGACGGCCTGACATCCTCCGGAAGGGTTCGTCGACCAGCATCGCGACGGGTGGCCTGTTCGGGTGACAGGCCCATCCGTGATCATGTTTCGAAGGGCTCAATGTGGACCCAAAGGGCTTCAGCCTTTGGAATCATGATGATCAGGGAGCTTTCCAGAGCCATCGATCAGATCACGCCCAGGCCAGAGCCGACGCTCAAATCTTCCGGACGATCCGGCGGTGGCGCCCGACGAAGCCTCCGGCGCGCCGGCCGATCACCTCGCGCAGGCAGACGCCGCTTTCGTAGGACCAGGCGATGTAGGTCGCGACCATCGAGATCACGAACAGCGTGGCGCCCACCGCGCAGGCCGGCAGCAGCAGCAGCAGGGTCAGGACCACCCCGACCGCCGTCCGCTCGGCCAGCGAGGCCTGGGGCCAGGGATCGATCGGCAGGGAAAAGTGACGTCCGGAGTGCATGACTTCGACCTTCGGTGGTTCGGCATGACGCGGCACATGCGGTTAACAGCCGCCGGACTCGGTCGTTGCGTCGCGGCACGCGAAATCGAGACCCCGTGACGTTCCGGCCCGATGCGGCGGCGCAACCGACCGGCAAGAACCGGGTTGCCGTCCGGATGTCCGGTGACGGTGAGGTGGATATGGCTCGGGTTGCGGTCGTGACCGGCGGTACGGCCGGGATCGGGCTGGCCACGGCGCACGCCCTCGCCGAGCGCGGGTGGTCGGTGGCGGTGATCGCACGCGATCCGGACCGGCTCTCCGCGGCCGAGCGGGCGCTCGCGGCCTACGGCCAGCCGGTGCTGGCGATCAGCGCCGACGTCGCCGACCCGAAGGCCGTGGATGCCGCCGCCGCGCGGGTCGAGGCCGAGCTCGGGCCGATCCGCGCCTGGGTGAACAACGCCATGTCGACCGTGGTGAACCCGGCCGACCGGATCACCCCGGACGAGTACCGGCGGGTCACCGAGACGACCTATCTGAGCCAGGTCTATGGCACGCTCGCCGCCCTGCGGTTCATGAAGCGGCGCAACCGGGGCGCGATCATCCAGGTCTCGTCCGGCCTCGCGGTCCGGGCCGCACCGCTGCAGGCGCCCTACTGCGCGGCAAAGTTCGCGGTCTCGGGCTTCACCGACGCCCTGCGCTGCGAGCTGCTCCACGACCGGGTGCATGTCAGCCTCAGCGTGGTCTACCTGCCGGCCGTGAACACGCCCCAGTTCAACTGGGCGCGCAACCGGACCGGGCACCGGCAATACGCGCCGGATCCGGTCTTCGACCCGCGGCTCTGCGCCGAGGCGATCGTGTACGCCATCGCGCATCCGCGCCGGGAGGTCTGGGTCGGGCGCTCGTCGATGATGATGGCGGCCGCGCAAGCCCTGGCCCCGGCGCTCGCCGACCGCAAGGCGGCCTCCATGTGGCCGGCCCAGCTCTCGGACGAGACCATCCCCGAGATGACGGGGAACCTTTTCGAGCCGGTGCCGGGCCCGGTCGGGATCGACGGCCGGTTCTCCGGTCGGACCAAGGCGAGCCGGTCTGAGTTCGTCACGAGCCGGACCCGGGACCTGGTGGTCGGCGGTCTCGCCGGGCTGGCGCTGATCGGGCTCGCCGGTACCATCCACGCCGCCCGCTCGGCGCGCCGGCTCCCGGACCGGACCTGACGGCTGCGCCCGATCGCACAGCCTGCTACAGCCGCCCCGAAGAAGGTCCGAAAAAATGCCCGGCTATCTGCCCTTCGCGGGCGCCCTGAAGCTGCCCGCCTATACCTGCGACAATTGCGGATTCTGGCAGCGCCATTTCGAGGTGCCGGCCGCCTGCCCGCTCTGCCTCGACGCCCGCCACGTCGTACCGCAGGACGGCTGGCGCTTCCGCACCGCCCGGGAGGCGCAGGACACCTTCCCGTGCCACTGGCAGGAGCTGGAGCCGGGCGTCTGGCGGTTCTGGAACGAGCCGGTCTCCGGCATCGGCCCCTCGGCCTACCTGATCCAGACCGAGCACGGGAACATGGGCTTCGAGGGGTGCCCGGTCTTCAGCGAGGCCGCCCTCGACCAGATCGCGCGGCTCGGCGGCATGGCGGTGCTCTCGGCCTCGCATCCCCATTCCTATGGGGCGCTGCCGCAGCTTCAGGACCGGTTCGATCCGGAACTCTGCTTGGCCGCAGCCGACTTCACGTGGAGCGCGGCGCTGCAGGTGAGCTGGCCCTACGACGATTTCCTGGAACCGCTTCCCGGGCTGGAACTGCACCGCACCGCCGGCCATTTCGACGGCCACGCGGTTCTCTATGATCGATCGCGAAAGATCTGCTTCTGCGGGGATGCGCTGAAGTTCGAACTCGACCCGGCGGATTTCCGCCGGGCCATCACGATCTCGGCCCACAAGGCCTTCGTGCGCGGCGTGCCGCTCACGCCGCGCGAGTTGCGCCGCTACCGGGACGTGTTCGAGCGCCTCGATTTCGAGCAGACCTGGACCCCGTTCGAGCCGGCGCGCAATTGCGGGCGGCCGGAGGTTCTGGCGCTCCTCGATCAACTGATGAGCGGCCGGTCGCACGCCGCGCCGGTGCCGCTTGGGTCGCTCGCGATCGGGCCAGCCAATCGGTTCTGAGGCGCCTGACCCGTTCGGGCTTGGCCGCCGCGACCGATCCTGACCGAGCAGGGCGAGCCGGCCCGAAACGGTGATGCCGGCTCAAACGCTTGATGCGGTTTCCTCCGCGCGGCAACCCGAGGCCGCACCAGGCCTGCCCGGCGTGCATCAAGATCGGCGGACCGTATCGGCGCTGAACCGGTTGCGACAGGGGCTGCAAGAACACCGGCATCCCCATCGACTGCACACCGATCGACCGGATCCGGAAGTTCAATCAGGCTACAGGACCCGTCTCAGTCGCTGTTCCGGCCCTCCGAGGAGCGCTCTTCTTGAGCAGATCCGACACCGTTTCAAAATCTCGTTGAATCCACGTCCATGGCTGTTGTTGATGGGACCCGAGAAGATCAAGTGATTTGTTCAACGCATATCTCGGGTTTGCGATGCGGCCGATGACTTCATCAATATTTATGCCGCGCGCCGCCAGGACGGCGATCTCGGCCTTCGCTATGAAGATATGGGTTGAGCCGAAGCTTCTGAGGACGAATCCATATTTCTCGGCCACGAGCGCCAACGCCTTCAGAGAATAAAAGAACACGTGCTGACCACCATCGGGAACAAAATACCACCAGTCTTTCCCCTGGGATTCGTATATTTCGGTGCTTGATATTATGTATTTGCTCGATAATGAGAATATTTCATTCAAATCGACCGCCGGGTTGGGAAGGTGTTCAAGAACCTCGTAGACCGTCACGAGGCTCGGATTTAACCTGGTCAATTCGCTCAAATCGTTCGCCGAGAACGTTCCGCTATATATCGGCTGGCTGAATTTGTCGTAAGAGATAAAGTTGAATCCTCGATCGCGCATCATTCTTGTAAAGAGGCCGATATGTCCGCCAAAATCGATGCATAACTCATCGTGGCCAAACGCAACTTCGGAGAGGAACAAGCTGGTTTGTAGCACGCAGTTCAGGGTGCGTTGGCACATGCCAACGTCGAGATTGATCGCGCTGGATTTATAGGCCTCCGGAAGCCAGTAGGGCTCTTCCGTTTGGCATGACAAGCAATTCTCACATCGATAGTAGGAGACATAATGCTTGCTGAGAACTATCTTGTTCATGAAATAGGTCGTATCTGAACCGCAAAGCCTGCATGGTATTCTATTGGTGCGCATTCGATTTTCCAACTCTGTTCAATATTTCATAAAAAAGAGTCCGGGTCGGAACTATACAATGGCTGCCTTGTCCGGAGCTTGCGCAGTAAGGCTTGAGGATGCCAAGATCGATAACGGGATGGACACTATCAAAATTGGCATCGCCAATGCCCGTCGGGCAATCACACGCCGAGCTGATGTCCCTTTTGGATCGAAGGATTCAGGACCGGTAGAGCGGATCGTTCTCCAGGCGGATCGGCTCGCCGTGCGGCGTCGCCTCGGCAGCACGTTGGAACGCCTTCGTGCGCGCCGCGACGCTCTCGGGTCCGGCCACGCCGCGCTCTGCCAAGATCTCTTCCAGGGTCGTGAGCCATGCGCCGTAATCGGCGGCCCGCTCCGGCGCCTCCGCCGGGCGGATCCCCCGGCCGAGGCGCTCGGCCCATTCCGACCACGTGAACAGCCCGGCCTCGCGCAGGCTCACCACCATGGCGAAGACCTGGGCCTCCCAGGGGGCCGCGAAAGGGCTCGGCGACGGTTCGGTCACGCGGGGTCCAGATAGGGTTCGAAGGCCGCCACCGTGACGGTCCCGCCGGGATCGCCGCTCTCCCCCCACAACTCCTGCGCGGGGAAGGCGACCGTGTAGAGCCATGTCGGGTTCTCGCCGGCCCCGTAGGCGCTGGTATCGGGAAAGACGAAGACCCCGTCGACCCGCACGATCCGTCCCCGCTTGCCGCGGACGTAGCGCGGCAGCCGTGTGTGGGTGGTCGGATGAAAATTGCGCGCCAGGACTGCATCCCCCAACGCGAAGCGGGCGGGGGCGTCGGCCGCCCGGCTGCTCGGGAAGCCGGCCCGGAACCGGTCCTCCAGGCCGTCGCGGGCCAGGATCCGAGCCACGGGCTCCGCCGGTTCCGTGGAACGGCCGGCTGCGATCTCGGCGGGTGTGGCCAGCCCGGTGGCGGCGAGCTGCCTCTCCAGGGCCTTCAGCCAGATCGCGTAGTAGCTCGACGCGAGATACTCGGCCGGCGGCAGCGATTCGCGGGCGGCGCGGCTGCCGTCGAGGTTCCAGGCGCCGGTATAGCCCATGGCGAGCGCCATCGCGAAGACGCGCCGCTCCCAGGCGGCGTGGAACACCGGCTCGTTCGGCTCCGGCACCACCGGGCCGAAGCCGTGCGCGCCGCCGAGATCCTGCGCCCCGTTCATACCGGCCTCTCCGCGGGTTCGACCGGAAGCGCCATCGTGGGCACTTGGGGAAGCCCGGTGCCGATCATGGAATCGCGCGTGACGAGGGCGGCCAGGGCCTCCTCGGAGAAGCCCTCCGTGCCCGCGGGACGCATCGGAAGCACCATGTAGCGGGTCTCGGCGGTCGAATCCCACACGGTGATGCGGGTCGTCTCCGGCAGCGTCACCCCGAACTCGGCCAGCACGCCGCGCGGGTCGATCACCGCCCGGGCCCGGTAGGGTGGGGCCTTGTACCAGACGGGCGGCAGGCCGAGCACCGGCCAGGGATAGCAGGAACACAAAGTGCACACGACGAGGTTGTGCGTCTGAGGCGTGTTCTCCACCACAACCATGTGCTCGCCGCCCCGGCCCCCGATTCCGAGCTCGGCGATGGCCGGCGTGGCCTCGGCCAGCAGCCGCGCGCGGAACGCGGGGTCGACCCAGGCCCGGGCCACCACCCGGGCGCCGAGATGCGGTCCGACCTTGGTCTCGTAGAGCTCGACCAGCGCGTCGAGGGCTGCCGGGTCGAGATAGCCCTTCTCGGTCAGCAGCGACTCGAGCGCCCGCACCCGGGCTTCGACCGGCGAGAGGTCGCTGCCGTGATGCGCGTGATCGTGATCCGCGTGGTCGTGGCTCATGCCGCTCTCCTCACGGTGCGCAGTCTGCACCGCCGGACAAGCCGCTGCCAGCCCTCGTGCGCGGTTGGATTAACCTCGGCCGTTATGGCCACGTTGCCTCTATTCCCCGATACAGACGGGAGCGTTTGGTATCGGTTCATATTTATGCCGGTACGGACGTTAGAGAGATTCCAGTATACAAGCACCAGGGATCAGGACACGTCCATGATCGAAGACGCCGCGAATCCGTCGAGCGAGGCCGAGGCTGACCGCAAAGCCCCCACCTACGCCACGGCCATCGGCCAGCACCTCGCCCTGCCCATCCGCGACTATTTCCAGATCGTGGAACAGGAGCCGCTGCCGGCGCAGCTGAGCGACCTGATCGCGCGGTTCGAGGTTGCCGTCGCCGCCCAAGGTCAGACCGTCCCCTTCGACTTCCGCGGCGACATCATCAAGGCGCTGCCGGCCCTGCGCACCTTCGCGCTGTCGCTCGTGGGGGACGTCAACCGGGCCGACGATCTCGTCCAGGAGACGTTCGTGAAGGCCTGGGCCAATCAGGAACGGTTCCGCCCCGGCACGAACTTCACCGCGTGGCTGTTCACGATCCTGCGCAACCAGTTCTACTCGGAGCTGCGCAAGACCCGGCGCGAGATCGAGGATGTCGACGGGACGCATGCGGGCCAGATGACGAGCCTCGCCGATCAGGAGGATGCCAGCACCCTCAAGGTCGTGTGGGCGCGCCTCGAAGGACTGCCGGCGGCGCAGCGGCAGGCGTTGCTGCTGGTCGGCGCCGAGGGCCACACCTACGAGGAGGCGGCGAGCAAGCTCGGCTGCCAGGTCGGCACCGTGAAGAGCCGGGTGAGCCGGGCCCGGTCCTCGCTGCTCGGCACCCTCGGCACGGTGGTGGCCGGACAGGCCCCGGCGGCGTGACGAAAGTAGATTTTATATAAAAGCTGTTTGCCTAGCTCTTGGTTGGCGATTTCGTCAAATCGCCAACTTTTACGTAGATTTTATGTTGAGGGTAACTGCGTGTGACGCCGCAGGGATCCGCTCAATAATCGATCAAGAATGAATAATTTAGATGCTGTCCACTATAAATGACCAACACGATCAATTATTGCTAAAGCAAGAGCGTACATAAGGTTGCGCACGGCGTTTTCGTATTCCAAATAATATGCGAGGTCGCTGATGAAAACTTTCTGGCCGTGCGCGATGTCGTTTCGACGCGCAACTAAAGTTTTGATACTTTCCGGTCTTTCAATTACCGACGTGGGGGCGATATCGAACGAATACAACAGCTCCTCAAGGAGCGATGGCCATAGATTGCTTTTAGTGTCAACAGTAAGCGACGGAGGTGGGTTTTGCTTCATCTTTTCCAGTGTGTTTCTAAAAAACTCGTAAGCGGCGGCGTGCGGTAAGGTTTTCGCGTCGCGAATAGATTTATCGTGCAAAAATAAAAACATTGAGTGTGAAAGTTTATCACAGTCTGGAAGCCCAGTTAGATAGTCCGCGAAGAGTTGCAGTGAGTTTTTGCAGAAACCTTCATAATGTGCATATAGTATCGCCCATGCTGCTCGAAATAGAGCATGCTGTCTAACCAGGCTTATGGACGACGGCGTTATCATCTCGCGAAAGATCGCAAGCTCGGCATGGCGCCAATCTAAATCAGCTTCGATTTGTCGCTCAAGTTCGCGGGGTGTTAAACCCATGACTTAGGCCAAAGCCGCGCTTACCAAATTAATTCTTCCATTAAGTTTTGGGATTGTATTGGCGCCTGGACCAGTAACCTCCCTAAACTCTTCTGATCCATACAAATTATACAAACTAGCGCGAAGCTGGGCTGGATCGCGTCCTGCAATTTCATCAAGATTTGCAAGAACGCCACCAACCGCTGCTTCAAAATATGCGGGCGCTAGTCTACCGGTTCCTTCCGTGCCCTTCGTTCTCGCGAAGGCGTCTTTGCCAAATACGCTCGAAATTAGATTGAAAACCTGTTCAAATACTTTACTTTCGGCTGCCGTATCAAAAGCGATCCTTTCAAATAATATTTCTTCCATATAAGAGTCTAGCCAATCCTCGACGTTGCCTTTATACCCATGAAGGTAATTTTTTACAGCGAAGAACCGCAACACAAGTTCTTCGTCTCCTTTTTGAAAGATTGAGCTTTCTGGGAGGCGTTCAATCGCAGTTCTAAAAGATGCATTAGAGGCAAGCTCTTGCAATGTTTTATAAAATCGCTCGCCCCCGGCTATCATGCGTGAAGAGCAATTCCTTATTTCTTGCGCGGACAGCAGCGCGCCGCCTGTATTAAGGCGCTTAAAAAGCTCGTATTTTATTTTTTCGTCACCTTGGCGGCGAATTACGATAGCGCGGACTGCAGTCCGCTTTATTCTCAATCGATCAGTCAAGGAGAGGTCATCAAACGATTTTCCATTTCGCTGGGGTATAAGATCGCATCCCACCAGCTTGAGCGGAGAAAGTTCAATATCAGGCGCGCTAATGAATTGGATTACAGAACTTACTCGTTGCAGTCCATCAATGAGTTCAAGGATTCCTTCTTCTCCCTCAATGAGAAAAATCGGAGGAATCGGCAGCTCAACGAGAATAGATTCGATTAATCTTGATCTTTGCTCATCGCTCCAGCGAAAGAGACGCTGGTATTCAGGCGCGATTACTATTTCATTGGCTTTGTGAAGATTTACAATCTCACCGAAAGAAAAATCTACGGCGTCGCTTCTCAGCTGCCGGCTGAGTACCTCTTGCTCGGCCATTAACGGCAATCCTTAAAAAGGCGCCATAGTCAAAACGCATTTTAGCAAGTCTTCTTCGCACTTAATAGGGGGCGTGTTGTGAGCTGAGACGATTTCTCCTCATATCGTCGGCCGCCGTAGGGTGCGCTGTTGGCACGGTATAACTTATTAAGGATTATAAACTCAACCCCTTGATCATTTGCTATTCCTCCACCGGCGGCTGCCGCAGGTGCCAGTCGGTGGCCTGCTGGTAGGCCTGACCGATCCGCAGCGCCGTCGCCTCGTCGTAGCCGCGGCAGACGATCTGCAGCGAGAGCGGCAGCCCGTCGGCGGTGAAGCCGTCCGGCAGCGCCAGGGCGCAGAGATCGAGCAGGTTGCCGAACCGGGTGAAGCGCGAGGGCAGATGCGCCTCGTCGACCGCGGCGAGCGGCACGGCGGCGGATTCGGTGGTCGGCGTCAGCAGCGCGTCGATCCCCGCCATCGCCTCGGCATAGGCCTGCTTCATCGCGGCGCGGCGGTGGAACGTGCCCAGATACGCCTGCGCCGACACCTTCGCGCCGGCCAGGATCCGCGCCCGCACCGCGTCGCCCAGCTGCGAAGACGGGTCTTCCGCCAGCGGGCCGTTGACGAAATAGGCTTCGGCGTTGGTGATCGCGCTCATCGCCACGCAGTCGCTGAACCGGAACGGCAGGGCGACGTCCACGATCTCGGCGCCCGCGCGGGCGAGCCGGTCGAGGGCGTCGTCATAGGCGGCCAGCATGTCGGCGGCGACGCCTTCGCGCTCGATCGCCGGCATCCGGCCGAGGCGCAGGCCGCGCACGCCGCGGTTGAGTGTGGACCAGGGTGCCTCCGGCTGCACGCCGCGCGTCGTCGGATCCAGCGGATCGGGGCCGGAGATCGCCTCGTAGAGGAGCGCGGCGTCCTCCACCGTGCGGGCGAGCGGACCGGGCGAGTCGAGCGTCGTCGAGAGCGGCACGATCCCCCAGGTCGAGACGCGCCCGACCGTCACCTTGAGCCCCGTCAGCCCGCAGAAGGCGGAGGGCAGGCGCACGGAGCCGCCGGTATCGGTGCCGATGCCCCAGGGGGCCATCCGGGCCGCGACCGCGACGCCGGTGCCGCTGCTCGATCCGCCGGGCGTGCGCGGAACCTCCGCGTCCCAGGGGTTCCAGGGCGTGCCGAGATGCTGGTTGGTGCCCCAGCCGCCATAGGCGAACTCCACCGTGTGGGTCTTGCCCAGCACGATCATCCCTTGCGCGATCAGGCGCCGGGCGACGGTCGCGGTCCGCTCGGCCCGCCTTGTGCGGTGGGCGGCCGAGCCGCCCATGGTGATCCGGCCCTCCAGGTCGATCAGATCCTTGAGCACCACCGGCACGCCGTGGAGCGGCCCCACCGCGTGGCCCGAGCGGATCGCCCTGTCCGCGCCCTCGGCCGCGAGGCGCGCATCGGCCGAAAAAATCTCCGTGAAGGCCTGCAGCTTCGGCTCCAGCTGCGTGATGCGCCCGAGCAGCGCATCGACCGCATCGACCGGCGAGAGGCTGCGCGACTGGATCGCCCGGGCGAGCGCGGCCGCGGAGGCGTGGACGGGATCGAGATCGGGCATCGGCTTACTGCACGCTGACGAGGGTGAGATCGACGAACCAGGATTGCGGCGAGACGAACCCGTGGATCTTCTTCGACATCCCGCGAGGGTTGAGGTCGTGGACGATGAACAGCCAGGGCGGGTTGTCCACGAGGCGCTCGTGCGCGGCCTTGGTCTGCGCGTCGATCACCTTCGCGTCGGTGGTCTCGGCGAGCGCCTTGAGGGCGGCGTCGAAGGCATCGTCCTTCCAGTTGGGGAAGTTGAAGCCGGCCGGCGGGAAGCGGTCGCCCGCGAAGTAGCGCGCCATCACGGCCGCATCCGAGGAGGGCGATGAGACGTTGAGCGCCAGCGAGCCCTGCAGGCTCTGCGCGTCCGGCAGCGCGCGGCTGGCGTTCAGCAGCACCTGCCACTCGACCACGTTGAAGCTGAGATCGACGTGGCAGGCCTGTTTGAGGTTCTCCTGAAGGTACTCGTTCATCGGCATGGGCAGCATCTGGCCCGAGCCGGAGGAGGAGATCATCACCTTGAGCTTCAGGGGTTTTGCGTCGGTGTAGCCGGCCTCGGCCAGCAGCGCCTTCCCCTTCGCGGCGTCGAACGTGTAGCGGTTCTTCGGGGACCCGAAATTCGGGTCCTTGTCGTTGAGCCAGCCGGAGGCCGGCTCGGCCGTCCCGTTCAGCAATTCGACGATGCCGGCGCGGTCGATGCAGTAGTTCAGCGCCTGCCGGACGCGCACGTCCTTCAGCGGGCTGTCCTTGGCGCCCATGTTGTAGATGTAGGGCCAGACATGCGGGTACGAGCCCGTGGTGATGGCGAAGCCCGCCTGCTTCAGGGACGGGATCGCGTCGGGGGCCGGCACCTCGATCCAGTCGACCTGCCCGGACCGGAGCGCCGCCACCCGGGCATTCGCCTCCGGGATCGGCAGCAGCCGGACCTTGTCGACCTTGGCCATCCGGTTCGGGTCCCAGTAGCCGTCGAACCTGGCGAGATCGACCGCCTCCCGCGGGGCGACGCGGGTGATCCTGAACGGCCCGGTCCCGGCCGCCGGCAGCATGGCGACCTTGTTCCAGTCATGCCCCGCCTTCTCGAAGGAGGCGGGCGAGGTGAACAGCAGATAGACCACCATGTAGGGGAAGTACGACGCCACCTGCGTGGTGGTGATCTGGACGGTCGCGTCGTCGATCTTCCTGTAGCTGCCGACCAGCGGCGCCCGGGCCCGGGAGATGCCGGCGCCCTGCGGTTCGAATTGCGGGCTGTCGCTCTTGAAGTAGCGGTCGAGGTTCCAGATCACCGCGTCGGCGTTGAACGGCGTGCCGTCATGGAACTTGACGCCCTGGCGCAGGTGGAAGGTCCAGATCGTCTTGTCGTTGGGATCCTGCTCCCAGCGCTCGGCCAGCGCCGGGATGATGCCGGCGAGTTTGGTGGTGCTCTTCAGGTCCCACTGCACCAGCCCCTCGAAGATCGGGTAGCCGAGGAAGCGCATCCCCTCGAAGCCGTTGTTGGGCATCCCCGTGGTGGTCGGGATGTCGGAGGCCGTCATGGCGATGCGCAGCACGCTCTCGGCGCTGGCCGGCGCGGTCGAGGCGACGGAACCGGCCAGGGCGGCGGCAATCAGGCGGCGCATTTTCATTGGACCCCACTCGTGGAAGGTGCGGCTCGCCCCCGGCAAGTCCCGCGCCAGATCGGGCCATGATGCCGGCATCCGGCGAAGGGAAGATGTCACCCGCCGCCCCTTGCGCTGGGCCGCCACGGCGTCACGATAATACAGAATCCAGGGCGGCGCCGAAGGCCGCCAGCGAGAGGAGACGCCCGTGAGCGATGGGATGCCGGCCGCCATGAACGGGGCCGAGAGCCTGGTCCGGACCCTCGTGGAGGGCGGGGTCGAGGTCTGCTTCACCAATCCCGGCACCTCCGAGATGCATTTCGTCGCCGCCCTCGACCGGGTCGAAGGCATGCGCTGCGTGCTGTTCCTGTTCGAGGGCGGGGCGACCGGCGCAGCGGACGGCTACGCCCGCATGGCCGACAAGCCGGCCTCGACCCTGCTCCATCTGGGGCCGGGCCTCGCCAACGGGTTGGCCAATCTCCACAACGCCAAGAAGGCGCGCACGCCGGTCGTCAACATCGTCGGCGAACACGCGACCTACCACCGGGAGTACAACGCGCCGCTGACCTCCGATATCGAGGGGCTGGCCCGGCCGATGTCGTCCTGGGTGCGCACCGGGATGAGCGCCGCCGAGATCGGCCCGGACGGCGCCGCCGCGATCGCGGCCGCCCGCACCGCGCCCGGTCAGGTCGCGACCCTGATCCTGCCCGCCAACACCGCCTGGGATCCCGGCACCGGGCCCGCGCCGGTGCCGGCGATCCCCGAGCGGGCGAAGGCCGGCGACGATGCGATCGCAGCCGCTGTGAAGGCCCTGCAGAGCGGGGAGACGGTGCTGCTGCACCTCGGCGACCGGGCGGTGCGGAACGAAGGCCGGGTCCTCGCCGATCGGATCGCCCGCAAGACCGGCGCGCAGCTCATGGCGATGACGTCGAATGCCCGGATTGACCGCGGCGCCGGCACGGTTCCGATCGAGCGCCTGCCCTACCCGATCGACCAGGGCATCGCCGCCTTGAAGGATTTTCGCCATATCATCCTGATCGGCGCGACCCCGCCGGTCGGCTTCTTCGCCTATCCCGGCAAGCCGAGCCTGCTGGCGCCGGAGGGCTCCTCCACCATCACGCTGGCCACCCCCGAGGAGGACCAGATCGACGCCCTGGAGCGGCTGGCCGAGGCCGTCGGCGCCCCGCCCGCCGAGCCCATCGCCGCCGCCCCGCGCCCGAAGCTCCCGACCTCCGGCCCCCTCGACCAGGACACGATCGGGCAGGTGCTGGGCGCCCTGATCCCCGAGGGCGCGGTGATCTGCGACGAGTCGATCACCACCGGCCGCAACTTCTTCGCCCTGACCCGGGACGCGGCGCCCCATACCTGGCTCCAGCTCAGCGGCGGCTCGATCGGGCTCGGCATCCCGATGGCGACCGGCGCGGCCGTGGCCTGCCCGGACCGCAAGGTGATCAACCTTCAGGCGGACGGCAGCGGGCTCTACACCGTCCAGGCGCTCTGGACTCAGGCCCGTGAGCGCCTCGACGTGGTGACGCTGGTCTGGTCGAACCGCTCCTACGCGATCCTGCGGGCGGAGCTGACCAATGTCGGCGCCCACAATCCCGGCCCGAAGGCGCTCGGCATGCTGAGCCTCGACGATCCGGCGGTGGATTGGGTGGGCCTCGCCAGGGGGTTCGGCGTGGAGGGCCGGCGGGTCGAGACCCTCTCGGACTTCATCGAGGCGTTCCAGCACGCGCTCGCCAACACGGGGCCGCACCTGATCGAAGTCGCGCTGTGAGCGGGGCCGCGTACCCCCTCCCCGGCCTCGACGGGCCGGCTGAAATCCGGGTCGACCGCTGGGGGCTGGCGCATATCCGCGCCGGGACAAAGCTCGATGCCTTCCGGGTGCAGGGCTTCAACGCGGCGCGGGACCGGCTCTGGCAGCTCGACCTCTGGCGCAAGCGCGGGCTGGGCCTGCTGGCGGCGGATTTCGGACCCGGCTACCTCGCCCAGGACCGCGCCGCCCGGCTGTTCCTCTACCGGGGCGAGATGGCGGCGGAATGGGCCGCCTACGGGCCGCAGGATACGAAGGCCATCGTCACGGCCTTCGTGGATGGGCTCAACGCCTACGTGGCGCTCACCGAGGCGCAGCCCGCGCTCCTGCCACCGGAATTCCCCCTGACCGACACGCGCCCGGCCCGCTGGCAGCCGGAGGATGTGGTGCGCATCCGCAGCCACGGTCTGGTGCGCAACGTCCTCTCCGAGGTCGCCCGCGCCCGGGTTCTGGCCCGAGCACAATCCCGGGAGGCCGGGCTCGCGGCGGACGACCTGCGCAAGCGGATCAGCCCGCCGCACGAGCCGGTGGTGCCGGACGGTCTCGACGCTGCCGACTGGCCGGACGATCTCCTCGACGATTTTCGCCTCGCCACCGCGACGGTGGGGTTTCCGCCCGAACGGCTGGCGGCGACCCGCGACGAGGCCTGGGTCTGGAGCAAGGTCGACGCGCATGGCGCCGTCACGCGGGGGGGCCGCGCCGTCCCGAAGGAACCGGCGGAGGGCTCGAACAACTGGGTGGTGGGCCCCTCCCGCACGGACACCGGACGCCCGATCCTGGCGAGCGACCCGCACCGGGTCTACCTGCAGCCGTCGCTCCGCTACGCCGTCCATCTCACGGCACCGGGCCTCGACGTGATCGGGGCCGGCGAACCGGCTCTCCCGGGCATCTCGATCGGGCATAACGGTCACGCCGCCTTCAGCCTGACCATCGCGCCGATGGATCAGGAGGATCTTTTCGTGTGTGAGACCGATCCGGCGGAGCCGGATCGCTACCGGTTTGGCGATGGCTGGGAGCCGATCGAACGCGTCGTGGAAAACATCCCGGTGCGCGACGGGCCGGACGAGACCGTGGTGCTCGGCTTCACGCGGCACGGGCCGGTGATCCGCGAGGCGGCGGGACGCGCCTTCGCGCTGCGGACCGTCTGGTCGGAGCCCGGCGCTGCCGCCTATCTCGGCAGCCTCGCCTATCTCGGCGCCACCACCCCGGAGGCCTTCGGCGCGGCCCTGCGCCATTGGTCGGCGCCCTCCGTGAACCAGCTCTACGCCGACGCCACGGGGCGGATCGCGTGGTTCATGGCCGGGAAGGCGCCGGTGCGGCCGGCCCATGACGGGCTCCTGCCGGTGCCGGGCGACGGTCGCTACGACTGGGCCGGCTTCCACGATCCCGAATCCCTGCCCCGCACTCTCGATCCGAAATCGGGCTGGCTCGCCACCGCCAACGAGATGAACCTGCCGCCGGATTTCCCGGCCGAAGCCCGGAAGGTCGGGTTCGAATGGGCCGAGCCCTGGCGTGCCCGGCGCATCCGCGCGGTGCTCGGCGGGCAGACGCGGCACAGCCTGAAGGATTCACGCGCGCTCCAGGGCGACGTCTTTTCCGAGCCTGCCCTGCGGCTCGCCGATCTGGTCCGGGCCCTGCCGCCGGCCTCGGATCCCGATGTCGCCTCGGCCCAGGCCCTGCTGGTGCCATTCGAGGGTGCGCTGGATTCGGGTTCCGCGGCGGCCGCCCTCATCGAGGTGTGCTGGGTGCATCACCTGCGCCCGGCTCTGCTCGCGGCGCTCGTGCCCGATGCCGGTACCCGCCGCCTCCTGCCGCCCGGCGACACGCAGAGCCTGATCGAGCGGCTGGAGAGCGGGCTCGACCCGGCGACGCGCGATACGCTTCTGGCGGACGCCCTCGGAGCCGCGTTCCGGGACTGTCTGGAGCGGCTGGGGGCGGACCCGATGGGACGGCTTGCACCGGAGGCAGAAGGCCCTCTCCCTCCCCCCTCTGCGGGGGAGGGTGGCCCGCGCGTCAGCGAGGGGCGGAAGAGGGAAACCCAGCTTCCGGAAAGGACGGAAGCCTTCATGAAGGCTGAGCCGGATCTTGCGCCGTCGCTCCCCTCTCCCGACCCGCTTCGCGGGCCACCCTCCCCCGCAGAGGGGGGAGGGAGCGATGCGGAATTGACCGCCTCCAACCGCCCTCCCGCCGGCTGGTCCTGGGGCCGCCTGCACCACGCCCGGTTCGCCCATCCCCTCACCGCCCTGAGGCCTGATCAAGCCTGGGATGTCGGCCCCCTGCCGGTCGGCGGGGCCGCGGCATCGGTCATGCACGCGGAGTACCGGACCGACACGTTCCGGCTCACCCATGGGGCCTCGTTCCGCATGATCGTGGACGTGGGCGACTGGGACCGGTCGGTCTTCATCAACGTGCCGGGCCAGTCCGGAGACCCGGGCAGCCCGCACTACGCCGACCTGGCCCCGATCTGGGGCCGCCAGGACCATGTGCCGATGCTCTACGGCCGCGCGGCCGTGGACGCGGCCACCGAGACGATCATCACCTTGAGCCCCGCCTGACCGGGCGGCCGGGACGGAGTGGGACAGCACCTTGAAGATCTTCATCGCGGGCCTCGCCACCGAGACCAACACCTTCGCGCCGCTGCCCACGGGCCGGGCGGCCTTCCACGCCGACTATGCCCGCCGGGACGGCACAAGGAACCCGCCGCGCCTCAGCAATATCGGCCTCAAGGCGTGGCGCGAACTCGCCGAGGCCAACGGCCATACGGTGGTCGAGAGCCTCTCGACCTTCGCGCAGCCCGGCGGCACCACGCTGCGCGCCGTCTACGAGGAGTTGCGCGAGACCCTGCTGGCGGATCTGAAGGCCGCCCTGCCGGTCGATGCGGTGCTGCTGTTCATGCACGGCGCCATGGTGGCCGAGGGCTATGACGATTGCGAGGGCGACACCCTGGAGCGGGTCCGCGCCGTCGTCGGACCGGACGCGGCGATCGGCGTCGAGCTCGACCTGCACTGCCACCTCACCGAGACGATGCGGCAGAGCGCCGACGTCATCGTGATCTACAAGGAATACCCCCACACCGACATCGTCGACCGCGCCCGGGATCTGTACCCGCTCGTGGTGCGGACGGTCGCGAAGGAAATCCGGCCGGTCATGGCCTATGCCGATTGCCGGATCATCAACATGTGGCGCACCAGCCGCGAGCCGGTCGCGGGCTTCGTGCGCCGGATGGAATCGCTGGAGGGGCGGGACGGCATCCTGTCGGTCTCGTTCGGCCACGGCTTCCCCTGGGGCGACGTGGCCGATGTCGGCGCCAAGATGCTCGTCGTGGCCGACGGCGATGCCGGCAGGGCGCAGGCGCTCGCCGACGAACTTGCCGCCGCAATCTGGGCGATGCGCGAGGAGGCGGCGAGCCGCTGCGACACGATCGACGCCGCCATCGATGCGGCCTTGGCCTCCGACGACCCGCGCCCGATGGTGCTCGCCGATTTCGCCGACAATGCCGGCGCGGGTGCGCCCTCGGACAACACCGCGATCCTCGCCCGTCTCGCCGAGCGCGGGGTGAAGGACGTCGCCCTCGGCCTGATCTGGGACCCCGGCGCGGTCGGGATCTGCCACGAGGCCGGGCTCGGCGCGACCTTCATGCTCCGGATCGGCGGCAAGTGCGGCGTGACCTCGGGCGATCCCGTGGATCTGCGGATCACCGTGCGCGGCCTCTCGGACGACCACAGCCAGACGGGCCTCAGCGGCGGCCGGGCCCTCCTCGGTCCCGCCGCCTGGGTGGAGGCGGACGGGATCCACGTGGTCCTCACCCACAGGCGCCAGCAGGCCTTCGCGCCGGACGCCTTCACGGGGCTCGGGCTCTCCCTCGACGACAAGCGGATCGTGGTGGTGAAGTCGATGCAGCACTTCTACGCCGCCTTCGCGCCCATCGCGAGCGAGGTCCGCTACGTGGCGGCGCCCGGCGCGGTCCCGCCGGATTACGGCGCCATCCCCTACACGAAGCGCACGGGCAACTACTGGCCCAGGGTCGCCGATCCCTTCGCCGCGGAGGCCGCCCGATGATCCCGGATCTGCACCTCGACGCGGGCGACATCCTCGCGTCCTTGCGCCCCTGGGTCGAGTGCGAGAGCCCGACCTACGATGCCGCCGCGGTCAATCGGATGATGGGCGTGGCCGCCCGGGACCTCGCCCTGGCGGGGGCCCAGGTCGAGACGATCCCGGGGCGGATGGGCCTGAGCGAGTGCGTGCGCGCGCGCTTCGCGCATCCGCGCCGCGACGCGCCGGGGATTCTGATTCTCGGCCATCTCGACACCGTCCATCCGGTGGGGACGCTCGGCGCCCTGCCCTGGCGGATCGAGGGCGAGCGCGCCTACGGTCCCGGCATCCTCGACATGAAGGGCGGCAACGTGGTCGCGCTGGCGGCGATCCGGGCGCTCGCGGCGGCCGGGATCGAGACGCCGCTGCCGGTCACGGTGCTGTTCACCGGCGACGAGGAGGTCGGCAGCCCCTCGACCCGCGACCTGATCGAGGCCGAGGCCGCCCGCCACGCCTTCGTGCTGGTGCCCGAGCCCGGCCAACCGGAGAACGGCGTGGTCACCGGCCGCTACGCCATCGCGCGGTTCGATCTGGAGGCGCAGGGCCGCCCGAGCCATGCCGGATCCTCGCCCCATGAGGGGCGTTCGGCGATCCGCGCCATGGCGCGCAAGATCCTCGCGATCGATGCCCTGTCGGATGCCGATTGCACCTTCTCCACCGGGATCGTCTCCGGCGGGCAGTGGGTGAATTGCGTGCCGACCGTCTGCCGCGGTCAGGCGCTCAGCATGGCCAAGCGCCAGGCCGACCTCGACCGCGGCGTCGCGCGGATGCTGGCGCTCTCGGGCGAGGAGGACGGCGTCCGCTTCACCGTGACCCGGGGCGTGACCCGGCCGGTCTGGGAGCCGGATGCCGGCTGCATGGCCCTCTACGAACGGGCCCGGAGCCTGAGCGAGGCGCTCGGCCACCCCCTGCCCCACCGGAGCGCCGGCGGCGGCTCGGACGGCAATTTCACGGGCGCCAACGGCATCCCGACGCTGGACGGGCTCGGCCCCCTCGGCCAGGGCTACCACACCCTGGAGGAGCACGTGCTGATCGAGACGCTGCCGCAGCGGGCGCGGCTGTTCGCGGCGCTGCTGGCCAGCCTCGGGGCGGCGTGACTCGTGGTTTCGAAAGGTCGAGACCTTTCGCGGGTCCAGGGCAGAGCCCTGGGATCCGTCAGGGCTCTGCCCTGACAACCCACCAAAGGGCCTCGGCCCTTTGGAAATCCAAAGTCAAACAGGATTTCAGGCCGGATCGACCGGCATCTCCGGCACCCCGGCCGCCTCGATCGCAGCCCCCGCGGCGAGGCACAGGTCCTCCCGGTAGCGGGCCGCCACGAGCTGCACGCCCACGGGCGTGCGCCCGACGAGGCCCGTGGTCACCGTCAGCGCCGGGATCCCGAGCGGGGCCAGCCCGACCTGGAGGAGATTCGCCTCGAAGGCCCGACCGATCCCGGCCTCCGTCCGGTCGAGTCCGTCCGGGAACGGCAATTCGGCCGAGACCGGCACGAGCAGCACCGGGTTCTCGGCCAGGAACAGCGACCAGTCGCGGGCGAGCGTGGCGCGCCGCGTCAGAGCCTTGGCGATGGCGTCGGGGCTCATCGCCTCGGCCCGCCCCCGGAAACTTTCCAGAAGTCCGATCGCCGCCGGGTCGCCCTCGCGCTCGGCCGCCTCGCGGACGGCCGCGTAGCCGTCGCCCAGCCAGAGCTGGAGCTGCAACTCGCTCGCCTCGCGAATCGGGGGCGTGTCGGCGATCTCCGTCACCGTCCAGCCGGCCTCTGACAGCCGGCGGGCCGAGTCCCGCAGGGCGGCCTCCACCTCGGGGGCGGTGGCGAGGCCCCCCGGCCGCACGCACAGGGCGACCCGGCGCGGGACATCGGGGCCGTCGAGCGGCGCCGGCACCCACCAGGGGTCGCGCGGATCGGGGGCTGCCATGACCTCCAGTCCGAGGCGCACATCCGCGATGCTGCGGGCGAGCGGCCCCGAGACGGCCATGAGCTGCGGCCCGATCCCGCGTTCGGGCGAGGACGGGTTCCAGGCCGGGATGCGGCCGAGGCTCGGGCGCAGGCCGTGGACGCCGCAGGCATAGGCCGGGTAGCGCACCGAACCGGCGATGTCGGTGCCGTGGGCGATCGCCCCGATCCCGGCCGCCACCGCGGCGCCGGCCCCGCCCGACGAGCCGCCCGGCGTCAGCGCCGGATCGCGCGGGTTCTTGGTGTCGCCGTGGATCTGGTTGGTGGTGAACCAACGCAGCGAGAAGGCCGGCGTGTTGGTCCGCCCGAGCAGCACCGCGCCGGCCCGACGGAGATTGGCGACCACGGGATTGTCGTCCCGGGCCACGAGGTCGCGCTGGAGCCGCAGCCCGTTGGTGGTCGCGTAACCGCGCTGGTCGGCATTCACCTTCACGGTCACCGGCACGCCCGCCAGCGGCCCCAAAGTCTCGCCGCGGCCAAGGGCGGCATCGACCGCGTCGGCCTGCGCCAGCACCTCCTCCGGTCGATGCTCGACCACGGCGTTGATCCGGCCGTTGACGGCGTCCAGCCGGTCCAGGGCCGCCTGTGCGACCTCCCGGGCCGAGGCTTGGCCGCTCCGAATCAGGGCCGCGAGATCGGTCGCCGTCAGACGCCAGAGCTGCATCGAATGTCCTTTCGCGCGCCCCGGTGGGGCGGGGTCCAAACCCCGATTCGCTGCACGGGGAGCGGTGGCATCATCGCATTCAAAATGCAGGCCATCCGCCGCATTTTTGGTCAGGCGGAGATCGTCAGCGAAGTCAAGGATTTGCCGCGTTGCAACAGAAAGACCTAAGCATTCATCCGTATCCGGCCCTTGCCACGACGGGTCTGTTCGATAACCTGCCGGCCGTTCGCGCGTTCAACGGCCCATTCACGAGGGAGGGACGATCTCCTCAGTCCACGGCAAGTAAACTCGCACGAAGGAAAAGACCCATGGCAGAGGTGATTCGCGTCAAGCCGACGCATGACGGCACATACACCGTGTATCGCGGAACTTTGGCCCTGATCTGCGGCCTGACCCGGCTCCAGGCCGAGCATTACGAAGCCAGCCTGAACCGGCAGCAACGCGCCGCCGCCTGATCGAATCAGGTCACATCGACGGGGCCGAGGTCGCACATCGTGCCCTCGGCGCCCAGCCCGCGTCGCCGGGCCTCCAGCGCGTAGCCGTTTCTCGACCGGGCAACCTCGTACACGATGTAGGAGGCCCGGCGCGCGGCGGTCGCCCCATGCCCGTCCGGCCGGGCCGAGGCCGAGGAAACGCCGACGACCGGCACGCCCCGCCCGTCGGGCCCTGGGATGCGGGCCGTGCTGATCACGTGATTGTGGCCGTGCAGGATCAGATCCGCGCCCGCGCGCCCGATCATCGCCGTGAACTCCGCCGCGTCGGTCAGCTCGCGGCCCGCCGCCGCGCCCCCCGGTTGCGGCGGATGATGGATCATCACGACCCGGAACGGCCGGCCGGGCTCCGTGGCGAGCGCCCGGAGCAGCGATTCGGCGGCGGCCAGTTGCGGCGCGCCCAGGCGCCCGGTCGCCACGAACGGCTTCGTCGGAATCGCGCTCGACAGGCCGACCAGGGCGAGGGGCCCGCGCCGCCGCAGATAGGGAAATCGGCCGACCGATCCCGAATCGTCGCCCGTATAGGCGCCGCAGGCGTCGAGCAGGCCCTCCAGGGAGCCGCGGACATAGGCGTCGTGATTGCCCGGCACGAAGCTCACCGCATCGGGTGAGCCCAGGGCCTCCAGGAAGGTGCGTGCCGTCGCCCACTCGCTCGGCAGGCCGATGTTGCACAGGTCGCCCGTGCAGGCGACGTGCCCGGCCCCCTGCCCTTTCAGGTCCGCGACCAGGGCCTCGAGCACCGTCATGTCGTGGCTGCGCGACCGGCCGCGCCGCCAGTTGGCGTAGCCGGTGGCGCGCTTGCCGATGAGCTGATGCAGGCGCACCCGGCCCAGGGGGCCGACATGCGGATCGCTGAGATGGGCGAGGCGGAAGGTCAACGCCGGGAATCACGCGCGGGACGGGCTGGGAACGGCCCTCGCATCGCGGGCGCGGGCGCCGCCGTCAAGCGCTTCTCGTCATGCACTCCCGATCAGCATCCCCACGGCCAGAACGAGGAGGCCGCCGAGCATGACCTGCAGGGCCGCGCGCGGGAACGGGGTGGCCATGTAGCGGGTGCGGATCGCCGCGATCGCCACGAGTTCCACCACCACGACCAGCACCGCGAGGCTCGTGGCGAGCAGGAAGGGGTTCGGCCAGCCGGCCGGCAGCGTGTCGGGGATCGCGTAGGGCAGCGTGTGTCCGAGACCGCCGAGCGTCGTCATCACGCCGCAGACGAGGCCGCGGATCCAGGGATCGCCCCGGCCGGTGACGCTGCCGTCATCCGACAGGGCCTCGGTGAAGCCCATGCTGATCCCCGCCCCGACCGAGGCCGCGAGTCCCACCAGGAAGGTCGCGCCGTTGTGCCCCGTCGCGAAGGCCGCCGCGAAGATCGGTGCCAGGGTCGAGACCGAACCGTCGATCAGGCCGGCGAGGCCCGGCTGCACGTAGCGCAGGACGAAGGCGCGGCGGGCCTCCGCGGCCAGCGCGGCGGTGCTCTCGAGGACGGCTGCCATGTCGGCTCTCCATTTCTAGATCGATTCCAATCTATAGTCTGGAATGGATCTAAACAAGCCTGTCCGCCGTGTTTTCGCCGCGCCACGAGAGCATCCGCGTCACCCCCGGGGCGGCGGCGTCGCCGGCGCTTCGAGCGCACAGGTTGTGGTCCGGGCCGATTGTTTCGTTTCATGCGCGGGGGCTAGAGCATGCGCGGTCGATTTCGATCCGGAACTGATCGGGTAGCGGTCCGGCCATCCCAGGCGTGACATGAGCCTCGGCAAGCGTTTCCTCCGTCAACCCGCCGTGCAGCGCCTGCTCGGCCGCCTCGCGGCGGCCTATCTGCGTCTGGTGCGGCGGACCAACCGCTTCGTGATCCAGGCCGGCAGCGCGTCACCCGGCAAGGCCGATGCCTGGCTCGACGCCCGCACGCCGCTCATCATCGGCATGTGGCACGGCCAGCACATCATGATGCCGC
This sequence comes from Methylobacterium sp. 2A, assembly GCF_009806555.1. Lineage (GTDB taxonomy): Bacteria > Pseudomonadota > Alphaproteobacteria > Rhizobiales > Beijerinckiaceae > Methylobacterium. Next base: position 170,049 of record NZ_VUOK01000062.1, on the reverse strand, counting down.
TGCTGCGCCGGCCCGCCGACAGGGTCGCCACGATCATCTCGCGGAACGCCGACGGCAACATCAACACCATCGCGCTGGAACGGCTCGGCGTGCGGGTGATGCGGGCCTCGGGCGCCCGCGGCCGGAGCCGGGCCACGGATATGCGCGCCAAGGGCGGGGCCGAGGGGCTGCGGGCCATGCTGCGGGCGCTGAAGGACGGTGAGTCCGTGGCCTTCAGCGCGGACGTGCCGAAGGTGTCGCGCCGGTGCGACGCCGGCATCCTGACGCTCGCGCGCCTCTCGGGCCGGCCGATCGTGCCCGCTGCCGTGGTGACGAGCCGGCATCTGCGCTTCAAGTCCTGGGACCGCGCCTGCCTCGGCCTGCCGTTCGGGCGGGGCGCGATCGTGCTGGGCGACCCGATCTACGTGCCGCGCGACAGCGCGGGCGAGGCCTTCGAGACGCTCCGCCGCTTCGTCGAGGCCGAGATGAACCGGGTCCATGCCCGCGCCTACGCGCTGGTCGGGCGCGCCGACCGGGCGGCCCTCTACCGCGAGGCGCCCTCCGTCGAAGGGGCCGCTCCGGTGGGAGACGCCGCATGAGGCGTCCCTCCGTGACCCTGCCGCTGCAGGCCTACCGGGCCGGCCTGTGGATCGGCGAGCCGGCCCTGTCCGGGCTCCTGGCGTGGCGGGCGCAGCGCGGCAAGGAGGATCCGCTGCGTCTCCCCGAGCGGCGCGGCCTGCCCGGGCGGGCCCGGCCGGTCGGGCCCCTGGTGTGGATGCACGGCGCGAGCGTCGGCGAGGCGCTCTCGCTGATCGGCCTCGTGGAGGGCATGATCGCCCGCGGCTTCTCCGTGCTGGTGACGACGGGCACGCGCGCGGCCGCCGACCTGATCGGCGCCCGCCTGCCGGTCGGCGCGGTCCATCAGTACATGCCCCTCGATGCCCCACGCTGGATGGCGCGCTTCCTCGACCATTGGCAGCCGAACCTCGCGGTCGTCGCCGAGTCGGAGATCTGGCCCAACACGATCCTGGCGCTCGACGAGCGCGAGATTCCGCTGATCCTGGTCAATGGCCGCATGTCGGAGCGTTCGTTCCGCGGCTGGGAGCGCTGCCCGCGTACCGCCAAGGCGCTCCTGTCGCGGATCGCGATCTGCCTCAGCCAGACCCAGGAGGACGGGGCCCGCTTCGCCAAGCTCGGCGCGCCGCGGGTGAGCATTTCCGGCAATCTGAAGTTCGATGCGCCGGTGCCCCCGGCCGATCCGCAGCAACTCGCCTATCTGGGCACCATGGTCGCCGGCCGGCCGATCTGGATCGCGGCCAGCACGCATCCGGGCGAGGAATCCATCGTCGCCTACGCGCACGCGATCCTGAAGGAGCGGTTCCCGCAACTCCTCACGCTGATCGCCCCGCGGCACCCGGCCCGCGCGGAAGAAGTCGTCGGGTGCGCCGCGGCCATGGGCCTGCGCAGCACCCGGCGCTCCACCGGCGGACGGCCGCACCCGTCCGTGGACGTCTACGTCGCCGACACGATCGGCGAACTGGGCCTGTTCTACCGTCTCGCCCCGCTCGGCTTCCTCGGCGGCTCGCTGGTCCCGCGGGGCGGACAGAACCCGATCGAGCCGGTGCGCCTCGATACGGCGGTGCTGCACGGGCCGCACACCGACAATTTCGGCGCGGTCTACCAAGCGCTCGATCGCGCCGGCGGGGCCGTGCCGGTGCAGGACGGGGTCGAGCTGGCCGCGATCGCCGGGGAACTCCTCGCCGATCAGGTTCGGCTCGCCACCATGGCGCAGGCCGGGCAGAGCGCCCTGCGTCCCTTCGAGGGGGCGGTCGCCCGCACCCTCGCGGTGCTGGATCCGTTCGTCGCGCAGATGAAGCTGCAACGCCTCGATCGGGGCGGCCGCGTGCGCCCGCTCGCGCGGGCCTGATGCGGCCGCCGGGCTTCTGGACGTCCGGACCGGATCACCCGCTGGCGCGTGTCCTGGCGCCCGCCGGGACAGCCTACGGGGCGCTCGTGGCCCGGCGCATGGACCGGGTGGGCGTGCGGGCGGGCTGTCCGGTCCTGTGCCTGGGCAACTTCACCCTCGGTGGGGCGGGCAAGACGCCCGCGGCGCTCGCCGTCGCGGATCTGCTCGCCGAGCTCGGTCGCGTCCCCGCCTTCCTGTCCCGCGGCTACGGGGGGCGGGAGCCCGGTCCGGTGCAGGTCGATCCAGAACGGCACAAAGCCGCGGCGGTCGGCGACGAGCCGCTGCTGCTCGCCCGCCGGGCGCCCACGGTCGTGTCGCGCGATCGGCCGGCGGGGGCGTCCCTGTGCCGGCGCGTCGGGGCCGACGTCATCGTGATGGATGACGGGCTGCAGAATCCCGCCCTCGCGAAGGATCTCAGCCTCGCCGTGGTGGATGCGCCGGTCGGCCTCGGCAACGGCCTGCCCTTTCCGGCGGGGCCGCTGCGGGCGCCGCTCGCCCGGCAATGGCCGCATGTCGGCGGCCTGATCGTGATCGGCGACGGCGCGCCGGGCGACGTCATCGCGCGGGCGGCCGAGGGACGGGGCCTGCCGGTCCACCGGGCGCGCCTCGTTCGGGAGGCGGAGGAATGGGCAGACCGGCGCTGCCTGGCCTTTGCGGGGATCGGGCGCCCGGACAAATTCTTCGCCACCCTGGCCGAGGCGGGGGCGGTGATCGCCGCGCGACGCGCCTTCCCGGATCACCATGCCTATCGGGAGGGCGAACTGGCCGCCCTGGCCGAGGAGGCGAAACGGCTCGATGCCGCGCTCGTCACGACCGAGAAGGACGCGGTGCGCCTGCCCGCTGCCTTCGCGGTCCCGGTACGGGTGCTGCGCGTGCGCCTCGCGTTCGATGACCCGGAAGCCCTGCGCCGCCAGCTGCGGCGGGTGCTCGACGCCGCGCCCTGACGATCAGGGCCGGCCGGTCTCCTTCAGCCGCTTCAGGATCGCCTCGGGGGAGGCATAGGCCTCCTGGCGCAGCGCGCTCCAGTAGCGCAGCGCGTCGAGGGGAATCGGCTCGCCGGTCACCGCGCAGCGCACGAAGCTGCCGGGCTTGACCACCCGCATCGTGCCGTCGCCGTACTCGACCACCGCCTCGCCGTTGTTCGCGCGCTCGTAACGACCCAGCACGTCCGCCTCCTGCTCGATGCCGCCCTTCTACACGATCGGCGCTGACCGCGCTCCCCCCGGAAATTCACCCCAGCATCGACCGGATTTCATCGCGCGCCAGCAGGGACCGCGCCGCGTCGGCGTCGACATGCATCCGCTCGACCAGCGCATCGGCGCTGGCGAATCGCTCCTCGCCGCGGATGTAGCCCACGAATTCCACGGCGATCTCCTGGCCGTAGAGGTCGCCGGAGAAGTCGAACAGGCAGGTCTCCAGGAGCGGCGCACCGTCGTCGAAGGTCGGGCGGCGGCCGTAGCTGGCGACGCCGTCGCGGAACTGGCCCGATGCGAGGCGCACCCGCACCGCGTAGATTCCATGCGCGAGGCCGCAATCGGGCAGCATCACGTTGGCGGTGGGGAAGCCGAGCTGCCGGCCGCGCTTGTCGCCGTGGCGGACGGAGCCCAGCACGAACCAGCGATAGCCCAGCAGGGCGTTGGCCCGGGCGATATCCCCGGCCGCGAGCGCCGCGCGGATCGCGCTCGATGAGACCGGCTCGGCCTCGCCGCCGAGGGCGACCGGCGCCACGATGCGGCAGCTCAGGCCCGCCTCCCGGCACAGATCGGCCAGGACCGCGGGTGTGCCCTCGCGGCCACGGCCGAAATGAAAATCGTGGCCGACCACCACGCCGGACAGGCCGAGCGATCCCTTCAGGAAGTCGATCACGAAGGCGCGCGCACCGGTGGCGGCGAGCGCCCCGTCGAACCGGCGCACGATCAGCCCATCAAGCCCCAGGCGCGCGAACACGATCTCCTTGGCGGCGAGGCCGGTGAGGCGGAACATCGGTGCGTCGGGGGTGAAGTAGGCCCGCGGATGCGGCTCGAAGGTCAGGACCACGGCCGGCCGTCCGGCGTCCCGCGCCACCGCCCGCACGCTCTCCACGAGGACGCGGTGGCCGAGATGGACGCCGTCGAAATTGCCGATCGCCGCCACGGCCCCCGCCAGGGCCGGTGGAACCGGCGCATCAGGACCGCAGATGGTGAAGGACCGCGCCGCCGTGTCGTCGCCTGAGGCCATTGTATCGGGGTCGGATACTCGGAAGGTCGGGTTCGGAACGCAGGCCATGCCCGCTCGGGCCCGATGCGAGCGGACCCTGCCGAAAGGTGCCCGGAGGGTCAAGCGAGGGGCGGGTGCCGCCGCGCAACACTCTGCCAAGCCATGCGGTGCCGGTGCCGATTAACGGCTTCGCAATGCGCAAGCCCTATTTAAAATGACGTGCGGCGCAGCTAAATTGCAGCCTTAGCGAAGCGTTAATCTTTCCGGGAGCCGCCGCGGCTTCCCGCCGGGCAATTACGGAGTAGTGGTTCGATGGCTCTCGACTTGAGCATGCCGATCCTCGTTGTCGATGATTACCAGACGATGGTCCGCATTATTCGTAATCTCTTGAAGCAGCTCGGCTTCGAGGAGGTCGATGATGCGTCTGATGGGACGGAGGCGCTGGCCCGGCTCAAGGACCGCAAGTACGGCCTCGTGATCTCGGACTGGAACATGGAGCCGATGACGGGCTACGAGCTGCTCCGGCACGTGCGCGCCGACGAAAATCTGCGGACGACTCCGTTCATCATGGTCACGGCCGAATCGAAGACCGAGAACGTCATCGCCGCCAAGAAGGCCGGCGTGAACAACTACATCGTCAAGCCGTTCAACGCGGCGACGCTGAAATCGAAGATCGAAGCCGTCTGCGGCAGCTGATTGGGATCGATGAAACGCGCCCCGCGCCGTCCGGCCGCCTCGCCGATGCGTCGGAAGACGCCCGCTCGCGGCGCAGGCGATCCGGACGGCGGCCGATCTCAGGAGAACAGCATGTCGTTAGCCGTCCCCCGGCAGTCCGAAGTGCGACTCCGGGAACCCCAGGCCGTCATCGCCGAGTTGAGCGAGATCGCCGAATATATCGCCCATCTCCGCGAAGAGATCGGGGCGCTCCGCGCGAACGAGATGAGTCGCGACCGGATCCCCATGGCGCATGAGGAGCTCGGCAGCGTCGTCGCGGCGACAGCCGGCGCCACCAACACGATCATGGAGGCGGCCGAAGCCATGCTCAGCCTGCCCGATGGGCCGGGCTACCGCGAGGCAGTCGAGGAGCGCATCAACACGATCTTCGAGGCCTGCGCGTTCCAGGACATCACCGGGCAGCGGATCGCCAAGGTGGTCGAATCGCTGCGGCTGTTCGAGCAGCGCCTCGCTCGGTTCGTGGGCGCCGTGAAGGCGCGCGACGCCGCCACGACCGACCCGGCCGAGCGTGCCCGGCGGGCCCGCGCGGAGGATCTGATGCTCAACGGCCCCCAGGCGGACGGCGAGGTTCCGTCCCAGGACGACATCGACGCGCTGTTCGGCTGACGCGAATCGGGTCGGCGGACCGTCGACTTGCCGGCTCCGCACCGGCTACAGGATTCCGGTGCCCAGTCGCCCTCCGGCGGCAGGGGGGAGGTCCCGGCAGGCATGGCGGCGCGGTTCTGGTCCGATTTCACGACGGATGAATTGCGACACCGCGACATGCGGCGCGCGATCGCGGTCCTGCCGGTGGCCGCCATCGAGCAGCACGGCCCGCATCTGCCGCTCGCCACCGACACGATCATCGCGGAAGGCTACCTCGCCGGCGTGCGCGAGCGCAGTCCGGACCATCTCGACGTGCTGATCCTGCCCGTGCAGGCGATCGGCAAGTCCGACGAGCACGATGCCTTCCCGGGCACGCTCTCGCTGGAGACCGGGACGGCGCTCGCGGCCTGGACCGGGATCGGCGCCGCCCTCCACCGGGCGGGCTGCCGCAAGATCGTGATCGTCACGAGCCATGGCGGCAACAGCGCCGTCATCGACCTCGTGGCGGCCGAGCTGCGCGCCCGGTACGGCCTGGTGGCGGTCACGACCGCCTGGGCGCGGTTCGGCTATCCGGAGGGCTTGTTCCCGGCCGACGAGATCGCCCACGGCATCCATGCCGGCGGGGTCGAGACTGCGTTGATGCTGGCCCTGCGGCCGGATCTGGTGCGGACCGACCGGATCGCCGATTTCCCGCCGCGGACGCGCGCGATGATCCGCGATTTCACCCATCTGCGCGCGGGCCGACCTGCCGCCTTCGCCTGGAAGGCCGGGGACCTCCATCCCTCCGGCGCCATCGGCGACGCGCGGCTCGGCACCGCCGAGGCCGGCCGCGCCGCCCTGGCATACGGGGCGCAGGCCTTCGTAGCCCTGCTGCGCGACGTGGACGGGTTCGAACTCGACGGGGCCGGCCCGGCGTAACCGCCGCTACCTCGGAGCGAAGAGGCCGGTACGCCGGGTCGATCCGCCGGCGCGCAGGATTCTTGCCCATGCGCCCTGTCGTCCCGCTCGCCCTTGCCCTCGCTCTGCTCGGTGCCGCCTTCGGGCCGGTCGCGGCGGCTGAACGCCCCGTGGTCGTCGAACTCTTCACCTCGCAGAGCTGCTCCTCCTGTCCGCCCGCGGAGGCGCTGATCGGGCGCCTCGCCCATGAGGATAGCGAAATCCTGCCGCTCGCGTTCCACGTCACCTACTGGAACCACCTGAACTGGCGCGACCCCTACGCGCTGACGGAAGCGACCGCGCGTCAGGAGGCCTACGCGGCCCGGCTCGGCGGACCCGCCTACACGCCGCAAGCCGTGATCGACGGCACGGTCGGTCTCGTCGGATCCGACGAGGCGGCGTTGCGCGGTGCCGTCGCGCGCGCGCGGGGAGCCGGGCCGGACATTCCGGTGGCGCTGGCCCGCGAGGGCGACAGCTTCGTCGTGCGGATCGGCTCCGGAAATGGCGTTGCGCATGTCCTGCTGGTGGGCTTCGATCCGAGCCACACCACCCGGGTGCTGCGCGGCGAGAATGCCGGGCGGACCCTGGAGCAGGCCAACGTCGTCCGCGCGATCCAAGACCTCGGCCGATGGTCGGGGGCCGCCGCGACCTTCACGGCTGCGCGTCCGGAGGGTGACACGGCGGCCGTTCTGCTTCAGGCAGAGGATGGGCGCATCCTCGGCGCGGCCCGCCTCGGTCGGGACGGTGCGCACCGGGAGGCGCTGCGATGATCCTCGCGGTGCCGGCCGGGTGCGGCTGGTCGCTGGCACCGGGCTCCGAGGCCGGGCAAGATGCGGCGCGGGCCGGGGGGCGGAACGGCGGCGGAGCCCGGATGGTGCTCGAAGAGGAACTCGCGGGTCTGATGGCGTCGGCGCAGCGCGGCGACGCGGCCGCCTATCGCGCGCTGCTGAAGGCCTGCCTGCCCGTGGTCTCGGCGATCGCTCGGGCACAGGGCGTGCGCGGCGAGGCGGTGGACGACGTCGTGCAGGACACGCTGATGACCGTTCACCGGGCGCGGGCGAGTTACGATCCCGCCCGTCCGTTCATGCCCTGGCTGCGGGCCATCACCCAGCGTCGGGCGATCGACCGGCTGCGCCGCGCGGGCCGGCGCCCCCGGGAGGTCAACGATCCCCTCGCCTACGAGGCCGAGGTCGATCCCGGCCCGGCGCCCGGACAGGGTCTGGAGGCGCGCGACCGCGCCGCCTCCCTCGCCCGCGCGGTGGCGTCCCTGCCCGAGGGGCAGCGGCAGGCGGTGGAGCATCTTGGCCTGCGCGAATTGTCGCTTGAGGAAGCCGCCGCGCTCACCGGCCGCAGCAAGGGGGCGCTCAAGGTGAATCTGCACCGGGCGCTGAAGGCACTCCGGACCAGCCTGACGCGGGAGGCGGAGTGATGGCCGAGCGCGCCGGCTGCGAAGCCTCCCGTCACGACCGGCTCGTCGAAGCGCTTGCGGGTGGGCTGAAGCCGATCCGGCCGCTGCCGGCGCCGGGGGTCCGCGCGGCCCTGTGGCTCGGCGTGGCGTTGCTGGCCGGGCTGTTCCTGGTGGCGGAGGTCGGCGCGACGGGTTTCCTGCTGCGCATGCACGTGCCGGATCTTGCCCTGGAGGCGATCGGCGCCGTCCTGACGGCGGTCGCCGCGGCCTACGCGGCCTTCGCGACCAGCGTGCCGGGCCGCTCCGATCGATGGGCGCTGCTGCCGCTGCCGCCGTTCGCCCTCTGGATCGGCGCCAGCGGGCTGGGCTGCCTGCGGGAATGGATCGCCCCCGGAGCCGACATCCCCGGCGCCCACACCATCACGGGCTGCTTCAGCTTCCTGATCTGCGTCTCTGTGCCGCTGTCGGCGCTGATCGTCATCATGCTGCGCCGCGCCTGCCCGCTGCGGCCGAACCTGACGGCGGCGCTCGGAGGGCTCGCGGTGTCGGCGGCCGCGGCGGCACTCCTGATGCCGGTCCACCCGCACGACGCCACCGCGACGGATCTGCTGATGCACGCGGCGGCGGTCGCCATCATCATCGCGGCGAACGGTCTGGCCGGCGGACGGCTGCTCGCCCCGTCCGCGCGCGCGGACTCGGATCCTGTCTGACCGGGGCCTCGGGTTTCCAAAGGGCTCAGCCCTTTGGCGGGTTCTCAGGGCAGAGCCCTGAGATGATGACCAGGGCTCTGCCCTGGACCCACGAAAGGCCTCGGCCTTTCGAAACCGGGACTGATCGGTCCACTCGGATGGATCCCCGTCTTCAGCCGGCCTGCGGATCGCGCGCCGGCCAGTCCACGATCCGGTCCGGGTATTCCTCCTCCGAGAACTCCTCCTCGTTGCCGGCGAGCCGGCCGCGCACCGAGATGCCGGCCTCGTGCACGCTCGCGGCCCGGCCTGAGACCAGAGGATGCCAGGGATAGAGCGGCTCGCCGTCCCGCACGAGGCGGTAGGCGCAGGTCTGCGGCAGCCAGGCGATGGTCCGCACCGCCTCGGGCGTCAGCCGGACGCAATCGGGCACCCGCTTCTGGCGGCGGGCATAGTCGCGACACCGGCAGGTCAGGCCGTCGAGCAGCGTGCAGCCGATATCGGTGTGGTGGACCTCGCCGGTATCCTCGTCCTCGAGCTTCAGGAGGCAGCACCGGCCGCAGCCGTCGCACAGGCTCTCCCACTCGGCGGGGGTCATGGCGTCGAGCGTCTTGGTGCGCCAGAACGGCTCGGCCGCCCCGCGGCGCACCGCCTCGGGCTTGGGCATCGATGAGGTCTCTCGATCGGAAGGGCGTCTCTCTGCCCGAGCCGCGCCTGTGGATCAAGCGTCGCCGGGGCCGCGATCGTGCGACCGGATCGCGGTTGCACGCGTTAAGTCCAAGCTCGTCCGCGGCGATTCGCGAGACTGCGCAGAGCCTCGCCCGCGGTTCCGGATCCTGCTATGGATGAGGATGCCGTGCGGTGCCTCGGCCGCAGGTCCCGTGTCTGCGGTGCGGTCGCTCCACCATTCGCCGCAGAGGCGCTCGACAAGCCGGGTTCGACATCGTGCGCCTGCCGACGCTCACCGAGATCAAGGTCCACCTCGAGCGGGCCGCCCTCGCCTTCGATGCCTGGGTCAACGCCAGCCTGTACGACAGCGGCCGGTCGACCGGCGAAGCCTACGAGCGCTTCCGGCGCTTCATGGGCCGCTTCGCCGTGCGCGGCTGGAAGCGCGCCGTCCTCGACCTCACCAGCGAGGCTGTGACCATCGGGACCGGCGGCGCCGTGCTGATGCTGGCGCTCGCCCAGCCCGCCTTCCAGCTCACCAGCGAGAACTGGCTGAAGCAGCAGGATCTGGCCGTCACCTTCCTCGACCGCTACGGCACCGAGGTCGGCCGGCGCGGCATCAAGCACGACGACTCGCTCAAGCTCGACGAGTTTCCCGACATCATGATCAAGGCGCTGGTCTCCACCGAGGACCGGCGCTTCTACGAGCATTGGGGCATCGACCCGATCGGCACCCTGCGGGCGCTGGTCAACAATTCCCGCGGCGGCAACGGCACCCAGGGCGGCTCCTCGATCACCCAGCAGCTCGCCAAGAACCTGTTTCTGACGAACGAGCGCTCGCTTGAGAGAAAGATCAACGAGGCGTTCCTGGCGCTCTGGCTGGAGAGCCACCTCACCAAGAACGAGATCCTGAAGCTCTACCTCGACCGCGCCTATATGGGCGGCGGCACGTTCGGTGCCGTGGCGGCGGCGGATTACTATTTCGGCAAGCCGCTCAAGGACATCAGCCTCGCCGAGGCCGCCATGCTGGCAGGCCTGTTCAAGGCGCCGACCAAATACGCCCCGCACGTCAACCTGCCGGCGGCCCGCGCCCGGGCGGCGGACGTGCTGCACAACATGGTCGAGGCAGGCTTCGTCACCGAGGGGCAGATCCAGACCGCCCTGCGCAATCCCGCGACCCCGGTGACCCGCACCCGCGACATCACCGCCGACTACTACCTCGACTGGGCCTTCGGCGAGATCAAGGCCATGGCGGATGCCGGCAAGCTCCGCAACGACCGCGTGCTGACCGTGAAGACGCCGCTCGACCTCGCTATCCAGAAGCGGGCCGACGAGGTGGTGGCCGACATCCTGCGCAAATCCGGCGATGCCTACGACGTGGACGAGGCCGCGATGGTGATCCTCGATCCCGACGGGGCGCTGCGCGCCATGGTGGGCGGGGCCGATTACGGCGAGAGCCAGTTCAACCGCGCCACCGACGCGCTGCGCCAGCCCGGCTCCTCGTTCAAGCCCTACGTCTACTCGGCCGCCCTCAATTCGGGCCTGTTCAAGCCCGATACGACGGTCGTCGACAGCCCGGTCTGCATCGGCAACTGGTGCCCGCAGAATTACGGCCGCTCCTATGCCGGGCGCGTGCCGATGTGGCTCGCCGTGGCGAAGTCGATCAACACGATCCCGATCAAGATCTCGATCGCGCTCGGCAAGGGGATGGGCATCACCCACGAGGCGAAGGCCGCCAAGGCCGGCCGCGCCAAGATCATCGAGCTCGCCCACAAGATGGGCATCACCTCGAACCTGATCGACACGGTCTCGATGCCGATCGGCTCGGACGAGGTCACGGTGATCGATCAGGCGGCGGGCTACGCGGTGTTCGCCAATGGCGGCTTCCGCGCCAAGCCCTATGCCGCCATGGAGGTGAAGAACTCCTCCGGCGAGGTGATCTACCGCCACGCCGACGAGGCGCCCGAGCGGGTCCTGTCGCCCCAGGTGGTGGCCGATATGAACTTCATGCTCAACAAGGTTGTCGAGGAGGGCACCGGCAAGCGGGCGCAGCTCGAGGGCGTGAAGGTCGCCGGCAAGTCCGGCACCACGAACGCCTACCGGGACGCGTGGTTCGTCGGCTACACGGGCAACTACGTCGGCGCCGTCTGGTTCGGCAACGACGACCACACTTCCACCAACAAGCTGACCGGCGGCTCGCTCCCGGCCCAGACCTGGCACGACGTGATGGAGCCGGCCCACCAGGGCATCGAGATCAAGCCCCTCCCGGGCCTGAAGGAGAGCCCCCGCGCCGCCCAGCAGCAGGCCTCCGGCGGGCCCACCGCCCCGATCGATCCCAACGCCAGCGCCTACGGCAAGCTCTCGCGCCGCTCCTTCGAGGTCATCAGCGGCCTGAACGGCCTGTTCCGCACGGTCGAGCGCGTGCCGTCCGCCGAGCCGGCGAACCGGTCCGGCGCGGGCGACGCGCCGAAGAGCACCGCCAAGCCGGGCGACCGCGCCTCGGCCAGCCCCCTCGAGAGGGCGCGGGCGATGGCCGCGGGCGAGCGCGCGCCCGGCGGCTTCGTCGAAGTCCGGTGAGCGCATGAGGGAGGCGATCCCGGTGTCCGGCAGCCACGCGGCCGCGTCCGAGACGGCACCCCGCCGCGGCGTGATCCGGTTCGTCCGGCGCCTGTGGCGCAAGAGCTCGATTGCGGGACTTGCCGTCTACGCCCTGGCGCTCGGCGGCGCCCTCGGTCTCGCCAGTGCCGACTGGGCGACGAGCGGCGGCTATCCCTTCGGCGGCGTGCAGGTCGGCGCCTGGACGGCCTGGCCCCGGGCCGGCGCCGCGAACGCCGACCCCTATACCCGCGCGGTCAATGCCCGCCGGGGCGAGATCCCCCTCGCGGTGGGCGAGGGCCTGCTCCTGACCGCGGCCGTGGACGATGCCGGCCAGGCGCTCGACGCCACCTGCACCTACCGGATCGGGGGCGGGACGCCGCCGGCCCGGGCCTGGACCATCACGGTCGCCGGCCGCGGACCCCGGGAGCCCGGTCGGCCGATCCTGCGCGAGGGCTTCACCTCCACGGAGGTGCTCCGCTCGGCCGACGGACGGTTTGCGGTGATGCTGGCGCCCGACGTCCAGCCCGGCAACTGGCTCCCGAGCCCCCGGGCGAGCGGCCCGGTGCGGCTGGCTTTGCGCCTCTATGACACGCCGGCGGCCGCCAGCGTCGGCTCCCTCGACCGGGCCTCGGTGCCGGCCATCACCCGCCTGGGATGCGCCTCGTGAGCCTGCGCTTCGTCTACGCCACGCTGATCGGCCTCGTGCTGGCCGGGATCGTCCACATCGTGGCGGTGCTGGCGATCCCGGTCCTGTCGGAGAAGGACGCGGTTTCCCGCGCCCGGACCAGCGAGAGCCTGGACCATCCGCAGCCGATCTACACGGTGGCGACGGGCGACGACCCCTCCCCGCCCGAAGCGTGGCTGCCGATTCCGGACCCCGCCGTCGCGGTCGGCGTCTGCGCCTACGATCTGGCCGACGGGCCGATGCGCGTCTCGGCGCGGACCGGGTCGCTCGCCCTGTCGCTCGCGGCCCATGCCCGGCGCGGCGCCTTCTACGCGGTGACCGATCAGGCGGCGGTGCGGGGCGCGCTGGACCTCGTGATCCTCACCCGCGCCCAGTATGATGAGGCGCTGGCCGACGACGAGAACGACCCGAGCCGCGACGTGCGGATCGTGGCGCCGGATACGCGCGGCTTCGTGGTGGTTCGGGTGATCGCCGGCCTGCCGAGCCAGCGCCCGGCCGCCAACGCCGCGATCCAGGCGGTGTCCTGCACCACCGACACGGCCACGGACGATGCACCCACGGGGAAGGATTCTTCGGGTAAGGGTGCGGGGCGGTAGCGGGCCGCGGCCGGACGCATCGAAGGGCGTGACCGGCTGCCTTCGATCCTTCTCAGACCAGAGCCCCATCAGGTATCGTGACTTGAAGCCGCCGTTCGGCCCGATCGATTGAGCAGGGCGGCGATTCAGTCGAGGATGAGCGCGATCCCTGCGCAGTCGCTCTACACCTATGTCGCGCCTCTCGTCGCCAGGATCGCCTCGGCTGCCTCGACGAACCCGACGCCTCCGGGGCCATGTGCGATCCAACGCGGTGGAACCGGGATCTGATCGAGATAATCGATGACCGTGCTGACGCCCACTGTGTGACGGAAGAAGGAGAACATCGGCGCGTCGTTCGCGGAGTCGCCCACGTACAGGACGGCATCGGCGTCCTTATCAATATCGAGAGCATACTGGTCCAGGAGGATACGGCGTGCCATCGACAGCTTATCGTAGCCGCCAAGCCAGCCGAGGATCCAGAGATTGTTGATCGTGGCATCGGCCCCCTCCGCGCGAAGGGCCTGGAGGATCGCTGCCTGGGCGCCGTCTTCCTTGGGAAGAGCGAAGGCGATGCTAGTCTGGCGGAACGGCTGGTCATCGGCGAAGCGCAGCGCCGGCTTGGCCCTCTGAAGCTTCAGTGCGATGTGGTGTAGCCGGTCCTGCGCCATCTGGCGATCACGATCCGCATGCCAGAAGGATCGTTCCAGTTCATGCGCCGCCTCGGTACGGCGAAAGAACAGGCCGCCATTCTCCCCGATCACTCCGTCTATGGGCCAGAACCGAGCCATCTGATCGCACCAGCCCGCCGGCGCGGCAGTTACCGGAAGGACCGTGACGCCGGATTGCTGCAAGCGCTCCAGCGCGTGGTACGTCGCGGCCGCCAACCTGCCCTTGTAGGTCAGCGTCTCGTCCATGTCGGTCAGGACGAAACGCACGCCCTCGAAGGTCGAGGCCTCGGCTGTTCGAAGTGATTGCATGCGATGGCCCAAGGCTTCCGGGTGGCGGCCAGAATGGTACGGCGGCGCATACGCTGGAAGGTCGGCCTGTCCAAGTCCCTCAAATGGAAGTGCACTGGAAGCTCTTTACCCGAGCCGGCTGTCCCGCGCTCCGCAGGGATGGGTTCCCTTGCATGCACCGTCCGTCATGGAGTGCGCGACGGGTCCGACTGGCCCGAAGGCCTTGCCGCCGCCACCGCAGCCATTCAATCCTTCACGACGAGCGGCCCAGCCTGGGCGACCGGCAGCGGCGCGGCCTCCAGCCCGCATCGGGCGGCGGCGTCCGGGGGCAGGAGCGGGTCGAGCAGGTTGCGCCGGGCCGCCAGCATCAGGATGGCTCGCTCGGCCGAGACCGATTCCTGCGCCGGCGCGGCGGCGAACAGGTGTTCCAGGGCGAAGCGGTAGCGCGCCAGCCGCCGGCCGGCCTCGATCCGCACCCAGGCGATCAGGCAGCGATTCTCGGCGACGCGCTGGGCGGCATCCCGCACATCCGCCACGTCGAGGGTCTTGGCGAAGGGCAGGCTGCGCAGGCGCGCGGCATCCGCGTCGATCACCCGGGCGGCCAGCGCCGCGAAGAGCGGGATCAGCCGGGCATCCGCCGTGGCGTCGTCGCCGAGCTGCCGGTAGCGGGAGACCGGCGAGCGCGCGGGCGCGGCGGTCAGGGTGTCGTAATAGGCGCCGACCTCCTCGAAGCGCCAGGTCGGCGGCATCGCGTGGGCGCTCGCGAGGCCGAGCACCAGATCCTGGAAGGCCGAGAAGGTGCTGGCGGGCTGCACGAACCGCCACGCGCGGTCGCGCAGGGTCAGTTCGTCGTCGGTGAGCCCCGAATCGAGCAGGAGCCGCCCGCGATCATGGGTGCTGAAGCTGCCGGTCGTGTCGATCAGGCCGTTCCAGACCCCCGTCCGCGGGCGGCCGAAATCACCGCTCTGCGTGCAGGCGACGAGCAGCGCCAGCGCCGCACAGGCGGGCAGGAGACGGGCTGGCGCGGGCACGGCGCGTCGCGGCTCGGGCATCCTCCGGATACCGTCAGGACGCGAGGCGCTCGTAGCGCACGCCGAGGAACAGCAGGATCTCGCCCCGGGGCTCCCCCGAGCGCGGGATCCGGCCGGCCCGTCGTGCCTCCGGTCCCGGAAAGGGGATCACGATGGCGTGCGCGGCCGGTGCGGAAGGGCCCGTCGCGCCGACCCGGATGCGCGGGTGGTCGGCGGTCTCCTGCGGTTTGAAAGGCGTCATGGTCTCCGGCTCCTGTCGGCTGTCCGAGCATCCGGCCCGGGCCCAGCGAGGGCGTCGGCAAGGGCTACGAAGGCAATCCATCACGGGGTGGTTAACGGACTCTTTCCGTCCGATCGACCGGTATCGGGATCGTTAGACAGGTTGGCGTGCGACTTGCTTCGTCTCGTCGCCCATGGCGGGCGTTTCCTCCCTTCGACTTGCGGCCCTGCCCGATTTCGGGTGGGGCCTTTTCTTATCGGGCGAGCCCGCAGGCGGCCCGATCCGTCTCTGCGGCGCCGCGGCCACACTGCCGCGAAGCCGTGCTGCGACGGTGCTGCGCGGCACTCCGTCAAACCCCCGGCGCTTGCCTAGCGCCCGGCGCGACCGATATGCCGGATGCGGGTGGAGGGGGGACCGCCGCATCGGTTCTCCGCCCGAACGAGATTTGAGGACACCGCTGAATGCGACTGGTTCCGGAACGATCCCTGCACGCCGTCCGCCGCTGTGGGCTGTCTGCGCTGGCGCTGCTGGTGCTCGCCGCCGGCCCCGCCTACGCCCAGCGCGACGACCAGGGCCTCCAACTCGGCTGTGCGAACGACTATTTCCGCCTCTGCGCCGGCGTCGATCCGAACAGCCCGGACGCGGAGAAGTGCATGACGCGCAACCGCAAGCGCCTGTCGCCCGAGTGCCGTTCGGCGATCGGCGATTACGACAAGCGCACGGGCAGCAAGTCGCTGTCCGACGATTGAGCCGGCATCCGGACGCAATGCGCGTCGCGGACGAGGGGCGTTTCGGATGGGCCTGACCGTCGCCGTTCAGATGGACCCGATCCAGAACATCCGGATCGCGGGTGACACGACCTTCGCCCTGCTGCTGGAGGCCCAGCGGCGGGGACACACGCTCGTGTACTACACGCCGGACCGGCTCTCGATGCAGGGCCGCCGGGTGACGGCCCGGGTCGAGCGGTTGACCGTCCAGGACGTCGAGGGGGCGCATTTCACCCTGGCGCCGCCGGAGCGGATCGACCTCGCCGAGGCGGACGTGGTGCTGATGCGCCAGGATCCGCCCTTCGACATGGCCTACATCACGGCCACCCACATGCTGGAGCGGATCCATCCGGAGACGCTCGTGGTGAACGACCCCTTCGAGGTGCGCAACGCGCCCGAGAAGCTGTTCGTCCTCGACTTTCCCGAGCTGATGCCGCCGACCCTGATCAGCCGCGACAAGGCGGAGATCGAGGCGTTCCGGCTGGAGCACGGCACGGTGGCGATGAAGCCGCTGCACGGGCATGGCGGCGCCGCCGTGTTCAAGGTGACCGAGAAGGATCCGAATTTCGGCTCGATGTTCGATCTGTTCGCCACCACCTTCCGGGAGGCCTGGGTGATCCAGCGCTATCTCGACCGGGTGACCGAGGGCGACAAGCGCATCATCCTGGTGGACGGCGTCGCGATGGGCGCGGTCAACCGCGTGCCGGCGGCCAACGACATCCGCTCCAACATGGTCCGGGGCGGCGCCGCCTCCGCCTCCGAGCTGACCGAGCGCGAGCGCGAGATCTGCGCCACGATCGGCCCGGAACTGGCGCGCCGGGGGTTGATCCTCGTGGGGATCGACGTGATCGACGGCCATCTGACCGAGATCAACGTCACCTCCCCCACCGGCATCCGGGCGATCCGGCGGCTCGGCGGCCCGGACCTCTCCGTGGCGGTCTGGGACGCGATCGAGGCGCGGATCGCGGCGCGCAAGGGCGTGTGATCGCGCCCTCTCACGTCTCCGCCTTCGGCGTGGCGCTGAGTTCGGCCCAGTCGAACTCCTCCTCCAGCAGGTAATAGGCGTCGTCGCCGATCCGGCCGCCGCGGCGCAGGGTCAGCACCGCATCGCGGGCCGCCTCGACGGCCCGGCGCCGGGCGGCATCGGCCGGCAGGCTTTCCGGGGCGCGGCCCTCCTCGTGCTCCTCGGCCTCCGCGAGCGCCGCGCGGAACTCGGCCCGCAGGGCGTCGGTCGCCGGCTCGTCCTCGGCCTCCGCGAGCGAGTCGAGGGCGGCCTTGTAGGCGGCCGCCCGGGCGCGCCCCGTCTCGCGCCCCACGGGATCGTCGTCCTCCAGCTTCAGATGCGCCAGCAGCGGCCGCAGGGTCAGGCCCTGCACCACGAGCGTGCCCAGCACGGTGACGAAGGCCGCAACCACGACGAGATCCCGGCGCGGGAATTCGGCGGGCAGCGCCAGGGCGGCGGCCACGGTCACGATGCCGCGCATCCCCGCCCAGGAGAGCGCGAGGCCCGGTCCGAGCCGCGCCCGGGCACCCGCCTGCCGCAGGCCGAAACCGCGCAGGCCGGTGGTCGGCATCACCCAGGCGAGCCGGGTCACCACGACGGTCGCGAAGGTGGCGGCCGCGAGAATCAAGGCCTGCCACGCATCCGCGCCGGACAGCCGCTCCTGGATCGGGCCGATCTGGATGCCGATCAGCACGAAGGCCAGGACGTTGAGCACGAACACCGCCGTGTCCCAGACCGCGTAGGAGATCACCCGGGCGCGGGGCGCCGTGACTCCCGGGGCCTTGCGCGCGACCGTGACCGCGAAGGCCACGATCGTCAGGACGCCGGACAATTCCAGCCGCTCCGCCGCCAGCCAGATCCCGAACGCGACCACGAACTGCATCACGATGGCGCTCGCCGGGTCGGTGACGCGCCGGGTCAGGGCGACGAAGAGCAGGCCGAGGCCGGGTCCGACCAGGAGGCTCGCGACGACGCCGAGCAGGAAGGCCGGCGCCACCTCGGCCGGGTGGAAGCTGCCCGCCATCGCGGCGGCGACGGCGAGCCGGTAGATCAGCAGCGAGGCGGCGTCGTTCAGCAGGCTCTCGCCGCGCAGGATCGTGGCGAGCCGGTGGGGCATCGGGGCGTGCTTGAGCACCGCCAAAGCCGCCACCGCGTCGGGGGGCGCCACCACCGCGCCGAGGACGATGCAGGCGGAAAACGGCATGTCGGGCACGATCAGGCGGGCCACGATCGCGACCGCGAGCGTCGTCACCACGACCGCACCGACCGCGAGCCCGAGGATCGGGCGCCAGTTCACCTTCATGTCCCGCACCGAGGCGTCGAAGCCGGCATCGAGCAGGACGGGGGCCAGGAACAGCGCGAGGGCGAGTTCGGGATCGAGCCGCAGGTTCGGTACGCCCGGCACGAAGGCGAGGCCGATGCCGCCGAGCGCCAGGAAGGCCGGGTACGGTGCCCCCAGCCGCCGTGCCAGCCCCGCCAACAGGACGGCACCGAACAGCACGCCCACAACCCACTCGAAGATCAGCATCCTGTTGAAAGACCCGGCGTGCGGCGACCGTTCCAGTCCACGGCCCGGCGGAATGGGTGCCCCGCGCGCGCGTCCCGTTGCGGACCGGCTTTGCAGACGGCGCCGGCTCGCCTAACCCTGCAACTGGCACACCACAGGATCCCCGATGCCCGAGACCCCCGTCTTCACCGCCGCCGCCGTCGCCGCGCCCCACAGCCTCG
This sequence comes from Methylobacterium sp. 2A, assembly GCF_009806555.1. GTDB lineage: Bacteria > Pseudomonadota > Alphaproteobacteria > Rhizobiales > Beijerinckiaceae > Methylobacterium. The sequence goes on along the minus strand of NZ_VUOK01000062.1, from coordinate 151,329 downwards.
CCGCCCAGGCGGGCCAGACCGTGCTCGCCCAGGGCGGCAACGCGATCGAGGCGATGGTGGCGATGGCCGCCTCCATCGCGGTGGTCTACCCGCATATGAACGGGATCGGGGGCGACGGCTTCTGGCTGGTGCGCGAGCGCGGCGGCCGGGTGCGCGGCATCGAGGCCTGCGGCCCGGCCGGGCGCCTCGCCACGATCCGGCGCTACCGCGAGAAGGGTTTTGACGCGATCCCCGCGCGCGGCCCCGACGCGATGGTGACGGTGGCCGGCGCGGTCGGCGGCTGGCGCCTCGCCCTGGAGCTGGCGCGGGCGCTGGGCAGCCGCCTGCCCCTGGAGACGCTGCTGGCGGATTCCATCAAGCAGGCGCGGGAGGGCGTGCCGGTCTCGCCCTCCGAGGCGCGCTACGTGCCCCAGGAACTCGACACGCTCCACGACGCCCCGAATTTTTCAAAAACCTTCCTGAAGGACGGAAAGCCCTACCCGGAAGGCGAGATCCGCGCCCTGCCCCGGCTCGCCGCCACCCTGGAGCAGCTCGCCCATGCGGGCCTCGGCGACTTCTACCGCGGCGATATCGGCCGGGAGATCGCCGCCGATCTGGAACGCCTCGGCGCGCCGGTGACCCGGGCGGATCTCGAAGCCTTCGCGGCGGCCGAGCGGGCGCCCCTGTCGATCCGCCGCCGCGACGCGACACTCTACAATTTCCCGCCCCCGACCCAGGGGCTCGCGGCGCTGCTGATCCTCGGCATCTTCGACCGTCTGAATGTCGCCGAGCCCGAGACCACCGCCCATTACCACGGGCTGATCGAGGCGACGAAGCGGGCCTTCGCGATCCGCGACCGGGTGGTGACCGACTTCGACCGCCTGCGGCACGACCCGGCCGCCTTCCTGACGCCGGACCGCCTCGCCCGGGAAGCCGCCCTCGTCGACATGGGCCGCGCCGCCCGGGTGCCCCTGCCCGATCCCGGCCATGGCGACACCGTCTGGATGGGGGCGATCGATGGGGACGGTCTCGCGGTCTCCTACATCCAGTCGGTCTATTGGGAGTACGGCTCCGGGACCGTGCTGCCGGCCACCGGCATCTGCTGGCAGAACCGGGGCATGTCGTTCTCCCTCGACCCGAAGGCCGTGAACCCGCTGGAGCCGGGACGGCGCCCGTTCCACACCCTGATCCCGGCGCTCGCGGCCTTCGACGACGGACGGGTGATGAGCTACGGCAGCATGGGCGGCGACGGCCAGCCGCAATTCCAGGCGCAGATCTTCACCCGCTACGCCGATTACGGGCGGTCGGTGGCGGATGCGGTCGACGCCCCGCGCCTCCTCTACGGGCGGACCTGGGGGGCGCCCTCGCTCAGCGTGAAGGTGGAGGACCGGTTCGATCCGGCCTGCATCGCGGCCCTCGGCCGCCTGGGCCACGAAATCGAGGAGCTGGGCGGGTCCTATATCGACTCGCTCGGCCATGCGGGGATGCTGGTGCGCCATCCGCGCGACGGGCGGATCGAGGCCACGCACGATCCGCGCTCGGATGGCGGCGCGCTGGGGCTCTGAGAGAAGGACAGGAGCCGCTTCGCGGCACGTCCTGTGCTGGTTCCCGGATCAGGTTCCGCTGTCGCTTCACCCGTCCGGGAAGGGCGGTTCAGGATCAAGCGCCCCCTTTCCCGGGCGCATGCAGCGCCAGCGGAATGCGTCCCGGGACCCAGCACACGAAGGGCCGCGAAGCGGCTCGAAGCCGAACCGCGGACGCCGCTCACGCAGCCTGAACGAGCCAGCACGCCGCGCGCAGATGCACCGTTCCACCCTCCGCGTGCCGGCGCAGGGCCTCCGTCACCGCCGCCTCGGCCCGCGCCTGGAGGTCCGGTTCGGCCTCACGGACGAGGTGAGAGGTCGGGCCGAGGTTCAGCGCCACATGAGCCGCCGCCTCGGCGGCGGCGGCATCGGTGTCGCCCCGGCCGAGGGCGACATCCCGGTCGACCGCCTCACAGGTGACGGTCTCGAACCCGGCGCCCCGCAGCAGCACGCTCAGCGCGTCCCCATCGGCGAAGCGGAACGGTCCCGGCGTATCGGGCGCCGGGGGCGGGGGCACCTCCGGCAGGAGCGGCATCACGGCCTCGCGCGGCACCTGCACCCACAGGTTCTCGGGGAGCGCCCGCCAGCACAGGAAGGTCAGCTGTCCGCCCGGCCGCAGCATGCGGCGGATGTTGGCGAAGGCGCGCCGCGAATCGGGAAAGAACATCACGCCGAAGCGGGACAGAGCCGCGTCGAAGCTGCCGAGATCGGCCCGCTCCACGTCGGCCTCCACGAAGGTGACCGGGGCGCCACCGGAGGCTTCGCTGCCGACGCGAGCCCGGGCGACCGCGAGGAGCGGCGCCGAGATATCCGCGCCGGTAACGCTGCCGGCCGCCGCGACCCGGCGCGCGGCCTCGACGGTCGTCGCGCCCGAGCCGCAGCCGATATCGAGCACCCGAGTCCCGGATTTCAGCCCCGCGCGGTCGAACAGGGCGTCGGTCAGCGGCGCGAACACGGCGTCGAGCACCGCCTGATTGCGGGCCCAGCGCGTGCCGACCTCGCCGTTCCAGTACTCGGCCTGGGTGATGCCGCCCGCCATGGCCCGATCCCCTCAGGCCGTGGTGGCGGCGACCGACAGCTCGGGCTTGTGGTTGAGCGTCTGAAACACCACGCAGTAGCGCTCGGTGAGCTTCAGGAGCTGCGCCAGTTTCTCCGCCGACGCATCCGTATCGAGCTGGAAGAACAGGCGGATGTTGCGGAAGCCGACCGGCGCCTCCTTGTCGACGCCGAGCGTCCCGCGAAAGTCGAGATCGCCCTCGGCGCTGACCGTGCCGGCCCGCAGCGGGATCTCTAGCGCCGTCGCCACCGCCTTGAGCGTGACGCCTGCGCAGGCGACCAGCGCCTCGAGCAGCATGTCGCCCGAGCACAGTTCCATCCCCGAGCCGCCCGTCGCCGGGTGAAGACCGGCTTCCGCGATCGCCCGGCCGGTCTCGACCTTGCAGGCGATCTTGGTGTCGTCGAGGGTGCCCTTCGCCTTCAGGGTGATTACCGCCGCGTCCGGATTCGACCGGTACTTGTCCTTGATCGGAGCCTGGAGGGTTCGCAGCGCGGTGGCGTCCATGGCGTCGTCCTCTCGATGATTGCGTCCCGATCTCGGGCGCGCCGGATCGGGTTTTCGCTGCGTGAAACACGTCAGACCAGCGGTATAGGGGCGGGTCGGGCGGACGGAAAGCGCGCCGCGCTCAACCGATGAGGGCCGCCAAGGCTTCAGCGAGGCCATCGACCTGCGCCGCGTCGTGCGCCGCCGAGAAGGCGACCCGTAGCCGCGCGGTCCCGGCCGGCACGGTCGGCGGGCGGATCGCCACCACGAGGTACCCTTCCGCCTCCAAGGCCGCCGAGATGTCGAGCGCCCGTTGCGCCTCGCCGACCAGCACCGGCACGACGGCGCTCTCGGCCTCGGGCAGGCCCAGGCGGGCGGTGAAGCGCCGGGCGAGGGCGAGGGGCCGGGCACGCCGCTCCGGCTCTTCTTCCAGGATTGCCAGCGCCTCCAGGGCGGCGGCGGCCGAAGCCGGCGGCAGGCCCGTCGTGTAGACGAAGCTGCGGGCGCGGCTCACCATCAGGTCGATCACAGGCCGCGAGGCGCAGAGATAGCCGCCATAGGAGCCCAGCGCCTTCGACAGGGTGCCCATCTCCAGGGGCGCCCGCGGCCCGTCCTCGACCACGCCGATCCCGTGGGCATCGTCCACCAGCGTCCAGGCATCGTGCGCCTCGGCGACCGCCAGGATGTCGGCCAGCGGCGCCCGGTCGCCGTCCATGCTGAAGACCCGCTCGGTCAGCACCAGGGTGCGGCCGTGCCGGGCGCGGTGCGCCGCGAGCGTCGCCGCGAGGTCGGCCGGGTCGTTGTGGCGAAAGGTCAGCACCCGCGCCCCGGACAGCCGCGCCCCGGCCCACATGCAGGCGTGGGACAGCTCGTCCAGCAGGACGAGATCGCCCCGGCCCGCGAGCGCCGGGGTGATGCCGAGATTGGCGAGATAACCGCTGCCGAAGACGAGCGCCGCCTCCTTGCCCTTGTGCCGTGCGAGCCCATCCTCGAGCGCGCCGAGATAGGGATGGTCGCCGGTCACGAGGCGGGACCCGCCCGCCCCCGCGCCGTAGGACGCCGCCGCCGCCTGGGCGGCCGCGATCACCCGCGGATGGTGCGACAGGCCGAGATAGTCGTTGCAGGAGAACGAGACGAGCGCCCTGCCCCGCCGGGACGCGGCGGCGCCGGCCCCACGCTCGGTCGGCACGAGGCGGCGGCGCAGGCTGCCGGCTTCCAGGGCGTCGAGTTTGGTGCGGGCGAAGGCGTCGAGGCTGTCCATCCGGTGGGGATGAGGCCGCGGGCCGGGCGGGTGTCAAGCCGGTGGGCGACCCGACACCACCGCCCCCTCCAGAGCCGTGCCCGATCGCGTTGCAATCGAGCGCGGCTCTAAGCCTTTGTTTCGACGCGCTCTCTTGCGCCGAACCGGCGGAGAGCGCTCTACGGGGCGATCCGGTGGCTATTGCCGGGCCCGAGGGTTTTCCGATCGTGCCACCGCGTGCCGCGCGTCGCCGTCACGAAGATGAACAGGCCGGCAGCGAGCGCGAGGATCGGGCCCAGCGCCATGAGATAAAGGTCTGACCCGCTCATTCCCGCAGGCTCCCGAGCAGGTACCGTGCTGCGAGATGTAAGACGCCGCCCCGTCACAAGCCGAGCAAGCGCGAACAGCGTCGTCGTCAATGCACCGCGGTCGGCCGAGCCCGGGACGTCGAAGGAGATGGCGGCCAGCGGCGTGATGAAGCCGGCGGCGATCGATGCCAGCGCAGTCCCATTCAGCGCCGTCGCCGGGAGCTTCGTCCGCTCGTTGTGGATCAAGCTGATCGTCGGTTGAGTCGGTCGGGAATCAGGTTTGCCGTGCCGGCACGATAGCGGAGCGACGCCCGCTTGACCCGCCCCATCCCAGCCGCGCATCCCCTCGGCATGACGTTCGATCGTTCCCGCACCCGTCTCTGGCGCCCCTACACCCAGATGCGCCACGCCGCCCCGCCCCTCGAAGCGGTGGCGACGCACGGCAGCCGCATCGTCCTCGCCGACGGCCGCGAACTCGTGGACGGCATCGCCTCCTGGTGGACTGCGGTCCACGGCTACAACCATCCCCACATTGCCGCCGCCGTCGCCGACCAGCTGGCGCGGATGCCTCACGTGATGTTCGGCGGCCTTACCCATGCGCCGGCCGAGCGGCTGGCGGCCCGGCTCGCGGCCCTGCTGCCGGGCGATCTCGACCACGTTTTCTTCAGCGATTCCGGCTCGGTCGCCGTCGAGGTCGCCCTCAAGATGGCCGCCCAGATGTGGCTCAACCGTGGGGTGAGCGGCCGCACGAAGGTGCTCAGCTTCCGCGGCGGCTACCATGGCGACACGATGGGGGCGATGTCGGTCTGCGATCCCGAGGAGGGCATGCACCGCCGCTTCGGCGCCTACCTGCCGACGCAGGTTTTTTGCGAGTTGCCGCGCAGCCGCGCCGACACCGAAGCGCTCGACGCCGCCCTCGCCGCCCATCGGGAAACGCTGGCGGCCGTGATCGTCGAGCCGCTGGTCCAGGGGGCGGGCGGCATGCGCATGCACCCGCCCGAGGTGCTGGCCACCGTGGCAAGCCTCGCCCGCCGCCACGGCCTGCCGCTGATCGCCGACGAGATCTTCACCGGCTTCGGCCGCACCGGCACCCTGTTCGCCTGCGAGCAGGCCGGGATCGTGCCCGACATCCTGTGCCTGTCGAAGGCGCTGACCGGCGGCACCATGGCGCTCGCCGCCACCATCGCCCGCACGGAGGTGTTCGAGGCGTTCTGGTCCGACGATCCCGCGGCCGCGCTGATGCACGGCCCGACCTTCATGGCCAATCCGCTGGCCTGCGCGGCCGCCAATGCCAGCCTCGACCTGTTCGAGACCGAGCCGCGCCTTGCCGAGGCCCGCACCATCGAGGCCCGGCTCGCGGACGGGCTTGAACCCTTGCGCGGCGCGCCCGGTGTCGCGGATGTCCGGGTGCTCGGCGCCATCGGGGCTGTTCAGTTCGCGCAGGCGCCGGATCTTGCCGGCCTCAAGGCCCGGCTGATCGAGCGGGGCGTCTGGGTGCGGCCGTTCGGCGACATCGTGTATCTCACGCCCGCGCTGACCATCGGGGCGGCGGATCTCGATCGGCTGATCGATGGCGTGTCGGCGGTGGTTCAAGGGGCATCCGCGGCGGTCTGAGCGCAGGATGCCGCCACCTGTCAGCACCCGCGGCGTCGGGCTGCAACCCGGAACCGTTTCTGCCGTTGGACCTCAGGCTGAAGACGCGTGCGGCGGCCCTCGCAGCCGGACGTTGCCGGAGGGAGTGCACAGTGGCGAGTGAGCAGACGGGTTCGGGTGGCAATCGGCCGGTGATCCTCATCGTCGAGGACGAGGCCCTGACGATCATGGACCTCGGCGACGTGCTGGAGGAAGGCGGCTACGACACCGTCCAGTGTGCCTCCGCCGAGCGGGCGCTCAGCATACTTCAGGTGCGCCCCGACATCTGCGGGCTCGTGACCGACGTCCAGCTCTCGGGCAAGACGGACGGGTTCGACCTCGCCAGCTCGGTCGCGGAGGCGCGTCCGAACCTGCCGATCCTGATCGTGTCCGGCCGCGCGGCACCCGACCCGGCCCGCATGCCCGAGCATGCCGACTTCATCGCGCGCCCCTGCACCGGCCAGGATATCCTCGATCGCCTCCAACGCCTCATGCACTGCTGAACGGGCGCGGGCGCGAACCCGTCATCTCACCGTCACCGGCCGCAGCCACAGGGTCCTGGGCGGTCGGCGAGGGGAGTGGATCGTGCAGACTCTGGATCTCCCGGCGGCCGCCGGAACAAACGCGGGCGCTCCGGTGGGCGACAAGCAGAAACGTGATCGTCAGGACAGCGAGGCGGCGGCTCAGGAGCTGACGTCCAAGAAGATGCGGCCGCCCGGCGTGCGGAGCGTCGGCTGGGCTCTCGTGCAGGCGGCGCGCCTGCATCGCGCCCGCACGGGCGATCGTCTCGCCAAGCTCGGCCTGTTCGCCGGGCAGGAGCAGGTGGTGCAGGCGCTCGCCAGCGCCGGCACGATGACGATGGGCGATCTCGCCGCCCTGCTCCGGGTGCGGCCGCCCACGGCCTCGAAGACCGTGACCCGGCTCGCCGCCCTCGGCATCGTCGAGCGCCGGGCCGAATCGGGCGACGGCCGCGTGGTCCGGGTCCAACTGACCCCGGCGGGCCTGGCGAAGGCCGAGGCGATCGAGCGGATCCAGGAGGAGGTCGAGGCGGAACTGCTCGACCATCTCGACAAGACCGACCGCCGCCGGCTCCGCAAACTCCTGCGCAAGGCCGCGCGCGGCCTCGCCGAGGCGGCGGGTGCCGCCGGCGAACCCACCGACATCGATGCCGAGATCGAGGCCGAGGTGGACGACGAGGCCGAGGCGCTGCCGACCTGACACGCGACGCACGAACGACGCCGCCCGCATCTCGGCGTCGCGAGCGGGACAGCTTGGCCGCACCGGCAGGATAGCGTGCCGGCCGCCTCGGTGGGTCAGCCGGGGCATCGTACCGCGTCGGGGGCTTCGCGATTCCCGAGCTGGCTTGCAGACGCGGCAGATCCGCGGCCGGTATCGATGCGAGGCGCGCTTCGCCCGCTTGCGGTCGCCGATCCGTCGCGAGGGACGGATCGGCGCAGGCAGAATTTGGCGCGTCACGGTGTTGCAACGATGTAACGTTGCCGATCCGCGTGTGCGACGTGGATGATCTTCGATTGCCTCTCCAGCGCGGAGCTCCAGAATGAAATGATATAACACTCGGTGAATCGTGATGTCTGCGCTGCGTCTGCCCGGTCTGCCTGCCGGAAGCATCCTGTCCTACATCCTCGGCGCGAGCGTGCTGACCGCTCCGGCGGCGCAGGCCCAAGAGGCCGTCACCCTCGACCAGATCAGCGTCACCAGCCCGAGCCCGATCCAGGCGCCGCCGGCGGCGGTCGCGGCCGATGCCGCCGTGCCGATCGGCATCCTTCCGGTGGCGACCAACACGTTCTCGCCTGTCACAGTGGTGACCCAGGAGCAGATCGCCCGCGACCAGCCGCGCACCCTCGGCGACGCCCTGTTCGACCGGCCGGGCATCTCCGGCACGACCTACGCGCCCGGCGCGGCGTCCCGGCCGATCATCCGCGGCCTCGACAACGCCCGGGTGCGGATCCAGGAGAACGGCATCGTCAATGGCGGCGTGTCGGATCTCGGCGAGGATCACGCGGTGCCGGTGAATCCGCTGGTCGCCGACCGGATCGAGGTGATCCGCGGCCCCGCGACCCTGCGCTACGGCTCCGGCGCCATCGGCGGCGTGGTCTCGGCCGACAACAACCGGGTGCCGACCTTCATCCCGGCGAACGGTATCCAGGGTCAGGTGACCAGCGGCTTCTCCAGCGTGGATAACGGCCGGCTCGGCGCCGCCACGGTCGATGCCGGCGGCGACGGCATCGCGGTCCACGCCGACGGGTTCAGGACCGCCAACGACAGCTATGCGATCCCCGGCGGGATCCAGCGCAACTCCTACAACGAATCGCAGGGCGGCGCGGTCGGCATCTCGGCGATCGGCGACCGCGGCTTCGTGGGCATCTCGTTCAGCCATTACGATGCGGTCTACGCGATCCCCGGCGGCGTGGCCGAGCAGGACCGGACCCGCCTCACCCCCAACCAGGACCGCGTCCTGTCGCGCGGCGAGTACCGCCCGCTCGACGGCCCGTTCGAGGTGATCCGCTACTGGGCCGGCTATTCCGTCTACCGCCACAACGAGGTCGGTTTCGGCGAGGATGGGATCGAGGGCGTCCAGGCGATCTTCAAGAACCGCGAGGCGGAAGGGCGCCTGGAACTCCAGCACGTGCCGGTCTTCACGGAACTCGGGAAACTCACCGGCGCGCTCGGCTTCCAGTCGGACCGGCGCGTGATCAACACGCAGCTCGAATCCTTCCTGCCCCAGACCGAGTCGCGCGCCAACGCGGTCTACCTGTTCGAGGAGCTGGAGCTGCGCCCGGGCACGCGACTCCAGGCGGCCGGGCGCTACGAGGTCGACCGGCTGTCGAGCACGGCGGCCCGATTCCCCACCGACTATGTGCCGGTCGACGGGCAGGAGCCGTTCCAGTACGCCCGGACCCGGCGCTTCGCCCCGAAGAGCGCCAGCCTCGGCGCCCTGCAGGACCTTCCCTCCGGCTTCGTGGCGAGCCTGACCGGCTCCTATGTCGAGCGCGGACCGACCGGCTACGAGCTGTTCTCGCAGGGGCCGCACGACGCCACCGCGACCTTCGAGATCGGCAATCCGGACCTCAAGAAGGAGCGCGCCCGCACGGTCGAGGCCAGCATCCGCCGGGCCGAAGGACCGTTCCGCCTCGACGCCACCGGCTATTACACGCGCTACACGGGCTTCATCTACCGCAACTACACGGGGCTCACCTGCGACGACGATTTCGCCTCCTGCGGCATCGGAACCGACAACCGGCAGATCGTCTATCAGCAGCAGAACGCCACCTTCTACGGCACCGAGATCATCGGCCAGTACGACCTCGTTCCGGTGGGCAACGGTTTTGCGGGCATCGAGGGGCAGTTCGACTTCGTCCGCGCCAAGTTCGACGACGGCACCAACGCGCCGCGGATCCCACCCTATCGCCTCGGCGGCGGCGTGTACCTGCGGGCCGATGGCTGGTTCGCCCGGGTGAACCTGCTCCACGCCTTCAGCCACGACGCCACGGCGGTCTACGAGACGCCGACTCCCGGCTATAACGACCTGCGGGCCGAGCTGAGCTACACCAAGGCCGTCGATCCCGCCGTCTACGGCGCGAGCGCGATCACCCTCGGGGTGCAGGGCCGTAACCTCCTGAACGACGCCATCCGCAACGCGACCTCGTTCAAGAAGGACGAGATCCTGCTGCCGGGGCGGACTGTGCGGGTGTTCCTGACGGCGCGGTTCTGAGCAGGTTTGCGTCGGCGGGCCGATGCTTCATCCGCGCAGAGCCTTGGGGCCCCGCAGGGTTCCGCCGCAAAACCGGCGGCCGCGCCTGCGGAATCGGCCGTCTTCGAGCCGGATGCACGCCGACACTCACTCATCGGCGAGCCGATCGGGCAAAAACTGATGTGGATCAATTGACCCGTGCGGTTTCGCCCCCTTCGTGGAGAGATGGCACAGGTTGGCACGCAATGGCCCGTCGGCGACGGCGAGATGGCCGGACGCATCCGTGATTTCGATTGGGCGTCGACGCCGCTGGGACCGATCGCGCGCTGGCCGCAGAGCCTGAAGACGATCGTCGACCTGATGCTCGGCTCGCCGAGCATGATGAGCCTGGTCTGGGGACCGGAGGCGATCCACCTCTACAACGACAGCTTCACCGAACTGCTTCGAGAGCATCGCACGGTGGCCTTGGGCCGGTCCGCCTACGAGACCTTTGCCCGGTCGCGCGCCGTCTTCGAGGGCGACCTCGCCGCCGGCATGGCCGGGAGGTCGTCGCGGCTGCCGGCGCAACGGTATCCCGTGCTCCGGCAGGGCCGGCTGGAGGATGCGTGGTTCGATGCGGATTATGCGCCGATCCGGGACGAGGCCGGGGTGGTTGCCGGCGTTCTCTGGACCCTGAAGGAGACGACAGCACAACACTTGGCGGAGCAGGCGCTTCGCGCGAGCGAGGCGCGGCACCGCCTTCTGATCGAGAGCTGGACGCAGGCCGAGTGGGAGACCGACGCTGACGGCGTCGTCGTCACCGACAGCCCGAGCTGGCGAGCCTATACGGGGCAGACCCTGGAGGAGTGGCTTGGCTACGGTTGGTTGGATGCGATCCACCCTGCCGACCGGGCCTTTGCCGAGCGGCAGTGGCGAGAGGCGACCGCGGGGCGCGGGCTGGTGAACGCCGAGTTTCGCCTGCGTGCCCCGACGGGGGCTGGCGCTGGACCAACGTCCGCGCCGCTCCGGTCCGCAATGCGCAGGGGGCCATCGAGACGTGGGCGGGGATGAACATCGACATCGACGCGCGCAAGCGCGCCGAGGCAGCCCTGCGTGAGAGCGAGGAACGCTACCGGGCCCTGTTCGAGTCGATGGATGAGGCTTACGCCGTCGTCGACGTGCTGAAGGACGAGGCGGGCGCCTGGGTCGATTTCCGCTTCGTCGAGGTCAACCCGGCGTTCATCGCCCATACCGGCATGCCCTGGCCGGTCGGCCGGACTGCCACTGAACTGCTCGGCAAGCCCAATCCCCGCTGGACGCAGCTCTACGGGCAGGCGGTGGACACCGGCCAGGCGATCCGCGTCGAGGAGGCTGAGCCGACGCTGAATCGCGTGTTCGACCTCAACATCTTCACGCTCGATCGCGACCGCAATCGGGTGGCGGTTCTCTTCACCAACATCACCGAGCGCAAGCGCGCCGAGGTGGCGCTGCGCGAGAGCGAGGAGCGCAACCGGCTGATGATCGAACTCGTCCCCGCCATGCTGTGGTCGATCGATCCCGAGGGGCGTATCGTCATCGCCGATCAGGAATGGCAGCGCCACACAGGCCAGCGAGCGGATGAGGATCACGCCTTCGGCTTGCTCGACGCCATCCACCCCGACGATCGGGACGCGGCGTTGGCGGCCTTCGCGCACGCCCTCGCGACCGGCGAGCCCCTGGAGCGCCAGCAGCGCAACCGCCAGCAGGAAGGCGATTACCGCTGGCACCTCGTCCGCCACGTGCCGGTCCGGGGCGCGGATGGTGCGATCACGCGCTGGTTCGGCGCCGCCATCGACATCCACGAACTGCACGACTTGCAGAGCCGCCAGGAGATCCTCGTCAACGAATTGCAGCACCGCTCGCGCAACCTCCTCGGCGTCATCACCGCCGTCGCGGACCGGACGGTGAAGCAGGGCGGGTCAGTCGAGGCGTTCGAGGAGCGGTTGCAGGCCCTGAGCCGGGCCCAGGGGCTGCTCAGTCAGACGGGCAGCGACACGGTCGAAGTCGGCGCACTCGCGCGCGCCGAGCTGGCCGCGCACGCGGATGGAGCGGACGATCGGATTACGATCTCGGGGCCGACGGTCCATCTCACGGCGCGGCAGATGCAGAACTTCGCGCTGGCCCTGCATGAGCTGACCACGAATGCGGTGAAGTACGGGGCCCTGAAGAGTGACACCGGCCGGCTCGTCATCAGCTGGGATAGTGTGCTGGACCGACGCGAGCGTCGCCGGCTGGCGCTGAATTGGGTCGAGAGCGGCGTTGCGATCGAACCGGACAAGATCACGCGCCGGGGCTACGGGACGGAGCTGATCCAGGAAGCGCTGGCCTACGCGCTTGAGGCGACGGTCGATTACGCCCTGGGCCCGGACGGCGTGCGCTGCCGGATCGAGATGCCCTTGGCCTGACCGGAGCGAACATCATGGGGCGTGGCGGGATTGACCCGTCGAGCACCCAGGGTTCCGGAGGGGTCGTGCCCGACGCTGTTCCGCCACTCGCCGGCCATCGCATCCTCGTGGTGGAGGACGAGTACCTCATCGCCACCGAGGTGAAGCGCTGGCTTCAGGCCGCCGGCTCCGAGGTGCTCGGGCCTGTCCCGACCGTGGAACGGGCTCTCGATCTGATCGACCAGGGGCGTCCCGACGCTGCCGTGCTCGACGTCAACCTGGGCGGCGGTCACACCGTGTACCCGGTCGCCTCCGAACTGGACGCTCTCAAGGTGCCGTACCTGTTCGCCACAGGGGACGTGAAGATGGCCGGCGCGGACGTCTGCCGCGGCCACCCGCGGCTGGAGAAGCCGTACTTGAAGGCGGAACTGGTGCGAGCCGTCCTGAAACTGCTATCCGGAGTCGCGTAGCCCGGCCAGGGACGCTCAAACGATCCGGGTTGGATCGGGAGCGACCGGAACAGCGAACTCCGCTTCGGGGCCCGCGCGGCTCGGAAGCGGACCGGCCGTGAGCCACCCTGAGCCGAAGGTGGCGGTTGACCGGCGGCTTTCTGCACGGCCTCGATCGGACGCAGCCACGGCGCCGGCTCCGATCACCCGACAACACCTGCGTCACCGCCTTCGCGCGACGAGGATCCGCCGCAGCCGGCGCCAGCCCGCAACGAGGCCCGTCACCACGATCCCGGCTGCCAGGAGGTTCAGGATCCACTGGGCCGCATCGTGCAGGTACCGATTGCCGGTGAGCCCTGGCAGGTCGAGCCGATGCGGGGCGTCGAACAGCCAGCGATTGATGCGCCCGGAGCGGTCCAGGCGCTGGAGGATCGTGCCGTCCCGGGGATCGACGTGGAGCCACGTGGCTGCCCGGTCGCCGAAGCGCAGGCGCAGCACCGGAAGCGGCCGGAGATCGGTCCCGTGCGGGTACCAGTAGGCGTCGTAAGCCGTTAGCCGGCGCATCGATCGCAGGGGAGCGTCCGCGAAACCCTGTGCGGCAGCCGCGATGGTGCGCGCATCGAGGGCGGTCGCCCCGTCTTCCCCTACCGCGCGAGGTCCGTCGATCTCTTCGGCGATGACCCACCAGCGGCTGCCGATGGCCGCAAACCGCAGGGCGCGCGTATCCGGCACGGCGAAGTCACGCAGGCGCCCCGGGTCGAGCCCCAGGGCCGGCGGGGTTCCCGCATAGGCGGCGCGCAGCTCCGCGGGCGGGCTGGATGCGGCGAACCAGCGGTTCGGGTTCATCGAGATCCAGCCGCTGACGATGAACGTGCTCAGCCCGAGACCGCCCGCGAGGCCGAACAGGTGATGCCAGCGCGCGAGCCCGCGATAGGGCGTCACCGACCCGCCCGCGTAGCGCCGCCGGAGGCGCAGGCGCCAGATCCCGATCGTGAGCCCGCTCAGCGCGCCGAGGGCCGCGAAGCCCGAGAGCCACAGAAGCACCGTTCGCCACAGCTCCGCGCGGGCGCGCAGCGGCGTCAGGTAGATCCAGTGCGTCACCGCGCCGACCCAGTTCCAGGCCCGTTCGGACCGGGTCGTGTCGAGAGCGATCGCGCCGGTGACCTGCGAGACGTAGAGTTCGGTCCCGGCCGCATCCCCGAGAGCGACTTTCAGGAACGGCCGGAGCGGGTCGTAGCGGGCCGTCACGGTCCATTGATCGCGCTCGACCGTCTCGACATGCGCCTCCGGTGCCCCGCCGGCCACGAGATGCCGCGCCTCTGCGGGCGTCAACGGGCCGAGGTGGGCGCCGGTCCGTGCCGAGACCGTCGCTCGGGTGCCGTCGTGGCCGGCGATCCGATAGACCGGCTCGTCGGCCCGCATCTCCAACCCGAATTCGGCCGGCACGCCGGCGAGCCCTCCGCGGCGGAGCGCGTCATCCGGCGCGACCGTGACCTGATCCCACGCGATCGGGGCGAGCCGCGCCAGGCGCTCGGGCTGGGTAAGCGCCGGGAACGGCACGGAGAGCATCACCAGCCCGGAAAAGACCCACAGGGCGAAGAACAGCCCCGCGGTGATCCCGGCCCAGCGGTGGATCAGGAGCAGCCAGCGCCGCCCCGCCTTGCCGAGCTGTCGCCTCACCACGTCACGGTATAGGCGACCTCGACCGAGCGCGGTCGCCCGAGCAGCCAGTTGGTGCCGATTCCGTTCGCGGCGTTGCCCGAGATCGCGTAAACCTTGTCGAACAGGTTGTAGACGCGCACGGACAGGCGTGACTCCGCCGTGACCTGATGGTCGAGCACGAGATTGACGAGATTGTAGGCCGGCCGCCGCGCCGTGTTGGCGAAGTCGCTGTAGACTTGGCCGACGTTCTGGAGCCCGACCCGCGCGGTCCAGTCGCGGTCGAGGTCCCAGGTCAGCCAGAGGTTGGCCACCCGCTCGGGCACGTCGATCGGCTGGTTTCCGGCATACGAGACGGTGGCGCCGTTCGCCGTCTGGCTGAACGTGTCGTACTGCGCGTGCAGGAGCGCCAAGTTGCCGTCGAGCCGCCAGCCCGGAGCGAAATGCCAGCCGAGCGCCAGCTCGAACCCCTGCGACGACTGGCTGCCCACCTGCGCGGAGAGCGTCGGCTGTCCCGGCACGGCCGAGATCAGGTTGTCCTTGACGATCCGGTAGCCGGCAATCGTCCAGTCCAGCGCGCCGTCGAGGGCCAGCCCCTTGGCGCCGATCTCGATCTGATCGCCGGTGGCGAGCCTGAAGCCCGCGAGCGACTGCGACAGCGTGATCAGGCTGTTCACCGGGTCGGCGGCGACGCTGTACTGGGTGTAGAGCGCGCTGTCCGGCGTCGGGTTGTAGACGAGGCCGAACCGGTAGCCGAGCGCGCGGTAGGTCTTCGCGAACCGCGAGCCGGTCTGCAGATCCTCCCGGTTCAGCGTCGGCACGTCGAGGCGCACGCCCGTGAGGAGCGAGAGGTTTTCCGCGAGGATCACCCGGTCTTCGGCGAAGACCGAGGCCTGATTCGTCTGCGTGGCATAGGCCGGACGCGCCCGGCCGTTCTGCGGGAAGAAGCCCGGATCGTAGCCGGTGAGCGGCACGCTGGTCGTCTGGCCGAAATTGAAGTTGTTGGTGTGCCGGAAGTCGATGTGGTTCACGTCGAAGCCGGCTACGAATTGGTTCGGCAACCCGAACAGGCTGCCCCGGACGGTCGCGTCGAGCCGGTCCCCGACCTGCTCCTGGCCGTGATAGATCTCGAGATAGTCTCCCCGGTCCACCAGCCCGGTGCCGCGGTTGTAGGAATACTGCTCGGCATCGAGCCAGTGGCGCCGGCTGGTGAGCCGGTAGGCGGTGTTGCGGATCGTGACGTCGGCCGAGGGGGTCCACTCGGTCTTGAACTGGGTCCAGTTGTCGGCCCAGGTAATCTTTGGGTCTCGGACGTTGTAGTTGCGGAACCGGATCAGGTCCGGGATCCGTCCCTCGACCAGCGGCGTGCCCCAGTAGCGCGTGGGCTCCTGATAGCCGATATCGTGGCTCAGGGTGAAGGCGAGGTCCGGGCTCGGCTGGAACAGCAGGGCGGCCGAGACCGCGAGGTTGCGGAAGTCGCCCTCCGGCCGGATCCAGCCGTCGCCGCGGTTGCCGCTGACGGTGAGGCGATACGCGAAGGTGTCGCCGAATTCCGCTTGGCCCAGCGCGCCGCCGGAATCGAGGGCGAGGCGCGCCACGCCGTCGGTGCCCACGATCGCGCGGGCGGCATTGATCGGCACGAAGACCGGCTTCTTCGGCACGACGTTAATCACGCCGCCGATTGCACCGTCGCCGTAGAGCACCGAGGACGGCCCGCGCAGCACCTGGATCCGCTCGACGTTCCACGTATCGAACGGGAAGGTCACGGTGTTGGCGCCCACGAAGAAGCGCGTTCCGTCGTAGAGCTGCTGAATCGAGTTCGGCCCCGCGAAGCCGCGGGACGTGAACGCGCCGTTGCCGTTTCCGGGCGCTGCGATCGTGGTGATGCCGGTGGCGTCCTGGGTCACGGCCTCGGCGATCGTGTCCTGGCCGCGCAGCCGCGCGGTCTCGCCCGACACGATGTCGAGGCTGGCCGGCGTCCCCAGCGGCGTCAGGCCGATCCGGCTCGCGGTCCGGTCCCGGGTGCGCAGGTTGAGGCCGGTCGGGCTGGCGCGGTTCGGGTCCCCACCCTCACCCTCGACGGAGAGCTGGTCCAGGGTGACAGTCTCCTGCGCGGCAGCCGGACTGGCCAGGAACGCGAGGAGGAGACCGCAAAGCGGAGCGGCGCCGGAGCGGGCGCGATGAATCGAGGACGGCATGAGGGCTGGGATCCTGGCGCGATCGCGGCAGCCTGATATCCATCACCGCATCGTAATAACATTACGCATGCGAAGCCATCCGCAAGCTTCGGCGTATCCGGGAGCCCAACGGCGCGCCGAATGGGCGGAAACGGGATCGCGGTGGCACGGATGGACATCGGATCAGGCGTCGCGGGCGCGCTTTCTGTGGCACGTCACCGCGAACGAGGCCTCGCCGACCGCGCTCACGCACGGGCGTCTCGACACCCGTCAGGACACCCCGCCCGACGCGTTTCGCGTGTGACCACGGCTGACGGCAGGTCTCCTGGCTCGCGGGTCGTCGCCCTGGCACCGTCTTCCCGGATCTGTCGATCCAGTGACGTGGTGGTGAAGGGCTCTCCGCTTACAGTTGCGGGGGCAGCCGCGGCTTCGGGACGTGTCCCTCACCGCGTTCCCTTTTGATCCCCGAGGGGAACCGTCACGGTCGTGTTTGGGTGTCTCGCCCCTTAACGTCAAGTTTGTGGATATCTCTGGCGACGTGTTGGCGCGACGCGGAACGATTTCAAGGGCGGATACGGGATCAGGATGCCCCTAATCTGGCTATCTGTCTATCAAAGTTCGCTCAAGCTATCTAAGCATTCCGAAGAATTTAGCCTCAACGCGGATTTGTAACCCGAGCACATCCTATGAAAAGCTGCAGAAAATTCGCCGCCATCAGCCTCTGATTGCTTGACGTGTGTTCGCGAGCTTGTTAACTCACCCGCCTCTCAGCATCTGACCACACGAATACAGCATAAAAGAATACGACTGCTGAGATTTCTCGGTAATAAGAATAAAAAACGTGTGTTATGCATCAAGGAACTGAACATCATTTCACGTGACTAAAGCGGGCCCGTTATCGTAAAATTTGTCTTCGGAGCGCATGTGCCGAGTAACAAATCTAAAAATTTGTCCCCGTGTCGCTAAAGTTGAAGTAGGTGGGTTTGGCTTAGTTATCGCACAAAAACTGGAAGGGACTGTATGATGAATGCGGGTTACACACTGGCGAAGCCTTTTCACCCCGGCGGCTTCGTCCGCCGCAAGATTTTCGAGCCGCGTAATCTGACGATTATGGGGGCCGCCGCGGCACTGGGTGTGACACGGCAGGGGTTGTCCGACTTCCTGGCAGAGCGGGCGAGTCTGACGGTCGAGATCGCCTTCCAAATCGAGAAAGCTTTCGGGTTCAACGCAGAAGCCTTGATGGAAATGCAGACGCGCTTCGATCTCGCGATCCTGCGTCAGCGCGACCGCGCCGCTCAGCTTCATCTGGTCGGTAAGCAAGGCTCGCAGCCGAACAAGTTCTCGCGCCGATCAGTTGCCTGAAGGCCGCGGGACAGAACCATTTAGATGGCGCGCCCGCCGCGGATGATCCAGCGCTGTTCCCAATCTGGTCGAAGCAGGAACGGCTCCCTGGTATTGTTGCGGTGAGCGCGCGTCCGTTCGTCCTGTGGCGGGGGTGAGCGCAGCGACATTGACCCGCTCCGGCGCGTGTATCGCTGCTCGCGAGGCGATCACGCAGAAACGATATTCAAGCTTTTCAAAAACGGGTAGTTTCAAAATATCGATTCGGTAGAATTTTTTATAATACGACTTGATCAAAATCAGATCGTCTCATCACGGAAAGAAGTTCATACTTTGTGATATTTTGATTGTGGAACCGTTTGAAAGGTTCTGCGTCATACGGTCATCTGCTTCATCTATCGGGAAGGGCAGACGCTTTCTGGGCGCTGATTTCGGTCTACGGCTATCAGGCCGATAAATCGAAAGTATCTCTCGAGGAAGATATGCCAATCATGAGCTATCGACTTCAAAATCCCGGGCATCCCGGCGGCTACGTCCTTCGAAATGTGATCGAGCCGCGCGACTTGACCGTCATGGACGCCGCCAGCCTGCTGGACGTTCCGCGGCAGGCCCTGTTCGATTTCCTGAACGAGAAGGTTCCCCTGACTGCTGAATTGGCGTTCCGCATCGAGACGGTGTTCGGCATCGAGATGGAAACGCTGATGGACATGCAAACCCAGTTCGATATCGCCGAAGCGCGCAAGCAATTCCAACCGCTCCGGACCGAACTCGCCGCCAAGGCAAGAGCCCCGATGCCCGGATCCGCGCAGCAACCGGCCGATATCCCGATGCGGACGGTCGTCAGACGGAGCTCGGCCCTGGCCTGATCGCCGATGATCGGGGATCGAAGCAGGATAGCCTGACGGCCGAAGCCCGCGCCGCGCGAGAGCGCACTCCGCCGGAACAGGAGCGCGCTGAACCAGAGGCCCGAAGCGACGCCCGATCGCAACGCGATCGGTCTCGTGCCTGTTGCGCAGCAGGTCGATCGTCGTGGCGGTGGCGATGAGGAGCGCGTATCGCTGCGCGGCTGGATCGCCCTGCCCCGGCATCGCGCCTTTGCCGCGGCCTGTCGGCGATGCTAGAGCGTCCCTTTCCTCGGTGTGCACGATCCCGCGAAGCGGCGGGCGTTGCGCCCGGATGGTCCGTCCGCAACGGCGACGGGTTCTGGCAGAGTCATGACGACACGACCCCCCTCACGCGGCGGCCCGAAGGGACGCAGATCCCCGCCCGGCGCCCCGCGCGCTGACGGGCGCGCCCGCACGGGCCCGCGCACCAGCGCCCGCGACGCTGCCGAACGCGCCGCCCGGAACCGCGGCGACGACGCCGGCACCCGCGACCCCTGGACCGCCCGCACCGCCGATCGGGCGGCCGCAGCCCCGAAGCCGTCGACGCCCCGCGCGGCCTCCGGCGAGGCGCGGGGCCAAGCCGCCGCCCCGCGGAAGGGGCCATCCCGGTCCGGGATCAAGCCCGCGCCACGGCCGGGTCCGGCCGAGCGTGCCCCTGCCCCGCAGCCCGCCCCGACCCGGCGTGAGCAGCGTGCCGCCGCCTCCGCGACCCTCGCCTCCGGCGTGCAGACCCTCACGGTCGAGCCGGATGAGGCCGGCATGCGCATCGACCGGTTCCTCACCGCCCGGTTCCCGCTCCTGCCCTTCACCCGCGTGCAGAGCATCGTCCGCAAGGGCGAATTGCGGGTCGACGGCAAGCGCGCCAAGCCCAATGACCGGCTGGAGCCGGGCATGAGCGTGCGCGTGCCGCCGCTGCGCCTCGACCAGCCCTCGGAGCGGCCGCGCAACGCCGCGCGCGAGCAGGACGACGCCGAATTCATCCGGTCGCTGATCCTCTACGAGGATGCCGACATGATGATCCTCAACAAGCCCTTCGGCCTCGCGGTCCAGGGCGGTTCGGGGACGGTCCGGCACGTGGACGGGCTGCTCGCGGCGCTCACCGGCCCGGACGGCCAGAAGCCGCGCCTCGTCCACCGGCTCGACAAGGATACGGCCGGCTGCCTGATCGTCGCCAAGACCCGGCTGGCCGCCGCGACGCTCGCCAAGAGTTTTCGCTCGCGCGCCGCGCGAAAAATCTACTGGGCGCTCACCGCCGGGGTGCCGCGGGTGCGCCAGGGGCGCGTCTCGACCTATCTCGCCAAGGAGGAGCCGACCGATGCCGACGCGCGGATGCGGGTCGCCAAGCACGGCGACGAGGGGGCGAGCCACGCGCTGACCTACTACGCGATGGTCGATCAGGCGGCCCAGAAGCTGTCCTGGCTGTCGTTCAAGCCGGTGACGGGCCGTACCCACCAGCTGCGCGCCCACGCGGCCCATATCGGCCATCCGATCGTGGGAGACCCCAAATATTTCTCGGTCGAGAACTGGGAACTGCCGGGCGGCATCCAGAACCGCCTCCACCTGCTGGCCCGGCGGATCGTGATCCCGCACCCGCGCACCGGCAAGCCCGTGGACGTCAGCGCGCCGCTGCCGCCCCACATGGCCCAGAGCTGGAACCTGCTCGGCTTCGACGCCGCCCGCTACGACCCGATCGTCGAGGCGCCGGAGGCCTGAGCGCGCAGCCAGGGCACGATCGCCGCCGCCAGGGCGTCGGGGGCTTCCAGCGGCAGCATGTGGCCCGACCCCTCGATCACCGTCAGGGTCGCGCCGGGTATGCCGTCCCGGAGTTCCCGCGCCTCGTCGAGGCTGCGCAGGGCGTCCTGCGCGGCCGCGACCACGAGGGTCGGGCAGGCGATCCGCCCGAGCTGTTCGCGGTCGGTCTCGCGGGCCTGCCCGGCCTGACGCAGGAAGACTTCGCCGCCGAGCCGGTCGCCCATCGCCCGGATGCGCGCGATCAGCGCGGCATCGCCCGCGCGCGCCGGATGCACCGATTGCAGGATCGCGCCCCGGCTGAGCCCGGCGAAGCCCCGCTGGCGCACATGGGCGACCGCGGCGGCCTTCCGCTGCGCCTGAGCCGGCGTGTCGGCCCGGGCCGAGGTGGCGATGAGCACGAGGGCGCGCACCCGGTCCGGCACGCGGCGGGCGATGGCGCGGGCCACGTAGCCGCCCATGGAGAAGCCCACCAGGGCGAATCGGTCCGGCGCCTCGGCGATCGCTCGCTCCGCCATGGCGCCAATCGTGGCGTCCCGGCTCGGATCGCCGTACGTGATCGGGCCGACCTGCGAGAGGTCGTCGGCGAGATCCGACCACAGGTCGCGGTCCGTCATGAAGCCCGGAAGCAGCAGAAGATTCATCACGGGATCAACCTGTCATCGCTCGGCCGCGTTCGCGCCCGGTCTCAGCGCCGGCCGTACGCGGATCACGATCCGGATGCGGCCCGGGTTTCCTGTCTTGCCCACCCCTCGGCCAGGGAGCGTCGCCAAGGGAGTTTTGGCAAATAAGTCCCGGCGCGGGGAGCCCGCGCAGGCGGAGTTTTGGCAAGGTCTTGGCAAGCGGAGCCGCCGCCTCATATGCTGCCCCGCGCCGCGGATCCGTCGCGGCCGTCTTCCCCGGATCGAGACCCTGACGCATGAAGCTCGCGATGCTGGCCTGCCTCGCCGCCCTGTGCCTCGTTGGGCCGATCGCACAGGCGGCTCCGGGCGAGGCGTCCAAGCCGGCGCTCCCGTCGACCGGCGCCAAACCGGTCGAGACCGCGATGCCGCATTCGTCCGCGGCGCCCGGCGAGGCGGCGCCCGTGCAGGCGCGGCCGGGCACGAGCGCCCGGGTCGAGCGCCGCCGCCGCTCCTACGCGGCCTGCAATCGCGCCTCGCATCAGCGCGGGCTGCGCGGGGGCAAGCGCCGACGCTTCCTGATCCGCTGCCGACTCGGCTACGAGCGGACCCGCGGTCAATCGGGTCAATCTGCGGGTCAATCTGCGGGTCAATCTGCGGGTCAATCCAGCGGGCAGCCGGCCGGACAGGCGGCGCAGCCGGGCCGGAAGCCGTGACGCTGTTCGGGAGGCGCGCATCCCGATCGGTCGGCCCCTCATCGGCCCGGGACCGGCGATGAGGCTGGTGGTCTTCGATGTCGATGGAACGCTCGTCGACAGCCAACACCTGATCGTCGCGGCGCAGGGGCTCGCCTTCGCGGAGAACGGCCTGCCCGCCCCCGGGCGACGGGAGGCCCTGTCGGTCGTGGGCCTCTCGCTGCCGCAGGCGTTCCGCCGCCTCGTCGGGGAGGATGGGCCGGTCGCCGAACTCTCCGAGAGCTACAAGCTGGCCTACAACCGGCTCCGGCTCGATCCTGCCTACGAGGAGCCGCTGTTCCCCGGGATGGCCGATCTCCTGGCCCGGCTGCGGGCGCGCGACGACGTGCTGATCGGGCTGGCCACCGGCAAGTCGCGGCGCGGGGTCGACCGGCTCGTCGCGCATCACGGCTGGACCGACTGGTTCGTCACCACGCAGAGCGCCGACGACGCGCCGTCCAAGCCCGATCCGACCATGCTGCAGCAGGCCATGGACGAAGCGGGCTGTCCGCCGGAGGCCACCGTGATGGTCGGCGACACCACCTTCGACATCGCCATGGGGGTCGCGGCGGGTGCCGAGGCCGTCGGCGTGGCCTGGGGCTACCACCCGCCCGAGGCACTCTACGGAGCGGGGGCCGCCACCGTGGTGCCGAGCGCCGGAGCACTGGAGGCCCGGCTCCTCGACGCCGTGGCGCCGCGTCCCTGAGACCCTGTTTGACGGGCGTGCGGGCAGCTCCAGTCCAGGTTTCGAAAGGTCGGGACCCGTCGCGGGTCCAGGGCAGAGCCCTGGAGTCCGTCAGGGCTTTGCCCTGACAGCCCACCAAAGAGCTCGGCCCTTTGGAAACCCGGTTGCGGGCCGGACAGGCTTCGGAGGCCGGGAGGCTCGCGCACGGACCCGGGAAGGCCTATCTCGGCTTCATGAGCGATGAGACGACAGACTGGCTCGGCCAGCCCCGCGACGGCGCGACATCCGATCCGGTGCGGGCCGCCCGCGGACACGCCAAGCCCACCCTGCCCCGGCGGTTCTACACGGAAGCCGGCTTCGCGGAGGATCCGGACGGGTTCCGCCTGACCCTGGACGGCCGCCCGGCCAACACGCCCGCCCGCAACCCGCTGCGGCTGCCCACCCGCGCCCTGGCCGAGCGGGTCGCGGCCGAGTGGGCGGCGCAGGAGGAGCAGATCGATCCGTCCCGGATGCCCCTGACGCGGCTCGTCAACACCGCGATCGACGGCGTCGCGCCGCGGCTGGAGGCGGTCGCCGCCGACCTGCACGCCTATGCCGGCACCGATCTCGTCGCCTACCGGGCCGGGGATCCGGAGCGACTGGTGACGGCGCAGGCTGCGGCCTGGGATCCGATCCTCGCCTGGGCGCGGGAGACGTTCGGCGCGCGGGTGATCCTGAGCGAGGGCGTGATGCACGTCACCCAGCCGACCGACACTGTTCAGGCGCTCGCCGCCGCGGTCTCGGAGGTGACCGACCCGTTCCGCCTCGCCGGCCTGCACACGCTGACGACGCTGAGCGGCTCCCTCCTGATCGCGCTGGCGGTGCTCAAGGGCCGCCTGACGCCGGCCGAGGCCTGGGCCGCCGCCCATGTCGACGAGACCTATCAGGCGGAGGTCTGGGGCCGCGATGCCGAAGCGGAGGCGCGTCTCGAGGCCCGCCGCGCCGAGTTCGAGGCCGCGGCCGAACTCGTGGCGCTCCGGCATTGACCGGGAAGGTTCGATCCGGACGATGCGCCCGCGCAACAATCCGAAACTTGCGGGGCGAGGGCCGATCCGTCGGCTGACATTGCCCCAAGACTGATTTAAGATCCGGGCTCGTTGTGTTCGGATCGACAATGCGCATCGCCGAGCCTCTGAAATGTACTTTTGAGCGCGAAATGGCCGTGATCATGGCGCGTATGCAGTCATGCTGTGAGCGGCGAGACCGCTATGCAGTCTTCGATGCCTTGCTGGACCTCGAAGATCGCGCGTGTGCCGGGGGCGCTTCGACGCCGACCAGGCGAAAGATCGCGGAAGTCCGCTTCCTCGTCGGGATCCTGCGCGAGGCGGTGCGGCCCTGTCCGACGATGTCCCTGCGGACGATGCTGCGGATGTGCGGGAGCGCCAAGGGAGGCTGAGCGACGACGCTGAGATGCGGCGCCGGACCGGCCTCACGCCGGCACGGAGAGGGCGGCCTGAATCTTCGCCTCCAGGGCGTCCGGCTTCGTCCTGGGGGCGTAGCGGGCCAGGACCCGGCCGTCGCGCCCCACGAGGAACTTCGTGAAGTTCCACTTCACGGCCCGCGTGCCGAGCAGCCCGCGTCGGGCGTGGGTGAGATAGTCGTACAGCGGCTCGGCCCCGGTTCCGTTCACCGCGATCTTCGCGAGCACCGGGAAGCTGACATCGTATTGCAGGGAGCAGAAGCGCGCGATCTCCGCGGCGTCGCCGGGCTCCTGCGCCGCGAACTGGTTGCAGGGAAAGCCCAGGATCGTCAGGCCTGCATCCCGGTGCCGCCGCCAGAGCGCTTCGAGCCCCTCGTATTGCGAGGTGAAGCCGCAGCGCGAGGCTGTGTTCACGATCAGCAGCACCTCGCCGCGATGCTGCGCCAGGGGATAGGGTGTTCCGTCGGCAGCGGTGACGCTGAAATCGTAGACCGTCGTCATGCGGGCTCTCTCGGGCAAACCGTTCCGGTCCGCAAGAGGGGCGGCGCCGCCGCATGTCACGCGCGGCAGCCCGGCAGGGCGGAGCGTCGCATCCTCGGCAAGAGGTTAACGTGGATTATAGTCACACCGGCCTTTGATCGGTATGGATCCTGCAATCGCAGCATGGAGCGATGGCAGGCTGCGAGTGAGGGTTGACCGTACCCCCCGCCTGGACTTCATCAGGGTACGTGGATGCCGCGCTTTTACTTCCATGTCCATGATGGCTGTTCCGTGCTGGACCCGGACGGGACCGAGCTGGCGGACCCGCAGGCCGCCCGGCTCGAAGCCATCCGGATCGCCGGCGACATCCTGAAACACGACGCCCATCGGATCGCCCTGGGCGAGGACTGGCGCATCGAGGTGACCGACGATACGGGCCTCATCCTGTTCCAGATGACCTTCCTCGTGATCGAATCCCCCGTGATGCGGCGGGCCGCCCGCGCGGACTACTGAGAGGGGGCTGCCCGCTCAGGCCGGGACCTTCTCCACGTCGAAGCTCGGTCCCTGCGGCGTCATCCGCTCCCGCGTGACGATGCGCTCCGCGGCCGAGACCACGCCGAGGCTGACGTCGCGGTCGGGCAGCACCACCGTGGTGGTCTTGTTCACATGCACCAGAACGTGCCGGCGCAGCGGCACCGAGGCCGCGGCCCAGCGCTTGAGCTGCCCGTAATAGGGCTCGCGCCGCCACGCATTCGCCTGTCCGGGATCGACCTGCACGTTCATGTTGCGGGTGAGCGGATCCAGGGCGAGCACCATCTTGGCACGATCGGGTTTCCATTCCGGCCCGAGCCAGCTCTCCGTCATCCACAGGCAGTGGAAGGCGCGGCAATGGTCGGGGCGGGTGGCGTGGATCGCGCAGCCCTGCCCGGCCCGCGTGTGCCGGCACCATTGGCCGGCCACGCTCTCGACCGCCGGCACGTCGTAGACCTTGCAGCAGAGCGTGCAGGCGCCGCAGGCGCGGCCGGGAGCGGGCTGGGCGACGAAGGCTTCGGGGCTGAGCATCGGGTATACAGCGCGTCCGGCATGCATCCGACAACGGCCGGAGGCGGGTCCGTTGGGCTACCTGCCGGTGCATCGGGTCGGTAGTGTGGCGGATCCCTTCGGCACGAGGACCTGCCGCCGATGCTCTCGAATCTCGCGACCCGCGACGTCGAAACCCTGCTTCATCCCTACACCAACCTGTCGACGCACCGGCAGACGGGCCCGCTGGTCCTGGAGCGCGGCCAGGGCGTCCACGTCTACGACACGGAGGGGCGATCCTACATCGAGGGCATGTCGGGCCTGTGGTGCACGGCGCTCGGCTATTCGAACGATGAGTTGGTCGAGGCGGCGCGGGCACAGATGGCGCGCCTGCCCTTCACCCACCTGTTCTCCGGCCGCAGCCACGATCCGGGGATCGAGCTCGCCGAGACGCTCAAGGAGCTGATGCCGGCCCCGACTTCGAAGATCTTTTTTACGTCTTCCGGGTCGGAGGCCAACGATACGCAGGTCAAGCTGACGTGGTACTACAACAACGCCCTCGGCCGACCGAACAAGAAAAAAATCATCGCCCGGCAGAAGGGCTATCACGGCGTCACGGTGGCGAGCGCCTCGATGACCGGGCTGACGGCGAACCATGCCGATTGGGACTTGCCGCTGCCGGGCTTTCTGCACGTCTCCGCCGCCCACCATTACCGGGGTGCCGAGCCGGGGGAGAGCGAGGAATCCTATTCGGCCCGGCTCGCCGCCGAGCTGGAGGAGACGATCCTGCGCGAGGGGCCCGAGACGGTGGCGGCCTTCATCGCCGAGCCGGTGATGGGCGCGGGCGGCGCGATCGTGCCGCCGCGCGGTTACTTCGCTGCGATCCAGGCCGTGCTGGCGAAATACGACGTGCGTTTCATCGCCGACGAGGTGATCTGCGGCTTCGGCCGCTGCGGCACGTGGTTCGGCAGTGAGGCGCTGGGCATCCGGCCGGACTCGATCTCCTTCGCCAAGGCGCTCACCTCCGCCTACATGCCGCTCGGCGGCGTGAGCATCGACGCGCCGCTCTACGACGCGATGGTGAGCCAGAGCGAGAAGCTCGGCACCTTCGGCCACGGCACCACCTATTCCGGCCACCCGGTGGCGGCCGCGGTGGCGCTGAAGACGATCGAGATCTACCGGCGCGACCGGATCATCGAGGGCGCGGCGGAGAAGGCGCCGCACTTCCAGCGGCGGCTCTCGGCGCTGGCCGACCATGACATCGTGGGCGAGGCCCACGGCATCGGGCTGATCGGCGGGTTGGAGATCGTCGCCGACAAGGCGAGCAAGCGGCAATACGACCCGAAGAAGGGCGTGGCCGCCCGCTGCGTCGCCTTCGCGCAAGGAGAGGGCCTGATCGTGCGGGCGCTCGCCGGCGACCGCCTGGCCGTCTGCCCGCCGCTGATCATCGCGCCGGACGAGATCGACGCCCTGTTCGACCGCCTCGGCCGGGCGCTCGACCGGACCCGCGACTGGATCCGCGCCGAGGGTCTGGAAGCGATGCCCGGCTAGCCTGCGATCGGCCTTTCGAGAGGCCGAATCCTGATCAGGTCCGCAAGCCCTCCGACGCCAAATGGAGCGCCAGCGCCTCCACGAACAGGCGCGTGCGTGGCGGTGTCCCCGTCGCTCCGAGCCACACGGCCTGAACCGGGATCGGCGGGGGTTCGAACTCCGCGAGAACGATCGTCAGGCGACCCCGATTGAGATCCCCCTGGATCTGCCAGAGCGGTGCGAGGCCGAGGCCGGCGCCGGCTGCGACGGCCGTGTTCGCCGCGGTGGCGTCGTTGCAGCGCAGGGTCCCGCGCACAGGCACGTGTGCGGGACGGCCATCGATCATAACCGGCCACGAATCGCCTTCGGGTCCGAAGGTGCGGACGACGCAGACGTGACCGGCGAGATCCTCCGGTCGCTGTGGGACGCCATGGCGTGCGAGGTATTCGGGCGCGGCGACCATCACGCGGCGCAGTTGCGCGAGATGGCGAATTTTGAGCTGGGGCGGACCGGGATCACCGATCCGAATCGCGAGATCGAGCCGGTCGTCGACGAGGTTGGCCCGCGCATCCGACAGGACCAGCTCGATCTCCAGGCCCGCGTGCCGTTCGAGAAACGTCACGCAGGCCGGAACGACATAACGGGGCGCGAACAGGACGGGGGCGCCGACCCGCAACGTGCCGGCAATGCGCTCACTCTCGCTTCCAATCTCCGCGCAGGCGCGTTCAATCTCGGTCAGCGCCGCTTTGATACGGGCCTGAAACGCGAGGCCCGCCGCGGTCGGCTGCAGACGGCGGGTGGTGCGACGGACCAGTTCGACCCCGAGGTCGCTCTCCAATCCCGAGAGCGCGCGGCTCACCGACTGCAGTGACACGCCGAGATGCCGGGCGGCAGCCGTCAGGCTGCCGCGATCGACGATTTCGACAAAGGCTCGGTAGCGTTCCAGGCTCGACATCAGTCTCACGCATTTCGCAAGAGTCTATCTTGAGCCAAGTTTATTGTCATCCAAAAAATCAAGCCCTAAGATTTGATGATCATCAAGATCAGATCCGGCAGGTTTCCGTGAGTGCATCGGCTCGTCTTCAATCGATTGACACGCAGGACACACCAGCGATCTCGAATCGCATCGTCCTGATGCTCGCGATAGCGGCCGGCGTCATTGTCCTGAGCCTGTTCGCGTCGCAACCGCTCGCCGGCGTGATCGGGCCATCGCTTGGCCTCGACGCGGCGGGGACCGGCCTCGTCACCACGGTCACGCTGCTGGGCTACGCGAGCGGGTTGTTCTTTCTCGTGCCACTGGCGGACCTCATCGAGAACCGACGGCTGATCCGGCGCACGCTCACCGCCGGTACACTGGCGCTCCTCGCGGCCGCCATGGCGCCCTCGGCGCCGCTTTTTCTGCTCGCATCGTTCCTGATCGGGCTGACGGCCAGCGCGATCCAGATGCTCGTGCCGGTCGCCGCCAGCCTCGCGCCGGAAGCCGAGCGCGGGCGCGTCGTCGGCAACGTCATGACCGGCCTGATGCTCGGAATTCTGCTGTCCCGGCCGAGCGCGAGCGTCATCGCCGAGTATGCCGGATGGCGCTGGTTCTACGGGGTCCTCGCGGGCCTCGTCGGATTGCTCACGATCGTCATTGTCCGGGTCGTGCCGGAGCGTCGGCCGTCCCAGACCGTCTCCTATTCCGGCCTGATCGCGTCCTTGTTCGTGCTCCTTAAGGATGAACTGGTGCTCCGGCGCCGCGCCGCGTATCAGGGGCTCTGCATGGCGGCCTTCGGGATCTTCTGGACCTCGGTGGCCCTGCGGCTCGCGCTGCCGCCCTTCGGCCTCGGCCAGACAGGCATCGCGGTCTTCGCCCTGACCGGCGCGGCGGGCGCCGTGATCGCGCCGATCGCGGGCCGCGCCGGCGACCGGGGGCAGACGCGGCCCGCCACGATCCTCGCGCATCTGGGCGTCGTTGCCGCCATGGCGCTGGCGGCGATCGGCGGGGCGGGAACCGCCGGCGACATACCGGGGGTGGTCGCACTCTCCGTGATGGCGCTGGCGGCCGTGATCCTCGACCTGGGCGTCATCGCCGATCAGGCGCTCGGCCGGCGGGCGATCAACATGCTGCGGCCGGAGGCCCGTGGACGCCTGAACGGGCTGTTTACCGGCCTGTTCTTCATCGGAGCGGCGCTGGGGTCGAGCCTCTCGGGCCTCGCCTGGGTCCTGGTCGGCTGGTCCGGTACCTGCGCGCTCGGCGGCCTGTTCGGCCTTGCGGCGCTCGCCCTATCCTTCAGGGAGGGCCGCCCGCCGCAGGTCTGATGCGGCGGTGCCCTCACACCGCGCTGCGCGGCCCCTCGATCTGGCCGCTCGCCTGCACCCCGGTCGCGGTCAGCGGCGTGATGCGCAAGGTGGTGATCCGGTTCTTGGCCTTGCGCAGCACCTGGAAGCGGAAGCCGTGGAAATTGAAGGCCGTTCCCTGGTCGGGGATGGTCCGGGCCTCGTGGATCACGAGGCCCGCGATGGTGGTGGCCTCCTCGTCGGGCAGGTTCCAGTCCATCGCCCGGTTGAGGTCGCGGATCGGCACGCCGCCATCGACATTGACCGAGCCATCCCCCTGCGGCCGCACCCCGGAGACCGCGACGTCGTGCTCGTCGGCGATCTCGCCGACGATCTCCTCCAGGATGTCCTCCAGGGTCACCAGCCCCATCACCTCGCCGTACTCGTCGACCACCAGGGCGAAGTGGGTCTTCTTGGTCAGGAACGCCTTGAGCTGGGCGCGCAGCGACGTCGTGCCCGGCACGAACCACGTCTCCAGCGCCAGCGCCTCGACCTTGAGGCCCGAGGCGTCGCCCCCCGCGGCATCGAGCGCCCGCAGCAGGTCCTTGGCGTGGAGCACCCCGATGATGTTCTCCGGCGTCCCCCGCCACAGGGGCATCCGCGTGTAGGGCGAGGACAGCACCGCCCGCACGATGTCCTCGGAGGGCTGGTCGGCGTCGATCGCGCGCATCTTGGTTCGGTGGACCATCACGTCGGAGACGGTCAGCTCCGACAGGTCGAGGAGGCCGCCCAGCATGTCGCGCTCGGCCTTGGCGACCCCGCCCTCCCGGTGCATCAGCGCCACCTGCCCGCGCAATTCCTCGGCGGCGGTGAGGATCGACTGGTGCTCGCCGATCGTCACGCCGAACGGCTTCAGCATCAGCCGCACCACCTGCTCGATGGCGATGGCCAGCGGCCCCATCAGCGCCACCGCGAAGGCGACCGGCCGGGCCGTGATCAGCGCGGTCTGGTCGGGCTTGGAGATGGCGAGCGTCTTCGGCAGCACCTCGGCGAAGACGATGACCAGCACCGACATGCCGATCGTGGCGTAGATCACGCCGCTCTTGCCGAACAAAGCCGTCAGCACGCTGGTGGTGAAGGCCGAGGCGCCGATCGCCACGATGTTGTAGCCGATCAGCATGGCGCCGATGAAGCGCTCGCGGATCGCCAGGATGCGGTTGACGATCGCCGCCCGCGGATCGCCCGCCTGCTCCAGCGTGTGCATCCGCGCCCGGGATGCGGCCGTGAAGGCGGTCTCGGCCCCCGCGAAGAAGGCCGAGAGCAGGAGCGAGATCACCACGATGCTCGCGGCGAACCACAGGTCGATTTCGGTGTCCATCGGTTCCGTCAGGCCAGCCCACAACGGCGAGTCGGCCGCCCATATAGCGGCTCGCGCGGTTTATTGCGCGCCGATCCGCCGGACCGTCCACGTCGCCCAGTAGACCGGCCGGCCGTAGAGGCTCGACGTGTCGCGGCCGGAGGCGGTCGGGGCGAGCCGGTCGAGCCAGGTCAGGAAGCCGGCCTTGTTGGGGTAGATCGCGGGCGTGTCGAGGTTTCCTTCCGCGTCCGTCATCCAGAAATGGGCGCTCCGGTCGAAGCGGCCGCTGCCGTCGCCCCCCGAGCGCAGGCCGAGATAGGCCGGCGAGCGGCCCGCCTCCACCGGGTCGGCGTAGAGCTTGAGGGCACCGATCCCGTCGAGGTTCATGTCGGCGGTGTATTGCAGGCAGATATCAGCCACCGGGCCGCCCGGCGCGTTGGCCGGCCGCTGGCAGGTATAGGACACCGCCCAGCGCTGCATCCCCTTGGCGCGCGCCACCCGCACGAGGCTCCCCGGCGGCAGGGGGCCGGCGAGCTTCTTCGCCACCGACCAGACCTTCGGGCCGGAGAGGTCCTGCGCGGTGCGCAGGTAGAGCGCGGTGCGCCGCTTCTCGGGGGCGAGGCCGCAATCCTCCGGCAGCACGTCCGTGTAGACGTAGTGATAGGTGCGATCGACGATGCTGATCGAGCCGGCGAGCCCGTGCGTCTCGAAGGCCGGGGCCGTGCAGGCGGAGGCCACCGGCTTGCCGGCCGCGTCGATCACCGGCGCGGGATTGGGCGGGTCGCTCCGCCCGCGGCCGGTGCCGGCCTGGAACGGCGTCCAGGTCAGCCCGTAGCCGTCGGCGGTGCGGGTGCGGATCTCGAAGCTCTGGAAGTCCAGGGTGCGGGCCTCGATCTGGACCCGGCGCCGGACATCGGCCGGCCCCTGCCCGGTCTCGTCCGGCTCGGTCCGCCGACGCCCGCGCCGACGGCGCGGCGGCGCGTCGTCCTGGGCGGCGGCCACGCCCACCCGCTCCTGCCCGAGCAGGAAGACGTAGCTGTAGGCCTCGCCGGCCCAGTCGCGGCCGGCGATCGCGATCGGATCGCGCGGGCCGATCCCCTCGGCCGAGGGCGTCGGCTCGGACCAGCCGCGGGACCGGGTGCGTTCCTCCGGCAGGTCCACCCAGAACCGGTCGGCCGAGGGCGGCAGCGTCGTGACCAGAGCCTCGAAGGTGCGGCCCGTGCGCAGCGACCCGCCGTCCCGGCTGTCGGTGGCGCGGCGCTCGGGGCAGGGCTCCTCGCGGCGGGACGCGACCGGGGTCTGGCCCTGGAACACGGCCTGGAGCGGCCCGGGCGCCTCGGTGCGCGGGAGCTTCAGGATCTGCACGCCGCGCACGAAGGCGCAGGGCGCCGGCGCGATCAGCACGCCCTCGGCCTCCGAGCCGTCGCGGCAGATTTCCAGGCCCCCGCCGCCGGTCACGTAGCAGCTCGGCGCGCTGCCCTCGAAGCCCGCGGACCGCGCCGCCCCCCGATCCGGTGCCACCAGGGCGGAGGCGGCCAGGATGCCGAGGCCGCAGAGGGCCGGAAGCAGCGCGGCCGCGCGCCGGGACCTGCAATCATGAGCTCGGGGATCGACGGTATCGGCGGGCGATATGCGGGCAGTCTTCTGAGAAACCACGTCAATCGCCAGTTTTGATCCGGTCGTCGGGGAAATCTCGCTGGCTCTAGCCCACGACCACCCGGCCGGGAAGGGGCGCCGACCACGCATGCACCGTTCGGTGGGGATGGGGCGAACCCGGCGCCCGCTCGCCCGTTGTCGCGGCTTGAGGGCCCAGCGGGGCCGACCGTCTCAGCGTTTGGAGAGCAGCGCATGGATATCGCCGTCGAAACCGTCACCGACATCGTCATGCGGCTGCGGGCCATCGAGGTGAAGGAGGGGAACACCGATCCGGATTCGGGCTCCAACCCGATCGATGACGGCTCCACCGACGTACTGATCTCCGGCACCGACGACGCCACGGAGGACGAGGTCCGCGGCATGATCGCCGGGCTCGACGACGATGCCCGCGCGGAGCTGCTGGCCCTGCTCTATATCGGGCGCGGCGACATGGAGCCGGAGGAATGGGGTGAGGCGGTCCGCTTCGCCCGGGAGCGCGAGGCGGCCGGCGACGGCGCCGTGAAGGAACTGCTGGGCTCGCCCGATGCCGGGGACCTCCTGGAAGAAGGCCTGGACGCCCTGGGGCTGAGCCCCGAGCTCCCGCAGGCCTGATCGCCGCCGCCGTGGCGATCCGGGTGGCCTCCCGCGTGCGCCGGGGCGCCGGCAAGGCGCTTCGGGTCCTCGTCCGGCCCGTCCGCCGGGCGCAGGGGCATGGCGGCAAGGGCCGCGGCGGACTCGTGGTCGAGCCTTATCGCGGCTACGGCTCGCGGGAGGCGATCTTCCTGATCGGCCGGGTCTTTCGCCAATCCCCCGGCATTCCCGGCGAGGATCCGGACTCCCTGCGGGCGCAGTGGCGCGACCTGCGTCGCCGCGTAGCCCGGCGGACGGTCGCTGGGGCCTGCATCGCCGCCCGGTTCGGCGGCGATGCGGTGCGGGTCGAGACCGACCGGGACGGCTATTTCCGCGTGCACCTGCACCCGCACGACCCGCCCGCCGACCCGGGGGGGTGGCATCCGGTCGAGCTGGTCCTCGAAAGCGATCCGCCGATCCCGGCCGAGGGTGCGGTGTTCATCCCGCCCGACGATTGCCGCTGCGTCGTGGTCAGCGACATCGACGACACGGTGATGCGCACCGGCGTCGCCAACAAGCTGAAGATGCTCTGGCGGCTCTTCGTGGAGGATGCCGAGAGCCGCGTCGCCTTCCCGGGCGTCGCCGCCCTGTACCGCGCCCTGCACGCGGGCGCGGGCGGCGCGGAGGGCAACCCGATGCTCTATGTCTCCCGCGCCCCCTGGGGCCTCTACGAGATGCTGTCGGAGTTCTTCCAGCGGCACGGCATCCCGGCGGGGCCGGTGCTGTTCCTGCGGGAATGGGGCCTCTCCTGGACGCACCCGCTGCCGCGCCGGGCGACCGACCACAAGCAGGCGCTGATCCGGCACATGCTCGCCCTCTACCGGGACCTGCCCTTCGTGCTGATCGGCGACAGCGGCCAGCACGATCCGGAGGTCTACGCGCAGATCGTGGAGGAGAATCCCGGGCGGGTGCTGGCGGTCTACATCCGCAACGTGTCCCGCAATGCCGCGCGGATCGAGGAGATCGTGCGCCTGGCGGGCGCCGTCGCCCGGGCCGGGTCCAGCCTCGTGCTCGCCGCCGACAGCGTCGCCATGGCCGAGCACGCGGCCGCGATCGGCCTGATCGCCCCGGATTCCGTCGCGGGGGTCGCCGACGAGCACGCTGCCGCCGCCGAGACCGGGCCGCGCGGCGAGACCGCTCGGATCACGCCGGAGCCCGCGGGACCTGCCGCCGAGGCCCCCATCGCGCCGGAGGCGATCGCCGACGCTTTGGCGGGCGACGACACGGTGCCGGCGACCCTCGTGGTCGAGCCGCAAACGCCGGCCACGCTCCCGCGCCTCGACGCCTGAACGCGCGGTCGCGAACGTCATTCGCGGCGCTGGCCGAGCCCGATCCCTCCGATATCTGCTGTGCACGCGCAGTCCGCCCCCGCCGAGACGGGGTTCGCAGACCGGACTGCCGCATGAGGAACCGAGATGCGCCTGAGCCTGTCCGCGCTGCTGTTGATCGCCTGTGGCACCCAAGCGGCCTTCGGGCAGGCCGCGCCCGCGGCGGGGGCCGAGCGCCCCTTCGCGCAGCTGGAGGCCGAGATCGGGGCGGCCAATGCCGCGCCGGGTCCGCGGACCGTCCCGGCCAAGGTCGTGCCGGTGCCGGACACGGTGAGCCCGCAATTCCGCACGGCCGTGGCGGCGCCCTACCGCGCGCCGGCCTGGAATGCGAACCCGCCGGATGCCGCGGCCTGGAAGGCGCTGGTCGACAAGCTCGCCGCCGCCGGGACCGCCGCCCTCCCCGCTTTGCGCGAAAAACTCGGCGTCACCAGCGAGGCTGCGGTGATCGGCGGCGTGAAGGCCTTCGTGATCCAGCCCCGGCAGATCCCCGAGGCCAACCGCAACCGGCTGCTCCTGCACATCCACGGCGGCGGCTACGTCTACAATCCCGGCGAGGCCGGCACGCTTGAGGCGATCCTGATGGCCGGCCTCGGCGGCTTCAGGATCATCTCCGTGGATTACCGGATGCCGCCCGATGCCCCCTACCCCGCCGCCATGGACGACGCGACGGCGGTCTGGCGCGCCATGCAGACCATGCAGAAGCCGCAGAACATGGCGGTGTTCGGCACCTCGACCGGCGGCGGCATGACCCTGGCTCTGATGCTGCGCGCCAAGGCCGAGGGGCTGGCGCTGCCGGCCGCCATCGGCCTCGGCACGCCCTGGGCCGACATGACCGAGACCGGCGACAGCTACCGGACCAACGAATGGATCGACAACGTCCTCGTCAGCTATTCCGGCTACCTCACGCCGGCCGCCAGGCTCTACGCCAACGGCCGCGACCTGAAGGACCCGCAGCTCTCGCCGATCAACGGCGACTTCTCAGGCCTGCCGCCTGCGCTCCTGATCACGGGTACCCGCGACCTGTTCCTGTCGAACACGGTGCGCACCCACCGCAAGCTGCGCGCCGCCGGGATCGAGGCCTCCCTGCAGGTGTTCGAGGGGATGTCGCACGCCCAATACCTGATGACGCCGGACGCGCCTGAGACCAAGGAGGCGTTCGGCGAGATGGCCCGGTTCTTCGACGCTCATCTGGAGCGCTGACGGCCGCGAGCCCGGCACGGTCCTCACGAAATGGTGCAATGCAGCATCGCGATCGGGAGGGTTCACATCCCGGTCGCGGTGCCTAGGTTCGGGCGCTCGCATGCTGGTCCATGCCCTGGAATCCGCTGGAGCCCATTCGTGCAAACCTACACCCTGGCCATTTCCGACGGCGTCCTGTTCGCCTGCCTGCCCGATGAGGCCGACATCGCCTCCGCCATCACGGAGGCGACGGCCGTCAGCTACGGCTTCGGCCTGAACCTCGACATCGTCCGCGGCGCGACCCTGACCAATGCCACCGGGCCGGACGACGAGGTCGTCTGGCAGGAGGGGCCGGACAGCGAATTGCTGGACGAGACGGGGCGCCGCTACCGTTACGCCGTCCGCCGCGCCTGCTGACGCCTTCGCCCCGGCCCTGACGCCGGGCCACGCACCGGTGCTACGCTCCGCCGATGGGGGCGGAAACGACCAGCGCGGGGTGGAGGAGCGGCCTGGTTCGCTTCCTCGTCCTCTACGGCACGCTCTACGGGGCTTACGGCGTCCTTTCGCCGATCCTGCCCGGCTTCCTGGCGGCCCGCGGCCTCGACCCCGGCGAGATCGGAATCCTGCTCGCCGCGGCGGGCGCCCTGCGCCTCGTCATCGGCCCGCTGGCCGGATCCTGGTCCGACCGGCGGCAGGCGGCCCGCCCGATCCTGGCGGCGAGCCTCGCCGTAGCGGGCTTTGCCGTCCTGGCCCACCTGCCCGGCGCCGGGTTCGCGCAGCTGATCGGGCCGGGCCTGCTCTACGCGGCGGGGACGGCCGCCCCCGCCCCGCTCGCCGACGCGCTGGCGCTGGCGGCCGCCCGCGGCGGGGCGGCCTTCCAGTATGGCTGGGTCCGCGCCGCCGGCTCGGCGGCCTTCATCGCGGCGACCGTGGCGGCGGGCTGGCTGATCGCGGCCCTCGGCCTCTCCGCGGCGCTGTGGGCCAGCGGTGCCCTGTTTCTCGCCGCCTCCGCCGCATCCCTCGCCCTGCCGGCCAACCGGGCGAAGGCGGCGGCCGTCGAACCGCCCGGGCGGGGATTCGCAGATCTCGTGGCGCTGCCGCGCTTCCGCCGCACGGTGCTGGCTGCCGCCCTGGTGATCGGCGCACACGCCCTGCATGACGGGTTCGCGATGATCCTGTGGCGCTCCGCCGGGATCCCGGCGGGCACCGCCGGCCTGCTCTGGTCGGTCTCGGTGGCGGCCGAAATCCTCGTCTTCCTGCTCCTTGGGCCGCCCCTCCTGGCGCGGATCGGGCTCCCGGCCGGCATCGCCGTGGCGGCCTGTGCGGGAGCGCTCCGCTGGGCGGCACTCACTTCCACCGTCGTGGTGCCGGCCCTCGCCGCCGTCGAGGCGCTGCACGGCTTGAGCTTCGCGCTCCTGCACCTCGCCTGCCTCGGCCTGATCGAGGAGACGACGCCCCCGGAGCGGCGTGCCACCGCGCTCGCCCTCTACGGGACGCTCGGCCTCGGCCTGTCCGGCGTGCTCGCGACGCTGGCCTCGGGCCTGCTCTACGGCGCCTTCGGTCGGGCGGCCTTCTGGGCGATGGCGGGCCTGAGCCTCGCCGCCCTGCCCCTGGTGCCCGGCCTGCGGACGCGCTGAAGCTGTGGTACGGACCCGGAACGGAGCCGCCCGAAAGCCCGCATGCCCTCTGTCGCCGAGATCCTGATCCCGCTCGCCCTGGACACGCCCTACAGCTACGTGGTGCCGGCGGGGCTCGACCTCGCCCTGGGCGACGTCGTCCAGGTGCCGCTGGGCCCGCGCGAGATCGTCGGCGTCGTCTGGAGCCTCGCCGAGACCGCCGGCGGCTCGAATCTGCGGCCGGTGACGGGCCGCCTGCCCTACCCGCCCCTGTCGGAGCCGCTGCGCAGCCTCGTCGACTGGATCGCCCGCTACACCCTGGCGCCCAAGGGCTCGGCGCTCGCCATGGTGCTGCGCCTGCCCGACGAGGCCAACGCCGCCGAGACGATCCGGGTCGCGGTGCGCATCACCGACAAGCCCCCGTCCCGGCCGACCGCCGCCCGCACCAAGGTCCTGGCGGTGGCCGCCGACGGCGCCCTGCGCGGCAAGAGCGCGCTTGCCAAGGAGGCCGGCGTCTCCCTCTCGGTGGTCGATGGGCTCATCGACGACGGCGCCCTGGAGACCGTGGCGGTCGAGCCCGAGCCGGTCGCCCCGCGTCCCGATCCCGACTTCCCGCGGACGCCGCTCTCCCCCGCGCAGGGCGAGGCGGTCGATGAACTCCTGACGGGCTTCCCCTGGCACCGGCCACCCGCCGACGCCGCGCCCGCCGACCTGCGGCCGGTCCTGCTGGAGGGCGTCACCGGTTCAGGCAAGACCGAGGTCTATTTCGAGGCGGTGGCGGCCTGCATCCGGGCGGGGCTCCAGGCGCTGATCCTGATGCCCGAGATCGCGCTCACGGCGCAGTTCCTCGACCGGTTCGCGGCGCGGTTCGGGGTGCGGCCGGCGGCGTGGCATTCCGGGATCGGTGGCAAACGGCGCGAGCGGCTGCGGGCCGCGGTCGCCGAGGGCGAGGCTTTGGTGGTGGTCGGCGCCCGCTCGGCCCTGTTCCTGCCCTTCGCGCGGCTCGGCCTGATCGTGGTCGATGAGGAGCACGAGACCGCCTACAAGCAGGAGGACGGCGTCCACTACCATGCTCGCGACATGGCGGTGGTGCGCGGGCGCCTCGAAGGCTGCCCGGTGGTGCTGACCTCGGCGACGCCCGCCATCGAGACGCGGGTGAATGCGGCGCGCGGCCGCTACCGGCACGTGCTCCTGCCCGAGCGCTTCGGCGGCCGGCAGATGCCCGATATCGCGGCGATCGACATGCGCCGGGACCAGCCCGAGCGCGGGCGCTTCCTCAGCCCGCCGCTGGTCAACGCGGTCAAGCATACGCTGGAGCGCGGCGAGCAGGCGCTATTGTTCCTCAACCGCCGGGGCTACGCGCCGCTGACCCTGTGCCGGGCCTGCGGCCACCGCTATCAGTGCAAGAACTGCTCGACCTGGCTCGTGGAGCACCGCTTCCGCCGGGCGCTCGTCTGCCACCAATGCGGCTACGCCGAGCGGCGGCCGGAGGCCTGCACCGAGTGCGGCACCTTCGACAACCTCACCGCCTGCGGCCCCGGCGTCGAGCGGATCGCCGAGGAGGCGGCCGAGGTGTTTCCGGGCCGGCGCATCGTCGTGCTGTCGAGCGACTTCCCCGGGGGCGCCGAGCGCCTGCGGCAGGAGCTCGACGCCGTGGCGGCCGGCGAGTGCGACGTCGTGATCGGTACGCAGCTCGTGGCCAAGGGCCACAACTTCCCGTTCCTGACGCTGGTCGGCGTGCTCGACGCCGATATCGGCCTGACCTCGGGCGACCCTCGGGCCGCGGAGCGCACCTTCCAGCTGCTCCAGCAGGTCACCGGCCGGGCCGGGCGCGGCGAGAAGCCGGGGCGGGCGCTGGTCCAGACCTACCAGCCGGACCATCCGGTGATCGCCGCCTTGTTATCGGGGGATGCCGAGCGGTTCTATCAGGAGGAGATCCAGGCCCGCGAGGCGGCCGGTCTGCCGCCCTTCGGGCGGCTCGCCGCGCTGATCGTCTCGGCGAGCGACCGCGCGGTCGCGGAGGCGCATGGGCAGGCGCTCGCCCGCGCGGCGGATCCGCCGGAGGGCGTGATGGTGCTGGGACCCGCCGAGGCGCCGCTCGCCCTGGTGCGGGGGCGCTACCGCTTCCGGCTGCTGGTGAAGACCGAGCGCAACGTCGATCTCCAGGGCTACCTGCGGGCCTGGCTCGTCCGGGGGCCGAAGGTGCGCGGCAATGTCCGGGTCGCGATCGATGTCGACCCGCAGAGCTTTTTGTAGGAGACTCGTCTACACGGGCCGCGGATCCCGGGCCGGAGACCGGCTCAGGGGCGCGGGCGGTTCCCGGAGGAGCGATCAGTGCTGACCTACACCAAGACGCCGGATTCGAATGTCGCCGAGATCGTGGTCGACGGGAAGATCACCGACGAGGAGATGAACGCGGCGATGACCGCCATGAAGGCCGACCTCGACAAGGGCGGCAAGATCAAGCTGCTCGAGGACATCCGCACCTTCGAGGGCATGGAGCCGGCGGCCTTCTTCAAGGACCCGCGCTTCGGCTTCTCGATGATGAAGAGCGTGAGCCACGTCGCCCTGGTCACGGACGCGCCCTGGCTGAAGGCTTTGGCCGAGACCTTCAACTTCGTCTCGCCGACGCAGATCAAGGTGTTCGAGCGCGCCCGCCTCGACGAGGCGCGCAGCTGGCTCGCCGCGGCGGCCTGAGCGGGCTATTCGGCCTGCGCGGTGCGGGTGTCGCTGCGCCGCGCGGTCCAGTGGCCGGAGCAGAGCGACGAGACCCTCCAGGTGCCGGCGCCGGTTCCGGCCTGAAGCCGGCCCGTCCCGGTGCCGCTCGCCGTACCGTTGCTCACGGTGAGCCCGACGGTGCCGTCGGCGCCGACATGGCCGTTCACCCGGGCTCCCGCGCTGCCCGACACGAGCTGAACCTGTCCCTCCCGGATGGCGAGCGCGTAGCTGTAGCGCGCGTTGCACAGGCCGCTCTCGGTCACCAGTTCCACCGACCACGTGCCGTTATGCGCATCGGGCTCCGCGGAGGCGGGAGCATGGATCGGCAGGGACAGGCCGGTGGCGAGGGCCGCGAGGGCGAGGGATTTGATCATGCAGGGTCGTCTTTCAGCGATGCGGGTGCCGCACAGGACGGCCCGCAGAATCGTCGATCGAGGATGACTCGACGCTGAACGCGCGGCGCGGCAAGACTATGGCCGGTGAGGATGTCCGGCGAGATCAGATCTTATAGCGGAGCTGGATCCGATAGTCGACCCGCGGCGACCCGATGCTTGGCCGTATCCTGCGGGAGCGCAGAGCGTTGCTTGTGCTCAGGCGGTTGATCGGACCTGAGCGTCGAGGTGTACCCGAGCCGCGGATCTCCCCTCTCCCCGCACGCGGGGAGAGGCCCGCACGGACCTCGTCGTCCGTGCGGGAAGCGAGAGGCGAAGCCGGAGCGGCGGTGAGGGGGCGATTCCGGAAGAGACTCCTTCGTTCAAGCCCCCTCACCTTCGGCTGCCGCCTCGCTCCGGCGACGACAAGGTCGCCGGAGCCCTCTCCCCGCACGCGGGGAGAGGGGTTTTCCCGGGGCTCTCGTTAGCGCAGTGGGCGATGTGTGAAGCCGCAAGCTTCTGCGCAGGAGGGAAGAAGGGGCGAGCCGCGCGTTCTCCCCCGCGAGCGCCCCGCCCTCAATCCACCAGCGGCCGCGCCTCCTCCGGCAGCATGATCGGGATGCCGTCGCGGATCGGGTAGGCGAGCTTGGCGGAACGGCTGATCAGTTCCTGGCGGGCGGAATCGTATTCCAGAGTGCCCTTGGTCAGCGGACAGACCAGGATCTCCAGGAGCTTCGGGTCGACGCGGGTCGCCTCGACGGGGGCTGTCAGCTCGTTGCTCATCGTGCCTGAAACCTACTGCATCGTCGATTCGGGGCCTGCGCCGCGAACCAGTTCCATCTGGGTGACCGCGATCAGGATCTCCGCCCGGGTCTTCAGGTCCGGGGCCTCCAGCATCGCCTGCTTCTCGCGGACGCCGAACGGGCTCATCATGCAGAGGGCGTTGACCAGCGCCTCGTCGGGCGCCTCGTCGATCCCCGCCCAATCCACCTTGAGGTCGTTCGACTCCACGAAGTCGCGGAGCGCCTTCAGCACGCCCGCACGGTCGACATGCTCCTCGCCCGCCCGGGGCGCGAAGTCCACCGCGAAGGCGTCGTACGAGACATGGCAGCGCCGGTAGAGGCTGGCGGAGGCCAGCTCGCTCTCGACCCGGAAGCGGCTGATCCCGGTGAGCGAGATCAGGTAGCGCCCGTCGCCGGTCTCGGCATATTGCGTGATCCGGCCGGCGCAGCCGACACGGTAGAGCTTCGGGTTCAGGCCGCCCGCATTCTCCGGATCGGGCTGGATCATCCCGATGATCCGGTCGGTCCGCATCGCGTCGTCGACCATCGCCAGGTAGCGGGGCTCGAAGATGTTCAGCGGCATCTGTCCCCGCGGCAGCAGCAGCGCACCCGAGAGGGGAAAGACCGGGATCACCGCGGGGCAGTCCGCCGGGCCCTTGTAGCTCGCATGGGTGCTCATGGCGCCTCCCAGAGGGGCGGACGGGTGGGCCGGAGCGCGAGCCGGCGCCTCACGAGAACAGAAGCGCCGAGAGCTTGCGTCGCCCGCGGATCGTGTCGGGATCCATCACGCCCCAGGCTTCGAAGAATTGCAGGAGCTGCTTGCGCGCCCCGTCGTCGTTCCAGTCCTTGTCGCGCTTGCGCAGCTCGATCAGGTGATCGACCGCCTGACCGCGCTCGCCCCGCGCCGCCAGGGCCAAAGCGAGGTCGAACCGCGCCTGATGGGCATCCGGATCGGCCTCGACCGCCCGCTGCAGGCCCGCGAGATCACCGAGCGAGGCGGCCTGCTCGGCGAGTTCCAGGGCGGCCCGGATGCCGGCGAGCGCCGGGTCATTGGCCTTCGCCTCCGGAACCATCGCCAGCACGCGCTTGGCGTTCTCGACCTCGCCGGCATCGAGCTGCATCTTGGCGAGCCCCGCCAGCGCCGGGACGTTGTCGGGCTGCTGCTCCAGAACCGCCGCGTAGATCTCGGAGGCGCCCGCGAGGTCGCCCTCCTCGATCAGGGCCGCCGCATCCGCGAGCGCGGCCTCGACCGGATCCTGGACCGGCCCGGCCACCCGCCCGATCAGCTCCTTGATCTGGCTCTCCGGCACCGCGCCCATGAAGCCGTCGACCGGCTGGCCCTTCTGGAAGACGATCACCGCCGGGATCGACTGGATGCCGAGCTGACCCGCGATCGAGGGGTGCTCGTCGATGTTCATCTTCACTAGGACGACCGCGCCCGCGGCCTCCTTGACGACCTTCTCCAGCACCGGCGTGAGCTGTTTGCAGGGTCCGCACCAGGGCGCCCAGAAATCGACCAGAACGGGCCGGTTCATCGACTCGGCGAGCACATCCTGACGGAAGCTCGCGGTGGTCGTGTCCTTGATCAGGGCGCCGGTGTCGCTGGCCGGCGGCGTGCCTCCGGCGAGGGTGTCGTTGAGCATCGGTCTGGCTTCGGAACTTTTTTGCTGGAGCCCCTTAAATGGGGCTTCCGAAGCCGTCTGACCAGCCCGGATCGGGTTACCCTGCTCAGCGCGCCGGCGGGGCGGCCGGCGCGCCGGCGGCGGCTTTGGCGGCCGTCACGAAGGTCCCCGCGAAGGCGCGCCCGTCGGCCGCGCGCGCCTCGCAGGTGATCGCCGTGCGCCCCGGTTCCGGCGTGGAGAACCGGCAGGCGCCGATCGCCAGCGTCGGGGCGGCGTCCTGGCCGAGGGTCACGACGTTGATCGGCTGCAGCGGATCGGTCTCCTCGGTGGCCTCCTGCTGGGCACCGTTGCCGCTGAAGCTGAGACTCTGGCCGTCCGAGGTGGTGAAATCGAAGCGCGTGCGGTTGCGGCTGACCGCGTTGGTCAGGACCGGGCTGCAGGCGGCGCTCAGA
This sequence comes from Methylobacterium sp. 2A, assembly GCF_009806555.1. GTDB lineage: Bacteria > Pseudomonadota > Alphaproteobacteria > Rhizobiales > Beijerinckiaceae > Methylobacterium. The sequence goes on along the minus strand of NZ_VUOK01000062.1, from coordinate 108,197 downwards.
TCCTGCGTGCCGATGACGAGTTTCTCGCAGGTCCCCTCCAGCCGCAGCGCCGCCTGGGCGTGCGCGGCTGCGGGCAGGCTGACGAGGGCGCAGAACAGGGCAAGGCGCAGGCGGGTCGTCATGGCGTGTCGGGCGTCCTCCGGTTGCAGGCCGAACTAGGCTCCGCAGGGCGGACGTCGAGGGCCACGGCGGCGCGGACAGCCGTCGGGCCGCCGGACGGGCACGCCGAGTTATGCCGCGAATCGCAGGGCCCGGTCGTTGGGCGCGGACAAGTCGAGTTCCGGCCCGAGCGGCACGATCCCGGTCGGATTGATGGTCGGGTGGCTCTCGTAATAGTGCCGCTTGATATGCGTGAGGTTCACGGTCGGCGCGACGCCCGGGAGCGCGTAGAGGTCGCGCAGGTAGTTCGACAGGTTGGGATAGTCCGCGATCCGGCGCCTGTTGCACTTGAAGTGGCCGACATAGACCGCATCGAACCGCACCAGTGTGGTGAACAGGCGGATATCCGCCTCGGTCAGCCGGGCGCCGCAGAGATAGCGGCCGCGGTCGAGGCGTGCTTCCAGCGCGTCGAGTTCCGCGAACAGGGCCTCGAAGGCGTCCGCGTAGGCCGCCTGCGCGGTGGCGAAACCCGCCTTGTACACGCCGTTGTTCACCCGGTCGTAGATGCGGGCGTTCAGCGCGTCGATCTCGGGACGCAGATCCTCCGGATAGAGATCGGGCCCGATGCCCCCGAAGGCGCCGTTCAGCATCCGCAGGATCTCGGCGGATTCGTTCGACACGATGGTGGCGCGCTGCCGGTCCCAGAGCACCGGCACCGTCACGCGGCCGGTATAGGTCGGCTCCGCCGCCAGATAGACCTCGTACAGGCGCCGGGCGCCGTGGATCGGGTCGGGCGTCGCGCCCGGCGTGTCGCCGAACACCCAGCCCTCCGCGCCCATATGCGGATCGACCACCGAGACGCCGATCGCGTCCTCCAGCCCCTTCAGCGCGCGGCCGATCAGGGTGCGGTGGGCCCAGGGGCAGGCCAGCGAGACGTAGAGGTGGTAGCGGCCCGGCGTGGCGGGAAAGCCGCCCTCCCCCGAAGGCCCCGGCGATCCATCGGCCGTGACCCAGTTGCGGAAAGCTGAGGCCTGCCGCTCGAAACGGCCGCCCGTGGAGGCGGTGTCGTACCATTGGTCGCGCCAGACGCCGTCTACCAGAAGGCCCATCGTCGTATCCTGCCAGCCCGCGATCCCGCGATCAGATGGGTCTCGCGGCGTTCGCGGGAAGGCGCCGGGCGCGTTTCACGCGGCGCGCGACGCGTTCCCGCCAGCCCGCGATTTCTGCGCAAGGCAGGCTTGCGCGCGCCCTTCTGTTGCAGTGCAACAAAATCCGGCATTCCTCCCCGACCCAGTCGCGGCCGGACCGGTCGCGTGACGCATGTATGGAGGTGGAGTGATGTCGTTCGCGCTGGTGCCCGTCGCCGAGGCGGCCCTGTTCACGTTCGGATGCTTGGTGATCCACGCTCTGAGACGCCACGCGGACGTGGTCACGGCGACGCTGGCCTGCCTCGCCACCCTCCTCGTCCTCATGATCGGGATCGCCTGCGCACCGGAATCCTTCGCCAAGTATCAGGCGGCCGGCATCAACGATTTCGCCCGCCTGGACACGGCGATCTACTGATCGGCGCCCACCCGCGGTTTCAGGCCGTCCCGCCGGATCTGCGCGAGGCGCCCGCCGGTCCCGCGCTGGCCCGCGACCGTGACGTCGAAATCGTCCTTCGGCAGACGCGCCAGGAACCGCTCGGCCACTTCGAAGAGCAGAATGTCGGGGCGCACGCGCTCGATATAGGGCCAGTCCAGGCCCGACGACCAGACGAAGTGAACCTCGCAAAAACTTTCGGCGAGGAGCCCGGTCAGCATGAACGGGTCGAAATGCGCGCAGGAATCGCCGAACAGGACGAGCCGGCGCGGATCGGCGGTGGACGCGTCGTTCCGGTAGACGACATGCGCGCCGACATGCACCTCCCGGTCGCGCCCCGCTGTCTCGTAGGCGGCGAGCAGCGGACCGGTCTCGACCCGGCGTGAGTCGCGCTGCAGCCCGAAGCGCTCGATGCGCTCCCGGGGCCGCTCGCGGAGTTTCTCGCCGAGATCCATCAACTCGTCCGAGACGATCTTCGGGCGTGCGCCGATATCGGCGGGCGGGATCGCTCCGAGCACCCGCATGATCTCGCGATAGGCCAGCAGGCAGCCCTGCGCGGTCCAGTGGGTGTCGGTGCGCAGGTAGAGCGGCACCGGCCCGTTCCGGGCGGCCCGGAGCGGAGCGAGCAGATCGAGATAGGCGGGATGGCGCGCGAGAAGCCGGGCGAGACGGCGGGTCGAGGCCCCGGCCGGATCGTAGCGCAGGCCGTCGGTCCGGTCGTCGTAGACCGACAGCTTCTCCGGCACGATCACGTGGAGGCAGCGGATGCCGAGGCTTTCCGCGCGCCGGGCGCGGGCCCGGATCAGCCGCGCCCAGCTCCGCAGCAGGAGCCAGTGCCGCAGGCCGCCCCGGTAGCGGTCCAGGACCCGGTTGGTGCCCCCGATGAGAAACAACCAGCCGTCGCGGCCGACATGAACGCTCTCCCTGCCTGCAGACATGGCGGTGCTTTAGCCGCACCGCGACCGGGCGACTAGGCCGGACCCGCCGCGTGCAGCCGCGCGTTCGACTGGGATGCCGCCCTCCTCCGTCCTGGCCCTCGAAGAGCCCGTCGAAGCGCCACGCCCGGCCCGCCTGTGGCGCCCGCGCCGGGTGCTGGTGACGCCGGCGGCGCTGGAGCACGCCCACGGCCGGGCGATGCTGGCACGTGCCGAAGCGCTGGGCTTGGCCGTCGAGCGCCTGTCGGCCAACCGCCTGCCGAGCCCGCGCGAGCCGGACCCGCGCCGCGCCTACGCGGCCGCCAAGGCGACCCTCGCGCTGACGGTGGCGCCGCCGACCAAGCTGCGGCTCCAGCCGATCCCGCCCTCCGCCGACTGGCGCTTCGACCTCGCCGAGGGCTGCCCGGCCCATTGTCAGTACTGCTACCTCGCGGGCTCGCTGCAGGGGCCGCCGGTGACGCGCGCCTACGCCAATCTCGACGCGATCCTGGGCAATCTCGACGCCTATGCGGGGCGCGGCGCCGTGACCTCGGCCTCGGCCGAGCGGGCGCAGGAGGGCACCACCTTCGAGGCCTCGTGCTACACCGATCCGCTCGGCATCGAGCACCTCACCGGTTCGCTCTCGGCGGCGATCCGGCATTTCGGGGCCTGGGATGCGCCGGTGCAGTTGCGCTTCACCACGAAATTCGCCGCCGTCGCGCCGCTCCTCGATCTGCCCCACAACCGGCGCACGCGCATCCGTTTCTCGGTCAATGCCCGGCCGGCCGCCCGCTACGAGGGCGGCACCGACACCCTCGATGCGCGGCTCTCGGCTTTGGGCCAGATGGCGCGGGCGGGCTACCCCGTGGGCCTGACCATCGCGCCGATCCTGCCGGTTCCGGATTGGGAGGCGGCCTATGCCGGGCTGATCCGCGACGCCGCCGACGCGCTCGCCGGCGTGCCGGATCTCGACCTCACCGCGGAGCTCATCACCCACCGCTTCACCCCCGGCTCGAAGGCGGTGCTGCGCGGCTGGTATCCGGGCTCGAACCTGCCCCTCGACGAGGCCGAGCGCGTGGAGAAGCGCACCAAGTTCGGCTCGGTGAAGCATGTGTTCCCGAAGCCGCTGATGCAGGCGATGCGCCAGCATCTCACCGCCTGTCTCGCCCGGGACCTGCCGGCGGCGCGGGTGCTGTACTGGACCTGAGGCTCGCGGGCGCCATCTCGGCCCGATGCAAGACGCGGCCCCCCTGATCCTGACGCTGGCCTTCGACGAGCCGACCTTCGCGCGCTTCGACGGCGAGCGCCGCCGGTTCTTTCCCGAGGCGCTGAACGTCATCCCGGCCCACGCGACGCTGTTCCACCACCTGCCGGGGGATCGGGAGCGCGGTGTCATCGAGGCCATTACCGCCCTCGCCCGGACGCTCCCGCCCCCGGAGGTCGCCGTGACGGGCGTCCGCTTCACCGGCCGCGGCGTCGCCTACGCGCTCGAATCCGAGGCGCTGTCGGGTTTCCGCAGCCGGCTCGCGAAGGAATTCGGCCCGCACCTCACCGCGCAGGACCGGCAGGGCTGGCGTCCGCACGTGACGGTGCAGAACAAGGTCGATCCCGCGACGGCGCGGGCGCTGCACGCCGATCTCCAGGCCGGCTTCGCGCCGTTCCGCTTCACCGCCCCGGCGACGCTGCTGTGGCGGTATCTCGGGGGGCCGTGGGAGGAACTGGCCCGCCTGCCTTTCGGTGAGAATGCCTGATGCGACATCCGGAGACCGCGCCGTGAAGGTCCCCGGCACCCTGCGGCACAGCCGCCTGATCGAGCCCGCCACGGCATTCTGGCTGCGGCTGCGCCTCAACGAGGTCGGGCCCCTCGTGGCGCTCCTCGGCCTCAGCATCCTGGGCTACGGCTTCTTCTTCCTCGCCCACGAGGTCGGCGAGGGCTCGACCGCCGCCCTCGACCGCCGGATCCTGCTGGCTCTGCGCAACCCCGCCGATCTCTCCGACCCGATCGGGCCGCCCTGGCTCGAAGAGACGATGCGCGACATCACCGGTCTCGGCAGCGTCTTCACGGTGCTGTTCCTGACCTGCGCGGTGGCAGCCTATCTGGCGGCCGCCGGGCGGCGGCGGATCGGCCTCTACGTGCTCGCCGCGGTGGGCAGCGGCGAGTTGGTCTCGACGGTCTTGAAGCTGTTCTACAACCGGCCGCGGCCGGACCTCGTCCCGCACGGCATGGAGGTGTTCACCGCGAGCTTCCCCAGCGGCCACGCGACCATGTCGGCCATCGCTTACCTGACGCTGGCCACCCTGGTGGCGCGGGTGGAGCAGAACCGCCGCGCGAAGGCCCTCCTGATCGGGCTCGGCGTGAGCGTGACGCTGCTCGTCGGGCTCAGCCGGATCTATCTCGGCGTCCATTGGCCGAGCGACGTGCTGGCCGGCTGGTGCATCGGCGCCGCCTGGGCGTGCCTGTGCTGGTTCGTCGCCCTCCAGCTGCAGCGCCGCGGCAATGTCGAGGCTCCGGATCCTCCGCCCCCGGCGTGACCGGCGCGTCCGCGCGCCGCGGGAAACAGCCTGAAGCCTGGTGGCGTTCTCCGAACGGACGGATCCGCCCATGGCGGTATCCGCCCCCTCCCCGGCGCCCCGGCGCCGCCCCTCCGACCAGCGATACGGCGAGGCCCATGGCGGACGACGACACACGGCTCTCTCGACGCACCCTCCTGGCCGCGGGCAGCGCCCTGGCGGGCGCGGCGATCGGCGGCAACGGCGCCCAGGCGGCTCCGCCGGCGCCCTCGGTCCCGGCCGATACCGGCGCGGTCCAGGGCGGCCGGGTGATGTTCCCGAACTGGCGCGGCTCGGGCGACCGTCCGCCGGCGCCGACCCCCGCGCCGCAGCCCCCCGGCCAGCGCGTCGGCTACTGCGTCGTCGGCCTCGGGCGGCTGAGCCTCGACGAGATTCTTCCCGCCTTCGGCGAGGCCAAGCGCTCGCGGCTCGCCGCGGTGATGTCGGGCTCCCCCGACAAGGCCAAGCTCGTGGCCCGCCAGTACGGCCTGCCGGATGACGCAGTCTACGGCTACGACGAATGGGATCGGCTCGAGGCCAATCCGGATGTCCACGCGGTCTACGTGGTGACGCCGAACGGCGTCCATCGCGACAACGTCGTGGCGGCCGCGGCCGCCGGCAAGCAGGTGCTCTGCGAGAAGCCGATGGCGGTCTCGTCGCAGGAATGCCGCGACATGATCGCGGCCTGCGCCAAGGCCAACGTCAAGCTGATGATCGCCTATCGCTGCCAGTACGAGCCGCACAACCGCGCGGTCATCAAGCTCGCCCGCACCGGCGAGTTCGGCAAGCCGAAGCTGATCCAGGCCTTCAACGGACAGACCACCGGCCTGCCGGAGCAGTGGCGCCTGCGCAAGGCGCTGTCGGGCGGCGGCTCGCTGCCGGATATCGGGCTCTACTGCCTCAACACGACCCGTGCGGTGCTGGGCGAGGAGCCGGACCAGATCCAGGCGCAGATCCATTCGCCGCCCGACGATCCGAAGTACCGCGAGGTCGAGGAGACGGTGAATTTTACCATGCGCTTCCCCTCGGGGGTGATCGCGCAGTGCCAGTCGAGCTACGGCGTCTACGAGGCGCGCAGCCTGACGCTTCACACCAGCAACGCCTCGATCGATCTGCAGAACGCCTTCGCCTATCAGGGCCAGCGGCTGTTCGTGGGCCACCGGGACGGCAAGAATGCGGCCCGGGACGAGAAGATCCTCAGCCCGAAGAACCAGTTCGCCCTGGAGATGGACCACTTCTCCCGGTGCGTTCAGGAGAACCTGCGCCCGCGCACCCCCGGCGAGGAGGGATTGCAGGATCAGGTGTTGATGGAGGCGATCTACGAGGCCGCCCGCACCGGGGCGCCGGTGAAGGTCGGGCCGCCCGTGGGCGCCGGCTCCGGCCTCGACGTCACGCGCGGGCCGGACCCGGAGGAGGCGGGATAGCGAGCGGCGCTCAATGCGACGCCGCGTCGAGGCTGAGCTGGGGAGATTTTCGCAGCTCGGTGCTGATAAGCGTGAAGATCTGTTTGGCTGCCGCGGTCAGGCCTGTCATGTGAATACAGGCGTGCACCATTCCTTCGAGTAATATCAATCGTGTTGCGACGCCGGATCGTTCGAGTTTGCGTGCATAATCGGATCCTTCGGAACGAAGCGGATCGAATTCGCATACGAGAATTGTAGCGGGTGGTAGCTGGTGCGTCGCGGCCCGCCCGGGAACGGCATAGTCGGGTGCGCCATCGTCGAGGCTGCCAAGATATGTCGTCCAGCAGAGTCGCATGATGTCAAGCGTCAGATAATAGCCTTCCATGAATTGCTGATAGGATGGCGTGCCAAAATCAATATTGAGTGCGGGGTAGATCAAGATCTGATGGGCGATCCTGGGGGCTCGGCGGTCTCGCGCCACGAGCGTCGTAGCGGCGGCAAGGTTGCCGCCGGCGCTGTCCCCTGCCACGACGATGCGGTTCGGATCGATGGCCAGTTCGGCGGCGTGCTCGGCCACCCAGCACAAGGCCGCATAGACATCGTCCAGCGGCGCCGGGAACGGATGTTCCGGCGCGAGACGGTAATCGATCGCGAAGACGACGCAGCCGGTCGCGTTCGTCAGGGCGCGGCACGGCGCATCATAGGCGGCCAGCGAGCCGAGGCACCACCCGCCCCCATGGGCGAAAACGATGGCCGCCATGGCTTCGTCCCCATCGACGGGCCAGTAGGCACGGATCGGGACAGGAGACGCCATCGCCGTGTCGCCCGGGCGGAAGTCGCGGACGCGCGCGACGGCTTCGGGCGCCGCTTGCAGCGCGACGAGCGAAGCCTCGGTCTGAGCGCGCAGTTCGGCCAGCGAGTCGGGTGCGGCGCCTGTATCCCGCGCCAGAAATGCGGCGATGTCTGGATCGAGCGCCATCGTAAGCCTAAGCCTCCCTCAGGAACGGCAGAAGTTCTGTACAGAATTCATTCGAGCATTCTTCCATGATGAAATGTCCACAATCAGCGATGATGCCGCCGCGCAAGTCGGCCGCGTGTGGACCAAGCGTCGACATCGGGGCGTCCGCCGTGGCACAATCGGCGCCAAGCGCAAGAACTGGCATGCTTAATGGCCGTTTTGCGCGCTCGACATTCTGTCGAATCGTCTCGGGAATCGCGCGGTAGTAGGAGAGCCCCGACCGAATTCCGCCGGGGCTGGCATAGGCTTGAACATACACGTCAACGGCCACGCGGTCACGGCGGTGGGCCCAATTATCGAAAATGAACTCCAAGTATCCTTTTTCCCGTCCAGCGATCAAGAATTCCGGCAGGTCACGAACTTGGTTGAACATGAAATGCCAGAGGAAGATGTTTTCGGCCGGGGACGCAAAGATCGTCGGCGCTGAAGCAAGACCGGGAATGACCGCTTCGGTCAAGGCGAGACGGCTCACGGCGTCCGGATAGTCGCTCGCGAGGGCATAGCCCACCCACATGCCGACATCGTGACCGACAACCTGATAGCGTTCATGCCCGAGCGCCTGCATCAGCCGATGGAGCTTCGAAGCGGCCGCACCTGTGTCGTAGCCGGCATCCGGACGGCTCGAAGAGCCGGTGCCGACCGGATCGACCGCTATGGCCTCGAAGCCGTTCGCCGCGAGAACCTGCATGATATGGCGCCACGCATACCAAGTCTGTGGCCACCCGGGGATCAGCAGAACCGGCCGCCCGTCGCCCAGGATGGCACAATGCAAGCGCGCATCGTCAATGCGAATATAGCAATGCTGCGCGGATTCCGCCTGTAACTCTGTTTTCATGTCGAAGATCCTCCCTGATCAGGCGATGCCGAGCAGCGTGTTCACGCCAGCCGGGTCGAGCGGGGTGCCCGCAAAGTCATCGAAGATCCTGTCGGTGACCCGGATGATGTGGTCCTGGATGAAGTCCGCGCCTTCACGCGCACCATCGTCCTGATTCTTCAGGCAGCATTCCCATTCGAGGGTCGCCCAACCGCCGAAGCCGTACTGCGTGAGCTTCGAGAAGATGCCCTTGAAGTCGACCTGTCCGTCGCCGAGCGATCGGAATCGTCCGGCCCTGTTCGCCCAGGATTGATAGCCGCCGTAGATTCCCTGGCGGCCGGTTGGAATGAACTCCGCATCCTTCACATGGAACATGCGGATTCGCTCGCGATAGATGTCGAGGAAATCGAGGTATTTGAGCTGCTGCAGGACGAGATGACTGGGATCGAAGAGGATCCCGCAGCGGGGATGGCCGCCGACACGGTCGAGCAGCATCTCGAAGGTCACGCCGTCATGCAGATCCTCACTCGGATGGATCTCGTAGCAGAGATTGACGTCCTGCTCGTCGCAGACATCCAGGATGGGCCGCCATCGCCTAGCTAATTCGTCGAACGCTGCCGTGACGAGACCTTCGGGACGTTGCGGGAACGGGAAGACGTAGGGCCACGCGAACGATCCCGAGAAGGTGCCCATCTCGGTCAATCCCAGCCGGCGGGAGGCCCGGGCAGCCAATTGGATCTGATCGAGAGCCCACGCGGTGCGCGCAGCGCTGTTTCCGTGGACGGCCTCCGGCGCGAAGGCATCGCAGAGCGCGTCGTAGGCCGGGTGGACAGCCACCAGTTGACCGAGAATGTGCGTGGTCAGCTCGCTGATCGCGAGGCCATGTTGTGCGACGACGCCGGTGATTTCGTCGCAGTAATCGCGGCTCTCCGCGGCTGTTCGCAGATCGAGCAGGCGCGCGTCCCAAGCGGGGATCTGCAGCGCTTTGAAGCCGCGCTCGGATGCCCATGCGGCCAGCGACCCGAGGCTGTTGAATGGCGGTTGCGCGTCGCTGAACTGCGCGAGGTGGAGGCTCGGACCCTTGATCGTTCGCATAGGCGGACCATTGTTTGTTGATCAACAAAGAATGGTCCGCCTATCTCAGTCCGTCAAGCATGTTGTTTGTCGATCGGAAAAAAATTGGTGGAGCGATGGCGGGTCGGCCACGGGAATTCGATCGGAATGTGGCTCTCGTAAGGGCTCAGCGGGCGTTCTGGACGCGCGGCTACGAGGGGACGTCCATGGCAGACCTCGTGAACGCGCTCGGCATCGCGTCGGCTCGGATCTACGCGGCGTTCGGTTCGAAGGTGGCGCTCTTCCGCGAAGCCGTGGAGCATTATGAGGCCGGCGCCGGCGGCTTCGCGACCCGTGCGCTCGCTGAGGAACTGACGGCTCGGCAAGCGATCGAGCGCCTGCTGCGTGAAGCTGTTGAACTTTACACGCGCGGCGATGGCCCGAAGGGGTGCATGGTCGTTGCGGCAGCGACCAATTGCGCTGCCGAGAACGACGCGGTGGCCGATTGGCTGGCTGAGCGTCGCCGGCTGCGCACGGCGTCGATTGTCGAGCGCCTGGAGCGCGCGGTCACCGAGGGTGAGTTGCCATCCAGTTCCGACGCGGCAGCATTGGGCGACCATTACGCCGCCCTGCTGCACGGATTGTCGGTTCAGGCCCGCGATGGGGTTCCGCGGGAGCGCCTGCTCGCTCTGATTCCCCCGGCCCTGACCCTTCTCGGACCGACGACACCGGATCCGATATGACGGCGATCATGCCGACGGAGGCCCCTCAGAACGGCAGCAAAATATCCACGATCTGCTGGCCGTAGCGCGGCTGCTGTACGTCGGTGATCTGGCCGCGGCCGCCATAGGCGATGCGGGCCTGGGCGATCTTGGCCGAGTCGATGGTGTTGTCCGACTCGATGTCCTCCGGCCGGACCACGCCGGCCACCACCATCTCGCGGATCTCGAAATTCACCCGGATCTCCTGCTTGCCCTCGACCACGAGGTTGCCGTTGGGCAACACCTGGGTGACCACCGCGGCGACGTTCGTCGTCACGGTCTCGGCCCGCTGGACGGAGCCGGCCCCGTCGTTGGCGGTCGCCGAGGTGGCGGAGAGCAAAGCCGTGCTGCCGACGCCGAAGGACTTGCCGACCGCGTTGTTCTCCAGCCCCAGGGCGTTCGGCAGGCCGAAGCTCTCGGTGTTGGCGCGGCTCCGCTTCGTTTCGTTGCTGATGTTGGCCTGATCGGTGACGTTGACCTTCACGGTCAGGATGTCGCCGAGCCGGGCGGCGCGCTGGTCCTTGAAGAAGGCGCGCGAGCCGGTGCGCCAGAGCGAGTTCGGCGCGTAGGAGACCGGCTGCACGTCGGGCATCGGCATCCGCACCGGTTTGTAGCCGGGCTGCGTGGTCGGGTCCTCGATCGCCGACAGGGCCGGGGTCGCGCCGACCTGCGAGAGCCGGTCCGCGGTGTTGCAGGCGCCGAGCGCACCGGCGATCAGCGCGGCGGCGAGGGGCTTGAAGGCGGTGCGAGGGGCCATCGGGGTACTCATGAACGCGTGCGGAACGGGCGATCAGCGCAAGGACGCGGTCGCCTGGATCGGGGTCGCGGAGGCCTGCTGCAGGGGCGCGGGGCTGGGGCCGACCGAAACCCGGCCGGGGCCGACCACGGTCGCCTGAAGGACCTTCTGGGAGGCGGTGTTGACGACGTTGACCACGGCGCCGAGGCGGCCGCCCTGGTTGGCGAGGCCGCGCATCGCGAGGCTGATGCTCGGCGTCTCGTACACGATGGTCACGCTCTCGCCCCGGACTACGAGCTCGGGCGGGGCGGTGTCGCTGATCCGGAGCACCGTGCCGGCCGCCAGCGCGTGCTGGGCGACCTCGCCGACGGCGCCGGCGCTCGCCTGCGCGTCCGACGGGACGGTTTCGCGCGGCCGGCGTTCCAGGGCGAAATCGCCCTCCTTCATCGTCTCGCCGCGGTCGAGGGACCGGGTGAGCACCGCCACGTCGCGCATCTCGAGAACGATTCCGGAGACGCGCAGCGAGGCCTGCCGCTCGCCGATGCTGACGAGGCCCGCGACCCGGCGGGAGCGCGCATCGTAGGTCAGGTCGAGGGCCGCGGCCTGTCCCGCAAGATCGGCCGGCGCCAGCAGGGTCGGGCCCTCGCCGTCGAACCGGATCGACACATTGGCCGGGGCGAGGCCGTAGCCGGTCTCCAGCCCGCGCTTGAGCGCGGCCTCGATCTCCGGCGGCCCGATGCGGCGGGCGGCGCGCTGGACGGCGATCTGCATCCGGCCACCGGTCTCCAGGCCGGTCAGGCCGAGGGCTGCGGCGGCCTCGACGATCCGGCGGCTCTGGATCGTCCCGGTGGCGCCCAGGGCCGGCGAACGGAACAGCGGCCGCCCGGCGAGGCCGGCCGGCGCCCCCTCCACGAGGTCGGCGAGGGTCAGGATGTCCCCGCGGGCGGTCACGTCGCCGCGCAGGCGCAGGCCGTCCGCCCGCGCCATGGCGGGGATCGCCAGCGCCCCGAGCGTCGCGAAGGCCAGCACGGCCAGCAGCGTCCGGAGCAGCACGGCCATGCCGAGCGGCGCCACCCGCGGCCGGGGCCGGCGGACGATCGGGCTGAGGTCGCTCTCGTCCGCCGCCGTGCTGACGAGCGGCAGGACGGAGGTCTCGAAGGCGGAGTCCACGGAGGCGGAATTTTGGGGCAGGCCGGCATACATCGTCGGAAATCTCAGCGGCGCGCTTAGCTGCGGAACATCTGCGAGGCGGTGGAGAGCATCTGGTCGGCGGCGGTGACGACCTTCGAGTTCATCTCGTAGGCGCGCTGCGCCGCGATCAGCGACGAGATCTCGGTGACGGCGTTCACGTTGGCCTCCTCCAGGTAGCTCTGCTGGAGGTTGCCGAAGCCCTCCGACCCCGGCAGCGCGCTGATCGCCGGGCCGGAGGCGGCGGTCTCCACGAACAGGTTGTCGCCGATCGATTCGAGGCCGACCTTGTTGATGAAGCGCGAGAGCTGGAACTGGCCGAGCGCCTGCGGCGCGGTCTGGCCCGGCAGCGTCGCCTGCACGGCGCCGGTGGCGCTGATCGTCACCGAGGTCGCGGTCTGCGGCACGGTGATCGCCGGATCGAGCAGGTAGCCGTCGCGGGTGACGAGCTGGCCCGAGGCCGAGAGGTCGAAGGAGCCGTCCCGCGTGTAGGCGGTGCGCCCGTCCGGCATCGTCACCCGGAAGAAGCCCTCGCCGCGGATGGCGACGTCGTAATCCTTCTCGGTCGAGGTGAGCGTGCCCTGCGACATCACCCGGGCGGTGGAGGTCGTCTTCACGCCCGAGCCGATCGCCAGCCCCGCGGGGAGCTGCGTGTTCTGCTCGGAGGTCGAGGATCCGGCTCGGCGCAGGTTCTGGTAGAGCAGATCCTGGAAATGCACCTGCTGGCGCTTGTAGCCGGTGGTGCGCAGGTTCGCGATGTTGTTGGAGATGACCTGAACGTTCAGTTCCTGGGCCGCCATGCCGGTGGCGGCTGAGTAGAGGGCGCGCATCGCTCAAGCCCCCTTACGCGACGTTGGCGAGGCGGCTGATCGCCGAGCCCCGCAATTCGTCGAGGCGCGAGATCATGCTCGACACCATGGTGTAGGTGCGGTTCACGTCCATCAGCCGGGTCATCTCGATCACCGGGCGGACGTTGGAGCGCTCCAGCGCCCCGGATTCCAGGCGTCCCTCGAAACCGGCCGGGCTGCCGGCCTCCTGCGTCGCGTAGAGGTTGCCGCCCTCGTTGGTGAGCCCCTGCGGGTTGGCGAAGGTCACGAGCTTGATCCGGCCGCGGATGCCGAGATTGGTCGAGACCGTGCCGTCGCTGCCGATGGCGAGCCCGGTTTCCTGCGCGTTGATGGTGATCGGGCCGCCGTCGCCCGCCACGGGATAGCCGTCGCTGGTCACCAGCGTGCCCTGCGGATTGATCTCGAAGGCGCCGTTGCGGGTGTAGCGCTCGCCCTGGGGCGTCTGCACGGCGATGAAGGCCGAGCCCTTGACGGCGACGTTGAGCGGGTTGCCGGTCTGCTCGATCGGGCCCTGGCCGAGGTCGAGGGTGGTGCCCTGGTCGATGACGTAGGAGAGCTTCCGGTCCGGACGGGCGAAGGAATCCGCGCTCGCCACCGGCATCAGGTATTCCTGGAAGCGGCTGCTGCGGGACTTGAACCCGTTGGTCGAGACGTTCGCCATGTTGTTGGCGATCACGTCCAGCTCGCGCTGGAGCGCCACTTGGCTCGACACGCCGATGAAGAGGGCATTCTGCATCGTGAACTCTGGGACTCGCCGCCGCGGTGGCGGCAACGATCCGTTCAGCATGCGCCGTGCCAGCGGTGCCGGGGCGGATTTCGTTATAAATCTGAATGGTTTGGCGAGGGATCCGTTTGCCCTTCCCGGGGGCCGTGACTGCGTTGCGGCAAACATGGCCCGGCAGGAATTGCCCGCTTAACGGCACGTTAACCGTGATGCTTCGATATCGGGGCGTACCCGAGCGCGGATATCCGCGAGAGAGCATTATTCCATGGCCAAGAAGCCCAAGAAGGCCTCTGCCGAGGAGGGCGAGGCCGGAGCCGACAGCGCCCCGAAGGGCAAGAAGAAGCTCATGATCATCGTGGCCGTCGCGGTCCTGGCGCTCGCTGGCGGCGGCGGTGCGTTCCTGCTGATGGGGCGTGGCGGCCACGGCGACGGCGCCGAGGCCTCCGCGGGTGGGCATGGCGGCGGCCACGGGGGCGCCCATGGCGACGCCGCCACCGGTCCGGACGGCAAGAGGCCCGTGGTCTTCGTCGACGTCCGCGAGATGCTGCTGAACCTCAGCCCCGACCTGCCGCAGGACAAGACCAAATACGCCAAGGTGCGGCTCGCCCTCGAACTGAAGGATGCCAAGGTCGAGGAGGAGGTGAAGCCTCTGATGCCGCGCGTCGAGGATGCGCTGCAGGTCTACATGCGCGAGCTGCGCCCGAGCGACCTCACCAGCTCGCTGGGCCTGTTCCGGCTGCGCGAGGAACTGCTGCGCCGCGTCAACATCGCCCTCTATCCGGTCCGGGTCGAGGCCGTGCTGTTCAAGGATGTGATCGTCCAGTGACCCGCCCCCTTCCCGTCACCGTTTCGGCGCGCGTCTGATGGATCCCGAGGACGAACTCCCGGAGGACGATTGGTCGGCGGCCCTGCTGGAGCAGGGGGCCGAGGGCGGCGATTCCTCGCTCGCCGAGGAATGGGGCGCGGCCCTCGCCGAACAGGGGACCACGCGCAACGCAGGCGACGTCGCTGCCGAATGGGCGACGATGATCGAGGACGGGGAGAGCGACAATCTCCCCGAACTCGCCGGCAACGACCGGGTGCTCAACCAGGACGAGATCGACAGCGTCCTCGGCTTCTCCATGCGCGAGCTCTCGGCCTCAGGGGCCGGGGGTGTGCAGGCTATCGTCGATTCGGGCGTCGTCCAGTACGAACGCCTGCCGATGCTGGAGATCGTCTTCGACCGGATGATCCGGTTGCTGTCGACCTCCCTGCGCAACCTGTTCCAGGACAACGTCGAGGTGACCCTCGACAACATCACCTCGGTGCGCTTCGGCGACTATCTGAACGCGATCCCGCTGCCGACCCTGCTCGGCGTGTTCCGGGCCGAGCAATGGGAAAATTCCGGCCTCGTCACGGTCGATTCCAACCTCGCCTACGCGACCTTCGACCTGCTGCTCGGCGGCAAGCGCGGCGGCACGTCGAGCCGCCTCGACGGGCGGCCGTTCACCGCCATCGAGATGACGCTGGTGCGCCGCCTCGTGGAGATCGTGCTGGGCGATCTGGAGCTGTCGTTCCAGCCCCTCTCGCCCGTGACCTTCGGCATCGACCGGATCGAGACCAACCCGCGCTTCGCCACCATCACGCGGCCGGGCAACGCCGCGATCCTGATCAGCCTGCGCCTCGACGTCGACGGGCGCGGCGGCATGCTGCAGATCCTGTTCCCCTACGCGACGATCGAGCCGATCCGGGAACTGCTCACCCAGAGCTTCATGGGCGAGAAGCTCGGCCGCGACCAGGTCTGGGAGGGCCACCTCGCCACGGAGATCTGGCAGGCCGACGTGACCATGGAGGCGGTGCTGCACGAGATGATGCTGCCCCTGAAGCAGGTCATGAGCCTCAAGGTCGGCGAGACGCTGATGTTCGACGCCAAGCCGTCGGACCTCATCACCGTGCGCTGCGGCGACTGGGCGCTGACGCAGGGGCGGATGGGCCGGGTCGACGGCCACATCGCCGTGCAGGTCACCCGTCCGCTGCGCCGCTCGCGCACGACGATCCAGGCCTACGAGGCCTCGATGAACAACCGTTCGGACAGTTAGGGCCGATGAGGGTCGCGTCATGAGTCTCTTCGTCACCCTCGCCGCCGACATCCTGGTGGCGGTCCTGCTGGCGGCCACCATCGTCTCCTCCCTGCGGCTGTCGCGCCGGATCGGCCAGCTCAAGGGCGACGAGGCGGCGCTCCGCCAGACGATCGGCGATCTGATGGTCGCCACCGGCACCGCCGAGCGGGCCATCGCGGGCCTGCGCGCCGCGATCGATGAATCCGATCGCACCCTCAACGCCCGCCTGGAGGCGGCGAGCGCCCGCGCCGCCGAACTGACCGAGCAGGTTGAGGCCGGCGAGACGGTGGTGGCCCGGATCGGCGCGATCGTGGCGCAGATGCGTGCCGTGCCGGCCCGGCAGGAGCCGGCGCCCGTCGCACCGGCGGCACCGGAGCCGGCGCCGTTCCGGCCCGAGCCCGTGAGCCCGAACGGGGAGCGCCTCGGGGCCGCCGCCGCGGCCGCGCTCGCCATGAGCGAGCGCGCGCTGGCCCGCGTCCGGGCGCGCGCCGCGTGACCGGAGTCAAGGCCCCGAAGATCCCGCCCCCGAAGCCGGATCCTGAGGAGAAGCTGCGCCGCGCCGCCATGGCGCGGCGCAGTGCGCCCCCCACCCCCAAGCCGGCGCGGCCGATCCGGCTGCGCCTCGTCGACGCCGTGGCCATCGCGGCCGGCGGGCTCCTCGTGCTCAAGCTGCTCAGCCTGCTGCAGGCCGGACTGCCGGAAAGCGGCGCGCTGCCGGAATTCGGACGGGCGGTGGCCCGGGCCCGCACCGGCTTCGACGTCCCCGACCCCGTCACCACGGGATCGGTGGGCGCCAAGGAGGACAAGGCTGCGCCTGCCGAGGCTCTGTCCGAGAAGTCTCCCGAGAAACCCCCGGAGGCGCCGCCCGCCGCGCAAGGGTCGGGCTCGCCGACCGAGCGCGTGCTCCTCGAAAAGCTCGGCGCCCGGCGGGACGCCCTGCGCCAGAAGAGCGACGAATTGGATCTGCGCGAAAAGATGCTGGGCGAGGCCGAGCGGAAGCTCGAGACCGGGCTCGGCGACCTCAAGAAGGCCGAGGACAAGGTCGAGTCGGTCGCCAAGGCGAAGGAGGAGGCCGAGAAGCAGGGGCTGAAGAACATCGTCACGATGTACGAGGCGATGAAGCCCAAGGACGCGGCCCGGGTGTTCGATAGGCTCGGCCATGACGTTCTGGTGCCGATCGTGCTGGCCATGAACCCGCGCAAGATGGCCGAGGTGCTGGCGGTGATGCAGCCCGAGGCGGCCGAGCGCCTGACGGTGGCGCTCGCCAACCGCGCCCGCGGCACGGCCGGCGCGCAGGCTCAGGCCGGCGCGGGTCTGCCGGCGAACGAGCTGCCGGCGATCGATCCGGGAGCGCCGGGGCGGTAGGGCGAAGCGCTCCGCCGACCGGGCTCGCGGTACACCTTTGACCGGTGGTGCCGATTTGTCGGCGCGGTGTAGAATCGGGCGCAAACACAGATGCCGCCATTCCCGAGCGGCGCCCTGGGAGACGCCGGATGTCCGAACTCGCAACCCTGCGCGGCCTCTCTGGCCTCAGCCGGGAGCCCGCCCCCCTGAAGGGCTCGGCGCTCGTGCTCATCGACCTGCAGCAGACCTACCGCGCGGGAATCATGCGCCTCGACGGGGTCGAGCCCGCGATCCGCGAGGCGGCGGATCTGCTGGTCCGGGCGCGGCAGGCCGGGATCCCGGTCTTCCACATCCGCCACGATGCCGGGCCGGGCTCGCCCTACGACGTGACCGCGCCGATCGGCCAGATCAGCCCCGAGGTGGCGCCGCAGGGCGAGGAGCCGGTGATCACCAAGGCCTATCCGAGCTCCTTCTTGGGCACCGACCTCCAGGCGCGGCTGGAGGCGGCTCGCGTGAAGGACGTCGTCCTGGCGGGTTTCATGACGCATATGTGCGTGAATTCCACCGCCCGCAGCGCCTTCAATCTCGGCTTCCGGCCGACCGTCGTGGCCTCGACCACGGCGACGCGGGACCTGCCGGGGCCTGACGGGTCCGTGGTGCCCGCCGCCCAGCTCCAGGCCGCGAGCCTCGCTGCCCTCGGCGACCTCTTCGCCGTGGTGGCGCGCCGGCAGGCCGACATCCCGGATTGAGATGAGCAAGGCGGTGACGGTGGCTGGACTCAGGCCGTCATCTGCCCCAGCGCGGCGACCACCTCCGTCAGGACCGGCCGCCGGATCGGGTCGGGCTGCGTGCAGGCCTGCTCCAGCGACCGCAGCTCCACGGACGGCGCATCGCAGCGGTCGAGGAGTTCACCGAGCAGGGTCCCGAAGGCCCGCGCCTCGATCCGCGCCAGCGCCGCGCCTTCCGGCCCGTCCGGCAGCGCCGAGGCGGCCCCGAAATCGCTGAGCACGGCCGCGCCGGTCTCGGCATCCCAGAGCGTGTTGTGGGCGTAGAGATCGCCGTGGATCAGGCCGCGCCCGTGCAGGTGAGCTGCCGCCTCCGCCACGGATCGCGCGATCCGCAAGGTCCGCGCCGGATCGAGCCGGAGATCCGGGTCGTAGACGTCGCGGCTGCAGCTCGCGAGGCTCGGCGGGCCGGCGAGCACGGTCCAGTGCGGCGGCAGGAGCCGGAGCAGGAGACCCTCCGCACTCTCGGGGTGGCCGTCGAGCCGGCCGACCGCCCCGGTCAGCGCCGGATGCGTGCCGGCGGCGAGGCAGGCCTCCATCTCGCGCGCCGGCAGGCCGTCGCTCGTCATCGCGCCCTTGAACAGCTTCAGCGCCACGGCCTGCCCGCGCCAGACCGCCCGGTGGACCCGGCCCGAGGCCCCCTCCCCGAGCAGGTCGCCGACCTCCAGTTCGGCCCAGGGCACCCGCGCCGCCGGGGCCGGCTCCGTCGCCGGCTCGGCAGGATTGCCCGCATAGGCGGTCCAGGCGAGGCGCGGCAGGCGCGTCAGCCAGGGCGGCAGCGCGTCGAGGCGGTTGCAGGCGAGCCGGATCAGTTCGAGGTTGCCGGCCGCCGACAGGCTGTCGGGCAGGGCCGCGATCCGGTTGCCGGCCAGCATCAGTTTTTGCAGCAGCGGCCGCTCCCCGAGGGCCGCCGGCAGGGTCTCGATCCGGTTGTCGGTCAGCGTCAGCCAGCGCAGGTCGCGCGGCAGCGACTCCGCCGGCACCGCCTCAATGCCGCAGCCGCGGAAGCCGAGCTGGCTCAAGCTCGGGCAGTCGCCCAGCACCGGCGGCAGGCGCGGGAACGGGTTGCCCGAGGCGAACAGCACCCGCAGGTTGCGCAGCCGCCCGAGATCGGCCGGCAGGTCGGTCAGGCTGCCCCGGCCGAGATCCAGAACCTCCAGCGTGTCGGCGAGCGCGAAGACCTCCGGGGGTACCTCGGTGAGCCCGTCGGGCAGGCGCAGCTCGCGTGCGCCGGCGAGGTCGCCGCGCCGCAGGGCGGCCAGCGTTTCGGTCCGGTCCAAGCCTCAGCCCCGCTTGAAGAAGGCGTCGGCCGCCCCCTGCGCCGCCTGCTTGGCCGCCCGTGCCGCCTCAATCCGGGTGATTTCGGCCCGCAGCAGCGCGATCCGCGCGTCGAGGTCCGAAAGCGAGAGCGTATCCAGCGGCTGCCCGATCTCGTGGGACACGGCCCTGCGCGGCCGGTCGTCGTCGTCCCGCATATGTCCTCCTACAGGAAGGGTCGTCCGGCGCCGTCCCAGGGCAGGCCGAGATGGGCCGCCAAGGTGGCGCCGATATCCGCAAAACTGTCCCGCCGGCCGATGGCGCGCCCCGCCATTCCGGGGCCGAAGGCCAGGACCGGCACCTGCTCGCGGGTATGGTCGGTCCCGGTCCAGGTCGGGTCGTTGCCGTGATCGGCGGTGATGAGCGCGAGGTCGCCCGGCCGGAGCGCCGCCCGGATCTCGGGAACCCGCGCGTCGAAGGCTTCGAGTTCGGCGGCGTAGCCCGGCACGTCCCTTCGGTGGCCGTATTCGGTGTCGAAATCCACGAGGTTGACGAAGATCAGGCCGCCATCGGGCAGGTTCTTGAGGGCGTCGAGCCCGGCCGTGAGGCAGGCCGCGTTCGGCCCCGGCTTGATCTCGCGGCCGGTGGCCCGGTGGGCGAAGATGTCGCCGATCTTGCCGACGCTCACGATGCTGCGGCTTGCCGCCTCGGCCCGGTCGAGCAGGGTGCGGCCGGGGGGCTCGACCGCGAAATCCTTGCGGTTGCCGGTGCGGCGGAACCCCGCCTCCGCCGAGCCCACGAAGGGCCGGGCGATCACCCGGCAGACCCGGTAGGGATCGCACAGGCGCCGCGCCACGCGGCAGAGGTCGTAGAGCCGCTCCAGCCCGAACGCTTCCTCGTGGGCGGCGATCTGGAAGACGCTGTCGGCCGAGGTGTAGCAGATCGGCTTACCCGTCCGGACGTGCTCGGGACCAAGGTCGTCGATGATGGCGACGCCCGACGCGTGCCGGTCGCCCAGGATGCCGGTCAGGCCGCCCTCGGCGATCAGGGCCTGCGTGAGTTCGGGTGGGAAGGTCGGCCGCGTCTCGGGGAAGTGGCCCCAGGGCTGCGACAGGGGCAGGCCGGTGATCTCCCAATGGCCCGACGGCGTGTCCTTGCCGGCGGCCGTCTCCACGGCATGGCCGTAGGCCCCGTCCGGCTCGCCCGCGGGCGCGAGGCCGGGCGGGATCCGGCCCGAGGCGCCGGCGGCCGCCAGCCCGAGCCCGAGGGATGCGAGGTGCGGCAGGCGCAAGGGGCCGGCGCGCAGGCCATCCCGGTCGCCGCGGCCCGCCGCGCAGGCTTCCGCGATGTGCCCGAGCGTGTCGGAGCCGGCATCGCCGTAGGCTTCGGCATCCGGCGCCCCGCCGATGCCGACGGAATCGAGGACGATGAGCAGGGCGCGCGGCACGGTCAGGCGGGCTCCAGCTCTGCGGCCAAGTCGCTGTCGAGGGCGAAGGCGGCCTTGAACAAGGCGCGGGTGTAGGCGGTCTGCGGCTCGGAAAAGATCGTCTCGGCGGGGCCTTCCTCGACCACCCGGCCGTTCTGCATCACCATCACGTAGTTGGCGAGCGCCCGGACCACCTTCAGGTCGTGGCTGATGAACAGGTAGGCCAGCCCGCGCTCCCGCTGGAGGTCGCGCAGCAGCGTCACGATCTGCGCCTGGACCGAGCGGTCGAGCGCCGAGGTCGGCTCGTCGAGCACGACGAAGCGCGGGTTCAGCACGATGGCCCGGGCGATGGCGATGCGCTGGCGCTGGCCGCCCGAGAATTCGTGCGGGTAGCGGTCCATGGCGGCCGGATCGAGCCCGACATCGGCGAGCGCCTTCGCGACCACGGCCCGGCGCTCGGCCCGGGAACGCACGGCGCCCTGCACCACCAGCCCCTCGGCCACGATATCGGCCACCGACATGCGCGGCGAGAGCGAGCCGTAGGGATCCTGGAAGACCACCTGCATGTCCTTCCGCAGCGGCCGCATCTGCGCCACCGTAAAACCGTCGATCGCCCGGCCCAGGAACACGATCGGCCCCTCGGAGGCCGTCAGCCGCAGCAGGGCGAGGCCGAGCGTCGTCTTGCCCGAGCCGGATTCGCCCACGACCCCCACGGTCTCCCCGGCGCGGACCCTGAGCGAGACCCCGTCCACGGCCTTCACGTGGCCGACGATCCGCCGGAGCAGGCCGGCCTTCAGGGGGAACCAGACCTTGAGCGGACCGGCTTCGAGGAGCGGCGCGGCGTCGGGCGGGACCGGATTGGCGCGGCCCTTCGGCTCGGAGGCGATCAGGCGGCGTGTGTATTCGTGCTGCGGATTGGCGAAGACCGCTTTGGTCGCGCCGGCCTCCACGATCTTGCCCTTGAGCATCACGCAGACCCGGTCGGCGATCCGCTCGACGATGCCGAGATCGTGGGTGATGAACAGCATCGCCATGCCGAGCCGCTTCTGCAGATCGGCGAGCAGCGCCAGGATCTGCGCCTGGACGGTGACGTCGAGCGCCGTGGTCGGCTCGTCGGCGACGAGCAGGTCCGGCTCGCAGGCCAGCGCCATGGCGATCATCACCCGCTGGCGCTGGCCGCCGGAGAGCTCGTGCGGGTAGGCGCCCATGCGGCTCTCCGCGTCGCGCAGGCCCACGAGATCGAGGAGTTCGAGGATCCGGCGCTTGGCCGCCTTGCCGGTCAGCCCGCGATGGAGACCCAGCACCTCGCCGATCTGCCGCTCGATCGTGTGAAGCGGGTTGAGCGAGGTCATGGGTTCCTGGAACACCATGGTGATGTCGGCGCCGCGCACGTCGCGCATGGCGCGCTCAGGCAGGCCCACGAGGTCGCGGCCCTTGAACAGGATCCGCCCGTCCTGGCGCGCCGCCCCGTCGAGGAGTCGCAGGATGGCGAGCGCCGTCACCGATTTCCCGGAGCCCGATTCGCCGACCAGCGCCACGGTCTCCCCGCGCCGGATGGTGAAGCCGATACGATCGACCGCGCGAGTCTCGCCCTCCCGCGAGCGGAAGGTGACGGACAGATCCTCGACGGCGAGGAGCGGCTGGGTTTCATCCGACGTCATGCGGCCCTTATAGCGCGCCGGGCCGGCGGCCATAGTCTATCCTGCAGCCACGAAGGTCCGCCCGGCTCCGGGGACCGCAGGGGAGATCGCGATGACGGCCGGTGCCCACGCTTTCGCTGCCCGGATCTGGCGGGCGCTCGACGGGCCGTCCGGCGCCCTGGATGCTCTGCGTGTCACAGGGACGGGCGCCCTGCCCTCCGCCTTCGCGGTGAGCGACCTCGCGGCCGGTTCGGTCGGGGCCGCCGCACTGGCGCTGGCTGAAGTCGCGGGGTGGACGGGTCCCGTCACCGTGGACCGGCGGCTCGCGTCGTTCTGGTTCGCGACATCGCTGCGGCCCGAGGGCTGGCGCGTGCCGGATCCCTGGGACCCGGTTGCGGGCGATTACGAGACCCGGGACGGATGGATCCGCCTTCACACCAACGCGCCGCATCACCGGGCGGCGGCCGAGCGCGTGCTCGGCCCGCAGGTCGATCGCGCCGGCATGGCGCGCGCCGTGTCGGGCTGGACCAAAGCCGAGCTGGAGGAAGCGATCCTGGCCGCGGGCGGCTGCGCGGCCGAGATGCGCGGGCTCGCCGAATGGGCGGTGCATCCGCAGGGACGTGCGGTGGCGGCCGAGCCGCCGGTCCAGGTCGATCCGAGCGGCGACCGGTCGGGATCGCAATCTGAATCCCTTTGGGCACCCCGGCCCGGGCGACCGCTCGCCGGCCTGCGCGTGCTCGACCTGACGCGGGTGATCGCCGGGCCGGTGGCGACGCGCTTCCTCGCGGCCTTCGGGGCGGATGTGCTGCGGATCGACCCGCCCGACTGGAACGAGGCCGCCATCGAGCCGGAGATGACCCTCGGCAAGACCTGCGCCCGGCTCGACCTGCGCCGCGACGCCGACCGGGCGACCTTCGAGCGGCTTCTCGCCGCGGCGGACGTGCTGGTCCACGGCTATCGGCCCGGGGCGCTGGACGGGCTCGGATACGGCGCGCAGGCCCGGCGCGCCCTGGCGCCCGGCCTCGTCGAGGTCTGCCTCGACGCCTATGGCTGGACCGGACCCTGGGCCGGACGGCGCGGCTTCGACAGCCTCGTGCAGATGAGCACCGGCATCGCGCAGGCGGGTCAGGACTGGCGGCAGGCCGAAAAGCCGGTGCCGCTGCCCGTCCAGGCCCTCGACCACGCCACCGGCTACATGATGGCGGCGGCGGTCCTGCGGCTGCTGGCGCGCCGGCTCGCGGACGGAGCCGGCGGCGGCGCGCGGCTCTCCCTCGCGCGCACGGCGGCGCTGCTGGTCGAGGCCGGTCCCCCGGAGCCCGAGCCCCCCTGCCCGGCCGGCGTGCCGGAGGATCTCGCCCCCGAGATCGAGGCGACGTCGTGGGGACCGGCCCGGCGGCTGCGGCCGCCGGTGGCGATGGTCGGCATCCCGATGCGCTGGTCGCGGGCGGCGCGCTGCCTCGGGGACGACGCGCCGGAATGGGCGGCGGACGGTGCGGCGACGTGACGGTGCCGCTGCGCGGCGCTTTTCGTGCTGGGTCCCGGGACGCATTCTGCTGGCGCTGCATGCGCCCGGGAAGGGGGCCGTCTTATCCGGAACCAGCCCATTCGCGGACAGGTGGAGCGTCAGAGGAACCTGATCCGGGACCCGGCACAAGAACAAATCGCGCCAGCAGCCCGACTGGACCACCTGTCCGAGCCTCGTGCGGCAACCGGGATCAATGGATCCGCAACCGAAGATCGCTACAACGCCGGTGTGAACAGCTCACGCCTGCGCCGTGCCGCGCTCCTCACCCTCCTGCTCGTCGCGGCGCGTCCGGCCATGGCCGTCCCGTCCGAGGGGGCGACCGAGACCGTGGAACAGGCCCTCTGCCGCCTGATCGATGCGTCCGCCAAGGCCCGAAACCTGCCCATTCCGTTCCTGACGCGCCTGATCTGGCGCGAGAGCAGTTTTCGCGTCGGCGTCGTGAGCCCCGCGGGCGCGCAGGGCGTCGCGCAGTTCATGCCCGGGACCGCCCGGGAGCGCGGGCTCCTCGACCCGTTCGACCCCGAGCAGGCGATCCCGCACGCCGCCCATCTGCTGGCGGACCTGAAGAACCAGTTCGGCAATCTCGGCCTCGCGGCGGCGGCCTATAACGGCGGCGCGGGGCGGGTGAGCAAGTGGCTCGCGGGCGATGGCGGCCTGCCCGAGGAGACCCGCGCCTACGTGGCCGCCATCACGGGCGTCCCCGCCGAGGATTGGCGCACCGGCCCCGCCAAGTCGATCGAGTACCCGGAGGGCGGCGCGCCCGCGAAGCCGGACGCGAAGGACGGCAAGGAAAAAGAGGCCAAGGGGGAAACCAAGGGGGAAACCAAGGGGGAGACCAAGCCGGCGCCGCCGCAGACCTGCCTTCAGGTCACCGCCAGCCTGCGCATCCCGTCCCGCGGCGACCGCTTCGCCCTGGGACCGAACGAGGGCCCGGCCGCGCCCTGGGGCATCCAGCTCGCCGGCAATTTCTCCAAGTCGCTGGCGCTCCAGAGCTTCAACCGGGCGCGCAGCGCCTATGCGGGGGTGATCGGCGAGGTGCGGCCGATGATCATCGGGACGCGCCTGCGCAACCGCGGCACCCGGGCCTTCTACCGGATCCGCATCCCGGCCCAGAGCCGGCAGGCCGCCGACGACCTGTGCGGCCGCATCCGGAAGGTCGGCGGTGCCTGCATCGTGCTGCGGACCTGATTTTTCGCGCTCTGCCGCGCCGCCGTCATCAATCCGCCCCGAGAACGGTGCCGTATGCGCCGATCGCGACAACCGGACGGGATATGACACGACTCCTCACCGCGCTGGCGAGCCTCCTCTGCCTCGGGCTCGCCGCTTTCGGCTTCAGCGCGGCCTCGCCGCTGGCCCTGTTCGACGCGATCGGCCCGCGCGATCCCGGCGGGCGCCTCGCCGCGAAGGACGAGCCCTTCGGCGAGGGCTCCCGGCGGCGCCTCGACGTCTACGTTCCCACGGCGGGCGCCGAGAACGCCCCGGTGCTGGTGTTCTTCTACGGCGGGTCCTGGCAGAGCGGCGCGAAGGACGATTACGCCTTCGTCGGCCACGCGCTCGCCGCGCAGGGCTTCGTCACCGTGCTGCCGGATTACCGGCTCTACCCGGAGACGGCGTTCCCGGGCTTCCTCGAAGACGGGGCGGCGGCGCTCGCCTGGGTGCGCGACAACATCGCGGCTTATGGCGGCGACCCGCGCCGGATCGTGCTGGCCGGCCATTCCGCCGGCGCCTACAACGCCGTGATGCTCGCCCTCGACCCGCGCTACGTGACGGCGGCCGGCGTCGATCCCAAGGTGATCAAGGCGGTGGCCGGCCTGTCCGGCCCCTACGACTTCCTGCCGCTCGATCAGGATACGACGATCAAGGTGTTCGGCAAGGCGCCCGATCAGGCGGCGACCCAGCCGGGGCGCTTCGTGGGTCCGCTTTCGCCCCCCGCCTTCCTGGCGACCGGCGATGCCGACACGGTGGTGAAGCCCCGGCACACGGTGAGCCTCGCCGCAAGGCTGCGCGCCGAGCACGTGCCGGTGCAGGAGCGGATCTATCCGGGCCTCGACCACAAGGACACGCTGCTCGCCCTGTCGGTGACCTTCCGCTCCAAGGCGCCGGAACTCGCCGAGATGGCGTCCTTCCTGATGCGCCAATCGGCCGGCCGCTCGCAGTACACGATGCGGCGCTGAGGCAAGCAGCCCTTCGTCAAGGTTATCGCGCGATCGCTGGGCGCAACTTTTGATTTGCCGTCGCCCGGAGCACAGGCGCAGCTAAGATGAGGATGCGGCTGACCACGCGGCTCACGACGGGAGCGAGGAGCGTCCAACCCAATCCCCTCATCCTGAGGTGCCGGAGCGCAGCGGAGGCCTCGAAGGAGACCTCCAGCAACCACTGCGATCCCTTGAGCCCTCCTTCGAGGCCCGCTGACGCGGTCACCTCAGGATGAGGGGAATGGGTGGGATCACCCGGGCGCTCTGCCGGAACCGCGCGGGTCGCAGGCTCGGCGGTGGAACACGACATGGCTTCTGCGGACGCGGCGATCGGCATCCCGGCTGACGGACGGCAGCGCGGCCTCGCGGGCCGCGACGTGCCGGATGCGGTGCGCGTGCTCCTCAACGGGGCGGTCTTCGTCCTGCTCTGGAACCATGTCTGGCTGAAGGACCTGTCCGACCGGTCGATCCTGGCGGCCTCCGAGGACGGGAGCCTGCTGACCCAGGTGCTGTTCCTCGCCGCCGGCACCGCCATGGCGCTGGCGATCCGCCGGATCGGAATCCGGCACCTCCAGCCGCTGATGACCCGGCCGCTCCTGCTCTGCGCCGTCTGGCTCGGCCTGACGACGCTGCTCTCGATCGAGCCGAGCCTGTCGCTGCGCCGGCTGGCGCTGTTCGGGATCGCCGCGATGCTCTCGGCGGGGGTGCTGATCGTCGCCCGCTCCCCGCGGCAGCTGGCGCTGAGCCTCGCCGGGGCGGCCCTGGTGATCGTGCTCTCCTCCTATCTGGCGGTCGCCTTCGTGCCGAGTCTCGCCATCCACTCGGCCTTCGACGTCAATTCCGACCCGAGTCATCCGGGCCTCTGGCGCGGGATTTTTCCGCAGAAGAACGAGGCCGGGGCCGCCATGGTGATCCTGGTGATCGTGGGCCTCTACGTCGCCACCGCCGCCAGCCGGGTGCTCGGCTGGGCGATCGTGCTCCTGGCGGCGGGGTTCCTGCTGGCGAGCGGCTCCAAGACCGCGATCCTGCTGCTGCCGGTGATCCTCGCCGTGACGGGCCTCTGCCAGGTGCTGAAAGGTGGGTTCGCCCGCGGCCTGCTGCTCCTCGGTCCGGTGGCCGGGTTCTCGCTGATCTCCATCGGCTCCGTGCTGGTGCCGCCGATCCAGGAGGCTGTCGGGGCGCTGCTGACCGACGCGACCTTCACGGGCCGCAGCGAGATCTGGCAATTCGCCATCGACAACATCCTGATCCGCCCCTGGCGCGGCTGGGGGATCGGCGCCTTCTGGATGACCGAGCGGACCATGTATGCCGGCTCGGAGGAACTGACCTGGGTCAACACCGTTGACCACGCCCACAACGCCTATCTCGACACGGCGCTGATCGGCGGCCTGCCGTTCCTCGTGCTGACCGTGGTGGCCTTCGTGCTGGCGCCGGTGCGCGACCTGCAGCGCGTGGCCGGCGGCGGCCGGCTCGACGCGGAGACGATGCTGTTCCTGCGCCTCTGGTTCCTCGGGCTGGTCTCGGCCTCGTTCGAGACGGTGCTGTGGAACGGCAACAACGCCACCTGCTGCATGTTCATGATGGCGGTGTTCGGCCTGCGCCTGCGGACGCGCTACGCCCTCGCTGCGGATTGAGGGGGAGCCGGCGCCCGTGTGTAACCCGCCGTCATCGCAGATGCGGCGAAGCGCGACGGCTGCAGCCCTGTCTCGACCCGTTCCACCGCCCTTGCTCGGTCGGTCAGGTCACGGGCGCCGTCTCCCGTGCGAGCCAATCGATGACCGCCTTCAACGCCACGCCCTCGCTGGCACCGCCGTCCAGGGCGCCGGTGTAGGCCGCGAGCTGGCCTGCTGCACTGGAGCCTTTTCGCGCGATCACCTTGGCGTGCGCCACCTGCGCCGTGCAGCCCAAAGCGGACGCGTCCTCGGCGATCAGGTCGAGCAATGCGTCCAGGGCGTCGGTTACGGGAACGGCGCGCTCGGTCGCCTCATCGATCAGCGAAGCGGCCGTGCCGTCGCGCTCGGCCCGCCACAGGTTCTCCATCACGAACCCCCGTGAGGCGCCGGTCAGGCCGGCATGGATGTCCGGCCGCCGGTCGAGCAGGCGGACGAGGCAGCGGTAGAGCTGGGCGACGGTCAGGGTGTCGTCGAGCCGCGTGCAGCTGTCGGCGACGCGCAGCTCCAGGGTCGGGTATCGGATCGAGGGGCGGATGTGCCACCAGAAGTACGTCGGATCGGGCACGGCGCCGGCCGCGGTCATGACCCGGACATACCGGCCGTAATCGCCGTCGTCATTGAACAGCTCCGGGAGGCCGGTGCGCGGCAACTCGGCGTAGGCCCGCAACCGGTAGCCGTGGAGGCCTGTGCGACGGCGATCGTAGAACGGCGAGGACGTCGAGAGGGCGAGCAGCAGCGGCAGGAACGGGTAGATCCGCCGCATGATGTCGACCCGTTTCTCGGGATGCGGCACCTCGACATGCACGTGCATGCCGGCGACCACGGAGCGACGCCCGGTGATCTGAAGGTCGTCCATCATGCCGCGATAGCGCGGTTTGTCCGTCTCCTTCTGGATCGACCAGACGGCGGTGGGGTGCGTGCCGGCGGCGAACAGCTTGAGACCGTGCGCGCGGGCGGTCGCCTGGAGCTTGTCGCGCAGATCGCCGAGCGCCGCCCGTGCCGCGTCGACGCTTTCCGTCGGCTTCGAGCAGATCTCCACCTCATTCTCGAGGAGTTCCCGCTCCACCGAACCCAGGCGTTTGGCCGCGTCGTGAAACCCCTGGATCGACATGCGCGGCGCGCTCCGCGAGCGGGCGCTGGCCAGGAAGAACTCTTCTTCGATGCCGAACTTGAAGTCGTGTCCCGACCGCTGCGCCATCGTGTGGTTCCAATCCCTGGACGTGCGGCCGCCAGCCACGCGCGCCTCGGACCGGCACCGCTGCGAAAGCCAGATCGACCGTCACCATGCGCGATCCGGGCCAACTTGTTAGGCGGCGATCCGCGGACCTCAACGGGAATGCCGCAATCGACTCCGCGGTCTGAATCTCTCAGGCGGGGCAAAGGCGGATTTGCATCGCCGGCGATCCGGCTCAGATGCCGCTCACCTCCGGCGGTACCGGCCGCGGGCGGCGGTCCTCGCCGATCGCCACGAAGGTGAAGGTCGCCTCCGTCACCTTCATGGTCGCCTCGCTCGCCCGCTCGCGCCGCCAGACCTCGACCTGGATGCGCAGGGACGAGCGGCCGACCTTCACGAGCCACGCGTAGAGACTGACCTCGTCGCCGACGAAGACTGGGTGGTGGAAGGTGATGGCGTCGACCGCGATGGTGGCGCAGCGCCCCCGCGCCCGCCGGGCCGCGACGTTGCCGGCGGCGAGATCCATCTGCGCCATCAGCCAGCCGCCGAAGATGTCGCCGGCCGGGTTGGTGTCGGCCGGCATCGCGATGGTGCGGATCACCGGCGGTCCGCGATCCGTCGGCTGGGAACCGGCAACCCCGCCTTCCGTGCTCTGCACGTCTGTCATCGTCCCGAAGAGCCCCCGCCACCGGCTGGAACCCTTCCCGTCAAGCTCGGCCACGGTCAATCGGGCAGCGTGAAGACCAGCAATGCGTCGCCGGTGCCGAAGCCCGATGCCTTCGTGTAGGACGCGCCGCCCGCGGCCACCGCCACGTACTGCTTGCCGTCCAGCGCGTACGTCATGGCCGGCCCGCTGATGCCGGCGCCGCATTGGAAGCGCCAGAGCACCCGGCCGTCGCTTGCATCGTGGGCGTCGAGATGGCCGTCCGCCTCGCCGGAGAAGACGAGCCCGCCCGCGGTCGCCAGCGTGCCGCCGGAGAGCCGGCTCGCCGCGCGGACCGACCAGGCGATCCTGCCGCCTCCGTCGAGATCGACCGCGGTGAGCGTGCTGAAGGCGGGCTCGCCCTTCGCCTCGCTGGTCTCGGTGTAGCGGATCTCCGGCCGGCCCGCGGCGGCCGGCACGGTCTTCACCGTGTAGGTCGTGGCCCCGTGGCGGACCTGGACGTAGGCGAGGTGCCCGTCATAGGCGGTGGGCGGCCACGACACCGCACCGAGGGGGCCGGGCGCGACCACCGTGCCCTGCGGCGTCGGCGGGGAAAACAGATTCTTCTGGTCGAGGAGCGGCGCCGAGCGTTCGAGGAGTTTTCCCGTCGCGCGGTCGTGGACGTAGATCCAGCCGGTCTTGCTCGCCGAGGCCACCGCCTTGGCGCCGCCCGGCATGTCGAGCAGGAAGGGCGGCGCGGCGACGTCGTAGCCCCACTCGTCATGCGGCACCTGCTGATAAAACCAGCGCAGCGCGCCGGTCTTCACGTCCAGCGCCACGAGGCTCATCGTGTAGAGGTTGTCGCCCGGCCGCGAGAGGCCGAAATTCTGCGGCGCCGGGTTGCCGGTGCCGAGGAAGATCAGGCCGAGATCCGCGTCGTAGGCCGGCGTCATCCAGAGCGACCCGCCGCCGACCCGCCACGCGCCGCGATTGGCGGGTGCGGCCGCCTTCTCGGCGGCGATGTCCCGGTGGAGCGGCGTGCCGTCGGCGGTCTTTTCGACAAAACCGCCCTCCCAGCCCTCCGACGGCGTGACGTACCAGCGCCAGCGCTCGGCGCCGGTCTTCGCGTCGTAGGCCGCGAGCCAGCCGCGCCTTCCGTAGCCGCCCTCGATCCCGACCACCGCGCCGCCGTCGAGGCCGCCATGCGCGTCCGCGATATGGAGGCCGTAGCCCGCACCGGTGACGCCGACGATCACCAGCCCGTCCGCCACCAGCGGCGGCATCTTGAAGCCGAGCCGGCTCGATCCCTGCACCGGCTTGCCGCCGAGCGTCGCCGCCAGTCCCGAGGCGGTCTCGGTCTCGCCCTCCTCCGGGCGGACCGCCTCCCTGTCCCAGACGATCCGACCGGTCTTGGCGTCGAGCGCGATCAGGCGCCCATCCATGGTCGCCTCGAAGACGAGGCCGCCGGACACCGCGACCCCGCGATTCGAGGGCGGCCCGAAGATCTTTTCCGTGCGCGGCGTGTGCGTGTAGGTCCAGAGCGGCGTGCCGGTCTTCGCGTCGAGGGCCGCGACGTTGTTCTGCGTGGTGGAGAGGTAGAGCGTCCCGTCCACCATGACGGGCTGGGCCTGGAAGTAGCCGGTGATGCCGGTCTGGAACATCCAGGCGGGGCGCAGACGGGCGACGTTGCTACGGTCGATCTGGGTCAGCCCGGAAAAATTGCGGTTGCTGGGGTCGTGGCCGAAGGCCGGCCAGGGGGTTTCCGAGGCGAAGGCCGCGTACGGCGCCGCGATCAGCGCCAAGCAAGCGAAAGATCGTCTCGTTTCCTTACGGATGGCGTGAGACACGGCGTTTCATCTCCCTGGTTCGTGCGGCTGCTCGGTCTCGGGACCGATCAAAGTCCACGGCGGCGTCCGGTGTCTTGATACAGTTTGTATCTTATGGGATACCGTCGCGTGCCGCAGATCGTGACCACGGCGGAGTTCGAGCGATGGATCGATCATCTGCGCGACCGGGTCGGCCGAGCCAGGATCCTCCGGCGGATCGTCCGGTTTCAAGAGGGCAATCCGGGTCGGGTGGCACCTGTCGGCGGTGGGATCAGCGAGATGAAGATCGACACCGGTCCCGGCTACCGGCTCTATTTCGCCCGGCGCGCTGACGGCACGATCGTGATCCTGCTGTGCGGCGGAGGCAAGAGTACGCAGGCCCAGGACATCGCACGCGCCCGCGAACTCGCGCAGACGCTGTGAGGAGGTTGCACATGGCCGGATCCACCATCCAGACGCGGCCCTTCGATGTCGCGCGTCACCTTCGCTCGCCGAAGGATGCGGCTGCCTATCTGTCGGCAGCCCTGGAGGAGAACGACCCTGCCGCCTTCCGCAGGGCCCTCGGCGATGTGGCCCGGGCCCGAAGCATGGCGACGGTGGCCGAGGCGAGCGGCCTCGGCCGCGAGAGCCTCTACAAGGCCCTCTCCCCGGCCGGAAACCCGAGCTTCGATACCGTGCAGCGTGTGATGTCGGCGCTCGGCCTCACGCTGACCGTGATGCCGTCAGACGATGCAGCGGCCGAGCACGGCTGACCTCACGGCGACGGCCGCCCCGCCCCATCGAGCTGCCCCGGCGTCGCCTGCGCGCCCATCGCCCTTGCCATGTCGGCGGCGGTCTGGCCGGAGGCGTCGCGCCGGTCCGGGTCGGCCCCGTGCTGGAGCAGGAGCTCGACCATCTCGGTCCGGTCGAACATCGCGGCGGTCATCAGGGCGGTGCGGGTGCCGTTGCCGGTCCCGTCCACCGCGGCCCCGTGCTGGAGCAGCAGCCGCGCCATCGCGAGGTCGTTCTTGAAGGCCGCGCCGGCCAAAGGCGTCTGTCCGCGATCGTTGGCGAGTTCCGGGTCGCCGCCGGCTTCCAGGATCACCCGGGCCGCCTCGGCCTGACCGTTATAGGCGGCGAGCATGAGCAGGCTGTCGCCCTTGTCGTTGCGCAGGTTCGCCGGCAAACCCTGCCCGAACAGGTCGGCCAATTCCTCCGCGTGGCCCATCCGGGCGTACTGGAAGACCTTGGCGGCAAAGGCCAGGGTGTCGTCGTCGAGGGTGGGGGGCGCGTTCGTGTCTGAGGCCATCGGGTGCTCGTCTCAAAACCGGATCTGATCCGTGCCGATGCGGTACCGCGGTTGGGCGTTCGCGGGAACAGTTTTGGCGCGACGCTCGTTCCAGGCCCCTACCGATGCCGGAAGACCCGGCATCTCGGGAGTGTAACGATGCCCCGACCGTTCGAGCCCTATGCCGACGCGCTGCGCACCGCCCGCGAGATCGTGCGCGAGCAGGCGGGGGCCATCGTCGAATCGGCCGTTCAGGCGAATCCGCAGGCTTATGACGAGGCCTGCAACGTCCTCGTCGTCCGGATCGCGCAGGCGATCGTCGATGCCGGCGAGGTCGCCGCCTTGTATCGCCGGGACCACGAGGCCGCGTGAAGCACCGGCGGCGCTCATCCCCGCCGCCGTCCCCCGCCGCCCTTGTATTTCGGCTTCTGCCCGCCGAGCCCCTGGGTCGAGCGCGGCTTCGGCCGCTCCTGCCACGGCACGGCCCCGGCCGGCAGCTCCCGGTCCGTCCCAGGCCCCATATTGTCGAGGTCGGGCTTGGCGATGCGGCTGCCCCCGGCCGCGCGGGGCGGCTTCCGGCCGAACTTGCCGGCCTCGCGCTCGACATCCCCCTGCCGGGCCATCGGGTCGTCGGAGACCAGCAGCTCGGTCGCCTGGAGGCGCTTCAGCTCGTCGCGCAGGCGTGCCGCCTCCTCGAAGTCGAGATCGGCGGCGGCCGAGCGCATCCGCTTCTCCAGATCGGCCATCACGGCCTTGAGGTTGTGGCCCACCGTGATGGCGTCCTTGGCCAAGCCGGTATCGACCTGCACATGGTCGCGCTCGAACACGCTGCTCAGGATGTCGGCGATGCCGCGCTTCACGCTCTGCGGCGTGATCCCGTGCTCTGCGTTGTAGGCGAGCTGCTTGGCGCGGCGGCGCTCGGTCTCGGCCATCGCCCGCTCCATCGAGCCGGTGATGGTGTCCGCGTACAGGATGCAGCGCGCCTCGGCATTGCGGGCGGCGCGGCCGATGGTCTGGATCAGCGAGGTCTCCGAGCGGAGAAAACCCTCCTTGTCGGCGTCGAGGATCGCCACCAGGGCGCATTCCGGAATGTCGAGGCCCTCGCGCAGCAGGTTGATGCCGATCAGAACGTCGAAGGCGCCGAGCCGCAGGTCGCGGATGATCTCGATTCGCTCCAGCGTGTCGATGTCGGAGTGCATGTAGCGCACCCGCACGCCGTTCTCGTGCAGGTACTCGGTCAGATCCTCGGCCATGCGCTTGGTGAGCGTCGTCACCAGCGTCCGGTAACCGGCCTGGGCCACTTCCCGGACCTCGCCCAGCAGGTCGTCAACCTGGCTGCGGGCCGGGCGCACCTCGATCACCGGATCGACGAGACCCGTCGGGCGGATCACCTGCTCGGCGAAGACGCCGCCGGTCTGCTCCATCTCCCACTTGCCGGGCGTGGCCGAGACGTGGACGGTCTGCGGGCGCATCGCGTCCCACTCCTCGAAGCGCAGCGGGCGGTTGTCGAGGCAGGAGGGCAGCCGGAAGCCGTATTCGGCGAGCGTCGCCTTCCGGCGGAAGTCGCCCCGGTACATGCCGCCGATCTGCGGCACGGTGACGTGGCTCTCGTCGGTGAAGACCAGCGCGTTGTCGGGCAGGTACTCGAACAGGGTCGGCGGCGGCTCGCCCGGTTTCCGGCCGGTGAGGTAGCGGGAATAATTCTCGATGCCGTTGCAGGCGCCGGTGGCCTCGATCATCTCGATGTCGAAGGTGCAGCGCTGGTCGATGCGCTGCGCCTCGATCAGGCGGCCCATCTTGGTCAGCTCCTCGATCCGGCCCTTCAGCTCGTGCTTGATGCCTTTGATCGCCTGCTGCAGCGTCGGGCGCGGCGTGACGTAGTGCGAGTTGGCGTAGACCTTCACGAACTTCAATTCGGAGATGGTCTTGCCGGTGAGCGGATCGAACTCGACGATGCTCTCGACCTCGTCGCCGAACAGGCCGATCCGCCAGCCGCGATCCTCCAGGTGAGCCGGCCACAGCTCGATCGAATCGCCGCGCACCCGGAAGGTGCCGCGGGCGAAGTCGGACTGGATCCGCTTGTATTGCAGGGCCACGAGATCGGCGATCAGCTGGCGCTGCTCGATCCGCTCGCCGAGCGAGACCGTGAACGACATCGCCGTGTAGGTCTCGACCGAGCCGATACCGTAGATGCACGAGACCGAGGCGACGATGATCACGTCGTCCCGCTCCAAGAGGGCGCGGGTCGCGGCGTGGCGCATCCGGTCGATCTGCTCGTTGATCGAGGATTCTTTTTCTATGAACGTGTCGGAACGTGGAACATACGCTTCAGGTTGGTAATAATCGTAGTACGATACGAAATACTCGACCGCGTTGTCGGGGAAGAACGCCTTGAACTCGCCGTAGAGCTGCGCGGCCAGCGTCTTGTTGGGCGCCAGGATCAGGGCCGGGCGCTGCGTCTCCTCGATGATCTTGGCCATCGTGAAGGTTTTTCCGGAACCGGTGACGCCGAGCAGGACCTGATCGCGCTCATGGGCCTGCACCCCGGAGACCAGTTCGGCGATGGCCTTCGGCTGGTCGCCGGCCGGCGTGAACTCGGATTTCAGCGTGAACCGGACGCCGCCCTCGGATTTCTGCGGCCGCTCGGGCCGGTGCGGCGTCCAAGTCTTGCCGTCCTTGAACAGCGGGTTGCCCTCGGTGAGCAGCCGCTCCAAAGCTGCCACCGTGGCCGAGGCGCCGCCATCGCCGCCGGGATCGGGCAGGTCGGCACCCTCCGGCGCGGGGCCGTCCTCCGGCGGGGTCAGGCCGAGCGCCTGGGCGAGGCGCGGATCGACATCCGCCGCGTCGCCCAGCGCGAAGCCGGCCTGCGGCGCCTCCGCGAAGCCGTCGCGGGCGAGCTCCGCCCGGCGCGTGGCGGCCGGCGTGGTCCCGCCTTTGCCGCCCCGTGCCTTGGGCTTGCCCGGGCGCGCCGACGGCTCGGGCGGCGCTTCGACCGGCGCCAGCCTGTTGCGGTTGAGCGCCGGGTTCAGCAACGCGGCGAGATAGGTGTCGAGCGGCTTCAGCTCGGGCTTCGACGCCTTGGCGGACGAGGCCGAGACGGAGGCGGCGCGCGATTTCTTCGGAGCGGGCATGACCGCAATATGGGCCTGTGGGTCGCCGCGAGAAACCCTGTCGCGCCGGGAGATTTGCCGCGTCGCGCCCATCGGACCGTCGGCCGGAGGCTCCGTCCGGCTCTGGTGATGCCGCCACTATCGCGGGCGATAATTATTGGAATACCACCTTTAGGTAGTCTTCGCGTCATTTCAGGCTGGATGCGCCGGTCTCATGTCTGGAGAACCTGCTGAAGAGCCGGGCGAATTGGCTTGCGACGGACTGAAAGGGCCGTTACTTTGCAACGCAAAGCACGATGCAGCCCCGGGGCGTGAGGCGGATGCAGGACCTGGACAAGGCCTTGGCCGACATCGTGGCGATCCGTTCGCAGATCGCCCGGGACACGACGTTTCGCGGCGTGGGGGCGGCGACGATCGCCGCCACCGGCGGCCTCGCCCTGGCCTGCGCGGCCGGACAGGCCCTGTGGCTCGGCGATCCGGCGGTCCGGACCGGTCTGTTCTTCGGACTCTGGGTCGCGGCCGCGCTGGCGGCCTTCGCGATGATCGGGATCGAAGCGGTGCGGCGGACGCGCCGCCTGCATTCCGGCCTCGCCGACGCCATGGTATGGAACGCCATCGAGGTCTTCCTGCCGGCGGCCGGCGCGGGGGCCTGCCTCGCTCTGGTGATCGCCCGGTTCGCGCCCGAGGAGGTCTGGATGCTGCCGGGCCTCTGGCAGGTTCTGGTCGGCCTCGGCCTGTTCGCCTCGGCGCGCATCCTGCCGCGGGGCGTTCAGGGCGTGGGGGCGTGGTATCTGCTCGCCGGGCTCGGCGTGCTGGCCCTCTCGGCGGAGACGCGCCTCCTCTCACCCTGGGCCATGGGCCTGCCCTTCCTGGTCGGTCAGACCTGGCTGGCTGCGATCCTTCACCACGGCGCCCGGGCCTGCGATGACGGCCTCTGATCGCGGCGATGGCCGCTTCTCCTACGAGGGGCTGGACCGGATCATCCACGAGCGGGCGCGGCTCTCCGTGCTGACCTCCCTGGTGGCCCATCCCAAGGGGTTGCCCTTCCCGGATCTGAAGCGCCTGTGCGGCCTGACCGACGGCAATCTCAGCCGCCATCTCGCGGTGCTGAGCGAGGCCGATTTCGTCACCCTCCAGAAGGGGTTCGCGCAGAACCGCCCGCAGACGGTGTGCCGCCTGACCGCGAGCGGCCGCCAGCGCTTCATCGGCTATCTCGGCGTCCTGGAGCAGGTCGTCCGCGACGCCGCGGAGGCCGCCGAAACCGGGCCGGAATCGGGCCGGCATGGCCTCGATCCGGCCACCAAACCGGCGTGAGACCGTTAAAGCATTCCAAGACTGTTAATGCCGCTCCGTTAAACTTCACCGATACGCTCTGGCCGGGAGACTTTATGATGCAAAGTGAGGCGGCGCCGAAGGCCCTGCACGCCGCGATCATCATGGACGGCAACGGGCGCTGGGCGACGCAGCGCGGCCTGCCCCGGCTCGCCGGGCATCACCGCGGCGTCGAGGCGATCCGGCGGACCGCCGAGGCCTGCCCGGATCTCGGCATCGGCACGCTGACCCTCTACGCCTTCTCGGCCGACAACTGGCAGCGCCCGGCCGAGGAGGTCGGCGGGCTGATGCGGCTCCTGCGCTCCTACCTGCGCAACGAGACCCAGCGTCTCGCCCGCACCGGCACGCGGCTCAGCGTCGTGGGCCGCCGCGACCGGCTTCCGGCGGGCATCCCGGAGGCGATCGCGGCCGCCGAGGCCGCCACCGAGGCGGGGACGCGCCTGCACCTGCGGATCTGCGTCGATTATTCAGCCCGCGACGCGATCATCGCGGCGGCGCAGCGCCTCCAGAGTGAGGCGGCCGTGACGCGCGAGGATTTCGGGGCGCTGGTGGCGGGCCCGATGCACGGCTCGCCCGTGGAGGTCGACCTGCTGATCCGCACCGGGGGCGAGCAGCGCCTGTCCGACTTCCTGCTCTGGGAGGCGGCCTATGCCGAGCTGCACTTCACCGAGCGGATGTGGCCCGATTTCGGTCCCGAGGACCTCGCCGGGGCCATGGCGGAGTTCCAGCGCCGGGACCGCCGGTTCGGCGGCCTGAAGACGGCGGCGGTTCCGGCGGCGGCCTGAGCGGCGCTTGACGCGCACGCCGAGCCGCGCAGAGGGTTTCCTCTATGAATGAGACCCTCGCCGGCCGCCGTGTTCTCCTCGTCATCGGCGGGGGCATCGCGGCCTACAAGGCCCTCGACCTGATCCGGCGCCTGCGCGAGCGGGGCGCCAGCGTCTGCCCGGTCCTGACCGCGGGGGCGCAGGAATTCGTCACGCCGCTCGCCGCCGCCGCGCTCGCCGGCGAGCGCGCCCATACCGACCTGTTCGACCGCGCCAGCGAAGCCGAGATCGGCCACATCAAGCTCGCCCGGCAGGCCGACGCCGTGGTGGTGGCGCCCGCCACCGCCAATCTGATGGCCCGGATGGCGGGCGGCCACGCGGCCGACCTCGCCACCACCATCCTGCTGGCCACGGCCCTGCCGATCCTGATCGCCCCGGCCATGAACGTGCGGATGTGGGCGCATCCGGCGACCCGCCGCAACCGCGCGACCCTGGCGGGCGACGGCGTCCACATCGTCGGCCCCAATGCCGGCCGGATGGCCGAGCCCGAGACCGGCCCCGGCCGCATGGCCGAGCCCCACGAGATCGCCGACGCCCTGGAGCGGATGCTGGGCATCGGCGTCGATCGGCCCCTCGCGGGCCGGCACGTGCTCGTGACCTCCGGCCCGACCCACGAGCCGATCGATCCGGTCCGCTACATCGCCAACCGCTCCTCCGGCCGCCAGGGCCACGCCATCGCGCAGGCCGCCGCGCAGGCCGGCGCCGCCGTGACGCTGGTCTCCGGGCCGGTATCGATCCCGGATCCGCCGGGCGTCACCGTCATCCGGGTGGAGACCGCCCGGGAGATGCTGGCGGCGGTCGAGGCGGCGCTTCCGGCCGATATCGCGATCTTCGCCGCAGCGGTGGCGGATTGGCGCCCCGAGCATGAGGCCGGCGCCAAGAAGATCAAGAAGGACGGTACCGGCCCGGCCCCGCTGGCGCTCGCCGAGAACCCCGACATCCTCGCCACGATCGCCCGCCGGTCCACGGGGCGCCCGGCCCTGGTGGTCGGCTTCGCGGCGGAGACCGATACGGTGCTGGACCATGCCCGCGCCAAGCTCGCCCGCAAGGGCTGCGACCTGATCGTCGCCAACGACGTCTCGGCGGAAGGCGCGGTCATGGGCGGGTTCGAGAATGCGGTCCACCTGATCCAGCGGGACGGCGCGGTGGAATCCTGGCCGCGCCTCGGCAAGGACGAGGTCGCCCGGCGGCTGGTTTCATGTCTGGCCGCGAGGCTGGCCGGCTGAGACCGGGCACGCGGGCCGCGGATGCGCCTTCGCCGGACTACCGCTGTCGCAGGCTCCGCTGAGCGATCCTGGGCGCTTGCGATTCTGCGAATCACCTGAGGCGACGCCGGCGCGCCCTTTCGGGGAGGGGCGGACGCTATTTTTGCCGGCTTATCGATCGATACTTTGGAATGCTTCAAATATTCTCGGAATGAGTGCGTCTTCGTGCGCTCTGCACTCGGAATAGATATTCAATATAGACGATAAAGTTATAGCCGTATAGATTATTTTTGCGTAATCGGTGATACATTTAGAGATTATATATGTAGTTTAGGGTTACAACAACAATTATGTTCCTAAAGAAATAATAAAATATACTTGCGCTTCAGGAAAAAATAAGAATTATCTCAGGTGAAGGACAAAAATTTCTGGTGTCTGAAACAGCGTCATGTTGAGAAAATGCATTTCTGTTTTCTCCGGGCTCGTGCTCGCCGGTTCGCTTGTGATGCCGGCAACGCGTGGTGCCGCGCAGCCATTTCAAGCTGCCGGGACTGATGCTCCCCCGAACCTGCCGAGTCCGACTGCGCCGGAGCGTCCGCCGCTGGTCCGGCCCTCGTCGCCCGCTCCCGAGACCCGCCCCGCGGCCGGTTCCGCCGACACGCAGAACCTCACGCCGCATTTCGGCGTTCTCGGATCCATGGGGGGCTTGCGCGATCTGCTGTGGGAGCGCGGCGTCCTGCTGAACCTCGATTACGTGTACGAGGCGGCGACCAATGTCGCCGGCGGCGCCCGGGGGCCCCTCGTGCGCGGTGCGGGGCAGTTCGCGGTGCGGGGCATCTTCGACTTCGAGCGCATGCTCGGTCTGGAAGGCGCCTCCGCGACCGTCACGCTCAGCCAGAGGCACGGTCGCGACGTGACGCTCGATGCCAAGCTCGGTACCCAGACGAGCGTGGAGGAAATTTATGGCCGCGGTCGGATCTGGAGACTGAGCCAGTTCTGGTATGATCAGAGGTTCGGCCCGTGGGTCGATCTGAAGATCGGCCGTATGCCGACGAGCGACGATTTTGCGGCCTTCGCCTGCGAATTCCAGCTGAATGCCCTGTGTGGCGCGGTGGCTGGAAAGATCGCTGGAGCCTACATTTTCCAGTTCCCGGTGAGCCAATGGGCCACGCGCCTGCGCGTCGGGACTCCGGACACGGCCTATCTCCAAGTCGGCGCCTACCAGATCAATCCCGCCAATCTGCTCGACGGCTTCAGTTTCGACGTCAGCCAGGGAATCGGCGCCCTTATCCTCTCGGAGGCCGGCTGGTTCCCGAAATTCGGGCCTGACGGGTACGCGGGGAGCTACAAGCTCGGCGGCTGGTACGAGACCAGCGGCGGCTTCGACGTGGTTCTGAACGAGGCGCGACTGCCGATGGCCCTGTACAAGGGGCGTCCGCTCTATCAGGACGATCGCCACGGCCTCTACTTCGTCGGCGTTCAGGAGGTGTACCGTCCCGAGCCCGCCAACCCGAAGCGGACCGTCTCGGCCTTCCTGCGGGCGGTCGCGAGCGAGGAGGCCACGGCCGCCTATTCGCAGCAGGTGACGTCCGGCTTCATCTACAAGGGCATCTGCCAAGGACGCCCGAACGACTGGATCGGTTTCGGCGTCGGCCAGACGCGGCCCAATCCCAGATTGGTCCATGCCGTCGCCCTGGACGGCATCTTCGCCAAGACGTCGCGGCGGATGCCGACGCAGGAGCGTTTCCTCGAGGCGTTCTACAGCATCGACGTGGCCGACGACATCGTCGTCCGGCCCAACATCCAATACATCACCCGGCGCGGGAGTCCGGACCCCAAGCCCGACGTGGTCGTGTTCGGCGTGAAGTCCGTGGTGACATTCTGAGGCCGTGTCCCGTGGGCGGCCCCCGCGTCGCAGACCGGTTCCGGGCGGTCTGCGCCATCCCGGCTCGACGATCCTCGGGCGAGACCGGCCACCCCCGATGCCACCTGCGATCCGCGCGCTGCGGCCCCGATCCGCCGCCATGCGATCGCGGGCGACGCGTGAACGGAAGGTCCTCGCCGGTGTGCGATGGGAACGCCGCGCCTTGTGACGTGGAAGTGCCTGTATTCCGTACCAATCTGGCGGAAGAAGGCAATCGACGATTGACGTACTGGGAATGATGTTATGAACGTGCTTGGAAAATTGTCGATCCGTGCGACCATGTGCGCGGCAATATTCGCGATGGCACTGATGTTGCTGGCTCATACGACGGGTTCCCTGGTCGAGGCGCGCATGCAGGCCCGCGAAGCGACGGAAGCCGTCACGCTGGCGCAAGCGAGCCGGGCTCTGCTGAAGACCATCCTGCCGCTGCGCCTCGAGCGGGGCGCAGCCCTGGCCCTCGGCGGGGAAGGCGCTGCGGAACCCGACATCCTCTCCGGGATCGCGACGAGCCGGGAGGCGATGCGCGCGAGTTTCCGAACGGCCCGCGACCTTCTGGGCGCCCTGGACGTGCCGAGCGTGTCGGCGACGCTCGGCCGGTTGAACGCCGCGCAGGAGGCCATGCAGGCCCTCCGCCCCAGGATCGACGAAGCCTTGCGCGTGTCGAAGGCGCAGCGTGATCCGAAGCTCCTTCCCGCCACCTTGGCGGCCTTCCAGGATCTGCTCGACGCGCTGACCGGCACGATGGACGCCGTGGAGGCCGCCATCCCGCGCGCAGACGCGGTGCTGCAGCGCTACCTCGCGCTCAAGCGCGCGGCCTGGGCGACCCGGATCGCGATCGGGAACGTCGCCCTGCGGGTGCAGACCTCCCTCGCGGCCGGGACCACATGGTCCCTGCCCGAGATCGTCGCGGCCGCCGAGGAGCGTGCCCGGGTTCAGACCGCCTGGACGGCCACCACCGAGGCCGCCTCCGGCGTCTCGGGTCCCGTGGGGGCCGCCTTCCTGAAAGCCAAGGCCAGCAACTTCGACGACGAACCCATTCGGATGGCCCGAGCGGTCTTCGATGCGCTGAGCCAGCGGACGGCCTTGCCCTACACGTTCCAGGAACTCCGGCGGCGCAACTCCGTCGATCAGATGACGATCGTCGACCTCGCCTACGCGTCCCTCGACGCGATGGTGGCGCGTGCCGAGACCCTGGCCTCCGAGGCCCAGGCGACCCTCATCCGGAACGCCGCCGCCCTGCTCGCCGTGACGCTTCTCGTGGCCCTCGGACTGCTCTGCCTGTTCGGCGGGGTGCTGCGACCCATCCGGACGATCTCGACGACCATGCGGCGCCTGGCGGCGGGCGACACGGCGGTCGAGGTGCCGGTGCGCGCCTACCGGAACGAGTTCAGCCCGATCGTGTCCGCCGTCCAGGTGTTCAAGGAGAACCTGATCCGCACCAGGACCCTGGAGGCGGAGGCGGAGGCGGCGCGGCACGCCGCCGAAGACCAGCGGCGGACCGGGATGCGCCAGCTGGCCGACGCCTTCAAGGCCGCCGTCGGCGACATTATCGGGCAGGTTTCGGGCTCGGCCTCCAAGCTGCAGGTGACCGCGCAGAGCATGACGACCACGGCGGGCCAGACTGCCGCCCGGTCGACCACCGTCGCGGCCGCGGCCGAACAGGCGGCCGGCAACGTCAGCACCGTGGCGGCCGCCGCGGAGGAGCTGGGGACCTCCGTGCTGGAGATCGGCCGGCAGGTGCAGGGGTCGGCGGAACTCGCGAAGGCGGCCGCCTCCGAGGCGGACCAGACCGCGTCGCTGGTGCAGGAGCTGAGCGGCGCGGTGGCGCGGATCGGCGACGTGGTCGGCCTGATCTCGACCATCGCGGGCCAGACGAACCTGCTGGCGCTCAACGCCACCATCGAGGCGGCGCGCGCCGGCGCGGCGGGCCGCGGCTTCGCGGTGGTGGCGAGCGAGGTGAAGGCTTTGGCCGAGCAGACCGCCAGGGCCACACAGGAGATCGCCGATCAGATCGCCCGGGTGCAGACCTCCACGGGGCAGGCGGTGTCGGCGATCGGCGCGATCACGGCGCGGATCCAGGAGATCAACGGGGTGGCGGCCACGATCGCCGCGGCGGTCGAGGAGCAGGGCGCCGCGACCCAGGAGATCGTTCGCAACGTCGGCCAGGCGGCGCAGGGCACCGCGGAGGTCACCGACAATATCGCCGGCGTGGCGGGTGCGGCCGAGGAAACCGGGCGGGCGGCGGAGCATGTGCTCGGCGACGCGTCCGTGCTGTCGCGTCAATC
Organism: Methylobacterium sp. 2A; assembly: GCF_009806555.1. Lineage (GTDB taxonomy): Bacteria > Pseudomonadota > Alphaproteobacteria > Rhizobiales > Beijerinckiaceae > Methylobacterium. The sequence continues at coordinate 64,974 of NZ_VUOK01000062.1, read as the reverse complement.
CGACTATCTCTCGACCGAGGTCGAGCGCTTCCTCGCCGGCCTCCAGGCGGCTTGAGCCCGAGCGCTCCGCATCGACCCGGCTGCCGGTCGGTGCGGAGCGCCCCCGGAGGGGCTCGAAGCTGTGGCCGAGGGCGGCGCGACGGGAGCGGCTCCGATCCTTCGACCGGATCTCCGGCGGCCTCCCTGGCCTGCCGCGGCCCGAATCGCTAGAAGGCGCGCGACGGCCGGCGCGCACGGCGCCGGTTTCGGGGAGAAACCATGCCTCGCCTGTCCCTCATCGCCGGAGCCGCGTTGATCGCCATGAGCACTGCCGCCAGCACTGCCGCCACTGCCGAGACCGTCACGCTGCCCTCCGGGCTGAAGTATCAGGACGAGGTCGTCGGGACCGGGCCGGAGCCCAAGGCCGGTCAGCAGGTCACCGTCCAGTATACCGGCTGGCTCGACGAGGGCGGCAAGAAGGGCAAGAAGTTCGACTCCTCCCGCGACCGCAACCAGCCGTTCTCGTTCCCCCTCGGCGCCGGCCAGGTGATCAAGGGCTGGGACGAGGGCGTCGCCACCATGAAGGTGGGCGGCAAGCGCACCCTGATCATCCCGCCGCAGCTCGGCTACGGCGCCCGGGGCGCCGGCGGCGTCATCCCGCCGAACGCCACACTGATCTTCGACGTCGAACTCCTCGGCGCGAAGTAAGGTCACGGCTGCGCGACGGCGAAAGTCCCCAAAACATGCTGTTCGCGCAGCTGCCCGACGAGCTGTTCAAGCCGCTGGCCTCCCCGAGCCGCGGCTTCAACGCGGCCCTGCTGCTGCACCTGCACCGGCGCGTCCTCGGGGCCGAGCCGGTGCGCAAGGCCGAACTTTTGGCCGAGATCGGCGACTTCGCGGCGGGCTGGAGCGATCCCGAGGTCAGCGGCGACGAGCCGATCTCGGCCGATCCCACGGAGCGCCGCACCGCCCTCTACCGCCGCCTGCTCGACACCGGCTGGCTGATCGAGCGCCGCGAGCGCTACGTGCCGGTGGTGGAGTTCGACCCCGAGGCGCGGCTCCTCCTCGAGGAACTGTCCCGTCTCGAACGGGGCGAGACCCGCTCCTACGGCGGCGCCGTGCTGGAGGTGCTGGGCGGGCTGGAGAGCGCCCTGTCGGATCCCGGCAGCCGCTCCGAGGCCCTGGCCAACGCAGCCCGGGCGTCGGCCGCCTTCCTGGCGCATGTGCGCGGCCTCGCCGCCGGCATGCGCAAGGTCGAGGAGCGCATCCTGCGCGAGCCCGACCGGGCCAAGACCTTCCGGCTGTTCTTCGAGGATTTCGTCGAGCGCCACCTGATCAGCGACTACCGGACGCTGCACACGCGCTTCAACCCGTTCCGCTTCCGCGCCAGCGTGGTCCGCGAGGCCGGCCGGGCCCTGCGCGACGCCCTCACGGTTCGGGCGCTGGCCGAGGGCCTGATCCGCGAGGGCCGCAGCCCCGATCTCGACGCCGCGCAGCGGGCGGTGCGGGCCGACCTCGCCCAGATCCTCACGGTGTTCGAGGGGCTCGACAACCATCTCGACGCGGTCGATGCGGTGGTGGCGCGGCTGGAACGCCGGATTGCCGCCGCCCTGCATGTCATGGACCGGCCGGATCCCGGCGGCGTCGAGCGCGCCGCCGCGATGCTGCGCGCGGTCGGCGGCTCCGAGATCGCCCCCGACGTGCCGACCGATGTCGCGCTGCTGCGCCCGCCGATCGGCCACGCGCATCTCCAGATGCCGCGGGCGCGCAAGGCGGCGATCGACATGGAACCCCTGCCCGACATCGAGGACGATCCCGTGGTCGACGCCTTCGCGGCCGCCAAGGCGGAGTTCCGCCGCCGCACCACCGTGACGCCGGAGAGCATGACGGCCTTCGTGGAGGCCCGCCTCGGCAAGGCGGTGCGGCTGCGCGGGTCGGAAATCACGATCGCGGGCGTCGACGACTTCATCGTGTTCCAGCGTCTGCGCGAGATCGACGTGCTGTTCGACGCCAAGCTCGGCGAACGCTACGCCGTCACCCGCCTGCCTGAGCGCGTCGCCAACGGCTGGCTCGACTGCCCGGATTTCCTGCTGGAGCGGCGCCCCCGTGCTTGAAGGTTTCCGCGCCATCATCGACGGCGACGAGCCCGCGCCCCCCGGGGCCCGGGCGCCGGACGCCGAAGAGCTCAGCCGCGCCCTCCAGGTCCTGCTGAAGGGGCAGGTGATCTATGCCGACACACCGAATATCGGCCGCTCCTACGAGCTCGCCCGGCACTACGCGCCGTTCTTCACCGATTACTTCGCCTGCCTGGGCTACGCGCTGACGGTGTCGCACCGCGACCAGATGGTCTCGCTGAGCCCCGCCGCGGACGCGCCGCGGCACGACATCATGTCGGAGCGCCTGCGCAAGGACGAGACCCTGGTGCTGCTGGCGCTGCGGCTCCTCTACGAGGAGGGCCTGCGCGACCACCGCGTCGGCACGGACGGGATCGTCGAATGCACCACCGACGAGATCGTGGAAAAAATCCGGACGGTCGCCCGCAACGAGCCCCCCGAGGAGGGCCGGCTCGCCGACATCCTGCGGCTCTACGCGCGGCGCGGCGGCCTGCGGCTCGGCGAGCGCGACCGGGTCGAGCGGGTAACGCCGCTCGCGCTGCTGCCCGGCGTGGTGGTGCTGGCCTCCGACGCGTGGCTGGAGCGCCTGCGGGCGTGGTCGGAGGCCGGGGAGGCCTGACCGGACCGATCAGGCCGCCCGAACGGTCGCCAGAAAATGCTCGACCTCGCTCCCGAGCCGGGCCGCCTGCTCGGCCATCTCGGAGGCCGCGCGCAGCACCTGTCCGGCCGCCGCGCCGGTCGCGTCGGCCGCGCCGGCCACCTCCGTGATGTTGGCCGTGACGGCGCTGGTTCCGGCCGCCGCCTGGGCGACGTTGCGGACGATCTCCTGCGTGGCCGCCCCCTGCTGCGCCACCGCGCTGGCGATCGTGGTCGCCGTGGCGTCGATCTCGCGGATCCGCCCCGCGATGCCGTCGATGGCGCGGACGGCGTGGTCGGTCGAACCCTGGATCTGGCCGATCTGCCGGCCGATCTCCCCGGTCGCCTTCGCGGTCTGCTCGGCGAGCTGTTTCACCTCGGCGGCGACGACCGCGAACCCCTTGCCGGCATCGCCGGCCCGGGCCGCCTCGATGGTCGCGTTGAGTGCCAGAAGGTTGGTCCGGTCGGCGATCTGCGAGATCAGCGTGACCACCTCCCGGATCGACCGGGCTCCGGTGCTCAGCGCCTGCACCAGATCGGTGGTCGCCCCCGCCTCGCGGACCGCGACCTGCGCCAGATCCGCCGAGGCCACCACCTGACGGCCGATCTCGTCCACCGAAGAGCCGAGTTCCTCGGCCGCCGCCGCCACGGTGTTGACGTTGGCGGCGGCCTCCGCGGCGGCCGCGCGCGCGTCGCCGGAGCGGTCGGCCGTCCGGGTCGCCGTCGCGGTGAGCGCCTGGGCGGTCGCCTGGAGCTGCGTCGCCGCCGCCGTGACCGTGCGGACGATGCCGCCGATGGCGGTCTCGAACCGCTCGGCGAGGTCGCCCATCGCCTGCCGGCGCTGCCCCTCGGCCTCCGCGCGGGCGCGGGCCGCTTCCGCCTCCAGGGCGCGGGTCTGGATCAGGTTCTGCCGGAAGACCTGCACGGCCGCCGCCATGGCGCCGATCTCGTCCCGGCGCCCCGCATAGGGCACCGCCGAGTCGGTATCGCCGCCCGCGAGCCGGCGCATGGCGTCGGTCATCACGGTGATCGGCCGCGAGACCCCGAGCAGCGCGTACAGCATGGCGCCGAGGCCGATCACCAGCATGGCGGCCAGGATGGCGATGGTCGTCGAGACCGCGCTGGCCTGGCTCTCCCGGGCGGACTGGCCGGCCTCCGCGACGGCCCTGACATGCCGGTCCACCAGGGCGCGCGCGGCGTTCGCGACATCCTGGTAGCGGGCGTTCATGGCCCCCCGGTAATAGGCCATCGCCGCCTCGCGCTGGTTGAGGCTCATCCCGCGCAGCCGCTCCCAGGCGTAGTGCTGGGCCTTCAGCTTGGCGACCAGCGTGTCGTAGAGGACCTGCTCGTCCGGCGCGGTGATCCGCGCCTTGTAGGCCTCGACCCGGGCCGCCTGATCCTTGAGCATCTCCTCAACCGCCGCGCGGCCCGCCTCGCGCTCGGCCTCCGTGTCCGCCGTCGCGAACCGCACCTGCAGCAGGCGCGCTTTGACAGTCAACGCGCTGATGGTTTCGACCGCATCCAAAGACGGCAACGCTCTATCGAGCAGTCCGGTCAATTGAAGGTCGACCAATCTCATCCGGGCGATCGTCATTCCGCCCTGTATCGCGGCCGCGATAAGCAGAAACAGGAACAAGCCGCCGAGTTTTGCTTTTACGGTTGCGCGCATGTTCTTGTCATATACCTGCCCTTTAGCCACGATACCGGGGGAGTACCCGTGGGCAAGCTGGCGGTTCGCGCAGAACTTGATTCGTCACGGCCTCTGTCACCGGCTTGCATACGCTGCCGAGTCCGGCCAACTGAGCCGGTTGATTTTCGATTCCGGGCCGGCTCACCGACATCGTGTACGTCCTCACCGATATCGCCATCTCGAACTGGTATCTGATCCGCCGCGAGCAGATCCGGTTGCGGGGGGCTGCCGCGCTCGTCGGGCCGACCGGGGCCGGCAAGTCGACGATCTTCGACGCGGTCGGCACGGTGCTGGCCGGCAACAACGCGAGCCGCCTCGCGCTGAACGCCTCGGCCTCCGGGCGCAGCGCCCGCACGGTGCGCGACTATTGCCTCGGCTGGATCAGCGATCCCGCGGAGGGCGGCCGCCCGACCCGGGAATCCTGCGAGACCGTGCTGGCCCTGGTGTTCGAGAACCCGGCCTCCGGCCGCGTCGTCACGGTCGGGCTGGCGCTGGCGGCCCGGGCGGTCGAGCCGAAGGAGACCGTGCTGTCGCGCTTCATCGCGGTCGGGCACCGGTTCGAGATCGCCGATTACGCCCGCACCGCCCCCGGCGGCACCTACACCGCGCCCTGGAGCGAGATCGCCGGGGATCTGCGGGCGCGGGCGGCGAGCTTCACCGAGTACCGGACCTCCGGCGAGCGCTTCACGGCCGATGTGCTGGCCACCCTGCGCGAGGGCGCGCCGGCGCCGGAGCCGCGCCACTTCCTGCGCAGCTTCGCCAACGCCGTGGCGTTCAAGCCGATCTTCGACACCAGCGCCTTCGTGCGCGCCTTCGTGCTGGAGCCGGAGCCGCTCGACGTCGACCGCGTGCGCCAGTCCATCGCCAATTGGCGCCGGCTCCTGGAGACGATCGCCGAGCTGGAGAGCCGGCTCGCGCGCCTGCGCCGCCTGAAGGACCGCTACGAGGCCTGGAGCGAGTCGGTGCTCGCCGCGGCCGCCCACGAGCTGAACGCGGCCTGCGCCGAGTTGCGCCGCCGCAGCCTCGACCTCGTGGCGGTGCGCACGCGCCTGCGCGAGGGGGCCGACGCCCTGCGCATCGCCCGGGAGCGCGTGGCGGCGAGCCGCGGCTTCGTGCGCGACATCGACGGGGAGATCGCCGAGAAGAAGGCGCTCGCCGCCGCCAGCGCCGCCGAGGGGCGGCTCGCCGCCTCGACCCTCGGCCTCTCCATGCTGGAGCGCGACCGGAAGGAGCTCACCGGGCGGATCGCCGATCTGGTCGGGCTCGTCGGCCAGATGGGCAAGCTCCAGCCGGTCGCCCCGATCCTGCGCCAGGGCTGTCCGCAGGCGGCGCGCTTGGCCGAATCCTGCGCCCGGGCCGGGCTGCGCCGGGAATCACCGCCGGAGGAAATCCTGCGGCCCGAGGGGTCGCTCGCCGAACTGGTCGACGGGCTGGCGCGGCTGCCCGAGTTTGACGAGATCCTGGAGCGGGCCGCCGAGGATGCGGCCTTGAAGGCCCGCGCCCAGGAGAGCGAGGCTGAGCGCACCGCGCCCCGCACCGGCGCCGGCCCGGCGGCGCGCCTGTCCTCCGACACGGTGGCGTTCCGCGGCGAGCTGGAGCGGCGCGGTATCGACGCCGTGCCGATCTGCGAATTGGCCGAGATCGTCGATCCGACCTGGGGGCCGGCCCTCGAAGGCCTGCTCGGGCGCGCCCGGGAGGCGCTGGTGGTGGCGCCCGACCGGCTGAACGAGGCGCTCGGCGTGCTGCAAGCCGGCCGCGACCGGTTCCACCGCTGCATTCTCGTCAAGACTACGGACACCGCCAGGCAGCGCGCCCGCCGCTACGATGACGGGCCGCTCACGGTGATCGAGACCAGCGACCCGCACGCCGAGGCGTTCCTGGGGGTGCGCCTCGGCGGCTACGATCTCGCCAAGGATGACGCCGAGCTCGCCCGCCTCGCCCGCGCGGTGGCGCCGAGCGGGCGGACCACCGCCGGCATGGCGTATTCGGTGACCCGCAGCGTCGATCTGCTGATGACCCGCGGCCATCGCGGCCCGACCGTGGACAGCCGGCGCGTCCACGAGGCCGCGGTGGCGGAGGCGCGGCGCCTGCGCGGCGAGGCGGCCGTGCTGCGCGAGGCCGCCCGGACCGCCGCTTCGATCCGGGCGCGCATCGCCCGGGGCCTCGACGACATCGACACGCTCCGGGCCGAGCTCGACGGGCTCGACGGGCGGCGGCGAACCCTCCAGACCGAGCGCGAGGGGATCGAGAAGCGCGACACGGCCGGCCTCACCGCCGAGATCGCGGCGCTGACGACGGAGCGGGTCGCCTACCTGCGCGAGCTGTCGGAGGAGCTGGAGCCGAAACTCGACCGCCTGCTCGCCGACGAGGCGGCGCTCCGCGCCCGTTTGGTGACCATGCGCGAGGCCGCCCGTGCCGCCCTCTCGGCCCGGCGCGCGGCCCTGCGCCAGCTGATGGGGGGCGATGCCGCCCGGGTCCGCGTCGCCCGCTCCGAGGCGTTCGACGTCGGCGTGATCGCCGCGGCCCGTCAGGCGCTCGTCGGCCTCGACGCCAAGGCGGCCGGATCCCGCGCCACGGCCGAGCGGGGCCGCGCCCGGGAAGCCGCCGAGGCGGCGCGCTCGCACGGGCGGATCGCCGAGCGCGAGCTGGCCGAGGCCTGCGCCGCGTGGCGGGTCGAGAATCCCCTGAACCAGGGCGATGCGCCGGCAATCGACGGCTTCGCCTGGGTCCGGCGCGAGTACGAGGCGGTCGAGGCCCACGAATTGCGGCGCTACCGGGCCCAGGCCGAGCGGGCCGAGGTCGAGATGCGCCGCCTCATGACCGAGGATCTGCTGACCCGCCTCGCCGACCGGTTCGAGCGGGTCCAGGCCCGGCTCGAGGCGCTGAACGAGCGGCTTTCGGCTCGCAGCTTCACGGGCCAGACCTACGCGTTCGAGGCGGCGGTGGACCGGCGCTACGCCGCGGTCCACGCGCTCGCCACCGAGACCGCGCGCTCGCCCGAGGCCGCGCAGGCGCTGCTCGACGGCGCCGCCGAGGGTCCGATGGCGTCGGCGCTTGCCGAGATCACCGCGCTGATCGCCGGCGAGGAGGACGCGGCGCGGCTCGCCGATTATCGCAATTACTTCGTGTACGAGATCGGGATGCGCGACCGGGCGGGCAACCGCACCACCATGTCGGCGCGGGCTTTGCGCGGCTCGGGCGGCGAGGCGCAGGCGCCCTTCTACGTGGCGATCGCGGCCTCGCTGGCGAGCGCCTACTATCCCGGCGACCGGCCGGGCGACGAGAATCCGGGCCTGGGCTTGTGCCTCCTCGACGAGGCCTTCTCGAAGCTCGACGTGCGCAACAGCCAGGCGCTGGTCGATCTCTACCGGGCCTGGGGCCTGCAACTCCTGATCGCGGCGCCGGAGGACAAGCGCACGACGCTCACCGAGGTGATGGACACCATCGTCACCGTCTACAAGAGCCCGGACCTGACCTCGGTCCGGATCGAGGCCGAGCACCCCCTCGAGGCGGCCCGGCGGGCGCTGCACGCGATCAACCCGGATCAGATCGGGATCGAGGGGTTCCGGCAGGCGGACGCGGCGGAGTGAGGGTGCGGGTGAGCGGGCTGGCGGCTCCGCTTACCGCCCACCCCTTTTGCGGGGAAGGGAACGTTAGGTGCGCTTCACGCCCCCAGCGCCTTCAGCACGTCCCGCGCCGCGCGCTCGCCGTCGAGCGTCGCACCGCCGACCGTCATGGCGCCGCCGCCGGCCAGGGCCTCCCCGGCGAGGAACACCCGGCCCCCCAGCGGCGCGCGCAGGCGATCGCGTGCCTCCGCGTGGCCCGGCGACACGATGGCGTAGGAGCCGTGCGCGTAAGGATCCGTCCACCAGGAGGCGAGCCGTCCCCCCAGCACCGCGCCCCGCGCCTTGCCGCCCAGGATCGCGCCCAGGCGCTCGGTGGCCAGCGCGACCGCTTCCGCCTCGCCGGCGCGGCACAGGTCGCGGGCGCCGTCGCCCCCGAGATTGGCCACCGCGAGCGGCCGCCCGAACGGACCCATCTCGAAGTAGAGCGTCGGGCCGCCGGTCGCGATCGAGACCGCGTCCCCGAACGCCGCGGGGTCGATCTTGCCCGGGTCGAGGCGCAGGCCGATCTTGGTGTAGGCCCCCATGTGCAGCCCATCCAGCGCCGCCCGGTGGGTCTCGGTCAGGTCGGGCGTGAACCGGAGGGCGCCGCCATGCAGCACGCCCACCGGTACCGTCACGATGACGGCCGCCGCCGTCAGGGTGCCCCCCGCCGACTCAACCCGGACCTCCGGCCCGGACCAGTCGATCGCCTGCACCGGACAGCCGAGCCGCACCGGCACGTCGGCGAAGTGGCGCGCCACGAGGGCACCGTAGCCGTCGACCCAGAGATCGGTGCCGGACCAGAGCCGGTCGTAATCGACCGCCGAGACGCGCTCGGGATCCTCGCCGAGCGACAGCCGGCTCAGGCCCGCCGCGGCCTGCTCGGCGCTGGGACCGCCGGCCCGGGCCGCCTCGGCGAGTGACGGATCGCCGTTCTTGGGCTGCAGCAGCGCGTCGAGGCCGGAGAACCCCACCCGCCGGGCCGCCCGCTCCGCGTCCGTGGCGGCGCGGCCGTCGATGGTGAGGGTCCGCGCCCAGCCGTCCTCGCGGGCGAACCGGGCACCCGCGGCCCGGGCGATCGGCGCCCAGGGATTGTGCTCGGCCCAATGGATGTACTCGGCGCCGGCATCGAACGGGCAGTCCGGACCCAAGGCCGTGTCGGTGAAGGCGCGGCCGCCGATCCGGTCCCGCGCCTCCAGCACGGTGACGGTCTGGCCCGCATCCCGCAGACGGGCCGCCGCCGCCAGACCCGCGGATCCGGCGCCGACCACCACCACGGTGCCGCGACGGGCGCTCGCACGCAGCGCCGGGGTGGCGAGCAGCGGGGCGGCCAGGATCGCGCGTCGGGTCGGTTGCATGGCGGCTCCTCGGTCAGGTCCCGGAGCCGCCCGAGAGGGCGCCGCGTGCTAGCCGCGCGCGCCCGGGTTGCTCGAGCGCTTCTCCATCATCGCCTTGACCTGCATCAGCTGGTCCCAGACCTGACCCGGCGAGGTGCCGAAGAAGTCGAAGCTTGCGCTGACGCCCAGGTAGATGCCGACGCAGATCAGCGGCACGAGAAACCAGGCGAGGATCTCCTCGCCCCGCTTCCGGCGGCGGCGGCGCAGACGCCGCTCCTCCCGCCATGTCGGCTTCCTGGGGGGCGCCTGCTGCGTGACGGGGGACAGGGGTCCCTCGTGCAGGTTGTCGGTCATCGGGCGCCTCCTCGCCGCGGCGCTGTCGCGTCGCGGCGGTCATAGACCGGCGCCCCCTACTCCGGAAGGCCGCCGGACGGCGTGTGCACCATTAGGCGCGCACGAGTGGCACCTTCGGCACGGTCCGGACGCCGCCGCCCGAACCGCCGCCACCGCCCTTGTCGTCCTTGGGCGTCCTCTTTCGCGCCGCCGTGCGGGGCTTGGCCCGCTTGTGGCGCTTGGCGGCGTTGGTGACGTCCTTCTCGGGCTTCGGTGTCACGGGACCGGCCGGGAAGTCGAAGCCGAGGCTGTCCTTGGCACCGGCCTTCGCCTCCGCGTCCTCGGGCTTGCGCACCACGACCCGGACCGCGCCGCCATCCTTCAGCTTGCCGAACAGCACCTCGTCGGCGAGCGGCGTCTTGATGGTCGACTGGATCAGCCGGGCCATTGGGCGGGCGCCCATCGCGTCGTCGTAGCCGTGCTCCACCAGCCAGTCGCGCGCCTCGTCCGAGAGCTCGATCGTGACGTTGCGGTCGGCAAGCTGCGCCTCGAGCTGGAGGACGAACTTGTCCACCACCTTGGCCACCACGTCCTTCGGCAGGTGGCCGAACGAGATGATCGCGTCGAGACGGTTGCGGAATTCCGGCGCGAACAGCCGGTTGATCGCCTCCACGTCGTCGCCGGAGCGCTTGGACTGGGTGAAGCCGTAGGCGGCCTTGGCCAGATCCGAGGCGCCCGCATTCGACGTCATGATGATGATGACGTTGCGGAAATCGACCTGCTTGCCGTTGTGGTCGGTCAGCTTCCCGTGGTCCATCACCTGCAGCAGGATGTTGAACAGGTCCGGATGCGCCTTCTCGATCTCGTCGAGGAGGAGCACGCAGTGCGGGTGCTGGTCGATCCCGTCGGTGAGCAGGCCGCCCTGGTCGAAGCCGACATAGCCGGGGGGCGCGCCGATCAGGCGGCTCACCGTGTGGCGCTCCATGTACTCCGACATGTCGAACCGCAGCATCTCGACGCCGAGCGAGGCGGCGAGCTGCTTGGCGGCCTCGGTCTTGCCGACGCCGGTCGGGCCCGCGAACAGGTACGAGCCGATCGGCTTGTCCGGGTCGCGCAGGCCGGCCCGGGCCAGCTTGATCGCCGAGGTCAGCGCCTCGATCGCGCTCGGTTGGCCATAGACCACCCGCTTCAGGTTCTCGGTCAGGTGCTGGAGCACCACCGCGTCGTCCTTCGAGACGGTCTTCGGCGGGATCCGGGCCATCGTGGCGATGGTCGCCTCGATCTCCTTGATGCCGATGGTGCGCTTGCGGCGCGCCTCCGGCACCAGCATCTGCGAGGCGCCGGTCTCGTCGATCACGTCGATCGCCTTGTCGGGCAGCTTGCGGTCGTTGATGTAGCGGGCCGACAGCTCCACCGCGGCCTTCACGGCCTCGGTCGTGTACTTGAGCTTGTGGAACTCCTCGAAATACGGCCGCAGGCCCTTCACGATCTCGATCGTGTCGGGGATCGACGGTTCGTTGACGTCGATCTTCTGGAAGCGGCGCACCAGGGCGCGGTCCTTCTCAAAGTACTGGCGGTACTCCTTGTAGGTGGTCGAGCCGATGCAGCGCAGCGTGCCCGAGGCGAGCGCGGGCTTGAGCAGGTTCGACGCGTCCATGGCGCCGCCCGAGGTCGCACCGGCGCCGATCACCGTATGGATCTCGTCGATGAACATGATCGCGTTCGGGTGCGCCTCGATCTCCTTCATCACCTGCTTGAGGCGCTCCTCGAAGTCGCCCCGGTAGCGGGTGCCGGCGAGCAGCGTGCCCATGTCGAGGGAGAAGACGGTCGCGTCGGCCAGAACCTCCGGCACCTCGTGCTGGATGATCTTGCGCGCCAGACCCTCCGCGATCGCGGTCTTGCCGACGCCCGGATCGCCGACCAGCAGCGGGTTGTTCTTCTGCCGGCGGCAAAGCACCTGGATGGTGCGCTGGACCTCGCTCTCGCGGCCGATCAGCGGGTCGATCTTGCCGTCGCGCGCCTTCTTGTTGAGGTTGACGCAGTAGGCGTCGAGCGCGTCGCCCTTCTTCTTGGCGCCGCGGGGATCGCCGTCGTCGCTCGGTCGCTCGGCGGCGCCCTCCTCCTCGGCGCCGCGCACCGGCTTCGACTCCGAAGCCCCGGGCCGCTTGGCGATGCCGTGGCTGATGTAGTTGACCGCGTCGTAGCGGGTCATGTCCTGCTCCTGCAGGAAGTAGGCGGCGTGGCTCTCGCGCTCGGCGAAGATCGCCACCAGCACGTTCGCCCCCGTCACCTCCTCGCGCCCGGAGGACTGGACATGGATCACCGCGCGCTGGATCACGCGCTGGAACCCGGCCGTGGGCTTGGCGTCCTGCCGGCCGTCGCCGGTGAGGTTGGAGAGTTCCGTGTCGACGTAGTCGATCAGGCTGCGCTTCAGCGTGTCGACCTCGACGTTGCAGGCGCGCATGACCGCGGCCGCATCCTGATCGTCCACGAGTGCGAGCAGGAGATGCTCCAGCGTCGCGTATTCGTGCCGGCGCTCTCCCGCGAGCGCCAGGGCGCGGTGGAGAGCTTGTTCTAGGCTGCGTGAGAAGCTTGGCAAAGCTGGCCTCTGTCCTTCGTGCCTACCGCGAGCGGCGCCTATTTCTTTTCCATAACGCACTGGAGAGGATGTTGGTGTTTGCGCGCGAAGTCCATGACCTGCGTCACCTTGGTCTCCGCCACCTCGTAGGTGAAGACCCCGCACTCGCCGACCCCGTTCTGATGCACGTGCATCATGATGTGGTAGGCGTCCTCGTGGCTCTTGTTGAAGAACCGCTCGACCACCAGCACGACGAATTCCATCGGCGTGTAGTCGTCGTTCAGGAGCAGGACCCGGTAGAGGCTGGGACGTTTCGTCCGGGGCTTCGTGCGGGTGATGATCGCGGTGTTGGACCGGTCGTCGCCGCCCGGCGCGCGCGAGCCGGAGGCCGTGGCCGGCCGCTCAAATCCCATCGAACCTGCGGTGCCCTGTAGGGGGACCTGTGTCATGTGCGTCGAACCGATCCCTCGATTGGAGCGGGCGTCGCCGATCCTGGCGGGCGAAGCTGTCCTGGCCCTGCCCGGAGCAACGCGCGGCTCCGCTGCCGTTAATCTACAGACGGTGAGCCGACTTCGCCAGACGCCTGCGCGCACTTGTCCGCCCCGCTGAGCTTGCGTCTGGCGCACGGCGGTTGCCCCGCTAATGCGCCCGGGCCGCGGGTGGTGCCGGCGGTGGCCGCAGCAGATCGGCGGTGAGCGCCGTGATCAGGTCGGCGGTCACCGCCGACCGCGCCGACAGGCGGGCCCCGGCCCGCTGGAGATAGGCGGACTGGATGGCCAGGATCTCCGCCGGGTTGCGGGACGCGGCCAGCGTCCCGGCCGTGGCGGCGATGTCGTCGAGGCCCTGCTTGAGGGAATCGGCCCACTCGATGCCGAGGGTCTGGGCGGCTCGCCCGGCGACCCCGAGCCGCCGCCACGGCGTGCCGAAGCCGGCCGGGTACGGGAAAGGCGGGAGGGCATCGCGTGTTGGCATGGCCGATCTCCAGGCCGCCGCCGGGCCGGTCGGGCTCGGACGACGGTATCGGATCCGGAGCCGACTGTGTGCGCCGCATCAGGACGCGTCAAGCGGTCACGGTTCGGTTGAGGTGGGGTCTTGGCGGGACGCGCATACCCCCCGCAGAGGGGAGAGAGAGTGCCGCGGAGGCGTTGGCGCCTGATCTTCAGGGAAAGGCAGGCCCCGCTCCCAGCCATCATCAACCCCCAGCAGAAACGCCACAAACCGTTACGCGCGGCGATCGCATTAACGGGCCTGTAACTGCACTTGCCTAACTCTCCGATGATGCAGCGGGGCCACGCGACCGGTCCCGCTCCGCTCAAAAGGACACGACCGGCGCGTGCCGGTCTCGCGAGGCAATCAGGCGTGATGCGTAGCGTAGTAGGCCGCTCCCGGACGATTCCCGCGCTGCCGGCCGCCATCCTGGCCGCCGCGGTTCTCTCCACCCTCGCCTCCCCGGCCGACGCCCGGCGCGGGCGGCACCATCACCACGCCCATGCGGCCGGCGGCGGGTACAACCCGCCCTACGCCGCCATGGTGGTCGACGTGAAGAGCGGCAAGACCCTCCACGCGGTCAACGAGGATGCGCTCCGCCACCCCGCCTCGATCACCAAGGTGATGACCCTCTACCTGCTGTTCGAGCAGATGGAGCGCGGCAAGTTCGCCCTCGATTCCGAGCTGACCATCTCGGCCCATGCCGCCGCCCAGGCGCCCTCGAAGCTCGGCCTGCGCCCCGGCCAGACCATCTCGGTCGAGGACGCCATCAAGGCGATCGTGACCAAGTCGGCCAACGACGTGGCCTGCGCCATCGGCGAGAACATCGCGGGCTCCGAGGAGCGCTTCGCCCAGATGATGACCGCCAAGGCCCATGCGCTCGGCATGAGCCGGACGCATTACGCCAACGCCTCGGGCCTGCCCGATCCCGACCAGCTCACCACGGCGCGCGACCTGACCGTGCTGGCCCGGGCGATCCAGGACCGCTTCCCCCATTATTACCGCTACTTCCAGACCCGCTCCTTCGCGTTCCGCGGCCGGGTGATCGGCAACCACAACCACCTGCTCGGCAACGTCCAGGGCGTGGACGGGATCAAGACCGGCTACACCCGGGATTCCGGCTTCAACCTGATGACCGCGGCGAAGTCCGAGGGTCGCCAGATCGTGGCGATCGTGCTCGGCGGCAAGTCGGGCGCGAGCCGCGACCGGATCATGGTCGACCTCGTCCGCTCCAGCCTGCCGCGGGCCTATGCCGGCGCCCGGATCGCGCCGCCGGTTACCGAGGTCGCCGAGCGCGCACGGCCCGCGGTCGTCGCCGACGCGGTGTCGCGGACCCGCACGCAGGTCGCCTCGGCGGACGAAGAGGATGTCGAGACCACCGGCACCACCGGCGAGCCCCTCGACCTCTCGCCCAAGGGGACCACGACGACGCCCGGCGGCAAGTACCCGCAGGAGACTTGGAAGGTCGGACCGCAAGGCATCCCGAAGGCCGCCCAGGCCTATGCCGGCACGAGCAGCGCCCAGGCGCCCTTCCCCGGGGCCACGAAGTCGACCGCCCGCGTCGCCTCGGTCGAGCGCGACGAGCCGCCGAAGGCGGTCTCCGGCGCCCGGGTCGTGCCGACCGCCTGGGTGATCCAGCTCGGCGCCATGGACGACGAGACCAAGGCCCGCTCGATGCTCTCCGAGGCCCGCGCCAAGGTCGGCGGCAGCCTGTCGAAGGCCGCCCCCTACACCGTGAAGGTCGAGCACGGCGGCACCACCCTGTTCCGCGCCCGGTTCTCGGGCTTCGCCGAGCAGGATTCCGCCCAGGAGGCCTGCACGGCCCTCAAGCGCAGCGGCTTCAGCTGCTTCGCCACCCGGAGCTGAACCACCGGATCAGACCTTCGCGCCGCGGCTGTGTTCCGTCGCGGCCGAGACATCCTTCATCCCCTGACAACGCGCGTGGAGTATCAGCGATGTCGGTTCAGAAGCCTGTCCCGGGCGGCGTTGACGCGCGCCGCACCCTCGGCGCTGCCCCCCTGGTCGGGGTGGGCGCGCTTCATCAGCGACCGGTGGGCCGTCCGGATCTGCTCAGCGGTCGCCCCGCGCTGAAGCCCCAGGATCTGGTACGCCTCCTCCTGCGTCATCGCCCCTGGGTTCGGCGCGCGGCGCGGCCCCGGGTCACGGTCTCGCTCAGCGTCTACACGCCATCCGGGCGCCCGGCGGTCGAGATACGGCTCTAGCAGGGCGAAGCCCATCGGATCGCGCACGCGGCAGAGCCGCAGCAGACCGACCACGGCCTCGTTCGGCATGGCGTCGATCCATGCCCCGGCCAGGGGTCCCGCGGTCACGCGGCCGGTGCGCAGGCTGCCATCCGGGCGCAGATGCGCTTCGATCAGCGTCGTGCGGAAGCGGCGGTCCTGGGACTGGTAGGGATCCTGGGGAGCCGGGGGAGCCTGTGGAGCGTGGGAATCCCGGGGATCCCGGGACTTTTGCGAATCCCTTGGCCGGCCGGCGGTCGCCGGCCGGATCATGCGGCGCAGCCGGGCCGTCATCGAGTCCTGCCCCTCGATCATCCAGACGCCGCTCAGGCCGAGCAGCGCCGCCAGGACGAGGTTGCCGTGCAGCAGCAGGAAGCCGCCGGCCAGCAGCGACACCGCGCCGAGCGTGCGCGTCTGGGTTCCGCCGGTCACGGCGCCGACGCCCTGGCCGAGGGCGCGTTTCAGGCGCCGCCCCAGGCCGTTGCCGTTCTTCGACAGCCACCAGAGCGTCAGGCACGCGAGCAGGCCGGCAAACAGCGCCATGCTCAGCGCCGCACGCCATATTCGGCGGAGGCGCGGCCGCCGATCTGAAGCGTCGTGCCGTCGCCGAGGTCGTAGACCCCCTGCCGGCGCGTCGGTGGCGTGCGGGCGGTATCCGTGCAGCCGGGCTGCGGCGGCAATCGGACGCCCTCGGGCAGGTTCTCCGGGCAGAGGCGGGCGCGCGCGGGCTGCCCGGCGGCGTGGGCGGCTCCGGCGGTCAGCACGAGAAGGAGCGCGAGGCGGACAGGCATGCTCATTGGCGGTTCTCCGCGACATCCGCGGTGGTGATCCGGACCTGTCGCACCCTTCCGTCGCGCTCGACCTTGAGGGCCACGGCCGCGCCGAGTCCCGCCTCCTCGATCGCGGCGGTGAGGTCTGCAAGGCGGTGAACCGGATTGCCATTGGCCTCCACGATCACGTCTCCGAGATCGCCGGTCTGCGGATCGACGCCGCGCAGCCCGGCCTTCGCGGCGGGCGAGCCGGGCAGGACCCGCACGATCACCACCCCGTCGATGCCGAGCCGCGCCGTGGCGGCCTCCTGGGCGGCGATGATGCCGATGCCGGGGTTGCGCACCCGGCCGACCTTGATCAGTTCCGGCACGATCCGGTTCACCACGTCGACGGGGATCGCGAAGCCGATGCCGGCGCTCGCCCCGGAGGGCGACACGATCGCGGTGTTGACGCCGATCAGCCGGCCGGCGGAATCGAGCAGCGGCCCGCCGGAATTGCCGGGGTTGATCGCCGCGTCGGTCTGGATGACGCCCGCCACCTCCCGCCCCTCGCTGGTCGGCATCCGCCGCCGGACTGCGCTGATGACGCCGGTGGTCAGGGTATGGTCGAGGCCGAACGGGTTGCCGATCGCGAAGGTCGATTGCCCGACCTTGAGGTCCGCCGAGGTGCCGATCGCCAGCGGCGGCGGCATGTGCGTCACCCGGCCGAGCCGCAGGACCGCGAGGTCGTAGGACGGCGCGAGCCCGACCAGGGTCGCGGGCACCACGGTCCCGTCGCTCAGCCGGACCGAGACGGAGCCGCCGCTCTGCGCGGCGTTCTGCACCACGTGGGTGTTGGTGACGATGTGGCCGGCCCCGTCCCAGACGAAGCCGGTGCCGGTCTGCGTGCCGCCGCCCTGCTCGCCGCCCTCGTCGTCGAGGTCGAGGAGGTCGCGATTCTGCGCGGCGCCCTGCGCGAAGACGTGAACCACGGACGGGCTCGCCTGCTCGAACAGCCGGATCGTGGCCTGCTCGGACTGCGCGAGATCGCCGCGGGCGGTCACGGCCCGGGGCGTGTCCGCAGAATAGAGCAGCGGCTGCAGGTAGGGTTGGGCCACGTAGAGCGCCAGCAGGACCAGGACCGCGGCGAGCACGAGGCGCACGGTACGATCCGGCACGGATGTCTCCGAGAGAGGGCCGAGGGATAAGGTCGGCGGGCGCGGGCCTTAAGTGCGCGTTCAGGATCGAAGCGTCAACACAGGTGCGTACCGCCGCCGGTGGGTCTCGGGTGTGTTCTGGCGCACGCCGGCGGGCGGAACGAACTGGCTAACGGAATGGTCATCATTCGAGGGCCACAATTCTCGTAAGTTCTCGGCAGCCCGTACGCGCTCAATACGGATTGGTAGAACGCGACCACTGCGTCCATCGTGCTTTCGCGAGAAGCGCTGGTTTCGGAAACCGCCCGAATTGATCGCAAAGCCGCCGCAGAGATGCTTGCTTTGACGCTCAGACCCTCGATCCCCGCGCCGACCTCGCTCAGGCTGGCGGCGGGTATCTGAACGGTCGCACACGGTTCGGAAGGACGAGTACCCATGGAAACCGAAGCTCTGGAACGGCCCGCCGATCTGACGATCTGGCGCACGGCCCCGGCCAGCGCCCCGCTGGCGCAGCCCGAGCGGTTCAACACCCTGCGCGAGGCGATCAACGCCGCTGCCGGTGCGCTCAGCGACCCGGCCAAGCAGCCCTGGATCATCACCGAGGAGGGCGAGATCCTCTCCCCGAACTGGATCCGCACCTACCTGAACTGACGGCTTCGCGTCGCCGAGAGCGGGGATACCGGGGATAGGGGCATGACCCCTCTCCGGTCCCTTCCAGGAACTCGGCTGAGCGCGCCCTTTCCCGGTCAGGTGGAGCGTCAGCGGAACCTGATCCGGGACCCAGCACACGAAATGCCGCGCCAGCGGCACAGGTTGATCCAGATCGGCGCTTCGCGACGTCGTCTGCCGGATCCCGGATCACCTTCCACCGCGTTCCAGGCGTCCGGGAAGGCCGGCGCACAACGAGCGCGATGCGAAAGCATCCGATCCGCGCAGATCATTTGAAACGGTCTGGTTCCGCCCGCTTCCGCCGCCGGATCGCCGCGACGGCGAGCGGCGCCTCCCGCCCGCGCAGGGTGTGGGCGCCGAGATCCTCCGCCACGAGATCGGCGGGCAGCGTCCCGATCCGGTCGAGCAGATCGGTCGAGACCAGCACGGGGACGCCCAGCGTCTTGGAGAGCGCCTCCAGCCGCGCGGTCGTGTTCACCGTATCGCCGAAATACGCGATCTTGTGCCGCTCCAGCCCGATCTCGGCGGTGACCACCGGGCCGCAATGCAGCGCCGCCCGGAATTCCGGCACCTGCCCGAAGCGGCTCCGCCAGGCTTCGGCCTCGGCGGCGAGGCGCGCTTGGAAGTCGAACACGCAGGCCAGGCAGGCGGCATCGCGGATGCCGCGTTCCATCGTCCAGGTCACCAGCGCCAGATCACCGATATAGTCGTCGATGGAGCCCCGCGCCCGGGAGACCGGCAGCGCCAGGGCGTTGAACACCTGCCCGAGATAGGCCTGCGCCGCCCGGTCGCCGTGCCGGTCGGCGAAACGCGTCGAGCCGGTCACGTCGAGGAACAGGAAGATCCGCTCCTCGCGGATCGGCCGGTGGTAGCGTCCGATCAGCAGGTTCGCGAACACGCCGGGACCGATCAGGTCGCGGACGCGGAACACGAACACCACGATGCCTGAGATGGCGAGCGCGTAGAGCAGGCCGGTATCGGTCATCAGCATGGCGTTCCGATCGCTGTACATGAAGCGGAACAGGCGGTTGAGCACCGTGCTGGCAAGCGCGTTCCCGGCCACGATCAGGCCGATGTAGAGTGCGACCGTCGCGACTAGGAACAGGGGCGTGGCGAGGCTCCGGATCCGCTCCCGCAGGGCGGGGACCAGGAGCCGGCGCTCGTACAGCATGATCGGCGTGCCGATGATCGCGCCGCGGATCGCCGCGCCGGTCAGGGGGCCGACGTCGAAGATTGCCCCGTAGAGCAGGCCCGCGAGCGCACCGAGCGCGGGGGCGACGAGGATGAACCAGGGCGGCCGGACCCCCATCGTCCGGGCCGCCCCGATCCTCAATCCAGCCGCAGGGCGTGGACCGAGAACAGGCCGTCCGCGTCCGTCCAGACCTGGATCCACCGCCAGCCGGCCCGCTCGGCCAAAGCCCGGAAGGTCTCCACCGTGTACTTGTAGCTGCTCTCCGTGTGGATCGTCTCGCCCGCCGCGAACGCGAACGTGTCGGAGCCCACCGCCACGTCCTGCGCGTCGCGGGCGACGAGATGCATCTCGATCCGCGAGGCTTGGCGGTTGAACACCGCCCGGTGGGCGAAGGCGTCGAGGTCGAAGCGGCCCGCGAGTTCGCGGTTGATCCGGGTCAGCAGGTTGAGGTTGAACGCCGCCGTGACGCCCTCCGCATCGTCGTAGGCGGTCTCCAGGGTGGCGGCGTCCTTCACGAGGTCGACGCCCACGATCATGTGAGCGCCCGAGCCCAGGATCCGGCCGAACCGGGCGAGCAGCGCCTCCGCCTCCTCGGGCTCGAAATTGCCGATGGTCGAGCCCGGGAAGAAGCCGGCCCGGGGCAGGCCCGCGAGGTTCTCGGGCAGGTCGAAATCCCGGGTGAAGTCGGCCACCACCGGTTCGACGCGCAGATGCGGGAAATCGGCGCTCAGGGTCTCGGCCTGCGCGCACAGGAACTCGCCGGAGACGTCCACCGGCACGTAGGCCGCGAGCTTGTCGAGGTGCCGCAGCAGCCGGCGCAGCTTCACGGTCGAGCCGCTGCCGAACTCGACCAGGGCGGCGCCGGCCGGCAGCAGCGCGGCGATCTCCGGTCCCCGCCCGTCCAGGATCCCGATCTCGGTGCGGGTGGGGTAATATTCCGGCAGCCGGGTGATCTTCTCGAACAGGTCCGAGCCGGCAGCGTCGTAGAAGTATTTTGGCGAGAGCGCCTTCTGCGGGCGGGAGAGACCCGCGCGCACGTCGTCCAGGAAGTCCGGGGCGACCGGCTGCGCGTCGGAAAAGGTCGGGTTGATGGTCAAGGGTCGCTCCGGGGCGCGTCAGGCGGCGTCGGCGAGGCGCAGGCCCGTGAACTGCCAGCGCTGGTGCGGATAGAAGAAGTTGCGGTACGGCAGCCGGGCATGGCCGTCGGGCGTAGCCACCGAGGAGCCGCGCAGCACGAACTGGTTGTTCATGAACTTGCCGTTGTACTCGCCCAGGGCGCCCGGCAACGGCCGGTAGCCCGGATAGGCGACGTAGGCGCTGCGGGTCCATTGCCAGACGAGGCCGAAGGCGTCCGGCAGGCCGCCGTCGCGGGCCGCGACCTCCCACTCGAACTCGGTCGGCAGGAAGCGGCCGGCCCAGCGGGCATAGGCGTCGGCCTCGTAGTAGCTGACATGGGTGACGGGCGCGTCGAGCTCCACCCGGCGCTCGCCGCCGAGCGTCATGGTGGCCCAGCCGTCGCCGGTCCGGCGCCAGTAGCCCGGGGCCTCCCAGCCCTCGGCCGGACCGGCATACCAGCCGTCCGACAACCACAGCTCGGGCTTGGCGTAGCCGCCATCCTCCATGAAGGCGAGCCACTGGCGGTTGGTCACCAGCGCCCGGTCGATCCGGCCGGGCTGGATCAGCGTCTCGTGGCGGGGCGATTCATTGTCGAAGGAGAAGCCCGGTCCCTCGTGCCCGATCCAGGCGATGCCCCGGTCGAGCCGGGTCTGGCCCGGCTGGGCCGCGGCCTTGGGGAAACGCCAGTCCGGGTCGTAGGCCGGGTTCAGCGGATTCTGCGCGAAGGCGTGCAGGATATCGGTGAGCAGAAGCTCCTGATGCTGCTGCTCGTGATAGAGCCCGATCTCGAGGATCGGCAGCACCGCCTCCAGGGCGCGGTCCGAAGCCTGACTGAGCAGCGCCTCCACCGCCCGGTCGACATGGGCCCGGTAGGCCGTGACCTCCGCGAGGGTCGGGCGGGTGATCATGCCCCGCTGGATGCGCGGCTGCCGCGGCCCGGCCGCCACGTAGTACGAGTTGAACAGGTAGTGCAGGCGCTGATCGTAGATCGCGTAGCCCGGCAGGTGTTCGCTGAGAAGGAACTGCTCGAAGAACCACGTCACGTGCGCCCGGTGCCACTTGGTCGGGCTGGCATCCGCCATGGACTGGACCTGCTGGTCCTCTGCGGAGAGCGGCGCAGCCCGGCGCTCGGTCTCGCCCCGGACCTGCCGGTAGGCGGCGATCCAGGCGGCCCGGTCGATCGGGCGGGCCGAGACGGGCGGCGGCGGGAAAGCCGGTACCCTCGGATCGCGCGGGTCGTCCGCGCGCAGTGCGGCCGTCGCTGCCATGACGATCGTTCCCTTTTTCGGGCCTTGCCGGGAACTGTTTCCTTGCCCCCGTGCGGCGCGCAGAAGATATGTCTCGGCCTTGGTCCGACAACCTCCACAGGCGGAGTCCGCGGGACCGGTGTTGCCGGAGGTGTCTTCGCCACCGCGGCGGCGCGGTTAACGCGGCGGGTTGGGAATCGTGGGCCTTTCTGTCGCCGCAGTGAGGCGGCCTTAACCAGCGATGCCGAATCTCGGGACCCTCGCGAGGAGTCCGGAAGTCTCATGCGGATCGATCTGATGGCCGGGGCCAGCCTCTCTGCCGCGGCTCTGCGCTGCGCCGCCGAGCCGACCATCCTGGTCTTCGATTCCGGGCTCGGCGGCCTCACCGTGCTCGACGCCGTGCGGCGCGCGCGGCCCGATGCCCGCTACGTCTATGTCGGCGACGATGCCGCCTTCCCGTATGGCCGGCTCACCGAGGCGGCCCTCGTCGCCCGGGTGCTCACCGTCATGGACCGCCTGGTCGCCACCCATCGCCCCGACCTCGTGGTGATCGCCTGCAACACCGCCTCGACCGTGGTGCTCCCCGCCCTGCGGCAGCGCTTCACGACCCCGTTCGTCGGCGTGGTGCCGCCGATCAAGCCGGCCGCCGCGGCCACGCGCTCGCGGCTCGTCTCCCTGCTGGCGACCCCGGGGACGGTGGCCCGCTCCTACACCCGCGACCTGATCGCCACCTATGCCGGCGCCTGCACGGTCACCCTGGTCGGTGCCCGGAACCTCGCCGGCTACGCCGAGGCCGAACTCGCCGGCGCCCCCGTGGACGACGCCACCCTCGCGGCCGAGATCGCGCCCTGCTTCGTCACCGACGCGGACGGGCGGCGCACCGACGTGGTCTGCCTCGCCTGCACCCATTACCCGCTGCTGCTGCCGCGCCTCGAAGCCCTCGCCCCCTGGCCGGTGACCTGGATCGATCCGGCGCCGGCCATCGCCCGCCGCGTCGTGCAGCTGATCGGCGCCGCGCCGCGGGAGGCGGAGCGGCACGACGCCGCACACGGGACCGCGCACGGGGCCTTCACGGCCGGGACCTGCCTGACCGAGCCCCTGCGCACCGCCCTGGCGGCCCACGGGATCGGCGAGGTCGCCGTCGAGGCGATCCCGCTGCCGCTGCAATAGGACGGCCCTAAACTCAGCCGAGCTGACGATCGCGTGAAAGCGGCCGCGCCGACTGGACGGCCTTCCTGGAAGCGCTCAAGGCACATGGGGGGAGAAGGCGGTGGTCGCCTCGTCGCGGCGCGATCCGAAGGCGGCGGCGACCGCCCTCGACAAGGCCGGCGGTGCCCCACCGCCGGGTGAATGAAGGCTCGGACCGCCGATCTACGGCTGCGGGCTATGCAATGCGGCCGGCACCGCCTTGCCCGAATCCGCGGAGGCGTCGGCGGGCACGATCAAGTGGACGAACAGCATGCCGGCGGCGACGATCAGCGCCAGCGCCACGATGCGCCACGGTTCCAGGATCGGGCCCTGCGGCTCGGTCGTCTCGCTCGGCATCGCATCCTCGTTCAGGCCTCTGAGGCTCGAATGGGACACCCCGAGGATGAACGCTTCGTAAATCGTGTCGGGACGCGCCCCCGGCGATGCCGGGCGTCTCCCTCTGGACACAGGGTCCGCGCGTTGCAGGCGACGAAGCTCGGCGTCCCCGCGCGCAAGATGGCTCAGCAGAAGAACCGGCCGCCGTTCATGATCTTGATCCGGTAACGATCCGGGCTGAGAACGTGACCCAGGGGATCGATGATCTGCACCGACTCGTAGCCGGCGGCGATCCAGGTTCGGGCCAGCACGACCGCGCTCGCGGCCCGGGCCCTGGTCTGCCGGACATCGCCCTTCTGCCCCCGGGCGGTAATGACGTATTGCGATGTCTGGGTGCCAGCGCTTGTCATGGGTCCGGAATCCCATGGCAGCCGTCGAGTTGCTCTATCCTAAGTTAGACCAAGATCGAATTTCCCGCACGAAGAGCTTGGGATCCGCGAGATCAGTCTCGGCCGGATCGACGCGCGACAGGATTGATGTGCGCGGGCGTGCGCACGCAAAAGAGCCCGGCACGAGGCCGGGCTGCAAGTCTTCGTTTGCACGAGGGTGGTTCGATGGCCTCGGTGCCGAGAGCGCCGGGGCCGTTTTCCGATCGCCAATGGTGATCAGAAGTCGCGCTGGACGCGGAAGCGGACCTGGGAGACCGAGTCCTTCGAGGCCGTGGCCACGGCGAAGCTTCCGTTGTTGATGCCAGCGATGTTCGCGTAGGCGGTCGGGCTCTTGTCGAGGTCGATCGCCCGGCCGCTCTTCAGGCCGATCTGCGTGTAGAAGGCCTCCACGCCGATATCGAGATCCTTGACCGGCGACCAGATGATGCTGCCGCCCGCCACGAACTGGTAGGTGTCGCGCAGGGCCTGGCTCAGCTGGAAGAACCGGGTGCCGGGCGTGCCCACCGCGTTCGAGCCGAACGGGTTGCTGCCGGACAGGCCGCTCACGAGGCCGTAGAGCTGACCCTGCTGGTAACGGGCGGTCGCCGAGAAGTCCTGCTCGCCGTAGGAGCCGAAGAAGGCCGAGCGCCATTCCGGCGTCCAGTAGTGCAGGTACGAGGCCGTGACCGTGAAGCTCTGCGAGGTCTGTAGCTGACCGGTATACGGGTTGACGGTCGCGTCCGAGAAGTACTGGTTGAACTTCTGGCCCTGAATCGTCTGCGTGCTCTGCGTGTAGCAGCCCGTATACGCGCAGTAGCCGGTGTACATCTGCGCGCCGTCGCCGTAGGCGCCCTGCAGGTAGAGGGAGTCGCCCGGGGCGATGAACGGCGTGTTGATCTTCAGGCCACCCTGAACGGCCCAGCCGAACACGCTGTTGGTATGGGCGGGCGCCACGATGGAGCCCGTCCCGGTGCTGGCGGCGGTCGAGAGGTTGCCGATGTTCAGCTCGTGGGTCGCGGCGGAGAGCTGGGCCGAGCCCCAGGCCTGGTCGAGGCGCACGACGCCGACGAAGTCGGGCATCCGCTCGCGCTCGATCGTGTCGACGTTGCCGTAACGGGTCGGAACGCCGTTCGTGTAGCCGACGAAGACCGGGGTCGGCTGGTTGGTCACGCCGAAATTCGACACGCTGCCGGTGTTGAGCGTGGCGGCGACGTTGAACGGCGAGAAGATCGGGGTCCGGCGGAAGACCGGGTCTTCGATCGAGATCGTCGCCGACAGGCCGTTGCCGATCGTGGCGGTGTAGGCCAGCAGGTTCGTCGAGAACACGTCAGAGCCGAGCGTCGCGCCGGCGAACTCGAAGTCGTGGGCGTAGAAGTCGAAGAACGAGGAGGCGCGACCGGCGGTGAGCCCGGCGAACTGGATGAACGCCTTGTCGACGTTGGCGAATTGCTGGTCACGGCCGAAGCTGTCGGTGCCGATGCCCGGGTAGGCTTGGCCGATGCGCTGCTGGGTACCGGAGGTGCCGACGCCGGAATAGCCGGTGCGGGCGCCGGCATCGAGACGCACGAAGGCGCGCAGCGTGCCGTAGGCGGTCTGGGTGCGGGCATCGAGGTTGATGCGCATCCGGCCCTGATAGCCCGACGTGTCGCCGACGTTCGGACCGGCCTGACGCGAGTAGCTGGTCTGGTACGCCCCCTCGAACCGGGCGCGACCCGAGATGCGCAGGCAGGTGTCTGTGCCGGGGATGTAGAAGAAGCCCGCACCGTAGGCGTTACAGACCCGGACATACTCGACCGGCACGGCCTTCCTGACCGGCAGATCGGCGGCGTGCGCGGCGCCCACCGCCGCGAACGCGGCAGCCGACCCGAGCAGCGAGCTCTTCAAGAGCTTCATCGATATCTCCAAAGCTTCGAGACCCAATGGAGCGGACACGCCCGGTTCTCCGGGTCTCTCCGCGTTTCGTGTGTTCGGTCCGCGTCTTGAGCGGCGGGCTCATCCGGCCCGCGCTGCGCGGTTCCTGAAGGCGCTTCCATCATGCGCAGGCAGCGGCCGTGGAACAATAGAATTTGGATCCAAGAGGCTATTGCCGCTGATCAATGTGATTTTTGTGCCACGAAATACCGTAGGTTGGCCGAGGTGTTTTCAGAAATACAAGAAATATTTCGAAATGTATCCTGAAATCTGGAAACAAAGAGCCCCTCGCGGCAGCACGATGCTGCATTTCTGCGCAGGGTGCGGAACTCTTGTTCACCGCCCCCTCCCGCGATTCGCGCGCGCCGGAATCGCGCCGCGACGGCTGATGCGTTCGCCGGGGCGCGGGGGAGCGACCGGATGGCGCCCTCGCGGCTTCGCCATGCGGGGCCGCCGGATCGGGCTCCGATTCCCGCGGTCAGGCCGCGCGATGCCGAGCCGGCGCGCTATGTTTCGCCGCTATCCACAGTCCGACGCCGAAAGATCTTCTGCGGATGCCCCCGATCAACAATCGTCCAGTTTCGACAGAAATTGCTGATCGTGTAATATCGGCGCGGCGAAAATCCTCGCCGGGGTCTGCGCGATGTTCGAGAACCTGTTCTGGGGCGCCACGCTGATTGCCCTGATCGGCGTCGCCGCCCTGGTGGCGGTCGGCGCGGCGTACCGGCCCAGGGTGGTCCGGCGGGACATGGAAACGGCTCAGCCCGATCCGCGCCGGTCATTCGGACGGAAGCGGGGCTGGCGCCGCCTCCCCGCGGCGGCACGGCGGACGGGATTCCTGCGACAGCGATAGGCCCCTGCCCCATCCGGTGCCCGCGATGGGCTACAGGTGCTTGAGCCCGTAGCTGTCCAGCAGCGGCAGCAGCTCGTTCCGGGCCCGGATGCGATGCTGGCGCGCAGCGTCGAGGGCCGCGTCGGCGGTCCCGGCGCGGATGGCCTCCGCGATCCGCCGGTGCTCCGCGATCGAAGCGTCCAGAGTTCGTCTGAGATTCAGCGTCAGCATCCGCGCCCGGTGCGACTGGTCGTTGATCGCCTGCACGATGCGGCTCATCCGCCCGTTCCGGGCCTGCGCGATCAGCGCCGCGTGGAAGGCCGCGTCGGCCAAGCCCCAGCCCGGCAGGTCGCCGCGCGCATGCGCCGCCGCCATCGCATCCGTGTGGGCGTCGAGCGTCTGCGCGGCCGCCAGTCGCGCCGCCTCGGGAAGCGCCGCCACCAGTTCGGCGGCCCGTCCCTCCATGGCGATGACGACATCGTAGATCTCGCGCATGTCGTCGGGCGCCAAAGCGAGGATCAGGATCCCCTTGCGCGGCAGGACGCGCACCAACCCATCCTCCTGCAGCCGGATCGCCGCCTCGTGGACCGGCGTCCGGCTCATGCCGAGCCGCAGGGCGATCTCCTGCTCGGAGGCCTGATAGCCCGGGGCGAAGCTGGCGTCGCGGATCGCGCTGCGCATCGCCGCGTAGGCGTCGTCGACGAGGGAGCCGCGCTTCTCGCTCTCCGCGGCGCCCTGCACCTCCGGATCCCCATTGGGCCGCGCCCGCGCCATCGACCGTCTCCCCTTCGCCGGCCGGACTTACCGCGTCCACCTCGGCCACGGAACGGTCGTTGACACGCCGCAGCCCCGGATCTACCCGTATTCAAGCTTGCATGGAAGATGGCGCGCAATGGACGCGCCGATCCGGCGGCGGGAGGACACGATGGAGCGCTCGCTCGAGCAGGCCACCATGCGTCGGGTGGCGTGGCGCCTGATCCCGTTCATCTGCCTCCTGTACTTCGTCGCCTTCATCGACCGCGTGAATATCGGCTTCGCGGCCCTGACGATGAACAAGGATCTCGGCTTCTCCGCGTCCGTCTTCGGTTTCGGCGCCGGCATCTTCTTCTTCGGCTACTTCCTGTTCGAAATCCCGTCGAACATCATCCTCGACCGGGTCGGCGCCCGGCTCTGGATCGCCCGCGTGATGATCACCTGGGGGCTCGTCTCCGGCGCCTTCGCGTTCATCCAGGGCGAGATGAGCTTCTACGGCCTGCGCTTCCTGCTCGGCGCCGCGGAGGCCGGCTTCTTCCCCGGCATCATCCTCTATCTCGGTTCCTGGTTCCCCATCCGCTACCGGGCCGCGGTCGTGTCGCTGTTCATGGCTGCGGCGCCGGTCTCGGTGCTGCTGGGCTCGCCGCTGTCGAGCGCACTCCTCGGGATGGAGGGTATCCTGGGCCTGCACGGCTGGCAGTGGATGTTCCTCATCGAGGCGGTGCCCGCGGTGATCCTCGGGCTCCTCGTGCTGGTCTACCTGACCGACCGGCCCGAGATGGCGACGTGGCTCGCCGACGACCAGCGCGTCTGGCTCGTGGACGAGATGAAGGCCGAGCGGGCCGGGCGGCGGGTGCAGGCGCGCCACGATCTGCTGGGCGGGCTCACCGACCTGCGCGTGCTGGCGCTCGCCCTTGTCTATTTCGGCACCTCGGCCGGGCTCTACACCCTCGGCATCTGGGCGCCGCAGATCATCAAGGGGCTGGGCCTGTCGACCATGGCGGTCGGCCTGCTGAACGCGGTGCCGCCGACCGTCGCGGTGGTGGCGATGATCCTGTGGGCGCGCCATTCCGACCGGAGCGGCGAGCGCACGTGGCACGTGGTGATCGCCTGCCTCGCCGCGTCGCTGGGCTTGATGCTCGCCGGCGGCGCCGCCTCGGTGGTGGCGGTCATCGCCGCGTTGAGCCTCGTCAATGTCGGGATCAGCGCCGCCAAGCCGCCCCTCTGGGCGATGCCGACGCTGTTCCTCTCTGGCCCGGCCGCGGCCGTCGGCATCGCCACCATCAACGCGGTGGGCAATCTCGGCGGCTTCGTCGGCCCCTGGATGATCGGCTGGATCAAGGACCGGACCGGCAGCTTCGCGGGCGGCCTGATGTTCGTGGCCGCCCTGCTCCTGCTTTCAGCGATCCTGACCCTCGTCGTTGCCCGCGCCGGGCGCCGCACGGTGCAGGCTCCCGTCGCTCTGCGCTGATATCCTTTCCTCGGAGACCCACCATGAAGACCTACACCATCGCGGCCATTCCGGCGGACGGCATCGGCGTCGAGGTCATCGCCGCCGGCATCGAGGCGCTCGACGCCCTGGCCGAGAAGACCGGCACCTTCCGGTTCCAGTTCGACCATTTCGACTGGGGTTCGGACTACTACAAGACGCACGGCGTCATGATGCCGGCGGACGGCCGTGACCAGATCCGCAACCACGACGCGGTCTTCTTCGGAGCGGTCGGCGCGCCGGACGTGCCCGACCACATCACCCTCTGGGGCCTGCGCCTCGCGATCTGCCAGCCCTTCGACCAGTACGCCAATGTCCGCCCGACCCGGATCCTGCCGGGCATCACCAGCCCGCTGCGCAACGTCTCGGGGCCGGAGCTCGACTGGGTGATCGTGCGCGAGAACTCGGAGGGCGAGTATGCCGGCGTCGGCGGCCGGGTCCACCAGGGCCATCCCAACGAGGTCGCCACCGACGTCTCGATGATGACCCGCTCGGGCGTCGACCGGATCATCCGCTACGCGTTCGAGCTCGCCCGGTCGCGTCCGCGCAAGCTGCTGACCGTGGTCACCAAGTCGAACGCCCAGCGCTACGCCATGGTGATGTGGGACGAGATCGCCGCCGAGGTCGCCCGGGACTTCCCCGACGTCACCTGGGACAAGATGCTGGTCGACGCCATGACCATGCGCATGGTGACGAAGCCCGAGACCCTCGACACGATCGTGGCGACGAACCTCCACGCCGACATCCTGTCGGACCTCGCGGCGGCGCTTGCCGGGTCGCTCGGCATCGCGCCGACCGCCAACATCAACCCCGAGCGGACCTTCCCGTCGATGTTCGAGCCGATCCACGGCTCGGCCTTCGACATCACCGGCAAGGGCATCGCCAACCCGGTGGCGACCTTCTGGACGGCCTGCCAGATGCTGGAGCATCTCGGCGAGACGCCGGCGGCCCAAAGGCTGATGCGCGCGGTCGAGCGCGTGACCGCGGATCCGAACCTGCACACGCCCGATCTCGGCGGTCAGGCTACCACCCGGCAGGTCACCGACGCGGTGATCGCGGCGATCCGGGGCGATAACGCCTGAGGCAGGCCGCGATCGGAGCGCGCGGGCCTTTCCGCGGCGGCGCTGAGGGACCGGGGAGCCGGGCCAGGGTCGAGCCGAGCCAATCCCCGCGCGGCGCGGGCGAGCGCCGCGGTCCGGAGCCGGAAACCCCGGCCACCAAAGCCGCGCTCGCGCGTTGTCCGCTTCGACCGATCCCGCCCGGAGCGCCCGATGCTCGCCCGATCCGCCCTGCTCGTCCTCGTCCTCACGACCGGCGCAAAGGCCGCCGCCTTCGACGACCTGAAGGGCTATCTCGCCTCCTGCCTCCGGTTCGAGCTGAGCGGCGCACCGGCGCCGCGGGGTGCGCCCCTGTCGGCGCGGGTCCGCGACGCGCTCGGCCGGTGCTCGGACGACGTCGCGCGCCTCGACCGGGCAGATGGGCGCCGCCTGCGCGGCGATGGCGGCCTCAGCCCGTCCACCCGGGAGGTGATCCGGAGCGTCGTCGGCCGGAGCGGCGGCGGCATCGCCAACGTCCGGTACTGAACCCGCACCCGGGTTAGGCTCGCCAGATACCGTTTTAGCGGGCCCAAGAGATCCATTTCGACGCCCGCTTAAGTCCCAAAAAGACGCTCTTAAGCCAATCTTTACCCAGCTCGCCGAGCCTTCACGTCTCCCGCGCGGGCCTCTGCCAGCGGGGACGATGCGGGGAGCAGCATGGAGCCGAGCGAGGTCGAGCGGTTCGCCCGGGTCGCCAGCGAACTGAGCGCCCTCCGCCCCAATGCGGATGCACCGGCGCGCGATCCGCGCCCGATCGCCATCGTGGTACCGGTCTTCAACGACTGGGCCGCCTTCCGCATCCTGGCCCAGGCGATCGACACCGTCCTGGCGGCGGCCGATCTCCATGCCGAGCTCATCGTCGTCGATGACGGGTCCTGGCAATCGGGCGAGCGCGCGCTCGCCGAGGTCGCGGCCGAATCCTGCCGCTCGTGGCTGCGTCCGGTCGTGCTCGCCACCAACCTCGGCCATCAGCGCGCGATCGCGGTCGGCCTCGTGCAGGCGAGCCTGCGGGCGAAGGCCTACCGCGCGGTCGTCGTCATGGACGGCGACGGCGAGGATCCGCCGGAGCAGATCCCGCTTCTGGTCGCGGAAGCCGAGGCCCACCCCGACGCCGTGATCTGCGCCCGGCGCCGCCGTCGCTTCGAGGGCGCGCGGTTCGCCCTCGGCTACGGGCTGTTCAAGCTCGTCTTCCGGCTCTGCACGGGGCGGCGCATCGATTTCGGCCATTACTGCGCGATCCCCCCGGCGCATCTGTCCCGGCTCGTCCATGCTCCGGCGCTGTGGAGCCATTTCGCCGCGAGCCTGATCCGCTCCGGCCTGCCGCTCCGCCGCATCCCCCTCGACCGCGGCCAGCGCTACGCCGGGCGCTCGACCATGAACGCGACGGGTCTGATCCGGCACGGGCTCAACGCCATCGCGGTGTTCGAGGATGTCTGCCTCGTGCGCCTCCTCGTGCTCCTGGCCGTGTTCGGGTGCGGGGTGATGCTCGCGATGATCGGCGTGGTGCTCGTCCGCTTCTGCACCGACCTCGCCATGCCGGGCTGGGCGACGAATGCGGGCGGGCTGCTCCTGGTCGTGCTGTTCCAGGCGGCGCTGCTCGCCGCGACGGCGGCGGCCGCCCACCTCAACCGGCGCGCCCTGCCCGAGATCGTCCCGGCCCGCGATGCGCACTGGTTCCTGCACGCGCCCGCCGCACCCGAAGTCGAGCCCCAAGTCGGGTCCCAAGTCGGGTCCCAAGTCGAGCCCCAAGTCGAGCCCCGAGACGGAGACGCGAAGTGGCCAGCGGATCAGCGCGCGGCGTAACCTCGGCGCCGTCCGAATACGTCGGGACCGAACTCGAACTCTTCGCGGCGGCCCGCAACTGGAAGCGCTACTGGTCGGACGCGATCGCGCCGTTCGTCGGCGGCCGCGTCCTCGATGTCGGTGCGGGGCTCGGCGCGACGGCCGACATCTTCGCCAAGCGGACGGGCATCGAAGCCTGGACCTGTCTGGAGCCGGACGGACGCTTCGCCGCGCACCTCGCCGCGCGGATCGCCTCGGGCGGGCTGCCCGCACGCACGCGGGCGCGGCGGGGAACGCTGCGCGACCTCGACCCCGCCGAGCGTTTCGAGACCATCCTCTACATCGACGTGCTGGAGCATATCCGCGACGATCAGGGCGAGCTCGCGCGGGCGGCCGGGCGCCTCGCGCCGGGCGGCCACCTCGTCGTGCTCTCGCCGGCCCATCCGGTCCTGTTCTCGCCCTTCGACGGCGCGATCGGACACGAGCGGCGCTACACCCGGGCGAGCCTGCGCGCGGCCGCGCCGGAGGGCCTGCGGCCCGTGCGGCTGGACTACCGCGATGCCGCCGGGTTCGCCGCCTCCCTCGGCAACCGCCTTCTCCTGCGCAGCGCGATGCCCACGCCTGCGCAGATCGCCGCCTGGGATCGGCTGCTGGTGCCCATCTCGCGCCACCTCGATGCCTGGCTGGGGTTCCGGGCAGGCAAATCCGTCCTCGGGATCTGGACGCGATGAGCGCCGGGCTCATCGCGGGTGCGGCAGCGCCCGTCGGTCTCACGCGCGGCGGCGAACTCGGCTGGGGCCTGCTGACGGCGTGTCTGGCCGTCGCGACCGCCGCGGTCCCGCTCGCCCACACGCCGACCTTCTACTTCACGGACGATTACCAAGCCTATTTCATGCCGGGGTTCCTGGAGATCGCCCGGCTGATCAAGGCGGGGGAGCTGCCGTTCCTGTCGCCGCGCCTGTTCCAGGGCGGGGCGTTCCTCGCCGAGTACCAGTACGCGCTGTTCAACCCCGTCAGCCTGCTGCTCTACCTCGTGCTCGACGGGTTCGCGCGGCTCGATCACGCCGCATCCTTCTTCGCCCTCGTGCATGTCGGCCTGCTCGCCGGCGGCACGCACGCCCTGGCGCGCCTAGTCGGCGTGAGCCGGCCGGCCGCCGTGCTGGCCGGGCTGACGGCCGCGACCAGCGGGTGGATCATCTACTGGGGCGCCACCAACTGGATCCCCGGCCTCGTCAGCACGGCCTGGCTGACCTGGGCCGCCGCCGCGCTGATCCGCGCCTATCGCTCACCGGGCTCCGTGCCCATCGCTGCGGGCGCCGTCTACCTGACGATCGCGAGCGGCTGGCCGTTCTCCGACGCGGCAATCATCGCCGGCCTCGGCGCCGGTCTTCCGCTGGCCTTCTGGGCCGGGCGCGACGGGCGGTCCTGCGTGCGCACGGCCGTCGCGGCCGGGCTCGGCGGGCTGCTCGCCGCCCCGTCCTGGATGCCCCTCGCCGCCGCGATCGGCACGAGTTCCCGCCAGCCCGAGGTGCTGTTCCACGACATGCTGTCGACGCCGCCCGCCGTGCTCCTGGCGATGGGCGTGCCGGTCTGGCCGGAGACCTGGCTCGGCTTCGACGGCCTGAAGATGCATGTCGGGCCGCCGGCCCAGTACGTGTCCTGGTGGGTCCCGGCCGCGCTGATCAACGCCTCCCGGGCGCGGCTGAACGCGCCGGAGGGCCGGGGCGTCGCCCTGCTGCTGGCCGTGACGGCGGTGATCGCGCTGCTCGCGATCTCGCCCGGCGTGTCGCAGCTGCGCTGGCCGTTCCGTTTCCTGCCCTACGTCCAGATCGGCTTCACGATCGTGGCGGCCTGGTGCGCGACGCGCGACCGCTGGGCGCCCGGCCGGACGCTGATGCTCATCGCGATCGGGGGCGCGGTCGCGCTCGCGCGCGATCCGGACCTCCTCACGCTCCAGCTCCTGCTGACGGCGCTCGTCGGCGTGGCGGCCGTGCTGGCGCTGCGGGCCGAGGGGACGACGCGGCTCGCGCTCATCGCGGCGAGCCACGCTTGCATCTTCGCGATCCTCACCACGGTCATGCCGGTCAACGAGCAGGTCGGCACATGGCCCGCGCCGATGGAGCGCGCGGCCTACCGCGCTCCGTCCCTGCCCGCGGGCGACACGATGCTGGTCCTCCACGACCCGGATTACCACCGGACCCCGATGGCGCCGGAGGTCTGGAATGCCCTGTTCACCGAGCTGCCGCATTCCAACACGCCGCTGCTCACCGGAACCGCCGTGGTCGGCGGCTACTCGCCCATGCCGATGCGGGGCTTTCGCGCGATCTGCATGTGGCGCGGCGGGGCGACCTGTCCAGAGGCCGCCGGGCGCCTGGCGCACCCGGATCCCGTGACCGGCGCCAGCACCCTCGATCTCGCCCGCGTGGTGCGGGTCGCGGTGGAACGCGGGCCGCGCGCGGACGGCTTCGCGGACGTGGCCGGACCGGGCTGGACCCGGCGCAGCGGCGTGGCCGCGGAGCTGTTCGAGCGGGTGGGCGGCGGTTCCGCCCTGCCTGGAACGCTGTCGGCCGGGCCGCCCGGCTTCGCGGTCGGCGCGGCGGCCGAGGGAGCGTCGTCGGGGCGCTACGCGGTCTCTTCGCCGGAGGGTGGTCGCGTCGTCTGGGCGCGCGCGTGGTACCCCGGCTACGCAGCGTCCTGGAACGGCGCGCCGCTGACCGTGGAGATCGTCAACGACTTCCTCGTGTC
This sequence comes from Methylobacterium sp. 2A, assembly GCF_009806555.1. Taxonomy (GTDB): domain Bacteria; phylum Pseudomonadota; class Alphaproteobacteria; order Rhizobiales; family Beijerinckiaceae; genus Methylobacterium. The sequence continues at coordinate 30,784 of NZ_VUOK01000062.1, read as the reverse complement.
GGCCGTCATTCCGGCCGGAGGCGGGGTGCTGAGCCTGCGCTACGTGCCCGCCGGTCTCGTGCCCGGCCTTGCCGTCGCGGCGCTCGCCGCGATCGCCCTTGCCGGCCTCATGATGAGGCATCGGCGCATGCGCGCCTGACCGCACACGCAGCCCCGCCAGAAGCGCGCACGTTTGAATCCCCTACGGCTCGGTCAGGGCCACAGGCGGAACCCGGCGCCGCCACTCGTGCGCCTGCTCGTACCGGTGCGCGAACCGGAGCAGCATGGCCTCGGCGAAGGGCCGCGCGGCGATCTGGAGGCTGATCGGCAGGGACCGCCGGTCGAAGCCGCAGGGCAGCGCGATCGCCGGGAGCCCGGTCAGGTTGAACGGGTAGGTCAAGCGCCAGGACGCGGCGAGGACGCTCTCCTGCCGGCCGGCGATCGTCACGGACGTCTCGTCGGCGCGCCACGCGGTCAGCGGCGCGGTCGGCGTGACGATCACGTCGGCCTCCTCCAGCACGGCGGCCACCTCGGCCATGATCAAGGCCCGGGCCTGCTCGGCCCGCAGGTAGTCCGGGCCGGTCACGAACCGGCCCATCTCCACGAGGTCGCGGACATCCGCGGCGAAACCCGCCACGTGGCCCTGCGCGAGGTTGCTCTCGTGGTAGGCCGTCGAGGAGGCCAGCTCGATCGCGTAGATCGCGCCGAGCCCGTAGCGCAGCGACGGCACCGCCACATCCCGCACCGAACAGCCCTGCCCGGCGAAGAACCGGATCGCCGCCTCGACGGCCCCTGCGACGTCGTCGTCGACCGCCTCGAAGAAGTGGTTGCGGATCACCGCCACCCGCAAGCCGTGCAGCGTCTCGCCGAGCCCGGCCGCGTAATCCGGCACGGGGGCCGCGGAGGCCGCCGGATCGGCCGGATCGGGGCCGGCGAGGGCCTGGAGCAGGAGCGCCGCATCGGCCACAGTCAGGGTCAGCGGCCCCGCATGGTCGAGGGACCAGGAATGCGGGACGATCCCGGAGCGGCCGATCCGGCCGAAGGTCGGCTTGAGGCCGACGATCCCGCACAGGGCCGCGGGGATGCGGATCGAGCCGCCCGTGTCCGAGCCCAAAGCCGCCGGGCAGAGCCGGGCCGCCACCGCCGCACCGGAGCCGCCGCTGGATCCGCCGGGCACCCGGTCGGGGTCCCAGGGGTTGCGCGTCGGCGGCGTGACCATACCCCAGGCAAATTCGTGCATGCGCGTCTTGCCGAGGATCACCGCGCCGGCCGCCCGCAGCCGCGCCACGGCGTGGCCGTCCTCCTGCGGGAAGGTCAGGCCCTCCACCGCCGTCCCGGCCCGGGTGGGCAGGTCGGCCGTGGTGTAATTGTCCTTGATGCCGATCGGGATGCCGTGGAGCGGACTGCGCGGGCCTGTCTTGGCGATCTCCGCGTCGGCGGCGCGCGCCGCGTCGAGGGCCGTGGACGACAGGCAGACGAAGCTCTGAAGGTCGCCGTCCAGGCGCCGGATCCGGTCGAGCGCGGCGCCGACGAGTTCGACGCTCGACAGGTTTCGCGCCGCGAGCCGGCGGGCCAGCTCCGTGATCGGCAACTGCCACAGGGCATCAGTCATGGATCACCCGGCGATAGGGCAGGCTCGGATCGAAGATGACCGGGGGATGGACCTGCGTGAGGTCGAGGTCGCGCAGGGTCCGGATCTCGGCCAGGATCGGCGCAAACTGCGCCTGCAGGTGCGCGATCCGTTCGGCCGATCCCGGAGGCAGGCCGTTGACGTCAGGCGCCGGATCCGGTCCATCGGCCGGCGTCGCACCGGGCCTCTCTCCGGGCGGCCGGAGCAGCATGGCGGAGACCGCCTCCGGCAGCGCGCCGGCGGGCCCGTCCCGGCGCGGCATGCCCGCCACGAAGGGCACGAGCTGGTGCCGGGCGATGCCGAGGATCCGGCGGAGTTCGGCGACGGGCGCGGCATGCTCGTCGACCCGCAGGTCGAGGCAGGGATAATCCTCTCCGGCGACGATCCTGAGGGCCGCAGCCTGCTTGCCGCGCTTGTCGCCGCCGGCCGCGTCACCGGCTTCGAGGGTGCGCATCAGCCGCTCGTCGAGGTCGCATCCGGCACTGCCCTCGAAGGTCTCCGCCATGGCGTCGAGCACGCCGGGGCCGGTCAGCATGTTGCCCTGGACGGCGTAGCCCGGCCCGGTGCGGTGACCGGCCGCCGCCGTGCAACCGGCGCCGGTCCAGGCGGCGGCCCTTCCCTGCCCGTCGACCAGGCCGAGCTGGCGCAGGTCCGACCGGTCGTCGGTGGCGAGCGCCGCCGCCAGCGCCGCCTCGGGATCCAGCCCGGCACCGAGCCCGTCGAGGATGCGGGCGGCGAGGTAAGGATTGACCCAGGACTGGGTGCTGACGGCCCCGATCCCGGCCCGGAGATACGAGCAGAGCCCGCCCACCGCCGGGACGGCGCTCGCCACCGCGACGCCGAGCTGCCCGGTCCGCGGACAGCGGGCGGCGATCGAGAAGGTGTTGAGTTCGCTCATGATTCACACCGCCAGATGGTCGATGACGCGCGCCTGCGCGTCCGGCGCCCGGGTGGAACCGCTGTCGACGATCTCGCCGAGCTTCAGCACGGCGTAGCGGTCGGCCAGCCCCAGCGCGAAGGCGACGTGCTGCTCCACCACCAGCATGGAGGTGCCGGCCTCCCGCTCGGCTAGGAGCACGCCGCGCAGCCGCTCGACCATCGAGGGCTGCACCCCCTCGGAGATCTCGTCGATCAGCAGGAGGCGTGGGCGCAGCATCAGGGCGCGCCCGAGGATCAGCATCTTCTGCTCGCCCCCCGAGAGGGTGCCGGCCCGCTGGGCGAGGCGGTCCTTCAGGAACGGGAAGTGGCCGAACAGCCGCTCCAGCGCCTCCGGCAGCATCCGGTCGGCGGGCACCGCGAGGCGCAGGTTGTCGCGGATCGACAGGTCCTGGAACAGGGGCTGCTCCTGCGGCGCGTAGCCGACGCCGAGCGCGACCAGCTTGGCGGGGGTGAGGCCGGAGAGCGCCTGCCCGCCGATCGTGATCGCGCCGCCGCGCAGGGCCACCATCCCCAGGATGGTCTTGAGCAGGGTGGTCTTGCCCATGCCGTTCTTGCCGAGCAGCGCCACGATCTCCCCCGGCCCGACCGACAGGGACACGTCCCTCACGATTGAGACGGCACCGTAGCCGCTCGATACGCCGTCCAGGGCGAGGGCCGCCTCCGCCGGCTCGGCTCGCCGCGCCGCCTCAACCATGGCCGCCTCCCGCATAGATGGTCCGGACCAGTTCGGAGCCGACGACCGCCTCCACGGTGCCGTCGAGGACGAGCCGGCCCTGGTGCAGCACCACGATCCGCGACGAGATCTCGCGCACGAAGTCGAGGTCGTGCTCGACCAGAACGGCGGCGATCCGGCCCTCGGCGGTGAGCGCCTTGAGCACGGCCCCGATGGTGGTGCGCTCGGCCTTGGTCAGGCCGGCGGTGGGCTCGTCGAGCAGGATCAGCCGCGGCTCCAGCGCCACCACCATGGCGAGTTCCAGCGCCTGCTTCTGGCCGTGCGACAGGAGGCGCGTCGGCTGCGTCAGCAGGCGGTCGAGGCCGGTCATGCGGAGCACGTCGAGGGCGGCCTGCGGCAGGCCCAGCGTCTCCGCCTGCCCGACCGGGCTCAGCCCGTCATGCGCCGCCCGGGCGAGGCGCAGGCAATCGGCCACCGACAGGCTCTCGAACACGCTCGCCACCTGGAACTTGCGCCCGACCCCGAGGCCGACGATCCGGTTCGGCGTCAACCCGGTGATCGGCGTGCCACCGACCGCGATGGCGCCCCTGAACGGCTCGGTGCCGTCGCTGAGGCAGCGCATCAGCGTGGTCTTGCCGGCGCCGTTGGGCCCGACGAGGCTGACGAGCTCCCCCGCCCGGATCTCCAGATCGATGGCCTCCAGCACCGTCAGGGCGCCGTAGGCCTTGGCGAGGTTCTCGACCTTGAGGATCGGGATTTCGGTCCCGGTCGCCTCGGTCCCGGTCGCCTCGGTCGCGGCCGCCCGCGCGACGAGGCGCGGCGGCGCGGGCCTGCGACGGCCGATCGGCAGCACGCGCCAGAGGCGGCCGACGAGGTCGGCGAGGCCGCCCGGCAGCAGGATGATGATGACCACGAAGGCCGTGCCCAGGAGGAGCTGCCACAGGAACGGCAGGTCGCCCGAGAGGTTCGCCGCGAGGTAGTCGATGGCGATGGTGCCCAGCACCGGGCCGAGCAGGGTGCCCCGGCCGCCGAGCGCCACCCAGATCACGAGTTCCGTGCCGAACAGGAATCCGGCATTCTCCGGCGCGACGACCGCCGAGGCGTTGGCGAACAGGAAGCCCGCGAGGCCCGCGACTCCGGCCAGCGCCGCGGTCAGCCGGATCTGCAGGCGCCGCGGGTTGAGGCCGAGATAGGCGCAGCGCGCCTCGTTGTCCCGGAGCGCCACGAGGGCGCGGCCGGCATCCGAGCGCACCAGGATCCAGGCCGCCAGCGTGACGACGATCAGGAACAGGGCCGCGAGGCGGAAATAGCCCTCGATCTCGAAGGGCAGCACGTCGAAGCCGACGAGGCCGCTGCTGGAGCCGGTCCATTCCCCGCCTGCGTAGATGAGCTGCACCACCACGATCGGGACGACGAGCGAGATCACCGAGGCGTAGAGCGGGGTCGAGCGGTGGTAGAAGGACAGCCAGCCGACCGCGAGGCCGAGCACGACCGGCGCGACGAGCGAAGCCGCGACCGCCGCGGCGATCCCCAACGGCGTCGCCCCGTAGGCGGTCAGGATCATCGCAGTGGCGTAAGCGCCGACGCCGAAGAACGCCGCCTGCCCGAAGGTCAGGATCCCGGCGAAGCCCCAGAGCAGGTCGACCGTGACGGCCAGCACCGCGTAGATCATCGAGCGGGTCAGGACGTTGACCGCGAAGGTGTCGAGGACGAGCGGCGCGAGCCAGAGGGCCAGCGCCGCCAGGGCCGCGACCACGAAGGGCGCCGCACGGGACAGGCGGCGTCCGCGGGGTGCCGCAGCGGCGCGCTCGGCGACGGGCAGGGTCTCAAGCACGGGAGAAACCTTTCGGGCTGATCCGCAGCACGAGCGCGGCGAGCACCGCGACGGCGATGCTGCCCAGGATCGGGCTCACGAAGGTGCTGATCAGGACCTGCGCAGCCCCGAAGACGAGGCAGGCCGCCGCGAGCGCGAGGTACGAAGCGTCGGCGACCATCACCAGCATGAAGGCGCCGATCAGCCAGGAGACGCCCATGTTGGGATCGACGCTGGTGAGCGGCGTCAGCAGGACGCCGGCCAGCGCCGCGAAACCGGCGCCGATCATGAACACGACGAGGCGCACGCGCCCCGTGTCGATGCCGAGGCTGCGCGCCAGGGTCTCGTTCATGATCACCGCCCGGGCCGAGAGGCCGAGCCGGGTCCGCTCGACGGTGAGCGCGAACAGCGTGCCGATCGCCAGCGCGATGCCGAGCGCCACGAGGCGGTAGGCGGAATAGTCGACGCCGAGGATCTCGACGGTGCCGGCATAGAGGTTCGGGGTGAGCTGGACGTCCCGGCCGAAGGCCAGGGTGATGAGCTGCCCGACCACGATGCCGAGCCCCCAGGTGGCCAGGATCGCGTCGAGCGGCCGCCGGTAGAGCGGGCGGATGATGACGTGTTCGGCGAGGCCGCCGAGCGCCGCGCCGATGACGAAGGCGAGCGGCAGCGCCGCCCACGGGTTGAGCCCGAGCTTCGCCGTCACCACAGCGCAGTAGGCGCCGACCGTCAGCCACGCCCCGTGGGCGAAGTTGATGATCTTGAGCACGCCGAAGATCGCCAGGAGGCCGATCGAGACGATGAACAGGATCGCCGCGGTGGTCAGGATGTCGAGGGTGAGCAGCATCGATGATTCCGGGTGCGCGGGATCGGCGAAGGATGCGGTGGGCGACGCTGGGCCCCCTGCCCCGCAGAGGCGTCGATGTTCACACAGTGCGGGCCGTGGCGTTCTCTCCTCCCCCTTGCGGGGAGGAGTTGGAGGTGGGGGTGGTGCAGGATCGAGTGCAGCGGCTCCTTCCGAACCACCCCCACCCCTGGCCCCTCCCCGCAAGGAGGAGGGGAAAAGCGCCCTTTTTCTCAGAGTGTTGAGCCAGGATCAGACATGTGAGTCCGGTAGCACCCAGACAGGGCGAGAGAGGCGTCGCGTCCCTCCCCTCGCCTCATTGCAGCTTCGGGCACTGCGCGCCGGGATCGACATCCTTGAAGGTGCCGGCGACCTTCACCGAGCCGTCCGTCTGGATCTGGCCGAGATACATGGTCAGCGGCGCGTGGTGCTGCTTGCTCATGCGGATCGTGCCCCGCGGGCCGGTGAAGCTCACGGCCGGCAGCGCCTCCAGCACCTTGGCGGTCTCGGTCCCGCCCGCTTTCTCGACGGCGGCCTTGTAGAGGTAGATCGCCTCGTATTCCGGCACCGAGAGGTCGTTCGGCGTGCGCAGCTCCGCGCCGAACTTCTTCTGCATCGCCGCCAGGAAGGCCTTGTTCTCGGCGCTGTCGATCCCGGTGACGTAGGAGGCCGAGAGATAGACGCCCTCGGCATCCGCGCCCATGCTCTTGGCGGTGCCCTCGTCCAGCGCGAGGTTGGCGAAGGGCAGCGATACGCCCGCGCCGCGCAATTGCTTCGTCAGCGTCACGTTCGGCGCGCCGCCGGCCGTCGAGGTGATCAGCGCGTCGGGCTTGGCCTCCTTCAGCTTGGAGATGACCGCCGTCCAGTCGCTGCCGTCCATCGGCAGGTATTCCTCGCCCAGAACCTTGCCGCCGGTCTTCTCGACGTAGCTCCTGGTGAAGCCCAGCATGCCGCGGCCGAAGGCGTAATCGCTGCCGATCAGGAAGTAGGTCTTGGCGCCCTTCGCCTTGAAGGCGTCCACCACCGGCGGCACCTGCTGCTCCGGCACCCAGGCATCCACGAACAGGTTCCTGTTGCAGGAATGGCCCTCGTAGAACGAGGTGTAGATGTACGGCACCCGGCCCTTGGTGACGGCGGGCAGGCCGGCATTGCGGGCCGCGCTCGTCTCCATGGAGATCAGGACGTCGACCTTCTTCTGATAGATCAGGCTGTCGAAGGCCTTCTGGGCGCCGGCCGCCCCGGAGGCGTCGTCGGCGACTTCCAGGGCGAGCTTGCGGCCGAGCACGCCGCCCTTGGCGTTGATCTCCTCCACGGCGAGTTCGGCCGCCTGCACCACGGACGGCGCCACGACGCTGTTGGCGCCCGACAGGCCGACGGGCACGCCGATGAGGATCGGCTTGGATTCGGCGGCCTGCGCGGCCGTGGCGGCGAATGCCAGCGCCGTGGCGCCGAGGAGGGACCATTTCACCATGAACGAACTCCTTGTGACGATGCGGGAATGGCGGCTCAGCCGTAGATGTCGGTGCGGCGGTCGCGCAGGAGGGAATTGAACGTGTTGAGGTCCTTGCGCCCGGCCTGCGCGAGGTCGACCATTGCCGAGAGGGTCTCGGTGCGGTCCCGGCTCGCCGGGCCGGCGAGCGGCCAGCCCTTCGGGCCGATGATCAGGCTCTGCCCCTCGAAGGGCTGGCCGCGCTCGACGCCGACCCGGTCGGCGCAGGCGATGAAGATCCCGTTCGAATGGGCGGCGGCCCGGTGCAGGGTGTTGGCCATGGCGGCCTCGCCCGCCGGCTGGTCGGGCATCGGCACCCAGTTGGTCGGGATGCAGACGATCTCGGCGCCAGCGAGCGCCAGCTGCCGGAAGGTCTCGGGGAACCAGCCGTCGTAGCAGATCGCCACGCCGACCTTGCCGAGCGCCGTCTCGAAGACCGGGAAGCCGAGATCGCCCTTGGCGAAGAAGACGTTCTCCTGATCCCAGAGATGCGCCTTGCGGTAGGTGCCGATATAGCCCTCCGGCCCGACGATCACGGCGGCGTTGTAGAGGATGTCGCCGGCGGATTCGGCGATTCCCGCCACGATGTGCACGCCGAGTTCCGCGGCGAGCCTCGCCCAGGCCCGGGTGGTCGGGCCGTCCGGCACCGGCTCGGCGAGGGATCGCGCCTCGGCCTGGGATTCGAACACGTAGCCGGTGCTGGCGAGTTCCGGCAGCACGATCAGCTGGCTGCCCTCGGCGGCGGCCGCGCGGACGAGATCCGACGCGCGGGCCATATTGGCGGCGACGTCACCGATCAGCGGTGCGAACTGAAGGCAGGAGACCCGGATCGGCGGGCGTGCGGGATCGTTCGCTTGGACCATGGAAGCTCCAAAACGCAAAAAACCCCTGGGCACGGAAATAATCATCCGCGAACCAGAGGCTTCAAAGCCGAGATGTCATGCAGCAATGCTGCTGCGGGGCAACCTTGCCCGGTTCGACTACGATACGCCGCAAGCGATGGACGGCAAGACCATAAATGCGGCAGGCTGCTGCGATCAGGTCTTTTCCGCCAGCGCGATGCGCAGGCCGAGGCCGCTCATCGCCTCGTGGGCCGCGACTACGCTCTCGGCGACGCTCGCCATCGGCACACGGGCGGCGGTGGCCCGGTCCCGGAGCATCTTGTAGGCGGCGTCCTCGTCGATCCGGTTGAGGTCCACCAGCAGCCGGACCGCCCTCTCGACGGTGCGGCGGCCCTTCATGGTCTCCTCCAGCCGGTTGATCTTGCTGGTGAGCCGGCCCTCGTAGCCGCGCCGGTAGCGGGCTAGCGCGAACTGGGTGAGCACGCCCCGCGGGTGGAGCGGCTTGTTCAGCACGCCATGGGCGTTCACGTCGGCGATCGCCTTCAGCGAGGTCGGGCTCTCGTAGGCCACGATGGCGATGACGGCCGGCTCCGCCTCCTCGATCGAGGGCAGGAGATGCATCACCTGCGCGTCGTCGAGCTGGATGAACAGGGTGTCGATCTCCGGCGGCAGGGCGGCGGGCGGGGGCCAGACCAGGGCGACCGCGCAGCCGAGGCGGCGGAGCTGCTCCAGGAGCGCGGCGCCCTCCTCGTCGCGGGGGTGGATGACGAGGGCGCGCGCCCGCCTCAGATCGTCCAGGATCTTGCGGGCCGGGGCGCTCACGCGGCGATCCCTTCGTCCAGCCAGTTCGTCTCGAAGCGCGACCACGCGAGGTAGGGATCGGGCCGCACCGGCCGGCGGGCCCGCCAGACGACGTCGAACTGCCCATCCGCGCGCGCGACCCCGATGCCGGGGGTGAGCCAGATGTGCCGGGTCTCGCCGTCGAAGGTCAGTTCGCCCTCGGGCGCCGCGAGCCGCTGGCGCAGGGCCGCCGCGCCGAGGCGGTCGGCATCGAGCGTCCCGGCCTCCGCCAGCGCCCGGGCGAAGAGATGCACCTGCGCGTAGGCAGTCTCCGACCACATGCTGGTCGGCCGGTCCCGGCCGAACCGGGCCGCGAAGGCCGCGACGAAGCGCGCGTTCTCCGCGCCCGGCAATGCGGCGAAATACGGTGCGGCGAGGACGTGGCCGGTGCAGCTTTCGGGGCCGATCGCCCGGATCTGCCCCTCCGCCAGGGTCAGGCTCGCGATCGGGCAGCGCGCCCGGTCGATCCCCGCCTCCGCGTAGGCCCGGTAAAGCCGCTCGGCCCCGCGGCCGACCACGGTGGAGAATACCGCATCCGGGGCGACGCGCCGGATCTCGGCGACCATCGCCCCGTGGGCGGCCTCATCGGCATCGAGGGGGGCGTAGAGCTCGCCCACGATGGTGCCGCCCTTCGCCTCGATCAGGTCGCGCATGACCCGGTTCGACTCACGCGGGTAGATGTAGTCCGAGCCGATCATGAAGATCCGCGGGCCATGCTCCTGCATCAGATAGTCGGCCAGGGCGAAGACGTTCTGGTTCAGGGTCGCGCCGGTGTAGATGATGTTCTCCGAGTACTCGAAGCCCTCGTAGATCGACGGGTACCAGAGCAGGCCGTTGTGCCGCTCGACGGTGGAGAGCACGGATTTCCGGCTGGCCGAGAGCGAGCATCCGAACACGACCTCGGCCCCGTCCTCCGCCAGCATGCGCCGGGCCAGGGCGCGGTACGCGTCGTTGTCGCCTGCAGGATCGTAGCAGATCGGTTCGATCGGGCGCCCGAGCACGCCGCCGGCCGTGTTGATCTCCTCGATCGCGAGCGCCGTGCCGAGGAAGTGCTCGGTCTCGGTGATGCCGCTGACCCCGCTCCGGGAGAACAGGACGCCGACGCGCCAGGTCGCTTCGTCCTTGACCGCCATGGCATCCTTCACCCTTGCCGGAGAGTCGCTCGCCGGCCCGTCGAGCGAGACGCTGTCCTATCTCAGGGGCCTCCCGCCTTGAAAGCAAGGGGACGGCGAAAGCCCGCATCGGCGCCGTGGGGCATGAACCGGGCTCGAGCCGCCATCGCGCGGCTGGGAGAATCGACGTCGCCGCGTCGGCCGCGAAGCGCGCTGTCCCGGCTCGGCGCGGGAGGCGCGGACAAATCCCGCCCCGCTGCCCCAGGAATCCACGCCTAGAAAAGATAAAGCCCGCCAACGATTTGGCGGGCTCACATCCGTCAATTGGTGCCCAGGAAAGGACTCGAACCTTCACCTCTCGCGAGACTGGTACCTGAAACCAGCGCGTCTACCAATTCCGCCACCTGGGCAAATCGCCGGCTATCGGCCGGCGACGGCTTCGTTTAGGCAACCGAGCCGCCGCCGTCAATCGGGATTTCACCCCCGCGGCCATTCCCGGATGTCGACGAACCGTCCGGCCACAGCCGCCGCCGCCGCCATGGCGGGCGAGACCAGATGCGTGCGTCCGCGCGGACCCTGCCGACCCTCGAAGTTGCGGTTCGAGGTCGAGGCGCAGCGCTCGCCCGGCCGCAGCTTGTCCGGGTTCATGCCGAGGCACATCGAGCAACCCGGCTCGCGCCAGTCGAAGCCCGCCGCCTTCAGGATCTTGTCGAGACCCTCGGCCTCGGCCTGCGCCTTCACGAGGCCGGAACCCGGCACGATCATCGCCGAGACGCCCTCGTGCACCTTGCGGTCGCCAACCACCCGCGCGACCTCGCGCAGATCCTCGATGCGCCCGTTGGTGCAGGAGCCGATGAAGATCCGATCGAGGGTGATGTCGGTGATCTTCGTGCCCGGGGTCAGGCCCATATAGGCCAAAGCCTTCTCCTTGGACCGCCGCTTGTTCTCGTCGGCGATCTCGGACGGGTCCGGCACGCGGCCCTGGACCGAGATCACGTCCTCGGGGCTCGTGCCCCAGCTGACGATCGGCGGCAGGTTGGCGGCGTCGAGGCGAACCTCGCGGTCGAAGAAGGCGCCCTCGTCGGTGACGAGGCTTTCCCAGTAGCGCCGCGCCGCCTCGAAGGCCGCGCCCTTCGGGGCCTTCGGCCGGTCCTTCACGTATGCGAAGGTCGTGGCGTCGGGCGCCACCATGCCGGCCCGGGCGCCGCCCTCGATCGACATGTTGCAGATCGTCATCCGGCCCTCCATCGACAGGGCGCGGATGGCCTCGCCGGCATACTCGATCACGTGGCCGGTGCCGCCCGCCGTGCCGATCTCGCCGATGATCGCCAGGATGATGTCCTTGGCGGTCACGCCCGGCGGCAGGGTGCCGTCCACGGTGACGCGCATGTTCTTGGCCTTGCGCTGCACCAGCGTCTGCGTGGCGAGCACGTGCTCGACCTCCGAGGTGCCGATGCCGTGCGCCAGCGCCCCGAAGGCGCCGTGCGTCGAGGTATGGGAATCGCCGCACACGATCGTCTGGCCGGGCAGCGTGAAGCCCTGCTCCGGACCGATGATGTGGACGATGCCCTGGCGCCGGTCGAGGGCATCGTAGAACTCGACGCCGAAGTCGCGCACGTTCTCGGCCAGTGCCTCGAGCTGGATCCGGCTATCCGGATCGTCGATGCCCTTGGTGCGGTCGGAGGTCTGGACGTTGTGGTCGACCACCGCCAGCGTCTTCTCCGGATGGCGCACCTTGCGGCCAGCCGCGCGTAGGCCTTCGAACGCCTGCGGGCTCGTGACTTCGTGAACGAGGTGCCGGTCGATGTAGAGGAGGCTGGAGCCGTCCGGCTGGACATCGACGACGTGGTCGTCCCAAATCTTGTCGTAGAGGGTGCGCGGGCTGGTCATCGGTCTTCGTCTTCGGAGATGGAGCGGTACAGAACTCTCGTGATGGTGCCGCTTCCTTAGTAGGCATCGCGTACGGTTTGCGAAAGAGGCGAGCCCTGCCCCTGTCAAATGGCCGACCGGCGCCGGTGGATGGATGTCACCGGCCGCGCCGTATCCCGCTGGCGCTGCACCCCGCCGAAGCCCTATGCCTGGGCGGGGAACCGGCCGCAGCACCGAACGGCCGGAGGTGGGAGTGAGCGATGCCTGATGCGCCGGCCGAGATCCTGTTCCTGCGGAAGATGCACCCGCTGGTTGAGGCAGCCTTCGAAGGGCGGCACGTGGTCCATCGGCTCGCGGACGCTGCGGATCCCGAGGCGCTGCTCACGGAGGTCGGCCCGCGGGTCCGGGGTCTGGTGGTTGGCGGTGGGGTCGACGCGGCCCTGATGGACCGGCTGCCGAAGCTCGAACTCATCGCCAATTTCGGTGTGGGCTACGACGCGGTCGATGCCGTGGCGGCGCGCGCGCGCGGCATCGTGGTCACCAACACGCCGGACGTGCTGACCGACGAGGTCGCCGACCTCGCGGTCGGGCTCACCCTCGCCACCCTGCGGCGGCTTCCGCAGGCCGACCGCTACCTGCGCGCCGGTCACTGGCCGAAGGCCCCCTTCCCGCTCACCGCCTCCCTGCGCGGGCGGCGCGTCGGCATCCTCGGGCTCGGCCGGATCGGGCGGGCGATCGCCCGGCGGTTCGAGAGCTTCGGGGTCGCGATCGACTATCACGGCCGCCGCCGGCAGGCGGACGTGCCCTACACCTATCACGACAGCCTGATCGGCATGGCCAAGGCGGTCCACATCCTGCTCGTGGTCGCGCCCGGCGGCCCCGAGACGCGCGGGCTGATCGATGCCGCGGTGCTGGAGGCGCTGGGGCCTGAGGGCATCCTGATCAACGTGGCGCGCGGCACCCTGGTCGACGAGGCGGCGCTCACCGCGGCGCTGAAGGCCGGCACGATCCTGGGGGCCGGCCTCGATGTGTTCGAGAACGAGCCGCACGTGCCGGAGGACCTCGCCGCCCTCGACAACACGGTGCTGCTGCCGCATGTCGGCTCGGCCTCCGAGCACACCCGCGCGGCGATGGCGCAGCTCGTCGTCGACAACGTCGTCTCGTGGTTCGAGGGACGGGGCCCGCTGACGCCCGTCGCCGAGACGCCCTGGAGCCCGAAATCGTGAAGCCGGCCTCGGCTGCCCTGCTCGCCGCCCTGCTGATCCCTCCAGCCCTGTCGCCGTGGCCGGCCGCGGCGCAGGATGCCCCGCAGGTGCCCACGGCCCCGGAACCCGCGGCGTCGGAGACGCCGGCGGCACCCCCGGCTCTGCCCAGCCTCCCCGAAAAGCTCGGCGAAGTCCCGGGCACCTGGGACCTGTCGCGGGACGGCACCAACCGGCGCTGTGTGATGACGCTCGTCCTCGACAGCGGCGAAGCTGGTCGGCGCCTGCGCTTTCCCGCGGGTTGCCGCCGGGCGCTGCCGATCATGAACGGGATCGCCGGATGGCTGTTCGTCGATGGCGGCCTGCGCCTGGTCGACAGGAACGTCCGCCCGATCCTCGAATTCACCCGGCGTCCCGACCAGCGCAGCCTCGTCGCCACGCAGGAGAGCGGCGAGCACTACAGCCTCGTCCCGCTGGACATCGTGGCGATGCGTCCGGCCGTCGCGGCGTCCGAGGCCGAGCCCGCCGCGCCGGCGCCGACCCCCTCCCCGTTCCAGACGGCGGCGCCGCTCCCGGCCGAATTGCAGCCGGCTGCAACTGCCACGGCCGTTGCGCCGGGCCCGGCACCGGGAATCTACGCCCTCGATCGCTTCCAGGAGCGCGACACCTGCCGGATCACGCTGGATGCGGCCGGTGGCAACGTCCGCATCGTTCCCGGCTGCCACGACGGCGGCCTGGAGGTGTTCGATCCGATCCGCTGGCGCTACGCCAACGGCCGGATGACCCTCACGGCCAAGCGCGGCCACAGCATCGATCTCGTGCCGAGCGGTGACGGGCGCTGGCGGCGCGATCCGGAGGTCGGCACGACCTTCGTGCTGCGCCGCGTGGAGTAGCGACCGGGATTTGTTCCGGCCGACGGACCGGCAGCATCCGCTCCGGCAGGCCGTCACGGCGGCTGATGAGGTGCCCCGCGGCGATGTGCAGGAGCGCCGGAGCGTAGGCGAACCCTTGCCGACGCCGTGGATCGATCCGGCGATTTTCCGGGGGCCTCGTCCTTGGCCGGGTCCGGGTCGTGAACAGCCGGAACTACGGCTTGATCGGGACGATCGCGTCGAGCAGGCCGTGGTTGACGCGCCTGATCGGCGTCAGGAACCGCGGCGCCCGGGGATCCGGCGGCGCGGGTCGGATCCTACATCAGACGATCGGCAGCACGACGATCGCCGGGATCGTCAGGCCGGCCGACCTGTGCAGGGTGCCCTTGGCGGACGCGGGCGGCACCCGCATGGACTTACGGATTCACACATCTCCCTTGGAGGGGTGCAGGCGACTCCGCACGTCTCCTTTCCAAGAGAAAAGTGTGAATCTGAAAGCCCGCACGGGAAAGGGGGGCTGTCGAGCTCGGTCATCAGCTGCGTTCCTCCAAACCTGACTGTCGCGTCCCGTGATCCCCGGATCCGGGACAAGGCTCACCGCGCGTCGAGGACAGCCACGTCGACCGGGCGCGCCACGTCGATCAGCGCTGCGAGCTCCGCCGCCGCCGAGCCGAGCCGGGCCGCGACCGTCGGGTCCAGGATCTGGCCGTCGGCCATGTCGTCCGAGCCCGCATAGACCGAGGTCGGCGCCACATGCGCGGCGAAGAAGCCGAACAGGGGCCGCAGGCTGTGCTCGACCACCAAAGCGTGGCGCAGGCCGCCCCCCGTGGCGGTGATCGCCACCGGCATCCCCGCCATCCGGGCCGGATCCACGAAGTCGAACACGTGCTTGAACAGCCCGGCGTACCCGCCCTGATAGACGGGCGTTCCGACGATCAGCGCATCCGCCCCCTCGATCGCCTCGACCAGGTGCGCGGCCGATTCCGACAACGCGTCGCGCTGCGTTGCCCCGAGACCCGGGCCGGCATCGATCAGGTCGTAGACCGTCAGGTCGATCCGGCGCAGGCGGCCGAGCTCGGCCCCGAGCGCTTCGACCAGGATGCGGGTCCGGGACGGGCGCTTGGCGCTCCCCGAGAAGGCGACGACGCGGGCGGGATGCGGCATGGCGCTCGACGGCTTGTTCATCGGATAACCTTCCGCGGCGGGACGCCCCGAATCGGAGCGTCGAACGATCTGGCGCCTGCCCGACACGCCGCGTAGGCCACATCGAGGGTAGCGCATTTCGGTCCCGGAAGAACCCTCGGCGCGCCCGTGCGCCGCATGGGGGTGAAACGTTCGAGGCGGATGTTCCGGACGGGGCTCATGGCCGCAACCGCCAGACGTGGCTGCGCTTGATCTCGGCATCTTCCAGGGACCGCGAGACGGGAACCGTGTAGGTCGCCAGGCACTCGAGGCGTTCGCGCGGCAGGTAGGTCCGGCCCGGATCGCCGATCAGGACCTGCACGCCGCGCGCCTGCAAGCCGAAGAGCCAGGCCGTCACCGCCTCGGCAAGGTCGCGCTCGTAGAACACGTCGGCCGCCAGGATGAGATCGACCGCGGGTTGTGTCTCCAGGAGGTTGCCGGAGACCGGCTCGATCGCGCCCGCCACGCCGTTGGCGGCGGCGTTCAGGCGGATCGCCGCCATGGCGAAGGGATCGAGGTCGCTGGCGGTCACGTGCCGGGCGCCCGCCTTCGCCGCGGCGATCGCCACGAGGCCGGAGCCCGAGGCGAAATCGATGACCCGGGCGCCGGCGACGAGCGCCGGATTATCGAGGATGTAGCGGGCGAGCGCCTGACCGCCCGCCCAGGCGAAGGCCCAGAACGGCGGCGGCAGGCCGATCGCCTCCAGCTCCTCCTCGGTCTTCTCCCACAGGGCGGTCGCCTCGTCGGCGACGTGGAGGCTGATCTCGGGCGCGTGCGGCACCGGCAGCAGGCGGGTATTGACGCGGATGAAGCCTTCGGGATCGTCGGGCGGGCGCATCCTCAACCCTCCAGCAGGTCGCGCCAGAGGGCGCAGACGGCCTCGGTGACCGCGGCCTCGGTGAAGCCCCCGGCCTCGATCCGCGCCCGCGCCGCCGCGCCCAGGCCGGCGACGAGGGCGGGGTCGCGGCTCAGCCGAACCAGGGCCTGTGCCAGGGCCGGCGCGTCGTCGGCTGGGACGAGCAGGCCCTCGACGCCGTCGCGCACGAGGCTACGGCAGCCCGGCACATCCGAGGCGACGAGCGTCCGGCCGCAGGCGGCGGCCTCCAGCAGGGTGCGCGGCAGCCCCTCCCCGCCCCGCGACGGCAGGCAGGCGACGTGGTGGGACGCCCAGACGGCGGCCACATCGGCGGTGGACCCGTGCCACGCGACGCCGTCGCGGCTCCAGTCCCGCAGCGTCGCCTCGGCGATCGCGCGCCGGTTCGACGGGTCAGGCGCGCCGTAGAGATCGAGCTCGACCGGTGCTCCCTGGGCGCGGGCGAGGCGGACCGCCTCCACGGCGACGTCGATCCCCTTCGACCACAGCATGCGCGCGACCAGGGCGACCCGCAGGGGCAGCATCGGCGGCAAGGGCTGCGGCCGGTAGGCGGCCGGGTCCACCCCGGCGCCGCCGACCACGGTGACCGCCTGATCCAGGGGATCGAGGCCCAGCGCCCGGGCATCGTCCGGGTTCTCGAACAGGAAGCGGGTGCGCGACGAGGCGAGCGGGCCGCGGATCAGCGTCCGCAGGCCGAGCCGCGCCGCGGAGCCGAGCCGGTCGCTGCGGGCGCCCACGAGGCCGAGGCCGGTCAGGGCGTAGACCCGCGCCGGGATGCCGGCCATCGCGGCGGCCGTGCCGCCGACCAGAATCCCGCGCAGGGCGATGCAGTGGACGATGTCGGCCCGGAGCGCCTTCAGGATTCCGGCGAGCTGCCCGGCCGCGTAGCCCGCCGCCATGGGGTTGAGGCTCGACCGCTCCGCCTCGAGCGGCACGACCCTGGCGCCCGTCGCCTCGATGGCGGCGCGGTGCGCGCGCACCCGCGTGACGACGGCGACCGACAGGCCCATCGCGATGGCGGCCCGCGCCATCGGCAGGAAATGCGAGGCGAAGAACCAGTCCTCGGTCACCACGAAGGCGATCCGACGCATCGGGGCGGGCAGGTTTTGCGGGTCTGCGGGGGTCATCGCAGCCCTCTAGCACGGCGCGGCGGTTCGGCCTGCGACGGATGCGCAGGCGAGGACCAGAACTCGGAACAGCGCTCGCGCGCCGCCGGTTGACCAGAGCCTTCTCGCCGGGCGGGCACCCGGCGGCGTATGCGGGAGGAACGGGCGATGGCGGCTGTCGAGTCGGAAGAGGGCGGCAGGAACCTGCGCGAGGCGGCGGAGGAGGCCGGGCTTGCCTATGTCGATGACAGCCGGCCGGGCCTGACCCGCAAGCGCAGCGGCACCGGCTTCCGCTACCTCGACGCGAAGGGCGCGCCGGTGCGCGACAAGGCGGTGCTGGCTCGCATCAAGGCGCTCGCCATCCCCCCGGCCTACACGGATGTCTGGATCTGCCCGCGCCGGAACGGCCACATCCAGGCGACCGGCCGGGACGCCAAGGGGCGCAAGCAGTACCGCTACCATCCGGATTTCCGGCAGGCCCGGGAGGCCAACAAGTTCGCGCGGATCATGGCCTTCGCCGACGCCCTGCCGGGTATCCGCCAGCGGGTCGATGCCGACATGAAGCGGCCGGGCCTCTCCCGCGACAAGGTCCTCGCCACCGTCGTCCACCTGCTGGAGACGACCCTGATCCGCGTCGGCAACGACGATTACGCGCGCACCAACAAGAGCTACGGGCTCACTACCCTGCGCGACCCCCATGTCCGGATCGCGGGCTCCGCCCTGTCGTTCCGCTTCAAGGGCAAGAGCGGCAAGACCTGGGACGTCTCCCTGAAGGACCGCCGCGTCGCCCGGATCGTGAAGGCCTGTCAGGACCTGCCCGGGCAGGAGCTGTTCCAGTATCTCGACGCGGACGGCACGCAGCGCGACGTCACCTCCTCCGACGTGAACGCTTACCTGCGCGAGATCACGGGCGAGGATTTCACCGCCAAGGATTTCCGGACCTGGGCCGGCACGGTGCTGGCCGCCCTGGCGCTGCGGGAGTTCGAGAGCTTCGACAGCGACGCGGCCGCCAAGCGCAACGTCCGGGCGGCGATCGAGAGCGTGGCGGGGCGGCTGGGCAACACGCCGACCATCTGCCGCAAGTGCTACATCCATCCGCAGGTCCTCGACTGCTACATGGAGGGGGGGCTGCTCCTGCACGTGAAGGATGTGGTGGAGTCCGAGCTGAGCGAGGATCTCTCCAGCCTCCGCTCCGAGGAGGCCGCCGTGCTGGCGCTGCTCCAGGCGCGGCTCGCCGCCAGCGAGGGCGAGGCCCGGGACGGCAAGCCGGTCAAGCCGGCCGCCAAGCGAACAACGAAGCGGAGTTCGCAGGGGCGGAAGGCTGGCCGGACGGCATCGGCGGCGAAGTCGAAACGCCCGCCGCGTGCCGGAGCTGACGCGCGGATCGGTGCCGCCTGAGGGGCGGCCACCACCGCGCGGTCTCCCCGGATCCCGGTCAGTGCCGCGACTGGCTGTCGTTGCCCGCGGACCGGCGGTCGGCGTTGCGGCGGACCTGATCGGCGGTGTCCAGGACCGGGGCCAGCCCGAGCTGGCGCGCCAGGGACACGAGGTCCTTCAGCCGGCCGGTCTGCGTCTTCCGGCGCAGGTTGAGCCGGTGCGTCTCCACCGTGCGGACGCTGAGCGCGAGGCGCCGGGCGACTTCCTTGTTGCTGAAGCCCGAGCTGAGGAAGCGCAGCACCTCCGCCTCGCGCGGCGTGAGCCCGAGGCTGTCGGCCGGCTCGTTCGCCAGGGCCAGGGGCTGCTCCGGCGGCACGAGGCAATCGGAGCCCTCGGCCAGGGCGAGGAGTGCCGCCGCGAGTTCGCGCGGGGCTTTCGAGCGCGCCACGAAGGCGTCGGCGCCCGCGGCCAGCAGGGCGCGGAGATCGTCGGCCGTCAGCGCGCCGAACACCACCAGGGTGCGCAGGTGCGGCTGCCGTTCCTTGAGATCGACGAGGCGCGCGATCCCGTCCGCCAGCCGGATCTCGTCGAGGAAGACCAGCGCGACCGCGTGGTCGGAATCGGCCAGTTCCAGATCGGCTTCGCCGATCGTGTGGAATTCCGGCATGTGCTCCAGGGTCGCACGGACTGTCGCGCTCAGGTCCTGCGGCTCATCCAGGATCAGGACGCCAACGGCGGTACTCATTGCCTCGCACTCCGCTCTCCCGGCTCGATACAGGCGACCGGGATCGGAGACTAAGTTCCAAGAACTGTTCCAACACGAATTGAGAAATATTAAGCTTTATATCGGCATATATGCCGCCAAATCATATAAATTGTGTCAGCCCGCGTCCCGTTCAGGGACCGGATCGGGTCATGCTTAATGCCGATGTGCCGTTTCGGGTCAGTGCGGCGGGTTCATTTCGCGACGACTGGCACCGCGTCGCGCGGAGACGCCACGACGCGGTTCCGCCCGCCGCTCTTGGCTGCGTAGAGGGCGACATCCGCGCGCTTGATCAGCGCTTCGACGCTGTCGCTGTCTGTCCAACTACTGACCCCGAAGCTGCAGCTCAGCGTGACGGTGGCGTCGCCCGCGCGGATCCGCAGGTCCTGCACGTCCGCGCGCAGTTGCTCGGCCCGCGCGGTCGCGTCCGCCATGCCGCATCCCGGCAGGATCAGGGCGAATTCCTCGCCGCCGAGCCGACCGCCAATGCCGTCCCGGGCGATCAGATCGGCCACGGCCGTGATCGCGCGGTCGCCGATATCGTGTCCGTGCTGATCGTTGATCCGCTTGAAGTGATCGATGTCGGCCAGGATCGCCGAGACCCCGCCCGGACGACCATTCTGCTCAGCGGCGATGCGAGCCCGGTTGAAGAACGCGCGCCGGTTCAGGGCGCCGGTGAGCGGATCCGTCTCGGCGAGGCGGATCAGGTCTTCCTGCAGGGTGGTCAGGCGTTCGGCCGCGCGCAGCCGTGCGTTGAGTTCCTCGGCGCTCGGCGGCTTCTCGATGAAATCGTCGGCACCGCTGTCGAGCGCCTCGGCCAGGCTGCGGACGTTGCGGGCCGAGGACATCGTGATGACGTGCAGCGGGCCGCGTTCCTCCGCGAGCAGCCGGGCCGACCAGCACAACTCGAGCCCGCAGAGCGGCCGGACCTCGAGGCTGGTGATGAGGACGCGGATGTCGGGCGCCGACTTGAGGAACGCGAGCGCCTCCGCCGAATCCGTGAAGGCATGCACGGCGTGGCCCCGGGGCTCGATCAGGGACGCGATGATCTGGAGAACGACGCGGCTCGAATCGACGATGACAATCTGCATGGCGTGACCTGGAAACGATATCCGCAGTCTAGCGCACAGGACTTAACTCACTACAAACGGGCCGTGTAATCTTATGAGCTTGGCAATAACTACCCCGGACCGACGCTATATCATTGTCCGCGGCCGACTTTGGCGCTGCGCGGACCCCGATCTCTCGCCGGATCGTCGGACGGGTCTGGTGGCCGATCTGATGGCGGCCCGCCGCGCGGTGAAGGCGGCCAAGCAGGCCGGGCGCGATGGCGTTGCGGGCGCCGCCGAAGCCCTGAAGGCGGCCCGGGCCGCGGTCGATACCGCCAAGGTCGGGCTCGGCGAGCGCGGCCCGGTCTGGTGGCGGGACGGGGCGCCGGATCTCAACCGGCATCTGGTTCACACCACGCCCTATGCGGCGTGGTACGCCGCCCTCAGCGACGGGGAACCCGAACCGAAATGACCTGCGCGCCGGCCGTCTGTCCCTCGGCCACGGCCCCGAGGCGCTGGCGTCCCTTCGGACCGGTGCCCTGAATCACCGTGAGCGTCGGCCGGGCTGTCGGGGCAGAGGCGATCCCGCTGACGGTGGGGATGCCGTAGGTGCCGTAGCTCCAGGGGGACGGGACGATCCGGGTCGGGCTCGGCACCGCGGTCAGGGGGGCGCCGATATAATCGCCGCGCACGAATTCCCCCGCGAAGCCGTACCCGTCCGCGTAGGTCGGCGCGTAGGGAAGCGGCGCTCCGATCGTCTGGGCTGAAGCCGGTGCGGCCAGAATGAGGGTCGCGAACAGCAGACTTGTCCGGGTCGCCATAGGCCGGTTTCACTCCGTCGGCGCGCACGACTGGCGCAGGATGCTGGGGAACCGACCCGACCTCACGCCGTTCCGCGGCTCCAGTCGCGAAGACTGCGTAACGTAGCCGGTCCGGGCCGGGAGCCGGCGCCGGATCAGCGGCAGGTGGTGATGCGTCGGACGACCCAGCCCTCGCCCTCGATCCACAGGCGGCGCCGTGCCCGGCTGCAGCTCGCCTCGTCATCCCGGTCGGCGCTGGCGGTGGCGTGCACCTGCGGGCCGGCATCGGCGACCTTGGTCTCGGCGGGGCCAGCCGCAGCCTGGGCCGCCGCGGTCGCAAATAGAAGCGCGGCGCCGGCTGCGCCGAATACGGTGGTGCGGAGTGTCATGATGAAGGGAGCGCCCTGCGGCCGTGCTTGGGGGATTGGTGCAGAAATGCGCGGGCTGCCGCTTCGGTTTCACGAAGGGCGGTGGATCATGTGCGGCGGCGCGCATCCGAGGACGGCGCTTAGACTTCCCGGCATTCGCCGGTAAGGAGATCCGGCCCGCATGCGGAAAGCGGCCGGGGCCCCGCAGACGCCCCGTCCTTTCCACGAAGCACGCGTCCAGAAGCCAGGTTGATGAGCAAGCCGAAACCGCCGACCAACGCGCTTCTGACGCCTGAGAAGCGGGCCGATGACGCCGATCAGACGATCCGCCCCCTGAGCCTGTCCGAGTTCATCGGCCAGCGCGCGGCGCGGGCCAACATGCAGATCTTCATCGAGGCCGCCCGCAAGACCGGCCAGGCCCTCGACCACGTGCTGTTCGTCGGCCCCCCCGGGCTCGGCAAGACGACGCTCGCCCAGATCGTCGCCCGCGAGCTCGGCGTGAACTTCCGCTCCACGTCCGGCCCGGTCATCGCCAAGGCCGGCGATCTCGCCGCCCAGCTCACCAATCTCGACGAGCGCGACGTCCTGTTCATCGACGAGATCCACCGGCTCAACCCGGCGGTGGAGGAGATCCTCTACCCGGCCATGGAGGATTACCAGCTCGACCTGATCATCGGCGAGGGGCCGGCGGCGCGCTCGGTCAAGATCGACCTGCCCAAGTTCACGCTGGTCGGCGCCACCACCCGCGCGGGGCTGCTGACGACGCCCCTGCGCGACCGGTTCGGCATCCCGATCCGGCTGGAATTCTACGCCATCGACGAGCTGGAGCAGATCGTGGCCCGCGGCGCGCGGGTGCTGGGTCTCGGCATGTCGGCTGAGGGCGCCAACGAGATCGCAAGGCGGGCGCGCGGCACGCCGCGGATCGCGGGGCGTCTGCTGCGGCGGGTGCGCGATTTTGCGGTGGTGGCGGAGGCCGAGACGGTGACGCGGGCGATCGCCGACCGGGCGCTGAAGCTGCTGGATGTCGACGAGGCGGGTCTCGACGTGATGGACCGCAAGTACCTGAGCCTGATTGCGCGCGCGTTCGGGGGCGGTCCTGTCGGGATCGAGACGATCGGGGCGGCCCTGTCGGAGCCGCGCGACGCGATCGAGGACATCATCGAGCCCTACCTGATCCAGCGCGGCTTCGTGCAGCGTACCCCCCGCGGGCGCGTGCTCACCCGTCATGCCTACAAACACCTGGGTCTCGCCGAGCCCCGCCAGGATCCCAAGGACCAGCCGAATTTCCTAGATGAGAACGGCGACTGATCACGTCGCCGTGCGCACCTATGCGCCCGGCTCGTTTCAGCACTTCTTGAGATTCATACGTAGCGCGCACGGGCTGATCATGACCGTTCCAGCCCATGCTGCAGCGCAACGGCGACAACATCCTTCCACGGTTGGCTTTTTCCCGGGCGATCTTCTTCCGTAAAGCCAAGCTTGTCGGCGCGTACTTAAGCAGACAAGGCGGCAAAAAAATGTGCTGCGCGATGGAACAGGGCCGAAACGCGCCTGTTGTGGAGGCGACCGCGCCAAATCGATCTGGCGCCGGCGAGGCTGTCGCAGCCGCGGCTCCGTCCCACGGCGCGCGACAGATCTTCGAGCCCTCAAGAACAGCATCAGGATAGACTTTCGCCATGAAGAAGATGACGCTCGCCGTCCTCGGCCTCTCCGCCGCCCTCACTGCTCCGGCCTTCGCGCAGGACGCGCTTCCGATCCGCGTGCTGCCCTTCGCCCAGCAGGACGGTGTCGGCGCCGCCGTTACCGAGACTCCGGTCTTCCGGGCCGAGGCCCTGCGTTCGGATGCCGCCAGCATCGAGGCGAGCCGGATCGCCCTGCAGCGCTCGCGCAACCCGCAGGTCCGCAACTACGCCAACCGCGTCCTGGTCGAGCGCAAGGCGACCACCGACGCCCTGCTGCCGCCGAACACCTCTCTGTCGCGCAACGGCACGATCGTCTCCGACAACCAGGGCTTACGGACCGATCTGAGCAATCCGGTCGGCCTCGTGCTCGCGCCGGTGACCGTCGCCGCGAACCTCGGCACCAGCATCGTGGGCGGCGCGCTCGGTGCGGTCGGCATCGTCGACAACAGCCCGGCCGAGCCGGGTCGCCGCGTGGCCCTCGGTGCGCGTGGCCAGGCGCGTCTGGCGCAGCTGCAGTCGGCGCCGAACGGCCGTTCGTTCGACCGCACCTACATCGACCAGCAGGCCCGCTCCGACGCCCAGACCCTGGCGCTGTACGATGCCTACGCGAAGTCGGGCGACAATGCCCAGGGCCGCAAGTTCGCCACCGAGGCTCTGCCTTACATCGCCGACGAGCATGCGCATTCGGCGAGCATCGCCGACCGCATCGGCGGCTGATCGAACCCGCTCAAGACCCGCCATCGCGAAGGCCGTCCTCCGGGGCGGCCTTCGCCGCGTTGCACCCCAAGGCGGCCGGCCGTTAAAGGACCGGCATGAGCGCATTCGACCCCGCGATCGGCACCCCCAGGGCAGAGGACGCTCCGCCCCATCAGTTGAGCGTGCGCGTCTACTACGAGGACACCGATTTCTCGGGCTTCGTCTACCATGCGAGCTACCTGCGCTTCCTGGAGCGCGGCCGCACGGAACTGCTCCGTGGCCTCGCCGGCGACCAGTCCGAACTCCACCGCGCGGCAGAGGGTCTCGTCTTCGTCGTCCGCCGGATGAGCCTCGATTTCGTGAGCCCGGCTCGGATGGACGATCTCTTGACGATCCTCACGCACACGAAGGCGCTTCGCGGCGCCTCCATGCAGCTCGCCCAGGAGGTGCGCCGGGGCGATGCGCTGCTGGTCGCCGCCGACGTGACGGTGGCGTGTGTCCGCGAGGGCCGTGCGGTCCGCCTGCCCGACGCCCTGCGGCGCCGGCTCGCCCCGGCGGAGTAGGCCTCAGCCCGCCCGGGACGGGTCGGCCTGACGCAGCAGCCGCGCGAACGCCTCCGCGATGGTCATGGCGTCGTATTCGATCGATACCAGCTGGAAGCCCATCGCAACCATCTCGCGTGCCCGGGCCGCCGAGGGCGCGAAGGCACAGGGCAGCTTGCCGGCCGCCAGGGTCTTGCGGACGATCTCGCCCAGAGCCGCCGTGACGGCCGAGCCCGACGGATCGATGGCCGCGCCCTTCGACAGGGCGATCGAGAGGTCCGCGGGCCCGACCAGGATGCCGTCGATGCCCGGCACCGCCAGGATCGCCTCCAGCGCGGCAATCGATTCCACCGTCTCGCACATGGCGATGGTGAGGGCACGCGCGTTGCCGACCGCGAGATACTCCGCCCCGTCCCGCAGGCCGGACAGCACGATCGCCCGGTCGGGTCCCCAGCTGCGCTCACCGACCGGCGGGAACTTGGCGGCGGCGGCGAGCGCCTCGGCCTGCGCCACCGTGTTGATCATCGGTGCCACGATCCCGGCCGCGCCCGCATCCAGCATCCGCGACACCATGGCGAAGTCGCCGACCGGCACGCGCACCAGAGCGGGCTTGCCCGCGAGCGCCACCTCGGTGATCGCCGCGCAGCTCGACCTGTAATCGTAGGCGCCGTGCTGTTGATCGAGCAGCACGGCATCGAACCCGGCCCGCGCCAGGGCCCCCGCGATGGCGGGGTCGGCGATGCAGGACCATCCGAGGAACCGGGCGTGACCCGTGGGTAGGAGTTCCTGAAGACTGGGAACGGGAAGTGTCATGCGCTTCCTGTGCTGGTCTCGAAGTGACGCGCGACTCGGCGCGGCTGCCTGCGACCATAAGGGAGGCGGTTCTTGCAGGTCCACCCCGCCCTCGTTCGAACAGCCGGGCGCCTCAGGATCGCCGGGATCGAAACCGATCCTTAACCCTGCCGCGCCCTTAACAGAGCCGCTGCCACGGCGGGGCGCGGGGGCCGCCGACGGCCCTTACTTTCGACAGATTCGCGGGCGACAGCCTTGATATCGCTCACGGATCCGGCGGACGCGGGCCTCGCCCGGCGCAGCGCGGTCCGGAGCAGGAGACCTCGACGGATGAACCCAGCCGACGCGATGCAGGCCGCGCCTGTCGCCGATATGACGCTGCTCGGTCTGTTCCTGCAGGCCCACTTCGTCGTGAAGATCGTGATGATCGGGCTGCTCTCAGCCTCGATCTGGTGCTGGTCGATCATCGTCGACAAGACTCTGCTGTTTCGCCGCACCAAGGCCGAGATGGACGCGTTCGAGGACGCGTTCTGGTCCGGCCGCTCCCTGGAGGAGCTGTTCCGCTCGTTCAACGACCGCCCGGCCACGGGTTTGGCCGCGGTGTTCGTCGCCGCCATGCGGGAATGGAAGCGCTCGTTCGAGGGGTCGGGCCGCCAGATCCAGTCCCTGTCGCAGCGGATCGAGAAGCAGCTCGACGTCACCATCCACCGGGAGGTCGAGCGGCTGGAATCCCGCCTCCTGTTCCTCGCCTCGATCGGCTCGGCGGGTCCGTATATCGGCCTGTTCGGCACGGTCTGGGGCATCATGACCGCCTTCACCTCGATCGCGGCGTCCAAGAACACCTCGCTCGCCGTCGTCGCCCCCGGCATCGCGGAGGCTTTGTTCGCCACGGCCATCGGCCTGTTCGCGGCGATCCCGGCGGTGCTCGCCTACAACAAGCTCCAGGCCGAGGTGACCAAGGCGCAGTCGCGGCTCGAGGGCTTCGCCGACGAGTTCTCCGCCATCCTGTCCCGCCAGATCGACGAGCGTCTGCCGCTCGCCGCCTGAGGCCGATCCGGAGGAGACACCACCATGGGCATGGCAGCGGGCGCATCACAGGGCGGCGGCAAGCGCCGCCGCCGGGGCCGTCGCGGCGGCCCGATCAACGAGATCAACATGACGCCGTTCATCGACGTCGTGCTGGTGCTCCTGATCATCTTCATGGTGGCGGCGCCGATGATGACGGTCGGCGTGCCGCTGGACCTGCCGCAATCGAAGGCCTCGCCGCTCAATTCCGACGTGAAGCCGGTCACCCTGTCGATCCGCCAGACCGGGCAGGTCTTCCTCGGCGAGGACGAACTCACCGACGACACGATCGTG
The DNA here is from genome assembly GCF_009806555.1 of Methylobacterium sp. 2A. GTDB lineage: Bacteria > Pseudomonadota > Alphaproteobacteria > Rhizobiales > Beijerinckiaceae > Methylobacterium. Next base: position 4,090 of record NZ_VUOK01000062.1, on the reverse strand, counting down.
CCGAAGCTCATGGAAACCGCCAAGACCGGAACCGAGGAGCGCGTCTTCGTGCGCGGCGACAAGCGGGTCGATTACGGCCGCGTGGCGCAGGTGATGGCGATCGTGACCGGCGGCGGCTTCAAGAAGGTCGCCCTCGTGACCGAGCCTGAGCATCAGTAGGGCGTTGGCCGTGGAGTTCCGCTTCGACCGCAAGGAACCGGGTGTCTGGATCTCCGCCGGCACCCATGTGGCGCTCCTCGCGCTGGCGCTGTTCAGCGTCGCGGCCCCGGCCCTGCCGGAGGCCCAGGAGGGCGTGCCCGTCGAGGTGATCACCGAGAACCAGTTCTCCGAGATCACCAAGGGCGAGCGGCAGGCCGACAAGCCGATGCCGAATGCGACCTCGCGGGCCGACCGCAAGGCGGAGAAATTCGAGGATCGCGAGCCCGAGAATTCCAAGCAGGACGCGCCTACCGCCCCCACCCGCACGGCCGATATGAAGCTCGCCAACGCGGAGGAGATGCCGCTGCGCGCCGAGCCGGACCCGCAGGAGGCGGCCCAGGCCGCCAAGGCGGCACAGGAAAAGCGCGACGCCGAGAAGGCGGCTGAGAAGGCCGCGGAAAAGGCTGCCGAGAAGGCCGCCAAGGCCGCGGCCGAGAAGGCGGCCGCCGAGAAGGCTGCGGCCGCCAAGGCTGAAGCCAAGGCAAAGGCGGATGCGGCCGCGAAGGCCGAGGCCGAGAAGCGCGAGCAGCTCGATAAGTTGATCGAGAAGCAGGAGGCCGAAGCCGAACTGGCCGCCCAGAAGGCCGCCGCCGCGAAGGCGAAGGCCGAAGCCGCCGCCAAGGCGGAAGCCGCCAAGGAAGCTGCCAAGAAGGCGGCCGACGCCAAGGCGAAGGCCGAGGCCGAAGCCGAGCGTCAGAAGGAACTCGCCGAGGCGAAGGCCGAGGCCGAGCGCGAGAAGGCGGAGGCCGCTGCCAAGGCCAAAGCGGAGGCGGCCAAGGCCGAAGCCGCCGCCAAGGCCGAGGCTGCCGCCAAGGCGAAGGCCAAGGCGATGGCGGACGCGAAGGCCAAGGCCGACGCGGAGGCCAAGGCGCGCAAGCAGGCCGAACTCGCCAACAAGTTCAACGCGGGCGACATCCGCTCGATGCTCGCCTCGAAGGCCCCGTCGCAATCGACCGGCGCCACCGGCCACACCGTGCAGAAGGTGGCGGCGCTCGGTGCCGCGACCGGGAATGCCCAGCGCCTGTCGCCGTCGCTGCGCGATGCCCTGGTCGGCCTGCTCCAGCAGCAGATCGAGCGCTGCTACTCGGCGCCCCCCGGGGCGGCCCAGGGCGTGGTCCTGCCCGTGCTCGACATCCGCCTGAACCCGAACGGCTCGCTCAGCACCGAGCCGCGGATCATGCGCGGCGGGGCGAGCGCGGTGGATCAGTCGATCGCGCAGGCCGCGCTCCGGGCGGTCCGCCGCTGCGCGCCGTACAACATTCCGGCCACCTACGCGCCGTATTACAACGACTGGAAGGCCATCAACGCGGAGTTCGAGTTCACGGCGACTTGACGCCCTCCAGCCCTTCTTCCGCCCTGATCCAACCGCCTCGTCAGATCGTCACTCGGATCCGACTCACCATGCTGCACTTGCCCTCCGTCGGGCGCCGCCCGACGTCCTTCGCCGCGCGCCTGATCGCGGTCTTCACGCTGCTGACGGCCTTCCTGGCCGGGCCCGCCCAGGCGCAGCTGCAACTGCGCATCGGCGGCGGCAACTTCCAGCCGATGCCCATCGCCATCGCGGATTTCGGCGGCGATCCGAGCCTCGCCGGCCTCGTCTCCGGCGTGGTGACCAACAATCTGCGCCGCTCGGGCTATTTCACGCCCCTCGATCATGCCCGCTTCCCGGAGCAGCCGAATTTCGACGCCGCGCCGAACTTCGAGAAGTGGCGGGCCACCGGCGTCCAGGGGCTCGTCACCGGCCGTGTCGTGCGCGAGGCCGGCCGGGTCAAGGTCGAGTTCCGGCTCTGGGACGTGACCTCCGGCCAGCAGATGACCGGCCAGCAATACGGCACCGACGCCGCCAATGTCCGGCGCACCGGCCACCTGATCTCGGACGCGGTCTACACCAAGATCACCGGGCTCGGCCCCTGGTTCGACAGCCGCATCGCCTTCGTGGACGAGACCGGCCCGAAGGAGAACCGGCGCAAGCGCCTGATGGTCATGGACCAGGACGGCGCCAACGTCCGTGCGATCACGAGCGGCGAGATGTCGATCGTGGCGCCCCGCTACTCGCCAGCCACCCAGGACATCGCCTTCATGGCCCAGGCCACCGGGCACCAGCCGCGGGTGCAGATGATCAACCTGGAGACCGGCTCGCGGCAGGCGCTCGGCAACGTCGATTCGATGAGCGCGAGCCCGCGCTTCTCCCCGGACGGCCGCAAGATCGTGATGAGCGTCCAGCAGGGCGGCAACGCCGACATCGTGACCATGGACATCGCTTCGAAGGCGCAGCATTCGATCACCAACGGCATGGCGATCGACACCTCGCCGACCTACTCGCCGGACGGCACGCAGATCGCCTTCGAGTCGGATCGCGGCGGCTCGCAGCAGGTCTACGTGATGGGGGCGGATGGCTCGAACCCGCACCGCATCACCTTCGGGCCGGGTTCGGCCTCGCAGCCGGCCTTCTCGCCCCGCGGCGACCTGATCGCCTATACCCGCCAGCGCAACGGCGGCTTCGCGATCTGCGTCTCGAAGCCGGACGGGTCCGGCGAGCGCGTCCTCACCGAGGGCTTCCACAACGAGGGTCCGACCTTCGCGCCGAACGGCCAGTACGTGCTGTTCTTCCGCGATCCCGGCGGCCAGGGCGGCGGCAAGCTGTTCATGGTCGACATCACCGGCCGCGTCGAGCAGCCGGTCCCGACCCCGGCCTACGCGTCGGATCCGACCTGGTCGCCGCTGCTCGGCGGGCGCTGAGGGCGGCCGGGAGCCCGGCTCACCAGTCGGGCTCCAGCCGATCTGACGCGCCACTGCCGCTCGGTTCCGCGGGAAGAAGCGTGGCCGCTTGATTGCGGAGCGCGGCCGGCAGCGCCGTAAGTGCCGGATCGTCGAAGCTGAGATGCGGCAGGTAACGGGCGACGAGATCGGCGATCACCTCCGCCTGTGCCCGGTCGCGGCGGCGCTTCTCGACGTTTCGATCCGGTCTCTGCGCCAACCAGGCCTTGTGAAGGGCGAAGGCCCGCGGGTCCGCGATCGTCATCTCTGCTGGGTAGCCGCGCAGATCGAGGATCGTGACCCGGACCTTCGGACTATTCACCAGCCAAGCCAGCCCAGCGATCTCTACGGCCACGAGATCGTCGCGGTCGCGCCCGATCCGGAGGTCACCGCCACTCCGGAGTGGATCCCTCGGAGCCGGCGTGATGAGATCGACAATGTAGCCGTCGCGGTTGGCGGCGCGGTAACTGCGCCGGCCCAGCATCTCGAAGGACGAGTCGACTTTGCGCAGAACGCCGACGATGCCGGAGGCCGCCGCATCGGGCACGACCAGCTTCAGGCTGGCGCGCGCATCGTACAGGAGGTCGAAATCGGCTGTTTCGGGGATCGATGCGTCGATCTGCACGCCGGCCATTCGCTCGTAGCCATACAGCGCGTTCGTACCGACCGTCGCGAGAACGGGTTCCGTCAGGCGAGCCTCTGAGAGGGCGCGCAGGATCCGCGCGGCGATGACCGGCATCCGTCCCAGGCGGTGAGCCCGATTGAGAGCCGCAACTCGGTCTAGAGCTATTCCCGCCTATGTAGCGACGGCCAAGTCATCTTCGTAACCAGCAGCAGTGAGACTGTTTCGGCACTCGTCTGGTGTGAAGCGGGTGAAGGCATCGCGGATGGCCGCCCAGAGGTCGGGCACGGTGCGGGCGACCGCGGTTCGTAACAGGTGCTTCAGCTTGGCGAAGATTTGCTCGATCGGGTTGAACTCGGGACTGTAGGGCGGAAGGTAGAGGACCCGCGCGCCCACCGCCTCGATCGCCTCGCGCACCCCGGCGACCTTGTGGGCCTGCAGGTTGTCGAGGATCACGGTGTCGCCGGCTCGCAGCACCGGGACGAGGCTGTCGGCGACGGTGCTGCGGAAGCG
>NZ_VUOK01000050.1 GCF_009806555.1 Methylobacterium sp. 2A | reverse complement strand
CCGGCGATCTCCCGGGCGGCGTCGAACACGAAGCTCAGATCGGCGAAGCCGTCGCCGCGGCGGGACGGGGTGCCGACCGCGATGAACACTGCGTCCGCCTCGGCCACGGCCTCGCGCATATGCGTGCGGAAGGCGAGCCGGCCCTGCCGGACGTTCTCGGCCACCAGCGCGTCGAGCCCCGGCTCGTAGATCGGCATGCGGCCGGCGTTCAGGCTCGCGATCTTGTCCGGATCGCGGTCGATGCAGACGACGCCGTGCCCGAAATCGGCCAGGCACGCCCCGGACACCAGGCCGACATATCCGGCCCCGATCATGGTGATCTTCATCCCAGCTCCGTCATACTTCTTGAACGACCGGTTTCACTCGGGGCGTCATCGAGATGGTTGCTGCTACACGAGGAGTCGCTCTTGATTTAGCGTCCGTAGATATCCTCCACGCGGATGATGTCGTCCTCGCCGGTATAGGAGCCGACCTGCACCTCGATCAGCTCCAGCGGGATCTTGCCGGGGTTGGCCAGCCGGTGCATCGAGCCGATCGGCAGGTAGATCGCCTCGTTCTCGTGGACCAGCGTCACCCGCTCGTCCACCGTCACCTCGGCGGTGCCGCGCACCACCACCCAGTGCTCGGCCCGGTGGTAGTGCTTCTGCAGCGACAGCCGCCCGCCCGGCACCACCTGGATCCGCTTCACCTGGAACCGCTCGCCGATGTCGATCCGCTGGTACCAGCCCCAGGGCCGGTACATCCGCAGATGCGCGTCCGCCTCCGGCTCGCCCGAGGCCCGCAGGGCATTGACGAGGTCCTTCACCTGGCCGGAATGCGCCTTCGAGGCCACCAGCACCGC
>NZ_VUOK01000067.1 GCF_009806555.1 Methylobacterium sp. 2A | reverse complement strand
CCGTTCGTGGCGCCATCGACGAGGCTGAGCGCGCACAGGCCGGTGCTGCGCAGCGCCGCGGTGACGGTCGTGGTCTTGTAATGCCCCTGCGGCACGAGCAGCCGGCAGCGGGACCCGCGCGGGGCGCGTCCGTAGCGACGGGCCATGTTGGTTGCGGCTGCGGTCTCGTCGAGGAACACGAGCGTGTCGGGATCGAGGTCGGGCATGGCATCGAACCAGGCTTGGCGCGCGGCTTTCACATCCGCACGCTCCTGCTCAGCCGCGTAGACAGCCCCTTTTTACGGGTGATGCCGTGGCGGGCGAAGAAGCGCGACAGCCCGCTCGTGCTGGTGGTTACGCCCCGCGCGGCCAGGACGTCGCGCAACTCGCGCAAGAAGATCTCGGGCCGGGCCTCGCAGGTGGACAGGATCAGATCGGCCTGGGCCTCGATGGTCGGGAGGCGATCGCTGCTGTGCGTGGGGGTGGGTGCGACGTGACCTTCCTGCGCGAACCGCGCCGACCAGCGGCTGGCGCTCGATACGCTCACACCGAACCGGGCCGCCGCCCGATGGAAGGAGGCGCCCTCGGTCACGGCCGCGACAACGCGCTCGCGCAGATCGACTGATAAAGGTGATGGCATCGCCGGCTCCTTCATCCGTCAACGCCGCAAACGCTGATCCGTCGCAACGTCTGCGGGAATAGCTCTA
>NZ_VUOK01000015.1:1500-1893 GCF_009806555.1 Methylobacterium sp. 2A | reverse complement strand
CCGGCACGATCAACCAGATCCTGGTCAACACCGAGACCAACGCGCTCGCCGCCTTCTACGGCAGTCCGCTCAGCTACTGGAGCCGCCTCGACCTCTACTCGGCGGCCGGCTACTTCGGGAACGTCACCGGCACGCTGCGCATGGATGCCGGCGACCGCCTCGGCCTCGACGTCCGCATCGGCCAGGGCGGTGCCCTCTCGGCCAACGGCACCATCACGGGCACCGTCTCGGTCGGATCCGGCGGCCTGCTCGGCGGCTCGGGCACGGTGGGCGGGATCAGCGCGCTCACGGGCGGCACCGTGTCGCCGGGCAACTCGATCGGCACGCTCACCGTCACCGGCAGCGCCGCCTTCGCGCCCGGCTCGACCTACCGCGTCGAGGCCAACGCCGCCG
>NZ_VUOK01000015.1:0-1424 GCF_009806555.1 Methylobacterium sp. 2A | reverse complement strand
TCCTGTCGGCCGCAGGCGGCGTCTCCGGACAGTTCGCCGGCGTCACGTCCAACCTCGCCTTCCTGTCCCCGGGTCTGCGCTACCTGCCCAACGAGGTCGACCTGACGCTCACCCGCAACGACGTGCCGTTTTCCGCCTCCGCCACCAGCCGCAACGGCTGGGCTGCGGCCAACGCCGTCCAGGCACTCGGCGCCGGCCGGCTCACCGACGCGGCGGTGGCCTTCACCACCACCGAGGCGGATGCCGGCTTCCGGGCGCTGGCCGGCGACATCCATGCCGGCACGGTGTCGGCGGCCTACGAGACCGCCTTCTTCGTGCGCGAGGCGGTGCTCGACCGGCTGCGCTGGGGCAATCCCGGCACCGGGCTCGACGACGGCACCCTGCCCGCCGCCTACACGGCCGACCTGCCCGGCCGGGCGCCGGTGGTGGCGAACGTGCCGGTGCGGACCCTCGATCCGCAGGTGTTCGGGCTGTGGGGCCAGGGCTTCGGGTCGTTCGGCACGGCCGAGGGCGGCGGCAACGCGTTCCCCCTCGACCGGCAGATCGCGGGCTTCGCGGCGGGCGCGGATGTGCGGCTGGCCAACGGGCTGCGCTTCGGCGTGGTCGGCGGCTACACCGAGGCCTCCCTCGACAGCGCCGGCCGGACGGGCGGCACCAGCCGGGCGGAGAGCGCGACGCTGAAGAGCGGGTTCGGCGGCGTGTATGGCGGCACCGCGGCCGGTCCGCTGTCGCTGCGGCTGGGCGTGATCTACGCCGATACCGACACGCGCACGCGCCGGGCGGTTCTGTACGGGCTGTCCGACACGCTGAGCGGGCATGGCGGCGGCTACACGGTTCAGGGGTTCGGCGAGATCGGCTGGCGGATCGCGCTGGGTGAGCCGGCGTCGTCGTATGTCGAGCCGTTCGTGGGCGGGGCGTATGTCGGGATCCGGCGGGACGGGTTCGCGGAGGCCGGGGGCGCGGCGGCGCTGGTGAGCTTGGCGCGCGACTACGATCTGGGCGCGGCGACCGCGGGCGTGCGGGCGCAGACGAGCCTGGATCTGGGGCTCGGCCTTCCGGTGACGCTGCGGGGCTTGGTCGGCTACCGGCGGGCGTTCGGGGACGTTGTGCCGACGGCTCTGCTGGCCTTTGGAGCGGGCGGCCCGGCCTTCCTGAGCGCGGGCGTGCCGATCGACCGGGACGCGCTGGTGGCGCAGGTGGGTCTGGATCTGGCGGTGGCGCCGAACGCCAGTCTCGGCGTGGCCTATACCGGCCAGACCGGCGCACACGCGCAGGACCAAGCCGTGAAGGGCAACTTCACCCTGCGGTTCTGAGTAGGCGCATGCAGTCCTGGTTTCGGAAGGTCGAGACCCAGCCCTTTTAAGGTGTTTGGGCTAGCTGCGAAAATCGCAAGTCGTGGCTCTAACATCCTGAAAGAGCACCGC
>NZ_VUOK01000008.1 GCF_009806555.1 Methylobacterium sp. 2A | reverse complement strand
AGCTCGACTTTGGCCAATTTTGACGGGTTGTCGAGGGTGTGAGGTGACGAAGCGGGCGTGGCGGGTAGGCTGGTGGGTGTCCCCGCCAAGAGACACCGCCATGCTGCCCCTGCCCACCCGCTTCGCCGGGATCATCCTGGCGTTCGCGCCGCTGTTCGTCCACCGCTCGTGGCGCCATGCCCAGCCTCTGCTGATCGGCGCGATCCTGACGCCGGGCCGCCGCACGGTGACGAGCGTCCTGCGCATCCTGGGGCGTGCGCAGGGGCGACGGTTCGTGAACGCCCACCGCATCCTCAACCGGGCGGCGTGGTGCCCACGCACCGGCAGCCGTATCCTGCTCGGGCTCCTCGTCGACGCGTTCGCACAACGCGGCCCCGTGGTCTTGGGATTGGACGACACGATCGAGCGCCGCCGCGGCAAGCGGATCGCGGCCAAGGGCATCTACCGCGACCCCGTGCGGTCCTCCGACAGCCACTTCGTCAAGGCGAGCGGGCTGCGCTGGATGAGCCTGATGCTGCTCGCCCCGATCCCCTGGGCGGGGCGCATCTGGGCGCTGCCGTTCCTGACCGCGCTGGTGCCGTCAGAGCGTGCCTGTCGCGACCGGGGCCGTCGCCACAAGCCGCTGCTCGACGTTGGACGTCAACTCGCTCTGCAGGCCCGCCGCTGGCTGCCGGGGCGCGACCTCGTCCTGGTAGGCGATGGCGGTTTCTCGGCCCTCCTGTTCCTCGATGCGATGCGGCGCGGCGGCATCACGGCGATCACCCGCCTGCGGCTCGACGCAGCCCTGTACGAACCTGCCCCACCGCGCCCGCCTGGCACGATCGGACGCCCGCGCACCAAAGGCGCACGGTTGCCCACGCTCGCCGCGCGCCTCGCGGCCAAGGACACGCTCTGGCACGAGGTCGCGGTGCCGGGCTGGTACGGGGCAGGCGCGCGCACGATCGAGATCGCCTCGGGCACCGCGGTGTGGCGGCACGGGGGCCTGCCCGTCGTGCCGATCCGATGGGTGCTCATCCGCGATCCCGAGGCGCGCTTCCCGCCTCAGGCCCTGCTCTGCACCGATCCGACACGCGAGCCCGCGTCGATCGTCGGGTGGTTCGTGCGGCGCTGGACCGTCGAGGTCACGTTCCAGGAAGCGCGCGCCCATCTGGGCGTCGAGACGCAGCGGCAGTGGTCCGACACCGCGATCACCCGCACCACGCCCTGCCTGCTTGCCCTGTTCTCGATCGTCACGCTTCTGGCCGCACGCCTTCCGGCCCGCCAACGACGACGCGTCGCGGCGGCTGCGTGGTATCCCAAACCGCGTCCGACCTTCGCCGATGCCCTGGCCGCCGTGCGCTCTGCAATCTGGCGCGAGCGGACTTTGGCAACATCACCGCGCCGACACCCCCGAACGAAACCCCGCTTCCGTTTGCCCGCGCCCTGGGCCTATGCCCTTTGCCACGCCGCATGATGGGCCAAAGTCGAGCT
>NZ_VUOK01000043.1 GCF_009806555.1 Methylobacterium sp. 2A | reverse complement strand
ATCACCGCCCACTGCTCATCCGAGAGCCAGAACAGGTCCGCCATCGCAGCCTCCACTCTGCAAAACGGCTGCCTGGAATCACAAAACCAAAGACCTCGCAATGCCTTGGTTCGGTTCACACCCTAGAGCGCCTAACAGAACCGTTTGATCTGGTTGAGGGTGATGAGGCTTGCGGCGAGACTTGTGAAGGCCTCGTAGATGTCGCTACGCCGCTCGTAGCGGATGGGCAGGCGGCGGAAGCGGTTGAACCAGGCGTGGGTGCGCTCGACCACCCAGCGATGGCGGCCGAGCCGCTCGCTACTCTCGATGCCTTTACGAGCGATGCGCGGCACGATCCCGCGAGCCCTACACTCCTGGCGCCTCGCCTTGGCATCATAGGCCTTATCGGCGTGCAGCTTGCCGGGCCGCCGGCGCGGCCGCCCCCGTCGACCGCTTCGCAGGGGCGGGATGGCGTCTCGAGCGTCGGGGCCAGCATCGGGCTGTCGTGCCGGTTGGCCCCGCTCAGGCAGAAGCCGAGCGGCGTGCCGCGCGCATCGGTGACGAGGTGGCGCTTCGTGCCCGCCTTGCCCCGGTCCGTCGGGTTCGGGCCGGTGGCAGAGCCCCCTTTTTCGCCGGGACAGACGCGCTGTCCAGGCTCGCCCGGCTCCAGTCGATCTCACCCGCCGCGTGTAGGCGCTCCAGCAGGATCTGATGCAGGCGCGCCCACACCCCTGCCTCCTGCCAGTCGCGAAGCCGGCGCCAGCAACTCATCCCGCAGCCGCAGCCCATCTCGGCCGGCAGCATCTCCCAGGGCAGGCCTGAGCGCAGCACGAACAGGATACCGGTCAGCGCCGCCCGGTTCTCGATCGGACGGCGCCCGCCCTTCGGACGGGGCCGGGGCGGCGGAAGGAGTGGGGCGATCGCGTTCCAGAGATCATCGGGTAGAAGCGGGCGTGCCATGCTCGACAACGCCCGCCCAACCGATCCGTGCCCGTTCCGTTAGGCGCTCTTAGCTCGACTTTGGCCCATCATGCGGCGTGGCAAAGGGCATAGGCCCAGGGCGCGGGCAAACGGA
>NZ_VUOK01000023.1 GCF_009806555.1 Methylobacterium sp. 2A | reverse complement strand
GCAGGCCTACGCGACCGGCGCCGTCGCGGGATCCAGCACCGTCGGCGGGCTCGTCGGGTACAACAACACCGGCACGATCGTGCAGGCCTACGCCACTGGTGCCGTCTCGGGATCCAACAACGCCGTCGGCGGGCTCGTCGGTAACAACCCCCGCGGCACGATCACGCAGGCCTACGCCACCGGTGCCGTTACGGGCCCCGGCTTCGTCGGCGGGCTCGTCGGGTACAACTACGGCGGCAAGGTCACGCAAGCGTACGCCACCGGTGCCGTCTCGGGATCGAGTTCAGGATCGACCAACATCGGTGGGCTCGTCGGGTACAACTACAGCGGCACGGTCACGCAGAGCTACTGGGACACGCAGACCAGTGGCCAAGGCACTGGCCTCGGCTCCGACAACAACAACCAGTCCGGCAACGTCACCGGCCTGACCACGGCGCAGTTCCAATCGGGCAGCGCCGCCGGCCTCGGCTCCGCCTTCGCGGGCGGCACGAACGGCCTCTACCCTTACCTGAAAAACTTCTTCCCCAATGGCGTCCAGGCCATCACCGGCACCGCCTACCGCGATGCCGGCGCCACGCCCGCCGCCTCCGGCACCGCCGGGGCCGTCACGGTGTCGGTCGATGTTGGGGGCGCCCGCCTGAGCCAGACCGCCACCACTGGCGCGAACGGCGTCTACTACATCGCCCTGCCCGCCGGCACGCTGGCCGACGGCACCGCCTTCGTCGCCTCGGTGCCGACTAGCGGCAGCCTGTCGAAGGCCGCCGCCACCCTGGCGACCGCCAGCACGGCCAACCCGGTCCAGGCCCGGATCGACCTCTACGGCGGCGCCCTCACCGTGCCGACCGCCGCCACCACCCTCTCGGCCGCGCCCGACCTCGCGACGGCCCGCACGAGCGCCAACGCCGCGGCAGGCTCCGACACGCAGGGCCTGATCGCCGGCCTGACCGGCCGCGGGCTGGTCACGACCGGGGCGGGCTTCACGATCGACCAGGCGGTGAACACCGACGGCGCGTTCCTGGTGCGCACCACCGCCCCGGGCGCAGGGCTGACCGTGGCCCAGCCGGTCACTGTCGCCGATGGCGGCAGTCTGAGCCTGTCGGCGGCCGGGGCCCTGGCGATCAATGCCGACATCACCGCCAAGGGCGCGGTGCCGGTGGCGCTGGCCTACGACCGCAACACCACCACGCCGGCGCCGACCGACCTGTCCTTCGCGCAGGGCCGCAGCCTGAGCTTCGCCAACGCCGACGGCAGCGCCGCCACCGCCGCGGTGACCGGCCAGGCGCTGACGATCAACGGCACGGGCTACACGCTGGTCTACACGATGGGCCAGCTGGCCGGCATCGGCCTCGGGGACCGCGTCGCGCTCGCCACCGACCTGTTCGCGACCTCCGACGGCACCGCGGGCGGCACGCCGAAGANCTACACCACTGCCGTGATCGCCGGCGGCACCACTTCGACCACCGCGCCGACGGCGTTCAGCGGCACGCTGGAGGGGCTCGGCCACACGGTGAGCAACCTGACGATCGACGGCGGGAGCAACAACTTTGTCGGCCTGATCGGCTACGCGACGGGCACGGTGCGGGACATCGGGCTGCTCGGCGGCAGCGTCAAGGCAAACGCCTACGTCGGCGGGCTCGTCGGGTCCAACTATTCCGGCACGGTCGTGCAGGCCTACGCGACCGGCGCCGTCGCGGGATCCAGCACCGTCGGCGGGCTCGTCGGGTACAACAACACCGGCACGATCGTGCAGGCCTACGCCACTGGTGCCGTCTCGGGATCCAACAACGCCGTCGGCGGGCTCGTCGGTAACAACCCCCGCGGCACGATCACGCAGGCCTACGCCACCGGTGCCGTTACGGGCCCCGGCTTCGTCGGCGGGCTCGTCGGGTACAACTACGGCGGCAAGGTCACGCAAGCGTACGCCACCGGTGCCGTCTCGGGATCGAGTTCAGGATCGACCAAC
>NZ_VUOK01000059.1 GCF_009806555.1 Methylobacterium sp. 2A | reverse complement strand
TTGAGGGTCATGGCGATGTGCCGGTGGCCCAGGATCGCCTGCAAGGCCGCAAGGTCCCCGGTCTCTTGGAGGAACACGCTCGCGAAACGATGTCTCAGATCATGGCATCGCCACGGTACCTTGGCCCGTTTTGCTATGACGGCGAAGCGGCTGGCGAAGTGGGTGTACCGCTGACCCTCCTCCCCGTGCCAGAACACGTAGCGACGATCACGATGCTGGGGTGTGCCGACAATTGTGCCGAGCGCATCATCGCTCAGCGGGATGGTACGCGGCGAGGAGGTCTTCGTCTTCCAGAGTCGAATTTCCCTGCGCTCAATCGAGACCTGCTTCCATTCCAGGCTGCATGCTTCTTCCTGCCGCATGCCAGTCTGAGCCAATAGGCGGATCAGCAGGCCGATCATCGGCGGCGCATGCGCAACGAGGCGCTCGACCTCTTCCTCACACGGGTAGGAGGTTCGCGGAGGTGCCTCTCGTATGTGCTTTTTTGAGAACTGTCGCACGGGATTAAGCTCGATGAGGTCCCAGGCAACCGCACACGAGAACATGCTACTCAGAGTCGCCAAATCTCGCCGAATGGTCGCTCCGGTAACCCCCTCCTCTTTTCGCGTGGTGACAAACTCACCAAGCATGCTTTTGTTGATTTCGTCTAGGAAGAAGCTGCCGAAGCGCGGCGTCAGGTGCTTGAAGCTCTCTCTGTATCGAGCCTGAGTTGAGGGCTTGAGGGTCGGAAGGTACTCTGATCCGAAGCGATCAAGGGCATCTCCGTAAGAGCAGCGAGGACGACCTCCGCGGCCAATGCGTCGGTGCTGTTCGAGGAGATGAGCAAGGTACTGTTGTGCGACAGCCTTCGAGGATGTTCGAGCCGAGCGTCTAACTTCTCGACCCTGCCACTGAAAGCGTACCCAATACGTCTCCTTCCCGGAGCGCCCACGCTTATAGACAGATGCCATTCATTCCCCACCGCCAGCCCGAATCGCCCAGACTCGCACGGCTTTGAGAAGGGGCAATCCGTCAATTCCACGTAGTTTCGGCTGATCGTCGCTACGTGTTCTGGCACGGGGAGG
>NZ_VUOK01000066.1 GCF_009806555.1 Methylobacterium sp. 2A | reverse complement strand
ATGGGCAAGGAAAAGTTCTCCCGCACCAAGCCGCACTGCAACATCGGGACGATCGGCCACGTCGATCACGGCAAGACGTCGCTGACGGCGGCGATCACGAAGGTGCTGGCTGAGACGGGCGGCGCGACGTTCACGGCCTATGACCAGATCGACAAGGCGCCGGAGGAGAAGGCGCGCGGGATCACGATCTCGACGGCGCACGTGGAGTACGAGACGACGAACCGGCACTACGCCCACGTCGACTGCCCCGGCCACGCCGACTACGTGAAGAACATGATCACGGGCGCGGCGCAGATGGACGGCGCGATCCTGGTGGTGTCGGCGGCCGATGGCCCGATGCCGCAGACGCGCGAGCACATCCTGCTGGCGCGTCAGGTCGGCGTGCCGGCGCTGGTGGTGTTCCTCAACAAGGTCGACATGGTCGACGACGAGGAGCTGCTGGAGCTGGTCGAGCTGGAGGTGCGCGAGCTCCTGTCGAAGTACGACTTCCCCGGCGACGACATCCCGATCACCAAGGGCTCGGCGCTGATGGCGCTGGAGGACAAGGAGCCGAAGATCGGCAAGGAAGCCGTCCTGGCGCTGATGGCGACGGTGGACAGCTACATCCCGCAGCCGGAGCGCCCGATCGACCTGCCGTTCCTGATGCCGATCGAGGACGTGTTCTCGATCTCAGGGAGAGGCACGGTGGTGACGGGCCGGGTCGAGCGCGGGATCGTGAAGGTGGGCGAGGAAGTCGAGATCGTCGGCATCCGGGCGACCACCAAGACGACGGTGACGGGCGTCGAGATGTTCCGCAAGCTGCTCGACCAGGGTCAGGCGGGCGACAACGTGGGCGTGCTGCTGCGCGGCACGAAGCGCGAGGACGTGGAGCGCGGCCAGGTGGTGTGCAAGCCGGGTTCGGTGAAGCCGCACTCGAAGTTCAAGGCCGAGGCCTACATCCTGACGAAGGAAGAGGGCGGCCGCCACACGCCGTTCTTCACGAACTACCGGCCGCAGTTCTACTTCCGGACGACGGACGTGACCGGGATCTGCACGCTGCCGGAGGGCACCGAGATGGTGATGCCGGGCGACAGCGTGACCATGGACGTGGCGCTGATCGTGCCGGTGGCCATGGAGGAGAAGCTGCGCTTCGCCATCCGCGAGGGCGGCCGCACGGTCGGTGCCGGCGTCGTCGCCGCCATCAACGACTGA
>NZ_VUOK01000040.1 GCF_009806555.1 Methylobacterium sp. 2A | reverse complement strand
AGGGGGAGGGGAAAAGGCGGTGCTCTTTCAGGATGTTAGAGCCACGACTTGCGATTTTCGCAGCTAGCCCAAACACCTTAAAAGGGCTGCGCTTTAGCCCTTTGGAAACTTTCGATCGAAGCTCAAACGACCGGTAGTGAGAAGCGGTTACCGGATAAAACTCAATAACACGCTCTCAGTGATTAGCCCGTCGCGGCTTCAAGGTCGGTGTGGTTGAAATCGTTGCCTTTATAAAGCAGCGGAAGAAATCGGCATTTGGCGACCGCATAGGCCAGACAATCACCGAAGTTCAATCGAGCCGGATGGCCACTGCCTTTTCCATATCGGGAGAACGCCGCCACCGCAGCCTCGAACAGCGTCTGATCGAACGGTACGACCGAGATCGCTCCGACTGTCAGGAAGCGATGGACGGCTCCGACCGCGCGCGTGCCGAACCGCCGTTCCAGAACGATCTGGGTTTCGACCAGCGTTGGCGCGCCGACGCAAACGGGGCCGCGGGCGACGATACGGCGGAATTCAGGAGCTTCGGCTTCCATCAGAAAGATCGCGACGATGGCCGATGTATCGAGGGCGATCATAGCGGTCGCTCAGAGTGGAAGGCCGCTGTCGTCGTACATGTCGCTGTGATCAGATCCCGTGCCCGGCTTTCGGAACGGCGCCAATTCTTGTGCGAGTTCGAGAAGATCGTCGCAACGCCTCTGCTGCTCCGGCGTGAGCGGTACGGATGGTGCAGTTCCCGGCGCCGACTTGTCCGTGGCGAGGGCATCCCGCGCGAGGCGCAGCGAATCGACGATTGCCGCGTCGACCGAGACACCGCGCCGCTCCGCAAGTTCACGAGCGAGGCGGATCGCCTCATCGCTCTCTAGGACCAAGATTTCGGTCATCCGTCACGCCTCACGCAGACCGACGATTGCGAGCCTAAGCAGATTTGCATTGGCAAGCCAACGCTTCATCCGCTTGAATCTTTGTTGCAGCGCAAGTTTTCGTCGCAAAACCGGTGGCCACTTTTGCGAAACCTGCTTAGCTCAGTCGTCGGCTCCCGTCACTCACGGCTGCCAAGCCGCCACCGGCTCCCGCTCCGCCTCGGCGCTGGCATCGATCTCGGCCTGGAGCGCCCGCAGCGCCTCGGGCACGCCCTTCCGGCTCGCCGAGGACAGGACCAGCGGTGCCCGTCCGGCGGCGCGCTTGAGCTTGGCCACCTGGCTCTTGAGCGTCTCGGCATCGAGCGCATCGGCTTTCGAGAGGGCCACGATCTCCGGCTTCTCGGCGAGCCCGTTGCCGTAGGCCTCGATCTCGCCGCGGACCAGCTTGTAGGTCTTGCCGGCATGCTCGGAGGTGCCGTCGACGAGGTGCAGCAGCACGCGGCAGCGCTCGACATGGGCCAGGAACCGGTCGCCGAGCCCGACGCCCTCATGCGCGCCCTCGATCAGCCCGGGAATGTCGGCGAGCACGAATTCGCGCCCGTCCGAGCGCACGACACCGAGGCCCGGATGGAGCGTCGTGAACGGATAATCGGCGATCTTCGGCTTGGCGGCCGTGACGCTCGCCAGGAAGGTCGACTTGCCGGCATTGGGCAGGCCCACGAGCCCGGCATCGGCGATCAGCTTCAGCCGCAGCCAGATCCACATCTCCTGGCCTTCCTGGCCGGGATTGGCGTGCTTCGGGGCGCGGTTGGTCGAGGTGGTGAAGTAGGCGTTGCCGAAGCCGCCATTGCCGCCCTTGGCCAGCCGGATTTTCTGGCCGACCTCCGTGAGATCCGCCAGCAGGGTCTCGCCATCCTCGGAAAAGATCTGCGTGCCGGCCGGGACCTTCAGGACCGTGTCGGCCCCGTTGGCGCCGTGGCAGTTCGAGCCCATGCCGTGCTCGCCCTTCTTGGCCTTGAAATGCTGCTGGTAGCGGTAGTCGATCAGGGTGTTGAGACCCTCGACGCATTCCACCCAGACATCGCCGCCGCGGCCGCCATCGCCGCCGTTCGGGCCGCCGAACTCGATGAACTTTTCCCGGCGGAACGAGACGCAGCCGGGACCGCCGTCACCGGAGCGGACATAGACCTTGGCTTCGTCGAGGAATTTCACGGCTCGTCTCTCATGCTGCGGGCCGCCCGGGAGCGGCCCCGCGCGATATATGGGACGCGGGACCGCCTCGCGTCGATCCGGACGGTCAGGAGGCCAGCGCCAGATCCGGCACTGGTCTGGCCACCGTCTGGCGCCCGGCCCAGTCGGCACGGTCCAGGGCGAACCAGTCCAGATCACGCGCGCCGCCCCGGGCCGGGCTTGGTGTCGACCGGCGCTCGGTCCAGCGGAAGCCCGCCTTCTCGATCACCCGCCGCGAGGCACGGTTCTCCGGCAGGGCACTGACCGCCAGCCGCTCGCCTTCGGTATAGGCGAAAAAGGCATGGACCAGGGCGTCGGCGGCCTCGCTCATCAGCCCGTTCCCCCACCAGGGTTGGCCGAGCCAGTAGCCGAGATGCGGCGTGGCCTCGGCCCCTGCGAGCCCGATCAGGCCGATCAGGCTGCCGGGGCTCTCGCGGCGCGCCAGCGCGAGGGTCAGGCCCGTTCCGGCGCTGTTGGCACCCCGGACCTTGATCAGGAATTCATCGACAGCGCGCCGGTCCAGCGGGTGCGGGATGCCGGCCGTCATCTCGGCCACGGCCCGGTCACCCGCGAGGGTCACGATGGCGGGAATGTCCTTCGCGGTCGGCCAGCGCAGCCACAGCCGGCGCGTCTCGATCCGGAAGACATCGTCACGGGTCAGATCGGGGAACATCGTGCCCTCGCAGGGCGATGCGCCCGGCTCCGGGGCAGCGCCTCAAGACGACGAAGGGGAGGATGGCGTCCCATCCTCCCCGGTGTTCCGTCCGATCCGGCCCGTCAGGGGCTCGGCTACGACGTCTCCGGTCCGGTGTGGGACACCGGGCGGGACGCCAGCTTCGCCACTCCGGGCGCCCGCCTCTTATTCCGCGGCCTCGGCCAGCGGGGTAACACCGACGAAGGCGCGCCCGCGGCGCGTCTCGAAGCGGACATGGCCCGGTACCAGCGCGAAGATCGTGTGGTCCTTGCCCATGCCGACATTAGCGCCGGGATGCCATTTGGTGCCGCGCTGACGCACGATGATGTTGCCCGGAATCACGGCCTCCGAGCCGAACTTCTTGACGCCGAGGCGCCGGCCTTCCGAGTCGCGACCGTTGCGGGACGAGCCGCCAGCCTTCTTGTGTGCCATGGGATGTGCTCCGAATTCTGATCTGCTGCGATGCGGTCGCGGATCGGGTCCTCAGGGACCGGTACGCGCCCAGCTTTGAGCCGGCTTCAGGCCGAGATGCCGGTGATGCGCACCACCGTGTGGTCCTGCCGGTGGCCGCGCTTGCGGCGCGAGTTCTGCCGGCGGCGCTTCTTGAAGGCGATCACCTTCTTGTCGCGGCCATGGCGCACGATCTCGCCGGTGACGCTGATGCCCGACAGGGTCGGGGCGCCGACCTGGGTGGCGCCGGCGCCGTCGGCGAACAGGAGGACCTCGCCGAAGGTCACGGATTCACCGGCCTCGCCCGCGAGGGAGGCGATCGTGATGGTGTCGTTGGCGGCGACGCGGTACTGCTTACCGCCCGTCTTGATGACTGCGAACATCGTTCTCTCGTGTTCTCGAACGGCCTCCGGGGCGGCTGCCCCTGGACCGGCTTCTTGTTTGAAGTCATTGAACGGGCTTCAGCCCGGACAACGCGAAACGCGCGGACCCCGAGCAGAGGCCGCGCGCCATGCCGGCTCAGTAGGGGCGGGAGGCCCGCGTGTCAATCCTGCGCAGCCGGCCTCAGCGGATCGGCGCGCCCGTCACCAGCACTCCCTTGGCGACGCTGCCCTCCGGCCCGAAGGCCGCCAGCGCGTTCGCGCACCACGCGTCCCGGCCGACCTCGGCGAGTTGCTGGCGGACCTGCGTCGCGCGCGTGCGCAGCTTCTCCTGAAGCACCGGTTCCTGGCCGGTATTGACCCGGGCGGCGAGGCGCAGATTCGTGAGCTGACCGGCCTTCATCTGCACGCCCGGGCAGGATTGCTCCGCGATGATCGTCGTCGTCGCGGCATCCGCGTAGTTGTCGAGGGGCGAAGCCGGGGCGGGTGAAGCGGGCGCGGCCGGCACCTGCGCGACGGCCGGGCCGGCGAGGAGCTGAGCCGCAAGCGCCAGGACGATCCCGGAATGGCCGCGCCCGGAGATGGCGCGCGTTCGGCCCCTCACGACACCGAGCTGAATCATATCCGGCCACCTTCATGATGCCTTGCGGCGACGGCGGCTGCCTACACCCGCCCCGAGGCCGCCGCCAACCAGTCGACGGACGGGTCCGCCCCTACGGCGCCGCCTTGAACTCGCCCTCGATGCGCAGCGTCACCTCGTCGCCGAGCTGCGGCAGGTAGGCGTTGATCCCGAATTCCGAGCGCTTGATCACCGCCCGCCCGTCGAACCCGACCGTGTAGCGCTGGTCCATCGGGTGAATACCCGCCTGGTTGAAGGTCGCGTCGATCGCGAGCGGCCGGACGGTGCCGCGCAGGTTCAGGTCGCCGGTGATGCGGGCCGTGGTCGGGCTGGTCGGCTCCACCTTGGTGGCGGTGAAGCTCGCGGCCGGGAACTTGGCCGTGTCGAAGAAATCCGGCGTCGCGAGATGCGCGTTCAGGCGCGTGCTGCCGGTGATCGCGCCGCCGAGCGGCACGCTGACCGAGAGTTGGCTCTTCTCCGGAGCCTTCGGATCGAGGGTGAGGGTGCCGGTCAGGTCGGCGAACTGGCCGTAATAGGTCGAGTAGCCGAGATGCGAGACCGACCACGTGATCTTGCCGTGGTCGGGATCGAGCACGTAGGCGCCCGCCCGCACCTGCGTCGGGTCCGCGCTCGGCGCCACCGGGGTGGCGGGATCGTCCGCCGCCCGGGCCGGTGCGACGGACAGCAGGCCCAGCAGGGCGAGAAGTGGCGCGCGCATGATCGTCCCCCCGGAGTCCCCGCTCGGCTGGCCGGCCAAGCTCGGCCGGCGCGGCGCCCCTGATTTCACGAAGTCCAGGCGGGCTCAAGCGCGTCTGGCGAAGCCCCGCCCGCTTCTGTAGGCAATCCGCACCAGCGGGCAGGCGTGAAAATGATCGGAAAACTCAAGGGCATCGTGGATTCCTTCGGCGAGGATTTCGTGATCCTCGACGTCGCGGGGGTCGGATACGTCGTGCATTGTTCGGCGCGGACCCTCCAGCGCATGCCGAAGGTCGGCGAGCCGGCGGATCTCTCGATCGAGACCCATGTCCGCGAGGACATGATCCGCCTGTACGGATTCCGGTCCGATGCCGAGCGGGAATGGTTCCGCCTGCTGCAGACCGTGCAGGGCGTCGGCGCCCGGGTGGCCCTCGGCGTCCTCTCGGTGCTGGAGCCGGAGGCGCTGGCCGGCGCCATCGCGACGGGCGACAAGGGCGCGATCAGCCGGGCGCCCGGCGTCGGCCCCCGGCTCGCCGCCCGGCTGGCGGCCGAGCTGAAGGACAAGGCACCCGCCTTCGCGCCGATCGATCCGGCCCTGGTCGCCCTGACCGGCGCGGTCGAGACGGGCACCACCACCGGCCCCGTCGCCGACGCGGTGTCGGCGCTCGTCAATCTCGGCTACCCGCAGGTTCAGGCCGCCACCGCCATCGCCGCCGCCCTGAAGGAAACCGGCCCGGACGCGGAGGCGAAGGTGCTGATCCGCTTAGGGCTGCGCGAACTGGCCCGCTGACGACACGCTGCATCGCCGCGCCGGCGCGGCCATCCGCATGAAAAATCTCTTCCCTTGACCAAGCGAGTGTCGGGTGCCATTTCCGGTGAAGTCCGGTAAGATATTGAAAAGACACTACTTTTCAATTCTTCTAAACTGGCAGAGGAAGTGGCGCGGTCCGTATCCATGGGCCGGGCTGGAAAAAGGCGGGATTGGCGGGACGCATGATCGTCTGTTCTTGCAACGTCATTTCGGACGGCGCCGTCCGGTCGTGTCTGGCGCCGGGACCGGGCTGCCCGCGAACCCCCGCGCAGGTCTATGCCTGCCTCGGATGCAGCCCGAAATGCGGGCGCTGCGCGCGGACCATCCGGGCGATCATGCGCAACGCGCTCGGCCAGGACGACACGCCGGAGACGGGTCATTCGTGCTCGACGGCTTGCGCTCAGGCGTGCAGTTTGGTTTTATTCCAAACTGCGGATGAGGGAGTCGCCGCCTGATGTGACTGCCCCCGCCCAAGAAGACACTCAGGAGTTCGGGGGCCATGAAAGGCGACACCAAGGTCATCGAGTATCTCAACCGTGGCCTGCGCAGCGAGTTGACGGCGGTCAGCCAGTACTGGCTCCACTTCCGCATGCTGAATAACTGGGGTTACATCGACCTCGCCAAGTTCTGGCGCAAGGAATCGATCGAGGAGATGAACCACGCCGATCGGTTCATCGATCGGATCCTGTTCCTCGAAGGCTTCCCGAACCTGCAGGAGCTGGAGCCCCTGCGGATCGGCCAGAACGTGCAGGAGGTCGTCGAGTGCGACCTCGCGGCCGAGCACGGCGCGCGCAACCTCTACCTCGAAGCCGCGCAGTACTGCGATTCGATCAACGACCGGGTGTCCATGCGCCTGTTCGAGGAGCTGGCCGAGGACGAGGAAGGCCATATCGATTTCCTCGAGACCCAGCTCGATCTCATCAAGCAGATCGGCCTGCCGCTCTACGCCCAGCGCCACATCGGCGGGCTCGAGCCGATCGCGCCCGAGAAGGATTGATCCGGATCGGGCTCCGGCACCGCCGGAGCCCGGCAGGGGAGCGGCGATCTCTGCTCGCCCCTGCTTACGGATCCGCACATCTCCGTTGGAGCGGCGAAGGCGCCGCCGCGTCTCTCCCTCCCTCTCTGCGGGGGAGGGTGGCCCCTGCGTCAGCAGGGGTCGGGAGAGAGGGGAGCGACGCTTCCGAAAGAACCGCGCCCAGCCCTTTCAAGGTGTTTGCAGGATCATCAGGACACCGGCCAAGCGCGCGCTCCTCCCCCGTGTGGGGAGGAGTTGGAGGTGGGGGTGGTGCAGACGGCACCGCGGCGCTCGATCCTGAACCACCCCCACCCCTGGCCCCTCCCCACAGGGGGGAGGGGAAAAGGTCTCGCCCTGTCAGTCCGTCAGGGCCACGGATTGCGATCCGCGCAGCCAGCCCAAACACCTGAAAAGGGCTGGAACCGCGCCCTTCACGCAGCACGAAGCTTTATTCTGCACCGTCGCCCCCTCTCCCGACCCCCTTCGGGGGCCACCCTCCCCCGCGAAGGGGGGAGGGGAGAGATGCGGAACCGCCTGCGCCCCTCCACGGGAGCTGTGGGCATCCGGTAGCCCGCCCGGGAGGGAGCACGTCGCGCCGCGTCATCGGTTCCCGCCGCGAACCGGCGTCGCCCGCAGCCGCAGAGGGGCGGGGACAAGCGCCCTCTCTCAAGCCGCCGGTGTTAGACCGCGACGTGTGAATCCGGTAGGCAGAAGCGAGGGGGCCTCGGGTGAGGGGCCTTGGCTCCGCGCCCCCAGGAAATGTCGCGATACGGAGGCGGAAACCGGGATGCGGCTCGTGGTGGTGGGCGCCGATGGGCGCATGGGGCGGATGCTGGTGCGCGCCGTGGCGGAGGCAGAGGGCTGCACGCTCTCGGCGGCGATCGACCGCCCGGGCTCACCGACCCTCGGCCAGGATGCGGGAACCCTGGCCGGCCTCTCGCCCCTCGGCGTCTCCGTCACCGACGATCCCCTCGCGGCCTTCGCGGCGGCGGACGGGGTGCTCGACTTCACGACGCCCGCGGCCACCATCCAGTTCGCCGAACTGGCCGCCCAGGCCCGCATCGTCCACGTGGTCGGGACCACGGGCCTGACGGACGATGATCGCGAGACGTTGAAGGCCGCCTCGTATCACGCGCGCATCGTGCAGTCAGGCAACATGTCGCTCGGCATCAACCTGATGGCCGAGCTGGTCCGGCGCGTCGCGAAATCGCTCGGCGACGAGTTCGACATCGAGATCTGCGAGATGCACCACCGCATGAAGGTGGATGCGCCCTCGGGCACCGCGCTGATGCTGGGCGAGGCCGCCGCGGAGGGACGCGGCGTGGAGCTGAAGGCGGTGCGCGTCTCCACGCGGGACGGCCATACCGGCGCGCGCAAGGCCGGCGATATCGGCTTCGCCACCCTGCGGGGCGGCACCGTCGTCGGCGATCACAGCGTGATCTTCGCCGGTGCGGGCGAGAGCCTGACGATCAGCCACCACGCCGCCGACCGCGGGCTGTTCGCCACGGGGGCGGTCAAGGCCGCGCTCTGGGCGCATCCGAAGCCGCCCGGGCTCTACAATATGGCGGATGTGCTCGGCCTCTGACGGGGATCTTATGGAACGTCTTCTGGTCCTCGCCCGGCATGGCCAGAGCGAGTTCAACCGCAAGAACCTGTTCACGGGCTGGCGCGATCCCGACCTGACCGAGCGCGGCATCGCGGAGGCCGAGGCCGCCAGCCGCCGGTTGAAGCAGGAGGGCTACGCCTTCGACGTGGCGTTCACGTCCGGACTGAAGCGAGCCCAGCGCACCTGCACGCTCATGCTCGACGCGATGGGCCTCTCTGGAATCCCGGTGCTGCGGGACAGCGCGCTGAACGAGCGCGATTACGGCGACCTCTCCGGCCTCGACAAGGACGAGGCCCGCAAGCGCTGGGGCGAGGAGCAGGTCCACCAGTGGCGCCGCGCCTACGACGTGCGCCCGCCCGGCGGCGAGAGCCTGAAGGACACGGCCGCACGGGTGCTGCCCTACTACATCGCCACGATCCTGCCCCGGGTGATGCGCGGCGAGCGGGTGCTGGTGGCGGCCCACGGCAATTCGCTCCGCGCCCTCGTGATGGTGCTCGACCGGCTCGACCAG
The DNA here is from genome assembly GCF_009806555.1 of Methylobacterium sp. 2A. Taxonomy (GTDB): domain Bacteria; phylum Pseudomonadota; class Alphaproteobacteria; order Rhizobiales; family Beijerinckiaceae; genus Methylobacterium. The sequence continues at coordinate 266,616 of NZ_VUOK01000040.1, read as the reverse complement.
GATGCGGTTACGGCCCTGGAGATCAAGACCGGCGTTCCGCTGGTCTACCGGCTCGCCGCCGACACGACGGTCGCGGAGAAGCGCGTGCTGCCCCGGGACGATGCGGGCGGCTGAGTGGCGACGGAACTCGCGCCGGGCCTGATCCACCACCCGGGTTTTTGCGATCCCGCGGCCCGCCTCCGCCTCGCCGAGGAGGTCGCCGCGGTGCTCGAGGCGGCCCCGCCCGTCATCCCGCGGATGCCGCGCACCGACAAACCCTTCTCGGTGCGGATGTCGAATGCCGGGCCGCTCGGCTGGGTCTCGGACCGGGACGGCTACCGCTATCAGGCGACGCATCCCGAATCCGGCCGGCCCTGGCCCGCGATCCCGCCGACCGCCCTGGCCGCCTGGGACGCGCTGGCGCGATATCCTGCGCCGCCGGAGGCCTGCCTGATCAACCTCTACGATCCGGCCGCTCGGATGGGCCTGCACCAGGACAGGGACGAGGCGGAGTTTGCCGCGCCGGTCGTCTCCCTGTCGCTCGGGGCGCCGGCTCTGTTCCGCTATGGCGGGCTGCGGCGCGGGGATCCGACCCGCTCGATCCGCCTGCTGGCCGGGGACGCCCTGGTGATCGGGGGCACCTCGCGGCTGATCTTCCACGGGATCGACCGGCTCTATCCGGCGGCCGATCTGCTGGCGGAGGATCCGCGTCCGGGGTTTCTGCCTGCCGGGGGCCGGTGCAATCTCACGCTGCGTCGCGTGACGCGTCCGGCCACGGGAATGCCACGATCCTGACCGCTCTCGGATCCCGAACCTGCCGGGACTTTTGACGTGAGCGTATCGCCCTCCGAGCGTGACAGCGCCGCCGGATTATGGCCACCGATCGCGCGGTTCATCGATCTCGAGCGGCGGCTCGGCCGCGCGGCCCTCGCACGGGGACCGGTCGCGGCGGCGAGTTACGAGGTCTTTCGCTTCGGCCTGAAGCAGGGCTGGGCGTGCCTGTTCGGTGCACTCCTCCTGGCACTCATGATCGCCACGCGGCTCGCATGGCCGGCTCATGCGCCGATCGCCCGCTACGACGCCCTCTGTGTCGCCGCCGTCGCGCTCCAGGCAATGCTGCTCCGGACCCGGATGGAGACCTGGGAGGAGGCGAAGGTCATCCTGATCTTCCACGTGATCGGCACGGCGATGGAGGTCCACAAGACCGCGATCGGCAGTTGGATCTATCCGGAGGCGAGCCTCCTCCGGATCGGCGGCGTTCCGCTGTTCACCGGCTTCATGTATGCCGCGGTCGGCAGCTATTTGGCCCGCGTCTGGCGGCTGTGCGACTTCCGCTTCACGCGGCACCCGCCCATCACCGCCCTGTCGTTTCTCTCGGTGGCGATCTACCTGAACTTTCTCACCGATCACCTGGGTTTTGACTTGCGCGTCGGCTTGATCGCCGTCGCCGCCGTGCTGTTCGCTCCCGCGTTGGTCCATTTCAAGATCTGGCGCCGGCATCGCACCATGCCGTTGCTGGTCGGCCTCGTGCTGGTGGCCCTGTTCATCTGGTTCGCCGAGAATCTCGGAACGCTGACCGGTACGTGGCTCTATCCCAATCAGCGGATGCACTGGGCGCCGGTGCCGATCGCCAAGCTGACATCCTGGTTCCTGCTGATGATCGTGTCCTACACCCTCGTCGCGCGGGTGAACGGGATCGTACGCCTGCCCTCGCCGGCGCGATCATCGTCGCGAACCGTGTCGCCGTGAGGCGCGCCGCCTGCCTCGCGGCGGCCGCGACCGTCGTGGCGGCCGGGTTGCTGCTGCGGCTGCCGCGCTGGCCGCTCCCGCTCCCGATCCACCATTACGGCGGCGGCGTTCTCTGGGGCGCGATGCTGCTCTTCCTGGTGGCCGCCCTGCGACCGCCGCGATGGCACCGGCGGGCCTGCGTGATCGCGTCCTGTCTTCTCGCCGCCCTGATCGAAGCGAGCCGGCTGGTCCACGCCCCAGCGCTGGACGTCTTTCGCCGGACTCTGCCGGGCGAGCTTCTGCTCGGCCGCATCTTCTCGGTGTGGAACCTGCTCGCCTACGCGCTCGGGATCGCGGTGGCCGCGCCGCTCATCCGGTCCCATCTTCGTGAACACGACGGGGCCGTAACCCCGCCTTGACAGAGCCCGCCGTCCAGCGGACCCATCTTGCGGTGCGGCAGCGCGGACGGCTGCTCTCAGGAGACACGAAGGTCGATGCTGGTGCGTACCCTGTCGCTGCGTCTCGGGCGGATTCTTCTCCTCGCGAGTCTGGTCTTCGGCACCGCGGCGCGGGCGGGCGAGCCCGTCTTCCCGCCGGGCTCCCGCTTCGGCTTCGAGCCGCCCGCCGACATGACGCTGTCGCGGCGCTTCACCGGCTTCGAGCGCAAGGAAGGCGGCGCCACGGTCTCGGTGGTCGAACTGCCGCCGAACGCCTTCGCGGAACTCGTCAGCGGCTTCACCGACGCCAACCTGCTGAGCCAGGGTTTTGCGGTCGAGAAGCGCGAGGAGGTGAAGATCGGCGACAACGAGGGCATGCTCTACACCGGCGAGCAGCCCGCCGATCCCAACGCCTCCGCCCCGGCGATCCGGAAGTGGATCCTCGTGGTCGGCACGCCCAGCGTGACCGGCCTCGTCATCGCCCAGGCGCTGCCCGATGCCGAGACCGAGGAGACGATGCGCAAGATGGTGACCGGCGTCACCCTGCGTCCCGCGCTGACGCTCGCCCAGCAGGTCGATGCGCTGCCCTTCCGCATCGGCGATATGGCGGGCTTCCGCCCGGTCCGGGTGCTGGCCGGCAATTCCGTGCTGCTGACCCAGGGGCCGAAGGACCAGATGCAGAATCTGGAGCAGCCGATCCTGGTCCTGGCCCAAGCCGTCCAGCAGCCGCCGACCGCCGAGCAGCGCGACGGTTTCGCCCGCGCGGCGCTGGCGTCGAACCAGACGCTCAAGGATTTCGTGATCGAGCGGGCGCAGAGCTACCGCTCGAACGGGGTCGACTGGCACGAGATCGTGGCCCGCGCCACCGACCAGCCCACCAACCTGCCGGTGGTCGTTTCGCAGACCATCCGGTTCAACCCGGACGGCTATCTGCGCGCGTTGGGCGTCGTCCGCGAGGACCAGCGGGCCGGCGTGCTCGCGAAGTTCCGCGAGGTGGTCGACAGCGTGCAGCCGAAGTAGCGCCTCACCACACCGCGGCCTGCCCGTCGCGGCGCGGGTCGCTCGCCGCCACGTAGCCCTCGACCGCAGGATCGCCCATCCGCCAGATGAACTGTCCGGCGCCGAAATCCTGATAGCTGTCCTCGATCACCTCCAGCCGGTGGCCCAGGGCCTTCAGCCGATCGACCGTCGCGGCCGGCATCGCCGACTCGACGTTGATGTCGAGGCCGTCGCTCACGCGCCAGCGCGGCGCGTCGCAGGCGGCCTGCGGGTTCTGGCCGTGGTCGAGCATCCGCACCAGGGTCTGGACGTGGCCCTGCGGCTGCATGTTGCCGCCCATCACGCCAAAGCTCATCACCGGCGCGCCGTCCCGCGTGAGGAAGCCCGGGATGATGGTGTGGAACGGCCGCTTGCCGGGCGCGACGCAATTGGGGCTCTCCGGATCGAGCACGAAGCCGTAGCCGCGGTTCTGGAGCGAGATGCCCCAGCCGGGCACCACAACGCCCGAGCCGAAGCCCATGTAGTTCGACTGGATGAAGCTCACCATCATGCCGGATTCATCGGCCGCGGTGAGATAGATCGTGCCGCCGGCGGGTGGCTTGCCGGGGCCGAACACCTGGGCGCGGTTGCGGTCGATCAGCTTGGCGCGGCCCGCGAGGTAGGCCGGATCGAGCATCGCCTCGGGCGTGACCTCCATCCCGCGCGGGTCGGCGACGTAACGGTATGTGTCGCAGAAGGCGAGCTTCATCGCCTCGATCTGGAGGTGCTGCGATTCCGGGCCATCGACCGGCAGGGCGGCGAGGTCGAAATGCTGGAGGATGCCGAGCGCGATCTGCGCCGCGATGCCCTGGCCGTTCGGCGGGATCTCGTGGAGCGTGGAACCGCGGTAGTCCTGGGCGGTCGGCGTCACCCATTCGGGTCTGTAGGCGGCGAGGTCGGCTGTCGTCAGGGCGCCGCCGTTCGCCCGCGCATGCGCGGCGATCGCCTCGGCGATCTCGCCCCGGTAGAAGGCCTCGCCCCGGGTCTCGCCGATCAGCCGGAGGGTCTTCTCGGCGCCCGGGAACGTCACCAACTCGCCGACATCCGGCGCCCGGCCCTTCGGCAGGAAGAACTCCGAAAAGCCCGGCTGGCGGGTGATGGCCTCGACCCGGGCGGCCGCCGCCCATTTCTGCTGCACGACGACGGGGGCGAGGTAGCCCCGCTCGGCGATGCGGATCGCGGGCTGCATCAGGTCGGAGAAGGGGAGGCGGCCGAACCGTTCGCTGAGCGCGACCCAGGCGGCGACCGCACCGGGAACCGTCACGGAATCCCAGCCGCGCATCGGCGGCCGCTCGGCCGGGCCGTATGTCTTCAGGAAATAGTCGCGGGTCCAGGCCGCCGGCGCCCCGCCCGAGGCGTTGAGGCCGTGCAGCTGCTTTCCGTCCCACAGGATGCAGAAGGCGTCGGAGCCGAGTCCGTTGCTGCACGGCTCGGTCAGGGTCTTGGCGGCGGCCGTGGCGATGGCGGCGTCCACGGCGTTGCCGCCCGCCTGGAGCATCTGGATCCCGGCCTGCGCGGCGAGCGCATGCGACGTCGCAACGCAATTGCGCCCGAACATCGGCATGCGCAGCGACGGATACCCGGCTGCCCAGTTGAACGGCTTCATGGTTCAGCCCCCGCTTTGGCAGTCCGTCGGCGCCTGTCTTGTCTGGCATACAGGATAACCGGCGCGGGTGAAGGCCGGAAACGGCACGCCGCAAACGAAAAGCGCGGACCCGAGGGCCCGCGCTGCTCGATCTGCCTCCGCGGCTGCGCTCAGTACGGGCGGCCGTACAGCGGCGAAGTCGGATCCAGTCGGTCGACGAAGGAGAGGTCGACGTTGCGGACCGCCGATTGCTGGCTGGTGATGAACGGCGCGTTGGTGATCGGGTCCGGCAGGATCCCGCGGCCGAAGCGATCGGTCGGCCCATAGGGCGGGGTCAGCTGGTTGGACGCCGCGATCAGGTAGGGGTTGAGGGCCGGGTTGCGCGAGCCGCCGGCGCCCGGAACGTTGGACGTGATCGGCACGTTTCCGGCGTCCAGCCAGCTGCGCGGGCGCACCCGGATCGGGAGCGGGCGGCTGACACGATAGACCGGACCGGGAACGAAACCGTCCTGCGCCTGAGCCGGAGCGGCGGCGCCGAAGCCGGCAGCGGCAATGACACCAAGAAGTGCGATCCTGAGCGAGCGCATGGCTGACCTTGACTGTGAGTGCCACGAGTATGGCGAGCGAAGCTTAACAGTTCGACGCCTTTGACGGTAAGACGCTTGGGCGGGGCTGTTGTTCCGCTCCCAAGGCTGAGCTTGTGCGATTTGCCACACTCATGCCTCATTTTTTATTTCGCGATTTTTGCCCGGCCGGTCCGTTCCGCCCTGACGCGTCCGCGACCTTCGTCAGGGGGCAGGATCGCGACGCGGGGGCTGCCGTCGAGAAGGCGGCCGTCGTCTCGGGATCGGCGAGATCGACGAGGCTCAGCGCGTCGAGCGAGCAGGCCAGCGCCTCGGCGGCAGGCGGCTGTCCGAGCGGCGCACAGGACCATCCGTCGAGCCGGAACCCGGTGTCACGCGTGACGAAACCCAGGCAGGTCCGCGGCGCGGGATTGCCGAAGGTGATCTCCAGGGTATCGACCGCGCCGAACTTGGTCTGGATCCTGCCGTGCGATCCGGTCCGGATCACCGCCAGCGCCGGCCGGTCGAAGGCCGGACCGGCCGCGGCGCGCCGGGCCATCAGGATGAAGAGGCTGGTCGCCGCGTTCGCCTCCCTGCCGCGCGTGAGCGTCACCCGCAGCGCCGGGGCCTCGGTGACCGCGACATTCCCACGGCTCAACACATCCTCGCGCAGGCCGGTGCGCGGATCGATCCCGGCGGTCACGCGCACCGGATCGATGCCGGGCTCCGCGAGATCGAAAAGGGCGGCGCGGACAGGCGCCGGAACGGATTCGATCTGCGCCGTGGGCTTGAAGCCGGTCGTCAGCTCCAGCGCCGCGGACAGCCCCCCGGCGCGCGAACCCGTCCCACGACCCGGACGCCACGCGCAGACGCACAACAGGGCGATCAGCGCCGAGGCCATCACCAGACGCAATCCAAGGGCGCCGGGCGACAGTGCCACCCAGCTCATCAGACCGGAGGGCTCGCGCCCCTCCCGTACCTCTCCCGACCCAGCCACCATGACATCCCGCGGACGGAGAACCTCGTAATCCGCCGGCGATCGTCAGGGCTAAGGATTGAATTCCCCTGGCGGTCCCAATGTCGTCACCGGATTCCCCGCTTCAGGGTGAATCGATCGTTGCCTCATTGTCGGCCTTGACAGCGCTCTCCCATGCGCGCCTTGCTCGGACAGGCCGTCGATCCCACCTCCGTCGAGGACGTGATCTGCGGCCGCGTCCGTTTGGCGGGCGCTGTCCGGCACGAACGATCCTTCGGCCGATATGACTGGCAGGAGCGCGGCGCCCGGATCGGTCGGGGTTTTCCGCGCGGAGACGAGAGATGGGTTACAAGGTCGCCGTCGTCGGCGCCACGGGCAACGTGGGCCGCGAGATGCTCGATATCCTGGCCGAGCGGGCTTTCCCCGCCGACGAGGTCGTGGCTCTGGCCTCGCGCCGCAGCCAGGGCCAGGAGGTCTCCTTCGGCGACAAGACGCTCAAGGTCAAAACGCTGGATTCCTACGATTTCTCCGACACCGACATCTGCCTGATGTCGGCCGGTGGCGAGACCTCGAAGGAGTGGTCGCCGCGCATCGGCCAGCAGGGCTGCGTGGTGATCGATAATTCCTCGGCGTTCCGCTACGACGCCGACGTGCCGCTGATCGTGCCCGAGGTGAATGCCGACGCGGTGGCGGGCTTTACCAAGCGCAACATCATCGCCAACCCGAACTGCTCGACCGCGCAGCTGGTCGTCGCGCTCAAGCCCCTGCACGAGGCGGCCACGATCAAGCGCGTCGTGGTCTCGACCTACCAGTCGGTCTCCGGCGCCGGCAAGGAGGCGATGGACGAGCTGTTCAACCAGACCCGCGCCGTGTTCACCGCCGGCGAGATCAAGCAGGGCGGCAAGTTCACCAAGCGGATCGCCTTCAACGTCATCCCCCACATCGACGTGTTCATGGAGGATGGCTACACGAAGGAAGAGTGGAAGATGGTCGCCGAGACCAAGAAGATGCTCGATCCGAAGATCAAGCTGACGGCGACCGCCGTCCGCGTCCCGGTCTTCATCGGCCATGCGGAAGCGGTGAACGTCGAGTTCGAGCGTCCGCTCTCACCCGAGCAGGCCACCGAGATCCTGCGCGCCGCCCCCGGCGTGCTGGTGATCGATAAGCGCGAGAACGGCGGCTACATGACGCCTCACGAGGCGGCGGGCGAGGACGCGACCTACATCTCGCGCATCCGCGAGGACGCGACCATCGAGAACGGCCTGAACTTCTGGTGCGTCTCGGACAACCTGCGCAAGGGCGCGGCGCTCAACGCGGTGCAGATCGCCGAGGTGCTGGTGAACCGGAAGCTGCTCAACGGCGCCAAGCGCGCGGCCTGAGGCTGAGCGCGACGGGGATGCGGCAGCCGAGCCCGCATCCCCCGAACGGGAACCCGCGACGCCCCCTCCCTCCCCCCTCTGCGGGGGAGGGGAACCCGGGTTCAGAACGGGGCGCAGCCTTCATGAAGGCCAGCGCTTATCCTGCGCCGTCGCTTCCCTCTCCCGACCCGGCCTGCCCCGCAGAGGGGAGAAACGGCGGTCCCCAAGCCCCCTGTCACGCGCCTGTCATGGGCTCCGCTCACCCCGGTCTCCGGAACAATCGGAGATTCGTCGTGCGGCGCGCACTCACTTCCTGCCTGATCGGATTGGGGCTCCTGGCTGCGTCCGGAGCGCAGGCCGAGCCCCGTAACGTCGTGCTCTTCGTCGCCGACGGTCTGCGCTACGGCATGGTGAATGCCGCCAACGCGCCGACCATGGACCGGCTGATGACGTCCGGCGTGCGGTTCACCAACACCCATTCCCTGTTCCCGACCTTCACGATGCCGAACGCCACCGCGATATCGACGGGGCACATGCTCGGCGATACCGGCCAGTTCGGGAACACGATCTACACGGCCTTCCCGGTCCCGGGCGCGGGCGAGAGCCTCACGCCGTTCCTGGAGAACGACCCCGTCCTCGGCGATGTCGACGAGCATTTCGCCGGCAATTATCTGAACGAGCAGACGATCCTCCGGGCGGCCCACGCCAAGGGGCTGTCGACCGCCAGCATCGGCAAGCTCGGCCCGTCCACGGTCTTCGATCACACCGCCCGCTCGGGTCAGGAGACGATCCTGATCGACGACAGCACGGGGCGCGCGGGCGGGATCCCGCTGGGCGACGAGATCAAGGCGCGCCTGGCTGCGGTCGGCCTGCCCGTGCAGGCGCCGACCCGCGGCGCCAACGGCCCGTCCGGCGATGCCGAGACGCCGGGGACGCTCTCAGCCAACGTCGAGCAGCAGGCCTACTTCGCGGACGTCGCCACCAAGGCGGTGCTGCCGCTGTTCAAGGATCGCAGGAAGCCGTTCGTGCTGGTCTTCTGGTCGCGCGACCCGGACGGAACGCAGCACAACCAGGGCGACAGTCTCGGGCGGCTGGTTCCGGGCATCAACGGTCCGACCACCCTCGCGGCGATCCGGAACGCCGACACCAACCTCGCCACCCTGCTGGCCGCGCTGAAGGATCAGGGTCTCGCGGAGACGACCGACGTGATCCTGACCTCGGATCACGGCTTCTCGACCATCTCCAAGGAGAGCGCGACCAGCTTCGCGGCGACCCAGAGCTACAAGGGCGTGCCGAGCCGCCAGCTGCCGCCGGGCTTCCTCGCCATCGACATCGCCCACGCCCTGGGTCTCACCCTGTTCGATCCGGACGCCAAGGGTGCCAAGCTCGGGGCCGGCAGCTTCCCGAGCCGGGCGAACGGCCTGATCGGCACGGACCCGGCCAAGCCCGACGTGGTGGTGGCGGCCAATGGCGGCTCGGACCTCGTCTACATCCCGAACGGAGACAGGGCCCTGGCCCAGCGCGTGGTCGAGGCCCTGTCCAGGCAGGATTACGTCAGCGGGCTGTTCGTGAGCGCTGCTCTGGGTCCGATCGCGGGGACGCTGCCGCTCTCGGCCATCGCGCTGGACGGTTCGGCCCTGACGCCGATGCCCGCCATCGTGGTCAACTTCCGGAGCTTCTCCACCGGCTGCGCCGATCCGACCACCTGCGGTGTCGAGGTCTCCGACACGGTGCTGCAGCAGGGCCAGGGCATGCATGGCAGCTTCTCGCGGTCCGATACGCGCAACGTCATGGGCGCTGCGGGCCCGAGCTTCCGCGCCGGCCTTGAGAGCCCGGTACCGGCGAGCAACGCCGATCTCGGCAAGACGATCGCGCGGATCCTCGATCTGACCATCCCCGCCAAAGGCACGCTGGTCGGCCGGGTTCTCACGGAGGCGCTGGCGAACGGCGCGACGCCGCAGGCGGAGAGCCGGGTCCTGCGCTCGGAACCGGACGCCACCGGCCTGACCACAATCCTGCGCTATCAGACGGTCGGCGAGACCCGCTATTTCGACACCGCCGGATATCCGGGGCGGACGCTGGGTCTGATCGACGAAGGGTCTTCGGCGCCGGCCAAGGCCCACTGACGATGCCAGTGCGCTGAGTGGACCTGTCATCCCAAGAGGAAACCTCATCCTGAGGTGACCGCGAAGCGGGCCTCGCAGGGGGCGTCCAGGGATCGCAGTGCTGGCTGGAGGCCTCCTTCGAGGCCTCCGCTGCGCTTTGGCGCCTCAGGATGAGGGCGAGGTTTGGACGTCTGTCCCCGTGAGCGGCGTACGTTCACCCGCGCATGCTCAAACATGCGTTGCGGCAGCGGAGCCCCGTGCCGGATGCGATAACCGGCACGGGCAAAGCCGCCTACGCCATGCCGAGCGCCTGCATGTAGAGCTCGAGGATGGCCTCCTGCTCCTGGCGCTCGCTGTGATCCTGCTTGCGGATCCGCAGGATGGTGCGCACCGCCTTGGCGTCGAAGCCCCGGCCCTTCAGCTCGGCGAACACCTCCTTGATGTCGCCCATGATGCCGGCCTTCTCCTCCTCCAGACGCTCCAGGCGCTCGATGAACTGCTTCAGCTCGTCGGCGGCCACGCCTTCGGCCGACGAGACGTCGCCGCCGGGCCGCTGGGCGGCGGTGGGCATCGAATGGGCGTTCATGGAGCTCTCCGGACTACACGGCGCAGTTGCGCCCTGACCCGTGGTTAACGGGGCGAACTTACCGGAAGCTGAACCGATTCGCGGCGGCTCAATGCCCCTTGGCCTGATTGGCGGCGAAGCCCGCCTGCTGCGCGGCGCTGGCCTCGGCCTGATACTTCGCCTTCCATTCATTATACGGCATGCCGTAGACCGCCTCGCGGCTCGCATCCTTGGTGAGCGCCACGCCCTTTTCGTCGGCGGCATCCTTCAGCCAGTTGGACAGGCAGTTCCGGCAGAAGCCCGCCAGATTCATCAGATCGATGTTCTGGACGTCGGTGCGCGTGCGCAGATGCGCCACCAGCCGGCGAAACACCGCCGCTTCGAGTTCGATGCGCGTGCGTTCTTCGAGATCGTTCATCAATCGCCTGCCTGACTTCGGGAGCGCACTGGATCTCGGGATCGCAGAGGCCGGGATCAAGCCGCCATCAGCGGCCGGAGGATCCGGGCGAAGCGGTCCGCCCATTCCGCCTGACCGGCCTCGGCGGCGATCAGATCCTGGCGGATTTCCACGAGCGCGTTCGGCAGGCCCCGCGCGGTGGCGTGGCGGTCGATCGTGTCGCCCGGCAGACCGCCGCCATAGGGCTGGTTGTCGCCGACAGTCAGCCCCGCCGGATCGGCCTGGAGCGCCTCGATCAGCGGCCGGGAGAAGCGCTCGTCGCGGTCGTACAGGATGCCGACCTGCCAGGGCCTCGGAATGCCGCGCCAGTACGGTGTGAAACTGTGCATGGTCAGGATCGCGGGCGGCCGACCGGCAGCCTCGGCGGCAGCGATCGCCGCGTCGATGGCGGCGTCGAACGGCGCGTAGAAGCGGGCGATCCGCGCCTGCTTGCCGGCCGCGTCGATCCGGGCATTGCCCGGCACCACCGCGCCGTCGGACAGGCGCATCACCAGCGTCGGGTCGGCGCGGCCCCGGTTCGGGTCGATGATCAGGCGTGAGAAATTGGTCAGGATCGCGGGGGCGCCGAGCTGCGCCGCCAGGCTCCGCGTCACCGCGGCGGCGCCGATGTCGTAGGCGATGTGCCGCGCGAATTCGGAGGCCGGAAGCCCGAGATCGATATCCGGCGGCACGTAGTTCGAAGCGTGATCGCAGGCGATGACGAGGCCGCAGGCCGGATCGCCGGGTATGATCTCGCAGGGATGCGGTGCGGCGGCCGCTTCAGTCTCCGGACAGGTCACGGGGCTCCCAGGTCTTCCAATCTGTGCGGGGGCGCCGATGGCGCTTGCCGTGGGGCGAAGGCTCGGGCAGATCACCTATCAAGGATCGTGCGCTCACGGCAAGAAACGGGCCCGCCGCCCAGGCAAGAAACGGGCGGGGATCGTGCGATCGGGTCAAGAGAGGAGCCCGTCCGACGCCATGACCGAGACTGCCGCGCCCGCCGTCGATCCCGCGATTCAGGCCCAGCGTGCGCTCCTCGACAGCCTCCTCACGGCGGCGATCCGAGCAGCGCATCCCGATCTCGCCCTGCCGCCGCACCTGCCCGAGCCGAGCCCAGGACGGCTGATTATCTTAGGTGCAGGCAAGGCCGCGGGCAGCATGAGCGCCGTGGCGAGCCGGTTCTACCGCCAGCAGCACGGGCTCGGCGACGACCGGATCGTCGGGCTCGCGGTGGCGCGCCACGGCTACGGGCGGGAGGCGCCCGGGATCCACATGGTCGAGGCCGGCCATCCCGTCCCCGACGAGGCCGGCATCGCGGCGACCAAGGAGGCCCTGCGGCTCGCCACCGAGGCGGGGCCGGACGACGAGGTGCTGGTGCTGCTCTCCGGCGGCGGATCGGCCAACTGGATCGCCCCGGCCGGCGACCTGACGCTCACCGAGAAGCAGGCGATCACCCGGGCGATGCTGCGCTCAGGCGCCCCGATCGGCGAGATCAACACGGTGCGCAAGCATATCTCCCGGATCAAGGGCGGGCGCCTCGCGCTCGCCGCCCGCAACGCGCGGCGGGTCCTGACGCTGGCGATCTCGGACGTGCCCTTCGACGATCCGGCGGTGATCGCCTCGGGGCCGACCGTGCCCGACCCGTCCACCCTGGCGGATGCCCGCGCCATCTGCGAGCGCCGCGGCATCCCGCTGCCGGAAGAGGCGGTGCGCCTGCTCAACGACCCCAACAACGAGACCCCGAAGGCGGGTGATCCGGCCTTCGCCCGGGCGGAATACCGTATCATCGCCCGCCCGATCGACGCCCTGAACGCGGCGGCCGAGGCGGCCCGGGCAGCCGGCTACGAGCCGGTGATGCTGGGCGCCGACCTGGAAGGCGAGGCCCGCGAAGTCGCCGCCGAGCACGCCGTCGCGGCCAAGCGCTACAGGCAAGCCGGCCAGCGCGTCGCGCTGATCTCCGGCGGCGAACTCACCGTCACCATCCGGGGGGAGGGCAATGGCGGCCCGAACCAGGAATACGCGATGGCGCTCGCGGTGGCGCTGGCGGGGGAACCGGGCATTTCAGGCATCAGCGCCGACACCGACGGCACCGATGGCGGCCGCGGCCTCGCCACCGATCCCGCGGGCGGCCTCGTCGATCCCACCACCCTGGCGCGCGCCCGCGCCGCCGGCCTCGACCCGGCCGCGATGCTGGATCAGAACGACTCCACCGCGTTCTTCGCGGCCCTCGGCGACCTCGTGAACCCCGGCCCGACCTGTACCAATGTCAACGACTGCCGCATCATCCTCGTCGATTAAGGTTCGCCTCCCGGCGGTTCGGTTCCTTCCCGTCCTCACGGTCCTCGGCTTCGCGCTCCTCGGCGCGGCCCCCGCGAAGGCCGACCTGCGCCTCTGCAACCAGACGGGGAGCAAGGTCGGCATCTCGCTCGGCTACCGCGATCCGCAGGGCTGGGTCACGGAGGGCTGGTGGGATCTCGCGCCCAAGGCCTGTGAGACGCTGCTCAAGGGTGCGCTGGCGGCGCGCTTCTACTACGTCTTTGCCGTGGATTACTCGCGCGGCGGCGAGTGGAGCGGGCGCTCGCTGATGTGCACCCGCGACTCGGAATTCACGATCCGTGGGATCGAGGATTGCCTGGCGCGGGGCTACGACCGGAACGGCTTCTTCGAGGTCGATACCGGCGAGCAGAAGAGCTGGACCATCCAGCTGACCGATCCGAACCGGGCGGACGCGCCCGCCAAACCGTAGTCAACGTCCCAACCCGTCACGCGAGCCGACGACGCCCGGCGGCTTGCGCTGAGAACGCCCGGAGGATCCCGCTTGAAACGCTCGCGCCGCACGAAGATCGTCGCCACCCTCGGGCCGGCTTCCGACTCGCCCGAGATGATCGAGCGGCTGTTCCGCGCGGGCGTGGACGTGTTCCGGCTCAACATGAGCCATCTTCCCCGGGAAAAGCTGCCCGAGAAGGTCGAGGCGATCCGGACCGTCGAGCGCGAGGCCAAGCGCCCGATCGGGATCCTGGTCGATCTGCAGGGGCCGAAGCTGCGGCTCGGCACCTTCGCGGAGGGCGCCGCGATGATCGAGGCCGGCGCGACCTTCGTGCTCGACGGCGACCCGACCCCGGGCGATGCCGCGCGCTGCCACCTGCCGCATCCGGAGATCCTGCAGGCCCTGGAGCCCGGCCACGCGATCCTGCTCGATGACGGCAAGCTGCGGCTGTCCGTGGTCGAGACGTCGGAGAACCGGGCGGTGACCCGGGTCGAGGTCGGCGGCCGCATCTCCAACCGGAAGGGCGTCTCGCTGCCGCATACGGTGATCCCGGTGCCGGCCATGACCGACAAGGACCGGGCGGATCTCGACGCGGGCCTCAATGCCGGCGCCGACTGGATCGCCGTCTCATTCGTGCAGCGGCCCGAGGACGTCGCCGAGGTCAAGAAGGTCTGCGCCGGCCGGGCCCTGGTGATGGCCAAGATCGAGAAGCCGCAGGCTCTGACCCGCCTCGACGAGATCATCGAGATTTCGGACGGGTTGATGGTCGCCCGCGGCGATCTCGGCGTGGAAATGCCGCTGGAGCAGGTCCCGGGCGTGCAGAAGCGCATCACCCGCAGCGCCCGGCGCTCGGGCAAGCCGGTCGTTGTCGCGACCCAGATGCTCGAATCGATGATCACGGCGCCGGTCCCGACCCGCGCCGAGGTCTCGGATGTCGCCACCGCGGTCTACGAGGGCGCGGATGCCGTGATGCTGTCGGCCGAGAGCGCCTCGGGCGCCCACCCGATCGCCGCGGTGGAAACGATGAGCCGCATCGCCGAGCAGGTGGAGCGGGACGCGCTCTACTGGTCGATCATCCGGGCACAAAGCGCGACGCCGGATCACACGGCCAACGACGCGATCGCGGCGGCCGCGCACCAGATGGTGGACGCCCTCGACCTCGACGCCATCATGGCCTGGACGAGTTCCGGCTCGACGGCCCTGCGCCTGTCGCGCGAGCGCCCGAACGCCACCGTGATCGCCCTGACACCCCGGCGCGAGACCGCACGCCGGCTGGCGCTCGCTTGGGGCACCCATCCGATCGTCACCAAGGACGCCAGCGACGTGGACGACATGTCGTTCCGGGCTGCCAAATTCGCGGTCCGCGAGCGGTTCGCGGCGGTGGGGGATCGGGTGATCGTCGTGGCCGGCCTGCCCTTCGGCACGCCCGGGGCTACGAATCTCGTGCGGCTCACCTTCATCACCCGCGAGCATGCCGAGAAGGCGTGACCGGCCAGCCCTTTTAGGTGTATTCGGACCGGCGGGAGACCGACCGGACGCGCGCTCCTCGCCCTTGCGGGGAGGAGTTGGAGGTGGGGGTGGCTCAGGATTGAACGCTGCGGTGCCGTCTGCGCCACCCCCACCCCCGGCCCCTCCCCGCAAGGGGGATGGGGAATACGCCTGATCCATCAGTCGGTTAGAAGCGGCATAGGTGGGATCCCTGCATCTAGCCCAAACACCTTGAAAGGGCTGGCATGAGGGGTTTCGGGTTCAGGGGCCGAAGGCTCCCACCTGTGGGGATCGCAAGCGGATCGACTTGAGGGCCGCGCAACATCTGCGGCCGTTGCACCGGCCTGGATGGCTCCGCTCCGCGTTGAGAAAGCGGCGCCTCAATGGGCGGCGGGAACCGCCGTCGCCGCATTGGTGGAACCGGCAGACAGCCGTGCGATCTCCTCCGTCACGCGCTCCGATGCCACGTACTGGAGCATGTGGCCGATCCCCGGCAGCAGGACCAGCCGTGCCCCCGGGATCGCACGCGCGAGCGGCACCGCCTGCTCCGCGCTGCGCACGATCGGATCGGCCTCGCCGGCGATGACCAGGGTGGGCATCCGGATTGCGCCGTAGCGTGGAGCCTGGGCGGCCAGCGCCTTCGTGAGGCCAAGCAGATCCTGCACGTTGGCAAGCAGCGTACCCGGCCGCAGGACCAGCGCCGCCCGGGCGAGTTCCGGATAGTCCGGATGTTCCGGCTGGGGCGTGAACACCCGGCGGGCCGCCTCCGGCAGGAAGCGCTGCGCCAGCGGCGGCCCGACCGTGCGGCTGAGCAGCCACGCCACGGGCGGTTGAACGGCGAGCCGCCAGTACCAGGGCAGACCCGGCAGCCGGTCCGGCATCGGCATGGCGACGGGCGCCGCAAGGACGAGGGCCGAGACCCGCTCCGGGTGATCGAGGGCGAGCGCCAGAGCCAGCGAACCGGCCCAGGAATGGCCGAACACGATCGCCGGACCGACCCCCATCTCGGTCAAGGCCTCCGCGATCAGGCGCGCCTGCACGGCCGGTGCGGCGGCCCCGGCGCCGGCGATGCGGTCGCTCCAGCCGAAGCCCGGACGGTCGAAGGCGATGACCCGGAAGCCCCGCGCGGCGAGGCGGCGGCCGATGCCCTCCATCGGGTCCGATGCGTTGGCCGAGGCGCCGTGCAGGAGGACGATCGGCGGACCATCCGCCGGACCGTCCTGAATCGTGGCGAGGCGCCCGCCGGACACGGCGACGAAGGGGCCGGCCGGCGGGTAGGCGGCACTGACCCGCATCGTGATGGCGAGGGTCGCCAGCACACCGAGGATTAGGACGAGGCCCAGCACCGCAACGGGCAGGGCCGCGAGCGTGAGGAGAATACCGAGGACCCGGGTCACAGGTCGCGGCCGTCGACCTCCGGCGCGAGGCGGTCGATCGCCTCGCCGATCTTGTCCATCTGCGGGTAAAGTGCCTTGGCCCGGCGGAAGGCCGCCAGCGCCCGCGCCTTGTCCTCCTGCGATTCGTAGATCCGGCCCAAAGCCGCCCAGGCCTCGAAGTGGCGCGGCTCCAGGACCAGCGCGCGCTTCAGGTCGCCGATCGCATCGTCCTTGTCGGTCAGCAGCCAGAACACCGTGGCGCGCCGATTCCAGCCCTCCGACCAGTCGGGCTCAAGGGCTGTCACGCGGTCCATCAGCTCGGCCGCGAGGGGGAAGTCGTGCGCCGTGACGGCCTGACGGGCACGATCCGTCAGAAGGTCGGCGGTCGGGCTGCCAGAACCGGCGAGGCGCCGCTCGATGAGCCGCGCGATGCCCTTGGCCTCGACCGGATCCTCGCTGGCGCGCAGGCGGGCGAACAGATCGTCGAGGCTCGGGGGCTTCGGCGCGGGCTTCGCTTCCGGCGCCGTGCGACCCTGGCGATTCGGCTCCGGCGCCGCCCGTGCAGCGGGTGACGCGGCAGTCAGCGCCGAGAGGCAGACCAGGGCGGCGAGGAGGCGGGCCGGCATCATGCCGCCAGAGTGTGCCCCGCCGACCGACCCGTCAACGCGCCGCGGTGCCGCGCATGCGAAAACAGCCGCGCCCAAGCGGGAGCGGCTGCAGGAGTCCGACCTTGGCCAGACTGTTTGGCTCAGCCCTGACGAGCCTTGAAGCGCTTCTGGGTCTTGTTGATCACGTAGACCCGGCCCTTGCGGCGCACGAGCTGGTTGTCCCGGTGGCGGCCGCGCAGGGACTTGAGGGAGTTGCGGATCTTCATCGGTCTCTCGAGCCCGGAGGGCCGTCCATGGAAAGTGTATCGGGAACGTCGTCGCGGGGCTGGACGCGCGCTCGCGTCCGGCGATCACGGCACACGCATCGCGGAATGGCGCCGCCATATCAGGATTCCCCACGGCAAGGCAAGGCGCAGCCGGGTCATGAGGCTCAGTGAATGATGTCGAGATGCGCGGTAGGCGGAAGCTCCACGAGCTGACGCCCGATCTCGTGCAGCAGGACGTCGAGCACCGGCTTGAGCCGATCGAACTCCTGCTGGCGCAGGTTCGAGGCCGCCGACTCGAACAGCATCAGCGCCAGCTCGGCCACCCGATCGAGTCCGCCGGTCGCGTCCTCCGCGGCCGAGAAGGCGGCGTCGTCGAGAAAGCCATCCTGGCTGCTCGCCGTCACATCGATGACGATCCCGCGCGCCTCGCCAACGCGATCCCCGGCATCCCGATTGAAGCGCCCGCGTGCCAGAACCCACCGCACGTCATCGGCCTCCGGAACCGTCCGGAATCGGGCCACGAACAGGCCGCCTCGCCGGCGGCGGTCGTCGATCAGCGAACCGATCCGTGGTTGATCGTCCGGATGGACGCGGTCGAGCAGTACCGCGAAGGTGCTGCCGCGGTCGCCCCGGGCCCGGGGCACACCAAGCATCGCCGCCGCGACCGCGTCGCAGCGCAGGACCCCGTCGTCGAGATGCCATTCCCAGGTGCCGACATCCGACGCGGCGAGCGCGCGTGCCACACGTTCACTGCCCCGCCGCCTTGGCCGCGCGTCGACCCCCACAGGCCTGCTCTCCCATCACGCTTCGAAGGTGCTGCCCGACCTCGGGGATGCTCAGAGCAATACTAGAAGCACTCCAACCTTGGCACAACGCATTGCGTGAGGTTCTCGCCCATATCGAGCGAAATCCGTTGACATTCATGCACGCGCGTAAGTTCCGATCAGCATGCCCTTGGCCGCGACGAGGCCTTCCATCGCCTTGAGAAGAGTCCCGCGACCCGGATTTTCCGCGAGGTCGAGGCGCTGACGCAGGGCATAGATCTGGAACAGATATGCGTGCTGGCCGTGACCGCTGGGCGGATCCGGCGGAAGCCAGGCCGTCTGCAGGAAGCTGTTCCGACCGAGCGGAAGGCTCGGATCGGTGGCGGGCTTCGAGACATCCCCTTCGCCCAGGCCGGCCAGACCGGCGGGGAGATTCCAGGCGATCAGATGGACCAGCGGATGCGGCGTCGGGCTGCCGGCATCCTCCACCAGAAGCACCAGGGATTCCGTGCCCGGCGGCAGGCCGCTCCAGGCGAGCGGCGGCGACACACCCGCGCCATCCGCGGTGAAGCGGGCCGGCATCGCGGCCCCATCGGCGAAGGCGGAACTGCTCAGCGTGAGCGAGGCCGGAACGTCCGGAAAGACTTCGTGGAACGCCGTCTTCTCGATGCCGGCCCTCAGGCCCGACAGGGCTTCGCCCACAACGCTGGGTATCTTCTCGAGCATCGCCGTCGTCTCCGCCGGAGTGCCAACGGCGAAGGGGGAGCGCAGTTCAGTTCCGCCGCTCGGCTGCGACCATGTAGTTCACCGCCTTGTCGCGGCCGGTGCGCCAGCCGTCGGTCAGCGGGTTGTAGACCACGCCGACCGTATCGGTCACCGACAGGCCGCCCGCCTGGATCGCGCGGCCGAGCTCGTCCGGCGTCACGAATTTTTCCCACTTGTGCGTGCCCCGAGGCAGCCAGCCGAGGACGTACTCTGCGCCCACGATCGCGAGCGCGAAGGAGCGCATCGTCCGGTTGAGCGTCGCGGCGAACAGCATCCCGCCCGGCTTCACCGCCGCGCAGGCCGTGCGCACGAAGGCCGGCATGTCGGAGACGTGCTCGACGACCTCCATGATCAGCACGGCGTCGAAGCTTTCGCCCGCGGCCACGACCGCCTCGATCGTCTCGCCGCGATACGTGACCGGCACGCCCGCCGCCTCGGCATGGGATCGGGCCACCGCGATGTTCTGCTCGGCCGGGTCCAGCCCCGTCACGGTCGCGCCGAGCCGGGCCAGCGGCTCCGACAGCACGCCGCCGCCGCAGCCGACATCGCAGATCGTGAGGCCATGGAGCGGGAAGGGCGCGCGCGGATCGCGTCCGTGATGGCGGCAGAGGAAGTCGCGGAGATAGGCGAGTCGCACCGGGTTGAAGCGGTGCAGCACCCGCATCGGCCCGGCCTCGTCCCACCACGTCGCAGCGAGCGCATCGAAGCGGGCAACCTCGCCGTGGTCGACGAATCCGCCATTGCCGCGATCCGTGGCTGCCCTGTCCATGCGCGTCCCGTCCTCGAAAGTCTGCCTGCGCCTTAGCACGACGGCGTCATCGGAGTCGCCGCGGCGTGCAGGCGCCATCGGGGCGTCCTGCTTGGCCGGTTGTTGACACCTTACCGAGCCGCTTGTACCCGCCCCACACCCTTGGGACCGACCCGCTTCGGTTCTGTCCAGCAGCTTTCGAAGAACCCGCGCCATCGGGACCCCGCGATCGAGAGACCATGCCCCGTCTGGTGATGAAATTCGGCGGCACCTCCGTCGCCAACGTCGATCGCATCCGCAACGTGGCGCGCCACGTCGCCCGCGAGGTGGCGGCCGGCTACGACGTCGCCGTGATCGTCTCGGCCATGTCGGGCAAGACCAACGAACTGGTCGACTGGGTCAAGGACGCCAACCCGCTCTACGATCCGAAAGAATACGACGCCGTCGTCGCCTCGGGTGAGCTTGTCACCGCCGGCCTCCTGGCGATCGCGCTGCAGAAGGACGGGCTGAAGGCCCGCTCCTGGCAGGGCTGGCAGATCCCGGTCGTGACCTCGGACGCGCACGGCTCGGCCCGCATCGCCGAGATCGACCCGAAGAACCTCGAAGCCGGATTCGCCAAGGGCGAGGTCGCCGTGATCGCGGGCTTCCAGGGCATCCATGCCGAGACCGGCCGGGTGACGACGCTGGGCCGCGGCGGCTCCGACACCTCCGCGGTAGCGGTGGCGGCCGCGATCGGCGCCGAGCGCTGCGACATCTACACGGACGTGGACGGGGTCTACACCACGGATCCGCGCATCGTGCCGAAGGCCCGCCGTATGGAGCGGGTCACCTTCGAGGAGATGCTGGAGATGGCCTCGCTGGGGGCCAAGGTGCTGCAGGTGCGCTCGGTGGAGCTCGCCATGGTCCACCGGGTGCCGACGACCGTGCGCTCCTCCTTCGATCCGCCGGACGCCGCGCGCCCGGGCACCCTCATCTGCGACGAGGACGACATCGTGGAACAGCAGATCATCACCGGGATCGCCTTTTCCCGGGACGAGGCCCAGATCACCCTGCGCAAGGTCAAGGACAGCCCCGGCGTCGCCGCCGCGATCTTCGGCCCGCTGGCCGACGCCAACATCAACGTCGACATGATCATCCAGACCGTGTCGGGCGACCAGTCGACCACCGACATGACCTTCACGGTCCCGTCCGCCGAATACGATCGTGCCCGGAAGATCCTCGACGAGGCGCGGACGCAGATCGGCTACGCGCAGATCGAGGGCGCCACCGATGTGGTGAAGGTCTCGGCGATCGGCGTCGGCATGCGCAGCCACGCGGGCGTCGCCGCCAAGGCGTTCCGGGCGCTCGCCGAGAAGGGAATCAACATCCGCGCGATCACCACCTCGGAGATCAAGTTCTCCGTGTTGATCGAGGCCGCCTACACGGAGCTTGCCGTCCGCACGCTCCACTCGCTATACGGCCTTGATCAGGCCTGAGCCTGGGACGACGCGGTTTCGATCAGGGCGCATGGTGTGACCTGAACTGTCGCGGGCCGTTTCGCCGATCCCAGAGCGTGTCTGGAGCGTGCGGCACGGTCCATCCGGCGCCGGCCGTCCCGAGCTTGGCGCCAAGGTTGCAGGGTGGTCGACGCCAAGGCCGCTCACCGACGCTGGAACGACGAAACGATGCCCGCTGCGCCCGGAGGCCCGCGCCTGCTGCTGCGCCGCCTCCGCGAAGCGATGGCGGAGCCGGTCAGCCCCCAGGCGCGCCTCGACCGCATCGTCGTCCTGATCGCCGCCAACGTCGTGGCCGAGGTCTGCTCGGTCTACGTCTTGCGGGATGACAACACCCTTGAGCTGTTCGCCACCGAGGGCCTGAACCGCGAGGCGGTCCACCAGACCCGGATGCGCACCGACGAGGGCCTCGTCGGCCTCATCGCCCGCACGGCCGAGCCGCTTTCCCTCTCCGACGCCCAGAACCACCCGGCCTTCTCGTACCGGCCGGAGACCGGCGAAGAGGCCTATCACGCCTTCCTCGGGGTGCCGCTGCTGCGCGCCGGCAACACGCTCGGCGTCCTGACCGTTCAGAACAGGACCTACCGGGTCTATTCCGAGGAGGAGATCGAGGCGCTCCAGACCACCGCCATGGTGCTCTCGGAGATGATCGCCTCGGGCGAGCTGGAGGGGCTGGCACCGGATGCCGGCACTGCCGCCCGCCGCCCGGTCCTGGCCCGGGGCATCGCCCTCGCCGATGGGATCGGCCTCGGCTACGTGGTGCTGCACGAGCCCCGCGTCGTCGTGAAGACGCTGATCGCCGAGAACGTCGAGCGCGAGGTCGCCCGGCTTGACGAGGCGATCGAGGAGGTGCGCTCGGCGATCGACGCCCTGGTGGAGCGCGGCGACCGGATCGGCACGGCGGAATCCCGCGAGGTGCTGGAGACCGTCCGGATGTTCGCCCACGACAAGGGCTGGCTCCGGCGCATGCGCGAGGCGGTGGCCTCCGGCCTGACCGCGGAAGCGGCGGTCGAGCGGGTCCAGTCGGACAACCGCGCCAAGATGTTGCGGCAGTCCGATCCGTACCTGCGGGAGCGGCTGCACGATCTCGACGACTTGGCCAACCGGCTGCTGCGCGCCCTGATCGGCCCCGAGGCGGCTGGGGTGCTGGTCCTGCCCGAGAATGCCATCCTGGTGGCCCGGACCATGGGTCCAGCGGCGCTCCTCGACTACGAGGCCTCGACGCTGCGCGGCATCGTGCTGGAGGAGGGCGGCCCGACCAGCCATGTCGCCATCGTCGCCCGGGCGCTGGGCATCCCGGCCGTGGGCGAGGTGGAGAACGCCGCGGCGCTCTGCGACGCGGGCGATGCCATCATCGTCGACGGTGTGGCGGGCGAGATCCATGTCCGGCCCGGCCCCGAGGTCGAGGCCGCCTATGCCGAGATGGTGCGGCTACGCGCCCGCCGGCAGGAGCAGTACCGGGCGCTGCGCGACGTGCCGGCCCGGACCCGCGACGGGGTGCGGGTCGGGCTGCACCTCAATGCCGGGCTGCTGGTGGATTTCAGCCATCTGGAGGAGACCGGCGCCGAGGGCGTCGGCCTGTTCCGCACCGAGCTGCAATTCATGGTGGCGCAGCGCATGCCCTCGGCCGCCGAGCAGCAGGAACTCTACCGCAAGGTGTTCGCCGCCTCGAAGGGCAAGCCCGTGACGGTGCGCACCCTCGATATCGGCGGCGACAAGATCCTGCCCTACATGGCCAAGCTCGAGGAGGAGAACCCGGCGCTCGGCTGGCGGGCGATCCGCATCGGCCTCGACCGGCCGGCTTTGCTGCGGATGCAGCTCCGCGCGCTCCTGAAGGCGGCGAACGGCGACCCGCTCAAGATCATGTTCCCGATGGTCGCCACGGTGGACGAGTTCGTCCGCGCCCGCGGCATCGTCGAGCGCGAGAAGGCCTATCTCAAGCGCCACGGCTACGCGCTTCCGACCGATTGCCGGCTGGGCGCGATGATCGAAGTGCCCTCGCTGCTGTTCCAGATCGACGAGATCGCCCGGGAGGCCGACTTCCTGTCGGTCGGCTCGAACGACCTGATGCAGTTCCTGTTCGCGGTGGATCGCGAGAATCGCCGGGTGGCCAACCGGTTCGATCCGCTCAGCGTCGCGGCGCTCAGGGCGTTCCGGTTGATCGCCGAGCGGTCGAACGCCGCCGGCTGCCCGGTGACGGTCTGCGGTGAGATTGGCGGCCGCCCCCTCGACGCGATGGCGCTGATCGGCCTCGGCTACCGGGACCTGTCGATGTCGCCGGCCGCCATCGGACCGGTCAAGGCGATGGTGCTGAGTCTCGACGCCAAGGCGGTCGCCGAACTCATCGACACCGAGATGGCCCGGATGCACGATGGCGATTCCCTGCGCCCGGCGCTCACCGCCTTCGCGCATGCAAACGGCGTCCCTATCTAGAAGCTGGACCCTTGCCGGATATCCGGTCGGGGTTGTACGGCAACGCCACGACGCTCTCGGGCGGCGCGCCGCGGGTCTCGCTCTCGAACGGGAGACGCGTGGAGGAGAACTGGACGCCAGGTCTCGAACCTGCGGACCAACACCTTTCCGCGTCCGAGACGTGATCCGCGCCCCGACCGGGACGCCGCGCACAGAGCTCTAGAAACACGGGCGATGATCCCCTTTCCCACCGAGCGCCTCGACGCCATCCTGGCGCGGCACGATATCGTCACGGCGCAGCTCGCCTCGGGCGAGGGCGACCCGGACACCGTGGTCCAGCTCTCGCGCGAGCTGTCCGATCTCGATCCCGTCGTGGCGGCGATCCGCCACTATCGGGCCTCCCTGGAGAACCTCGCCGGCGTCGAGGCTTTGATCGACGAGCCGGGCACCGATGCCGAGATGCGGGCGCTCGCGGCCGAGGAGAAGCCGGAGGCGCAGGCCGCGCTGGAGGCGGCGCATCGCGACCTGCAGCTCCTGCTGCTGCCCAAGGACGCGGCCGACGAGAAGAGCGCCATCCTGGAAGTCCGCGCCGGAACCGGCGGTGACGAGGCGGCGCTCTTCGCCGGCGACCTGTTCCGCATGTACGCGAAATATGCCGAGTCGAAGGGCTGGCGGGTCGAGGTCATCTCCGAGAGCGAGGGCACGGTCGGCGGCTTCCGGGAGGTCGTGGCCGAGGTGAAGGGCCGGGGCGTGTTCGCGCGCCTCAAATACGAGAGCGGCGCCCACCGGGTGCAGCGCGTGCCCGACACGGAGACGCAGGGGCGGATCCACACCTCCGCCGCCACCGTGGCGGTGCTGCCCGAGGCCGAGGAGGTCGACATCCACGTCAACGACGCGGATCTGAAGATCGACACGATGCGCGCCCAGGGTGCGGGCGGCCAGCACGTGAACAAGACGGAATCGGCGATCCGCATCACCCATCTGCCGACGGGCATCGTGGTGTTCGTTCAGGAGGAGCGGTCGCAGCACAAGAACCGCGCCCGCGCCATGGCGCTGCTGCGCGCCCGGCTCTACGAGGCCGAGCGGAGCGCCAAGGATTCCGCCCGGGCGGCCGACCGCAAGGCTCAGGTCGGCTCGGGCGACCGCAGCGAGCGCATCCGCACCTACAATTTCCCGCAGGGGCGCGTGACCGATCACCGGATCAACCTGACCCTCTACAAGCTCGAGGAAGTGATGGCCGGGACCGCCCTCGACGAGGTGGTGGACGCGCTCATCACCGAGCATCAGGCCGAACTGCTCGCGGCCGAGGGCATGGCCTGAGCGGCGTGGCGATGTCGGGATCGAGCCGGGGCCTGACCCGCCGCGCCGCCCTGCGGCATTGCACGGCGGCGCTGGAGGCGGGCGGCCTCGGCCAAGCGGTGGGCGATGCCCGCTTCCTGCTGCTCGGGATCCTCGGGCTTGAGGCCCGCGACCTGCTCCTCGCCGGGGATCGTCCCCTGGACGATGGCGAAGCGGCCGCGCTGGATGCCGCCCTGGCTCGGCGCCTGTCCGGCGAGCCGGTTGCCCGCATCCTCGGCAGCTGGGAGTTCTGGGGGTTGCCCATCCGGCTCGCACCCGAGACCCTGGTCCCGCGGCCCGATACCGAGATCCTGGTCGAGGCCGCACTCGCGACCGTACCGGACCGGAGCGCGCCGCTGCGCTGTCTCGACCTCGGTACCGGCTCGGGCTGCATCCTGGCGGCACTTCTCAGCGAGCTTCCCCGCGCCTTCGGGATCGGGCTCGACCGTTCGGCGGCGGCGCTCGCAACGGCACGACACAATATCGTGGCGAACGGATTCGGTAGACGCTCGGCCTTCGCCGCGGCGGATTGGTGCGACGCGATCCAGGGAACTTTCGATCTCGTGGTCTCGAACCCACCCTATATCGCGCGCGACGTCATCCCTGGGCTGCATCGGGAGGTGCGGATGCACGATCCGCTGGCGGCCCTCGACGGCGGAGCCGACGGCCTCGATGCCTACAGACGCATCCTCGATGGCGTCCGGATGCGGAACCTTCTCGCTCCTGGCGGAGCGCTCGCCCTCGAGATCGGCTACGATCAGGCGGCAGCGGTCCGCGGCCTTGCCGCTGCGGCCGGCTTCACGGATCGCGGCCTGACCCGCGATCTGGCCGGCCACGATCGCGTCTTGTGCTTCGGCCTTCCCAAAGCCTCTCGGGATCCCCAAGTCAGGCCCGGGCTCCGATAGATCCCGGCTCGACCGCGCCGCAATCAAGGCGCGGCGCGTCGCTCTTATAGGCGCGCTCTCTTGGGCCCGAGCGGCCCCCACTTCGACAGAGCGCCGTCGCGTCGAAAAAATGCTTGTTGCCTGAGCCGGGGAACGCTAGTGTTGACTTGAAGATCGCGAACGGTTCGTTAAGACGGACAACGCTATGGTCGGTGACGACCACAGGTCGCCGATGGGTTCGCTGATCCCCAAACCGTTGGACCAGAGCGCGCGTGACGGCGCGGCGGTTTAACTGCACTCGAACCTGACAATCAGCTGGTTTCCGGTGCCTGGCCCGGGCACGCGGTGCGAGGGATGGTCAGACAGACGCGACGGTCGCTGTGCGGCCACACGCGCGGCGCCGCCGGGTGCGCTTGACCGGTTCGCGTCTCGAACTCCCGATCGGGCGCCTCCGAAGACAGTCGTTTGCGTGAACGAGGGTCATTACAGACCGATGAGACCAAACCAGAATCGACGGATGCGCGGCCGGAATCGGCCGAAAGGTCCGAACCCGCTGACGCGCTCGTACGAATCCAACGGTCCCGACGTCAAAATCCGCGGCACCGCACAGCACATCGCCGACAAATACGCCCAGCTCGCGCGCGATGCGCTGGCGGCGGGCGATCCGGTTGCTGCCGAGAACTATTTTCAGCACGGTGAGCACTATTTCCGGATTGTCTCCGGTGCTCAGGAGCAGACTCGTCCTGCCAATACAGGCGGTTATGCCAGTCGACCCTACGACGACGAGTTGGACGAGGGTGACGAGGACGGTCAGGGCAACGGCGCGTCCCAGAACGGCCACGCCTATAACGGCTACGACGACGGCGATCCGAGCCAGCAGCCTCAGCCCTACGAGACGCGCGGCGACCTGAATCAGGACGGACGCCCGAACCGGGACCGGTTCCAGAACCGCGACCAGCGTCGCTTCGACAACAATGGCCGCCAGGACTACCGCCGGCAGGACCAGCCGCGCCAGGATTACCAGCGGCCGGATTACCAGCGCCCGGACTACCGGCAGGAGCGGCAGGCCAACCGGCAGGACCGTCAGGATTACGGCCGGCCGGACTATCGGCAGGAGCGCGGCGACAACCGGCAGGAGGGGTTCCAGGAGAACCGCCAAGAGAGCCGCCAAGAGAGCCGGCCGGAGAACCGCCAGGATGTCCGGGCCGATCAGGGCCGCTACGATAACGGGCGCGGGGAGACCATGCGCGCGGAACCACGCCAGGAGGCCCGGCAAGAGACCCGGCAAGAAACCCGGCAGGAGCCTCGCTCGGAGGCACGCCCGGAGCGGGCTCCCCGCAGCGAGGCTGCACGGGCGGAATCCGCCCCCCGGCGCGAACGCCGCCGCGAAGCGACGCCCGTCGCCGCCGAGGATCCGGCCGGCCTGCCGGCCTTCCTGATGGCCCCGGCCCGGCCCGCCCCGGCGGCCGAGCCGCCGGCGGGTCCGGAGCCGGAAGCCGCTGCCGAGGAGGCTCCGGCCGCCAAGCCGCGTCGGCGCCGCCGCCCGCGCTTCGAGAGCGTGGCGGAGGAGGGCGAGGCCCGCACGTCCGCCGAGGACGCAGCGACCGAATAAGTCGAAACCGATCCCGATCGGTGACGTCGAAGGGCCGCTCCGGGCAATCGGGGCGGCCCTTCGCTTACGCGGTGGTCACGCCCGAGCGGCGCGCCAATCGGGATAGGCGTGGACCCGGTGGATCAGACGGTGCCCGCGGCCGACCTCGCCGAAGGGTGCGATGTCCCAGTCCCATGCCGCCTCCGGCGGGGGGAGGGCGACCCCGAACATCAGATCGAGACTGTCGGTGATCCGGCCGGCGCGAACCTCCTCACGCTGGACCGTGTCGGTGATCAGGCAGACTCGCCCAGCCCCCCGTGCGACGGCGTCGAGGGCTGCAAGATGGGTCTCGATCAGATGCGCACCGAGGCCGGGCGGCGCTTCCCGGCCCCTTGCCTCATAGACATCGAGCGGCACGATCGGGATCTGCGACAGCAGGTTGGCTGAGACGATCAGATCGGCCCCCGCACAGAACGCGGCCGAGCCCCCGGTCAGGCCCGCGCTGATCTCAGCGGTCACCAAGCGGACATTGGGGTGACGCCCGGCCGCCCATCGCGCCGGCCAGGGATGGACCGCATCCACCAGGGTCACGCGGGCAAAGAGAGCGGCGAGGCGGTCCAGGGGCACGTCGTCGAGAAGCCCGGAGCCGAGGATGACGGCATGCCCACGCTGCGCTGTCGCCTCGGCGGCGGCGGCGATCACGCGCCGCGCCCGCTCCAGATGCGGTGCCCAGGCGGCGCGGCAGCGGCGCGACCGGGCGTGGAGCAATCCGCTCTGCCGGACGTAACCCCGCCGTCGCAGGCCCAAAGGCGCCGGATTGAGCAGCGACAGCGCCCAGGCGGCCAGCATCGTGGTCGCGCTCAGCCCTCGTCTGAGGAGCGGGTGCCGCCCTGCGGCCCGCGATAGCCGGTCGCCAGCACGTAGAGTTCGCTCGAATCAGCCCGGCTCGCCGCCGGCTTCACGTGGCGCACCACGGCGAAGTCGCGCTTCAGGTCGTTCAGCAGCGCCCCCTCGGTGCCGCCCTGCAGCACCTTGGCGAGATAGGCCCCCCCCGGCCCGAGCACCTCGCGGGCAAATTCCGCGGCCGTCTCGGCGAGGCCGATGATGCGCAGATGGTCGGTCTTCTTGTGCCCGGTCGCGTTGGCCGCCATGTCGGACATCACGAGATCGGCGGGGCCGCCGAGCAGCGCGGTCAGCGTGGCCGGTGCTTCTGGATCGAGGAAGTCCAGCGTGATGAACGCGACACCGGCCATCGGCTCGATCTCGAGGAGATCGATGCCGACGACCTTGCCGGAGGGACCCACCACCCGCGCGGCGACCTGCGACCAGCCCCCCGGTGCCGCGCCGAGGTCGACGATCCTCTGACCGGGTCGCAGCAACTTGTAGCGCTCATCGATTTCGATGAGCTTGTAGGCCGCGCGGGACCGGTAGCCCTCGCGCTTGGCCCGGGCCACGTAGGGATCGTTGAGCTGACGCTCCAGCCAGCGCTTCTGCGACAGGGTTCGTCCGCGGCCGGTCTTGACCCGCTGCTTCAGTTCCCCGCGCACACCACCGCCGGAACTCGCCCCACCGCGCCGGTCGCTCATCGTGCTGCTCTCATCGGCGATGCCGCCATCGGCAATGCCTTCATCGAACTGCCTTCCGGTTCCAGACCCCGTCCTCCCGCATCATGTTCATCAGCAGGCCTTCGCGCAGACCCCGGTCGGCGATCCGCAGGCGGTCGGACGGGAAGGCCCGACGGATCGCCTCCAGGATCGCGCAGCCGGCAAGCACGAGGTCGGCCCGGTCGCGGCCGATGCAGGGATTGTCGGCCCGCTGTTCCAGCCGCGTGTCGAGCAGGTCGTCGATGGCGGTGGTGACGGCGGCGTCGTTCATCCACAGGCCGTCGACGCGTCGCCGCTCGTAACGCGCGAGCCGCAGATGCATGGCGGCGATCGTCGTGACGGTGCCCGACGTGCCGAGAAGGTGGAAGTGCGACGCCGTCGCGGCCGCCGCTGCCCGGATCGCGAAGGGCGAGAGCTTCTCGGCCACTTCCTCGACCATGCCCTCGAACATGCGCCGGGTGACCTCGGCACCGCCGTGGCGCTCGGCCAAAGTCACGACACCCACGGGGAGGGAATCCCAAGCCCGGATCCGAAGCGTCGGGTCAGTCGATGGGTTGGCGGCCGCGCCGTCGAGCCACGCGATCTCCGTGGAGCCGCCGCCGATATCGAAGATCACGACCGATTCGGCGAGCGGGTCGGCGAGCGCCGCGCAACCGGTGACAGCGAGATAGGCCTCGGTCTGGCGATCGACGATCTCAAGGTCGAGGCCCACGCCCCGGCGGACACGCTCGACGAAATCTGCCCCGTTCACCGCGAGCCTGCACGCTTCCGTAGCGATCACCTTGGCCCGCTGCACGCCCCGGGCCTGCATCTTGGTCCGGCAGATGCGCAGGGCCTCGACGGTGCGCTCGATCGCGGCCTCGTTCAGCCGGTCGGAGGTGCCGAGGCCCTCGCCGAGCCGGACGATCCGCGAGAACGCGTCGATCACGCGGAAACCGCTGAAGGTCGGCTCGGCGATCAGCAGGCGGCAATTGTTGGTGCCAAGGTCCAGCGCCCCGTAGGCCGGGCGACGGCGCTCGCGGCCCGTCAGCGGGCCGGGCGGTTGGGGCGGCGCTGCGCCGATCTGGATTCGGGACGGCGCGGCCGCGGCGGTCTCGTCCCTCATCGGCGCGGCCGTCGATCCTTCGGGTCGGCCGGGAGCGCGGTGCTCGGCCTGAACTGACTTATGACCCTACAGGCTCGGCAGGGAACTGCAACGTCCGATCGCCGCCCGCGATCAGGCGACCGCCTTCATCATTCCGGCCCGGCGCGGGATCGGACGCAGGAGGCTTTTCACCTGGGAGTAGGGGCGGGGGCGGTTGATCACCTCGTCGAGGCGCGACCAGAGGGTCTTGGGTGAGAAGGGCTTGGCGATGATCTCGTTGACGCCGAGCGCCACCGCGCGGTCCACGACGTTCCGGCGGGGCTGGGCGAGCATCAGGATGATCGGAATGGTGGGGCAGGGCGAGGTCGTGGGCGTGCGCGCGAGGCGGATGAACTCCTCGCCCGACAGGATCGACAGATCCCAGTCGATGATGCTGATGTCGGGCTTGCTCTCCGCCAGGACGCCCAGCGCCTCCGCACCGTCCGGCGCCTCCAGAACCCGCTTGATGCCGACGCGCATCAGCATGTCGCGCACGATTCGACGAATGTAGAGGCTCTCGTCGACGACAAGGGCCGAAAGATCGGGGAAGGTCGGGGTCGCGATCATGGCCGGTCGCAATGCGGGAGGCGGCACCGACGCTACCCGGGGACCGTTTGCGCTTCGCTAACACGTTCTCTCACATGCGAAAGATTGTGTCGGGCAGCGTGCGGTGCCTGCGTTGTTGACCGCAAGAAAGTAACGAAACGGGCGCGTTTGAGCCAAGAAGGTCCTTGCGGTCAAGGCCCGATTGCGTCAGGACTGGGGCGTTATTCTTGGTTACCGCGACCTGGGGTAATGATAGTGCGGGGCGTGGGCTGTCTGGGATGGCGCGCACGCGGTATTCGAGACAAGGGCGGCGGACGGTTTTTGCGAGCTTTCTATGGGACGTGGTCGTGATTTCAGAGGGCCGCAGAAGCGCGGCTTCGACGAGAGTGGCGAGCCGAGATGGCCTGACCAGGCTCCTCCCAGCGGCGGATTCGGCGGCGGGTACGGCGGTGGTGGTTTCGGGGGCGGTGGCGGCGGCTACGGCGGCGGCGGCGGTGGGTTCGACCGTGGTCCGTCCCGGGGCGCGGCACCGGTCGCTTCCGGGCCGGAGCGGGATGCTACGGTCAAGTGGTTCAACAAGGAGAAGGGCTTCGGCTTCGTCGAGCTGGGTGACGGCGGCGGCGACGCCTTCCTTCACATCCGCGCCGTCGAGGCAGCCGGCCATGCGGATCTGATGCCGGGAACCCGCCTGACGGTGACCACGGCACAGGGTCAGAAGGGCCCGCAGGTCACCAGCGTCACGAGCGTCGACACGTCCACGGCCGAGGCACCTGCGCCGCGCCGCGAGTTCCGTCCGCGCACCGGCGGCTACGGCGCGGCCGGCGGCGGCTATGGTGGCGGCGGTGGCGGCTATGGTGGTGGCGGCGGCGGCGGTGGCCGCTTCGCCAGCGGTCCCTCCGTGGAGATGACCGGCACCGTGAAGTGGTACGACCCGGCCAAGGGCTTCGGCTTCGTCTCGGTGAATGACGGCGGCAAGGACGTGTTCGTCCATCGCTCGGCCCTGTCCCGTGCCGGCCTCGATTCGCTGGCCGAGGGGCAGCAGGTCACCCTCGGCGTGGTCGAGGGTCAGAAGGGCCGCGAAGCCCAGAGCATCAACGTCGAAGACTAAGGCGATCGCGGCCGCTTTGCCGCCGCGATCCGCACGGAGAGAAGAGGGCGGCGGTTCCGGTCGGAGCCGTCGCTCACTTCGTTTTCAGAGTCCGCGATGCGCCGTATTCTGCTTTCGATGCTTCTCCTCGCCCTCCCCGGCGTGGCCCGTGCCGGGGATTTCACGGGCTTCTATGCCGGGATCAATGCCGGCTACGCCCGGGGCCATGAGCACGATCGGTCGACGAACGAATCGCCGTTGCTGATCGTCAAACCGGGTGCCGATCTGCCGCCGAGTGCGCGGGATGCGGCGCTGGCGCTGCACCGCTCCGAGCCGGGCCGCGTCGCTTCACCGTCCGGGCGCTGAGGCCCCTTGCTGCCTGCGTACGATCCTGCCGTCGTCTCGCGTGCGGTGATCGACCCGACCTGTTCGTCGATGTCGGTCGTGCATCCCCCTCCGGATGAGGGGCTGTCTGGCCGAGCGGGCCTTCCCGGTCTTCCATGGTGTTACGCACGGACAGTTCAGACTCGTTCTAAGTCCTTATCGCTTCACTGGAATCGTTCCGGAACATAGCCGTTGCGCCATCCCGGCGGTCGCGATTAGGTCGCGGCATGGGTTCACGGATACGCGAGGTGGCGCCATGAGCGCCGGTGGAGTGAACGCCCGTCGAGGCACGGTGCGCGCGTATCGGCTGGCGGTCGCTGCCCGGGTCCTCCTGGCCATCGTGGGGGGATACGGGGTCGCCGCCCTGGCGAGCGCGCTGCTGGCATTGGTTCTCCCAGTCGCCAGGCCCGAGGCCGTATCGACCGGCATGATCGCGAGCTTCGCCATCATGGCAGCGGCGGTGATCTGGGTTTTCGCCGCCCGAACCGTCGGGCGTGCCGCCCTGGTCCTGGGACTGGCCGCAGCGTCGCTGATCGCCGCCTTGTGGTGCGCGGGCGCGTTTCAGGCCGGGGGTGCCGCGTGAACCGGCCGAAAAGCTTCCGCCAGTCGATGGCATGGCTGCATACGTGGTCGGGCCTCGTGGTGGGCTGGGTCCTGTTCGCGATCTTCGTCACGGGCACTGCCAGCTACTACCGGACCGAGATCTCGCACTGGATGCGGCCGGAACTGCCGGACGCGATACCCGATCCCGTCGCCGCGGCGACCGGTGCGGGAACGTTCCTCCGAAAGACGATGCCCGAGGCCGCGGGTTGGTCCATCAAGCTGCCGAACGCCGACATGACGGCTGTCGAGGTCTACTGGTGGCAGACGATCGGCGGCCCGTTCCATCACGCTCTGCTCGATCCGGCGACCGGCGAGCGCTCGACGGTGCGGGACACACGCGGCGGCGATTTTCTCTACCGTTTCCACTTCGAGCTGAACATGCCGCCGATCTGGGGGCGGTGGATCGTCTCCGCCTGCGCGATGATCCTGTTGATCGCGCTCATATCCGGGATCGTGACCCACCGCCGGATCTTCGCCGACTTCTTCACCTTCCGGCGTGACCGCTCGGCGCAACGCGGCTGGCTCGACGCGCACAACGTCATGGGGGTCCTCGCGCTGCCGTTTCACCTGATGATCGTCTATACGGGCCTCGTCACGCTCGCGTCGATGCTGATGCCCTGGGCGGTGAAGACGGGCTACCACGGCGATATCCGGCGGTACTACGCGGATGCGGGCCTCATGATCGCCGGCCGCCCGCCGGCCGGGCGGCCGGGCGCGGGGCTGCCCCTCGGTGAGATCGTGTCGCGCGCCATTGCGGCGACCGGCGAGACGCCCGAACACGTAACGGTCTCGAATCCGGGCGACGCGGCAGCGACCGTGACCGCCTATTTCGAGGAACCGCCGGGCCTCGCCCATCTGCATCCCCAGATCGCCTACGATGCGGCGACCGGCGTGGAACTCGGACGTGTGGGCGAGGCCGGTGCGGCCACGCGGACCGGTGCCGTGATGATCGGCCTGCATGAGGCGCATTTTGCGGCCGCGCCGCTGCGGTTCCTGTTCTTCCTCTGCGGCCTCATGGGGGCCGGCACGGTGGCGACGGGGCTCGTGCTCTGGACCGTCGCGCGGGCTCCGAAGAACGCCGCTCCGGAGGGTCTTGGCCTGCGCCTCGTCCGCATCCTCAATCTCGGCACCATCGCCGGACTTCCTACGGGCCTCGCCGCCTACTTCCTCGCCAATCGGTTGCTCCCCGTCACGCTCGACGCTCGGGCGGATTGGGAGGTCGGGGCGTTCTTCACCGTCTGGGTGCTGGCGGCTATGGCGTCCGCACTCTACCCGCGGCCGCGGGCTTGGTCGATCGCTCTGACCGTGCCGGCCTTCGCCTTCCTGGCAATTCCGGTGATCGATTCCATGACCGCTGGCCAGGTCCGGTTCGTGGGCTTCGATGGTGCCATGGCGCTCCTGGGTCTGCTGCTGTTTCTCGCGGCGCGGCTCGCGGGGCGGCGTGCGCTCGCACGGCGCCCGGCCAAGGAGCGCCTGCATGGGACGGCTGAAGCGTGACCGCGCCGGCCCTGTTGCTGAGCCTCCTGCTCGCCTTCTCGGGCTTCTCTGCCCTCGCCTTGAGCCAGGATCGGCATCACCGGGCGGTGATCCGCACACCGGTCGCCCGATCCCGGATCAGGGGGTTGCGCGCGGCCGGCTGGTCGGGTCTCGGACTGTCCTTCGCCGCCGCGGTCACATCCGTCGGCTGGTGTTTCGGTCCCGTCCAGTGGATCGGCTCGCTCACCGGCTCGGCGCTCGCCGTGGTCGCCTTGATCGCGTATCGGCCGACAGCGCTCCGGGCCGCGGCCCTGGCGGCGATTCCGCTCGCCGCGCTGACGCTGCCGCTCGCCCTGATGCGGTGATCGCTCTGTTCGCAGGCATCCGCTCGATGCAGTTTTCCGGCGCGGAACGTCGTTGCAGCGTCAGAAAACCGACGCTTTCCACGACAGGAACCGCGCCCGTCATTGTCCCCTCGCGATCAGGATCGGATCGGCGTAGGATCCCGTCACTCGCGCACTGGCCAAAAGTCCACCTTGATTCGACAGGCCAAAAGCCATTGGCTGTGACCATAGCGGAACTGGATGCGGCCCGCGAAGCGGCCGCCCGAGCGTCAGCTAAAGCCTAAGAGCCGCGGTTCGCGAGGCCGGGGCCAATGGAGGGAACAGAGCGATGAACAAGCCGGAATTCCTCGGCGACTCCAAGGTCAGGTCGCCCTTCTCCGCCCGCTACGAGAACTTCATCGGCGGCCAGTGGGTCGCCCCTGCGGCCGGCCGCTATTTCGAGAATACCTCGCCGATCACCGGCAAGGTGATCTGCGAGGTCGCCCGCTCCGACGCGCAGGACGTCGAGAAGGCGCTGGATGCCGCCCACGCCGCCCGCGAAGCCTGGGGCCGGACGGCGCCGGCCGAGCGCGCCCGCATCCTCCTCAAGATGGCCGACCGGATGGAGGAGAATCTCGACCTTCTCGCGCTGGCCGAGACCTGGGACAACGGCAAGCCGATCCGCGAGACCACCAACGCCGACATCCCGCTGGCGATCGATCATTTCCGCTACTTCGCCGGCTGCGTGCGGGCGCAGGAGGGCTCGATCTCCGAGATCGATCACGACACGGTCGCCTACCACTTCCACGAGCCGCTGGGCGTCGTCGGCCAGATCATCCCGTGGAACTTCCCGATCCTGATGGCGGTGTGGAAGCTGGCGCCCGCGCTGGCGGCCGGAAACTGTGTGGTCCTGAAACCCGCCGAGCAGACCCCGGCCTCCGTGCTGGTGCTGGCCGAGTTGATCGGCGACCTGCTGCCCCCGGGCGTGCTCAACATCGTCAACGGCTTCGGCCTGGAGGCCGGCAAGCCGCTCGCCTCGTCGCCGCGGATCGCCAAGATCGCCTTCACGGGCGAGACGACCACCGGCCGCCTCATCATGCAATACGCCTCGCAGAACCTGATCCCGGTGACGCTGGAGCTCGGCGGAAAGTCGCCCAATATCTTCTTCGCCGACGTGGCCAACGAGGACGACGACTTCTTCGACAAGGCGCTGGAAGGCTTCACGATGTTTGCCCTGAACCAGGGCGAGGTCTGCACCTGCCCGAGCCGGGCGCTGGTCCACGAATCGATCTACGATCGCTTCATCGAGCGGGCGGTGAAGCGCGTCGAGGCGATCACGCAGGGCTCGCCGCTGGATCCGGCCACGATGATCGGCGCCCAGGCCTCGGGCGAGCAGATGGAGAAGATCCTCTCCTATATCGACATCGGCCGGCAGGAGGGGGCTCAGCTGCTCACGGGCGGCGAGCGCAACGTCAAGGACGGCGAGTTCGCCGAGGGCTTCTACGTGAAGCCGACGGTGTTCCGCGGCCACAACAAGATGCGCATCTTCCAGGAGGAGATTTTCGGGCCGGTCCTGTCGGTCACGACCTTCAAGGACGATGCCGAGGCGCTCTCCATCGCCAACGACACGCTCTACGGCCTCGGCGCCGGCGTCTGGACCCGCGATGGGACCCGCGCCTACCGCTTCGGCCGGGCGATCCAGGCCGGCCGCGTCTGGACGAACTGCTACCACGCCTACCCGGCCCACGCGGCCTTCGGCGGCTACAAGCAGTCCGGCATCGGCCGCGAGACCCACAAGATGATGCTCGATCACTACCAGCAGACCAAGAACATGCTGGTCAGCTACTCGGCCAAGAAGCTCGGCTTCTTCTGAGCTTCTTCCCGGGTTGATCCCCCGAGACAACTTCAGCCCCAGCCGCAAGGCCGGGGCTTTTTCGAAGCTGGCGTCAGTGCTTCAGGCACGATGCGGCGATCGCAGCCGATTTCCGGTCGTGGAGACTGATCGTGCGGCCGGCCACGGGGTGGCGGACCTCCTCGCCCTGATTGGCCTCGGCCCGCTCAAGCTCCCAAAGGCGCGCCCTCACTGCCCCCTCGGCATAGCAGGCGCAGAACGTTGACCGGTCCGCAATCACGGCATCGGGCGGCGCCACCCATTCGACATGGTTCAGACAGGTCCGCAGCTCAGCTGCGTGTGCGGGCGCATCGACAGCCTCGCGCCCCAGGGCGGGAACGCTCGCCAGCGCCGCGAGCACCAGGATCGACCGGCCGATCAATAGACGCCGTACCCGAAACCCTCGAAGGGCACGTTGGCGATGGAGCCGGGCGGCATCGGGCCGGCATCGGCGCTCACGCTCGGCACGTCGTCGGGCGGCCCATCCCAGCCGACGACGCCCATCGGGTTATCGGGTGTGACGTTCGGGTTCCCGGCGACATGCCATGCGTGTTGGAGGAACAGCGGCTGGGTCCGGGGCTGGACCCGCAGCGTCAGCGGATCCGCGCTGGCCGGACCCGCCAGGATCGCGGCGAGGACGACGGCCAGACAAGGGGCGGCTTTTCGTGGTTTCATGATGCGATCAGCCTGCAGGGCTCTCCAAGTCGCCCCGATGGGGCGCATTCTCGGCGAGCAACGCGGTCCTGAGGGATTTGGCACCAGCTTGGCTGTTCTGGTGACGCGAATGTGGAAATCCTGCGCTGCGCACGCATATCGATCATCGTGTTGAGGAGGATTGCATGGGCCTGAATGCAGGGAGCGAGGCCACGACCGCCGAGCAGGTCGGTGCCGACGGCACGCCGCTGCGGGTCACCGCGACGCCGAAGGCCCTGGAGCTCATCGAGGAACTTCGCGCCGAGTACGGCCCGGTGATGTTCCACCAGTCGGGCGGCTGCTGCGATGGCTCCTCGCCGATGTGCTACCCGGTCGGCGACTTCCTCGTCGGCGACGGCGACGTGCATCTCGGCCAGGTCGGCGGTGCGGATTTCTACATCAGCCGGTCGCAATTCGGGGTCTGGAAGCACACGCACCTGATCCTGGACGTGGTGCCGGGCCGCGGCGGCATGTTCTCGCTTGAGAATGGCCGAGAGAAGCGGTTCCATATCCGCTCGCGCCTGTTCTCGGACGCCGAGAACCGCGCTCTGGAAGGCGCCTGCAAGCTCTGACGGAGCCACCCATGGCAACTGTGACGCTTCTGAGTGATGCCGAAGCCGAGGCGGATCCGCGAGTCCGAGCGGTCTTCGCGGATATCCGGACCACCCGCGGCTCGGAGTTCATCAACAATTTCTGGCGGGGACTCGCCAACGATCCCGCCCTGCTGGAGCGGACCTGGACCGGGCTCAAGGCCGTCATGGGACCCGGGACGCTCGATCCGCTGACCAAGGAACTGGTCTATATCGCGGTCTCGATCGCGAATGGCTGCCCCTACTGCATCCACTCGCACACGGCCGCGGCGCGGGCGAAGGGCTTGACGCCAGAGCAGCACGGCGAGTTCCTGGCGGTGGTCGGCATGGCGAACCAGACCAATGCGCTGGTGAACGGCATGCAGCTTCCCGTCGATTCCGCCTTCAGGGTGGGAGAGGGCGCATGAGTTTCGGTTCCGATACCCCGGAGGGGGGGCTGCGCGTGGTGCGTGAGAGCGCCCCGTTCCGCGGCAAGCAGGGGCACCTCTACCGTCCGGCGATCTCGGCCGAGGCGGTCGGCTCGAAGGCGCTGCACATGCAGCTGCTGGAAATTCCCCCCGGCGAGCGCGCGCACGCGCACAAGCACGAATCGCACGAGACCGCGATCTACGTCCTGTCGGGTGTGTCGGGCTGCTTCTGGGGCGAGCGCCTGGAGCATCATGCGATCGCGGGGGCTGGCGAGTTCGTCTACATCGCCGCGGACGTGCCGCACCTGCCCTACAACCGCAGCCAATCCGAGCCGGTCACGGCCGTGATCGCCCGGACCGATCCGAACGAGCAGGAGAGCGTCGTCCTGCTGCCGGAACTGGAAGCCGGCGTCGACTGGTCGAAGGCCGAGGGATAGCGCCTCAGCGCTGCTCGATCCGCTCGTTGGCGAGCCGCTCGGCGCGTGCCCGTTCGTCCGCGGAGAGGCCCGAGAGGGTCTGATCCAGCCACGCATCCGACAGACCCTGGCCCGCCGCAGCGAGATTCCAGGCGGCGGCCTCGACCGGATTCTTGGTCACCCCGCGGCCGACCGCGTAGAGCCGCGCGATGCGATTCTGCGCGATCGCGTTCCCCCGCGAGGCGGCGTGCAGGAAGTAGCGAGCCGCCGAACGCTCGTCCTTGGTGACGCCGTTCCCGTTGAACAGCAGGATGGCGTACTCGATCTCGCTGGCCAGATCGCCATTGTCGGCGCCACGCCGGAACAGGGATGCCGCCTTGCTGGCATCCTTGGGCACGCCGCGGCCCTGGAGGTAGAGCACGCCCAGATCGTGCTGCGCCGGGCCGATCTCGGCATCGGCCGCCTTGCGGAATTGCGCGGCCGCGGCCGCCTCGTCTGCCGGAGTGCCCGTTCCGAGCAGGATCAATCCGAGATTGTAGGCTGCCGTGGGTGAGCCGTGGGCTGTCGCCTGTTCCAGCCAGCGACGACCGGCCTTCGCATCTTTCGGCATGCCGCGGCCGTCGAGCGCCATCAGACCCAGGGACGACATGGCGGCGGCATCGTTCTGAGCCGCAGCCAGACGATACCAATCGGCGGCTTTGACCGGATCCTGCTTCACTCCGAGACCCTGGTTGTACAGCTCACCCAGCAGCGTCATCGCGGCGGCGTCCTTGGGGTTCGCCTCGATGCGCTTGGTTGCCTCCCGGAAGGCGGTGACGTACTGCCCGCGCTGATACGCGCCATAGGCGAGATCCGCCGGCTGGCCGTTAGCGGGCGGGACCGCGCCGCGGGTGTAGTTCGGCGTGTAGGGGCTCGGTAGTTCCGGCATCGGCTTCTTGCCGGGTCCGGCATTGGGCGAGCCGATCGGCTGTGACGCGCCCTTCGACGGATCGCTCGGACCGGCTGCCCAGGTCGGCACAGCCCACAGCGCGCCGACGAGGGCGAGCGCGGGATAGATCGCGCGCCTCATCGCGCCGGCCCCCGCGAGAGCGCGTTCTGCGCTTGACCGACGGCGGCGGGATCGGACAGCCAGAGCCCGCTCTCAAGCCCGATGAACTCCGCGCCCGTCGCGGCGAGGGGGCCGATGGTGTCGGCGCTCGTCGCGACGGCGATGCACGGCGTCTCAAAAATCTCGGCCCACCACGCGACACGCGCCAGCACCGTCTCGGCGTCGGGCGCCACGCCGTCCGGATAGAGGCCGCCGAACATCAGGTAATCGACCCCGGCTTCGCCGGCTTCCATGGCGGCGTGCTTGGTCTCCGTGCCGCCGACCCCCAGGATGCGGCCGTCCCGCAACCGGTCCCGGATGTCCCTCAGGTCGCGGGGCTTGTCGATATGGACGCCGTCGGCGCCGCCGCGGATCGCCACCGTCGCGAGATCGCCGGTGAAGCCCGGGCAGGCCACCACCAGCGCCGCCCCGTGCTCCTGGGCCACCGGCGCCACCTGCTTGACCTGCGCGGTGAGCCCGCGCTCGTCGGTGGCGGCGAGACGCAGGATCACGGCCGCCACGTCGCCCGCGCCGCAGGCGGCACGGAGGGCCGCCACGAAAGCCTCCGTGCCGGCCGCGTCGAGGCCATGCGGCCCGAGCAGGGCGAGACGCGTATCGTTACTCATCGCGACGGCCCGGACGCTCTCAGCGCGCGCCGATCTTCGGATCGAGCGCGCCGCTCGCGTAGCGCTTGGCCATTTCGGCCACCGAGATCGGACGGATCTTCGAGCCCTTGCCGGCCGTGCCGAACTCCTCGAAGCGCTGCTTGCAGAGCTTGGTCATCGCCTCCATGGCGGGCTTCAGGTACTTGCGCGGGTCGAATTCCGACGGGTTTTCGGTCAGCACCTTCCGGATCTGACCCGTCATCGCCATCCGGTTGTCGGTGTCGATGTTGATCTTGCGCACGCCGTGCTTGATGCCGCGCTGGATCTCCTCGACCGGCACGCCCCAGGTCGGCTTCATCTGGCCGCCATACTGGTTGATGATGTCCTGGAGGTCCTGCGGGACCGACGAGGAGCCGTGCATGACGAGGTGGGTCGTCGGCAGGCGCCGGTGGATCTCCTCGATCACGTTCATCGCCAGCACCTCGCCATCGGGCTTGCGGGTGAACTTGTAGGCGCCGTGACTCGTGCCCATCGCCACGGCCAGAGCATCGACCTTGGTGGCCTCGACGAACTTCACCGCCTCGTCCGGATCGGTGAGGAGCTGGTCGTGGCTCAGGGTGCCCTCGGCGCCGTGGCCGTCCTCGGCCTCGCCCTGGCCGCTCTCCAGCGAGCCGAGCACGCCGAGCTCGCCCTCGACGGAGACGCCGGCCCAATGGGCCATCTTGGTCACGTTGCGGGTGATCTCGACGTTGTAGTTGTAGTCGGCCGGCGTCTTGCCGTCGGCCTTGAGAGAGCCGTCCATCATCACCGAGGTGAAGCCGTACTGGATCGCGGTGGCGCAGGTGGCTTCGTTGTTGCCGTGGTCGAGATGCATGCAGACCGGGATGTGCGGGTAGATCTCGACGAGACCGTCGATCAGCTTGGCCAGCACCACATCGTTGGCGTAGGCGCGGGCTCCGCGGCTCGCCTGGAGGATCACCGGAGAATCCGTGGCGTCGGCGGCCGCCATGATGGCGAGCCCCTGTTCCATGTTGTTCAGGTTGAAGGCGGGCACGCCGTACTCGTGCTCGGCCGCATGATCCAGAAGCTGCCTGAGGGTGATGCGTGCCATGCTCTCATGCCTTCCAGTGAGGGGTCGCTTCGGGCCAGGGCGGCAACGGCCCGATCAAAGTCCGGCCGATCTAGAGCATGTGGTGGGCGAGGGAAACCGTCATCTTCGAAGAACAGCGTGCGTTTCCAATACACTACATGAGGCCGGCGGGAGGCGGGCGGGTTCGGGCCAGCCGGACGGCAAACCCGGCCGGTTCGGCCCCGGGACGGCACGCCTTCACCACGGGCCGGGCGAAGCGGACATCACCGCGCGAATCGATGCGCCTGCGTCGGGTCTCGACACCGCTCGACGCGAGTCATGCTTGAGCTGCATGACAACCCGATCACGGCAGCGTTCGTGACCGGATGAATCTCAGCCTAATGTGCATCGAGGGCGGGCGTGACCGGAACAGCCTGAGGAGGGATGCCATGAGTCCGCATGCAGCGGATCCGCACGCGGTAGGGGAACGCATCCGTTGCCCTCGCCTGCGCGACAGGGTCGTCTCGGCCGAGGAGGCCGCAGGCCATATCACGGACGGCATGATGGTCGGCATGAGCGGCTTTACCCGAGCCGGCGAGGCCAAGGCGGTTCCGGTGGCGCTCGCGGCACGGGCCCGACATGCGCCGTTCTCGATTACCCTGGTGACGGGCGCTTCCCTCGGCAACGACCTCGACAAGCAGCTCGCGGAGGCACACGTCCTCGCCCGCCGGATGCCGTTCCAGGCCGACCCGACCCTGCGCCGGGCGATCAACGCCGGCGAGGTGATGTTCATCGACCAGCACCTGTCCGAAACGGTCGAGCATCTGCGAACCGATCAGCTCGGACCGCTGGACGTGGCGGTGGTGGAGGCCGTGGGGATCACCGCCGATGGCGGCATCATCCCGACCACCTCGGTCGGCAATTCCGCGTCCTTCGCCATCCTGGCGAAGAAGGTCATCGTCGAGATCAACCTGTCGCAGCCGATGGCGCTGGAGGGTCTGCACGACATCTACATCCCAACCCGCCGGCCGTTCCGCGAGCCGATCCCGGTGGTGAGCGCGCAGAGCCGCGTGGGACTCCCCTTCATCCCCGTGCCCCCGGAGAAGATCGCGGCCATCGTCATCACTGAGAAGCGCGATTCGGCCTCCACCGTGCTGCCGCCGGACGCGGAGACCGCTGCGATTGCCGGTCATCTCATGGGGTTCCTCGAGCGTGAGGTGAGCAAGGGCCGCCTGACGACGAGCCTGCAGCCGCTCCAGGCGGGCATCGGCACCATCGCGAATGCGGTGATGACCGGCTTCATCGACAGCCCGTTCCATGATCTGACCATGTATTCCGAGGTGCTGCAGGATTCGACCTTCGACCTGTTCGATGCGGGCAAGCTCACCTTCGCCTCGGGCTCCTCCATCACCCTGTCGGAAACGCGGGGCGAGCAGGTGATGGAGGCCATCGCGCGCTACAAGCCCCACCTGATCCTGCGCCCGCAGGAGATCTCCAACCACCCCGAGGTCATCCGCCGGCTGGGCATCATCGCAATCAACACCGCGCTGGAATTCGATCTCTACGGCAACGTCAATTCCACCCATGTGGGCGGCACCCACATGATGAACGGCATCGGCGGCTCCGGCGACTTCGCACGCAACGCCTACCTCTCGGTCTTCGTCACGAAATCCGTCGCCCGGAACGGGACGCTGTCCTGCGTGGTCCCGATGGTCAGCCATGTCGATCACACCGAGCACGACGTGGACGTGGTGGTGACGGAAAACGGCCTCGCCGATCTGCGCGAGCTCGCCCCACGGGAGCGCGCGAGGGCGATCCTGGATGCCTGCGTCCACCCGCTCTATCGCGACGCGCTGCAAGATTATTACGACCGCGCCTTGTCCCGGCAGGGCCACACGCCGCACCTGATCGAGGAGGCGCTGTCGTGGCACAGCCGCGTGCGCGAGACCGGCAGCATGTTGGCGCCCACGCAGGCCGCCGCGCAGTAACACGGTTGAGGATGAGGGTTTCTGTTTATCGGTTGATGGCTCGGAGCCGTGCCCGATCGCTTCGCACATGGTGCACGACAGTCGCGCGCCGACGCGTTTGACGGGCACGATCTTCCCCCTCTCCGGACGGGAAGAGGGTCGGGGTGAGGGACGAGGACGTTCAGGATCGAGCGTGCCCGCGCCGCTGACGCAACGCGCTCTCTTGAGCCGAACCGGCGGCCACTCCGGCGGAGAGCGCTCACACTCAACCCGTACGCGTCCGCCGGCTTTGCGGGCGGGCGCGACGCAAGCCGGTCGGCGCCCCATCATCGCGAGAATCCCGGCTGCCGGGAGGAGCGACCGACGATCGCGGCGGCGCGCCTCAGCCTCGCAGGGCCTCGACGCCCGGCAGGGCCTTGCCCTCCAGCCATTCGAGGAAAGCGCCGCCCGCGGTGGACACGTAGGTGAAATCCCCGGCCACGCCCGCGTGGTTGAGGGCCGCGACCGTGTCGCCGCCGCCCGCCACCGAGACCAGCTGCCCGGCCTTCGTGCGCGACGCCGCATGCTTGGCGGCGGCCACCGTGGCGGCGTCGAAGGGGGCCAGTTCGAAGGCACCCAGGGGGCCGTTCCAGACGAGCGTCTTGGCGCTGTCGATCGCAGCGTTGATCTCGGCGACCGAGCGCGGGCCGGCATCGAGGATCATGCTGGCTTCCGGCACGGCATCGACCGGCACCGTCTCGTGCGGCGCCTGGGCCTTGAACTCCGTGGCGGCCACCGCATCCACCGGCAGGATGATCCGGCAGCCGGCCTTCTCGGCGGCGGCCAGGATGCGGGTGGCGGTCTCGGCGAGATCCTTCTCGCACAGCGACTTGCCGACCGCCTTGCCCTGCGCGTGCAGGAACGTGTTGGCCATGCCGCCGCCGATCACCAGCATGTCGACCTTGGCGACGAGATTTTCGAGGAGGTCGATCTTGGATGACACCTTGGCACCGCCGACCAGAGCAATCACCGGGCGTTGCGGCGATTCCAGGCCCTTGGTCAGGGCGTCGAGCTCGGCCTGCATCTCGCGACCGGCATAGGCCGGCAGGCGGTGCGCCAGACCCTCCGTGGAGGCATGGGCGCGGTGTGCCGCCGAGAAGGCCTCGTTGACGTAGACGTCGCCGTTCGCCGCCAGCGCATCGGCAAAGGCCGCCTCGTTCTTCTCCTCGCCCGCGTGGAAGCGGGTGTTCTCGAGGAGCAGCACGTCGCCGTCCTTCAGCGCCGCCACCGCCTTCGCGGCTTCCTCACCGATGCAGTCCGGCGCGAAGGCAACCGAGCGGCCCAGGGCTTTGCCGAGCGCCGGAACCACCGGCTCCAGGGAGTCCTTCGGCTCGCGCTTGCCCTTCGGCCGGCCGAAATGCGCCAGCAGGATCACCTTCGCGCCCTGCTCGGCGACTTCGCGGATCGTCGGCGCCACGCGCTCGATGCGGGTCGCGTCGGTGACGCGCCCGTTCTCCATGGGCACGTTGAGATCGACGCGCATCAGAACCCGCTTGCCCTTGAGGGAGCCGGCATCGTCGAGGGTGCGGAAGGCGCTCATGGGGTCCTGTGTCGGTCGGTGGATTACTGGGCGGTCGTGCCGATCGCGGCCGGCTGCGGCAGGAGCCGAACGAGATTCAACCGTTCCACCGCGACCATCAGCACGACGGTCAGGATGGCGGTGATCACGGCGGT
Source organism: Methylobacterium sp. 2A (assembly GCF_009806555.1). Classification (GTDB taxonomy): domain Bacteria; phylum Pseudomonadota; class Alphaproteobacteria; order Rhizobiales; family Beijerinckiaceae; genus Methylobacterium. Next base: position 221,762 of record NZ_VUOK01000040.1, on the reverse strand, counting down.
CAGGACCAACGCGCCGGTCCCGGGAAGCCGCCGCGTCCGCTCCGCGATCCCACGCATCTCCGCCCGGAGGGCCGCGAGATCGGTCTGCCGGGCGGATTCGTTCATCCGGCTGGTCGCGTTCTCGACCTTGTCCTCGACGCGCGACAGCAAGGCCTCGGACCGGGCATACTTGTCCTCGATCCGCGAACATTTGTCCTCGATCCGCGCGAGCTGATCGAAGAGCTGGTTCGCCGGAAGGGCGTTGGACGGTGCAGCGGCGGCCGGCGGCGGAAGAGGGGCGGGCGGCACGGCCTTCGGCGTGGCCGTATTCGGTGCGGTCGACGGGGCCTGCGAAGCGTCGGTCATCCCTGGCGAGTTCCCGGTTCGTGATGAGGCCGCCCGATCGGGCGAACGGCCGCCGTCCTGTCACGGGACGGCGGCCGTTCGCAAGCCGACTCAGATGAGTTTGGCCATCGCCACGGCGGTATCGGCCATGCGGTTCGAGAAGCCCCACTCGTTGTCGTACCAGGACAGGATGCGCACGAAGGTGCCGTCCATGACCTTGGTCTGGTCGAGGTGGAAGGTCGACGAATGCGGGTCGTGGTTGAAGTCGATGGAGACGTTCGGCCGGTCGGTCACGCCGAGCACGCCCTTGAGCGGGCCCGCGGCGGCGGCCTTGATGGCATCGTTGATCTCCTGGACCGAGGTCGCGCGCTTGGCCGTGAACACGAGATCGACCGCCGAGACGTTCGGGGTCGGAACGCGGATCGCGGTCCCGTCGAGCTTGCCCTTCAGCTCCGGCAGGACGAGGCCGACCGCCTTGGCGGCGCCGGTCGAGGTCGGGATCATCGAGAGCGCCGCGGCGCGGGCGCGGTAGAGATCCTTGTGCATCTGGTCCAGCGACGGCTGGTCGTTGGTGTAGGAGTGGATCGTGGTCATGAAGCCGCGCTCGATGCCCACGGCCTCGTCCAGCACCTTCGCCACGGGGGCGAGGCAGTTCGTGGTGCAGGAGGCGTTCGAGACCACGAGATGCTCGCCGGTCAGCTTGTCGTGATTGACGCCGTAGACCACCGTCAGATCCGCGCCGTCGGCCGGGGCCGAGACGAGCACGCGCTTGGCGCCGGCGTCGAGATGGGCCTTGGCCTTGTCCTTCGAGGTGAAGATGCCGGTGCATTCGAGCGCGATGTCGACGCCGAGATCGCGATGCGGCAGCTCGGCCGGGTTGCGCACGGCGGTGACCTTGATGCGCTTGCCGTTCACCACCAGGAACTCGCCGTCCACCGCGACCTCACCGGGGAAGCGGCCATGCACGGAGTCGAAGCGGAGGAGGTGCGCGTTGGTCTCCACCGGGCCGAGATCGTTGATCGCCACGACCTCGATGTCGCTGCGGCCGGCTTCCGCGATCGCGCGCAGGACGTTGCGGCCGATGCGGCCGAACCCGTTGATGGCAACCTTCGTCACGGCGTCACTCCTTACCTGATGCGGCCCTCGACCGCGCGTCACCGCGCTGTGCGGGGCTTGCGGCTGGTCCCGACGCCCGCCCCAAGTCGCGCAGATCATGGTCGCGCGGATCTGGACGGGCGGGCTTGAACCGGCGATGAACCGGGCCCTGAGAGGCCGGGCTCTGCCGCCCGCAACCGTCGGAGCGAACGGTGCCGGCTGAGGCCTCGGGACTGTCACGGACCGGCGATCCGGCCTACTGCGCGCGGTCCCTCTCGGGAGCGCGCGGCTGTCTAACATGGCGCCCCGACCTGTCAAACGCGTCCCGGTAACAAAGACCTTCGATTCACCGACCAATAAACAGGGATCGCGACGCTTGATTTGCGCGCCGACGCGGTCCGGACCCGGGACGCAATTTTGCGCTGGAATTCCGTCGGCATTCGATCGAAAGCTTGCGCGCTCGACGAACGGACAATCATGGCCGAAGAGACCGAAACCAGCGTGATCGACGCGGCGCTCGCCCGGCTCGAGGCGGCCGTGAACCGCATGGACGCCGTGGTTCAGCATCGCCTGGAGAAGGCCGCGTTGCCGGACGACCGGGACGCCGAGCTGGCGCTGATGGACGAGGATCGCGCACGCCTCGCCGCCGCCCTCGACGCGGCCAGCGCCCGGCTGGCGGAGGTGACCGCGACGACCGGCGAGGTCGGGCACCGCCTCGACCGGGCGATCCAGACCGTTCAGGACGTTCTCGGGCGCGCCTGATCCCGACGTCACGACCCTCGGAGCCGCCCCCGGAGCCATCCTTGCCGCAGATCAACGTGACCATCGACGGCCGCAGCTACCGCATGGCCTGCGGCGAGGGCGAGGAAGCGCATCTCGCCGAGCTCGCCGCGACGCTGGACGGACGCATCGGCGAGATGCGCAAGAGCTTCGGCGAGATCGGCGACATGCGCCTGCAGGTGATGGCCGCGCTGACCATCGCGGACGAGCTGGCGGAGTTGCGCGGACGGCTGGCCGGACTCGAAGCGGAGGTCGCCACGCTGCGGGCCGCCGCCGAGGCGGCGGAGCGGGGGCGGACGGAGGATGCGGACCGGGCCGCGGCGGGGATCGGCCGGGCGGCCGAGCGGATCGGCAAGCTCGCGGAGGCGCTCGGCGGCGCCGGGGTACGGGGCTGACGGAGCGCCGTCGAGAATTGCCGGCCCACCGCTTCGGCGATCGATCCGTCTGCGACGAACGCTCGGCTGCGGACGTCGAAATCTCGGCGGCTCGAACGGTGCGGCCCCTGGACCGGACGTGCTGGCACGTGCAGCAAGCCTCGCAGGGCCGCCGATGCCTCGCCTTCAGCCGTGTTCCGCGATGTACCGCCCCAGCGCCACCGCGGCCCGCAGCATGTGCGCCCGCATCCGCCGGGCGGCCGTCTCGCCGTCGCCCTCGGCGATCGCCGTCAGGATCTCGCCGTGCTCGTCGTGAGAGCGGCGGATCCGGTCGGCATGGCGCAGCTGCGTCCGGCGGAACGCGGCCAGCCGCTCGCGGATTGCCAGCGCCTGATCGGCCATGAAGCCGTTATGGGTCGCCGTGTAGAGCGCCTCGTGGAAGGCGCGGTTGAAGCGATCATAGGCGTCGAGGTCGCCGTCCCGGACCGCGATCGCGGACTCCGCGTGCAGCTCCATCAGCTGGCCCCGTTCGAGGGGCGTCATCCGATAGGTGGCGAGGCGCGCGCACATCGCCTCGATCTCGGCAGTCGTCTCGAACATGTCGGCGATGCGCTGCGGCGTCAGCCGCGCGACGACGACGCCCCGGCGGGGCCGGATCTCCACGAGCCCCGAGGCCGCGAGCTGCCGAAGGGCCTCCCGCACCGGTGTGCGCGAGGCGCCGTAGCGCTGCGCGAGGTTCTGCTCGTCGAGGGCCGTGCCGGCCGCGATCGAGCCCGACGCGATGGCGTCGGTGAGGGCATCGCGGATCCGGTCCGACAGCAATCCGGTGTCGATCTTCTGAAAGTCGCCGTGCATCCGCCGATCCTAGACCAATCCGCGGGCCGCGGCTTCAAGTCCATGGGGCAAACGAAGCAGTCCTCCCTCCTCATCCACCGGATCGTGGGGCTCAACGCACCCGGAACATCGGTCAGCCGACCAGCGCCCGCACGGCCAGGAACAGGATCGACGGCCCGACCAAACATCCGATGCCGGTATGAAACGTCGCCGTGAGCGCGCCATACGGGACCAGCTTGGGATCGGTCGCGGCGAGTCCGCCGGCGACACCGCTGACGGTTCCCATGAGCCCGCCATACGCCATCGCCGAGCGCGGATTGTCGAGCCCGATCAGCCGCGCCACCAGGGGCGTGCCGACCATCACCATCACGGCCTTGGTCACGCCGGTCGCGATCGAGAGGGCCATGACGGTCGAATCCGCGCCGATCGCCGCCCCGGTCACGGGGCCGACGATGTAGGTGATCGCGCCGGCGCCGATCGTCGTGATCGAGACCGCATCGTGGTATCCGAAGGCCACGGCCGTGAGCGTGCCGACGATGAAGGGCAGGATCGTCCCGAGGGCCAGGGCGAGCACGCCCAGAAGGCCCGCCCGCCGGGCCTCGATGACGTCCACCTCGAAGGCCGTCGCCACGATGGCGAAATCGCGCAGCATCGCCCCGCCCATCAGGCCGATGCCGGCCAGCGCCGGGATGTCGGCGAGCCCCTTCTTCCCGCCGGTATAGAGCCCGCCGACATAGGCCAGCACGAGGCCCAGCACGATGGCGATGGCGGACCCGTGGACCCGCCCGTTGGTCAGGTGCTTGGCGGCGTAGTTCGAGACGAGGATCAGCGCGCCGACCACCGCGAAGGCGGCCACGAGGCTCTGCTCGACGAAGACGTGCTCGACGCCGTGCCAGATCGTGTGGTCCATGGCGCTTACTCCCGTCCGGCCTGAGAGACAGCGGGCCGACCGATTGCCGCCGGTTCCGCATCCCCCTCGATCACGGAGCCGCCATGCTCGACGGTAGCGCTGCCGGGATCGCGGCGGCCGATCCGGCTCAGCAGGGCCACGGCGCCGAAGCACAGGACCAACGAGCCCGTCGCGGCGATCAGCACGATCGGCCCGCCGCTCATGGCGGCGACCACGTTCTGCTGGGCCGCCATGGCGACCACGATCGGAATGTACATGCCGGCCCAGAACTCGACGCCGAACTGGACGCCCTTGGTCAGGCGGCCGCGCCGGGAGAGCCAGAGACGTGCCGCGATGAGCAGGATCATCGCGATGCCGACGCCGCCGACATTGGCCTTCACGCCGAGGAGGAGGCCGAGGAGGTCGCCGAGATACACGCCGATCAGCGTACAGGCGGCCAGGAGCGCGACACCGAGGACAATCATGAACGTTGTCCCCCTGTCACGGCCGGAAATCGGGCGCATGACGGCGCCTGTCTCGACCCGCTCGACATGGAGCGTCTCCTTCCCGATGCGGCGCATGGGCCGTTTCGACGAGTATGCAGGATGTTGACAGATTGACAATCCCGTATACGAAACCGTGATAACAGTCGGTTTGAAAATACCACTTCACGCGCTATCTACAATCCGGCATACCCACGAGGAGCGCGCGAATGACCGAGTGGCGTGGCGAGAGGCAGGCCCGCGATGTTCGCATCGAGGCGGGGCGCGCCCATGCCGAAGGCAAAATCGTGCCGGCCAGCGCCGTGGTCGACCTGCTCGAAGCGATCCTGCGGCCCGGGGATCGCGTCTGTCTCGAAGGCGACAACCAGAAACAGGCCGATTGCCTCGCCCGCGGCCTCAGCGCCTGCGATCCCGGCAAGGTCCACAATCTCCATATGGTCCAGTCCGGCATCGTGCTGCCGGAGCACCTGGACGTGTTCGAGACCGGCATCGCCAGGCGGCTCGATTATTCCTATTCCGGCCCGCAGGGCGCCCGCATCGCGAAGATGCTGTATGGCGGCCAGATCGAACTCGGCGCGGTGCATACCTACCTCGAACTCTTCGCCCGCTACTTCATCGACCTGACGCCCAACGTGGCGCTGATCGCCGGCGTCTCGGCCGATCGGGACGGCAATCTCTACACGGGCCCCAACACCGAGGACACGCCGACCGTCGTGGAGGCGACCGCCTTCAAGAACGGCGTCGTGGTCGCGCAGGTCAACCAGATCGTTGACCGGGTGCCCCGGGTCGACATCCCCGGCGACCGCGTGGATTTCGTGGTCGAGGCCGACAGGCCGTTCTACGTCGAGCCGCTGTTCACCCGCGATCCGGCGGCCATGACCGAGACCCAGATCCTGATCGCCATGATGGCGATCAAGGGGATTTATGCGGAATACGGCATCCGCCGCCTCAACCACGGGATCGGGTTCGGCACGGCGGCAATCGAGCTGCTGCTGCCGACCTATGGGGAAAAGCTCGGGCTGAAGGGCAAGATCGCCACCCATTGGGCGCTCAATCCGCATCCGACGCTGATTCCGGCGATCGAGTCCGGCTGGGTGAAGCAGGTCCACTGCTTCGGCTCCGAGGTCGGCATGGATCGCTACATCCGCGAGCGGCCCGACATCTTCTTCACCGGCCCCGATGGAAGCCTGCGCTCGAACCGCGCCTTCTGCCAGACGGCCGGCCTCTACGCCTGCGACATGTTCATCGGCGCGACGCTCCAGATCGACCTGATGGGCCATTCCTCGACGGTGACGCAGTCGCGGGTCGCCGGCTTCGGCGGCGCGCCCAACATGGGCTCCGATCCCCACGGACGCCGGCACCCGTCCGATGCCTGGATGAAGGCGGGCCGCGAGGGGCTGATCGTCGGCGACCCGGCGCTCATGCGCGGGCGCAAGCTGGTCGTGCAGCTGGTCGAGACTTTTGGCGACAAGCTGGTGCCGACCTTCGTCGAGAAGCTCGACGCGCTGGAACTCGCCAAAAAGATCGGCCTCGAACTGGCGCCGGTCATGATCTACGCCGACGACGTCACCCACATCGTCACCGAGGAAGGTATCGCCAACCTCCTGCTCTGTCGGGATGCCGACGAGCGCGAGCAGGCGATCCGGGGGGTGGCCGGCTATACCGAGGTCGGCCGCGGCCGTGACCGGGCGAAGGTCGAAGAGCTGCGCGGCCGGGGCATCATCCGCCGGCCGGAAGATCTCGGCATCGAGCCGCTGGACGCCGACCGGGCGTTACTGGCCGCAAAGTCGATCAAGGATCTGGTGCACTGGTCGGGCGGCCTCTACGAGCCGCCGGCGAAGTTCCGGAATTGGTAAATCCGATCGCAAGAGTTCCCCTCCCCGCGGGGGAGGAGAGGCGCCTTTCAAGGAACAGTCGGATGGAATCCCTGACCTTCCGCCACACCACGAAGAAGCCGCTGTCCGGCTCCGTGCCGAATGCGCTCACCGGCGTTGTCGCCTCCGGCAACCTGGAAGTCCTCCTCGAGCGGGTCCTGCCGCCGGACACCTGCGAGGTCGCCGTCGAGACGCCGATTGCCGGCTACGGCGACGTCTGGGAGGCGGTGGTCGCGGATTTCGTCGCCCGGGCGCAGCCCGGCGGCATCCGGATCAGCATCAACGACGGCGGCGCCCGCCCCGATACCGTGTCGCTGCGCCTGCTCCAGGGCGCCCGGCTGATGGAGGCCTGATCATGGCTGGCGACCGCGCCGCGAGTATCGATCCGGACGCCCTCAGCTGGTACGAGGCGACCGCCCGCCAGCGCGTGGTGGCGCTCGCCGACCCGGGCACGGTTCAGGAATTCCTGCCGCCGACCGAGCGGCGGATGAGCCCGCACCTGCCACTCTTCGACCTGCCGCGCGCCTTCGACGACGGCATCGTGGTCGGCCGCGCGGCCCTCGACGGCGCTCCGGTGCTGATCGCCGCCCAGGAGGGCCGCTTCATGGGCGGCGCCTTCGGCGAGATTCACGGCGCCAAGCTGGTCGGTCTGCTGCGCGCCGCTTTGGAGCTGAAGCCCAGGGCGGTGCTGATCCTGTTCGACACCGGCGGCGTCCGCCTGCAGGAGGCCAATGCCGGCGAGACGGCCATCGCCGAGACCATGCGGGCGATCGTGGAGGTCCGCGCGGCCGGCATCCCCGTGATCGGGCTGATCGGCGGCCGGGCCGGCTGCTACGGTGGCGGCGGTCTGATCGCCGGCACCTGCTCGCGGCTCGCCGTCTCCGAGGGCGGCCGCATCTCGGTCTCCGGACCGGAGGTGATCGAGACCAACAAGGGTGCGGAGGAATTCGATTCCCGCGACCGGGCACTGGTGTGGCGGACGATGGGCGGCAAGCACCGCCGTCTGACCGGCGGGGCCGACGCCTTCTGCGCCGATACGGTCTCGGCCTTCCGGCGGGCTGCCCTCGATCTGATCGGCCGGGCTCCGGCCTTCGATCTCGAAACCCTGGCGGCCGAGCAGGCGCGGCTCGAGGACCGGATCGCGCGCTTCGGCGATTGCCGTGACGCGACGGATCTCTGGCGGCGGCTCGGCGTCAACGACCCGGAAGCGGTGCCGGCGATGGATACGGACGCGTTCGACGCGACCGTGGCCCGGGTGCGGGAGGCGGACCATGACGCTCGCTGACATCCTCGCCTCGCTCTTTCCGGACGGCCATGACGTTACGGTCAGGGATGGGCTGGTGAGCGGGAGCGGGCCGTTCGCGGAAGGCCGGATCGCCGTCGTCGGCATCGACGGCGATACGCCGCTCGGGGTCGACGGGGCGCTTCACCTGTCGCGGTCCGTGCTCGACGCCATCCGGGCGGGCGATCGGGGGCCGATCCTGGTGGCGGTCGATTCCGACAGCCAGCGCATGAGCCGGCGGGACGAGTTGCTGGGGCTGAACGAGTGCCTGGCCCATCTCGCCAAGGCGTTGCTGCTGGCGGATCGGTCCGGCCACCCGACGATCGGGCTGATCTACGGCCACTCGGCCGCGGGCGCCTTCATCGCGACGGCGCTGGCGACCCGAATCCTGGCGGCTCTGCCCGGGGCCAATCCGAGCGTGATGGACCTGCCCTCGGTCGCCCGGGTGACCAAGCTGCCCCTCGACAAGCTCGAGGAGATGGCGAAATCGACGCCGGTCTTCGCCCCGGGCCTCGACAACATGGTGGCGACCGGCGCGGTTCACGTCGTGCTCGACCCGGGCAAACCATTGGATGCTCAGATCCGCGACCTGATCGCCGGGATGGAACCGGGCGACGCCCGGGACCGCCTCGGTGCCGAGCGCGGTGGCCGCCCGGTCGCACGCGATGTCGCCGGGGCCGTCATCGATCAGGCCCGGCGCAGCTGAGGCCGGCCTTGGCTGAGACTCCTGGGCGGCACGATCTCGTCAGGGTCGATCCGGCAGCCTGGGCGGCATGGCTGGAGACCCGGCCGGATCTCGCGGGCCTGCGGCATCTCGGAGAATGGGCCGAAGCGGGCCGCCCGCTGATCGTGCGGCGGCGCGTGCCGGGGGAAAGCAGCGCACTCATCCCGCTCGGATTGCCGATGCCGCCCGCGGACGGCAAGCGGCGGATCGGTCTCGCTCTTCCGGCCGCCGCACTGACGCCGATCACGGCCCCCAATCTCTCTGAGGCCGGCGATCACGCCCCGGTGGCTTGGCGCCCGACGCTCGCGGCGCTCCTCGCGCTCGGACGCGACCACGGCGTCGTGCCGCGCCCCTTCGGCAGCCTGCTCTGGCAGGCCGTGACCGGCCTCACCTATCTCAGCGCGGCCTCGGATCTCGATCTGCTCTGGCCCTGTCCTGAGCCGGTTCCGGTCGGTCTGCTCGACGGCCTCGACGCCATCGCGGGAAAGGCTCCGATGCGCATCGACGGGGAGATCCTGCTTCCGAACGGCTCTGGCCTCCACTGGCGCGAACTGCGCGACGCGGCGGAGGGCGGGTCGGTCCTGGCCAAGGGCCTCGACGGCGTCACGCTCAGGCCCGTCGCCGGCTTGCGTGAACCGGTGAACCCATGACGCTGGCGCTGCTCCTGTCCGGCCAGGGCGGCCAGCATCCGGGCATGTTCGACCTGACGGCCGACCACCCGGAGGCCCAGGCCATCTTCGCGGCCGCCAAGCCACTCCTCGATGGTGCCGACCCGCGCGATGTCGTGCGCGCGGGCGGCAGCGCCCTGCACGAGAACCGGACCGGTCAGATCCTGTGCTGCGTGGCAGCCCTGGCCGGCTGGCGGGCGTTGGGTGCCGCCGGAGCCGGCCGCCTTATCGTGGCGGGTTACAGCATCGGCGATCTCGCGGCCTGGGGCGTCGCCGGACGGTTCGAGCCGAACGACGTGCTGACGCTCGCAGCGCGGCGGGCGGAGGCCATGGATGCGGCGACCGGCGCCGGGTTCGGGCTCGCGGGCGTCCGGGGCCTCGGGCTCGTCGCGCTCGAAGCGCTGGCTGAGCAGCATGGGTGCCATCTGGCCATCCGCAACGCCCCGGATAGCGGCGTGGTCGGGGGCGCGTGCGACGCGCTGGAGGCGCTGTGTCGCGCGGCGCGCGCGCGCGGAGCACAGCGGGCCGTACTCCTTCCGGTCCGCACGCCGTCGCACACGCCCTTGCTGGCCGAGGCCACGGCGGCGTTCCGCACCGCACTCAACGAGACGGCCGTTCGGCGTCCGCCGCCCGGGTCGCCGCGCCTTGTGAGCGGGCTCGACGGCACATTCGTGTTCCGCAGCGAAGACGGGATGGACAAGCTGGCGAGGCAGATCTCAACCGCGATCGACTGGGCGGCCTGTCTGGAGGCCTGCCGCGAGTACGGAGCCGATCAGGTTCTGGAACTCGGCCCCGGACATGCCCTCGCCACCATGGCCAGGTCCGCGCTGCCGGAAGCCCGGGTTCATGCGCTGGAGGAGTTCCGGACGATCGCGGGCGTGAGCGACTGGGTGGGCCGACCATAGGCACCGGCGCGCCGGGCACTCGATGCCGGCCTCGCCCGGCGGCTGCGATCCTGCGCCTCTTTCCGCCGGCCAAGCTGTTGCGCGGCAACGCCCTCGCCTTGACGTGCGGGCCGCCCGGGTCGTAGCAGCCGGGGATTGTCGGGACGGGACGGGGATATGACGGGCAAGCGCGCGCTGATCACGGGGGTGACGGGCCAGGACGGGGCGTATCTGGCGCAGCTGCTCCTGGAGAAGGGCTACGCGGTCACCGGCATCGTGCGCCGCTCCAGCCATGCCGGCGTGTTCGACCACCGGCTCAAGTGGCTCGGCATCCTCGACGATGTCGAGCTGGTCGACGGCAACCTGCTCGACCTCTCCGCCCTGCTGCGGATCGTCCAGGCCGCCAAGCCCGACGAGATCTACAACCTCGCCGCCCAGTCGTTCGTGACCTCGTCCTGGCAGCAGCCGCTGCTGACCGGGCAGGTGACGGGGCTTGGCGCCGCGCACATGCTCGAATGCCTGCGCTCGGTCGCCCCGCACGCGCGCTACTACCAGGCCTCGACCTCGGAGATGTTCGGGCTGATCCAGGAGGAGCGCCAGAGCGAGACGACGCCGTTCTACCCGCGCTCGCCCTACGGCGTGGCCAAGCTCTACGCGCACTGGATGACGATCAACTACCGGGAGAGTTTCGGGCTGCACGCCTCGAACGGCATCCTGTTCAACCACGAGAGCCCGCTGCGGGGCGTCGAGTTCGTCACCCGCAAGGTTACGGACGCGGTGGCGCGGATCAAGCTGGGCCGGCAGAAGGAGCTGCGGCTGGGCAACATCGACGCCAAGCGCGACTGGGGCCATGCCCGGGACTATGTCGAGGCGATGTGGCTGATGCTGCAGCAGGACCGGCCGGACGACTACGTGATCGCCACCGGGCGGACCACGACGGTGCGGGACATGTGCGCGATCGCGTTCAAGCATGTCGGGCTGAACATCGACGACCATCTGGTGATCGATCCGGCGCTGTTCCGTCCGGCGGAGGTCGAGGTCCTGCTGGGCAACCCCGCCAAGGCGAAGGCGGCCTTCGGCTGGGAGGCGCAGACCAGCCTGGAAGCGCTGATCACCGAGATGGTCGACGCCGATATCAGGCGCCTCTCCGCCAACGCCTGACAGGCCCTCGCGCACCGCCCGAATCCGGTCCATATGACGCGCATCCGCTGACGGAGAGGCGCGTTGTGAAGACCTATCAGCTCTACATCGATGGCCAGTCGGTCGACCCGATCGAAGGCTCTTGGTTCGAGTCGATCGATCCCTATCGGGGCGAGCCCTGGGCCAGGATCCCGCGCGCATCCCGGGCGGATGTCGACCGCGCGGTAGCGGCCGCCAAGCGCGCCATGTGGGACGGCCCCTGGGCGACCATGACCGCCTCGGCCCGCGGCAAGATCCTGCGGCGGATCGGCGATCTCGCCGAGCGTGAGGCAAAGGCGCTGGCCGAAGTCGAGGTCCGCGACAACGGCAAGCTCTTCGCCGAGATGTACGGCCAGACCCGCTACCAGCCGGAATGGTGGTGGTACTACGCCGGCCTCGCCGACAAGGTCGAGGGCGCGCAGATTCCGATCGACAAGCCCGAGACCTTCGCGTTCACGCGGCACGAGCCGGTGGGCGTCGTGGGCGCGCTGACCGCCTGGAACTCGCCGCTGCTGTTCGTGGCCTGGAAATGCGCCCCGGCCTTGGCGGCCGGCTGCGCCGTGGTGGTGAAGCCCTCCGAGTTCGCCTCCGCCAGCACCCTCGAATTCGCGCGTCTGACCAAGGAGGCCGGGCTGCCCGACGGGATGTTCAACGTCGTGACCGGCTTCGGCGGCGAAGCGGGCAGCGCGATCGTCGAGCACCCGGACGTCGCCAAGATCACCTTCACGGGCTCGGACGTCACCGGCGCCAAGGTCTACGAGGCGGCCGCGCGCCAGATCAAGCGCGTGTCGCTGGAACTCGGCGGCAAATCACCCAACATCGTGTTCGCCGATGCCGACCTGAAGGCCGCGGCCGCGGGCGCGATCTCAGGCATCTTCGCGGCGACCGGGCAGACCTGCATCGCCGGCTCGCGGCTGCTGGTGCAGAACAGCATCCGCCAGGAATTCACCGAGCGGCTGGTCGAACTCGCCCGCACCGCCAAACTCGGCGACCCGATGCAGGCCGACACCAATATCGGCCCGATCACCACGCCGCCCCAATACGCCAAGGTTCTCGACTACATCGCGCTCGCCAAGAGCGAGGGTGCCCGCTGCGTCTTCGGCGGCAATCCCGCTTCCGGACCCGGGGTGCTCGGCGGCCAGTTCGTCGAGCCGACGATCTTCACCGGCGTCACCAACGACATGCGCATCGCCCAGGAGGAGGTGTTCGGCCCGGTCCTGTCGATCATCGGCTTCGAGGACGAGGCCGAGGCGCTGAAGATCGGCAACGACGTGATCTACGGGCTCGCCGCGGGCGTCTGGACCCAGGATATCGGCCGGGCCATGCGCCTATCGAAGGGGCTGCGGGCCGGCACGGTCTGGGTGAACACGTACCGGGCCGTGAGCTACATGATGCCGTTCGGCGGCATGAAGCGCTCCGGCATCGGTCGCGAGAGCGGCCTCGAATCGATCCGTGAATACCTGGAGACCAAGAGCGTCTGGATCTCCACCAGCCGCGACGCGCCCGAAAACCCGTTCGTCATGCGCTGAGCGGGCCCGAGGGCGCTCCCCGGACAGAGGAGCGCCCTCGGCTATTTGGCGAAGTGGGCGGTGGACATCCGATCGGTGACCAGTTCGAACGGCGCCCAATCGTATTGCTGCACCGGTTCATGCCGGATGAGCGCGAGGGCGTCGTCCACCGCCTTGGCGCCCTGGATCGCGGCATCCTGATGGATGGTCACCGCCAGGCGCTTCTGCTGCATCGCCGCGATGGCATCCGGGATGGCGTCGACGCCGCCGATCAGGATGCGTCCGGCCGGGATGCCCGCCGCCTCGACGGCTTCGGCGGCGCCGAGCGCCATTTCATCGTTGTTGGCGGCGATCGCCGCGATCGACATGCCTTGGGCGAGCCATCCGGCGACGATCGCGCGGGCCTTCGCGCGGTCCCAATCCGCCGGGGCCTCTGCGGCAAGGCGCAGATTCGGAAACTCGCGCATCACCTCCTTCACGCCCTGCGTGCGCAACACCGATCCGAAATGCGACGGATGCCCCGAGAGGATCGCGACGGAACCGGTTCCGTCCAGCATCTGTGCGAGCTTGCGCATCTGAAGGCGCCCCGCGACCAGATCGTTCGGCAGGACGAAGGCCACGCGCCCGGGAAACCAGTCCTCCCTCGGCCCGTTGTTGAAGTAGACCAGCGGGATATCGGCCTCCCGTGCGAGCCGGGTGATGGTGGCGTTCGCCGCCGCATCGACCGGCATGACCAGCAGCGCATCCACCTTCGCGTCGATGAAGGACCGAACCTGCGCGATCTGCTGATCGCCCGCGCGCTCGGGCGCATAGGCGAACTGGACGGCCACGCCGCGGGACTTGGCGTGTTCCGCAATCCGATCGTGCAGCAGCTGCGTGAACGCGACCGGGGGGATCATCGTCACGCCGAGGGTCGTCGCCCCCGCCATGGTCGATCCCGAAACCACGATGGCGAGGAGCGCCGCCATCGCCCACCGCACCGGGTCGGATGCGGCGGGGAGAGCCGAGCGGATCCGGATGGGAGCACGCGTCCAAGGTGATCGGTTCATGATGTCGGGTCCGGCGTGTCTGGTCCGGCGCGGTCTCAGGCGGCGCGGATCGTCTGAAGGAAGCGGGCGACCTCGGCGCCCAGGCGTTCGGCATCGCGTGACAGGGCGCTCGCGGCGGTCAGCACCGTGTCGGCCGTCGTCCCGGCCTTCTCGGCGGTGCCGGCCACCCCGGCGATGTGCGTGCTGACCTCGCCGGTGCCCTGCGCAGCCTGGGTGATGTTGTGCACGATCTCCTGCGTGGCGGCGCCCTGCTCCTCGACGGCCGCCGCGATGGAGGCGGCCGCCCGGCTCATGTCCTCGATCCGGGTGGTGATGCCCGTGATCGCCGCCACCGCCGAAGCGGTGGAGCCCTGGATCACGTCGACATGGCGCGTGATGGCGTCGGTCGCCTGCTTGGTCTGCCCTGCAAGGACCTTCACCTCGGCGGCCACCACGGCGAATCCCCGACCGGCTTCGCCGGCCCGGGCCGCCTCGATGGCCGCGTTGAGGGCCAGGAGATTGGTCTGAGCCGCGATCTTGGCGATCATCCGGACGACGTCCCCGATCTGTTCGGCGGCACCGTTGAGCGCCTGGACCAGTCCGGTGGTCTGCGCCGCGTCGGCGGCGGCGCCGTTGGCCATCGCGGCGGTCTTCTCGGCCTGCCGCCCGATCTCCTGAACCGACGTGCCGAGTTGGTCGGCCGCCGCGGCGATCATCCGGACATTGGATTGCGCCTGTTCGGCCGCGCCGGCCACGCTGGTCGACTGGTTCGCCGTCTCGCCTGCCACCCGGCTCATCTGATCCGCCGACCCGCGGAGTTCGACGGCCGCCGTCGTGACCGTGCCGACGATGGCGCCCACGGAGGCCTCGAAGCTCTGCGCCATCTCACGCATCACCGTCCGGCGCTGTTCGTCCGCCTGCGCGCGAAGCTGCGCGGCTTCCGCCTCCATGGCCTGGCTGCGCAGCATGTTGTCCTTGAACACCCGCAGCGCACCGGCCATGGCGCCGATCTCGTCGCCCCGCGCGTCGGAGGGGACGGCGACGGCGAGGTCGTTCTCGGCGAGCTGCTCCATCGCGCGGGTCATCCGGGCGATCGGTGCCGCGACCCGGCGCAGGATGAACCAGACGATTCCGAGCGTCAGGACGGCGGCGACCGCGACCGCGACGATCACCGCAATCCGGGAGGCATCGCCGACCGAATCCGCCATCGCGGTCTGTTCGAAGGCCCGGGCCTGACGGTAGCCCAGAACGGTATCGACCGCCTGACTGAAGACAGCCGCGTCGTTCTGAAGGGCGGTGGCGAACACCACGTCGGCCAATTCGCGTTCGCCGGCCCGGTCGAGCGCCGCGGCCTCCGCCTCAACCGCGAGGAAGTGCTGCCACGCCTCGCGCAGGCTGTGGGCGAGCCGCTGCTCATCCGCCCCGATGACGGTGGGCGCGTAAGCGCTCCAGGCCCCCGAGAAGGCCTCCTGCGCCTTGCCGATCCGGGTGCGGAAATCCTGCCGCGCGGCGTCGGTTTGTGCGTGATGAGCCAGGACGTCGAGGGCACGCAGTTCCTGGCTGAGCTGCTTCATGGTGCCCAGGATCGTCACGGCCCGAACCTCGCCGGCGATCGACCGATTGGTCTCGTTGATGAGGCCGATGCGGAAGACCGCGAACGTGCCGATTCCGATGGAGATGAAAAACAGCGCGATCGCGGAGCCGATGATGATCGACCGCAGGTTGATCGTAGATTGTCGCGCGCGGCCGTGCTCGGGGGACGCCATCCGAAATGATTCCACGTCTTGTCGTGCCTGCGCTTATCGCGATAGGCCGAGAGAATCAAATTTTTCCGGCTCCGTTCGAGGGTTGATTTCTACAGATCACCACTCGAAGTCGGCACACGAAATGGAAATACTACGTTTTATGACTTCATATTACGTCGTTATCAGAGAGGAAAATGACCCGATCTGCAATGAATAACTTTCATCGAAGAAAATTGACCCGGACCGATTCGGGATGGGAACTATGATCCCGGAAATCCAGCTCCAATAGAGCGGGTTCTCTGACAGGGCCGACTCGCGCCGCATCGATCTGCAGCCGCCGCCAGCCAGGCTCAGCCCTCGCGCTCAGAGAGGTCGAGCCTGCCGGTGCCTCAGCCAGAGCAGGCCTGCGATGCCCATCCAGGGACAGACGAAGACAATGAACGCGAGCAGCCCCACAGCCCAACTCCCGGCGACGTGCCTCTTCGCTTAGGAAACGTCGGCGGATCGAGGCGGATCCCCGGCATCGCGTCGTGCTCGGGCTTGACGGGCCATGGCGATCAACTCACCCGCGGTCAGGCTCCGCAGCGGCGGAGGCTCCGCCGGAGCGGCCGGCGCGGGAATTCGCGGCGCCGGTGGCAGCGCCGCGGCGCGAACCGGCCAGAGCCGTTTCAGCCGACCCGCCTTCCGCACCGATTGATCCGCCACGCCTGCACTCCCTCCACATCACGGGCGGCCACGGTTAGGCGAGGGCCGAAGGACGGGTTAGCGGATCCCGGACAAGGGTCCCGGCAGGCCCCGGCGCTGGCGGCATGCGCGGACCCCTGTGCGGCCGCAGGCGTCGCCCTAGCCCTTTGACGCCTGTCGTAGCGGCTGGGCGGTTTCGGGGAGCCGCCAGCCCCGCGCCGATCCGGCAGGACGCCGCGGAAGCCTGCCCGGACCCGCATGAGCAACCGCTCGCCGCGACCGGCCAGTCCGCCGCGCAGGCAGATATGCGGTTCGGCCGACCGACACCGTGAGCGAGATCCGGCGCTGGATCACCGCGCTGCAACAGCCGACCGGCGGCAAAGCCGAGCGGCGCGCGTTACCGCTCGGTCGTGCCGGTCGGGCTGCCGGCGCCGCCGCCCATGGAACCGCCTGTCCCGCGCGGGTCGGTCGTGCCC
Source organism: Methylobacterium sp. 2A (assembly GCF_009806555.1). Taxonomy (GTDB): domain Bacteria; phylum Pseudomonadota; class Alphaproteobacteria; order Rhizobiales; family Beijerinckiaceae; genus Methylobacterium. Next base: position 204,911 of record NZ_VUOK01000040.1, on the reverse strand, counting down.
GGCCCGACGTGATCGCCCGATGTCCCGCTGCGCCCCGCATTCGTCGGGCCTCCGGTCCGGGATCCCGTCGAACCAATCGGTCCGCCGCTCGTACCCGCACCACGATCTGCACCACCGCTTGCACCCGCACCGGTATCACCACCGGCGGCCTGGGCGGAGGCGCTACCGATGGCGGCGGTGAGCAGGAGCGCGGTGCAAACGCGTGCGCGGACAAATCCAGCGTTCATGACCGATTCCCGATGCCAAATATACGAGATTGTCTCGTGTATTATTCAGGAAAACCGAGCCATGATGACCATGTTCCGGGCCAAGCCGAAGGTATATCCGACGGCAGACACAACATATGTCGTTCCGGCCGGATCGACCGAACGTGCGGCGGTTCACTCGGCCGAAGCCGTCCGCGGGATGGCGGATTCGCCCGCGATCCGGACCACGTCGCCGGACTTCAGGAATTCGAGCGGGTTGTCGACGAGCCGCTGCGTCAGCGTCACCCCGCTCTGGATCTCGACCTCGTTGCCGAGGTTGCGACCGAGCTTCACCGTGCGCAGCGCCACGGTGTGATCGTCCTGGACTTCGGCCACCTGCGTGCCGTTGCGATTGAACAGGAGTGCGGTGGCGGGGATCCGCAGGGTGTCGGGGCTCGACGGGATGTGGAACTGCACCTCGACGAAGGCACCCGGCCAGAGGGCGCCATCGGGATTATCCGCCTGCAGCTCGACCAGACCCTGCCGGGACTCCTCCGTGACGGCATTGGCCGTCGAGGTGAGTTCGGCGGAGAAGGACGCCTCCTGGCCGGGGACATGCAGCGACGCCTTGAGGCCGGGCTTCATCACCGCCAGGAACGCCTGCGGCACGTTCACGAAGACGCGCATCCGGTGGATGTCAGACACTCTGTAAAGCGGCCGGCCCGAGGTTCCCCCGGCCGTCAGGAGATCGCCGAGATCGACCGCGCGGGCGGTGACGACGCCGTCGAAGGGCGCCTTGATCTGCTTGAAGCGCGTCAGCTCCTCCAGGCGGCTGACCACAGCCTGTTGGGCCACGAGATTGGCCTTGGCGATGGCCAGAGCCGCCATGCGCGAGGCCGCGGTGAAGCGGTCGGTATCCCCCCGCTCCTCGCTGGACCAGCCCTGAGTCACGAGCCGGGCGGTACGCTTGTTGGTGGCCTCGCTGAGATCGGCATTTGCCTGGGCCTGCTGCACCGCAGCCTGAAGCTGAACCAGCGTGGCGCGCGCTTCCAGGAGCTGCTGGTCGAGGTCGGGGGCCGAGATGTCGACCAGAACCTCGTCCTTGCGCACGCGCGCGCCGATATCCTTGTGCCAAGCCGTCACGTAGCCGCTGGCACGGGCGTAGAGCGAGCCGGTGTAGAAGGCGTTGAGCGTGCCGGGGAGCGTCAGGTCCTGATCCCGGGGGCCACGCTGCGCCTGGATCACCCGTACCGTCGGAATGGCCTGCTTCTCGGTCCAGGCCACGATCTCCTGCATCCCCTTCGCGCGATCGGCGATGCCGAGATAGGCCAGCGCCGCAGCTCCGGCCCCGACCCCACACAGGAGCACGACGACCTTCGCCGCTTTGGGCTTCGGAGGCTCGACGGAATCCATGGATGATCCAGCTCAGACGGACGGGGAGGGGAGGGCACCGGAGAGGGCGGCATCGTTCCGGGTCCGGGCACGACCGTGGACGATGCTGAAGACGACGGGGACGAAGAACAGCGTCGCCGTGGTGGCAAAGAGCAGGCCACCGATCACGGCGCGGCCGAGCGGCGCGTTCTGGCCGGGCTCGATCGCCATCGGGAGCATGCCGATCACCATGGCGAGCGCGGTCATGATCACCGGCCGCAGCCGCGTCGCGCCCGCCGCCAGGGCAGCGTCGCGCGCAGTCAGGCCCGCGGCCAGCTGTTCCCGAGCGAAGCTGATGACGAGGATCGAATTGGCTGTCGCCACGCCCATGCACATGATCGCGCCCGTGAGTGCCGGGACGGAGACATGCGTCTGCGTCACGAACAGCATCCAGACGATGCCGGCAAGCGCGGCGGGCAGCGCCATGATGATCACGAACGGATCGACCCAGGACTGGAAGTTGATCACGATCAGCAGGTAGATCAGCACGATCGAGAAGCCGAGACCGACCAGCAGATCCCGATAGGCGTTCGCCATCGTGACCACTTGGCCGCGCACCGAAACGGTCGAGCCCTTCGGCAGAGCGTCCTTCGTGGCGTCGATGATCTGCTGGATGTCGGCCGCGGTGCCGCCGAGATCACGGCTCTGGGCGGCGGCCAGGATGTTGACCGTGTGCATCACGTTGTAATGCGTCACCACGGCGCTCAGCGGCTCCGGCGCGATCGTCGACAGGCCGCCGAGGAGTTGTGTGGAGCGCGCGGCCGTGATCGGCAGATTGTTGAGGTCGCCGAGCGTGTCGATCGCGTATTGGGGTGTCTGGACCGAGACCGGGTAGGAGACGCCGTTGCGTGGGTCGAGCCAGTAGGTCGGCGCCGTCTGCGTGCTGCCCGACAGGCTCGCCTGGATGCTGGTCGCGGCATCCCCCTCCGTCAGTCCGACGACGCCGGCGAGCGCCCGGTTGAAGTCGACGTGCAAGGCCGGGTTCTTCGACTGCTCCTGGATCCGGGCATCGGCGACGCCGGCCACATGCCGGATCCGTGACAGCAGCGTGTAGGCGTAGGCGCGGTTGGCCTCGGTGTCGGCGCCGGCGATCTGCACGTCGAGGGCCGCGGGCGAGCCGAAGTTGAGGATCTGGCTGACGATGTCCGCCGGCAGGAACGAGACGGTCACGCCGGGGAAATCCAGCGGCAGGCGTGCGCGCAGCTCACGGGTGAGTTCTGCAGGCGAAGCCTCACCCTCGGTCATGGTCACCAGCATGTCGGCATCGAAGGTGCCGATCGTGCCGCTGTTGCCGTAGGAGATGTTGATGCCGCTGATCGGCAGGCCGATGTTGTTCACCACGCTCGTGACGCGGCCGGCGGGCAGCAGGGCGCGGATGCGGGCCTCGATCCGCCCGGTCAGCGCCGTCATCTCCTCGATGCGCGTGCCCGTGGGCGCGCGGACGTGGAGGCGCAGGGCGTCGGACTCGATCGACGGGAAGAAGTCCCGGCCGAGATAGGGGAGTAGCCCGAAGGACAGACCCACGGCGAGGAGGAAGCCGCCGGCGAAGACGCGCCGATGCGCCAGGGCGAGGGCCAACAAGCCGAGATAGCCCTGCCGCAGGCTCTCGAAGCGGCGCTCGAAGCCCCGCTGGAATCGGCCGAAGAATCCGGGCGCGGCATGATCTGCGTGACCGTGGGCGTGGCTGGCCAGCAGGTAGCGCGCCAGGGTCGGCACCACCGTGTAGGTCAGCACGTAGGAGGCGATCATGGCGAACACCACCGCCATGGCCAGCGGCCTGAACAGGAATCCCGCCACGCCGCCGAGCGCCAGCAGCGGCGCGAAGGCGATGCAGATGCAGAACAGCGCGATGGTGGCCGGCGGCATGATCTCCTGGGCGCCCCGGGTGATCGCCGTGACGATGTCCTCGCCGAATTCCTCCATGTGCCGGTTGATGTTCTCGATCGTCACGGTCGCGTCGTCGACCAGGATGCCGACGGCGAGGGCGAGGCCGCCGAGCGTCATGACGTTGATGGTCTGACCGAGCACCGAGAGGGCGATCAGCGAGCACAGCACCGCCAACGGGATCGACACCGTAATGATCAGCGTCGAGCGCCAGCTGCCGAGAAAGACTAGGATCATGAACCCGGTCAGCGCGGCCGCGATGACGCCCTCCCGCACCACGGCCACCACCGAATCCTTCACGAAGCCGGACTGATCGGCGACGTATTTGAGATCGACGCCCGGAGGCAGCGTGGCCTGGATCGCCGGCAGCCGCGCCTTCACGCCGGCGATGATGTCGAGCGTCGAGGCGTTGCCGATCTTGAGGACCGACATCAGCACGCCCTTCTTGCCGTCGAGCTGGACGACATTGGTCTGCGGCGGCGAGCCGTTATGGACATGCGCGACGTCGCGCATGAATACGACGGCTCCGTTGACCACCTTCACGGGCAGGTCGTTGAACGCCTCCACGGTCTTGGGCGAGTCGTTCAGATCGACGATCCACTCGTAGGTCCCGATCTTCTGGGTGCCGACCGGCGTGATCAGGTTCTGCCGGGCGAGCGCCGCGCCGACATCGGCCGCCGACAGGCCGTGGGCGTGCAAGGCCGATTGATCGAGGTCGATCTGCACCTGCCGCGCGGCGCCGCCATAGGCATAGGGCAGCTGGGCGCCCGGCACCGTGGCGAGCTGCGGCCGGATGAAGTTCATGGCCAGATCGTTGAGGGCCGTCTGCGAGAGCGTGTCGCTCGACAGGGCCAGCTGGATGATCGGCACGCTCGACGCGTTGTAGGCGAGCATCAGCGGCGGCGTGATGCCGGGCGGCAGCTGCTTGAGCTGCGTCTGCGAGATGGCGGTGACCTGCGCCTGCGCGGCCGTGATGTTCACGCTCGGCTGGAAGAAGATCTTGACGATGCCGTAGCCCGGAACCGACTGGGATTCGATGTGCTCGATATCGTTCACCGTGGTGGTGAGGGAGCGCTCGAACACGGACACGATGCGGCCCGACATATCTTCCGGCGGCAGGCCGGTATACTGCCACACGACGCTGATCACCGGGATGCCGATACTGGGGAAGATATCGGTGGGGGTGCGAAAGACCGACAGGATCCCGAAGATCAGGATCAGGATCGACATCACGACGAAGGTGTAGGGGCGCAGGAGGGCCAGTCGAACGATTGCAGCCATCGTTTCAGGGCTTGTCCGCGTCGCGATGTTGGGGAGCCGCCGGGGCGACGGGCACCGCCGGCGTTCAGCATTATGAATTCAATCGATCAATCGGGCATTTTGATGGCTGAAGCCATCCCGTTTGGCCGGAAACATCGCGAGACAAATTTTCTATACTCTTGCCGCAAAGATGAGTCAGTATATTTCCGGTCATCCTTGCCTATAACGCGATGGTCGTCGTGATCGGGTGCCTCAGCCCCCACGGCGACCGCGCCCCGTTTCTGCGGTGGCAGTGCGCAGTACGGACGGTACGGGCTGCGATTAGGGGCTCCATTCCGCGGCGGCCCCGTACGTCGACGCGAGAATCGGGGCCGGCGTGGCGATCAGAATTGCCAGAGCGGCATGAACTGCGTCTGATAGGATGATTTGGCGAATCCCCAGATCGGATCCACCATCTTCCCGAGCGCTTCACGCGCCAATTTCGAAATGCGCGTGCGCACATCGTCAGGCACATCCGGCTTCGCAAGAATGTCGAGGCAAGCCCCTAGACAAGCGCGGTATTGGCTCGTGTTGAAAGCGCTGACCGCGAATTCATCTTGCAGACCGTACTGATAGATCCAGACCTGGGTGAAAAGGCCATCACTCGCCATCTTCGGAGGTAGCCCAGCCTCGGCGTAGTAGAACCCTTCGACGAACCTGCGCTTCCGCCGGCAGAAGCGGCTCGCCCCATGGCGCGCCTCGGCGCGTTCCGGCCGCGTCGCGATCGCGCGGTCATACACGGCTAAAACGCTTTCGACGGAGTCGTCCGCGGCTTCCATGATGTAGGCAGCGCTGAGCAGACTGATATAAACTTCCTCATCCCAGTATCCGAGCTCGGCCCGTTTCAAATAATATTTCAATGCGTTGCTATAGTCGCTGGTGTCTCGATAGCTTTGCGCCAGATAGAACGTGTACCGGGCAATGAGAAATGGATCCGTCTCCGTTTCCAGGGCCTTCTCCAGGATCACGGCATCACGCGCGTAGGTTTTGGTATCGAGATGCCGGGCGCCGTCTTCCCCGCGTCGCATCGCCAGAGGCAGAGAACTTCGCCAGGGTGCCCCCGGGCAATCAATGAATTCATGCAGGACGCCGCGATAGCGCCAGGGATACGCGTTGCTGACCAACTGCGTGCGCGGGTAGCGCGTGAAGCTGTCCAGGATCGTGAAGTTGTAAGCCGGGGCATCGAGCTTCGGCATCGTGAAGCCGGCCGGGATGACCAGTTCGTCGTCGGCATCGATAATCAGCGTGTAAGTCGCATGCGGGCGGGCTAGGCGCAGCGCCTCGCTCCGGTTATGGGCGAAATCGACCCAAGGCCGTTCCACCAGCGAACCGGGCATATCCGCCAGCGCGGAACGGATGATATCCTGGGTTCCGTCCGTGGAACCGGTATCGACGATCACCCAATGATCGATAACTGGTCTGACCGTGTCGAGGCAGCGCCGGATGACGTGGGCCTCGTTCTTGACAATCATCGATAAGCAGATCGTCTGTTTGGGCGACTTCATGATCCGACAACCTGTTCCTGCAACGACATGACATCGAGCAGATTTAAACTGGCCCCTTACCTCAAGCGTTCGCTTTTGGCAAAATTCTTTTTCTCAACGATCGGCGTTCAATTAGCTGATTTGCCTAAATCTAGTTGTATTTTCAAGTATGTAATCTCGAGTATCTCGAAATAGTGGTACAAATATAAAAAATTAAGCCTCAGATTGGGATTCTCGTCTGCATAAGACGAATCGCGAAGCGGCGAGGACGGCGCACTTTTCCTTCGGGCAGCGATGCCGGAGCCGGGGCGAAATCCTGAGCGGTGCTCCCATGAACCGCGAACCCCACGATCAGGCACTCGCAGGGCGAGGCCGGACGGTCCGCCCCGGCCGAGACCGGAATGTCAAAAACGTCGCACCGCCCGCAGGTCACAGGTGGCCGATTGATCGGCGGGATGTGGTTGACCGTATATTTTGAACACGTGATGGTCGTGCAGGCATCACGCTCGTGTCTGGAGCCAGACGCATCATCGCGGCTTTTCGCCCGGAGAAGGCCTGCATGGCACAGAATCAAGGGGGCGACGCGCGCGTGGACGCGCTCGAGGCCGACAACGCGCGGCTGAGGCATCTTCTGGATGCGCGCGGGATGCCGGACGGGCTCCGTCATAGCCTGCGCGACACGATGGCGATGCTGCGCGCGGTGCTGCGCCTCTCTGCCGACACCGCGGAGAGCGTCGAGAGCTATGCGACCCATCTGGAAGGTCGCCTCGATGCGATCGCCCGCGCGCGGATCGGCCTGGACATATCGGGCGAGATCAACCTGCACTCGCTGATCTCGGACGAACTGATGGTCCATCTGATCCGCGAGGGCGATCAGGCGGAACTGGCGGGTCCAACGATCCGTCTCCGGCCCAAAGCCGGGCAGGTCATGGCGCTGGCCGTGCATGAACTCTGCAGCAACGCAATCGAACACGGCGCCTTCGGATTGTCCGAAGGCAAGGTCGAGGTCATCTGGGCGGTCGATGACCGCTCCACCGGGCAACCGGGCGATCTGACGCTGATCTGGAAGGAGACGGGCGGCAAAGATGTGGCCCGACCGGCGCGACAAGGCTTCGGCATGCAGGTGCTGAACGACATGCTGCGCTATGAGCTGAATGCCCGGATCGACCTCGCCTTTGAAACAGACGGCTTGCGATGCACGATGCGTCTCCCGCTCGTACCGCGGATCGGCCGTGTCATCGACGAGGGCGGCGCGAACGAGACCGGTGAGGCGAACTGACCCGATCTCCGGCCGGTTCCCGCCGCCGAGATCAGGGGTCCCGCACGGAGCCGGGATCTCAGCCCATCGATCGTGACGCCTCCCGCACGTGGCGGGTCGCTTGGTCGAGGCGCGTGCTCGCTTCGGCGATCGTATTCATGCCCGAGGTGATCGCAGCCACGCCACCGTAAGCGGTCTGCAAGCTGCTCGACATTTCCCGGGTCACCACGGATTGCTCTTCCACCGCCGATGCGATCGCCGACGAAACGGCGTTCAACGTTTCGATCGTGTCCCGGATGGTACCGATCGCGACCACGGCTTCGCGGGTCGTCGACTGCGTCGCGGCGATCTGCTCGCGGATCTCATCGGTGGCGCGTCCGGTCTGAAGCGCCAGGGTCTTCACCTCGCTGGCGACGATGGCGAAGCCGCGCCCGGCTTCGCCGGCGCGCGCCGCCTCGATCGTGGCGTTCAACGCGAGGAGGTTGGTCTGGGCGGCGATGCCGGAGATCAGTCCGACCACGGCCCCGATCTGCGTCGCCTGGTCGCTCAGGCCGGAGACGATCTGGCCCGTGCGCTGTGCCTGCTCGACGGCCTGCCCGGCGACGCCGGCCGCGTGACTCACCTGCTGGCTGATCTCGTTCACCGAGAACGCCAGTTGCTCCGAACCGGTCGCCACCGACCGGATATCATCCGAGACGCGGCCCACGGTTTTGGCCGCATCGCGCGTCTGCTGGCTCACCTCCTCGACAGCGCCACCGATCGCATCGAGTTCGGTGGCGACCGCCTTCTGGACCTCTGCCCGTCGCTCGCGCTCCTTCACCTGAGCGGTGATGTCGGTCGCGAACTTCACGACGCGGATCGGTCGCCCCTCCCCGTCGGTGATCGGATTGTAGGTCGCCTGAATCCAGATTTCGCGGCCGCCCTTGGCCACGCGCTTGAATGCGCCGGACTGGAATTCCGCGCGTCCGAGCGCCGCCCAGAACGCGCGATACGCCTCGCTCGAACGTTCGGCTTCGCTGACGAACAGGCTGTGGTGACGGCCCACGATCTCATCGAGCCGGTACCCGACCGCCCCCAGAAAGTTTTGGTTGGCGCTCACGATCGTGCCGTCGAGTGAGAAGGCGATGACGGCCTGCGAGCGGTGCAGGGCCTGGATCTGCCCTTCGAGATCCAGCGCGAGCAACTTCTCGGCCGTGATGTCGGTGGCGAATTTGACGATCTTGGTCGGCTTGCCGGCGGCGTTGAAGACGGGATTGTAGGTGGCTTGGATCCAGACCTCGCGGCCGCCTTTGGCGATGCGCTTATACTCGGCCGTCTGGTATTCGCCGCGCCGAAGGCATTCCCAGAACTGCAGATAGGCCGCACTCTCCCGGAACGCGGGCTCCACGAACAGGCTGTGATGGCGGCCCCGGATCTCGTTGAGGCTGTAGCCCATGGCGGCCAGGAAATTCGGGTTGGCATCCAGGATGGTGCCGTTCAACGCGAATTCGATCGTCGCCAGCGAGCGGCTCAAGGCCGCGAGCTTGGCACGCTGATCCCGCCGTCTGGCCAGGCGCGCAAACATGGTTCTCTCCGAGGATCAGGAAGACGCGCCCACCCGCCAAGCGCGTCCACACCGAAATCGAGCCTGATCACGCGGCGCAGAATTGATCTGTTTTGCAATGCGCCGCGCATGGATGCCCGATGCGTAAGCATTCCCTATGATCCGCAGCTCTTACATCCGAGTTAAGGGAGCACAGATCGACTCTTGATCTTCGCGCATCACGAGCATCTTTGATGCAAGTTCGCCTTATGATTGCGTCGCTCCCGACCCTGTCGCAGAGCGTACCTGGCTGGCTCCGGTGATCCGGGCACCGTCGTGCCTCGCAGACGGTCAGTCGCGACGGCCGATCGTCGTCTCGATCCGGCGATACGGCTCGTCGGTCGGCAGGAAAACGGCGCCGCCGTGGTCGAGACCGAACGGTCTCAGATCGGTCGGCACATCATGCTTGTTCGGCATCATGCTTGTTCGGCATCACGAAGGCGATGTCGGCCAGTTCCGGGACCTCGGCGAGCGCGGCCTCGCCCATCCGGTACAGGCTGTCCTGGATGCCCCGGCTTCAGGTGGTGCCACATACCCGCAGCAGGATCGCGAGGATGCGGGTGTTCACAATCCCGTAATCGGCCGGCTTCGCCGACCAGGACCAGGCGGCGTCCGCGCTGGTGGCGGCGATCCGGTCGGTCGTATCGCGGGCAGGGTGCGGTACGGGTCATCGACGAATCCGGTCCAGCCGCACTGCGTGGTCTTCATGAAGGTGAAGCCGCGCAGACCCGAGCGGAGGGTCGATCCGGCGCGATCGGCCACGAGGCCGAAGCCGTTCCCGTCGCGGGTGAAGGTTTGACCATGCGGCAGACCATCGACGGCGTGGCGCAGCCACCGCGTCTCTTCGGCCTCGATCGAGACCGAAGCGACCTGCGGATAGGTTTCGAGGAGCACGCGCGCCACCGTACCGACGAACGATTCCGCGTCGAGCGTGAGATTCCGGGCCGCCGTCACGTTGACGATGTTCTTCACGCTGTCGGTCGCGATGCAGGCCCGGTTGTCGCCGTCGCGGGCGAGCCGCATCACCCGAACGCGCTCCTTTCCGAAGCGCGCGGCCGTCAGCGGCATGGTGATCGCCGGTTGGAGGGGTCGGGCGGAGCTTAGGACGCGATCCCCGAGGTCCCAAGCCTGGCCGGCCGTGCCTCGACTTGACCGGGTCCGCGGACCGGCACGCATAGTGCGTCGCTCGAATCCCCCTGCCGGATAGCGAGCCATATGGATCTCAACACCGTCGAGACCGTTCTCCGGCCGCGAAGCCGATCGCAGCTGCCGTCCTGGCAGGACGGCGATGCCTGCCTCGCGGGCGGGACGTGGCTGTTCTCCGAGCCGCAGCTCACGACGCGCCGCCTTGTCGACTTGACGAGTCTCGGATGGTCGCCGCACGCGATCGGACCGGACGGCCTGACGCTCGCGGCGACCTGCACCTTCGCGCAGCTCGACCGGCTCGATCTCCCGCCCGCCTGGAGCGCAGCGCCTCTGATCGGGCAGTGCTGCCGCGCGCTTCTCGGCTCGTTCAAGATCTGGAACACCGCGACCGTGGGCGGCAATCTCTGCCTCGCCCTTCCGGCCGGGCCGATGACCGCGCTGGCTGCGGCGCTGGACGCGCGTTGCACGATCTGGTCGGCGGATGGGGCCGAGCGGGATCTGCCCGCGATGGATTTCGTGCTCGGTCCCCGGCGCAACGCCCTGCGCCCCGGCGAGATCCTGCGCGGCCTGCACATCCCGACGGAGGCTCTGATGCGGCGGACGGCGTTCCGGCGCATCAGCCTGAGCCCGGCCGGCCGATCCGGGGCGCTCCTGATCGGTACGCTGGAGGCCAGCGGCGCCGTCGCGCTCACCGTGACGGCCGCGGTTCGCCGGCCGATCCGCCTCGCCTTCGACGGCCTGCCCGACGATGCGGCCCTGGCCCAGGCCATCGCCGCCGCGATCCCCGACGCCCTCTACCACGATGACGTTCATGGCCGTCCCGACTGGCGGCGCCACGTCACCGGTCTCCTCGCCCGGGAGATCCGCGACGCCCTGGGAGAGGGCGGATCATGCATCTGACGATCAACGGAACCGCACACGAGGCCGAGCCGCGGCCCGGCCAATGCCTGCGCACCTACCTGCGCGAGGCCGGGTGGTTCGGCGTCAAGAAAGGCTGTGATGCGGGCGATTGCGGCGCCTGCACGATCCATCTCGATGGCGAGCCAGTGCATAGCTGCCTGATCCCGGCCTTCCGCGCCGAGGGCCGGAGCGTGACCACCATCGAGGGGCTCGCCGGCCCATGCCGGACGGGCGAGGATGCGCCTCGGGCGCTGCATCCGATGCAGGCCGCGTTCCTGGCCGCGCAGGGTTTCCAGTGCGGCTTCTGCACGCCGGGCATGATCATGACCGCGGCCGCCCTCGACCAGGGTCAGCGGCGGGACCTCGGCACCGCGTTGAAGGGCAACCTCTGCCGCTGCACCGGCTATCGCGCAATCCGGGACGCGATCGCGGGGGTCGGCCATGCGGCGGGCGTAGGGGCGGGCGGCGATCCCGTGGGGCGGAACGTGCCTGCACCGGCGGCGCCGCTCGTGGTTTCCGGACGGGCGCCTTTCACCCTCGACCTCCCACCCGGGGAAGCCCTCCACCTCAAAGTCCTGCGCTCGCCGCACGCCCATGCCCGCATCGTGGCGATCGACGTGTCCGCGGCGGCGGCGATTCCCGGCGTCGTCGCCATCCTCACCCACGCGGATGCTCCGGCCCGCCGCTTCTCGACCGGCCGCCACCAGGACCCCCGGGACGATGCCGCCGATACGCGCGTGCTCGATCCGATCCTGCGCTTCGTCGGCCAGCGGGTCGCCGCGGTGGTCGCCGAGACCGAGGCGGCCGCCGAGGCCGGCTGCCGGGCGCTGCGCGTGACCTATGAGGTTCGGCCCCCCCTGCTCGATCCGGCGCGCGCCCTCGAAGCGGATGCCCCGCGGGTCCACGAACGCGGCGAACCACCCGGCGCCGACGCGCCGCCGCTCGGGCGTCACCCGAACCTTGCCGCGGAGGTCCATGGCGAGATCGGCGACGTCGCGGCGGGGCTTGCCGCCGCCGACATCGTCTACACGGAGACGTTCCTGTCCCAGCGCGTCCAGCACGCGGCTCTGGAGACCCATGGCTGCATCGGCTGGCGCGATGCTGACGGCCGCCTGACGCTGCGCACCAGCAGCCAGGTGCCGTTCCTCACGCGCGACGCCCTGTGCGACCTGTTCGGCCTGGAGCAGGACGCCGTGCGCGTCGTCTGCGGTCGGGTCGGCGGCGGGTTCGGCGGCAAGCAGGAGATGCTGACCGAAGACCTCGTTGCCCTGGCGGTGCTGCGAACCGGCCGCCCGGTGCGCTGGGAGCTGACCCGGCAGGAGCAGTTCACCGCGACCACGACGCGCCACCCGATGCGGGTCACGGTTACGGTCGGCGCCCGCCGGGACGGGACGCTCACTGCCATCGACCTCGCCGTGCTCTCCGATACGGGCGCCTACGGCAACCATGCGGGCGGGGTGATCCACCACGGCTGCAACGAGGTGCTGGCCGCCTATGCCTGCCCGAACAAGCGCGTCGCGGGACGCGCGGTCTACACCCATACGGTGCCGGCCGGCGCCTTCCGGGGATACGGTCTGAGCCAGACGGTCTTCGCCCTCGAATCCGCCCTGGACGAGGTCGCCCGGCGTCTCGACCTGGATCCGTTCAGCCTGCGTCGCCGCAACGCCGTAAGGCCGGGCGACGCCATGGTGTCGAACAGCCTGGAGCCGCACGACGTGGTGTTCGGCAGCTACGGACTCGACCAGTGCCTGGATCTGGTGGAGGCGGCCCTGCGATCCGACCCCGGGCCCGAGCCGGAGCCCGGCTGGCGCGCCGGCACCGGCATGGCGATGGCGATGATCGACACGATCCCGCCCCGCGGCCACTTCGCCGATGCCCGGGCGGCCCTGGAGGCGGACGGCAGCTACACCGTCAGGGTCGGCACCGCCGAGTTCGGCAATGGGACGATCACGGTGCATCGCCAGATCGCGGCCTCTTCGTTGCGCGCCGATCCCGAACGCGTCCGGATCCTCGGCGCCGACACGGACGCGGTCGGCCACGACACGGGCGCCTATGGCAGCACCGGCACCGTAGTTGGCGGCCTCGCGGTTCTGCGGGCCGCCGAGGCTCTGGCGGAGCAAATCCTTGCGCGCGCGGCCGAATTGTCCGGCTCGGCGGCCGAGGCGTGCCGGTTAACCGGCGACGCGGTCGAGACCCCGCACGGCCCGCTCGCGCTCGCCGCGCTCGGACCGCTCGAAGCCGATGGACGCGCCGACGGCAGCCCGCGCTCGGTGTCGTTCAACGTCCAGGCCTTCCGGGTGGCCGTCCGGCCGCAGACCGGGGAAGTGCGCATCCTGCGCAGCATCCACGCCGCCGATGCCGGCCGCGTCATCAACCCGATGCAGTGCCGCGGCCAAGTGGAGGGCGGCGTCGCGCAGGCGATCGGCGCCGCGCTCTACGAGGATGTCCGCATCGACGGCGAGGGCCGGGTCGTCACGCAGGTCTTCCGCGATTACCACGTCCCCGCCTGCGCCGATGTCCCGGACACGCAGGTCCTCTTCGCCGAGACGTACGATAGCGTCGGGCCGCTGGGCGCGAAGTCGATGAGCGAATCGCCCTACAATCCGGTCGCGGCGGCGCTCGGAAACGCGATCCGCGACGCCACCGGGGCGCGGCTCACGGCGACGCCGTTCGCGCCGGACCGGATCTATCGGGCCGTCGCGACATGCCTGAGCGAGGACGCGGCATGGACATGAAGCGAGGCGCGGTCTCGCCCGCGCCAAACCCAGGCGGCCTTCTGGAACGCACCTTCCGGCTCGCCGAGCACGGCACCACCGTCCGCACCGAGCTGCTGGCGGGTCTGACCACCTTCCTGACGATGGCCTACATCGTCTTCGTCAACCCCAGCATCCTGGCCGATGCCGGCATGCCCCGGGGCGCCGTGTTCGTGGCGACCTGCCTCGTGGCGGCTCTCGGCTCGGCGATCATGGGGCTCTACGCCAATTATCCGATCGCCCTCGCGCCCGGGATGGGGCTCAACGCCTATTTCACCTACGTGGTGGTGCAGGGCCTCGGCTTTTCCTGGCCGGCCGCCCTCGGGGCAGTGTTCATCTCCGGCCTGTGCTTCCTGATCGTCACGCTGACCGGCTTGCGGGCGATCATCGTCGATGGAATCCCGCCCTCCATGCGCATCGCGATCACGGCGGGGATCGGGCTGTTCCTGGCGATCATCGCCCTGAGGAATGCCGGTGTCGTCGCGGCGAGCCCGGCGACCTTCGTCACCCTCGGCGACCTGCACAAGCCCGCGGTCGTGCTGGCGGTGATCGGCTTTCTCATGGTCGCCGTTCTATCGGCCCGAAAGGTACGGGCGGCGCTGCTGTCCAGCATCCTCGCGGTCACCGTCCTCAGCTTCGCCGTGGCGGGCAACAGTTTCCAGGGCCTCGTCTCTCTGCCGCCCTCCATCGCCCCGACGCTGTTCGCGCTCGATATCCCGGGCGCGCTTTCGGGCGGTCTGCTGAACGTGATCCTCGTCCTGTTCCTGGTCGAGCTGTTCGACGCCACCGGTACGCTGATGGGCGTAGCCAACCGCGCGGGTCTGCTCACGGAGGGCCGAATGCGTCGCCTCGACCGGGCGCTGATGGCCGATTCCGTCTCGGTCTTCGCGGGCTCGCTGCTCGGAACGTCGAGCACCACCGCGTATCTCGAGAGCGCCTCCGGGGTGGAGGAGGGGGGAAGGACCGGGCTCACCGCCGTGACGGTGGCGGCCCTGTTCCTGGCCTGCCTGTTCTTCGCCCCGCTGGCGGCGGCGGTGCCACCCTACGCGACCGCACCGGCCCTGTTCTACGTCGCCTGCCTGATGCTGCGCGACCTGGCCGATCTCGACTGGGACGATCGCACCGAGGTGATCCCGGCCTGCGTGACCGCGCTGCTCATGCCGTTCACCTACTCGATCGCCACCGGGGTCTCCTGCGGCTTCATCACCTACGCGGCGCTCAAGCTCCTCACCGGCCGGGCGCGGGAGGTGAAGCCGGTGGTGTGGGTGATCGCCGCGATCTTCCTGTTCAAGTTCGTGTTCGTCGGGGGAGCGCATTGACGGCCGGGCCGATCAGGCCGCGATGACTTGCAGCGCGACCCGGTTGGGAACCGGCGGGGTCATGGTGAAGCAGGCTCCCCTGCGATCGCCCCAATTCGCCGCCGTAACGGTGCCGCCCTTCGCCTCGACGAAGCCCCGGGCGATGGCGAGCGCGCCCATATGGGCTAGGGTGTTGAGCAGGCGGCGCCGTTCCGGGGTATGACGCGCTTTCGGCACTCCCTGACGGTCAGGATCGCCTTCCGCATCACCGTTCCCATCCTGCAGAGCGGGGAAGACGCGGCGAAGCCGCTCTTCCCTGCGTCAGGGCGATCCGTGAGGCTGCTCGGCGGTGAGACTCAGCCCGACCGAGGCTGCCCTGATGGCCCAAGCCGTAAGTCTATCACTTCGCAGCGAGGCGCGCGGCCATTCGTCTTGTCAGCGCGCCGCACATTGGATTAGTTCCAATCTGTCATGGCAGAGTCTGAACTGTCCCCGGCTTGGCGCGCCCTTACCCCGGCGCAGCAGATAATGCTGCGCCGATTGGAGCGCGAGGGCGCCCTGCCGTCGCCCGGCCCCTGGGAAATGCGCACCGTGCGCTCCCTTCTCGCGCGGGGGCTGGTCCGGCCCAGACGGTCCGGTGACGGGACGGCGGGTCTCTGGTTCCTGAGCGCGAAGGGCAGCCGTATCCTGCCGCGGAGTATCCACGGGCCGGAGCCCGCCCGCTTCTCGCCCGCGCCGCATCCTTGAGCACGATGCGATCCGCGCCGAACGACGGTCACCGGGTCGGCTGGCGTCGCATCGTCGGCAGGGCGATCGGGGACGACGAACAACCAGACGTTACGGCGTAGCCTCTCCCTTCGCTTGCGCAGGCGGGCGGCCGCGGCGATGGTCGCGGTGAGATCCGGCTCGGAGGAGGCCGGACCGGCACGGGAATCGCCATGGAACGCCTTCTGAGCGCGGCCACGCTGATCGCCTTCGCCTTGTGCGGGAGCGCCGCGCGGGCCGCGGTGACCCGCCTCGAAATCACGGACCGACACCCCTACGGCACGTTCGCGGCGGGAGATTACCTCCGGCTCGACGGAACGGTGCATGGGGAACTTGCGCCCGATGCGGGCGGCATCCCCGACCTCGACAAGGCCGAGCGCACCCCGGACGGCAAGGTCGCCTACGCGGCGCGCATCATCCTGTTCGTCCCGGCCGATCCCGCCGCCGGCAACGGCGCGCTCCTGATCGACGTGCCAAATCGCGGGAACGCCTACGCGAACGCGCTCTACAACAGCCCCCGCACCCTCCCGATGCAATCGGGCAACCTTGAGCCCGGCACCGGCTTCCTGGAGGATCGCGGCTATGCGGTGGCCGAGGTCTATTGGGAACTCGGCCGCGGGGCGGAGCTGCCGGCCTTCACCGATGCGGATGGGAAGCGGCGCTTCGTCGAGGGTGTCGGCTTCGCCATCGTGCGCGACACGGCGGATTTCCTCGCCCACGCGGCGGCCGATGCCGCGGGGACGCGCAACCCGCTCGCCGGGACCATCAACCGGACGCTCGCCACCGGCAAATCCCAGGACGGCCGGTTCCTGAAGACCTTTCTGCTGCACGGCTTCAACGTCGCAGAGGGGCGGCGGGTGTTCGACGGCCTGCACGTCTTCGTGTCGGGCGCCGGCTTGCTGCCGATCCTGCAATCCGGCACCGGGCCTCTTTCGAGCGGCGACAAGACACCCAATTTCGCCGATCCCGAATTCCCGGGCGTGAATGACGGTCCGTTGACGATCGGCGAGATCGTCAAGACGGTCGAGGCGCGCGGGGAAGTGCCGCCCAAGATGATGCTGCTCAATTCGACGGTGGATTACGCCTCGCTGCGTGCGTCGCTCGGCCGGACAGGCGCGCACGGCACCGCGGACCTCCCTCTGCCCGCCAATGTGCGGATGTACGACGTCGCCGGCGCCTCGCACGTTACCGTGGTCAAGACGGAGAGCTGCACGCGCCCGCCCGGTCGGCTCGACTGGGCGCCCGTCGCCCGGGCGACGCTCGAGCGGCTGGACGATTGGGTGGCGCGCAACGCGCCGCCGCCCGCGACGCGGCTGATGCCGCTGCAGCCCGCCCCCGGGGATCCGAACGTCCTGCAGGCGCCGAAAGCGCTTCCGGACGCGATCGTGCAGGTTCCCCAGCGCGACGCGGACGGAAACCCGATCGGCGGCGTGCGGCTGCCCGATATCGCAGTCCCGCTGGGCGTCTACGGCGGCCAGAACGCGCCGCTCGCCAAATTCACCTGCTCGCTGGTCGGGACCTATCAGCCGTTCGCGCGCAGCCGCGACGGGAACGACACCGGCCTTCCGTCACTGGCCGAGCGCTACACCAGCCGGCAGGATTACGAGAACCGCGTCCGCACGGCGGCCCGCGCCGCCCAGGCGGAGGGCTTTCTGCTGCCGGCCGATGTCGCGGTGATCGTCAATGCGGCCGCCGAGACCCCGCTGTTCGGCCACCATGCGGAGACCGCGCCGCCGCGTTGAGCATCGCGCTTCAGCGCGCCGCGCCGCCGGTCGAGCCCGTGACGTCGCCCGGGCCGGACTTGATTGCCCACAGCTCCGTCGGCAGGCTGATCGGCGCGCCGGGCTTGTAATCGGCCGAATCCTGGATGTGCGAGGTCGTCACGTAGATCGTGCCGTCCGGCCCCTCGCTGAACGTGTCGGGCCAGCGCAGCCGCGGATCCTGGACCAGGGTGGTGAGGCTCGATCCCGTCTGCGACAGGTCGCGCACCTTCACGGCGTTGTCCTGCGGCGAGGTCACGTACATCCGCCCGTCCTTGCGGGCGATCAGCAGGCCGTCGGCGGGGCCATTCTCGCCGACGGTCGTGATCTTGCCACTCAGCGTCCGGTCGCTCAGCATCTCGGGCACGAAGGACGAGGTGGCCCAGCCGGTGAGCGCGTCGGTCGGCAGGCTGTAGAGCGTCTTGCCCTTGATCGCCTGCCAATACAGCGTCTTGCCGTCGGGCGAGAGGGCGATGCCGTCCGCCGAGAATTCCACGCCGCGCCCGTCGGGGCGGCGCAGCGGCTTGCCGTCATACTGAACCGTCACGCTCTTGTCCGGCATGGTCGAGGTGTGGCCGGAGAGCACGCGCTTGGCCGAGCCGCTGTCGAGATCCACGACGATCAGCGCGCCCTCGGCGCCGGAATCGGTCAGGTAGGCGGTCTTCCCGTCTGGCGCGATGCGCACATCGTTGATGTAGGAGGCCTGCAGGACAGTGCTGGTGTCGAACGGGATGGTCTTCACCACCGTGTTGGTCTTCAGGTCGATGCCGACGAGCTTGGGTCCGTCCTTGATGACATGCGCCATGGCGGGCGCGGCCGCGTCGACCACCCAGAGCCTGTCCTGCTGATCGGTCACGACGCTCTGGACGCAGACGAAGTGGGTCTTGGGGTCGATGGTGTCGGATTTCGCGTTGCGCCAGCTGTTCCAGTCCTCATTCGGGAAGGGCACGGGCTTGCCGTCCTTCAGCTCGGCGACCGAGACCGGGGCATCCTCGCTCCAGCGGGGGAAATTCACGAAGATGCGCCCGTCCTTGCTCACGGTTATGCCCGTCACCTGATGGTCGAAGCGCGCCACCTGTGTGAGCGTGCCTTGGCCGGAGGATTGCTGCGCCGAGGCGGGCACCGGCAGGAGCGCCGTGCCGGACAGCAGCGCGAGGGCGAGGCCGGGACGAAAACCGACGGGGAACTTCATGGCGCATACTCCCAGTGATTCAGGGGCCAACAGATCAGGGGGAAGCCGGGGTCCCTTGGGTCCCGGCGAGGTCGGCTTCAGCGTGCCGCCGGCTCGTGGATCGGACAGCCGTTGAAGCGTTCGCGGAACGCGGCCGAATGCCGGTAGGCGGCGTTGCGGGCGCGGTTGATGTTGCCCAGCGGCCGGTGCGCAGCGAGGCCGGTCCAGACGCTGAAGCGCATTCCCTCGTCCACCGCCTGAACCCGCGCCGGGTCCCAGCTGTCCTGCGGTCGGACCGTGACGGTCGCCACCCGCTGGAAGGGCGCCTCGGCCTCGTCCCAGGCGACGGTCGGATCCTCGACCGGCTGGCGCTCCAGGTCGCGGCAGAGCTGCACCCGGAACTCCCACACGCCCTCGGTACCGGCCATCTCGGAGCGGACGGTCTCGCGGATCGCATCGGGCCGGCCGGACGCGTCGATTTCGGTGCCGGTGCGGGCGGTCAGCCCGGGCGAGAGCGGCCGGAGCGAGAACTTGGCGATGTAGTCGCCGTAACGGAACGGGGTGACGCTGTAGTAGATCTCGCCGAGGGGATCGACATTCGGCGCCCCCCCGAGGGCGTTGATGGCCGCGCTCTCCACGCCGACGGCCTGAAGCGCCTTGTTGACGCCGCGCAGCACGGTCGAGGCGGCAACCTTCAGCCCTTCGGCCCGGTCGGTGGTGGCCGCGAGCAGCTTCAGGCTGCCCAGGAATTTCCGGGCATTCGGTGCCTGGAAGACCGGGCCATTGACCATGATGAAGTCCTGCGTCGTCCCCTCGGCGTCCGGCAGGCGCTCACCGGGGGCATCGAGCACTTTCAGGGCGAGCCCGCGCGGCAGCGAGATGGCATCGGGCAGGATATCGCCCGCGTTGGTCGATAGCCGCATATAGACCTTGTGCTCGCCGGGCCGGGCGAACAGGCCCTGGGCGAATTCCGGCGGCAGGCCGTCCTCGATGCGCATCACGCCTTCGAGGATGCCGTGGGCCTTGGCATGGACCGACCGGACGGCGTGGCCGGAATCGTCGGCGACGCGCTGCAGGATCGTGTCGAAGGTCTGGCACAGTTCCGTGATGGTCTCGCCCTCGTCGGGCAGGACGTTCTCGACGGTGGGGTTGTAGCGAACGGGTGCTTGCAAGGTTCGTCTCCGCCGTTAAGCGAGGACTGAACTGCGGACCGGACCCGACGTTCCGAATTGTGCGACATTTAATTGCGCGGCATCGACCTCGAGCATTGTCGCTCGACTTCGAACGCGGTTCGACGCGGCGCCGCAGGAGCGACACCGCGTCGATGATGCTGACGCGGCGACGGTGCGGCTACGAGCAGCCGGTCGTGGACCCGCAGGTGTCGCATTTCAGGCAAGTCCCGTTCCGGACAAGCGTGAAGTTCGCGCATTCCGGGCAGGCCTCGCCGACATAGCCCTTCATCTTCGCCTCGGCGCGGCGGTCGGCGACGCTCCGCTCCGCCTTGGCGAAGGGGAGGGTGTCGGCGATCGTGTCGGCCTGACCGGCCGCCGCCGGCTCCGCCTTCAGCGCCGTGCTGCCGCGGATCGCGTGGACCGTGCCGCCGGCCGGGGCCGACTGGCCGGCGCTCGCCGCGCCGACGCCGAGGCTTCCGCCGGCCGGGCCGCCCTGGATCAGGGTGAGCCGGTCGGCCGAGCCGCGCAGCAGGCCGCGGGAGACCACCGAGGAGGCCGGCGCCGGCTTCGGACCCTCGCGGGTCGTGTCGCCGCTCTCGCCGCCGCCGATCACCGTGCCGCCGATCTCGGCGGGGCTGACATGGGCGAGGTCGGCGCGGCCGAGATAGGAGACAGCCAGCTCGCGGAACACGTAGTCGAGGAGCGAGGTCGCGTTCTTGATCGCGTCGTTGCCCTGCACGAAGCCGGCCGGCTCGAACCGCGTGAAGGTGAAGGCCTCCACGTATTCCTCCAGCGGCACGCCGTACTGGAGGCCGAGCGAGATCGCGATGGCGAAATTGTTCATCAGGCTGCGGAAGGTCGCGCCCTCCTTGTGCATGTCGATGAAGATTTCGCCGAGGCGGCCGTCGTCGTACTCGCCGGTGCGCAGGTAGACCTTGTGGCCGCCCACCACCGCCTTCTGGGTGTAGCCCTTCCGGCGGGCCGGCAGCTTCTCGCGGGAGCGGATCCGCTCGACGCGCTCGATCACCCGCTCGACGATCTTCTCCGCGGCCGCGGCGGCCTTGGCGGCGGCCGGGGCCTGGATCAGCGCCTCGATCCCCTCATCAGCCTCGTCGTCCTCGTCCGAGATGAGCGCAGCGTTGAGCGGCTGCGACAGCTTCGAGCCGTCGCGGTAGAGGGCGTTCGCCTTGAGGGCGAGGCGCCAGGACAGCAGGTAGGCCGCCTTGCAATCCTCCACCGTGGCGTCGTTGGGCATGTTGATGGTCTTGGAGATCGCCCCCGAGATGAAGGGCTGCGCCGCCGCCATCATGCGGATGTGGCTCTCGACCGACAGGTAGCGCTTGCCGATCCGGCCGCAGGGGTTGGCGCAGTCGAAGACCGGGTAGTGCTCGACCTTGAGGAAGGGCGCGCCCTCCAGCGTCATCGCCCCGCAGATATGGGTGTTGGCGGCCTCGATCTCCTTCTTGGAGAAGCCGAGGAACGGCAGCAGCTCGAAGCTCGGGTCCGACAGCTTTTCCGCCGGGACCTTCAGGGTCTGGGTGAGGAAGTCGTCGCCGAGCGTCCAGCGGTTGAACACGAACTTGATGTCGAAGGCCGACTTGAGCCCCTTCTCGACCGCGGCGATCTTGTCGTCGGTGAAGCCCTTGGCGCGCAGGGTCGTCGGGTTGATGCCCGGCGCCTGCCCCATCGAGCCATGGCCGACCGCGTAGGCCTCGATCTCGGCGATCTCGGATTCGCGGTAGCCGAGCGCCCGCAGGGCGTCGGGAGCGGCCTGGTTGATGATCTTGAAGTAGCCGCCGCCCGCGAGCTTCTTGAACTTCACCAGGGCGAAGTCGGGCTCGATGCCGGTGGTGTCGCAATCCATCACGAGGCCGATCGTACCGGTCGGCGCGATCACGGTGGCCTGGGCGTTGCGGTAGCCGTGCTCCTCGCCGAGCTTCAGCGCCCGGTCCCAGGCGGCCCGGGCGTGGTCGCCAAGGTCCGCCTGCGGGATGTTGGCGTGGTCGAGGGCGACCGGCGCGACGTTCAGGAACTCGTAACCCTCGGTTTCGCCGTGGGCCGCCCGGCGATGGTTGCGGATGACCCGCAGCATCGCGTCGGCATTCTCCTCGTAGGCCGGGAAGGTGCCGAGTTCCGCGGCCATCTCGGCCGAGGTGGCGTAGGCGATGCCGGTCATGATCGCGGTGAGCGCACCGGCCAGAGCCCGGCCCGCGTCGGAATCGTAAGGTAGGCCCATGGTCATCAGCAGGCCGCCGATATTGGCGTAGCCGAGGCCCAGCGTCCTGTAGCGGTAGGAGAGTTCCGCGATCTCCTTCGACGGGAACTGCGCCATCATCACGGAGATCTCGAGCACCACCGTCCAGAGGCGGTTGAGATGCTCGAACGCCTCCACGTCGAAGCGCTTCGTCGCCCGGTCGTACAGCGTCAGCAGGTTCGCCGAGGCGAGATTGCAGGCGGTGTCATCGAGGAACATGTACTCGGAGCACGGGTTCGAGGCCCGGATCCGCCCGCCCGCCGGGCAGGTGTGCCAGTCGTTCATCGTGGTGTTGAAGTGCAGGCCCGGATCGGCCGAGGCCCAGGCCGCCTCGCCGATCCGCTCCCACAGGTCGCGGGCCTTCAGGGTCTTGGTGACCTTGCCGGTGGTGCGGGCGGTGAGCTGCCAGTCGGCATCCGCCTCGACGGCGCGCAGGAAGTCGTCGGTCAGCGAGACCGAGTTGTTGGAGTTCTGGCCGGCGACCGTGAGGTACGCCTCCGAATCCCAGTCGGTGTCGTAGACGGGGAAGTCGATCTTGGTGAAACCCTGGCGGGCGAACTGGACCACGCGCTTGATGTAGGCGTCCGGCACCGAGGCGCGGCGGGCGGCCTTGATCTCACGCTTGAGGGCGGGGTTGCGCTCCGGATCGAAGCAGGCATCCCCTTCCGCCTCGCACTGCGTGCAGGCCTTCATCACCAGGTTCAGGTGCTTGGAGACGACCTTCGAGCCGGTCACCAGGGCGGCGACCTTCTGCTCCTCTTTCACCTTCCAGTCGATGAAGGCCTCGATATCCGGATGGTCGATGTCGACGATCACCATCTTGGCGGCGCGGCGCGTGGTGCCGCCCGACTTGATCGCACCGGCCGCCCGGTCGCCGATCTTGAGGAAGCTCATCAGGCCCGACGACTTGCCGCCGCCGCCGAGCTTCTCGTTCTCGGCGCGCAGCTGCGAGAAGTTGGAGCCGGTGCCCGAGCCGTACTTGAACAGGCGCGCCTCGCGCACCCACAGGTCCATGATGCCGCCCTCGTTGACGAGATCGTCCTGGACCGACTGGATGAAGCAGTTGTGCACGGCCAAGCCGTTCACGACGTAGGACTCGTCCTCCGCCACCTGGAAGTTGAACACGGAGCCCGAGAAAGGCACGGACGCCACGCGCAGAACCCGGTGCGCGATTACATCGCCGTACCGATTGGAGCGACGCAGGCGGGCGACATCGGACCGGATCGGGACGCCTGTCAGAACCGCGAGATCCGGTGCGCCGTCCGACATGACGGAGACGCGATAGTGCGGCCGGGAACCGCCCGGGACGATGCGGCCTCCGGACAGGATCGGGTCGGCGCCGATGCTCCGCAGCAGGCGCACGACGCCGTGCGCGAGGATGCGGTTGGTGAAGTCGAAGTGCAGGTAATGATCGTTGCCCGAGCGCCCTGAACATCCGTCGGAGCGCCAGAGGCCGACCAGAAGCTCAAGCCTGTGCGCCCGCGGCAGCGTGTAGGCGAAAGCCGGGATGAACTTCCCGTGGCTGTAGCGACCGCAATGCGCCTCGAACCAACGCGCCAGTGCGGTCCGGCCGTACCGAAGCACGACAGTCTGCTGGCTTTCCGTCAGCTCCTGTCGCGCCTCCAGGCCGAAGAATTCCTTCATCAGGGCCTGTACGTCGGCGACATACTCGGTCTCGGATTTGTTGAACACGAAGTGGACGCCGCAGAGGGCACCCGAGCGCGTGTCCTGGATCAGACTGCCGTCGCCGATCCAATGTCCGACGAGGCGCCCGAAGGCCGGGTCGTCGGCCAGGACGTGGCGCTTGAGACTCAACGTCCCCACGCCGTCCGGTCCCGTCGACAGGATCGCGTCGTCCTCCAACCGGACCGAGGAAAACTTGGAAGCGGGCGGCAGGTAGGCGCCGAGATCGAATGACGGAATTCGGCTCTCGGGCTCCTCAGGGAAGGAGGCGACGACGGCGTCGCGGCTGGTCAAGTCTCCGGCAGCAACCCAGTCGGGCTTGAGCGCGCCTCGACCCGCCCGCCGGCTACGGACGGCGCCGGCCGCGTCACGAATGGCCAGGATCGGGTGATTGGACGTGCAGACGATCGGATCGCCCGCATGGCCCCGCAGATCGATCCGTACGAGATCCTCGCCGACCGTGCGTTCCATCGTACCGGTGACGGTGCGGACGCGGCCGCGATGCGTGACCACGCGGTCGCCGACGACGATGGTCTCGATCGGCTTGAAGCCGTCCTCGGTTGTTACCAGCGCCCCGGCCGGGAAGCACGCATGCGGCTGCGGGTGCTCGTAGGCCGAGGCCGACTTGGTCAGCACGCCGGTCTGCGGGTCGCAGTAATAGTGGCCCTGGCTCGGGCCATCGATGCCGTAGGCCCAGTGCAGGCCGGTGTTGAACCATTGCGGCGAGTTCGGCGCCACCATCTGGCGGGCGAGCATGAAGCGCAGCTCGTCCATGAAGGCCGAGGCGTCTTCCTCCGACGAGAAGTAGCCGCCCTTCCAGCCCCAGTAGGTCCAGCAGCCCGCGAGCCGGTCGAACACCTGCGTGGCGGAGGATTCCGAGACGAAGCGCTCATCCTCGGGAAGCTCGGCGAGCGCCGCCTCGTCCGGCACCGAGCGCCACAGGAAGGACGGGACCGCGTTCTCCTCGACCTTGCGCAGCCGCGCCGGCACGCCCGCCTTGCGGAAGTACTTCTGCGCGAGCACGTCGCTCGCCACCTGGCTCCAGCTCTCGGGCACGTCGATGCCGTCGAGACGGAACACCACCGACCCGTCCGGGTTGCGGATCTCGCTCAGCGCCTTCCGGAACGGGATGCCCGCATAGGGCGATTGTCCGGCCGTGGTGTAGCGACGCTCGAACCGCATGAAACACACCTCTCCCGTCGGGACGCACGTGTCCCGGCTCCGCGCGGCGCGGAGTCTCTGCCCGATTGTGGGATGCGGATCCGACCACGCCCAGATGTTGAGCGCGCCCCGGGTCCGCTTATGAATTCGTGAACCGGTCGCCCCTGCCCAATGCGCCACTCCGGGGCGCGACCGATGCCGGGACGATAACGCCGCCTCTGCTCTCTCGTCAACAAGTGGTGTGTGCCGACTCGGTTCCCCGCTAGATCTTGTGCCGGCTCGCATAATCCTGTGGATATTCCGGCGGCCCGGGATAAGTGCCCTTCCGGCTTTCCGGATTCGGATCGGGATTATTTTCGATTCACAGCCCTCGGTTGGGCGGATCGGTCCCGACAAGTTGTGGTGTGACGAACCGCGCAACACACGTTGCCCGCCGGCGACACAGGGCTCCCGTGACTGGACTCGCGCGCGCTCGGTCACCATAAGAACGCCGAACGGCGCCCGCGCGGCGCGATACGATTCTGGGACCGACGATGGCGCTGAAGGATACTCTGCTGCGCGTCTTCACGTGGTGGAACGGTCAGACCGTTTCCCTCGCGCTCCAGACCGCACGAAGCGGCATCTTCGTCGGCGAGGACGAGTACGGGAACAAGTATTACAAGGCGGAAGGTGCGCTGATCGATCGCTCGGTCGGATCCGAGCGCCGCTGGGTGGTCTATAACGGCTATGCCGACGCCTCGAAGGTGCCCCCCGGCTGGCGCGGCTGGCTGTGCCACAACGTCGACGTCGCCCCGAGCGAGGAGAACTATCAGCCCCGCGCGTGGCAGAAGCCGTATATCGAGAACCAGACCGGTACGCCCAACGCCTACCGGCCGCAGGGCTCGCAGCTCTCCTGGGGCCAGCGGCCGGCGGCGACCGGCGACTACGTCTCCTGGACGCCGGGCGAGTAACACCAGCTGCAGGGCGGCTCAGACGCCCTTTTGCCGCCACCGTTCCGGTGTTCATGGCGGGCCAACGACATGCCCGCCGCGCATCCATCGGCGCGGCCGGCTTCCCTCGCCTAGGGGTCCGCGCCTTGAGCCGCATCACCGTCCTCGCACGTCGTGCGCTCGCCCCGAGCCTCGTGCTCGCCCTGTGGGCCTGCCCGGCCGCCGCCGACAAGATCAAGAACCCGACCGCCGTGTTCTCCGGGCTCGACAAGATCACCGGCCGGATCGTGTCGTTCGAGGTGGCGGTGGACGAGACCGTTCAGTTCGGCGCCCTGCAGCTCACCCCTCGGGTCTGCTATACCCGGCCGCCGACCGAGAGCCCCAAGACCACGGCCTTCCTCGAAGTCGACGAGGTCACCCTCGACAACAAGTATCGGCGGATCTTCACCGGCTGGATGTTCGCGTCGAGCCCCGGCCTGCACGCGATCGAGCATCCGATCTACGACGTGTGGCTGGTCGACTGCAAAGGCGGCGCCGACGTGATCGCCGAGGCCAAGGAGCAGGAGGACGTCCCCGCGGTCGCGGCCAAGCCCGAGAAGACCAAGCGCGCGGGCAAGGACTCGACCAAGACCGCCCAGCAGATCAACGCCGCCGGTCAGGTCGATGTCGAGGCGCCGCGCGGCGTGCCGGTCCAGCCCCGCCAGAAGCCCTCGCGCAAATTCTTCCCGTCGAACGAGGGTCCGGCGCCGGCGCCCCCGCCCCAGCAGCAGCCGCAGAACCTGTTCGACGCGCTGTTCCGCTGAGCGGACGCTACGCGTCGCCGCCGAGCGCCTCCAGCACCCGCGCGCCCGTGACCGAGCCGTCCCCGGGCCAGACATTCCAGTCTGCGACCTGATCGAGGGCCTCGGCGAGGCGGCGCTTGTAGACGTGCCGCGGCAATTCCTCCGCGCCGAACTGCGTCAGGTGGTCGGTCACGAACTGCGTGTCGGCGAGCCGGTAGCGCCCCGCGCGCAGGCGGCCCATCAGGTGGACGAGGGCGACCTTCGAGGCGTCGCGCACCTCGTGAAACATGCTCTCGCCGAAGAAGGCCGCACCGAGCGAGACGCCGTACAGGCCGCCGACCAGCCGCCCGGTGGTGCCCGCATAGACCTCGACCGTGTGGACATGGCCCAGGTCGAACAGGGCCCCGTAGAGTTCGCGGATGCGGCCGTTGATCCAGGTCCGCTCGCTATCGCGGCGGGGGGCCGCGCATCCCTCGATCACCCCGTCGAAATCGGTATCGCACCGCACCGTGAACTGGTCGGACCGGACCGTCCGGGCGAGGCGCTTGGGCACGCGAAAATGGTCGAGGGGCAGGACGCCGCGCGCCTTGGGCTCGACCCAGTAGAGAGTCGGGTCGTGCGCGTCCTCGGCCATCGGGAAGATGCCCGCCGCATAGGCCTTCAGCAGGATCTCGGGGGTGATGTCCACGCGGTGGCTGTCGTGCATGGCCTGAGTGTCGCGCGCGGGCGGCGCGAAGACCAGGGGCGCGGCGTGCCGGTGTCGCCGCAGCTCCGGTTCAGGCCTTCATGCCCCCGTCTTCGAGGAAATGCTCCAGCCAGTGGATGTCGTAAAGGCCGTTCTGCACGTCCGGGTTGCGGACCAGGGTTCGGAACAGGGGCAGCGTGGTGTCGATGCCGTCGATGACGAATTCGTCGAGTGCCCTCCGCAGGCGCATCAGGCACTCGTTGCGGGTACGGCCATGCACGATCAGCTTGCCGATCAGCGAGTCGTAGTTCGGCGGGATCCGGTAGCCCTGGAAGGCTGCGGAATCGACCCGGACGCCGAGCCCGCCGGGCGTGTGATAGTGGGTGATCTCGCCCGGGGAGGGGCGGAAGGTCTCGGGGTGCTCGGCGTTGATCCGGCACTCGATGGCGTGGCCCTCGACCTTGATGTCGGACTGACTGACGGACAATGGACCGCCCGAGGCGACCTGGATCTGCTCGATCACGAGGTCGATCCCGGTGATCATCTCGGTCACCGGATGCTCGACCTGGATGCGGGTGTTCATCTCGATGAAATAGAACCGCCCGTCCTCATACAGGAACTCGACGGTGCCGGCGCCGAGATAACCCAACTCCTTCATGGCGTTGGCGCAGATGCCGCCGATCTCGGCACGCATCGATTCGTTGAGCGCCGGCGAGCCGCCTTCCTCCCAGACCTTCTGGTGGCGGCGCTGCAGCGAGCAGTCGCGCTCGGCGAGGTGGACGGCGCCGCCGCGGCCGTCGCCCAGGACTTGCACCTCGATGTGCCGGGGCTTCTCAAGATATTTTTCGAGGTAGACCGCGTCGTCGCCGAAGGCGGCCTTGGCCTCGGACTTGGCCATGCCGATCGCCTGCTCCAGCTCGGCCTCGGTGCGCGCCACCTTCATGCCGCGCCCGCCGCCGCCCGCCGCGGCCTTGACCAGGACGGGATAGCCGATCTCGGCGGCGATCCGCTTGGCGGCGTCGGCATCCTCGACGCCCCCCTCGGAGCCCGGCACGCAGGGAATGCCGAGCTTCAGCGCCGTGCGCTTGGCCTCGATCTTGTCGCCCATCGTGCGGATATGCTGCGCCTTCGGGCCGATGAAGCCGATCTGGTGGTGGGCCAGCACCTCGGCGAAGCGGGCATTCTCCGACAGGAAGCCGTAGCCGGGATGGACCGCATCCGCCCCGGTGATCTCGCAGGCCGCGATGATCGACGGGATGTTGAGGTAGCTGTCACGCGCCGCCGGCGGCCCGATGCAGACGCTCTCGTCGGCCAGCCGCACATGCATGGCGTCGGCATCGGCGGTCGAGTGGACCGCCACGGTGGCGATCCCGAGCTCCTTCGCCGCCCGCAGGATGCGCAGGGCGATCTCGCCGCGATTCGCGATCAGGATCTTGTCGAACATCGGACCCGTTAGGGCGTCCTGACGATCCGGGACCGCGCAGGAGGCTCTATCCTCTGGTTAAGCGGCGTCGTTCCGAAGAGCGCTTCAGCTGATGACGAGCAGGGCCTCGCCGAACTCGACCGGCTGCCCGTCCTCGACGAAGATGGCGCTCACCGTGCCGGCGCGGGGCGCCACGATCTCGTTGAAGGTCTTCATGGCCTCGATGAGCAGGAGCTTGTCGCCGACCTCGACCTTCGAGCCGACATCCACGAAGGTCTTGGCATCGGGCGAGGGGCGCAGATAGGCGGTCCCGACCATCGGCGAAGGCACGGTGCCGGCCTGATTCCGGGCCGGCTCGGCCGGCGCCAGCGCGGACGGGGCGGCCTGGGCCGGGGCCGGCGGCGGTGCCAGGGCGGCGACCGGCGCCGCCGCCGCGACCTGGATGCCCACGGGTTCGAGGCGCCGCACGACGCGGATGCGCAGGTCGCCCTTCTCGACCTCGATCTCGGAGAGGCCGGTTTCGGTGACGAGGTTTGCGAGCTCGCGCACGAGCTCGGGGTCGATGGCGTCGTTCTTTGACATCCGGCCTACTTCGTATCGCGGCGCGTCGGTCCGTCCATCGAGTCGGCGGTGGACCGCGGCCCTGCGGCTGGCGGCTCTTAGACGAAGGCAGTGCAGCGCGACAAGGCCGCCTCTGCCTTCGCGGCGGGCCGCCGGAAAGCCCGTTCCCTCAGCAGGAAGCGTGGCCGCACTGACGCACGTCGGCGATGGTCTTGCGCATCGGGTCGACGCCGACCGCGCCGGGGATCACCTCGTCGCCGATGATGAAGGCGGGCGTGCCCGAGAGGCCGAGCCGGTCGCCCAGCCCGCGGTTCTCGCTGAGCGCGGCCTTCACCTCGGGGGCGGCCATGTCCTTCTGGAGCTTGGTCGTATCGACGCCGAGATCCTTGGCGACCTGGATCGCCCGGGCGCCGTTCACCCGGCCCTTGGTCTCGAGCAGCTTCTGGTGGAATTCGAACAGCTTGTCGCCCTTGAGCTGCTGGCGCACCGCGATCGCGACCTGGCTGGCTTCCAGCGATTCCGGGCCGAGCACCGGAAAATCCTTGATCACGACCCGCAGCTTCGGATCGGACTTGATCAGCGCCTGCACGTCGCCCAGCGCCTTCCGGCAGTAGCCGCAATTGTAATCGAAGAACTCGACCATCGTGACGTCGCCGGAGGGGTTGCCGGCGATCACGTCGTGCGGACCGTTCAGGAGCGCGTCGCGGGATTCCTTGAGGGCGGCGGCCTGGGCGAGGCGCTGCGTCTCGGCCTGCTGCTTCTCGGCCTCGGCCAGCGCCTCTTGCAGCACCTCGGGGTGCTTGATCAGGTAATCCTTGACGATCACCTCGATCCCGGTGCGCTGCGCATCCGTGAAGGGTGAGGCGGGCGTTTCGGCGTTCTGCGCGAGGGCGGGAACGGCGACGAGGCCGAGCGCCAGGGCCAGCGCGGGCAGGGGGCGAATGAACGGCATGGATCCTCGCTTGCGGGGCAAGCCGGCCCGCGCTGGGCGCGAGCGGTAGGCGCCGGGTTTGGCGTTTTCGCGGCACCGGGTCAATCAGAGGCGATTCGGGACGTCGGGGCGCGGTTGAGCCGTCTTGCGGCGCGCTCTACCCTCCGGGTCCGACCGGATGGCCCCAACCGCGCGGCCGCATCCGGCACTCCGAAGGATCCCATGACCCCGATCTCCCGACGCGCCGCCGCCGTCCAGCCGTTCCTCGCCATGGACGTGATGGCCGCCGCCGCCGCCAAGGCGCGGACCGGTGCCGACGTGGTGCGGATGGAGGTCGGCCAGCCCTCGGCGCCGGCGCCGCGCGCGGTGATCGCGGCCGCGCAGGCGGCGCTGGCGACGGGGCGCGTGCCCTACACGGAGGCCCTCGGCCTTCCGGCTTTGCGCGAGCGCATCGCCCGGGACTACGCGGAACGGCACGGCGTCTCGGTGGCGCCGGAGCGGGTGGTGATCACCACCGGGTCGTCGGCGGGCTTCGTGCTGGCCTTCATGAGCCTGTTCGATGCCGGGGCGCGGGTCGCCGTGCCGCAGCCCGGCTATCCGGCCTATCGCAACATCCTGGCGGCCCTCGACCTCGTGCCGGCGCCGATGGTCCTGCGCGCGGAGGACCGCTTCGCCCCGACCGCCGCGCTGCTGCGCGACACGCACGCCCGGGCACCCCTGGCGGGCGCGCTGGTGATGAGCCCCGCCAACCCCTCCGGCACGGTCATCACGGAGGCGGCCCTGCGGGAGCTCTGCGCCGCCACGCGCAGCCTCGGCCTGCCGCTGATCTCAGACGAGATCTATCACGGCCTCAGCTACGGCCAGCCGACCGTCACGGCGCTCCGCTTCGATCCCGATGCCGTGGTGATCAATTCCTTCTCGAAGTACCATTGCATGACAGGCTGGCGCGTCGGCTGGATGGTGGTGCCGGAGGCTTTGGTCCGGCCGATCGAGCGTCTGGCGCAGAACCTCTACATCTCGGCGCCCTACCTGTCGCAAGTCGGGGCGCTCGCGGCCTTCGACGCTACGGGGGAGCTCGACGCCGTGCGCGACGGCTACGCGCGCAACCGCGCCATCCTGCTCGACGCGCTGCCCGGCCTGGGCCTCGGGCGCGTGCACCCGGCCGACGGCGCCTTCTACCTCTACGCGGATGTGGCGAACCTGACCAACGATGCGGCGGATTTCTGCCGGCGGATGCTCCACGAAGCGCATGTCGCGGCGACGCCGGGCCTGGATTTCGACCCGGACCTCGGCAGCCACCATGTCCGGTTCTCGTTCGCGGGCTCGGAGGCCGAGTGCCGCGAGGCGGTGGTCCGGCTGCGGCGCTGGCTCGCCTGACGGCTCAGGCAGCCTTCGCCGGCACGAGGTTCCGAACCGCGGCTGGAAGCGCCGAAAAATGCTCGATAACCCGGTCGGGCCCGAGTTCGGTCACCGGCAGGTCGGTGTAGCCGAAGGTCACGGCGACCACCGGGATGCCGGCCGCCTTCGCGGTGTCGATGTCGGTGCGGGAATCGCCCACCATCACGGCACGGGCCGGGTCACCGCCGGCCCGCGCGATCGTGCCGGTGAGATGGCGCGGATCGGGTTTGAAGCACGGGAAGGTATCGCGGCCGCAGATCGCCGCGAAGCGGTGGCCGATGCCGAGGAGGCGCAGCAGCTCGACCGACTGGCCCTCGTACTTGTTGGTGCAGACGGCGAGGCGGAAACCCTCGGCCTCCAGCGCGTCGAGCGCCTCGACGACGCCCGGGAAGAGGTGCGACGTGTCGGCGAGGTGCGCGCCGTAATGGGCGATGAAGGCTTCGAACAGCCTCTCGTGGTCGTCCGGCGACAGCGTGCGCCCCTCCGCCTCGAAGCCGCGCCGGATCAGCGCCTTGGCGCCGGCGCCGATCAGCCCGCGGGCCTGCGACAGCGGCAGCTCGGACAGGCCCTCGCGCCGCATCAGCACGTTGAGGGTGCCGATCAGGTCCCCCGCGGTCTCGGCCAGGGTGCCGTCGAGATCGAACACGGCGATGGGCGGGCGGGTCGTGGATGCGGCGGACATGTCGACGGGGCTCCTGGCTGGCACGGGCCTCGCTACCGGCGGGCGCCGCGGCGGGCAACCCGGCGCGCCTGCGCCCCTGCGCCTCGCCCATTCGTTCGCCGCCCCGCCCCAGACTCGCCCGAAAGCCCGGCGAAAGGCTGCGCGTCCCCGCCCCGGAACCCGCGATGAAACCCTTCCTGCCTCTCCTGGCCGCCTGCGCGGCTTTCCACGTCCTGCCGGCCGCCGCGACCTCCTACGAGTTCGTGCCCGCGCCGCAGACCGACCTGAACCGCATGTACCGGGTCGACAAGGTGACCGGCGAGGTCACGTCCTGCCAGTACGGCCTTCAGGAATCGGCGGGCGGCATCGGCCAGACGGTCTGCTTCGGAGCCGGGGAGGGGGCGGGGCCGCAGACGCCCTCTGAATACGGGCTGGTCGCGAGCCGCCACACCCGCGAGGCCGGCGTCTTCCGGGTGAATTACCGGACCGGCGAGATGAGCATCTGCTTCGTGCTGGTGAAGAAGGAGCAGGTCGTCTGCACCCAGCAGGGCAAGCCCGGCGCCGAAGGCGCCTCCGACGCGCCGCTGACCGGTCCGGCCCCCGGCCGGGCCGGGGCCAGCGCGACGCCGGCCCAGGGCACCCGCCCGTGACGCGGCATTGTCGGCGCGGGGGCGTTCCGGTCCGTCGGCTCCCGTGGTAGGGGCCGCGCGACCTTCGCGGAAAGACTGACTCCCATGACGCGCGTGCCCTCGCTTCACTTCGCCGACCGGGCGACGTCCCGGTGAGCGCTCCGGATCTGCGCCGGGCCGCGGCGGCGCGCGCCCTCGACCTCGTCGAGCCCGGCATGCGGCTCGGCCTCGGCACCGGATCGACGGCGGCGGCCTTCGTGGCGCTGCTGGGCGAGCGCGTCCGCCAGGGCCTCGACATCCTCGGCGTGCCGACCTCGGAAGCGACGCGCGCCCAGGCCGAGGGCCTCGGCATCCGGCTCGCGACCCTCGACGCGCAGCCGGAGCTCGACCTGACCATCGACGGCGCCGACGAGGTCGATGACAGCCTGCGCCTGATCAAGGGCGGCGGGGCGGCGCTCCTGCGGGAGAAGATCGTCGCCTGCGCGAGCCGCCGCATGGTGGTGATCGCCGACGCGGCCAAGCGCGTGGCCCGGCTCGGCGCCTTCCCGCTGCCGATCGAGGTCAATCCCTTCGGCCTCACCGCGACTCACCGGGCGGTGGAGCGCGCGGTCGCCGGCGCCGGCTGCTCAGGCGACGTCCGGCTGCGCCGGCGGCCAGACGGCACGCCCCTCGTCACGGATGGCGGCCACCACATCCTCGATGCCCATCTCGGCGCGATCCCCGATCCGGAGGCGCTCGGCGCGGCGCTCTGGGCCGTGCCGGGGGTCGTCGAGCACGGCCTGTTCCTCGGCATCGCCGATGCCGCGATCCTGGCGGCCGCGCGGGACGGCCAGGCCGACATCACCGTTCTCGGCAGCCTCGCCTGAGGCGCCGGTTTTCTCGCAAGCCATCCTTTCAGGATCAATCCAGCATGTCCCGACGCCTCACCGCCGCGCTCGGCCTCGCGCTCGGCCTCGCGCTCCCGGCCGCGGCCTTCGCCCAGGCCCACAAGCCCGCGCCCGCCAAGCCGGCGGCGCAGCCCAGCACCCCCGCGGCCAATACGCCGGCCACCACCTTCACGCCCGGCCACCTCGCGCTGGCCCGTGAGGTGATGCTTTCCTCCGGCATCGCCCGCTCGTTCGACTCGGTGCTGCCCGCCTTCGCCGACCAGATCCGCAAGCAGGCCGTCACCCGGCCGGAGCTCGCCAAGGATCTCGACGAAGTCCTGGCCTCGCTGCAACCCGAGATGGAGCTGCAGAAGCAGCGCATGATCGACATCGCGGCGCGCACCTACGCGGCGAAGTTCTCGGAGGCCGAATTGCAGGAGATCGCGACCTTCTTCCGTTCGCCGGCCGGCAAGCACTACGTCGAGGCGCAGCCGCAGCTCCTCGACGAGATGGTGCAGGAGATGCAGGACTGGACCCAGGACGTGTCGGAATACGTCATGGTCCGCGTCCGCGCCGAGATGGGCAAGCGCGGGCACCAGATGCAGTGAGGGCCGCGGATCCGGGACGCGGATCGCCGTGACGGTACTCCGATGAGCGCGCGATGACGGCACCGGGCCGGCTCTACACGGCGGGCGGCGTTCTCCTCGCCGTCATGCCGCTCGCGATGGTGCTGGCCAACCGATCGAGCCCGGTCGTGATCGGGCTGGCGGCGCTGGCCTTCCTCTCCGGGCGCATGCTTGAGGATCGTGCCGGGGTGGGCCGCCGGCTTCTGGCGCCGCTGACGAGCGCCCCCGCCGTCGCGGCGCTCGCCTTCCTGGGGTGGAGCCTCGTTTCGCTGGCCTGGAGCCCGTTCCCGGCCGCATCCCTGCGTGTGGCCGGCGAGTTCCTGCCGACGCTGGCGGCCGCCTACCTCCTGGCCTGCCTCGCGCCGGGCCGGATCCCGGCCTTCGCGCCGCGGCTCGGGGCCGTGGCGGTGGCCCTCGCGGGCCTGCTGATCGCCATCGATCTCGCGGCCGATCTGGTCCTTGAGCGCGCTCTCGGGCACCGGGCCGCGGCCTTCGTCCACAATCGGCCGGCGCTCACCCTCGATCTCGTGGCGGGTCCGCTCGCGCTGGTCCTGTGGCGGGAGCGCGCCCGCGGCCTGGCAGCGGTGACGCTGGTCTTCGCGGCGCT
This sequence comes from Methylobacterium sp. 2A, assembly GCF_009806555.1. GTDB lineage: Bacteria > Pseudomonadota > Alphaproteobacteria > Rhizobiales > Beijerinckiaceae > Methylobacterium. The sequence goes on along the minus strand of NZ_VUOK01000040.1, from coordinate 169,627 downwards.
CGGCGTCCTGCGCTCGATCAGCGGCGCCGCCCAGCTCGGGCTGCTGGCCGGAGGCGCGATGTTCGCGGCCGGCCGCCTCCTGCCCCGGCGCACAGGAATCGGCCTCGCCGGCCTCGGCCTCGGCCTCGCGGTGGCGCTCGCCCCGGTCGAGGGCGATCTCCTCGCCCGGACCATGCCGGAGGCGGCCCACGAGCGCCTCGTGCAATCCTCCTCCCGGGCGCGGGTCGCCATCGCGCGCAGCTTCGGCGCGGCCGTGGCGGCCGATCCCTGGCGCGGGACCGGCTACGGCACGAGCGCGCGCTTTGCCGAGACCCCGGTCGCCCAGACCCTTCCCCCCGAGATGCGCGTGCTGTTGGGGGTCGGGCACCCGCATAACAGCTTCCTTCAGGTCTGGGCCGAGCTGGGCCTGCCCGGCGCGTTCCTTGCGGCGCTGACCCTGATGCTGAGTCTCGCCCGCATCGCCCGACTCGATCAGCCGGACCGCGCGACGGCGCTCGGTCTCGTCGCCTGCGCGGCCGCGATCGCCTTCGTGGAGCATAACGGCTGGGCCGCGTGGTGGACGGCGGGCCTCGGCGCTGCCATCACCTGGATGCGCGCCGCGCCCGGACCCGGCGCGATTCTGACATCCGATGGGGATGATCTCCCATGAGCGATTTCGACGTCGACCTCTTCGTCATCGGCGGCGGTTCGGGGGGCGTGCGCGCGGCGCGGATCGCGGCGGGCTACGGCGCCAAGGTGATGCTGGCCGAGGAATACCGGGTCGGCGGCACCTGCGTGATCCGCGGCTGCGTCCCGAAGAAGCTGATGGTCTATGCCGGGCGCTTCGCCGACGCGTTCGAGGACGCCGCGGGCTTCGGCTGGACGGTGGAGAATCCGCGCTTCGACTGGGGCATCCTCAAGCGCCGCCGCGACGCCGAGGTCACCCGGCTCGAAGGCATCTACGACACCAACCTGATTCGGGCGGGCGTCGAGATCGCGCCGGAGCGGGCCGTGATCGAGGGCCCGCACAAGGTGCGCCTCCTGACGTCCGGCCGCACGATTCGGGCGGAACGGATCCTCGTGGCGGTCGGCGCGCATCCGGTGAAGGAGCCGGCGGTGCCCGGGATCGGGCTGGCGATCACCTCGAACGAGGTGTTCGAGCTGGAGAGCCTGCCGGAGCGCATCCTGGTGGTCGGCGGCGGCTACATCGCGGTGGAGTTCGCCGGGGTGTTCGCGGCCCTGGGCAGCGCCACGACCCTGCTGCACCGCGGCGCCGCGCTGCTGCGCGGCTTCGACGACGAGGTTCGTGACGCCCTGGCCGAAGCCTACAACCACAGGATGGACCTGCGGCTCGGCCGCACCCTGACAGGCATCGAGCGGCGGGACGATGCCCTCTGCGTCCGCCTCGACAACGGCAGCGAGATCCACGTCGATCAGGTGCTGGTCGCCACGGGCCGGCGGCCCAACGTCGAAGGTCTCGGCCTCGACCGGGTCGGCATCGAACTCGACGCCGCCGGGGCGATCCCGGTGGACGCCTATTCGCAGACCAAGGTCCCGTCGATCTACGCGGTCGGCGACGTGACCAACCGGGCGAACCTGACCCCGGTGGCGATCCGCGAGGGCCACGCCTTCGCCGACACGGTCTATGGCGGCAAGCCCACCTGCGTCGATCACCGCCTGATCACCACGGCGGTGTTCTCGACCCCCGAGATCGGGGTGATCGGCCATAGCGAGGCGGCGGCACGCGAGGTCTACGGGAAGATCGACGTCTACAAGGCGCGCTTCCGCCCGATGAGCGCGACGCTCTCCGGGCGCGACGAGCGGATCCTGATGAAGGTGATCGTCGACTGCGCCACCGACCGGGTGGTCGGCGTCCACATCGTCGGCCACGATGCCGGCGAGGTCATCCAGGCGGTGGGTATCGCGGTGACGATGGGGGCCACCAAGGCCGATTTCGACCGGACCATCGCGGTCCATCCGACCGCCGCCGAAGAGCTGGTGACGATGCGCGTTCCCGAGGTGACCAAGCATCCGGTGGGCGTCGGCTAGAGCCGCTCCCTTGAGCGTGGCGATGGAGGGTTGGTTTCCGCTCTGACCGGAGAGGATGAAGCATCTCCCCAGAACCGCGGCGGCACGCAACGTGTCTGAACTCTTGGCCGCCATCCGCGCAGTCTTGATCTGCTTCACGTCGGATGCGCGGAACACCCGTCGGTCAGGAAAACGACAGGGCCGTTGCTTCGTGATCGGGCGCGGCTCATGATGAGAGCGGGTTCCACGCCGACTTTCTCGGGTTGCCATGACCGAACTCTTAGCCGTGGTCACCATCACGATCCTGGCCGTCATCAGCCCCGGCCCCGATTTCGCGATGGTGACGCGCAACAGTCTGTTGCTGTCGCGCCGCGCCGGGCTGCTGACGGCGCTCGGGATCGGCGGCGGCGTGCTGGTGCATGTCGCTTACACAATCCTCGGGGTCGGCATCCTGATCCAGCAGTCGATCTGGCTGTTCAACGCCCTGAAGCTGGTCGGTGCGGCCTATCTGATCTGGCTGGGCGTCCGGATGCTGCGGACGGAACATGCGTCGGACGACTCATCGGCACGGGCGGTACCCCTGTCCGATCGCGCGGCGTTGCGCACCGGCTTCCTGACCAACGTGCTGAACCCGAAAACGACGATCTTCGTGGTGAGCCTCTTCATGCAGGTGGTCCAACCGTCGACGCCGTTTGCGGTGCAGGTCGGCTACGGGGCCTTCATCTCAGCCGCGCACATCATCTGGTTCGCGCTGGTCGCAACGTTCTTTTCGGCGGGGGGCATACGGGCTCGCATTGTCGCCTTCCGTCGTTGGATCGATCGGGTGTTCGGGGCGCTGCTTGTCGGCTTCGGCCTGCTGCTGGCCAAGGCCAGCGCGGCGCGCTGAAGACAGTTCGGTCCCCCTTATCTGCGATCATCGCGCCGAAATGATTGGATCGAACGCCGGCCGCAGCCCGGACGACGGCCGGAACCGTCTCGTCGCGGACGTTTATGAAAGCGATTTGGCTGCCGCCGCGTACGGGGGACGGCTCGAAACGTTCGGAATCTCCGGGGCCTCGACGCCAAGCCCGACCGAGCCATATCAGGGTCATGGGAAAGCAGGGCGCAGGTAAGGGACGGGGCGACGACGCGCATGCGCGGCGGCAGGCCATCATCGACGGCCTTCTGGCGGATGCCCTGCGCCCGGTCTTCCATCGTCCGCCGAGCCACGACGCGCTGCCGCCCGACATCCGCCGCGCCATCGACCAGCTGCTCGCCAAGGCGGAGGCGCAGCGCCGCCGCTGCCTGACCTACGACGATCTCGAAGAGGCCCTGCCGCCCCGGGACGTCTCCGCGGAGGATCTGGAGGCGATCTTCTGGATTCTCGCCGAACACGGGATCGAGGTCGAGGACGGCGAGGCCTGAGGCCTCAGCGCGCCTGCCCCTCGTATTCCGGCACTCGCAACCGCGCGGGAACCTCTCTATAAGCCGCGCTTCGCGCGCAAAGCGCGGTCGCACGAAGAGGTGCGCGGAGAGAGGCCATGGGCGAGCGTTGGACACCGAAGAGCTGGAGACATCTGCCGATCGAGCAGGTCCCCACCTATCCGGACATGGCTGCCCTGGGTGCCGTCGAGTCGCAGATCGCGAGCTTTCCGCCGCTGGTTTTTGCCGGTGAGGCCCGCAAGCTGAAGGCGGCGCTCGGGCGCGTCGCCGCGGGCGAAGCCTTCCTCCTCCAGGGCGGCGACTGCGCCGAAAGCTTCGACGAGCACTCCGCCGACAACATCCGCGACTTCTTCCGGGTGTTCCTGCAGATGGCGATGGTGCTGACCTTCGCGGGCGGCTCGCCGGTGGTGAAGGTCGGGCGCATCGCCGGGCAGTTCGCCAAGCCGCGCTCCTCGCCGACCGAGACGCTGGAGGGCGTGAGCCTGCCGAGCTACCGGGGCGACATCATCAATGGCATCGGCTTCTCGGAGGAGTCGCGCGTGCCGGATCCCCGGCGTCAGCTCGAAGCCTACCGGCAATCGGCCGCGACGCTGAACCTGCTGCGCGCCTTCGCCACCGGCGGTTACGCGAACCTCGAGAACGCGCATCGCTGGATGCTGGGCTTCGTGAAGGATTCGCCGCAATCCTCGCGCTACCAGGACGTGGCGAGCCGCATGACCGACGCGCTCGACTTCATGCGGGCGATCGGCATCAACCCGGAGACCCATCCGGAGGTGCGGACCACGGATTTCTACACCAGCCACGAGGCCCTGCTGCTCGGCTACGAGGAGGCGCTGACCCGCGTCGATTCGACCACCGGCGACTGGTACGCGACCTCCGGCCACATGCTGTGGATCGGCGACCGCACCCGCCAGCCGGACCACGCGCACGTGGAATACGCCCGCGGCATCAAGAACCCGATCGGCCTCAAATGCGGCCCGTCCATGAAGGCCGAGGGGCTGATCCGGCTGATCGACCTGCTCAACCCGGAGAACGAGCCGGGCCGCTTGAGCCTGATCTGCCGGTTCGGCGCCGACAAGGTGGGCGACCATCTGCCGGCGCTGATCCGCGCCGTCGAGCGCGAGGGCCGCAAGGTCGTGTGGATCTGCGATCCGATGCACGGCAACACGATCCCGGCCGGCCGCTACAAGACCCGGCCGTTCGAGCGGGTGATGCAGGAGATCGAGGGCTTCTTCGGCGTCCACCGGGCCGAGGGGACCATCGCGGGCGGCATCCACCTGGAGATGACCGGCAAGGACGTCACCGAGTGCACCGGCGGTGCCCGGGCGCTGACGGCCGACGACCTGCAGGACCGCTACCACACCTACTGCGATCCGCGCCTCAACGCCGAGCAGGCGCTGGAGGTGGCGTTCCGCACGGCCGAGCTGGTGAAGGCCGAGCGCAGCCACGTGGAGCGCCCGCGCCTCGACGCGGCGGAGTAGGGCAGGGCGCTCCACCACTCTCGCTGCCCCTCTGCGGGCTTGCGGATTCACACCTCGGGGTTCGGGATCATCGTGCGGCTGCCGGGTCGGGCGTCCCGGATGGCTCATGCGCTCTCCCTCCCCCGCAGAGGGGGGAGGGAGAGAAGCGGAGCCGCCTTCGCCTCTCCGAGGAATATGTGTGCATCCGTTCGCTGCTGGGAGGGAACGCGCGTGGCGGTGCCGCTCACGCGATCGCCCGGCTGGCTCCGTTCCAGCGGTGGATCACCGCGGCGACCTCCGAGACGGGCACGGGCCGGCTGAACAGGTAGCCCTGCACCTCGTCGCACCCTTCCGCGCGAAGTTGGGCGAGCTGCGCCTCCGTCTCGACGCCCTCCGCGGTGGTCGTCATGCCGAGGCTGGCGCCGAGCCCGATCACCGCCCGCACGATGAAGTCCGTGCCGTCCTTGATGCAGAGATCGCGCACGAAGGACTGGTCGATCTTGATCTTGTCGAAGGGGAAGCTGCGCAGGTAGCTGAGCGACGAGTAGCCCGTGCCGAAATCGTCCATGGCGACGCGCACACCGAGCGCCTTGAGACTGTGCAGGATCGCGGTCGTCGCGCCGGGATTGGCCACCAGCACGGATTCGGTGATCTCGAGCTCCAGCCGTCGGCCCGGGAGACCCGTGCGGCGCAGCGCCTCCCGCACCACGTTGACCAGGCTCGCCGAAGTGAACTGCACCGCCGAGACGTTGACGGCGACCTTGAGCCCGTCCGGCCAGCGGGCGGCCTCCTCACAGGCGCGGCGCAGCACCCATTCGCCGAGCGGGACGATCAGGCCCAGCTCCTCGGCGATCGGGATGAACTCGGCCGGGGAGATGAAGCCACGGACCGGATGGTTCCAGCGCAGCAGCGCCTCGAAGCCGCAGATCCGATCCGCGTCGAGGCTGTAGATCGGCTGGTAGTAGACCTCGAACGATTCCCGGGCCAGGGCCTCGCGCAGATCCCGCTCCAGGATCCGGCGGGCCTGCAGGCGGGCATCCATCTCGGGCTCGAAGAACCGGAAGGAGCCCCGCGCCTCGGTCTTGCCGCGGTCGAGGGCGACCTCGGCGTTCTTCAGGAGCTTGTCGCAGCTGGTGCCATCGCTCGGCGCGAGGGTGATGCCGATGGTGAGCCCGACGCTGACCTCGTGACTGCTGAGGCTGTAGGGCGCGCCCACCACCTCGATGATCCGCCGGGCGAGAACTGCGGCGTCCTCCGGCCGGTCGATGCCGCGCTGGATCACGATGAACTCGTCGGCGCCGAGCCGGGCGACGCAGTCGATCTCGCGCACGCAGGCGGTGAGCCGGTTCGCTACCGCGGCGAGCAGCTCGTCGCCGACCCCATGTCCCAGCGTCTCGTTCACCGGGCGGAAATCGTCGAGATCGATCGCGAAGACCGCGAAGCCGTAATCGCGCCCCGCCTGAGCCACCGCCATCTCGATCTGCTGGCCGAGGGCGATGCGGTTCGGCAGCCCGGTGAGCATGTCGTGATGCGCCAGGAAGGCGATGCGCGCCTCGGCCTGGCGCCGCTCGGTGACATCCTCGTAGGTGGCGACGAACCCGCCGTCGGCCGTCTTGCGGCGCTCGATCGCCACGATGCGTCCGTTGCACAGCTCCTGGAAATGCGTGCGCCAGACGCCGCCGTAGAAGGCCTCCCGCTGTTCGCGCAGCAAGGTTTCGATATCGCAGCCCGGGTGGTTGCCGGCGAGCAGGCTGGCATTCATCACCTCGACGGCAGCCATCCCGGGCACGACCGCGCCGGGCGCCAGACCGTAGATCTCGCTGTAGCGCCGGTTGACCACCATCAGGCGATCCTGCGCGTCGTAGAGGCACAGGCCCTGGGACATGTTGTCGAGGGCGGCATCGAGGCGGAGATTCGTCTCGGTCAGCCGATCCTCCTGCTCCTTCAGCAGGCTGATGTCGCTGCACACGGCGATGAAGCCGCCCTGCTGGGTCGCACTGCGGCTCACCCGCAGCCACCGCCCATCCGCCAGGCGGATATCGCCGTCGCGGGCGAGCGCCCGGAAGCAGTCGCTGTGCGGGCTCGATCCCGAGGGTCCAGCATCCGCCGCGTTGCCCCAGAGGGAGATCCCGGCCTCGATGGCTTCACCCAGGCCCGCGAAGAAGCGCTGCGCCTGCGCGTTGGCGAGCGCAATCCGCCCCGCCGCATCGACCACCACCACGGCCTCGCGCGAGGTCTGGAGCGCGTCGGTGACCAGCGCCTCGGCGCGGCGGCGCTGGCTCACCTCGCGGGCCATCATGGCCCGGATGTTGTCCCGCATGGCCGCCATGGAGCGGAGCAGGCTGCCGAGTTCGTCGCGCCCGCCCGCCGGGATGCGGTCGTCGAGGCGACCGCTGGCGATGTGCTCGGCGGCCGCGGAGGCCGCGGCGAGCGGCCCGGTGATGCGACGGTTGAGCAGCCACGCCACGAGCGCGCAGGCGACGATCGCCAGCAAGGCCGCGATCGTGTTCACGCGCATCTCGCGGGCGACGAGGGTCCGCGCCGCCTGCCGGAACGTGAAGCCGTCGCCGGCCGTGTAGTTGACGAGGAGGTCGATCTGGTTGTCGACCACGCTGGCCTGCTGATCGAGCGCATCCCAACGATCCGGCCGGCCGGTGGCCGGATCGAACGTGCGCCGCATCTCCTCCCAGGCGCTGACCGCCGCCTGGACCGCGCCGGCGGTCCGCACCGCCCGATCGGATTGGGAGCGCTCCACCGCGATCGTCAGATCCTCGGCCAGCGTCGTCGACAGGTCCGCGATCTCGGCATTCAGCTTGGCCGTCTCGGCCTCGTTGTGGAGATGCATCCGACGGGCGAAGGCCGCGCGCATCTTGGCGAAATCGGCCGCCGTCGCCCGGGCGTAGTTGATGGACATCAGCGACTCGTCGTAGGTCCGATTGACCAGAGTGCCGATGTGCGAGATCGCGACCACCGCGTAGAGCCCGAGTGCGCCCGAGAGCAGGCTCATGCTCAGGAAGGCGACGAAGATTCGGCCGCGAACCGTGGTGAAGAAACCCGAGAGCCCGCGTGCCGCAACCGACAGCTTCGCCGGGCTCATCTCCACTCTCGCCGTCTCGGGGTCTTGCATCGCATGGTCCGCCGCGGAACACGTTCGACCATCTGTAGTTGCGACATGTTAAGAGGCGCTTAGCCCGCGGTTCAGCCAATTCGATTTAACTGCGCGGGCGAAGACACGTCGTACTCCGCACGATCGATGCAGAAGCGCTCGAAATACGGGTATGGATGAATGATTTTTCAATGAAGTTCATGCAACGCTGACCCTCGCAATCTGAGGTGTCACATGTCCGCTTCGGTATCCCGGATCGTCGGAAGGCTGCGCTGGCCGACGGCGGTTCCCGCGGTGCTGGCCCTGATCCTGGGGGCAGCCTGCGGATTGCTCATCACGGAGCAGCTTCAGGCCTCCGGAATCGCGGTCTCTCAGAAGGGACGCATGTTCCACCCCGACAACCTGACGGTTGCCCGGGGCGAGGTGGTGACGTTCGTCAACGACGACAGCGACCTGCTGCACCACGCCTTCGTCGAGTCCGAGACGTTCAACTTCGATTCCGGCGATCAGGAGCCGGGCAGCCGCACGCCAGTCACCTTCACGGAGCGCGGCACGTTCCAGGTCCTCTGCGGCATCCATCCGAAGATGAAGCTCGTCGTGCGGGTGAATTAGATGTGTGCTCCTGAAATCAGGCGGCGCTACTCGTCATCGTCGTCCCTGGCCTCTACGAGATCGGTCGCGTCATCGTCGTCCTCATCGACCACGAGGGTATCATCCTCGACGGTGCTGTCATCGTCATCGATATCAAGTGCGACATCTTCCTCAGCGTTAGAGTCGGTATCTTTGTCCGCCTCCTCGGCCTCGACTTCATCGAGCGACACTAGTTCCGGGCCTTCCGTGTCCTCTTCATCGTCGATTGGCGTGTCTTTACGAGCAAGCACGGGCGCCGCCCCCCTGGCGAAGGATGCTGACACGGACGTCGGGACGACCTCGCCTGAGTAGGGCGAGATCACGGGGTCCTTGTTGAGGTCGTAGAACTTCTTGCCCGTTGTTGGGCAGATCCGCTTGGTGCCGAGGTCGGGACGTACCATTGTAACCCTCTTTGGTGCGTTCGACGCTTGATGGACCGCCTGCTCGGCGGTGTCTACCATTTGCCATCGTGCTGGGAAGACGACCAGCGCAGGCATCATGAAAATGGGGTCTCACCGAGGCCACTGTGCTTACAACCGAGGTGAAGCAGGCTTGGAGGCAGCGCAAAGGAAAAGCTGTGGTCGATGCTCTGCTGCGACAGATCGGGGTGGGAGAACCCGATAAGGCTTATAGGATCTGGACCGGAGTGGACCTCAAATGAGAAAGCCTCGGGGCTTGGCGCTCGTTCACGTTAGAGGAGAGCCGCCAGTCAAGCTGCCCAACACGGTTCTTCATGATGGCCTGAGGCTCGGCGTGCTGCATGGCGATGGCCAGAAGCTTCTGGCGGAGTTGCCGAAGGCCAGTATCGACTTATTCTTCACATCACCACCTTATGCTGACGCTCGGGCATACAGCCGCATCCATCCGGACCGCTATGTTGAATGGTTCCTGCCCTTCGCACGCGAGATGTTCGAGGCAGCCAAGCCGACCGGCAGTCTTATCATCAACATCAAAAATCGGGTTGCAAAGGACGGTTCACTGAAGGGTCAGCGCCATCCTTATGTTTACCAGCTCGTCCTAGCGCTGCAGAACATTGGCTGGCGTTGGATCGAGACATACATATGGGCCAAGCCAAATGCGGTACCTGGACGCTTTGGTCCACGCACTAAGGATAGCTTCGAATACGTCTATCACTTCGCAAGGGACTTGAAGCCGTTCTTCGACTTGGCTGCTGTTCGCGTTCCTTACAAGGCCGACAAGGCTGAGATTGCGCGTAGAAGGCTGGATACCCTCGGGCGCCGCAATACCGAGGCTGGTTTCGGCCGCGACCGAACTAAGACCTACCTCCTCGGCGGAGCCGACCCGGGCAACGTTGTCACCGTACCACAGACTTACAACCAGCATCGCGGTGTCGCACACACAGCAGCGATGCCCGAGGGATTAGCCGAGTTCTTCATTAAAGCTGCCTCGCCGCCGGGTGGAATTGTCGTCGATCCCTTTGCTGGCAGCGGAACCACCATCACCGTTGCGCGTCGTCATGGTCGCCAAGCCTTCGGCTTCGAGATACATGATGAGTTTGTGCAAGTCGCTCGGCGGCGGATCCATGAGGATTTGGCCGATGACATGCCAGGCCGTTGCCTTGGGCCTTCTATAGGTTGACGAATGGCACTCCATGACACGGTCCAGAGCATTTTGGATGCACCGTCCTGGGCACAACGCATTGCTCAGATAAGGTTGGTGCCTCATCGCCACGGAACAGGGGAGCACGGTACGATCTACGCGGCCGTCGCGCGAAAGCTTTACATGCCACACCTCGCACCCGACTTTGCTTATATTCATACCTCTACTTTCTATGATCCACCCCATTTCTTCGAGGCATACGATGAGGCTGATCGCCTGACGGATCGATTTACCAAGGTTGCGGAAGCTGACCTCGCTCGCGCAATAACGGAGTGCCCACGCACTCTTCTGGTATTCCGAACGCTGCTTGGTCTGACCAAAGACGAATTTGCGCATGCCTCTTTACTTGCGGCCGCGACAACAGATGTCAGGCCACTTTCATCATCACAAATCGACAACATGGAGAGAAGTGATGTTGCTCCTCGCGCGATGACGACGCGCGCACGAGCGCAGGCTGAAATCGCAGCCAAGACGATAGCGATGACGATGAACCATGAGCTGTTTGGTGAGGCACCCCCCGGTTTGCGGAGCAAACAACAAAAGCCTGATACTCAGAATGGATGGAAGACGGTCAGCGAATTTGCGTCCGATGGAGTACCGCTCAAAATTTTTCTGCACCAACGGCATTACGGTGGTGCGTTTCGTCAAGTTCTGGACGCCACCTCGACCCAGCGGGGCAACTTAATTGAAGATGCGGTTGAGGACCTTTTTACAGAGAATCGTATCCCATTCATTCGCACCGGAAGTCACAATCAGGCGGAAATTGCTGAACGCTTTGAGGTGAAAGTGACGCCGGCACCCGACTTTGTGGTCTTTGATCGGGCAGATGACAGCTTGAAAGCGATGCTCGAATGCAAAGGTACCAACAATGGAGGAACCGCTCGCGACAAGGCGCTGCGTTTTGTGAGTCTTCGAAGCGAGGCGACCCGCTTGAACGGCGTTCCTCTCATAGGCGTCTTAGGTGGCATCGGCTGGGCGCGAATCAACGATGCGCTCGCGCCAGTGGTGCGTGACACTGAAGGAAGAGTATTCACGCTCTCAACTCTCACTGACATGCTACAGGTCCAGCCATTCCCGAGTCTGATCGGAACAGCCGACCCTTAGATCGAAGCCCTGATCTGTTTATGTGCGAATGGCATTCGATCTATGCTGTGGAGGACGCTTGCAGCAGAACGATGGTCCAACAGCGCTATTAGCCGCGATCGTCACTGACGCCGCTTCGCTTGTCGAAGTGCTACAGCGCGCTCAGCCGAAGGAGATACTGGTGGAGCGGAAAGAGCGCGTCATGAGGGAGACTTGGAGGCGCCCAGGATCGTAACACAATCAGGCACGGTCTTAGATTCCACACCGATATCAGCGTTGGGCCGAACGCATCGGTGCCTCCGGCGAGGGCGCCTTGAGGCGCTCGATCGCCTGACCGTCGCGCAGATCCGGCGGCGGGCTGTAGATGATGCGGCTGTCGGCCGAGAGGCCGGATTCCAGTTCCAGGGTGCGCCCGAGGTCGCGCCGGATCTTGACGGTCCGCCACGTCACGCGGTCGTCATCGCCGACCTGCGCGACCTGAAGCCCCTTGCTGTTGAACACCGTCGCCTCGGCGGGCACCGAGACCGCCGGCGCCTGGCGCGGGATCTTGAGGGTCACGTAGGCGTAGAGCCCGGCCCGCAGCTGCCGGTCGGGATTGGGCACGTCCACCTGGGTCGTCAGCGTGCGCGAGGCGGCGTTCAGGGCGACCGAGCTGCGCTCCACGAAGCCGTCGAAGCTCCGGCCGGGGATCTGCGGCACCGTGATCGCCGCCTTGACGCCCGGCTGGACGCCGACCGCGTCGTTCTGCGGCACGTTCACCGTGATGCGCAGGGTGCTGTCCTGATCGATGCTCAGAAGCGGCGTGCCGCCGTTATCGGCCCGGACGAGGTCGCCGACATCGACGTTGCGGATCGTGACGACGCCGTCGAAGGGTGCGACGACGCGCTCGAATGCGGTCAGTGCCTTCAGCCGTTCGACCGCCGCCTCCTGCGACTTGATGTTGGCGGTCGCCACCTTCACCCCGGCCTCGGCGGCTGCCAGCGTCGCGGCCTGCGACAGGACACCGGCCTGCGAGGTGTCGGCGTTCTGCCGGGAGGCCCAGCCCTGGACGGCGAGCGTCGTGGTCCGGTTGTTGGTGAGATTGGCGAGGTTCACGCTGGCGCGGGCCTGCTCGACCTGCGCCTGCGCCTGGAGCAGCTGCGCCTTGAGCTGGCCGACCTGCGCCTCGGCCTGGGCGAGCTGCTGATCGAGGTCCGGCGCCGCGATCCGCAGGAGAAGGTCGCCCGCTTTGACGCGCGCGCCGATGTCGACACGGCGTTCGGCGATGTAGCCGGTGGCCCGGGCGGCGATGGCCGCGGTGGTGAAGGCCTGCATCTCGCCCGGCAGCACCAGATCGAGCGGCCCCTCGGCACGCTCGGCCGTCACCGTGCGCACCTGCGGCACGAGGGTCTTGATCCGCTCCAGCGTCGCGCTCGCCTCGGCGTCGCGCTGCCAGTGGCCGTAGGCGCCCCAGCCGAGCAGACCGATGCCGAGCAGGCCGACCAGGAGGAACGGCATCGCGCCGGGGGGCGGGGGAACGTCCTGCGCCGCGTCGTGCGCCTTCATCGATCACTCTCCGCCCCGGCCCCCGCCCGGCTGCGGCGAAGGTAGCGGTCAAAGCCCGTCCCGGCCAGCGCGGGCTTTGGCCGCATCGCGGGTCAGAACGGGCGCGGGGCCGCAAGGCGCGGGTGCCGGCTGAGGCGCTTGTGCAGGTGGACCATCAGCGCGATGCCGAACAGCGGCGTCAGGAGATTGAGGATCGGCACCACCATCATGGCCGAGAGCAGGCAGCCGGCGCTGAGCGTCCGCACCGAGAAGGCGCGGCGCATGGCGGCAGCCTCGGGCAAGGGCCGGAACCGGGCGGCCGCCATCTCGAAATATTCCCGGGCGAGCAGATAGGCGTTGGCGCCGAAGAAGGCCGCGATCCCGATGACCGGCACGAAGAAGATCACGAGCGCCGCGAGGTTGACCAGCAGCGTCACCCCGGCAAAGCGGACCGCGTAGAGCATCGCGGTGCCGAACGGCATGGCCCGGCCCGGCGGGTCCTCGGGGAAGTCCGTCCGCTCGACGATTTCGGCCGCGTCGTCGAGGAAGAAGCCCGCCACCAGAATCGAGATCGCCGGCATCAGATAGGCCAGCGCCACGAACAGGCCGAAGCCCGCAAGGTAGTAGGCGAGGGTGTCGAGGATCGGGTACTGGGACGAGATGTGATGGCTGGCCTGAAACGCCTGGACCAGCCGCGTCAGGCCGAGCCAGACCAGCACCAGGAGCCCGAGCGTCAGGCCCAGCGATTTCCAGAGGATCGCCCGCAGGGGGGGCGAGAAGGTCTGGCGCAACGCCGCCGCGGCGGACTCGACGAGCATCGGGTGGGTTCCGGTCGACGCCGGTCGCGGCGCGGGCGCGTTGTGGAGCGGTGCGGCCGGCGGCGCAAGGCTGCCCGTGCCGCAGGGCCGAGGCAGGGCAGGTGAGGGAACGAGGAGCGCGCGTGCAGGACGCAACACGAGAGATCTCGCCCCCGCAGAGCGCCGATCGGCCGTTCCGACCGGCCTACCGGCCCCGGCTCGTCCCGTTGCCGGAGACGCCGGAGGTGCTGATCATCGGGGCCGGCGCGGCGGGCATCGGCGCGGCGCGGGCCCTCACGGCGCAGGGCGTGTCGGTGGGAGTGTTGGAAGCCCGCGACCGGGTCGGCGGCCGCGCCCTGACCGTGGCTTTGCGCGGCCACGCCCTCGATCTCGGTGCCCACTGGCTCCATGCCGGGCCGATCAACCCCCTGGTGGCGCTGGGCCGCGCCCGCGGCGAGCGGCTGCGCCGGGCGCCGCAGGACAGCCATGTCTGGGTCGGACGCCGTCCCGGGCGCCCCGACGAGGTTCGCGCCAATGCCCGGGCCTTCGCGCGGGCGGACCGGGTGATGACCGGGGGCGCCGCGCAGCCCGGCGCCGACCGCCCGGCCGCCCGCGCCCTCCCGCCCGGGCTGGGCCCCTGGGGCTCCCGGGTGGCGCAGGTCCATGGCCTCGTCTCCGGCCGGCCGCTCGATGAGGTCTCGCTCCACGACTTTCCCAGCATGGAGTACAGCGACAACTTCTTCCTGGCGGACGGCTACGGCAATTATCTGGCCCGCCTCGCCGACGGGCTGCCGGTGGCGCTGGGGACCGCGGTGACGCGGGTCGACTGGTCGGGCGGCCGCGTGCGGGTCGAGACCGCCGGTGGCGCCAGCTACCGGGCGCGGGCGCTGATCGTGACCATCCCCATGATGGTGCTGCGCGACGGGCCGGCCTTCACGCCGCCGCTGCCGAACACGGTCCGTGCCGCCATCGACGGTTTCACCACCGGGATCTACGAGCATGCGGTGCTGCACTGGCCATCCAGCCCGTTCCGCGGCCGCGACCGTCTGGCCGCGATCCACGGCCGCCGCCGCACGCCGCCGGGCCTGCTGACCCGCATCGACGGCACCCCGTTCCACTATTACGAGCTCGACCTGCGGGAGGCTGCGGCCCTGGATGCGGCCGGTTCCGGGGCGGACGGCGTGCGCCGGCACGTCCGGGCCGTGCTGGCCGACCTGTTCGGGCCTCGCCGTCTGCGCGATCTGAGCATCCCGGCAGTCAGCGCGTGGCGCCACGATCCCTGGTCGCGCGGATCCTGGGCCGTTGTCCCGCCGGGCCACGCATCGGCGCGCCAGCTCCTGCAGGAATCCCTGGACGATACCTTATGGTTCGCCGGCGAGGCTCTGTCCCGCGAGCAATGGGGCACGGTCGGCGGAGCCTATGCCGAAGGCGCACGCGCCGCCGAGGCCGTCGCCCTGCGCCTCGGCGCGGGCGCAGCCTGACGCGCACAACGCGGCCGTCCGTCTTGCCGGGACCCGGCAAGACGGGCATCCCCGCCCGGAAACGGCTTGGGGACGATTATGGATTGGATCGAGGCGATCGGCTACCTCGGCACGGCGCTGACCATCTCGGCCACCGCCATGAGCACGATGATCCCCCTGCGGATCATCTCGCTCTGCGCGAGCTGTGCGGTGATCACCTACGGGAGCCTGATCGGCAGCATGCCGGTGGTGCTCACCGAGCTGATCCAGATGCCGTTCAACGCCTACCGGCTCTGGCAGATGCTGCGCCTCGTCCGCGACGTCGAGACGGCCGCCGACAACGACCTCTCCCTCGAATGGCTGCGCCCGTTCGGCTCCCGGCGCCCGTTCGGCACCGGCGAGGTGGTGTTCCGCAAGGGCGACATCGCCGACGAGATGTACTACGTCGAGAGCGGCGTGTTCCGGATCCCCGAAGTCGGGATCGAGGTTCGCAAGGGTGGGATCGTGGGCGAACTGGGCCTGCTGTCCCCCGGCAACACCCGCACGGCCTCGCTGGTCTGCGTCGAGGCCGGACACGCCCTGTGCGTATCCTATTCCGATGTGAAGCAACTGTACTACCAGAACCCGGAATTCGGGTTCTACTTCCTCCGCCTAACCAGCGAGCGCCTGTTCCAGGGCGTGCAGGGCATGGCCAAGCCGCAGGTGATGGCGGGCGATGCCCTCTGACGATGAGGGCGACCTGTCCTTCACATGGTTGCGGCCGTTCGGGGCGGAGCGCGCGTTCGCCGCGGGCGAAACGGTGTTCCGCGCCGGCGATCCGGCTCACGAGATGTATTAGAGCTCCTCAAAAAACTCCCGGGCACCGGACATTTCCCTCTGGCCGCGCCAGCGCAGCGGGAGTTTTGTGAGAGGCTCTACATCGAGAGCGGCATCTTCCGGGTTCCGGAATCGGATCTCGAGGTGCAAGCCGGCGGCATCGTCGGCGAACTCGGCTTGCTTTCGCCCGGCAACGCCCGCACGGCTTCACTGATCTGTACGGAGCCCGGCAAGGCCCTGTGCGTAACCTATTCCGATCTCAAGGAACTCTACTATCAGAATCCCGATTTCGGCTTCTCTTTCCTGAAGCTGACGACCGACCGGCTGTTCCAGAGTGTCGAGGCCGCCAGGCGATTGGCGGCCACCGCCCTCACGCTCTGACGGCGCTCCGTCAGAGCATGCTGGGCAGGATCCGGTCCGGCGGCCGGTGGCCGTCCATGAAGGTCTTGATGTTGATGATGACCTTCTCGCCCATGTCGATGCGACTCTCGTAGGTTGCCGAGCCCATATGCGGCAGCAGGACGACCTTGCCCTGCCGGGCGAGCTTCACGAGGCGCGGGCTCACCGCGGGCTCCTGCTCGAACACGTCGAGGCCGGCGGCCGAGATCTCGCCGCCTTCGATCAGCCGCGCCAGGGCGTTCTCGTCGATCACCTCGCCGCGGGCCGTGTTGACCACGACGGCCTCGGGCTTGAGCAGCTTGAGGCGCCGCGCCGAGAGCAGGTGGTAGGTCGCGGGCGTGTGCGGGCAATTCACCGACACGATGTCGACGCGCGCCAGCATCTGATCGAGGGATTCCCAGTAGGTGGCGTCGAGCGCGCCCTCGATCGCGGCCGGAACCCGGCGGCGGTTGTGGTAGTGGACCTGCAGCCCGAAGGCCCGGGCGCGCTTGGCGAGCGCCTGACCGATGCGGCCCATGCCGACGATCCCGAGCCGCTTGCCGGTGATGCGCCGCCCCAGCATCCAGGTCGGCGACCAGCCGGTAGTCCACTCGTCGTCCGGGATGATCCGCGCGCCCTCGGCGACCCGGCGGGCCACCGCGAGGATCAGCGCCATGGTCATGTCGGCTGTATCCTCGGTCAGCACGCCGGGCGTGTTGGTGACCGTGATGCCGCGCTCCAGGGCCGCCGCCACGTCGATATGGTCGACGCCGTTGCCGAAATTGGCGATGAGCCGCAGGTTCGGTCCGGCCTGGGCGATCAGCCCGGCATCGATCTCGTCGGTGACGGTGGGGACCAGAACGTCGGCCTCGCGCAGGGCCGCCGCCATCGCCTCGGCCGCCAGGGGCGCGTCATCTGAACTCAGGCGGACGTCGAACAATTCGCGCATCCGCGTCTCGACGGCATCCGGCAGCCGTCGCGTCACGACCACCAGCGGCTTGCGCTTCGACACGTCTCTCTCCCCGTCAGCTCTGCGGCCGTGGTCCCGGCGCCGGGCGGGACCGCCCCGCGCAAGCGTCCGTTAACCGGATTCGGCCAGACAGGACCGGTCGCGCGGCGCCGGTTCCGGAGCCTGTCCTGACCCATCGGACTCTCTACCAGAGGTGGGCCGGAACACAATCGGACGCGGGCCCGCCCGCACACCGAAACGGCCTCGCTTTCGCCAAGCCCATCGTCGACCATCGGCCTATCCGGACAGGGAGATGACCATGCGCGTGTTACGCCTCAGCCTCGCCGTCGCGGTGCTGCTGGCGGGCGGACCCGCGATCGAAGCCGCGGCAGCGCCCGCAGCCCCGATCGAGACCGGGGTCGGGCCGGTGACCAAGATGCCGCTGCCGCGCTACGCCAGCCTCAAAACCGACCGCGTCAACCTGCGGGAGGGGCCCTCCAAGGATCACCGAACCCTGTGGGTGTTCCAACGGGCCGGGCTGCCGGTCGAGATCGTGGGTGAATTCGAGAATTGGCGCCGGATCCGCGATTCGGAGGGCACCGAGGGCTGGGTCCTGCACTCGCTGCTCTCGGGGCGGCGCACGGCGATCGTCAATGCCGGTCCCGATAAGGGGGTCGAGAAGGCGGCCGTCTCGCTGCGCGCGAAGGCCGATGACGGCGCCGACGACGAAGCCAAGCTCCAGACGGGTGTGATCGGAAGCGTGAAGAGCTGCACCGGAACGTGGTGCCGCCTGATCGTGGCGCTCCCCAACAAGCGGGATGTCGACGGCTACATCCGCCAGAACCGCCTCTGGGGCGTTTACCCGAATGAGGTCGTGGAGTAGCCGACCCGCCAACGAGAAAGGCCCAGCCGATGGCCGGGCCTCTTCCACGATCCTACGGTTCGAGCCGCCGCCTCAACTCTGGCGGCGCGCATTCGGCCGGGCGCGCCGCAGACGGACGATGACCTCGACGCCGGCGATCTCCATGCCCTCCGGGGCCTCGGGCAGCGAATCGACCGTGATGCCGCAATCCGGCATGTCGATCACCTGGCTCTCGTCTTCCAAGTAGAAATGGTGGTGCTCGCTCGGGTTCGTGTCGAAATAGGCTTTCGACCCGTCGAGCGCGAGCTGGCGCAGCAGGCCGGCCTCCGTGAACTGGTGCAAGGTGTTGTAGACCGTCGCCAGCGAGACCGGCACCTTGGCGCGCATGGCCTCGTCGTAGAGCATTTCCGCGGTCAGATGGCGGTCGCCGCGGCCGAACAGGAGCCAGCCGAGGGACAGGCGCTGCCGCGTCGGCCGCAGGCCGGCCCGGCGCAGACGATCGCGCAGGTCGGACAGGGGGCAACCGCGGCGCGGAGTCCCGTTGGCCTCCAGCTGGGGAGCGGGGACCCGCCCGTTGAAGACGGCCTGGAATGGCACCGGTTCGGACATCGCTGGACTGAACGCTCGACGAGGGGCCTGAGGAAGATTCCGCTCAGTATATGGAACTGGTCATGTGGTCGCAACCCGAGCCTTGTCGCACGGCAGGGACGCCGCGCGGAGGCCGCGGATCGGCTGGCGGCTTTGAAGGCGCACCGCCCCGTGCTAACCCGCGCGCCGAAAGAGGGCGAACGCCTTCGCTCGCAAGCTCGCCTGCACGTTCGACCGCGAGCCTGCCGAACCCGACCTCCGAGGAAACAGCCAACGCGATGCCGTCAGACGCCGACACCTCCGCGCCGAACGCGAGCCGCCGGTCGCATTACTCGTACGAGGATCTTCTGGCCTGCGGCCGGGGCGAGCTCTTCGGTGCCGGAAACGCGCAGTTGCCCCTGCCGCCGATGCTGATGTTCGACCGGATCACGTCGATCGCCACCGATGGCGGCGAGCATGGCAAGGGCCACGTGACCGCGGAACTCGACATCCGCCCCGACCTCTGGTTCTTCCCCTGTCACTTCCAGGGCGATCCGGTGATGCCGGGTTGTCTGGGGCTCGACGCCCTGTGGCAGATGCTCGGCTTCCATCTGGGCTGGCTGGGCTCACCCGGTCGCGGCCGGGCGCTCGGCGTGGGCGAGGTGAAGCTCGCGGGGCAGGTGCTGCCCTCGATGAAGCGGGTCGTCTACAATGTCGACGTCAAGCGCGTCCGGCAGGGCAAGCTCGTCCTCGGGATCGGCGACGGCTGGCTTGAGGCGGACGGCGAGCGCGTCTACCAAGTCCAGGACATGCGCGTGGGCCTGTTCCAGAGCTGAGCGCGCCGTTTCGGCGGTGCCGTCGGAAGCTCGGCCGCAACGTCGGACGGCTTCGGCGGTTGAGATTGTGTCCGCGTCATCTTAGCTGACCGGGACGCGGTGCGGACGAGCGACGCCGCGACGGAGGTATCGTCACCATCATGCGCCGTGTCGTCATCACCGGGATGGGCATCGTCTCGTCCATCGGCAACAACACGCAGGAGGTGCTGGCCTCCCTGCGCGACGCCCGCTCGGGCATCGCGCGCGACGCCAGCTACGCCGAGCACGGTTTCCGCAGCCAGGTCTCCGGCGCGCCGACCCTCGATCCGGAGGGCGTGGTGGACCGGCGCGCCATGCGCTTCCACGGCGGCGGCACCGCCTGGAACCACGTCGCCATGGACCAGGCCATCGCCGATGCGGGGCTGGAGGCCGGCGATATCTCGAACGAGCGCACCGGCATCATCATGGGATCGGGCGGACCCTCGACCCGGGTGATCGTCGAGGCCGCCGCTATCGCCCGCGACAAGGGTCCGAAGCGCATCGGTCCGTTCGCGGTGCCGAAGGCGATGTCGTCGACCGCCTCGGCGACGCTCGCCACGTGGTTCAAGATCCGCGGCGTGAATTACTCGATCTCCTCGGCCTGCGCGACGTCGAACCACTGCATCGGCAACGCTGCCGAGATCATCCAGGGCGGCCGGCAGGACATCATCTTCGCGGGCGGCTGCGAGGATCTCAACTGGACGCTTTCGGTGCTGTTCGACGCCATGGGCGCCATGTCGTCGAAGTTCAACGACACCCCGGCCCGGGCCTCCCGTGCCTACGACGCCAACCGCGACGGCTTCGTCATCGCGGGTGGCGCGGGCGTCCTCGTGCTGGAGGAGCTGGAACACGCCAAGGCGCGCGGCGCGCGGATCTACGGCGAGATCGCGGGCTACGGTGCGACCTCGGACGGGCACGACATGGTGGCGCCGTCGGGCGAGGGCGCGGTGCGTTGCATGCGGCAGGCGCTCGAGGGGCTCAAGGGCGCGCGGATCGACTACATCAATCCCCACGCGACCTCGACGCCGGTGGGCGACGACAAGGAGATCGAGGCGATTCGCGCGGTGTTCGGCCGGGGCGAGGCCTGTCCGCCGATCGCCGCCACGAAGTCGCTGACCGGTCATTCCCTGGGTGCCACCGGCGTGCAGGAGGCGATCTACAGTCTCCTGATGATGAATCACGGCTTCATCTGCGAGAGCGCGCATATCGACGAGCTCGACCCGGCCTTCGCCGACATGCCGATCCTTCGGGCGCGCCGGGACGATGCCAAGCTCGGCCATGTGCTCACGAACTCGTTCGGGTTCGGCGGCACCAACGCGACCCTGGTGTTGAAGCACGTCGACGCCTGACCCGGGCGCATCGGAACCCCTCACGCGCCGGCGACGTTTACCGCGTGTTGAGATTTGGGGGTGGCCATGGGGACATTCTTCCTCGGAACGCTGAGTGGTCTGATGATCGCCGGATGTGCGGCGATCTACGCGAAGCAGGCGCTGATCGAAGACGCCAGCGCGAAGACCGACGGCTACTTCTAAGCCTGTCCTCAGAACCGTGAGCGCCCCGCCGAAAGGTGGGGCTTTTTTGTCGGCTGCGTGGCGTCAGCGCGTTTGGATCACGGGACGAGGCACGTTAAGGCACCCTGCCGCGGTTCGGTCGAGCGCATCGCGGCCCCGCCCGACGGTCCGGGTGCGGCAGGCTCGTTCGGGAAAAGGTCGGCATGACGGGTTTGATGGCGGGCAGGCGCGGCCTGATCATGGGTGTCGCCAACGATCACTCGATCGCCTGGGGTATCGCCAAGGCCCTGCATGCGGAAGGGGCCCGGCTCGCCTTCACGTATCAGGGCGAGGCCCTGGGCCGGCGCGTGACGCCCCTTGCCGCGCGGCTGGATTCGGACATCGTCCTGCCCTGCGATGTCGAGGATCTGGCCTCGGTGGACGCCGCCTTCGAGGCGCTCGACGCGCGGTTCGACGGTGGGCTCGATTTCGTGGTCCACGCGATCGGCTTCTCCGACAAGGCGCAGCTCAAGGGCCGCTACGTCGACGTCACCACGCGCGAGAACTTCGTGCGCACGATGACGATCTCGTGCTTCTCCTTCACGGAGATCGCGCAGCGCGCCGCCAAGCGGATGAAGCCGGGCGGCTCCCTGCTGACGCTGACCTATGGCGGTGCAACGCGGGTCATGCCGAACTACAACGTGATGGGTGTGGCCAAGGCGGCCCTCGAAGCTTCGGTGCGCTACCTCGCCAGCGATCTCGGGCCGGACGGGATCCGCGTGAACGCCCTCTCGGCCGGTCCGATGCGCACGCTGGCCGGCGCCGGCATCGCCGACGCGCGGCTGATGTTCAACCACCAGCGCGCCCATGCCCCGCTGCGGCGCACCGTCAGCCTGGAGGATGTCGGCGGCTCGGCCCTCTACCTGCTGTCGCCGCTCTCGGGCGGCGTCACCGGCGAGGTCCACTTCGTGGATGCCGGCTACAACATCATCTCGATGCCGCGCCCGGACGTGCTCCAGGCGCAGGATGCGGCCGGGGTCGTGGGCGATTCCTGATCGCCGTCACTCCCCGGGGATGCGGCCCGGGGGCAGGGGCGCAGCCTGAGTCCCGCGCCCGCCGCGACCGGCCCGCCGCTGCCGCTCGGCCCGGATGTCGTCGGCCGTGGGTGGGGCCGACGCGTAATTCGACGCGAAGGGATTGGGCGGCGCGCCCCGGCCGGAACCGCCGAACAGCGTGTCCAGAAATCCCTCTTCGGCCCGCGCCGGCAACGCGACGAGGACCAGGGTCAGGGCGATCATGGTTCGGAGCTGCATCGTCGTCGTTACCTGGGTCGTCGTTGCCGTGCCGGAATCGGGCGATGTTAGGCACGCAATCCGGCAGATCGGAGGCCGACGCGAGAAGCCTGCCGGAACCGTGGCGCATCCGGCGGGTTCGCGCTCAACGATCATGGGCGCGTACAGGAGGCGTGATGTCCGAGGTTACCTATCGCATCGTCGAGCATGACGGCGGCTTCGCCTACAAGGTCGGCGACGTCTTTTCCGAGACCTTCCCGAGCCGGGAGGAGGCGCTGCAGGCGGCCCAGGCGGCGGCGGCCGAACAGCAGGTGCCGGGCTCGACGGAGGGAATCCGCTATCAGGATCAGGCCGGTGGCTGGCACGACGAGACCGCCCGGGGCAACGACCGGCCGCGCGCCAAGGTCGTCGAGTAACGCCACCGGGTCGGCCATGCGGTCTCGTGCAGATCGACAGGAGCGGTCGTGGCGCGCAAGCCTGCGGTGAAGCCCGGGGCGCCGCCGTCCAAGGCGGCGTCCCTGCCGAAGGGCGCGCGGCGCACGACGCCGTCGCCCGAGACCTTGGCGGCGCTGGGTGCCGACCGCCTGATCGGTCTCATCCTCGGCGAGACGGCGCGCAACCCCGGCTTCAAGAAGCTCGTGACGGCGGCCCTCGCCGCGCTCCAGGGTCCGGAGGCCGTGGCGGCGATCGTCGACCGGCGGCTGACCGCGCTGGAAGGCGCCCAGAGCTACATCGACTGGCAGAAGCGCCGGGCCTTCGCGGCCGATCTCACCGCCCTCGTCACGGTGATCCTCGACGAGTTGCGGCCCCTGGACCCCATCGCCGCGCTCGACCGCCTCCGCCGGTTCCTCGAAGGCGCCGATCTGGTGCTGAACCGGGTCGATGACAGCAACGGCGCGATCCAGGGCATCTTCGATCGGGCCTCTGCGGGTTTCATCGCGATGATCGGTGGGTTGCAGCCCGAGGCGGCCACGCGCGTCGCGCTCGATCTCGTGGGGCCGTTCACGGACGATCCGTTCGGTCCGCTCGGCGCTCTCCTGACCGAGATCGTGCCGGCGTTGCCGATGGACGCGCTCGCGGAGATCGACACCCGTTTGGGCGCGGCGGCCGGCTCGTCCGGGATCGGTCGGAAGCGGAGGTCCGCGGCGTTCCGCCTGGACAACAAGAACCAGATCCTGCGCCTGCGTCAGGCCATCGCCGATCGCCGGGGCGATCCGGACGCTTTCATCGCCCTTGAGAGCCAGATCGCGCCCGGGGCCGAGAACCGAACCGAGATCGCCCGGCGCCTGCTCGGCGCGGGCCGCGCACCGGAAGCTCTGGACTGGATCCGGCGCAAGCAGGATCCCGACAAACGCCGTATGGCGACCCGGGAAGACCTGATCGCCATCTTCGATCCGCGCGTGCCCGAGCGCGAGCGGCTGGTGGCGGAGATCGAGATCCTCGATGCCCTGGGACGCAGTGCGGAGGCGCAGGCCCTGCGCTGGGGGGGCTTCGAGGCGGAGCTCGATGCGCCGATGCTGCGCGGCTTCCTCGCCAAGCTGCCCGATTTCGAGGACGAGGAGGCGCTTGAACGCGCCCTCGACTACGCCGAAGACTTCCCGAAGCCGCATCGGGCGCTCGCCTTCCTGGTCGGGTGGCCGGATCTGCGCCGCGCCGCGCGGTTGGTGACGCGGCATCCGAGCGTCTGGGACGGCGGACAGGAATACGGAATCCTCGCGCCGGCCGCCGAAGCCCTGGCCCAGGACCATCCCCTGGCCGCCACGATCCTGTACCGCCAGCTGATCGACGGCATCCTCGATTACAATCGCAGCGTCGCGTATCCCAAGGCCGCACGCTACCTCGCTGAACTCGACGGCCTGGCGGCCCGGCTCGACGCGAGCGCGATCGAGCCGGATGCGCAGGGCTATCGCGCGAAGCTGCGGCGCAGCCATGGACGCAAATACGGGTTCTGGACCCTGGTCCGCGCCTGAGCGGCGGGATGGGCTGACGGATCAGTCCGTCACCTCGATGGCGTCGACCCGATCCGGATAGAACGCCACGTGACCGCGGATCGCCTCGACCGCAGGAAAGGGCGCCTCGTAGCTCCAGACCGCATCCGGACGGCGTGTCTCTGCCACCTGAAGGTCGAAATACCGCGCGTCGCCCTTGTAGGGACAGTGGCTGGTGCGCGCCGACGGCACGAAGAACGCCGCGTGCGTATCGCGGCGCGGCACGTAGAAGACCGGCGGGTAGCGGGCCTCCTCCAGCCGCAGGGCGTCGCGCGTCTCCGCGACGACGGTACCGGCTACGACGACGCGCACGCGGCGCGGCTCCGGCGTGACGGTGATGGGATGGTCGGGTCCGGGTATCTTCATGGCGATCCTGGCTCCTCCGGCTTCAGCTCGATCGTTCCGAGGGCGTCGGCGAGGCGCGACTTGGCGCTGCCGGGCCGCAGCGGCTTCTGTTGGCTGGCATGCGGGACCCAGCCGGAGAGCCACAGCACCTCGAAGGTCGCCCGCACGCGCCCGTCCGGATCCGCGAAGCGCTCGGCGTAGATCTCCGCGGCGCGCAGGAGGGTCGCCCGGCGCAGGGGCGTTCGCCGCCGCTCGGTGAGGGCGTTGGTCATGCCCATGGCGCGCAGGTCGCGCATCAGGCTGAAGGGATCGGCGTAGCGCACCGTCAGCGTGTCGGTGTCGGCCACCGGGAGTGCGAAGCCCGCACGCTGCAGCAGGCCGCCCGCCTCGCGGACGGCGGCGAAGGGAGCGACCCGGGGGCTGATGCCGCCCTCGATCTCGCTCTCGGCCTGCCCGAAGCTCTGGCGCAGCTCCGTGAGGGTGGCGCCGCCGAGCAGGCATCCGACGAACAGGCCGTCCGGCCGCAAGGCGCGGCGGAGCTGGATCAGGGTACCCGGCAGATCGTTCACGCCGTGCAGGGCGAGCAGCGAGACGGCGAGGTCGAGGCTCCCGGGCGCCAGCGGCAGCAGTTCCGGATCGCCGACGATCCGGTTGCCGGCACGCTCGGGCAGCGGCGCCAGCCGGAGATGCCGCGCCTCCGGATAGCGGCGTGCGAGGAGCGGGGCGACGATCGGGACCGGCGTGGCGAGGTCCAGCACGGTCGAGAAGCTGCGCAGCACGGCGCCGAGGCGATCGTCCAGATCCTCGGCAAGGCGCTCGAGGAGGAAGCCGGCATAGCCGCTCCGGACCGCACGGGCGAGCCGCCGCCGCGCAATGGCCGTGTCGAACAGGGTCGCTGAGGCATCCATCCTGCGCAGATGGCGTGCGAGCCAGCTTCCCGCCAGCACCCCGAACGCAAGATGCTGCGCAAGACGCACGGGTTCGTGAGGAGCTGCCGAACGGTGGAACGACTCGTCGGCCGCACTGTTCCTGCTGCAGCTGGCCGTATGGCCGAGATTGATCGGGAGAATCCACCATGAAGCGCACCCTCGTCGGAGTCGCCGTCGCCCTTGCCGCCCTCACCGCCGCAGGCGGCGCCGAGGCCAGGGGCTGCATCAAGGGCGCGATCGTCGGCGGCATCGCCGGCCACTACGCCGGTCATCACGGCCTGGTCGGCGCCGCTGCCGGCTGCGCCATCGGCCGCCACCGGGCGAATGCCCGCGCCCGCCAGATGGACCAGCAACAGATGGCGCCGCAGGCGCGGCCCGTCTCGGCCCAGTAAGCCCCGGCTGACCGAGGCGGCGGTCGAGATGACGGCGATCCAGGCGGTCGCCGCGGCCCTGCGCGGGATACCGCGCGGGGCCCTGTCGTTGATCTACCCCCCGACCTGCTCGGGCTGCGGCGCGGCGACGGCGGATCCCGGCGCCCTCTGTCCGGGCTGCTGGTCCGGCCTGCGCCTCATCGAGGAGCCGGTCTGCCAGCGCTACGGAACGCCCTTCGCGGTGGATCTCGGAGTGGGGCCGCTGCTCTCACCCCGGGCCATCGCCGATCCGCCGGTGTTCGGCCGCTGCCGGGCCGTAGCCCTCTACGACGGGGTGGCGCGCCGCCTGGTGCACCGTCTCAAGTACGAGGATCGCCTCGACCTCGCCAGGGTCATGGCCCGGATGATGGCGGCGAGCGGGCGGACCCTGATCGCCGAGGCCGAGTGCCTCGTGCCGGTTCCGCTCCATCGCGCCCGCCTCTGGCGCCGCCGCTTCAATCAAGCCGCCCTGCTGGGCCGGGCGATCGCCGCGGACGCAGCGCTTCCGTTCGCGCCGGCCGCGTTGGAACGGGTTCGGGCGACGCGCTCACAGGTCGGGCTGAGCCGGGCGGCCCGGGCCGAGAATCTGAGCGGCGCCTTCCGGGTGCCGGCCGCCGAGGCCCATCGGATCCGCGGACGCCGGGTTCTCCTGGTCGATGACGTCACGACCACCGGCGCCACCGGCAACGCCGCCGCGCGTGCGCTCCTGCGCGGCGGGGCGGCCTCCGTCGATCTGCTGACCTTCGCGCTGGTGGGGGATACGGTCGGCTGAGCGCCGCCGCTTCAGGCCGCGGTGCCGGACCGGCTCGGGAAGCCGACCGCGAGGCTGAAATCGAACGCCTCGGCGATGCCCTCGTACCAGAGCGAGAACGGCGTCGGCCGCTCGAGATGGAGGGCCGCGTCGATCTCGCTGCCCGCATACTGGAGCGCCGCCCCGTGCTTTGCCGCCAGCCGGAGCATCGGCCCGTTCCCGGACAGACAGCGCACGTGCAGGTCGACGACACCGCGGTGGCGTGCCGCCCGGGCGATCCGCGCGAACAGGTCGGCCCCGAGGCCGCGGCGACGAAATGCCCGCTCCACCGCGAAGGCCGCCTCGGCCCGCGGGCCCAGGACATAGCGCGACGGACACGGCCCCATCGGCCGGAGCTCGCCGAGCCCGCGCAGCACGCCATCCACGAAGGCGCCGTACATGATGCCGTCCGCCGTGACGGCCTGTGCGGCATAGGCCCGTACGCCGGCCTCGCTCACATTGCCCATGAAGCGGCTCGCCCGGGTTTCGGGATCGAGGCGGAGAAAGTAGTCGAGAACCGCGTCGCGGTCCGCCCGCCACAACCGTCGAACGGTACGGGTCGGTTCGTCACGCGCTAAAACGGCCATGTTGGGTCTCCGGTCTGAGCGCTCGCGCGCAGAAATTCCGGACGTCCCTCCCGAGAGCAGCGGCTGATGTCGCATTCCGAGGTTCGTTGTGCAATGCAGCAGAACCGTGAAACGACGCCGCGCGCGCCTGCCATGCGCCGACGTGACGGACGGCACCGTGTGATCTCCGGACGCGGGGCGTGGACTTGATTCAGGTTGGTCTTCCCCGGCACAGGGAAATGGCGCGGGCCGTCGTGTTTCCATGCGGGCGCGGGTGCCGGGGCGGCGCCACGGCGAGCGGCGAGGGACCAGCGGCGTGAACCAAAGATCCGGCCTGCACACCACGCCATCGCCGGAGGCGCGCGTCGGCGCCGTTTCGCCGGGGCCGGTCCACGAGCGTTACGAAACCCTCGTCACCACCGGTGCGATCGAGCGGGATCCGGCTCAGGCCCGCCTCGTCCGTGGCCTCGACCGGTTGATCCAGGATCTCCAGCGCCGCAAGCGCGCCAGCAAGACCAGTGCATTGGGCTGGCTGTTCCGGCGGAAGGACGAGGCCGAGACGCCCAAGGGACTCTACATCTGGGGCTCGGTCGGGCGCGGAAAGACCATGCTGATGGACCTGTTCCATGAGGCCGCGCCCGAGCCGAAGCGGCGGGTCCACTTCCACGGTTTCATGGCCGACGCCCATGAGCGCATCCACGCCTATCGGCAGGCCCTGAAGGCCGGCACCGTCAAGGGCGACGACCCGATCGGCCCGGTGGCCGACCAGCTCGCCGACGAGGCGACGCTCCTGTGCTTCGACGAGTTCACGGTCACCGACATCGCCGACGCGATGATCCTCGGCCGCCTGTTCGGACACCTGTTCCGGCGCGGCGTGACCGTGGTGGCGACCTCGAACGTCGAGCCGGACCGGCTCTACGAAGGCGGGCTCAACCGCGCCCTGTTCCTGCCCTTCATCCAGACGCTGAAGGAGCGGGTCGAGGTGCTGCGCCTCGATTCGCGCACCGACTTCCGGCTGGAGAAGCTCGGCGGGGCGGCGGTGTACCATGTGCCGGCCGGACCCGAGGCCCGCGCCGCCCTCGATGCCGCCTTCAAGGGGCTGACCGGCAGGGCGAAGGGCCAGCCGGCGACCATCACGGTCCACGGGCGGGATGTCGCCATCCCCGAGGCGGCGGGCGGCGTGGCGCGGTTCGGGTTCGACGATCTCTGCCGGCAGCCGCTCGGCGCCTCCGACTACATGGCGCTGGCCCGCGCCTTCCACACGATCATCCTCGACGGCATCCCGGTCATGGCCGAGGCCGAGCGCAACGAGGCCAAGCGCTTCATCACGCTGATCGACACGCTCTACGACCGGCACGTGAAGCTCGTGGCCTCGGCGGAGGCCGAGGCGCAGGACCTCTACACCGCCGAGACCGGACGGGAGGCCTTCGAGTTCGACCGGACCGTCTCCCGCCTGATCGAGATGCGCTCGCGGGAATACCTCGCCCTGCCGCACGGCAAACCCGATTCGGAAGCGTCCGGCGCGAGCACGGGACTGGTCGAGACATGAGCACGCGTCCGGGCGTCGGATCGATCTTCCGCCTGCGGCGGCGCAACTGGCGCGGCGCCGGGCCGCTCGGCCCGCTCCTCGGCTCACCCGCAGCCTTCATCCTCCTCGTCGTGGCCCTCGGGGCCGGCACGGCCAACTATCTGTCCGGGGAAGCCGACCGGGCGGCCACGGCCCGGACCAACGCCGTCATCGCCGATGTCGAGCGCCTGATCTCCGAGGTGAAGGACCTCGAGACCTCCGAGCGCGGCTTCGTGCTGGTCGGCAGCGAGGAATACCTGAGCCCCTACACGGCCGCTCTGCCCAAGATCGAGGCGGAACTCGCCGCCCTCGGCGCAGCCGCCCAGGAACCCGTCCGGGCCGGAGGGCCGTCCCTCGCGGGCCTGATCGCGCAGAAGCGGGACTTCGCGACCCGGGTGATCGCCGCGCGCCGCGAACAGGGGTTCGATGCGGCCACCAATCTCGTCCGGACCGGCGCGGGCAAGCGCCTGATGGACGCGGTCCGCCTGGAGGCCGCCGCCCGCCAGGAGGTCGCCGCCGCGAACTTGGCCGCGCTGCAGGTCCGGGCGCACCTGCGCGGCCTGCTCCTGTTCCTGCTTTCCGGTCTGTCGGCGCTGGGCGCCATCGTGCTGCTCGCGCGGCTCGCCCTCGTGCGGCGTCAGGAATCGCTGCGCATGTCGCGGCTCCTCGACGGCGTGCTGGCCAATGCGCCCGTGGGCCTCGGCTTCCTCGACCGCGATCTCCAGATCCGCCACATGAACCGGGCGCTTGCCACGATGAGCGAGCGCGGATTCGGGGCGGATATCGGCGCGCCGATCTGGGCGATGCTGCCGACGCTGCGTGAGGAACTGGCACCGAAGCTCGCCGCGGCCCTCAAGGAGGGGCTGGTCTCGCCCGACGTGCCCATAGCGGTCCCGACACCCTCGGCCCCGGGGGGGCTGCGCCAGTTCTCGATGAGTTTCTACCCGCTGCGCGGCACGGACGCTGCGGCGGGTACGGTGGGACAGGATGTGGAGGGCGTCGGCCTCGTCGTCGTGGACGAGACCATCCGCCATCTGGCGGAGGCCCGGCTGCGGCGGAGCGAGGAGCGCTTCCGCTCGCTGATCGAGGCCAGCGCGGCGATCATCTGGACGGCCAACCCGGAGGGCAGCCTCCAGCGCCGCCAGGTCGCCTGGAGCCGGTTCACCGGGCAGGACGAAGCGTCCTATGCCGGGCTCGGCTTCCTCGACGCCGTCCATCCCGAGGATCGCGCCCACACCCGCGCCGCCTGGACGCAGGCGGTGACCACACGCGAACCCTACGCCATCGAACACCGGATCCGCGACGCGTCGGGGCGCTACCGGCACATGAGCGTGCGCGCCGTCCCGATCCTCGAATCCGACGGGACCCTGCGCGAATGGGTCGGCACGCATACCGACATCACCGAGCGCAAGGAGGCGGAAGCCGCGATCGAGGCTGCGCGCGCCGCCGCCGAGGCGGCCAACACCGCCAAGAGCCAGTTCCTGGCCAATATGAGCCACGAGTTGCGCACGCCGCTCTCCGCGGTGATCGGCTATTCCGAGATGGTGCAGGAGGAACTGGAGGATCTCGGCGAGGCCGGGCTGACCGCCGACATGAAGAAGATCGAGGCCAATGCCCGGCACCTCCTCGGCCTGATCAACGACGTGCTCGACATCTCCAAGATCGAGGCCGACCGGGTCGAGATCTTCGCGGAGGATTTCGACGTGGCCGCGGTGATACGCGACGTCGCCGCGACCGTGGAGGGCCTGATCGCGAAGAAGGGCAACACCCTGGTCCTCGAACTCGCGGACGGTCTCGGCACGGCCCATACCGACGTGACCAAACTGCGCCAGTGCCTGATCAACCTGCTCAGCAACGCGGCGAAGTTCACCGAGAACGGCCGTATCACCCTGGCGGTCGCCCGCACCGGGGACGCGCTGCGCTTCGATGTCGCCGATACCGGCATCGGCATGACGGCCGAACAGGTCGGCAAGCTGTTCGAGCGCTTCACCCAGGCCGACGCCTCGACCACGCGCCGCTTCGGCGGCACCGGGCTCGGCCTCGCCATCACCCGCGCCTTCGCCGAGATGCTCGGCGGCGCGATCACCGTGGCGAGCCGGGAAGGGGAGGGCACCACCTTCACGCTGACCCTGCCGCCGCACCTTCCGGGCGCCGGGATGGCGGAGCCCGAAGAGGCCGGCGTGATCGTCGCCGACCGCAACACCATCCTGGTGATCGACGACGATGCCGCGACCCGCGACCTCCTCGCCCGCTTCCTGGAGCGCGAGGGGTTCTCGGTGACGGTCGCCGAGGACGGGCGGCGGGGGCTCGAACTGGCCCGGAGCCTGCGCCCGCGGGCGGTGCTCCTCGACGTGACCATGCCGCGGATGGACGGATGGGACGTGCTGCGGGCATTGCGGGCCGATCCCGAGATCGGGGCGACGCCGATCGTGATGGTGACGATCCTGGACGAGCAGAATTTCGCCTTCTCGCTCGGCGCCACGGACTACATCCAGAAACCGATCGACTGGGGCAACCTGCGCCAGATCGTCGACCGGTTCCGGCCTGCGGGCGGCGAAGGCCCGATCCTGGTGGTCGAGGACGAGGCGGATGTGCGCGCGCATATCTGCGCCTACCTTCAGCGCGAGGGTTTTCCCGTAAGCGCGGCCGAGAACGGCGTCCGCGCGCTCGACCAGCTCGCGGAGACACGGCCCGGGCTGATCCTGCTCGACCTGATGATGCCGGAAATGGACGGCTTCACCTTCCTGCGCGCCTTACGGGCGCAACCGAGCTGGCGCGACGTGCCGGTGGTGGTGCTGACCGCCAAGGACATCACCGCCGAAGACCGGCGGCGGCTCGCCGGGCAGGCGGACCGGGTGCTCGCCAAGGGGAAGACGGGGCTCGGTGAACTCGTCCGCGAGCTGCGCGCGCTGATGCCGTCGCAGGCCGACGCGGCCTGACCGGCTCAGAAACCCCGGAACGCCAGCGCCAGCGCGCCGATGGCGATGCCCCAGAGGGCGAGCGTCGACCAGATCGCCCGCAGGCGCTCGTTCCGGGCGAACCGTTCGAGCCGCCGCGCATCGCCGGTGCCGGCCTCGTCGAGGCGGATCAGCACGCGCTTCAGACGCATCGCGAGGTCGGGGACATCGCCGACGAAGTCGGTGACGACCCGCAAAGCCTCCAGGCCGCTCTGCGCCCGGCCGACCGGTCCCATGTTGCGGGCGATCCAGGCCCGCACCACCGGCTCGGCGGTGGTCCACATGTCGAGCCGCGGATCGAGGGAGCGGGCGACGCCCTCC
This sequence comes from Methylobacterium sp. 2A, assembly GCF_009806555.1. Classification (GTDB taxonomy): domain Bacteria; phylum Pseudomonadota; class Alphaproteobacteria; order Rhizobiales; family Beijerinckiaceae; genus Methylobacterium. The sequence goes on along the minus strand of NZ_VUOK01000040.1, from coordinate 137,437 downwards.
ACCACCACCATGGTTTTCTGGAGCATCACCAGTTCGGTCCGGGTGCTCATGTCGAACAGGGCCGTGACGTCGAAGAGGAGCGTCAGCACCTTCGCCATCGAGATCTCGTCGGCCCGGCGCTGGTGGATCGGCTCGCCGATCGCCCGGATCGCCTGCGCGAAATCCTCGACGGAATGGTGGGCCGGCACGTAGCCGGCCTCGAAATGCACCTTCGCCACACGGCGGTAGTCGCGCAGGATGAAGCCGAGCAGGATTTCGGCGAGGAACCGGCGCTCGTTCGGGCCGAGCCGCCCCATGATGCCGAAATCGACCGCCACCAGACGGCCCTCGGCATCGACCAGCAGGTTCCCCTGGTGCATGTCGGCGTGGAAGAACCCGTCGCGGATCGCCTGCCGCAGGAAGCTCTGGATCACCGTCCGGCCGATCGCCTGCGGATCGTGGCCCTTCGCGGCGAGTTCGGCGGCGCTGTGCAGGCGCGTCCCCTCGATCCATTCCGCCGAGAGCACCTCGCGGGCGGTCAGCTCCCATTCGGGCCTGGGCACGCGGAAATCGGGGTCGTCCTTGGTGTTCTCCGCGATTTCCGAGGCCGCGGCCGCCTCCAGGCGGAAATCCATCTCCATGAGGACGGAGCGGGCCAGGATCTCCACGACCTCGCGGGGCCGAAGTCGCTCCGCCTGCGGCGACAGGGCGTGCACCACCCGCGCCATGAAGCGCATGACCTCAAGGTCGCGCATGAAGCGTTCGCGCACCCCGGGCCGCATCACCTTGACGGCGAGCATGCGCTGCGTGCCGTCGGCATCCTGCACCACCGCCTTGTGGACCTGGGCGATCGAGGCGGCCGCGATCGGCTCGCTGAAGGACACGAACAGCTGGTTGACCGGCTTGCCGAGGGCGCCCTCCACGACGCGCAGGGCCGTCTCCTGCGGGAAGGGCGGGACCCGGTCCTGCAGCTTTTCCAGATCGAAGGCGGCCCGCATCCCGACGATGTCGGGCCGGGTCGCCAGGAACTGGCCGAACTTCACGTAGGACGGGCCGAGGCGTGTCATCGCCGCCGACAGCCGGGCGGCGCCGTCATCGAGGCCGGGCCGCTCCAGGGACCGGCCGATCCTCAGGGCGAGGCGCAGGTGCGGGGGCAGTTCCGAGGGATCCGCGAAAGCGAGCGCCCCCTCGCGGGCCAGCACGAAGCCGACCCGGGCGCCGCGGAAGAGATTGATGACGGCGCTGATCATGGGCGCAGTCCCCCTCCGCCCTCTGCGGGGGAGGGTGGACCTCGCTTCAGCGAGGGTCGGAAGAGGGGGACCCCGCTCCCGAAAGTGGCGCGACCTTCATGGAGGCCAATGCCTCCCTCCGCGTCGTCGCTCCCCGCTCCCCCCGTGCTGCGCAGGGTACCCTCCCCCGCAGAGGGGGGAGGAACTTCGCGGATCTGGGCCAAGATCAGGAGACCTTCCAGCCCGAATGGATCGCCACGATCCCGCCCGAGAGCGGCCGGTCGGTGACGTGGCGGAAGCCGGCGCGCTCGATCATGCCGGCGAAGGCGCCCCGCGTCGGGAACTTGCGGATCGATTCGACGAGGTAGCGGTAGGAATCGGCGTCCCCCGCCACCCGCGCGCCGATCCGGGGGATCACGTTGAACGAGTAGGCGTCGTAGATCCGGTCGAGGAGCGGGATGTCGACGGCCGAGAATTCGAGGCAGAGGAAGCGGCCGCCCGGCTTCAGCACGCGCCGCGCCTCGGCCAAAGCCACCTCGATCCGCGGCACGTTCCGGATGCCGAAGGCGATCGTGTAGGCGTCGAAGGCGGCATCCGGCAGCGGCAGGCTCTCGGCATTGCCGGTCACGAAGGCGATCCGGTCGCCAGCCTCGTCCAGTTTGCGCTCCCGCGCCCGCTCGGCGCCGACGCGCAGCATCGACTCGTTGATGTCGAGCACCGTCACACGCGTGCGTGGGCCGCCGGCCGCCAGGACCCGGAACGCCACGTCGCCGGTGCCGCCGGCCACGTCGAGATGCGCGAAGGCCCGAGTCTGCGGCGGCCGCAGCATCGAGACGAGCTGCGCCTTCCAGGCCCGGTGCAGGCCCGCCGACATCAGGTCGTTCATGATGTCGTAGCGCCGGGCCACCGAGTGGAAGACGCTATCGACGCGCCCTTGCTTCTCGTCGAGCGCCACGCGCTCGAATCCGAAATCCGCGCTCGCGCGCTCGGACGCCCCGTCTTCGACCTTCATGACGCTCCCGCTTCTCGATGGCCGCGTCTTAGCGAAGCGCGCGGCACTCCGCCATGCGTCGAAACACGCGCGTGCCGGTGATCCCCCGGCCCCTGTCTCAGGACGATCAGGCCGCGCGGGCCTTCAGGGCATCGGCCACGGCCGACGCCATGGCGCGGGTGCCCATCGGGTTCGTGCCCGCGCCGGCGATGTCGGCCGTGCGCGCGCCGGCCGCGAGCGCGTCCGTGATGGCGCCGTCGAGGGCGTCCGCCGCATCACCCAGGCCGAAGGAGTAGCGCAGGCACATGGTCAGGGAGCCGATCATGGCGATCGGGTTGGCCTTGTCCTGGCCGGCGATGTCCGGCGCCGAGCCGTGGCACGGCTCGTAGAGCGCCCGGCGCAGGCCGCTGTCGTCGACCGCGCCCAACGAGGCCGAGGGCAGCATGCCGAGCGACCCGGTGAGCATCGCGGCGAGGTCGGAGAGCACGTCGCCGAACAGGTTGTCGGTCACCAGCACGTCGAACTGCTTGGGCCGGCGCACGAGCTGCATGGCGCAATTGTCGGCCAGGATGTGCTCGAGCTGGATGTCGGCATAATGCTCGGCGTGGAGCTGGGTGACGACCTCCTTCCAGAGGACGCCGGACTTCATCACGTTGTGCTTCTCGGCGGAGGCGACCCGGCCCGAGCGCTTGGCCGCGAGGTCGAAGGCGACCCGGGCGATCCGCTCGATCTCGCCGGTCGTGTAGACCTGGGTGTCGACCGCGCGCTTCGAGCCGTCCGGGAGCGTGGTGATCTCCTTCGGCTCGCCGAAATAGACACCGCCGGTCAGTTCCCGGACGATCATGATGTCCAGGCCCTCGACCAGTTCGCGCTTCAGCGCCGAGGCCTCGGCCAGCGCCGGGTAGCAGATCGCCGGGCGCAGGTTGGCGAAGAGGTCGAGGTCCTTCCGGAGGCGCAGCAGGCCGGCCTCGGGGCGATTCTCGTAGGGAACGCCCGCCCATTTCGGGCCGCCGACCGCGCCCAGCAGGATCGCGTCCGCCGCCTTGGCGCGCTCCAGGGTCGCGTCGGCGAGGGGAACGCCATGCGCGTCGAGGGCGCAGCCGCCGACGAGGTCGGTCTCGGTCTCGAAGGTCGCGAGGCCGGTCTCCTTGAGGGCGTCCAGCACCACCTGCATGCCCCCAGCGACCTCCGGGCCGATCCCGTCGCCGGGCAGGAGCAGGAGCTTGTAGGTCGCCATGACGGTCTCGCGGGTTCTCTCGACGTGCCGGCGGGCTTTATCGAGGGCAACCGGCCATTGGCAAGGCGCCCTTGTGTCTGGCGCCCTTGTGTTTCCAGCGCTCCGGCGCTACCTCTGCCGCCCATCGCGCGGATGCCGCTCCATGCCGTCCGCGCCCGACCCGGGAGAGACGAGCCTTGGCCAGAGCCGGCTCAGCGACCGAGACCGACAAGGCCGCCGCGACGGCGCCGCGGTCGCGTGCGCGCCGTGCCGGGCTTCGCCTTCCGCTTCTGCTTACCCGCCCCTGAGGGCCGTCCGGGCGCGCGCCTGGGCCTTCAGGGGATTTTTTCATTCGCGAACCCGCCCGCCTGGGCATCACGCCGCGCCGCGCCATACGCCGGGCGGCCCGCGACAGGGTAAGACCATGACCACGACCAGCACCAACGCCCGCGACCGCATCCTGATCTTCGACACCACCTTGCGCGACGGCGAGCAATGCCCCGGCGCCACCATGACGTTCGACGAGAAGCTGGCGGTGGCCGAACTCCTCGACACGATGGGGGTCGACATCATCGAGGCCGGCTTCCCGATCGCCTCGATCGGCGATTTCGAGGCGGTGTCGGAGATCGCCAAGCGCACCAAGCGCGCCACCATCGCGGGCCTCGCCCGCGCGATCCCCGCCGACATCGCCCGGGCCGGCGAGGCGGTGCGGCACGCCCAGCGCGCGCGGATCCACACCTTCGTGTCGACCTCGCCGATCCACCTCGCCCACCAGATGCGCAAGAGCCAGGACGAGGTGGTCGAGATCATCCTGAAGACCGTGGCCCAGGCCCGCGACCTCGTGGAGGACGTGGAATGGTCGGCCATGGACGCGACCCGCACGCCGATCGACTACCTGTGCCGCTGCGTCGAGGCGGCCATCAAGGCCGGCGCCACGACGATCAACCTGCCCGACACGGTGGGCTACGCCACGCCCGCCGAGTACCGGGACATGTTCGCGAGCGTCCGCGAACGGGTGCCGAACGCCGACAAGGCGGTGTTCTCGGTCCATTGCCACGACGATCTGGGGCTGGCGATCGCCAATTCGCTCGCCGGCATCGAGGGCGGCGCCCGGCAGGTCGAGTGCACGATCAACGGCATCGGCGAGCGGGCCGGCAATGCCGCGCTCGAAGAGATCGTGATGGCGTTGCGCACCCGCGCCGACGTGCTGCCCTACGAGACCGGCGTCGAATCGACCATGCTGACCCGCGCCTCGAAGCTCGTGAGCCATGCCACGAACTTCCCGGTGCAGTTCAACAAGGCGATCGTCGGCCGCAACGCCTTCGCGCACGAGAGCGGCATCCACCAGGACGGCATGCTCAAGAACGCCGAGACCTACGAGATCATGACCCCGGCCTCGGTCGGCCTGACCAAGACCTCCCTGGTGATGGGCAAGCATTCCGGCCGGGCGGCGTTCCGCTCCAAGCTGGAGGATCTCGGCCTGCACCTGTCGGACAACCAGTTCCAGGACGCGTTCGAGCGGTTCAAGGCCCTGGCCGACCGCAAGAAGCACGTCTACGACGAGGATATCGCGGCGCTGGTGGACGAGAACCTCGCCACGGCCCACGATCGGATCCGGCTGGTCTCCCTGTCGGTGATCGCCGGTACCCGGGGTCCGCAGCGCGCGACCCTGCGCATCGCCGACGAGACCGGCACCCGGATCGAGGAGGCGGACGGCAACGGGCCGGTCGACGCGGTGTTCAACGCGATCTCGGCGCTGGTTCCGCATCAGGCGCAGCTGGAGCTGTATCAGGTTCACGCCGTGACCGGCGGCACGGACGCGCAGGCCGAGGTCTCGGTGCGACTGCGGGACGGCGAGCGCAGCGTCACCGCCCGCGGTGCCGACCCCGACACGCTGGTCGCGTCCGCGAAGGCGTATCTCTCGGCGCTGAACAAGCTCGCGGCCCATGCGGTGCGCGTGCATGCGCAGCATGCCGCTGCGGAATGAGAAAAATGCCGGCCGGGGGTGGACAGCTCCCGGCCACGTTGGTATCAGCCCGCCACCCCAGCGGACTTGGTGGCCGCCGGGGCGGATCGCAGATGCGATCGGGCGCATAGCTCAGTTGGTAGAGCAGCTGACTCTTAATCAGCGGGTCCTAGGTTCGAACCCTAGTGCGCCCACCATCCCTTCACTATCAAGAAGCGGTTCGAGGATCCGGCCGAAGGCGGCCGGCTCGCGGCTCAGACGCGCTCAAGGGTGATGCCGCCGGCGTAGACCGCGGCCAGGCGTTTCGCCGCCTCGGCTGCCGGGCGGGGCGGGACCCCAAATCGTGAGGAGCCCGCCATCGTCGCGCTTCGGATCTCAATCCTCCTCTGCTGCTCGACGGCCCTCGGGGCCTGTGTCGCGACGTCCGCTACCGCGCCGCCGGACGCGGGTTTCGCACCGGTCGCGGTCTCGAACGGCGCCCTGCCGCGCAACGCCGAGCCCGGCCAGCTCCTGACACCCGGTCTCGGAGCGCGCGCGGGCGGCGTCGATCCCACGGCTCAGCTCGACGCATCCGCCCGTGAGCGGGCCGCCTGGGCGCCGATCGGTGCGGATCCGATCGGCCGGTCGGCCATCGCGAAGACCCGCAACCCGGGCCGGACGGACTCCGAGGACAGGCCCGGCCTGAGCGGCATGGCCAGCACGCCGCCCGTCGGCGACGGGAAACGGCGGGGCGCCGCGTCACCGGGCTCGGGGCGGGATGCCGCATTGGATCGCCTCGAACGCGAGGGGCAGCGGACGGCCAAGCCAATCTGCGCGGCTTGCTGAGCCGGATGCCGCCCTCCCGACGAACCGCGCAGGTGGTGATCGGGGGCGACGATAACCAAGCAGTCCCCACCTTCGACTGTCTTCCATGGGTCGTGTGCCGGAGCACGTCGACCCTGAAAGCTTGAGCTTACATCGGAGACACGCCGCGAACACCATTGCGGATCCGATGGAGACAGACGATGCCCCTCACCACCCGCCTCACCGTCGCCGCCGCGACCACCGCCGCGACCTTCGCCGTCCTGGCCGGCACCTACGCCGAGATGCTCGCCCGGGCCCTGCCGATGCATTTCGTCTGATCACGGCCGATGCGCTTCGTATGACACGCAACCTTTGAGGCGCCGCCGTTCGACGGCGGCGCGCTCCAACCCGGGGGCAGGCGTGAACGGCATCCTCTCCAAGGCCGTCGATCGGACGCTCGACCTCATCGACGCGCTCGATGACCTGATCGCGCAAGCAGCCCAGGGTTTCGCAGCCGCTACCCCGATGATCATCGACCTGAAGGGCGACGTGCCGTCCGAGTCGAATCGAGCCGGGACCTAGCCTGCGACGCGCCGCCCGGGTTTCCCGGCGGCCGCCGATTCACCCGCTACCGCTTCTGGGGGCTCGGCGCGGATTGATCCGTCTGCGGCTCCAGCTTCTGCGTATCCGGTTTCGTCGGCGTATTGTTCTGCGCCTGCTTGTCGTCACAGGCGGCGAGGCCGAGAACCAGAAGCCCAAGGCACACGATTCGGCTGAATGGCGGCATGACCCCTCCGTGAGGCGTGTTCGCGAGATCGAATTTTCGGCGACCGGCCCCCGTTCCCGTAACGGGCACCGCGGCCGCCCGGCAGGACGGGATGTTCGCCGGAGTTCAGAGGGCCGCGGCGACGGTCAGGGCGGCCTCCGAGCGGCCCCCGTCGCGGTTCTCCGCCCCGCCCGACACCCAGGGGGCGGGGCATCGTGTCGGCGCCGGAGCGGTCGACGTCAGCGGCCCGAGGGACCCGGCTTCGAGCCCGATCCGGCATCGTTGGGACCCGTGCTGTTGGTGGTCCCTGAGCGGCTCATCGATCCGGTCGACGGCCCGCTGCCCTTGGCACCCGGGCTCGATCCCGAACCGGCATCGTTCGGACCGGTGCTGTTGGCCGTGCCCGAGCGGGACGTGCCGCCGCTCTCGGCAGCCAGGGCGGGCGCAGCGATCGCGACGAGGCCGGCGAGGGCGAGAATCATCGGTTTCATGGCGTGTGTCTCCCTATCGGGCCGGCAGCCAGGCACGGAGTGCCGCCGGTCGTCCGGGGAACCCGACGTCAGCGCGGCTGTTCCCGGCCCCCAGCCGGGTGACGCCGTCACGACGCTCGGTCGGAACGGCCCGCTTCTTCCGCCGCCGGCTCGGATGCCGGCGCTTCTTCGTCGGGCATGCGGTAGCCGCGCTCCCAGGTGCGATGCGCGTCGGAACCCGGCGGATACGGATTGGCGGTGACCGGATCGCCGCGGTCGCGCGCGTGCCGTCCCTCGTCGCTGATCGCGGTGGGGGAACGGGCTGAGATCGTCACGCGGCGCCCCTCCTGTTCGGCTCGATCAACGGACGATCGCGTTCGGTGCGGCCTGAGACTGCGAATTCGCGCCGGTGACCCGCCAGATCGTTCCGCCGGCATCGTCGGCGATGAGGAGGGCGCCGTGGCTGTCGACCGCGAGGCCGACCGGACGTCCGCGGGCCTCGCTGTTATCGGTCACGAAGCCCGTCACGACATCCTGGGCCTTGCCAGCCGGCTTGCCGTTCTCGAACGGGATGTAGACCACCTTGTAGCCGTTCAGCGGGCTCCGGTCCCAGCTTCCGTGCTCGCCGACGAACGCGCCGCCCTGATAGGTCTGCGGCAGGGCGGTCCCGGTGTAGAAGGTCATCCCGAGCGGGGCGACGTGCGAGCTCAGCGAGTAGTCGGGCATGATCGCCGAGGCGACCAGCTCGGGCCGCTGCGGCATCACCCGCGGATCGACGTGCTGGCCCCAGTAGCTGTACGGCCAGCCATAGAAGCCGCCATCCTTCACCGAGGTCATGTAATCCGGCACCAGATCGGGGCCGAGCTCATCGCGCTCGTTCACGACGCACCAGAGCGTCTTGGTCTGCGGCTCGAAGGTCAGGCCGTTCGGGTTGCGCAGGCCGGTGGCGTAGAGCCGGTGGGCGCCGGTCGCCCGGTCGATCTCCCAGATCGCCGCCCGGTCCTTCTCCTCGTCGATGCCGTTCTCGGTGATGTTGCTGTTCGATCCGACGCCGGCATAGAGCTTGGTGCCGTCCGGGCTGGCGGTCAGGCTCTTGGTCCAGTGGTGATTGATGTGACCCGCCGGGAGTTCCGTGAGCTTGACGCCGGGTTCGGTGATCCGGGTCTCGCCGGCCTTGTAGGGATAGCGCATCACCGCGTCGGTGTCGGCGATGTAGAGGTCGCCTCCGACCAGCGCCATGCCGAAGGGCGAGTTCTGCTTGTCGAGGAGGATCGAGCGCTGCTCCGGCACGCCGTCGCCGTCGGCGTCGCGCAGCAGGGTGATGCGCTGGCCCGGGGTCTCGGGGGAATGCGACTTCCGCTCCAGCCAGCCCATGATGATCTCCTTGGGCCGGTTGACCGGCGGCGTCGGGCCGCCGCTCTCCGCCACGAGGATATCGCCGTTCGGCAGCACGAGGATCGAGCGCGGGTTCTTCAGGCCCGTGGCCAGCGCCTTGATCTGGAGACCCGCGGCGACCTGCGGCGTCTCGCCCTCCTTCCAGCCGACCACATGGGAGACGTGCATCGGCGGGAGGAGATACTGGTGCGGCTCGGGCAGCGGCGGGTTCGGCCCGACCTGCGTCTGCGGGTCGATCGGATCCGGCCCGCAGGCACAGAGCGGGAGCAGGATCGCGGCAGCGATGATCCGTCGGCCGTTGGTCATGCCCTGTCTCACGCCCGCTCCTCCGCCTGCACGCCCACCCCGTGACGATGCACGAGTGCCGCGCCGAGCCATCCGGTCAGCCCCAGGATCAGCACCACGACGGCCGACAGGATCAGCCCGGTCGGGACCACCGACGTGTAGGCGTCACGGCTGTGCACGAAGACGTTGATGATGCTGAGGACGAGGGCCACGGCATTGCCGGCCGCGTGGATCCAGGCCGTTCGGATCCGCCGGATCCGGCGGTCGCCGAAGAAATCGATCAGGCCCGCGAGCACTGCCAGCGCCGATACGATCAGCCCGACGCTCAGCAGCCAGGCCGAGAAGTTCGCCCACTGCATGTTGGCGGTGAGCCAATAGGCGATGTCGGTCACCAGCGTCCCGACGAAGCACACGACCGGAATCGGAACCAGCATCGCGTGGATCGGGTGCCCGGCGACCTGGGCGGTCGATTGCGGGGTCGGCTGGATCAAGCGCGCGTCCTCATCACGTGACCATCTCGTGCGGCGCCTGGATTACCGCCCGCCCCGCCGAAGGTTCCCGAGCCGGACGTTCCGATCCCGACGATCAGGTCTTCGGGCGCCGGGCTCGACGCCCGGGATCACGAGACGTGCTCGCGGCAATCAGTGCGAACGATCCGTCCGATCCGGTGCGCGGCCCTGGCCGCTATGCGTGTGGTGGCTGTCGCGCTCGCCGCCGCCGCCCGAAACGTGCGATTTCGAATCGTTGGTCGGGGCGCCGGGCGGCGGGTCTTCATGATGCGGCGCCTGCGGCTTCGAGGCATCCTGGTGACTGCTCCCGGGTCCCCCGTGATGGCGGTCTGCGGCCGGATTCTTCTTCGACGTGCTCATGAGGGTGCCTCTCTGCCCCGATCCACTCCGACATGCGGACGTCGCAGCCGCCAGTTCGACGCGCCCCTCGAAGGAGCACCAGCCCTTTGAAGGGCCTGGCACGACCTCAAACCTATGGAGCGGCGGTCCGGAGGGTCCCGCGTCGGATATGAAGCCAACCGGAGGGTGGAGCCGGGGTTCCGGCATTACCGGAGCGGTGCGGCGTCAGCGGCCCGTATAGCCCTTGGCGGCCGCAGCTTCTCTGAGGCGCGCGAATGCGGTGGCATAGCGCTCCTTCAGAAAGGATGCGGCGGGCGGAATCCGGGCGGGGACGAGATTGTCCTCGGTATCGGACATCTTCACGAGAATCGCGGCGAGGTCATCGGCTTCGATCAGCGCGGTGATTCGCTCCGAATAGGCGATTCGCGCCGCGGGCTTCGTCAGGAGCGTCACGGTCCGGACGATCGCCGGCGCGAAGCCGGCCGCCCGCAGGTCGGAAGCGGTGCGCGGCGTGTCTTCCAGCACATCGTGCAGCAGCGCGGCCTGCATGATCTCCATCGGGTCGACATCCAGCCCGTCGACGAGACGGGCATGGCCGGCCCGGGCAAGGGCGGCGTTCGCGACGCGCTCCAGGTGCCGCATGCAGGGTTCGCCCCCCTTGTCGAGCTGGCCCGCATGCGCGGTGAGGGCGAAGGTATGGGCATCGAAGATCGTCGACACGGGCTTCCTCGCCGCAGACGTCCGGCGACACGCGGTGTCGGGCCGTTCCGAAGCGGGAAGTCACCGCCGCGCCGCCGCGTTCCCGCGCGCCTCGCCGCCGCGTGGCCACGGCAGATGACCCGAAGCTGCGCCCCTTCGGCGTACCGCATTTCGAGGATGCCGAATTTTCACGATCCGTCAGAAGTTTGTCGATGGCATCTCTATTGCCCAAATGCCCAGGCAACGCCATTTCTTGTCTTGAAAGCGGACAAGCGGCGGGTTGCAGTCCAGGATTGAGCCAATGGCGTCCGTTACACTCGAGAAGCCGCTCGATGTCGGCGGTCCGATCAGCCGCCGGGCGGCGGCGCTCGCCAACATGAAATGGTTTCGCGCCCTGGCCTGGCGCGCGCTGCGCGAGGGCGGTCCGCAAGCTGCCCTCCGTGCCGCGAATGCGCGGGCTGCGGCCCGGATCATCCTGCGTCAGGCGCGGCGGGAGGCGATGGTGGCGCGCTTGGCCCGCGAGGCCCTCGACCGTCAGGTCTGACTCGGCCGGCGCGCATCGTCTCGGCGGTGCAGAGCCGTCCCCGCCCATCGGCGGACGGGGACGGATGCCGATGTTCAGCGCTTGAACTTGCCGTCGTACTTGAACTCGGGCGCCGACTTCAGCTGATCCTTGGTGGCACCGATGACCGCCTTCCACTTCTTGGCGTTGGCATCGTAGCCGAGGGCGATCGAGGCCGGGGAGACCGCGACGTAGTGCTCGCCCATGCCGAGGAAGCCGCCGACCGAGACGATGTAGCCGGTGAGCTTGTCGTGATCGATCACGAGGTCCTTGATCTCGCCGACGGTGTTGTTCTGCGCGTCGGTGACGTTGAGCCCGATCAGGTTGTAGCTCAGGACCGCATCCTGCGGGACAGACTCGAATTTCGGCGCGACGGTCGGGGGCGCCTCGTTGGCGGCCAGGGCCGGTCCGGCCAGGGCGGCGGCGGCGAGGGTAGCGAGAACAAGGCGGCGCATCTGAGTCTCCAAAGTGCCCTTATGGGTCGCTGGTAAGACCCGGACCTTGTTATCGTTCCGCCTCCGCGCAGAAATGTTAATCACTGGAACATGGAACCATCCGCGACCGGCGCGCACGCCCGGCCGAAGACGCCGCCGAGGTCGGTGGCCGCGAACCGTACTGCCCGCATGCCAGGACAGATCGGCCGCCCGGCCGGGCATCGTCTCTGGCTGCACCGAGCCTGCGGTGTCACCTCGATGCCCTGGCGCGAGCGGGAGGGATGCGTGGCGGGGCAGGCAGTTGGGATGACATCGGCGCGGCCGGGCGCTGCGGGCGCGTGGATCGACGGTCTCATCGGCGTCTCCATCTTCAGCGCGTCGCTGGTGGCGACGCGGCTCGCGCTGACCGGCATGGATGCGCTGTTCGTCAGCGCCGCGCGGGCCGCGCTCGCCGGGATCGCCGGCGCGGCCACCCTCGTGCTCCTCCGGGAGAAGCGGCCGCGCGGGCATGACATCCCGGCCCTGGCGATCGTGGCGGCCGGCGTGGTCGTTGGTTTCCCGCTGCTCACGGCCCTGGCCCTGCGGACGGTGAGCGCGGCACACGGCACGGTCTTCGTCGGCCTGCTGCCGCTCGCCACCGCCCTGTTCGGCGCTCTGCGCTCCGGTGAACGCCCCTCTGCCGTGTTCTGGCTGCTGTCGATCTGCGGCGCCCTCGTCACCGTCGGCTTCGCCGCCCGCGGACTCGAGACTCCGCCCGGGGCCGGTGACGCCCTGATGTTGGGTGCGGTCGTGGTCTGCGGCCTCGGCTATGCCGAGGGCGGCGTCCTGGCGCGGCGGCTCGGCGGCTGGCAGGTGATCGCCTGGGCGACCGTCCTGTCGCTGCCGGTGAGCCTGCCGCTGGCGCTGATGCTGAGACCGGCCGATGTCTCGGCGATCCCGCTGCCGGCCTGGGCGGGGCTCGCCTACGTCGCGCTGTTCAGCATGCTGATCGGCTTCGTGTTCTGGTACCGGGCGCTCGCCCGGGGCGGGATCGCGGCGATCGGGCAGCTCCAGCTGCTGCAGCCATTCCTCGGCCTCGGCGTCGCCGCCCTCGTGCTCGGCGAGCGGATCGAGCCCGCGATGATCGGTGCGGCGGCCGCCGTCGCGCTCTGCGTCGCCCTGGCGCGGCGGTTCGCCTGACGCGGCCTTCGCCTCAGCCCGCCTTGGCCACGACCTCGATATCCCGGTCGAGCCCGCTCTCGACCTTGAACTCGCGGGTGTAGACCTGCCCGTCGTGGCGGGCGATCAGCACGTAGTCGCCCTCCGCGAGCGTGACTTGCGGGAAGGCGCCGATCGCCTCGCGGATCGTGTCGCCGCCGGGCGTGAGCACGGAGAAGGCGGTGCCGGCAAACGCCTCCGCTCCCGGTGCCGCGACGAGCTTGAGGGTCACGGTCGCGGCGCGGTGATTGAGGGTCGCCTCGGTCACCTTGCCGTTCTCGACCCGGAGGTCGGCCCGCTGGATCGCGTTCGACTCACCATAGATCGAGACCACATGGTAGGTGCCCTCCGGCAGCCGCAGCAGCTCACCGGTCTTGATCCCGGAGCGCACGAGCCGGCCCTCGGAATTGGTCCCGACCGGCACGAAGACCGAGAACGAGACCTCGGCCGGAGGGATCTTCTGGTCGCCGACGGCCCCCGAGAGCTTCAGGGCGCCGGCGGCGACGCGCAGCGTCTCGGTGATCGGCTGGCCCGCCATGACGATCCGCTTCGACGCGCTGGCGAAGCCGTAGGTCACATTCGCCGTGTAGGTGCCGGGCGGCAGGACGAAGCGCGGCTCGGCCTCGGAGGAGCGTGCGACGATCGACGGCCGGACGCCGTCGCCGGCCTCCTCGTAGATCCGCCACGCGAGGCCCTGGCGCAGCGGGGTCCCGGGTCCCGACAGCAGCGCCGACAGGGAGAGCGGCGCCTCCGGCTCGGCGGAGGGGAGGGCGGGCGGCAGATCCGGCGTCGTGATCGAGGGCGAGGGCAGCGGGCCGCCGAGGCGGTTCTGGATGGGGTCCTGCTGGGCGCGGGCGGGCACGAGCGCGCATCCCGTGACGACAATCGCCAACGCCGTCGCGGCCAGCCTCGTGCGCATCGATCGGACCCCTTGCCTCTGTCCGGCTATCCGCCTCGCCTCTGCATCCGGACCATGGCGACGGCAAGGCCGCACGTCCCCGCGGCCCTTTTCCGGGCGACCGGCGCATGCCACATCCGATCCGCATCGCGAACCCGGGACGGAGCGCATGACCGCCACCCTCGATCTCCTGAAGACCCGCCGCTCGGTGCCGCCGCCGCTGCTGGACGAGCCCGGTCCGGACCGGGCGCAGCTCGAGACGATCCTCACGGCGGCCTCCCGGGTGCCCGATCACGGCAAGCTCGCGCCCTGGCGCTTCATCGTGATCGCCGGTGCGGCGCGCGACCGGGTGGGCGAGACGATCGCGGCGACCTTCCAGGCGGACAATCCCGACGCGACGCCGGAGCGGCTCGCGCAGGAGCGCGGCCGGCTGGCGCATGCCCCGGTCGTCGTCGCGGTGGTGTCGCGGGCGGGTCCGCACGTGAAGATCCCGGACTGGGAGCAGGTGCTCTCGGCCGGCGCCGCGACCATGAACCTCGTGATCGCCGCCAATGCGGCCGGGTTCGCGACATCCTGGCTGACGGAGTGGTTCGCCTATGACCGCCGCGTGCTGGACGCGCTGGGTCTGGCGCCGTGGGAGAAGCTCGCGGGCTTCGTCCATATCGGCCGGGCGCGCGAAGTGCCCTCCGACCGGCCGCGCCCTGCGCTCGACGAGATCGTCACCTATCTCTGAGCCGCATGCGAGGTTGCCTTCACTGCATGAAGGCGCATCGATAGGGAGATCGGTCCATGAATAGGGTCCGATCGAGCGCCATTCGCATGCGATCATGCGTTAAGGGTCAATCTGTCCCGCTGCCGGTGCCCCAGCCGGCGGCGCTTCGGAGGTCACCCGGTGCATTACGATCTCGACGTCCCGCGGGAGGCGCGCGCGCTTCCGCACAACCCGCTCAAGGCGATCGTCGCGCCCCGGCCGATCGGCTGGATCAGCTCCATGAGCCGCGACGGCAAGCTGAACCTCGCGCCCTACTCGTTCTTCAACGCGGTCGCCGACGACATGGTCGCCTTCTCGTCCGTCGGCCGGAAGGACGCCATGACCTTCGCGGAGGAGGGGCGGGAGTTCGTGTGCAGCCTCGCCACCTGGGATCTGCGCGACGGGATGAACGATTCCTCGGCGCCGCTGCCGCGCGGCGAGAGCGAATTCGCCTTCGCCAAGCTCGCGACCGCCCCCTCGCAGAAGGTGCGCCCGCCGCGGGTCGCGGCCTCGCCGGCTGCCCTCGAATGCCGCTGGCTGCAGACCGTGCCGCTGGTCCCGCTGGACGGCAGCGAGGCGGAGAACTTCCTGGTGATCGGCCAGGTCGTGTCGATCTACGTCGATGTAGCCTACGTGAAGGACGGCCTCGTCGATACCGGCGCGATGCACCCGATCATGCGCGGCGGCTACTTCGACTACTTCCACGCCACGCCGGAGACACGCTTCCAGATGCGCCGTCCGAAGGGCGCGGGCGAGTTCTCCCCGTCCTGAAAACGGACCTGTTCCTCCAGGACCGATTGAGGACTTGTTTACCATGGCGGGCGCAGATTCCGGGGGTCTCCAGCCCCCGTGCGCGCCCGGATGTTCCTGTTCACCACGCCGTCCAGCCCCCCGGAAAACCCGCCGCCGGCGCGGGTGATGCCGGGGACGGCCGCTTCCGGACCGGTGGTCCAGGCGATCCGTGACGGGGCCATGGCGAGCGGCGTCGGATTCGACTACCTGCTCGCCGCGGCGCGGCGGGAATCCGCCCTGGATCCCGCCGCGAAGGCCGGGACCTCGTCGGCGACGGGACTGTTTCAATTCATCGAGCAGACCTGGCTCGGCGTGATGAAGAATGCCGGACCGCGGCTCGGTCTGCAGGCCCAGGCCGACGCCATCACCCGGCAGGCCGACGGCACTTACGCGGTGGCCGATGCCGGGCAGCGGCAGGCGATCCTCGATCTGCGCCGGGACCCGAAGGTCTCGGCGACGCTCGCCGGCGCCCTCACGCAGCAGAATGCCGAGGCTTTGTCCGGGGCGCTGGGCCGCGAGCCGACCGCGGGCGACCTCTACGTGGCCCACGTGCTCGGCGCGAAGGGCGCGGCGGCGCTGATCGGGACCGCGCGCGCCTTCCCGGCCCGGGCTGCCGCCCTCGACCTGCCGGAGGCCGCCGCCGCCAACCGCGCCCTGTTCTACGACCGCACCGGCCGTCCGCGGAGCGCGGCCGAACTCTACGCCAGCCTCGCGGCGGCCGCCCAGGGCGCGGCCGCCACCGATCTCACCGGCCTGCGCCAGGATGAGGCGGCCGCGCCGCAGGCGGTCTCTGCCTACACGAGCGCCGCCACGGCCTTCGGCGGCACCAGCGACCTGCGCAGCCTGTTCCAGACGGATCCGCGCGTCGCGGCCACGGACGCCGCAGCGCGGAACCTGCAGGCGCGGAACCTCGCCCAGCCGGCCCCGCACGACGCGCCGACCTATTTCCCGCGGACCGGCGCGGATCCGTTCACGGGCACATCCACGCCGGATCCGGTCACGACCGGCGCACTCGCCGCACCTGCGGCGACGCCGCCCGGCAGCGCCCTCGTCAACCCGCCGTTGCCGCCGCGGCGCCCGGCCGAACTCGCTGCGGCGGGTTTCCCGGCCGGCGTCAGGAACAGCCTGTTCGCACCCCGGAGGGGTCCATGATCATCCGCGAGTTCCTGACCCGGACACAGACCGCCTCCGCGGCCCGGCGCGCCGAGGCCGCCGCCGTGCTGGCGCGGGCCTATCTCTACGGCGGCCTTCCCACGGACGAGGCCTGGGAGGCCAAGACCGCGCTGCTCACCCTCCTGGACGATCCCTCGCCGATCGTTCGCCGGGCCCTGGCGGAAACCTGCGCGGCCTCGGCGCGGACGCCGCGGCCCCTGGTGGTCGCGCTCTCGTGCGATGTGCCGGAGGTGGCGCGTCTGGTCCTGGCGCGCTCACCGGTGCTGACCGATGCCGACCTCGTGGACGCCGCCGCCCTCGGCGACGAGGCGACGCGGGCGGTGATCGCCGCCCGGCACCACCTGTCCCACACCGTCTCGGGGGCGCTGGCGGAGATCGGCGAACTCGAGACCCTGATCGCCCTCGTCCGGAACCCGACCGCCAAGATCACCGCGGGCCGGATGCTGCGCATGATCGAACGCCGGGGTGCGGAGGCCGATCTGCGCGAGGCCCTGCTCGTCCGCGCCGATCTCCCGCCCGAGGTGCGCCACGCGATCGGCCTCGCGGTGGCGCAGGCGCTTTCCGGCTTCGTCATCGACCGGGGCTGGCTCGGAAGCGAGCGCTGCGACCGGCTGCGCCGGGAGGTCGGCGAGCGCGTCGCCCTCGAAGTCTGCGAGAATTCCGGGGCCGCCGGCCTCGCCCGGCTGGTCACGCATCTGCGCACGAGCCATCAGCTGACCGCCGGCCTGATCCTGCGCGCCGTGCTGTCCGGGCGGACCGACTTCGCCCTCGCGGCGCTCGCCGACCTGTCCGGCCAGGACCATGCCGGCGTTGCCCGGGCCCTGCGCGATCCGCGGGCCTTCGCGGATCTGCACCACCGGGCCGGTCTGCCCGATGCGCTGCTGCCGGCGATGCAGGCCGCGCTCTGGGCGTGGCAGGACGTCGCCCGCCGCGCGGCGCCCGTCCGCGGCACCGGCCTGTCGCAGCGGATCATCGCCTGCGCCATCGAGGCCTGCGGCACCCTGCCGGGGGCCGAGATGCAGCCGGTCCTCGTGCTGCTCAACCGCTACGAGGCCGAGGCCGCCCGCGACGAGGCCCGGGAAGCCGCCCGCGCCATTGCGGCGGCGGCGGTCGCGCGCGAGACCGCGCGCCGCGAGGCCGAGGCGCTCGACGCCACGTGGCGCGCCGCGCTGGAGAACCAGCGCCGGACCGCCTTCTCCTCCGAGGCCGCACAAATCGTCGTCGCCGAAACCGCGATCGGAACCGCCGACGCCGCGGCGGCAGCCGAACCGAACAACCCGGTCGGCGCGATCCTGGACGCGCTGCCGGAGCAGATCCTGGCTTGGTATCGGACCGAGACACCGGCGGCGGACCCGGCCGCCGAGGCCGCCACGGAAGCCGTGCTGAACAGCCTCGGCGACAGCCTGCTGGACCAGTTCCGGGCCAGCCGCGGCGTTGCGGCGTCCACCGAGAAGGCGGGCGAGGCCGACAAGGCGGCGAAGATCGCCGCTTGAGCGCGAAAACCATCGCTCGCTGCAGGTCGGGGCGCGTTCGCCATCGGACCCGCGTCGCAAAATGTCGGCCCCAAGGTTTTGTCGACATGGCGCCGACATCGGGCTTGCACGGTCGCCCTCCCGCCGGGCCGCGTCGATTGGTAATCTGAGACATTGCCGTCGAGGCGACGGCCCGCACAGCTTGCCTCGTCGGTATGCAGAATTATTCTTTGTTCATACCGACGAGGGCTCTTCAGGGCAGCGGTTCAGAGGGCGGACATCGAGCGCATGACGGTGGTGTTCACCGGGCCTATGGCGGCCGAAATTCGGGCCGCTGTGGAGGCGGGGGAGTACGCCTCGACGAGCGAAGCGGTCCGGGACGCCGTGCGGCTCTGGTCGACGCGCCGCCAGCTCCGAGAACAGGATGTCGCCGAACTCCGCATGGCATGGGATTGCGGGCTTGCCAGCGGTCTCGTCGGCCCGCTGGATTTCAGCGATCTGCGGCGGGACGCCCGCGCGCGACCCGCCGGGAAAAGTGACGGTGAACACGGCGGTTGACATCGTCTGGACTCGCCTCGCCCGGGACGAAGGACTCAACATCTACGAGGCGATCGGCTCCGAGCGAGGAACCATTCCGGACTCGGATCTCGATCCGGTCAGCGGCGTGAAAATCGTCACCGTCGTGGACGGCCGGCGCAACCTGCTCCGCGACTATTCTGACGGCCTTCCGATCGATGTGGGCCGCATGAGCGATTACTCGGCGGCCCGGCGCGCCCCGGCATCCGCCGCGTCCGCGAGTCCGTAGCGCGCGATGCTGTCCTCCAGGCGCAGGGCGGCGTTGATCAGCGCCATGTGCGAAAAGCCCTGCGGCGTGTTCCCGCGCTGCTCGCCGGTATCCGGATCGATCTCCTCGGCGAACAGTCCGAGATCGTTGCCCCGGGCGATCAGCCGCTCGAAGGCCGCCTTGGCCTCGGCGGTGCGGCCGTCGAGGGCGAGACAGCCGACGCGCCAGAACGCGCAGGCCGTGAAGGTGCCTTCGTCGCCCACGAGCCCGTCATCCATCCGGTAGCGGTAGATCAGGTCGCCGACCCCGAGTTCGCGCTCGACCGCGGCGAGCGTCGCGCGCGTACGCGGGTCCTTCGGATCGAGCGCTCCGAACAGCGCGACGCGCAGCACGGCGGCGTCGAGGTGGTGCGCGTCGTAGGCGCCGACATAGGCCTGCTTCTCCTCGCTCCAGCCCCTGTCCAGATAGTCCTGCCGGACCTCGGCGGCGATGCGCTCCCATTCCGCGATTTTCGCCTCGGACACGCCCGCGATGTTCCGGGCGATCCGCGCCGCATCGGTCAGCGCCACCCAGATCATCGCCTTGGTGTGGACCTGTTGGCGCGGTCCCGTCCGCAGCTCCCAGATGCCGCTATCCGCGTCGTGACGGTGGCGGATGGCCCGCGCCGTGAGGTTGTCGAGCACCTCGGGCAGACGGTCGTTGACCTTCTCGGGCGGGTCGTAGTCGACCGCCTCCAGGAAGATGCACAGGGCCCGCAGCAACTCGCCGTAAATGTCGTGCTGGTCCTGCGCCTCGGCGAGGTTGCCGATCACCACGGGCCGCACGCCGTTCCAGCCGGCGAGGTGGTCGAGTTCCTCCTCGGGCGGCATGCCGTCGGCGATCCCGTACATCAGGCGCGTCTCGCGGCCGTAGGTGCCGTCCCGCTCGCGCAGGAAGCGCAGGAACTCAGAGGCTTCGCGCACGTAGCCCAGCATCACGAAGGCCGTCACGGTGAAGGAGGCGTCGCGCAGCCAGGTGAAGCGGTAATCGTAATTGCGGTTGCCCGGGACGGCCTCCGGCAGGCCCGCGGTCGCGGCGGCCAGGATGCCGCCGGAGGGCGAATAGGTCAGCAGCTTCAGGCAGAGGGCCGAGCGCATCACCGCGTCGCGATAGGCCCCGCGATAGGTGCTGCGGGCGCACCAGCGGCGCCAGTACGCCTCCGTGGTCTCCAGGCGGCGCTGCGCGCCCGACAAGTCGTCGATCGAGGCGTCTTGCTGATCCTCGCCGTGGGTGAGGACCAGATAGGCGGTCTCGCCCGCCGCCAGGGTGAAGCGGATCTCGGCGCGGCCATCGCTCAGCACCGGCTGCGGATGCGCGTTGACCCGCAGCCGCCAGTCGCCGGCCTCGAACAGCACGGACGCGCCTTCGACGCTGGGCGTGCTGGGGCGGCGCGCATAATCGAAGGTCGGGCACACCCAGAAGACGCCGGCGACGCTGCCCGCCTCGCAGGTGAGCATGCGGATCAGCCGGCTCTCGCCCTCGCCATCCGGGCCCTCCTCGGGCTCGGGGCTCGGGGGGTTCACCGGCATCACATCGACCAGGCGTGCCCGGCCCGTGCGCGTCGTGAACGTGGTTTCCAGGATGTTGGTGTCGGGCAGGTAGCGCCGCGCCGTCCCGTCGAGGTCGTCGAACGCCACGCTGCAGGCGCCGCCCGTCTCGTCGTCGAGGAGTTTCACGAACAGGGCCGGCGAATCGTGGCGCGGCCAGCACAGCCAGTCGATCGAGCCGTCGCGGGCGATCAGGGCGCAGGAATGGGTGTCGCCGATGAGGGCGTAGTCACTGATGGGCTTCGACACGGGGGATTCCGGATGGCGGCCTCACCCGTCAAGCTGGGCGAATGCTGATCCGGGGAGTTAGCCGGGGTGATCCGCATGGGGAGTCCGGCTCGACGATTCGCCGCAGGACGGGAAGCAACCGGGAAGAGGTCAGCCTCGGACCGGCCCTCGATGGCGGCCCCGCGAAAGAGATGACGCCGCGCCTCGGGCGTATCGCTGCGGGCGGCGGCAGGGAAACACGCGCTTACAAATTGGTTCTGCCGGCCGTCTTCGAATAATCGCCGGTTCGGGGCATGATAGCGCGATGATGCACGCCGAACCGCAAACAGACTCCGTCGCGATGACGACACCGGCAACCCCCCACATCCTGGTCGTGGAGGACGATCGGGAGATCTCGACGCTGATCGCGCGCTATCTGCGCGGGAACGATTGCCGCGTGACGCTCGCCGGCGACGGGACCGACATGGACCGCGCTCTCGCGGAATCGCGCATCGACCTGATCGTGCTCGATCTGATGCTGCCGGGCGAGGATGGCTTGAGCCTGTGCCGCCGCCTGCGCGGATCCTCGCAGATCCCGATCCTGATGCTGACGGCGAAATCCGAGGATGTCGACCGGATCCTCGGGCTGGAACTCGGCGCCGACGATTATCTCGCCAAGCCGTTCAACCCGCGGGAGCTTCTCGCCCGCATCCGCGCGATCCTGCGCCGGGTGGCCGCCGAGGCGCCCGACACGGACGAGCGGCGGCGCCTGCACTTCTCCGGCTGGACGCTGGACGTGTCCCTCCGGCAGGTGCTCTCACCGGAAGGCGCCCGCATCGCCATCACGGGGGCGGAGTTCGACCTGCTGCACGCCCTGTGCCTGCGCCCCGGCCGGGTCCTGTCGCGCGATCAGCTGCTCGATCTGACGCAGGGACGGGCCGCCGGCCCGTTCGAGCGCAGCATCGACGTGCTGATCTCCCGGATCCGCCAGAAGATCGAGCGCGATACCCGCAATCCCGAATTCATCCGGACGATCCGCTCCGGGGGCTACCTGTTCACGCCGGAGGTCACGCGCTCATGAGCGTGCTGCGGCGGCTGCGCGCCCGGCTGCGGCCCGCGACCATCGCGGGGCAGATCGCGCTGCTCGTGGTGGCGGGCATCGCGGTGGCGCATATGGTCGCCACCGCGGCGTTCCTGCTGCTGCACGAGCCGCAGAATCCCGACGAATTGCCCGGCGTCGCCGCGAGCCGCCTCGGCATGCTGTCGCGGCTCCTCGATTCGGTCGATCCGGCGGCCCGGCCGGCGCTCCTGGCCAGCGGGCGCGGCCTGCCGCTGCTCCATGTCGAAGCCTGGGACGGCGAGGCTCCGCCCGGGGCCGAACCGGTTCCGGATCTGCCGGTCATCCGCCGCCTGCGCAACGGCGCCGGCCGGCCGGTCACGATCGTCGACCTGTCCGCGGGCGACCCGGAGCAGGAGCGTTCGGCCGGACGGCTCCACGTCGGCATCGTCACGGCCGGCGGCGCGACGCTGCAGGCCACCCTGCCGAACGATCCGCTCCGCCCGCCCAAGCAGGGCGCCCTGATCTTCACCGTGGTGTTCCTGGCGCTCACGCTGGCGCTGCTCTGCGTCTGGGCCACACGCGCGCTGACCGCGCCGCTGAAGCGCCTCGCCGGCGCCGCGGAGGCGTTCGGAGCCCGCGACGACCACGTCGCCCTGCCGGAGGCGGGGCCGCGCGAAGTGCTCGCCGTGTCGCGGGCGCTCGACCGGATGCGCTCGCGGGTGCGCCGGCTGATCGACGACCGCACCCAGATGCTCGCGGCGATCAGCCACGATCTGCGCACGCCGATCACCCGCCTGCGCCTGCGCGCCGAGTTCATCGAGGACGACAATGCCCGGGCCGCCACCCTGCGCGACCTCGACCAGATGAACGGACTCGTGGAGGCGGCCCTCTCCTTCGTGCGCGACGGTCAGGCGCGGGATGCGAGCAGCTTCACGCTCGTCGACCTCGCCTCCGTGGTGCAGACGGTCTGCGACGATTTCGCGGATATCGGCGCGCCGGTGAGCGTCGGCCGAAGCCGCCACGTCCTCGTCCGAGGTCGCCCCGAGGAATTGCAGCGCGCGGTGACGAATCTCGTCGACAACGCCGTGAAGTACGGCGGCCGGGCGGAGGTCGACATGGAGACCTCCGCGCGCGGGGTCCGCGTCTGCGTGCGCGACTCAGGGCCTGGCATTCCGGAGGCGGAGCGCGAGGCGATGCTGCAGCCGTTCGTCCGCGGCGACCGGGCCCGGAACCTCAACGAGGCGCGGGGCTTCGGCCTGGGCCTCTCGATCGTGCAGGCCATCGTCGAGGCGCATGACGGGCGGCTGATTCTGGAGAACGCTCGCGAGAGCGGCCTCGATGCCGTGATCGAACTGCCGCTCGCCGCGCAGGTTTTTGCCGGGCAGGCGGCGCGCAAGCCGGCGCCGGCGCCGGCCGAGGCGGCCTGAGGATCCGCTCGGGCGCGCTCCGCCCGGGTGGATACCGGTTCGGCGCGAGCGCGTCACGACACATCAGGCTGAAAGACACGCGTGTCTTCCCTCGCCCCTGTGGGGAGGGGGCAGGGGTAGGGATAATCGGGGATGGGGCGCAGCGGTGCCGTCTGCTCCACGCCCGCTTCCGACTCCTCCCAAGAAGCTTGAGCGATACCGGGCAAGCCCGGGACGCCAGGGGAGGCGCGCGCCTCGGCGCAGTCAGGTGACCAACATGGGCCGCATGGGGGAGGAACCCGTCGCGCTCGGAAGGTCCGCGGGCACGCCGCCGTCATGTCCCGCGGGACAACGCGCTCGGGCACGGTTTCAGGCCGCCCGGATATGACCCAGGAACTGCGCGACCTGAGCACGGAGTTGCTCCGCGCGCGCCGCCAGGGTGTCGGAGGCCTGCGCCACCGAGGCGGCAGCGTGGCCGGCATCGTCGGCGACCCGGGCGACTTCGGCGATATCGGCCGTCATCATGCCGGTTCCGGCGGATGCCTGACTCATGCTGCGAACGATATCCTGGGTGGTGACGCCCTGCTGGTCCACGGCTGCGGCGATGCCGGTCGACACCTCGTTCATCGCCTCGATCTGCGAGGCGACCTCCCGGATGGCCGACACGGCATCCCCGGTGACGGTCTGGATCGCGGCCACCTGCCGCCCGATCTCCTCGGTGGCGCGGCTCGTTTGGGTAGCGAGTTCCTTGACCTCGGCCGCGACCACCGCGAATCCGCGCCCCGCCTCGCCCGCCCGGGCCGCCTCGATGGTTGCGTTCAGCGCCAAAAGGTTGGTCTGCCCGGCGATGGTCGAGACGATCCCGACGACATCGCCGATTCGCATCGCCGCCGTGGCGAGGTCGGTCATGGTCTGCTCGGCGCGCCGGGCCTCCCCGACAGCCGTGGCCGACAGGCCGGTCGCCTGCTCGACCTGACGGCCGATCTCCCGCACGGACGCGCCCAGTTCCTCGGCGGCCGCCGCGACCGTGTCGACGTTGTCGGATGTCTGGCGGGCCGCCCCGGCGACGCTGGTCGAGCGCTCTGACGTGCCCGCGACCGCAACCCGCATGGCGCCGGACGCGTCCTGAAGCGCCGACACGGCCTCGGTCAGGTCCTCGGCGATGCCGCCGACCGACCGCTCGAATCCGTCGGCCAGCTCCTGCAGCATGGCCCGCCGGTTCTGCTCCTCCCGCAGGCGCCCGGCCTCGCGAGTCTGCAATTGCTGCGCCGCATCCTCCAGGGACATCTCGTGGATCGTCACCACGGCCCGGGCGATGTCGCCGATCTCGTCCCGCCGCCTGCTGCCGGGCACATCGTGCAGCGCCTGACGGTCGGCGAGCGCCTTCAGCGCGCGGGTCAGGGCACCGAGCGGCGCCACGATCGAGCGGGCCAGCAGCAGGCCGAGCACGGTCGTCGCCGCCAGGATGCAGAGGCCGATCAACACCAGCGTGTACGAGAGGGCGCGGACCGCCGCGATCGCTTCGGCCTCCGACTGCTCGGCGACCACGATCCAGGGCGCGCCGAGCACGCTGAGCGCGGAGGTGGCCGCCAAGTGCGGTCCGTCCGGGGCGGTGACGACGAGATCACCGCCCGCCTTGAGACGGTCGGCGGCGATCCCCAGGAGCGCGACGCTGCCCCCGGCCTTCGCACCGGGGTTCAGCGGGGGATTGCTGCGCAGGAGACCATCGGCGCCGGCGGCGAAGATCTGTCCCGTCTCGCCGAGCCCGGCTCGCTTGGCCAGCGTCTGATCGAACAGGGCCGGGGTGACCCGCATGATGATGAAGCCGATCCGCTCCGCCGCCTGCGCGGTCCCCATGGCGACGTTGGCGCGCTTGGTCATGGCTCGGCCGATGAAGGCGGCCGGAACGCCGTCCACTGGGTAGGCGCCGAAATCCTCGAACAGCACCGCGCCCGGATCGGCCGCCTTCAGCCGGGCGACGAGGCGGGCGAGGCCGGTCTGCGCGAGATCCGAATCCGAAACCGATCTGGCGAAATCGGCCCCCTTCGTGGTCGTGTAGACGATCCGGCCGGCCTCATCGACGAAGATCAGATCGGCGTAGCCCGGCTGGGCGACGAGCTTGCGCGCCACCTCCTGCACCTTGACGTGCCGACGTGCGTACATCGTGGGCATGCCGCTGCCGTCGAGCGCGACCCGTGCCTCGACCGTCTGAGGCGCCCGAAAAGCTTCGAGCAGTGCAGTGGTGTCGGCCTTCGCGAGATCGAGGGTCTCGATCAGATCCGGGAAATTGGAGACGATCTGAGGATGGGCGGCGACCGCCAGCAGGTCGGCCTGCATCCGGTCCGCGACCAATTCAACGCCGTCCCGGCGCGCCGCCGCCGCCAATTGCAGGCGCTCCTGCGCTGCATCGATCAGCCCGGATCGCGCCGTATACCAGCTCAATCCGCCCATGACGGTCGCGCTCAGCAATGCGAGGCCGATGATCATCGCGGGAAGCCGCACGCTCAGCCGAGACAACAGCGTCATATTCATCCGTGGCCACTTCAGCACATCCTCACGCGCTATATCCCATTCGCTTCTTTAAATTTTCGTGACGGCGGCAATGCACCGAGATTTTGCGGACACGCCAAATAGCACCGCAATAGTCCCGAACATATCCGAAACAGAAGCATTTGTTTTGCTGTGCCGCAGCGACCAGCGCAGGGCGTAAGGCCATGTGCGCGAGCAGGCACCACGTTGGACGACTTCAATATTTGATTTGTACTCCGCTCGTCTTTCGCGCATCGGCTCTCCGCCCGGTCATGGCGTCCGCGATGCCTCATCGAACAGCGGCCCGCCGCCTGCTAGAGCGAGGGCGTTGCGCAGGTCGGGAGGGGACGGGATGACGAGCGAGGCCAAACCCGGCGGCGAATGCCGCATCGCGCTGATCGGCGCGCCGATCGAAATCGGGACCAGCGAGGCCGGCGCCCTGATGGGGCCGGCGGCCCTGCGCACGGCCGGTCTGGTCCGTGCCCTCTCCGACCTCGGCTGTTCGGTCGTCGATCACGGCGACATCGCGCCCGATGGCGCCGCGGTCGGGCGCGGTCTCGAGGCCGTAGCCGCCTGGACAGGCGCCCTGTCCCGCGTCGTCGAGGCTGCGCTCGATCAGGGCGCGGTGCCGGTGACCGCGGGCGGCGACCACAGCCTCTCCCTCGGCTCGATCGACGGCGTCATGCGGCACTGCGCCCGGCAGGGTCGGCCGCTCTACGTCCTCTGGCTCGATGCCCATGCCGACTTCAACACGCCGGAGACCTCCCCGTCCGGCAACGTCCACGGCATGCCGCTGGCAGCCCTGTGCGGCGAGGTGGGCTTCCCGCCCCTGTTCGCCGAGCCGGCGCCGCCCGCCCTCAGCCCCGCCAACGTCCACCTGTTCGGCCTGCGCTCCATCGATGCGGGTGAACGCGCCCTGGTGACGGCCCGGCGCGTCGGCATCACCGACATGCGCACGATCGACGAGTTCGGCGTGGTCGCGCCCTTGCGAAAGATCCTCGCGCAGGTCGACGGCCTGGGCGCTCACCTCCACGTCAGCTTCGACATCGATTTCCTCGACCCGTCGATCGCCCCGGGCGTCGGCACCACGGTGCCGGGCGGCGCCACCTTCCGGGAGGCGCATCTGATCATGGAGATGCTGCACGATTCGGGCCTCGTGCGCTCGCTGGACATCGTGGAGCTCAACCCCTTCCTCGACGAGCGCGGCCGCAGCGCCAAGGTGCTGGTCGAGCTCGCGGCGAGCCTGTTCGGGCGCCGGATCCTCGATCGGCCGACCGTGCCGGTCGAGGCGGTGCCGAGCGACGCGGCCGAGCGCGCCTGATGCACGCGCACAGCCCGGATGCGGATCGAACGACCGCGACCGCGCCGCTCCGACAGCGTTCGGACGGCCGCGTCCGGCTGCGAGCCGGACCGGCCAGCCTGGGCGGCGCCACGCGGATCCTCGACCTGTCGGAGGCGGGCCCCTCGCGCCTGCGCTTCCCGCGGGGGGCGGGCGGCCTGGAAGCCGTCCTCGTGAACACGGCCGGCGGCGTGGCCTGCGGCGACACGTTCTCGATCGCGCTGGAGCTCGAACCGGCGGCCGATCTCACCCTCACCACCACGGCCGCCGAGAAGATCTATCGCTCCGACGGGCCGGTGAGCCGCATCGAGAATCGCCTGAACCTGGGGGCGGAGGCCAGGCTCGCCTGGCTGCCGCAGGAGACGATCCTCTTCGATCAGGCCCGGGTCAGCCGGCGTTTCGAGGCGGATCTTGCCCCCGGCGCATCCCTGCTCGCCGTGGAGATCGTCGCCTTCGGCCGCGTCGCCCGGGGCGAGCGGATCACGGCCGGCCTGTTCTCGGATTCCTGGCGCGTGCGTCGCGCCGGCCGGCTCGCCTATGCCGACACTTTCACGATCGCGGGCCCGATCAGCGATCTCCTGGCCCGCCCGGCGATCGGCGGCGGCGCGTGCGCCTGCGCGACGCTGCTGGATGTTTCCGACGGGGCCGAGGGCCGGCTGGAGGAAGCCCGCGCCCTCCTGAAAGCGGCCGATCCGGCCGGGATCGAGGCGGCAGCGAGCGCCTGGAACGGGCATCTCGTGGTGCGCGCCCTCGCGCGGGGCGTGGGTCCCCTGCGTGCGCTCATGGCCCATTGCCTCGCCGGCTACCGCGGCCTCCCGATGCCGCGGGTCTGGCAGTGCTGAAACGATCCGGCCCGGCGGCCGCATCGAAGCCGTTGCCTGGAACCGCCGACCTCTGCTAGAGACGCGCACCCGGAGCTGTCCGCCAAGCTCCGCACGGCGCCTGCGGGCTGTCGGTAAGGCCTCGTGGCGGAGTGGTTACGCAGAGGACTGCAAATCCTTGCACCCCGGTTCGATTCCGGGCGAGGCCTCCATTCTTCCTTTCGACATCAGCCCTGGCGAGCGGCCCGCGACGGCGCGGGCCGGGCGGCCCTTCGGCATCGGCCCGTGAGCCGGCGGATGCCGTTCGGGACGATGGTCAGGCGCCGTGGACCTGCATCATGTAGGTCTCGATCGCCTGCTGCAGGCTGTCCGTTCCGGTGTTGACCCGCGCGGCGCTGCCGCGCACCTGATCGGCCTGCGCCTCGTTGGAGGCGGCAGCGGCCCGGACGCCGGCGACGCTCTCGGACACCTTTCGGGCGTCGGCCGCGGCGTTCAGGATGGCCCGCGCGATCTCCTGGCTGGCATTGCCCTGCTGATCGGTCGCTTCCGCGACCTCGGACGCGATCAGGCTCATGCGGGCGATCGTCTGGGCGATCGACTCGATGGCGCTGACGGTCCGGTCGGCGGCGCCCTGGATCGAACCGACCTGCCCGGTAATGCGGTCGGTGGCGACCGCGGTCTGGCCGGCGAGCGCCTTGACCTCCGCCGCGACCACGGCGAAGCCGCGGCCCGCGGCACCGGCGCGGGCCGCCTCGATGGTGGCATTCAGTGCCAGCAGATTGGTCTGCTCGGCGACGTCGCGGATGAGCGTCACGACCGCGCCGATTTCCTCCGCCGCCTCGGTGAGCGAGCGGACGGTCTCCTCCAGACCCCGCGTATCGGCCAGGGCCAGGGATGCGATCTCGCTGGTATGGCGGACCCGCCCCTCGATCTCGCGGGCCGAAGCCGAAAGTTCCTCAGCCGCGCTGGCGATGCTGTCGACGATGCCCGCCGTCTGACTGGAGGTATCCGCCACCACGGTCGCCCGGGCCGCCACGTCGCTGGCGTTGCCCGAGAGCGTGTCCGCCGCCGCCTGCATCGCTTTGGCCGATCCCGCGAGATCGGCCACCGCCCGCTGTGTCTCGACCTCGAATTCGCGGGTCGCGGCCGCCAGTTTTTCCGCCCGGGTGTGGTCGCGATCGCGCCGGGCCTGCGCCTCTGCGTCGAGGTCCCGCTTCTCGATCAGGGCCGTCTGGAAGGCCGCGATCGCGCCGGCCATCTCGCCGATCTCATCGCGGCGATGCGTGAACGGGATCGGCCGACCCAGCTCGTTGGCGGCGAGCGCCGTCATGCTGGCCTTGAGGCGATGCAGCGGCCGCCGGACCTGCGTCAAGATGATCCAGATCGCCACGAGCATCCCGAAGGCGAGCGCCACGGCCGGCACGGCGATCAGCGTGATCCGCGCCCGCCTGCGGTCGGCGGTATCAGCGGCGCGCCGGGCATTCAGGCGGCTCAGCACTTCCCGTCCCAGCAGGCCGATCTCCGCCACCATGTGCTCCCGGTTCTTCACCGTCGCCTCGTCGGTCGCCTGGATCAGGGCCGCCTTGGGGGACACGGTGAGGCCCAGCTCGGCCGTGTCGTTCTGGTAGGCGATGAATTCCTTGACGAAGAGATCGAACCGGCGGCGGCGGTCCTCGGGGAGCTGATCCTCCATGGCCTCGAGGAACGGCACGCGCACCTGCTCGACCGTGGCCAGCGCCTCATGGAGCGCGGAGAGGCGCGTCCGGGCCTCCGTCACATCCTCGGAGGTGAAGAGGGCCGTCGCCTGCACGACCGCATGCTCGATCGCCTGCCCCAGCGCACCGGCCTGCAGACCGGCATTCCAGATCTTGTCGGTGGCTGCCGCGCGCTCCTGCTCCAGGTCCGACTGGCGCACGGCGAAAGCCGCGATGCCGATGGCGACGACGGTCAGGAGGCCGACCACTGCCGCGAGCTTGAGGCCGAGGGAGATGCGCATCAAAGCGAAGCCACTTTTGCACGAGGGCTGAGACCCGCGAGCCATACCGCAGTCCGAAGGTCTGCACAGTTAAATATAGCCGGCAAATGCCGAAAAAATCGTCGACCCAAGACAATCAATTTCTGTCGAACGGGAGTATTTGTATACATTTGGCGCATGACTGCTCGCGCATCCTGGGATCCGATTTCATCCCTTCGGGCGCACCGAACGTCCGACCCCGAAATCTGCACAGCATTTCAGCTCGACTACGGGTGCCGATCGCGGGGTGATCGGGCGCTGCGGCTGACGTCGGGGAGGACGATTCGGGTCTCGTTGGCTATCCCGGCTGCGTGCGCGCACGGTCGGCGACGGCCATGCGGCCGCGTCGGTCCGTCGACGGAGCGCAGCGACACACAGCCAGAATGGGTGCAGCGATCGCATCAAAGCCCTTGCATCCGGCCGCGCCGGTGTGTAGAGACGCCTCCGTGATCCCCGATAGCTCAGTTGGTAGAGCAGGCGACTGTTAATCGCCTTGTCGCAGGTTCGAGTCCTGCTCGGGGAGCCATCGATCCTCCCATCCGATCAGCAGAACGTGTCCGGCGTCGGATCCCGTCGATGCTGGAGCGTCCTTGACGCGGACCGGAGAGGCAACGGCTCGAATCCCTCGCGGCCTGAACGTCCCAAGATCCGATCGCTTGCGGGGGCTCCTGCTTTCACCGTGCGCAGGCGGCCCCGGGTCCGGCGCGCCGAATAGCCGAGCTGTTCGCAAACCGGCGCGCGGCCTGCGTCAATGTCAGCCTGCTCATCGGTAGATTACACCAGTGAACGGGACTCCAATCTCGATCTATATCATATACACGACAGAGACGAAATTATAAATGCTCACCCCTGAAGTGGGAGTGCTGTACGTTGTTGTTTCCGGGCTTCTTCCGCCTGTGCCTCGCCCTGCTGGTTGTCGTACAGCATTTCAGCCGCGTGAGTCTGGGCGATGCTGCCGTATGCCTGTTCTTCGTGTTGAGCGGGTATTGGATATTCGTCATGTGGGAGAGGCAGTACAATTACGCTAGGCATAGATATTTTACATTTATCGTCTCAAGATTCTGGAGAATCGTTCCGACATTCCTCCTGTGTTCGGCGATCACATTCGCCCTGTATCCGCACTTGGTCCCGACCGAGTACGCTGCGATCGCGTCCAGTCTCTTCGTGATCGGCTACAGGAACTTGGACCACCTGCCGATCGTCCCAGCTTGGTCACTGGATGTCGAGCTCCAGTTCTATATGGTATTTCCAATCCTCTATTTGCTCTTCCACAAGGTCGATCGCCGTGCGGCCGTTGCGGCCCTGGCCTGCTGGTCGGTCGCCTCGGTGGCGATTCTGTATGTCAGGAGCGGTTCCGTCATGACGGAACCGCTGCCGCAGATCCTCGTCCTGTTCATGATCGGCGCCGCTGCGGCCCGTTGGCGATGGGTGCCCCCGCGGGCCCTGGTCGTCGCGTCCGCGGGCCTCGTCGTCGGGATGTTGGGTCTGGGCGTGAGCGTGCCCGCTCTCCGCGCCATGATCCTCGGCGGGAGCAATTCCGGGGCGAATTTCATCTACAATCCGGTCTTCAACCTCGTTCTGGCCCTGGCAGCCGTTCCGCTGGCAATCTCCACCGTACACGTGAAGTCGAAGAAGCTGGATCGAGCGTTCGGCGACTTGTCCTACATCGTGTATCTGATGCACTGGCCGGCGTTCATCTTCGTTCACAATCACTACGGCTCGCTGTCGCCCCTGCAGCGGCTACCCTATGCCGGACTCGCGATGGGCGTGGTGTTCGTCAGCAGCGTCGTGATCTGGCTGGTGTGGGACAGGCCGATCAACCGGGCACGTCATGCCTGGGTGCGCAGCCGCGTGCGGCTCGGCCCCGTGGAACAGGGGGTCGGGCAACCGGCAGCTTGAGAGGGGCGGCGCGCGCCGAACAAGCCGACCGATTCCTCCGCGGATTCTCACCCGTGGCGCGGTCACGACCGCTTGGCCGCCCTCAGCCCTCGACTCTTTGCCGCACAGGAGCGATGCGATTTGCTTCGATCGGGCGGGTGGGGCGGTTCAACCTTCGCGGTAGAAGCGCGACAAACGCGCCATGTTGCGCCGATTCGGCCGGAGCCCGGAAGCAAACAGCCTGTTCATCGCCCCCGTCGATGAGCTGGCGACGGGCATGCTGCCGGCTGCCATCATGGCAGCCACTTAATGCGGCGTCGCGAGCTTCGCCGGGTTCCGGCTCCAATCTGCATGTCTGTTTGCGATCGCCGTGACCGGCACGCTGGTCGGTGCCTCGAAGTGCCTGCTCGAACGTCGTCATCAGCGCGCCCTGTCGGACCGCCCCTGGAGGCACCAGTGCGCGCCCCGCTGGGAGACGGCCCATGCCGCGCTCACCATCGGGTTCGCGGCTCATATCGGATGCGTCGCCGCGCGCGGGTTTCTCGCGTCCGACCCCGCGCTCCCCATCCTCGTGACCGGGCTCGTCTTCGGCTACGGCTCCGGGACGGTGACGCGCATCGCGTTCAGGCCCCGCGTCACAGGCGCCGCCATCGGGCTCGCCACCGTCCCCGCCATCGTGGCGGCGGCCCACCGGGGCGATGCGACCAGCATCGCGATTGCGACGGTGTTCACGGTCTTCCTCGGCGAAGGGTTCGAGACCATCCGCGATCTCTACATGAACACGCGCCGCCAGATCATCCTGCGGCACGATATGGCGACGCTGGCCCGGAACGAGCCGCTGACGCGCCTTCTGAACCGCCTCGGCCTGCACGAGGCGTTCCGCAGCGTGGTGGCCGAGGCGCGCGGGGGTGCGATCGCCCTGTATTGCCTGGATCGGGACGGATTCAAGCCGATCAACGTCTAGTATGGCCACGCGGCCGGGGATCTGCTCCTCCAAGCCATCGCCGACCGGCTCCTGGCGGTCGTCCCGACCAGGGCGGCGGTTGCCCGTGTCGGGGGCGATGAGTTCGCGATCGTCCACGGTCCGATTCACCAACCGGGCGAGGCCGAGCGGCTCGCCCAGCAGGTCGACCGCGCGGTCGCCGAACCGTTCCTGATCCAGGGCCGAGAGGTCAGCATCGGGATCGCGACGCCGCCGCCGGATTCGTTCGAACTGGCTCCCCTCATGGCGGCAGCGGATGCGGCGTTGTATCGGGATAAGGAGGGCAAGGGCGACGCGGCCGTTCGGCGGCACTCGCGAGCGGCGGGTGCTTGGGCCGCTCTTTCATCGAACGCGGGGCCGTGAGCCAGCCCGGTCTGGCTCGTTCGAGCACCGGTGTCTCCCCGACGGCGCGGTCAGAATCCCGGCAGACGCAGCGTTCGAAGGAAGCGCCGGTGCCGCGCCATGACGCGGGCCACCGCCACGAGGTCGCTCACCGCCCGCGCCACCGCGAGGTGCTGGGATGCATCCGCCTCACGGCCGGCTTCGAGGAGCGTCTGCGCGGCGGTTTCGATCTCCGTCCCGACGCCGCCGGCCAGCGCCCCCCGGGAGCGTTCGGCGACCGCCCGCAAGGCCGGCACCCGCTCGAGGGCGCCGAGCTGGTCGTGGGCGCGTGCGGCGGATGCCTCCAGATGGGCGATCGCGAAGGCGAGCTTCAGCCGTCGGGCGCGCACCACCGCGGCCCCGTCATTGACCTGCGCATACTGGACGATGCGGTCGCAGTTCAGGCTTGTCCGGTCGACCGCGTCGCCCCCGGCTCCGGCCAAGGCGCCGCGCACGTCCCGGATCGCGGACGCGAAGGCGTAGCGCCGGGCCTGATCCGGCCGGATCGGCAGGATGATCCGGACGGTGGTCGCCAGGATCACCGCGACGATCATCATCTGGACGGCGTTGGAGAAGAAGGTCTGCGGGTCGAAGCTCTGGGCGTTGCCCGGGGAGAGGAGCACCGGGAAATAGACCAGCAGGATGAAGCCGATCGACGCGGTCGGCGGATGCGCGATCAGGAAGCAGGCCGCGAACACGACCGGCGCCACCGCGAGCGCCAGGACCGGGAACCCGTTCACCAGCGGCAGGACGAGGAGCAGCAGCGGGCCGGCCGCCAGGGCCGCCAGGGGAATGCCGATCAGGACGCCATTCGCGTATTTCCGCGGGTCGGGATTGACCGACGACATCGCCCCCATCGCGGCGACCTGGACCAGAGCGTAGGTCGTCGCCGGCCAGCCGAGGGCGACGAACAGGGCGGCCGCCAGCGCGAAGGCGAGCGCCACCCGCGCGGCGCCGCGGAACGCGACCGGAAAATCGCGGTGGGTCGGCAGGCGCACGATCCGCAGCGGACGGCGCCCGGTCCTGAGCGCCGTCATGCCGTCCTGCGCCAGCATCAGCGCCGTGGCGAGGTCGCGGGCCCGCTGGAGCGTCAGCACCGCATCGAGATCGCAGCCCCCGTCGCGGACGGCCCGCTCGATCAGGTCCCGCAACCGCGCGCGCGCGGCAATGAAATCCGCCTGACCGATCCCGGATTCGCCACTGCCGACGAGTCCGGCGCAAATCGCACGCGCCTCTTCGATCGCCGGATGCTCCGGTCCGGCGTCGCGGGCCGCGATGGCGAAGTTGCGGCTCGCGGCCATGGCGGCGTAGAGCCCGGCGATGGCGCTGCGCGCGCCCGCCGCGCGTCGGGCTCCGTCGTCAAGCTCACCCGCGATCGCATTCGCGTCGGCCCGCAGGGCGGCTACGGCGCGGATCAGGTCGAGGGCCTTGTCCGGGCCAGGATCACCCGCGCGCAGGGCGTGGCGCGCCAGGGCCTTTGCGGATCGGAGCGCGCTCGCCAGCGGCGGCAGCAGGCCGCGCCACGTGCTCGGCGAGCCCAGCGCATCGTTGATGAAGGTGATCGCCGTTATGGCGACGGCAATCGCCGCGACCCGCGAGACCGCCGCGTCGAACACGGATTGCGGCGCATCGATATTGCTGATCGCGATGATCGCGACCGTGTATCCGGACAGCATCGCCCCGTAGGCACGCGTGTCCTGAAGGTATTGTGCCGCGAAGACGCAGAGGCTGAGCCAGGCGGTGAAGCAGACCAGCATCAGCACCCGGTCCTGTCCGAACGCCGCCGCAAAGGCGATTGCGACCACGCCGCCCGTGATCGTTCCGAGGAACCGGTAGATCGCCTTGGAGATCGCCTGCCCGCGCTTCGGCTGAGCCAGGATCGCGACGCTCACGGCGGCGGATGACGCGCTCTCGAGCTGGAGCCAGAAGGCGACGTAGAGCGCCAGCGCCATCGCGATCCAGATGCGGAGCGCGAAGAACCAAGTCTGTGAGGCGGGCGAGACGGCAAGCAACCGGTCCAGCAGACGGTCAAGCCGGGGCAGATGGCCTTCAGACACGCGTTACCTGCCGGTCGCGACCCGAGGGTCGCTCGTACCCGCCACCGCCGCGCGCGCATGCCCGCCGGGCCTGGCGTGCCCGACAGGGCAGCGCCGCTCTGCTCAGGCCGGACTCCGAACGATCACAGATATCTGAGCCCACCGCGCGTCGCGTTGCCGTCCGAATAGGATCTCGCACGATCGAAGGGCCAGATCTCGCACGTGGATTAAGGTTCGGGCCTCGTTCGACGGGGCCGTCGGCGTGCCTCTATCGGCGTCTGCGGGCGCGAAACGCGAACAGCACGGCGAAGGCTACGATCACACCGACGAGGATCAGGGTTGGCAGACCGAGAAGGCCGTTCGACTGCGCGGCCTCGGTCCCCGGGGTTGGATTCACCGCCTGAGCGACAGCGCCGACGGTGAGAGCGCCGGTGAGCAGGAGCGCGAGAAATCCTGATCTCAGCATGAGTCGTCTCCCGATCGCGCCCAGACCGCACATGGCTGCTGAATTGCGGCCGTCATCCGAATCCGGCACGGGGGCGATGCGCGGCCCCGTGCCGGCGACATTCGCCGGCTCAGGCGTGCTGCTGTTTCTTCAGGCTGCTCTGCGCGCCCGACTCATCCGTCTGCGGATTCGCGAGCCCGCTGGTGTTTCCATCCACACCCGTCGCGGTTTCCGCCTCGATCTGCCGATTGCCGGCGTGATCCTGATACTGCTCGGTCTGGACATTCTTGCTGTCGAGGCCCCGCTCATCGCTGTGACGCGACTTGTCGCGATTGCTGAGCACCATGTTCTCCGGCAGCACACCCTCCGGCAACTCCACCATGGCGCCGGTCCCCGAGCCTTTGCCCTGAGCGCCCGGGCCGACCTTGTGCCGACTTGCGTTGGCCATGTTCATTCTCCGATGTGGGTCTCTGAACTCCTGGGCGGCAACGCCGTGCGCCGCCGCGGGGATGGCGGTCAGCGGTCCTGCTGATAGCCCTGGTTGGTGGTGTTCACCTTCGTGTTCCCGGCCTGCCCGACCTTGTCGGGATCCTTGGTCTGCGCGCCGGTCCGGCCCTGCGAGACAGGCGCCTCGGTCGCGCTCCCGGGTCCCTTGTCGGAGCGGTTGGCCGGTGGAACGGGCGGTGGCTTCGTGGTCATGTGATCCCCGTCTTTGCCGATGAGGGGCAAACCCGGCGCCGGCGGCATCGTTCCGGGTGAATCCTGACCGGCAAAGCTCACGATCTGCCGCTCGGCGACCCCGGTTGTAAGCTCGACAATACTGTGTGGGGCGCAGGATCCGGCGCGGAGATCTTCCGCGCTCGCACGCTTCACCCCGGCTGAGCTCCGGATGACCGCGACTCCTCATGGAACGGCTCGGCGGACGAAACAATGTCGCGGGGGTCGGGTTGTGCGGGGCGAGCCGATGCCGGCGGCGAGGCCGTGGCGATCCCCTGAAGCCCCGGGCGCCGGCATCCGTCGAGCCGGCCGCGGTCATCGAGATCCGCGACCTGATGACGTCGCATCCCGCTTTCGCCATCGGCGCACGCCCCGGAAGGACAGACACCATGACGGATTTCCCGAAGCCGCCCTTCGATCGGCAGCGCCCGCTCACCCCGCCGGCCCGGGACGCCGACATGGATCCGCGCCCGGATTACGGCGAGGCGCATTACAAGGGCTCGGGGCGGCTCTCGGGCCGCAAGACCATCATCACCGGCGGGGATAGCGGCATCGGGCGTGCGGTGGCGCTCGCCTTCGCCCGCGAGGGCGCGGACGTGCTGGTGAGCTACTACGACGAGCACGACGATGCCCGGGAGACCTGCCGCCTCGTGGAATCGGCCGGCCGGAAGGCCGTGGCGGTACCGGGCGACGTGAAGGACCCGATGCATTGCCGGTCGATCATCGAGAAGGCCGTCAGCGCCTTCGGTCAGGTCGATGTCCTGGTCAACAATGCGGCCCACCAGAAGACGTTCGCCAATCCCGAGGAGATCTCGGACGAGGAATGGCAGGTCACCTTCGCGACCAACATCCACGCCATGTTCTACCTCGTGAAGGCCGCGCTGCCGCACATGAAGGCCGGAAGCGCCATCATCAACACGACCTCGGTGAACGCCGACACGCCGAGCCCGCAATTGCTGGCCTACGCCACCACGAAGGGCGCGATCCAGAACTTCACCGGCGGCCTCGCCCAGATGCTCGCCGAGCGCGACATCCGGGTGAATTGCGTGGCGCCGGGGCCGATCTGGACGCCGCTGATCCCCTCGACCATGCCCGAGGAGAAGGTGCGCACCTTCGGCTCCCAGGTGCCGATGAAGCGCCCCGGGCAACCCTGCGAGCTCGCCCCGGTCTACGTCATGCTGGCGAGCCCGGAATCCAGCTACGTCTCCGGCGCCACCGTGGCGGTGACCGGCGGCAAGCCGATCATCTGATCCGACAGCGTAACCGGACCGGGAGGGCAGCCATGCCTCAGAATGCGGACGATCCGCGGCGCACGAAGCGCCCAAGCCTCCGGGAATTCGACGCCCACACCGACCGCAACGGCCAGGATCTCGGTCAGGACGAGGCGCGGGATCTCGGCCGCCCGGCAGACCTGCAACGCGACCGCGAATCCGATCCCGGCTGGCAGGCGGAAACGGCGCGCATCGCATCGGGCCATCCGCAGCTCGATTCCGTGAGCGGCGGCAGCAACGCCTCCGTGGAGGCGACGGAGGCGGAGACACCGCCCGAGAACCTGCGCCACATCGGCGATGCCAGCACCGCGCCGAAGGCGCCCTGACGCCGGGCGGTGGAGGCAGCGATGTCCTCGGTCTTCGGCCTGCCCCTGGCGATCGCCACGGTGTTCACGTTGGGCGGCATCCTGATCCAGAAGGCGGGACGACGCGCCGAAGCCGTGACGGACGGGCTCGGCGTCCTGTTCCTGCTCTGCGCGCTGCTGAACGCCATCGCGCTCCTGGCATTCTTCACCCATGCGCGGTCGGCCATTCCGGCCCCGATCCGATCGATGCCGGACGGGTCCATCAAGCCGGCAGGATTTGCCGCACGGCCGATCCTGCCGCCCTCCCGCGCGGACGGGTGCTTGAAATCCCAAGCGAATTTCTGGAACGCCCCGTGCCTGCCAGAAGCCCGGCAACAGTTCGAGGGCTGAGCATGTCGGTGAACGCGGTATCGGGAACAAGTCTCAGGCAGGATCTGGTCAGCGCCCTGCGGCAGGCACGCGCCGCCAGCATCCAGCCGGTCGACCCAAGCGGCTACAGCGCGGCGAGCCAGGATACCGGCACCGCCCAGGGCGCCAGCACAGGCTCGACCACGCAGACGTCGAGCGCCGCTGCGAGCCCGGCCCTGTCCAGCGATCTGATGGCGTCGCTGCTCCAGCTGCAATCCGACTTCAGCCAGATGGGCCTGCAGACCGGCGTCACGGCACCAGGGGATTCGGACGACGCGTCCTCGACATCCGGGCTCTCGAGTCCGGGCCAGACGGCGACCGGCTCGGCCCCCGTCCATCACCATCATGGTCATCATGCCCATCCTGCGGCATCGGACGCCGAGGGCGACGCGCAGAACGGGTCGTCGGCCGATGCGACGGATACGAGCTCGGGCGCGAGCGTCGCGTCGGCCGGGAACGCCACCGGGACCGAGCCGAGCGACGGCCTGCAATCCCTCTTCCAGCAGATGACGAAGGCGATCGCCGCCTACGCCACGGGCGGCCCCGTGGGCATCGCGGCCGCCGCACTGACGAGCCCCGCGAAGGCCTGACCGCCCGTCGGGAGCCCCCTGGAGCGACGCGTTCTTCCCTGGCATGATCGGCCTCCCTGGAGGCCGCCATGTCACTGACTGTGCCCGTGATCCTCGGCAGCGTCCGCAGCGACCGGATCGGCATCCGGGCCGCACGATTCCTGATCGCGCAGCTCGAAGCGCGTGGTCATGCGGCCCCTCTGGTCGATCCCGCCGAGCTCAAGCTTCCGCTCCTCGACCGGATGTACAAGGAATATCCCGCGGGTACCGCTCCGGATGCCCT
Source organism: Methylobacterium sp. 2A (assembly GCF_009806555.1). Taxonomy (GTDB): domain Bacteria; phylum Pseudomonadota; class Alphaproteobacteria; order Rhizobiales; family Beijerinckiaceae; genus Methylobacterium. The sequence continues at coordinate 98,510 of NZ_VUOK01000040.1, read as the reverse complement.
GGAGCGGCTGGCCGCTCTGTACCGACGCGCCGACGCGTTCCTGGTGGTCTCGGCCGAGTACAATCACGGCGTCCCGCCGGCGCTCACGAACACGCTCGATCACTTCCTGGAGGAGTATTATTGGCGGCCGTCGGCGATCTGCTGCTATTCGGCCGGGCAGTTCGGCGGCGTCCGCGCGGCCATGCCGCTGCGGGCGATGCTCGCCGAGATGGGCATGCCGAGCATCCCCTCGCTCCTGCCGATCCCCCGCCTGCAGGATGCCATCACGGAAGACGGCGCGCCCAACGAACCGCGGCTCGAAGCCGCCGCGGCGCGTTTTCTCGATGAGCTGACATGGTACGCGGAGGCTCTCGGCGCGCGACGCGGGCGCGGGACGCCGTATTGATCGGCGCGCCGTGCCCGAAAGCTCACGAAAACGTGGTGAGCGAAGCCGACGACTCTGCGCGGTGACAGGTCTCGCGTCGAGGACAGACCGGATTTCGCTGTTGCAAAAAGGTGGCTGCACCACCAGCCGAACTATGACAGCTTAACCGTGCCCCCGGAACACGGATTGACTCCGATGAAGATCGATGAACGGGCGCTCCTGCAGGAGCGCGTGCGGACGCTTGTCTTGCGTCATGCCCTCCAAGCCGTCCTCGACCGCCTTGCCGCTGCAACCCGAGGGGCCGGGCAGGACGCGGAAGCCGAATTGCTGAGCCTGGAACACGCGCTGGTCGCGGCCGCACGCGGGCTCGCCGATCGCGCGAGCGCCCAGAAGCTGGCGGTGCTGGTCGCCGTCGAGGATGCGACCGCGACGATCCGTGCGGCCTTCGACGACGCGCATGATCGGCTCGAACGCCTCGCACCGCCGCACCTCGCCCTCGTCGAGGCGCCGGCCGCGGTCGCCGCCTGACGATCGACGCGCCCTCGCTGCCGGCGGGCACAGGATGCGGCGCTGTCGTCCGCCCCGCCGCGGCCGCCCCGGCCTCGAACCCTGTGATCATGGCCGATCAGGACCGCAGTGGATCATCGATCCGAGACGTGACGGAACGAGCGGGCGCGAACCGGGCAGGCACGGCGGCCCGAGCCGAGCGCCGCTGCACGCGGATTACTGCTTCGCCCGGTTGATGATCGCCCAGAGCGCCCGGGCCACGGGTTCGGTCACGGTGCGACGATACTTGCGGTGAACCAGCTGGCCGTTGTGGAAGACATCCTGCTCGACGTAGAGCCGCTCCCCATCCCAGCGGACGATATTGTCGGACTCGATCGTCTCCTCGACGCCGAGATCGCCCCGCAGGATCGAACTACCCGTCTGGTTCAGCATACGCGCGTCCTCGTTCACGCCATCGGTTCGCCGGAGAGCGCGTCGTTCCCGCCCATGTCGCCTGCCCGACCGCGCGACGCGGACGGCTCCCCGGTTCCGCAGCATAGGAGGGCGCAGCCGGACATGCCAGCGATGCCGTCGACGCAAACGGTCGGCCGTAACGGAGCCCCGGCCGTCCGCTGAACCGCCAAGCCCCGGCGCAGCCGATGTGCGAATCGGCACCTCGGAAAGAAGCCCGCCATGCGATGCTTGTTCAGCGCGCCGGGGTTGCACACAGGACAGGTCCTGGAACCCGTGAGCTCGCCACGGAGGCGCTCATGATGGTTCGCCCGTTCCGCTTCGTCGCTCCGGTTCTGGGCGCCCTCGGCCTGATCGGCCTGCGTCTTCTCAGCCCGATCGTCGGACCGGCGACGCCCCCGTCATCCGATGCCGTCGCGGACGGGGGCGTGGTGTTCCGCCACTATCTCTGACGTTCAGCCGCGCCGGTCGAGGACAGCGCCCGGTACCGCGCAGGCCGGCTGTGCCGCGGGTCCCAGGATGATATCGCCCTGCTGCGGGTTGTTGACCGTGAAGGGCGCCGTCTCCTGGAGGCCGATGAAGCCGCGCCCGAGCTGCGGGACGAACAGATCGCCGCCGAACCGGACGAAGCAGCGGTCAAGCACCGCCTCGTAATCGAAGGTCCGCTGTTCGACGGGCGAAACCCCGGCTTGCGGGATCCCGCAATACGCGGCGAGATCGATCTGGCCCGGCCGCGACAGCCGCATCGTCACGGATTGGCCTGGGAGCAGCACGGCCGGCGGGCCGCCGTCCTGACGCGCCACGAGGACGAGGCTCGATCGGTTGTAGACCCTGCGCAGGCAATCGGCCGAGGCGGGGGAGGCAACCGAGGCCAAGCCCGCGAGGGCGAACCCGATGCCGGCCCAGGCGCTCCAAACACGCTTCGTCACCGCAAATCCTCCGCCGGACGACCGTTCGACCCGTATTGGCCGCGTTTCACTTGAACAGCGACCAGCGTGGCCGCGCAAGACGAACGCTGCAACACCGCGAGCGTTCATCCGCCCCCTGTCGATCGGATCGATGACGGTGGAAAACCGCGCTCAGCGCCGCTCGTAGAGCAGCCGGGCCCGGATCGTTCCCGGGATGGCCCGGATCTCTCCCAGCAGCACCTCGGCATCCGCGTCGGTGGCATCGGTCTCGAGGACCACGTAACCGACCTCGCCGTCGGTCTGGTAGAATTGCGCCGCGATGTTGACGTGCCCGCGGGAGAACACGTCGTTCAACCGGCCGAGCATGCCGGGCAGGTTGCGCTGGACGTGGATGAAGCGCGTGCCCGTGGGCCGGGCGGGAAGCTGCACCTGCGGGAAGTTGACGGCACCCACCGTCGAACCGATGTCGGAGTAGTCGACGAGCTTGCGCGCGACTTCGGAGCCGATGCGCTCCTGCGCCTCCTCGGTCGAACCGCCGATATGGGGGGTCAGGATCACGTTCTCGATCCCCTGGAGCGGGCTCACGAAGGACTCCGCATTGGAGCCGGGCTCCACGGGGAAGACGTCGATCGCCGCGCCCTTCAGATGGCCGTCGCGCAGCGCGCGCGCGAGGGCCTCGAGGTCGACCACCGTGCCCCGGGCGTTGTTGATCAGGAAGGCGCCGGGCTTCATCGCGCGGATCTCGGCCTCACCGATCATGTTGGCGGTGGCCTCGGTCTCCGGCACGTGCAGGGAGACCACGTCCGACTGGGCGAGGAGCGCGTGCAGCGTCTCGGTGGGCTCGGTGTTGCCGTGGCGCAGCTTGTCGGTGTGGTCGTAGAACAGCACGCGCATGCCCATGGCCTCGGCCAGCGTCGAGAGCTGCGTGCCGATATTGCCGTAGCCGACGATGCCGAGGGTCTTGCCGCGGACTTCCAGAGAGCCCACCGCCGACTTGTCCCAGCGGCCCGCATGGGCGCCGACCGAGCGCGGCACGATCCGGCGCAGCAGCATCACGATCTCGCCGATCGTGAGTTCCGCCACCGAGCGGGTGTTCGAGAAGGGCGCGTTGAACACCGGGATGCCGCGGTGGCGCGCGGCTTCCAGATCCACCTGGTTCGTCCCGACCGAGAAGCAGCCGACCGCCAGCAGCCGGTCCGCCACCTCGAAGGCCGCCGCATCGAGCTGGGTGCGCGAGCGGATGCCCAGCATGTGCACGCCCTGGAGCGCCTCGTGCAGGGCCTCCCGGTCCAGCGCCTTCGGCAGCCGGGTCAGGTTGGTGTAGCCGGCAGCCCGCATCAGCGCGACGGCGCTGTCGTTGATGCCTTCGAGCAGCAGGACCCGGATCTTGTCCTTGGGCAGGGAGAGCTTGTCGGCCGTCATGGGATCGATCGTCTGGCAGCGGACCGTGACGCGCGGGAAGCCGCCGGCCCTGATGGTGAACCGTCAGGAATACGAGCCTGCCCTGTGCGATGCAACATGGCGCGGCCGTGGGCAGCATCGCGTGGCCGAGGCGACTGCCGGTCGGCCGCGGTTCAAGTCTCCGTGAGAGGCCGGGCCTCCGTCTGCCGAACATTCAGGCAGATCGGCTTCGGAAACAGCACTGTTCATCGGAACTTGGTCGGTATCCAAGCTTTATAGGCCTCTATACAGTCCATGTCTCCCCTGCATGGCACCCTGGCACGGCGCCGTGCCGATGCCCAATACGGTCCACTCCAATGCACATCCGCACCGGCTTCACGATCAGTTTCGACACGTTCGGCCCGACGCCGATGAACCTGCTCCTGAACGTGCAGCCGGATCGGCACGGCGATCTGATCACCCCTGAGGTGATCACCTTCGATCCGCCGGTGCCGGTTCGCCAGCACGTCGACCCGTTCGGGAACGTGTGCACCCGCATCGTGGCCCCCGGCGGCCGCATCACCATGGCGGCGGATTTCACGGTGGCGGATTCGGGCGAGCCGGACGTGGTCGAGCCCGGAGCGCGCCAGATCCCGGTGCAGGACCTGCCGGATGCCGTGCTGATGTTCCTGCTCGGCTCGCGCTACTGCGACACCGACAAGCTGTCCCAGACCGCATGGTCGCTGTTCGGCAGCACGCCGGAGGGCTGGGCCCGCGTCCAGGCGATCGTCGACTACACCCACGAGCGCCTGCGCTTCGACTACCAGCGTGCCGACGCCACCCGCACCGCCCATGACGGCTTCATGCAGCGCGAAGGCGTCTGCCGCGACTTCGCGCATCTGGCCATCGCGTTCTGCCGCTGCATGAACATCCCGGCCCGCTACGCCACCGGCTATCTCGGCGACATCGGCGTGCCCAAGGACCCGGCGCCGATGGATTTCTCCGCCTGGTTCGAGGTCTATCTCGACGGGCCGTCCGGGCCGCGCTGGTACACCTTCGACGCCCGGCACAACCGCCCGCGCATCGGCCGCATCGTCATGGCGCGCGGGCGCGATGCCACCGACTGCGCCCTGACCACGAGCTTCGGTACGGCGATCCTGGCGCGGTTCGACGTCCATACCGACGAGGTCCCGGGGACGGCGGAGTCTCTCGCCCGAGCCGCCTGAGAACGCCCCGCGATCGGCGTCAGACCGTCTCGGCCGGCTCGGATGCGGGCACCCCTTCCACGGTCTGATGCAGGAAGGTCGGGTCGAACTCGGCCACCGCCGCCAGTTCGTCCCAATCCTCGATCGTGAGCAGACCCCCGTTCAAGGTGACGAGCCGGCGCGTCCGGAGCGTTCGCAGAACCCGGTTCAGGTGAACGCTGGTCAGCCCGAGGGCGTCGGCCAGTTCCGACTGCTTGGGCGGGAGGGGACAACTCAGACCGCTCGTGAGCCCCATCGCGCGCTGGCGGAGATACAATTCGCAGAACAGGTGGGCCACGCGGCCGAGGGCCTGGCGCCGGCCGAGACTGGTGATCCGTTCCCGGTAATGGGCGGCATCGATCAGGGTGTCGCGCCAGAGGATGCCGATGAGATTCGGATGCTGCCGGAACACGCGGTGAAGCTCATCGTGCGTGACGAACGCGATCGTGCAGGTCGTCAGCGTCGCGAGATGATGGTCCATCCGATCGAGGTGCAGGCTCTGCAGATCCGGCATGTCGCCCGCGATGTAGAACGACAGGATCTGTCGTTCGCCCTCCGACAGGGCGGCGTAGCGCGAGACCCAGCCCTGGAGCACCAGACAGGATTGATTCGATCGCTCGCCGAACCGGACGATGTCGTGGCGCGCCGGCAGCACGCGCACCGTGTGGGCCAAGCCGAGGATCGCGGCGCGGTCGGCATCGCTCAGGCGCGCGCAGCTATCGAGCTTCCGCGCCAAAAGCTCCATCGGCGTGCTGTAGGGGGTCGGCATCGGGCGGTCAGACCTCGAACGATCCGGAGGCGGGACACCGTGCGGATCGACGTCCCGCGGCGGGCAGCGCGGCTCCGACACCGCCGATTGCCCGACACCCGACCCGTGTCCTCATTGTACGCCTATGCCCGAACTCAACCGGCATCGACCCATCCCTGGTCGCTTAACGTGTCCGACGCGGTCATTCGTCTACCGGTAGACGTAGCGCGCTCCCGTCCCGGCGAGCAAGCCTCAAGGCCTCGGCCGTTCGGTTGAACTCTCGGTGGTGTTGCTGTATGGGAGCCGAGTCTTCCGGACCCGCTCTCGCGCGCTCGTCTTCTGGCGCGCCCGCCGAGCCGCCGGACGGATCGCCCTCGTCATCCGTATCGACGCGTCGGCAAACCGGGCTCCATGGGTCCGGTCGCCTCTCCCCGAAGCAACAGGGAGCGGCCGCGGCGGATGGGGGTGCCTGCAACGCGAGCCGCCGGCGCAACAGGCCTCCGAGGGAGGCCGTTCAGGAGATGGAATGACCGCAGGTACCGCTCTGGGGCACAGCCCGAGCCGCGACGATTTCGCCGCACTCCTCGAGGAGAGCTTCCTCGAACACGAGATCACCGAAGGGTCCGTCGTCAAGGGTCGCGTCGTCGCGATCGAGAAGGACGTGGCCGTCATCGACATCGGCGCCAAGACGGAAGGCCGTGTCGCACTCAAGGAATTCACCGGCCCCGGCCGCGAGGGCGAGCTGAAAGTCGGCGACGAGGTCGAGGTCTATGTCGACCGGATCGAGAACGCGCTGGGCGAGGCCGTCATCTCGCGCGACAAGGCGCGCCGCGAGGAGAGCTGGGTCAAGCTCGAGAAGTCGTTCGAGAACAACGACCGGGTCATCGGCACCATCTTCAACCAGGTCAAGGGCGGCTACACGGTCGACCTCGACGGCGCCGTGGCGTTCCTGCCGCGCTCGCAGGTCGATATCCGCCCGGTGCGCGACGTCACCCCGCTGCTCGGCACCCCGCAGCCGTTCCAGATCCTCAAGATGGATCGCCGCCGCGGCAACATCGTCGTGTCGCGCCGGACCGTCCTCGAAGAGAGCCGCGCCGAGCAGCGCTCGGAGCTGGTGGCCAACCTTGAGGAAGGTCAGGTCATCGACGGCGTCGTCAAGAACATCACCGAGTACGGCGCCTTCGTCGATCTCGGCGGGATCGACGGCCTGCTGCACGTCACCGACATGGCGTGGCGCCGCGTGAACCACCCGTCCGAGGTGGTCACGATCGGCCAGACCGTGAAGGTCAAGATCATCAAGATCAACCACGAGACGCACCGCATCTCGCTCGGCATCAAGCAGCTGCTCGCCGATCCGTGGGAGGGCATCGCCGCCCGCTACCCCGAGGGCGCCAAGCTCAAGGGCCGCGTGACCAACATCACCGATTACGGCGCCTTCGTGGAGCTGGAGCCGGGGATCGAGGGCCTGATCCACGTCTCCGAGATGAGCTGGACCAAGAAGAACGTCCATCCGGGCAAGATCGTCTCCACCTCCCAGGAGGTCGAGGTTCAGATCCTGGAGGTCGATCCGATCAAGCGCCGCATCTCGCTCGGCCTCAAGCAGACCCTGCAGAACCCCTGGGAGGCCTTCGCCGAGAAGCACCCGGTCGGCTCCGAGGTCGAGGGCGAGGTCAAGAACAAGACCGAGTTCGGCCTGTTCATCGGCCTCGAGGGCGATGTCGACGGCATGGTGCACCTGTCGGACCTGGACTGGAACCGTCCGGGCGAGCAGGTCATCGAGGAGTACAAGAAGGGCGACATGGTCCGCGCCCAGGTTCTCGACGTCGATGTCGAGAAGGAGCGGATCTCGCTGGGCGTGAAGCAGCTCGGCGGTGACCCCTTCGCCGAGGCCGGCGAGATCAAGAAGGGCCAGATCGTCACCTGCGAGGTCGTCGAGGTGAAGGATTCGGGCGTCGAGGTGAAGATCGTCGACACCGACATGCAGACCTTCATCCGCCGGGCCGAGCTCGCCCGCGACCGCGGCGACCAGCGCCCCGAGCGCTTCGCCACCGGCGAGAAGTTCGACGCCCGCGTCGTGCAGTTCGACCGGAAGGCCCGCCGCGTGCAGGTCTCGATCAAGGCCCTGGAAGTGGCCGAGGAGAAGGAGGCCATGGCCCAGTTCGGCTCCGCCGATTCGGGTGCCTCGCTCGGCGACATCCTCGGCGCGGCCTTCAACAAGAAGCGCTCCGACGACGAGTAAGACGCTCTCTCTGCCGCCCGGACATCGAGCCGGGCGGCAGACACGCAGTATCGAGAAACCCGTGTGGAACCTCCGTTCCGCGCGGGTTTTTTTGTCGTCACGCTCGATGCATGATCAACTGTAAGGTATGAGTTGACATATCGAGCCGGGTCATGTCAGCTGACCCGCACGATCCGGTCGTTCCGCAGCAAGGCGCTTCGCCTGTTTGCCGAAACGGGGATGCGCGCAGATTGAGCGTGCCGAATGCGAAACGGGTCCGCTTGATCCTGCTGGCCCGCGATTCCGCCAAAGCATCGGAGGCGATGAATCAGCCCGGCCTTCGGTTTCACGGTCTCAAGGGTTTGCAGAGCGGGCGGTTCGCGGTCGACGCGAGCGGTAATTACCGGATCACCTTCGGCTGGGACGGTGCAGACGCGATCGACGTCGATCTGGAGGATTATCACTGATGAGCGGCGATCCCCTTCTCTCAGGCCTCGCCCCGATGCATCCGGGCGAGTGGTTGCGCGAGATGATCCTGCCCGCCATCGGCTTGGCCAAGGCCGAGATCGCGCGGCGCCTCGGCGTATCCCGCCAGACCCTCTACGATCTGATCGCCGAGCGGCAACCGGTTACCCCTGCCATGGCCCTCCGGCTCGGCAAGCTGTTCGGCAATGAGGCTGAGTTCTGGCTGGATCTTCAGCAAGCCTACGACCTGCGCCTGCTGGAGGCGCAGATGGCCGAGGAACTGGCCGGAATCGTTACCCTCAAGGCTGCCTGAGGCCGGCCCGCTTTCACGGTGTCCGCGAAGCAACGCAATTTCTTCGCGCGCCCCGTATCCACGCCCGCGGTAAATGCTTAGAACACCGGCCTCACCCGGTTCGGGCCGGGCGAGCCGAACGAAACCAAGGACTTGCCCGGCGCGGGGCATGGCTCCCGCACCCCATCGCGGGGGCCGGACCGGGGGCTTCAGGGAAGGCACAGCATGGCAGCCGACGCCGAACTGCTGATCGACCGGCGACGCCTCCGCCGCAGGTTGTCCCTGTGGCGCGTGCTCGGCATCGGCGGCCTCCTCGTGGCGGTCGGTGCGCTCGGCTACCGCGTCCGCACCGGCGCGGAGGGCGGCTTCGCCGTTCAACCCCAGATCGCCCGCATCTCGGTCTCCGGCTTCATCGCCGGCAGCGAGGCCACCGCCAAGCTGATGAAGCGCGTCGGCGAGGCCGATGCCGTCAAGGCCGTGATCGTCTCGATCAACTCGCCGGGCGGCACGACGACCGGCTCGGAGGAGATTTTTCGCAATCTGCGGGCGCTCGCGGCCAAGAAGCCGATCGTCGCCTTCGTGGACGGGACGGCGGCGTCGGGCGCCTACATCACCGCCATCGCGGCCGACCATATCGTGGCGCGCGAGACCAGCCTCGTCGGCTCCATCGGCGTGCTGTTCCAGTACCCGGACGTGTCGGGCCTGCTCGACAAGGTCGGCGTGAAGGTGGAATCGGTGAAGTCGTCGCCGCTCAAGGCCGAGCCCTCGGGATTCACGCCGACCTCGCCGGAGGCGCGCGCCGCCCTGGCGGCCGTGGTGGGCGACACCTACGCGTGGTTCAAGGGGCTGGTGGCCGAGCGCCGCGGCATGGATGCCGGCCAGCTCGCGGCCGTCTCGGACGGGCGGGTGTTCAGCGGCCGCCAGAGCGTGCCCCTGAAGCTCGTGGACGAACTCGGCAGCGAGCGTCAGGCGGTGGCGTGGCTGGAGAGCGCCCGGGGCGTCACGAAGGATCTTCCCGTCAAGGACTGGAAGCCGCGCTCGGAGAGCGACTTCTCGCTCTGGTCCGCGGCCGGCATCGGCGCCGATCTGCTGGGCCTCGACGGGCTCGCGTCACGGCTCCGGACCGTCGGCGCCGAGGCGCAGGCCGCCCGCGGCGGGCTCCTCGCCCTCTGGCGGCCGGAACCCTGAACCGCCGTCCCCGTGACGCCCGCCCCGATCCTGCAAGAAGACCGGACGCCATGATCAAGTCGGAGCTCGTCCTCAAGATCGCCGAGCAGAACCCGCATCTCTACCAGCGCGACGTGGAGATCCTGGTCAACGCGATCCTCGACACCATTTCCGATGCGCTCGCCCGCGGCGACCGGGTCGAGCTGCGCGGGTTCGGTGCCTTCTCGGTGAAGCGCCGGGAGGCGCGCCGGGGACGCAACCCGCGCACCGGTGCCGCCGTTGCCGTGTCCGAGAAGGCGATCCCCGTGTTCAAGACCGGCAAGGAGATGCGCCAGCGCCTCAACGCGGCCGGCATCGGCGAGACCGCCTCGGCCGCAGAGTAGGAAGGAGTCCTGAGCGCGATGATCCGTTTCCTGAAGAGCCTCGTGCTGCTGCCGATCGCCGCCGTGGTGATCCTGCTGGCGGTGGCCAACCGCGCGCCGGTCCGGCTCTCCTTCGATCCGTTCAACGCGGACGCGCCGGTCTTCAGCGTGGACCTTCCGCTCTACGCGATCCTGTTCGGGGCGGTGGCCCTGGGCATCATCGTCGGCGGCATCTTCACGTGGCTCGGCCAGGGCAAGACACGGGCGCGGGCGCGCCATCACCGCCGGGAGGCCGTGCGTTACGAGCGCGAGGCCACGCGCCTGCGCGCCTATGCGCCGGAGAGCGAGACGCCCGGCCCCTACACGGTCCCGAATACCGGCCGGACGGCTTTGCCGGCACCGCGGTAACTCAGCGCGCGCCCCGCGCGGCCGCCACGAAGGCCGCGATCCGGTCCGGGTCCTTGATGCCGGGGGCCGATTCCACCCCCGACGAGACATCGACGGCGCCGAGCCGCGTCCGCACAAGCGCTTCCGCGACGTTGGCCGCGTCGAGCCCGCCGGAGAGCATCGTGCCCTGCGGCAGGTCGCGATCGGCGAGGATCGTCCAGTCGAAGCGCCGGCCGTTGCCGCCCGGCAGCGCCGCATCCGCGGGTGCCTTGGCGTCGAGGAGGATGCGGTCGGCCACGGCCGCATAGGCGGCGAGCGGCGCGAGATCCGCAGGCGAGGCGAGGCCGAGCGCCTTCATCACCGGACGTCCGGTCAGGGCGCGGATCGCGGCGACGCGCTCCGGGCTCTCCCGCCCGTGCAGTTGGATCAGGTCGGGATCCACAGCCTCGACGGCACCGGACAGCAGGGCATCGTCCGGGTCGACCAGGAGAACGACGCGCGCGGCCCGGCCCCGCGCGCGGGACGACAGGGCAGCCGCGCGCGCAAGCGTCACATGGCGCGGACTGCGGGGGAAATGCACGAGGCCGATCCAATCCACCCCGAGCGCGAGGGTGGTGTCGAGGGTGTCCTCGGTGCTGAGCCCGCAGATCTTGATGCGGGCCGGGGGAACAGGTGCGGCGGCCATGGCGCCTTATAGCCGATCGGGCCGCCGGGAGCATGCACGCGGTGCCGGAGCGCGGCGTTCCGGCGCTGGAGCCCTCAATACAGGGCAGGCAGGTGGACGTTCGGGATCGGGAAGCCGCTGAAGACGACCTTGCCGTCGATCAGCCGGAGCGGCGGAAGATCCTTCAGCGGCGTCGCGTCGGCCGGGGCATCCGGCACAGGGCGGCGGCTCAAGCCCAGCAGGCCGCCGACGAGCTGGCCCACGAGCGCGCCGCGATCCGAGCCGAAGCGCTGCCCGACGATGCTGCCGACGAGCGCATCGATGCCCGCGGCCCGGAGGTTGAGCTGGCCGGCCGGCCGATGAACGGCATCCAACGCCAGCGTGCCCGTCGCCTGAACGCGCTGCGGGCCCTTCGCGAGGGAGAGCCCCGCAATATCGAGGGTCCCGCCGGCCTGACGCCAGCGCTCCAGCTCCCGCGGCACCGGCCCGGTCCGCAGAACCGTCGCCTGGGACAGCGTCGCGTCGAGGGCGAGATCGGCCGGATCCTGGGTTCCGGTCAGCGCATCGAGCTGGGGAACGTCCGCCTGGGTCAGCCGCAGGCTGACATCGACGGCGCCTTCGGACGCGTAGCGGCCGGGATCGGGACGGGCATGCAGTTCGAGATGCCGCCCCGAGACGGCGATCGGCCCGGTCTCCGCGCCCGCTACGGTGACCTTCGGATCGTCCATCACCACCGAGGCCCGGGTGAAGCCGTCCGAGGCGCCGTGGAAGCTGCCCTGGAGGGCACCCCACGACGCGTCGCCGGTCAGCGCACCCTGCTCGACGTGAAACGGACCGGCACTCTCGAACACCACGAGGCGGGGCTGATAGATCTGCGCCACCGCGGTGCTCGGCCCGAGGCGGAAGCGGCCATCCGAGCGCTCCAGGGTCACGGCGCTGCAGCGCAGCTCGATCCGGAACGGATATCCGGTCAGCGTCCGGTCGGCGCAGGTCCAAGTGCGGCCCGCGGCCGCCTCCCGTGCCATCCAGCCGTCGATCTCGCCGGCGGCGCGGCCCCGGATCCAGAACCAGCCCGCCGACCAAGCCACGACCACAGCGGCGAGGAGGATGTAGGGGAGGAACAGCCCGAGCCGCGAGCGACGCCTGCCTGTTCGGAGGGGCGTCTGCGCCGCGTTCTCCGGCTGCGTCCGATCCTGCGCCATGCGTTCCGCTCCCCCGTCATCCCCTCAGGGACATCGCGGCCCCGCCATGAGGCCACGCAAGGGGCGAAACTGGGGCGGCCGCGCTCCGGGGCGACCGCTGCACGCTCCGAGCCGCGCGGAACGGCCCGCCATCCGCCCGCTCAGACCTGAGCCGGCTCCACCGTATCGACCCTCAGATCGTCCGCGATCGCCATCCGCTCGGCCTCGGTGTCGGCGAGGCGGTGAACGTGCATCTCGGTGGCGCCGCCGCGGCGGACGCGGTCCAGCCAGGTCCGGCGGAGATGATCGCGCGGGCTCTCCTTCGCGCTGGCGACCGACACCATCTCGGCGATGCCGGTCTCGTCGCGACGCACGGCGATCACCACGGCCTCCGCCATTGCGTCGAGTTCGAAGGCCCCGGCCGGATGAACCCCGACCACGTAGCGCCGGCCGGAGCGGCCGCGCCACGCCGAAAGCGGGAGTGCCGGAGCACCGCGCAGACCCGCATTCGTCTTGAGACGTTCTTCACGCACATCCTGCCTCCGGGTGCGATCGTCCTTCAGGTCGCGGAGCGCGGCCGACCAGGACAGGGCTCTTCTGTTCGCCATTTGTTCCAACCTAACCCGCGATATCCACAGCCGTCAAGGGCGACGTTCCTAAGACAGGAGATGGGGATGATGCCCGTTATCCACAAGCCGGGACGACGGGCAGGCGGCCCCGCGCAGGCCTCAGCGGCGGGGGGCGGCGGTCGCCGGCGCGTCGGCGGCCGGGACGGGATGCCCGGCGGCAGCGAGGCCCTGGACCCCGCCATCCACCAGGGCGTTCGAAGCGGTCTCCAGGCGCTCCTGCGCCAGCGCCTGGAACGCCTGCCGCGGCAGGCCGGGGGGGATGGTCGGCAGGAACTCGATGATCGCGGTCCCCGGCCGGCGGACGAGGCTGTTGCGCGACCAGAACAGGCCCGTGTTCAGCGCGACCGGCAGGCAGGGCACCTGCAAAGCGGCGTAGAGGTGCGACAGGCCCTGCTTGTAGGCCGGCTCCGCCCCGACCGGGCGCCGCGTGCCTTCGGGGAAGATGATCAGCTGGCGGCCCTGCCGAATCGCCTCCACGGCGGCGGCGTTCATCAGGCTCATGGCCCGCGTGCCCTTGGACCGGTCGATCGCCACCATGCCGCTGCGCGACAGGTACCAGCCGATCAGCGGGATGAGGAGCAGCTCGCGCTTGAGGATGTAGGCGAAGTTCGGCAGCACCGTGCAGAGCGCGAGGGTCTCCAGCGCCGACTGGTGCTTGGCCGCCACCAGCAGCGGCCCCGGCGGGATGTTCTCCAGGCCGCGGAACTCGACCCGGGTGCCGGCGACCGCCTCCAGAAGCCAGAGGGTGATCCGCCCCCACAGGCGCGCCAGCCGCAGCACCGCCCGCCCGGAGATCAGCGTCGGCAGGCCGGCGACCGCCAGGACCGTCGTGACGGCATAGAAGCAGATGTTGAAGGCGAGGGAGCGCAGGGCGAGCATTGGAATCCGGGGCGTGGCGGGTTCCCTGTAGCGCGGCCGGGCGCCCGCGGCCAAGCGCAACGCGCGTCGGCGCGCTTCAGGCAGCCCCGGCGGATCGATCGTCCCGGGCGAGCCCGGCGCCGCGGCCGGCGATCAGCCAGTAGACGAGGCCGGCGCTCGCGCCGGTGACGAACAGGATCAGGGTCAGCCGCGCTTCGGCGGCCAGGAGGCCCGGATCCCGGCTGGACCGAACGACACCGCGGGTGAGCCAGGGGAGGGCGGCGGTCAGCGCGCCGCAGCCGGCGCCGTACCACAGCAGGCCCCGCCGCCCGAGGATCTCGCCGGAAAATCCCACCAGGGCCGGCGGCACGACCAGCAGCACGAACAACGCCTGGGCGAGCCCGGCGACGAACAGGGCGAGCCCCTCCGGCGGCAGCCCGGCCGAGAGGTCGGACAGGGCCATGTCGAGCCCCGCGAGCGCCCCGCCGGTCAGCCAGGCCTGCGCGGCCGGATCGACGAGAAGCGCCATCACGAGGACGGCGAAGCCCGCCGGAACGGCGACGATGAGGGCGAAGGCTCCGAGGAACAGGCGGCCGAGGGCGTGCATGCCGCCAGCCTCTACACTGGGCGCGGCCCCCCGTCGCGCGAAAGCCGCGCCCGATCCTCGCGGATCGAACGCGGCTTCGAAGACACGAAGCGATGCGTCAACCGTGGGCCGGCGCGGCGTCTCCGTGGTCGCCGTGGGTGTGCTTCTTCCGGAACCGGCCGAGCCAGTTCGAGAGGTGGCGGATCACCACGTAGAAGACCGGCGTCAGGAACAGGCCGAAGAAGGTCGCGCCGATCATCCCGAAGAACACCGCGGTTCCCAGCGCCTGCCGCATCTCGGCGCCGGGGCCGGTGGCGATGACCAGCGGCAGCGTGCCGAGGATGAACGCGAAGGCGGTCATCAGGATCGGGCGCAGGCGCAGGCGACAGGCCTCCACCGCCGCCTCGACCGGGCCGCGGTGCTCCCGCTGCTCGATGTCGTGGGCGAATTCCACGATCAGGATCGCGTTCTTGGCCGCCAAGCCGATGAGCACGATCAGGCCGATCTGGGTCAGGATGTTGTTGTCCTGCCCCCGGAACTGCACGCCCGCCAGCGCCGCCAGCACGCCGGTCGGCACCACCAGCAGGATCGCGAGCGGCAGCGCCCAGGATTCGTACTGCGCCGCGAGCACGAGGAAGACCAGCAGCACGCCCAGCGCGAAGACCGCGCCCGCCGTGCCGCTCGCCGCCTTCTGCTGGTAGGCGATCTCGGTCCAGTCGTAGGAATAGCCCGCGGGCAGGTTCTTCTTGGCGATCTCCTCCATGGCATCGAGCGCCTGACCGGTCGAGATGCCGGGCTTGGCCACGCCCTGGACCGGGACCGAGTAGTACAGGTTGAACCGCTGCACGATCTGCGGCCCGGTGACGTCCCGCACCGAGGCGAGCGTGCCCATCGGCACCAGCGCGCCGGTGGAGGAGCGCACCTTGATCTGCGAGATGTCCTGGATCGACGTGCGGAACGCCGCGTCGCCCTGCAGACGCACCTGATAGATGCGGCCCAGCGTGTTGAAGTCGTTGACGTAGGTGCCGCCGAGATCCGCCTGGACCGACGAGAACACGTTGGCCAGCGGCACGTTCAGCATCTGCGCGATGGTGCGGTCGATGTCGAGGAAGAGCTGCGGCGTCGAGTTGTCGAAGGTCGTGAAGACGCGCTGCACGTCCGCGCTCTGGTTCGCCTGACCGATCACCTGTCCGGCGGCGGCCATCAGCGGCCCGATATCGGAGGATTGGCGGCTCTCGATCTGCATCTTGAAGCCGCCACCGTTGCCGAGGCCGCGGACCGGCGGCGGTGGGATGACGATGACCCGGGCCTCCTGGATGTCGGAGGTGGCCTTCAGCACGTCGCCGGTAATCACGGCCGCGCTCCGGCCGGTTTCCGCCCGCTCCTTCGCGCCCTTGAGGGTCAGGAACATCACGCCGGCATTGGTGGTGTTGGTGAAGGTCGCGCCATCGAAGCCCGCGATGATCACCGCATTGGCGACGCCGTCGACCGTGCGGGCCTGCTTGGCGGCGCGCAGGATCACGTCCGTCGTGCGGTCGAGCGATGCGCCGGAGGGCAGCTGGACGACGCCGATCAGGTATCCCTGGTCCTGATCCGGGATGAAGCCCGTCGGCGTCGTCCGCGCGAGGTGCAGCGTCCCGGCGATCACCGCGGCGTAGACCAGCAGCATCACGCCGAGCCCGACGATCCCGCCGGTCAGGACCCGGATGACCCGGCCGTAGGCGTTCGAGGTCGCATCGAAGGCGCGGTTGAAGCCGTTCGCCAGCCAGTTGATGAACCGCGTCAGGAAGAACTTCGGCTCCTTGCGGGCATGGTGCGGCACCAGCAGCAGCTTACACAGCGCCGGCGACAGGGTGAGCGAGTTGAAGGCCGAGATCAGCGTCGAGGCCGCGATGGTGAGCGCGAACTGCTTGTAGAACTGGCCCGAGATGCCCGGGATGAACGCGGTCGGCACGAACACCGCGGCCAGAACCAGCGCGATCGCGATGACCGCGCCGCCGACCTCATCCATGGTCTTGTGCGCGGCGTCGCCCGGCGACAGGCCCTCGGCCATGTTGCGCTCGACGTTCTCCACCACCACGATCGCGTCGTCGACCACGATACCGATGGCGAGCACCAGCCCGAACAGGGTCAGGTTGTTGAGCGAGAAGCCGAACCCCGCCATCGCCGCGAAGGTGCCGATGAGCGACACGGGGATCGCGATCACCGGGATCAGCGCCGTGCGCCAGCTCTGCAGGAAGACCAGAACCACGATGACCACGAGGCCGACCGCCTCGAACAGGGTCTTGTAGACCTCGTGGATCGATTCCTCGATGAACTCCGTCGGATTGTACGCGATGCGGTACTCGACGTCCGGCGGGAAGTTCTTCTTGACCTCCTCCATCACCTTCCTGACCGACGCCGCTGCGTCGAGCGCGTTGGTGCCCGGCCGCTGGAACGCGCCGATGCCCACCGCGGGGGTGTCGTTGAGGAACGAGTTGGTCGTGTAGTCCTTCTGGCCCATCTCGACGCGGGCGATGTCCTTCACCCGCACGAGGCGTCCGTCCTGCGCCTTGATGATCACCTCGGCGAACTGCTCGGGCGTCTTGAACCGCGCCTGCGACTGCACGACGAGCTGGAACGCCTCGCCCCTGGCGGCGGGCGGGCCGTTCAGCTGGCCGGCCGCCACCTGCACGTTCTGCTCCTGCAGCGCGGTGGTGACGTCGGTGACCGAGAGGCCGTAGGCGGCGAGCTTGTTGGGATCGACCCAGATGCGCTCGGCGTACTCGTTACCGCCGAAGATCGTGATGTCGCCGACGCCGTCGAGGCGCAGCAGCTCGTCGCGGATGTTCAGATAGATGTAGTTGGCCAGATAGTTCTGGTCGTAGGTCTTGTTCGGCGAGAGCAGGTGCACGACCAGCATCAGGTCGGGCGAGGCCTTGCGCACCGTGACGCCGAGGTTGCGCACGTCGGGCGGCAGGCGGGGCTGCGCCACCGAGAGCCGGTTCTGCACCAGCACGTTCGCGATATCGAGGTTGGTGCCGACCTTGAAGGTCACGGTCAGCAGCATGTTGCCGTCGTTGGTCGACAACGACGTCATGTAGAGCATGTTGTCGACGCCGTTGACCTCCTGCTCGATCGGCGTCGCGATCGTGGCCGCCACCGTCTCGGCGTTGGCCCCCGGATAGGAGGCGCGCACCGTCACGGTCGGCGGCACGATCTCGGGATATTGCGAGACCGGCAGGCTCTCGTAGGCCACGAAGCCGAGGATCAGGAACACGATCGACGTGACGGACGCGAAGATCGGTCTGTCGACGAAGAAATGGGCGAAACGCATCGGTCAAACCTCTGAGGCCCGCCGGTCACCCGGTCGGGGCCCTGCGTCGTCGGTGCGGGGCGCGCCCCAGGGCGCGCGCGAAGGCCGTCGTGGCGAGCCGGTCCGGCTCACGTCTTGCTCGGGGGCAGCTCGATGGTCTCGGGCGTCACCTTCGCGCCCGGCCGGACCCGCGAGAGCCCGTTGACGACCACCATCTCGTCGCCCTTCAGCCCCGACTGGATCACCCGGTATCCGTCGACCTTCGGCCCGAGCTGCACGTCCTTCTGCTGGATCACGTTGTCGGCGCCGAGCAGGTAGACGATCCGCTTGTCCTGGTTGGCGGCGACCGCCTCGTCGGGGAGCAGGACGCCCTGGTACGGCTTGGTCGCCGGCATCGAGACGATGCCGAACAGGCCCGGCTTGATGAACAGGTCGGCGTTCGGGACCGTCGCCCGCAGCAGGATCGTGCCGGTGGCGTTGTCGACGCGGTTATCGACGAAGTCGAGGGTGCCCTTGCGGGTCGGCTTCGCCTCGCCGGAGAGCGCGATCAGGATCGGCACGCCCTTGCCCCGCTGGGTCTCCCCCATGCCGATGCCGAGGCTGCTCTGGTATTTCAGGAACGACTTCTCGTCGACCGTGAAGCTGAAATAGATCGGGTCGAGGGAGACAATCGTGGTCAGCATCGTCTGGTCGGCACTGACGATGTTGCCCTCGGTGACGAGACGCTGGCTGATCCGGCCGTTGATCGGCGCCTTCACCTCGCTGAAGTCGTAGTTCAACTGGGCATTGTTGAGGGCGGCCTGGGCGCTGTCGACATCGGCCTGGGCCGTCTGCGAGGCCTGCCGGCGCTGGTCGGTGACCTGCTCGGAGATGTTGCCGCTGCGGGACAGGGTCTGCGCGCGCTCCAGGTCCGTCTGCGAGAAGGATTGCCGCGCCTTGGCAGAGGCCAGGGCCGCCTGCGCCTGCTCCAGGGCCGCCTTGTAGGGCCGCCGGTCGATGATGAACAGGACGTCGCCCTTCTTCACCGTCTGCCCGTCAATGAAGTTGATCTTCTCCAGGTAGCCGGTGACGCGGGCGCGAACCTCGACGTATTCGATCGCGTTGAAGCGGCCAGTATACTGGTCCTGCTCGACGATCTGACGCACGACGGGCTTGGCCACCGTGACCTTGGGTGGCGGACCGCCCGGGGCCTGGGCGTCGGCGGGCGTCGCGAGCGGCCCCGCGGCGAGGCCGACGGCCAGTCCGGAGAGCACGGTGAGGAGGCTGGGAAGCCGGCTGTGCATCGGGTCCTGCTGTCCATTGGCCGACCGAAGGTCGCGCCGAGCTTGACGATAGTTCCGCCGCGAGCGCGCCGTAACCTGCGCGCAACGCTCTTGCTTGTGCGCCAGCGCACATGACGGCCGATCGGGTCGGACGATCCGGGGGTCTATTCGATGGGCTCGCCCGCGCCGTACCAATCCTTGAAGCCGCCCTTGTAATGGCGCGTGATGTCGAGGCCGGCCTGCTGCGCCGCCATCAGCGCGTGGACGGATCGGACCCCGGAGGCACACGAGAAGACGGGTTGCCGCCCATCCTCGGCCACGAGGGCGGCCACGGCCTGCGGATCGAAGCCGGAGAGCGGGTGCGAGACGGCGCCCGGAATATGTCCGGCGCTGTATTCGTGGGCCTCTCGCACATCAATGACCAGCATCGAGCCATCGTCAAGCCCGCGCTTGACCGCATCGCGATCGAGGTCGACCACCTGCATCGGCAGGATCTCCGTTCCGCCCGAGATTCATCAGCCTGTCTGACTGACGCTTTTGCATATTCATCAGGCCGGGCGCGTGCAACTCGGCGCGGCCGGCTTGCGAAGCGTGGTCCCCCTCAGAGCGCCGCGAGGATCGGTCCCACGGCCTCGAAATGGGTCGCCCAGGTCGGCGGCTGGTATCCGTCGAGGCGGCCGGCGAGGTCGCGGCGCAGCGGCGCGGCGGGACGGGAGAGCGCCTCGATCGCCTCGATCCAGCCCGGGCCATCGAGCGGATCCCGGAACAGGGCGAACCCCGCGGCGATCTCCCGATGGACAGCGATGTCGGAGGCCACGACCGGCAATCCGGAGGCCGCAGCCTCCACCAGCGGAATCCCGTAGCCCTCCGTGAAGGACGGCATCAGCAGCGCGGTGCAGCTCCTCATCAGCGCGGCGAGGCCGTGCGTGGACAGGCCTGTCGCCTCGATCGTGTGGGCGCGCACGCCCGGGCACCGCTCCAGCATGTCGATGGCGCTCTCGGCCTCCCAGCCCCGGCGACCGACGACGATCAGCCGGGGCGTTGCGGCCCCGTGACGCTCGGCGAGGTGCCGCCAGATCTGGAACAGGAGCAGGTGGTTCTTGCGCGACTCGATCGTGCCGCAGACCAGGAAGGTCGGCCTGTCGGGCTCGAAGCGCGGCCCGGCGCGACCGAAGGCGGGCTCGACCCCGAGATGGCCCACCGCCACCGGCGGCCGGCCGAACCCGTCGGCGGCCAGATGCTCGAGGGTGCGGTGTCCGGTATCGGCCGAGTTCACGAGGATGGCGGCGGCGTGACGCCCGATCGTGCGCAGGCGCGCCCGGTGCCGCTCAGCCTCGCCGGCGCGGCCATATTCGGGGTGTGTGATCGGGATCAGATCGTGGACGAAGAACGCGGCGCGCACGTCCCGGCGGGTGTAGAGCCAGTCGAAGCGCCGGGGGTCGTCGAGTCGCAGATGCGACGTGTGGAGATAGAGCGCGTCCCGGGGGAGGGCCGCGACCGGACCGCCGCGCAAGGCGATCCCGGCCGCCGTCCGGGCCTGGATCCGGCGCCGTGCGCCGGTGCCGGTCCGCGGAGCCGGGGCGTCGGCTGCGGGTGCGAGCGGGGTCGCGCCGCAGCGCGACGCCAGCTGGCGGTAGACCGGGTCGTCGGGCGCCCCCCGGTCCTCGACCCAGCCGGCCGCCACCGCCTCGACGATCGCGAGCGCCTGATCCCGATCGAGGATCCGCGGCCCGAACGCCGTCGAGACGACGCCGACGCCGCTGCGGGTGCCCCCCAGGAAGGTGCGGGCATAGGCGAGGTCGACGCGATCGATGCCGGACGGGCTGGCGTGGCGCAGACGCGTGACGAGGCGCGTGAGGTCAAAGGCGATCGGTCGGTCGGACATGAACCTTCGATAGAATCGGGAACGCGCGCCCCCCGTAGCGGCCGCACGCCGTGAGCGCCAGCGGTTCCGGACCCGGGCAAGACGGCGCGAAGGGGTTGCGCAGGCGCGGCGCGGCGGCTAAGAGCCCGGAGCCCTTTGGGCATCGGAGTGTAGCGCAGCCCGGTAGCGCACCTGTCTGGGGGACAGGGGGTCGTCGGTTCAAGTCCGGCCACTCCGACCATTTCGTTCAGGCGCAACCGATCTGTCCGGCGCGATAGCCTCCGGGTTTGGGCGTCTCGATCGGATTTCGAGGCTCACGCCGACGCTCGATTCGGCCGTTTGTTCTGAGGTGCGGTCTGCGCGCGTCGGAACGCCGCGGCCGCTCTCAACGGCCTCATTTTCCGGCGTCCCGCAATTCCGCCCGTCTGGCCAGATCCGCCTTCAACTGCACGGGGTCGACCCGGGACACCAGCACGGCGCTCTCGTCGGGATAACCGAAGCTCGTGAAGTAGAAGCGGCCCTGCGCATCCCAGGCATCGTAGCCGGTATGGATATGGCTGTGGGCCAGGGCCGGGTCGAGCTCGGACAGGGCGCAGAGCCGCTGGGTCCGGCCCGTCGCGAGGTCGAATTGATAGAGCGCCGTGTCCTCGCTCGGCCGCGGGGAGGTGCTGGTGGCGACGTAGACGCTCTTGCCGTCCGGCGCGAGCGCGAAGAGCCAGAACTCGACGCCGTCCCAGCCCGCCTTCCTGCCGGTCTCAACCTGCCCCAGATATGTCCAGGCATGCGCGGCCTGATCGAAGCGGTAGATGTGGCCGCGGTCGTCGCCGAACACGCACCAGCGGCCACCCTCCCGGCACTGGCCCGTCTCCAGGGCCATGCCGTCCTTCAGCCGCCACTCCGTCTCCTCGCCGAAGCCGGTCTCCGGATCGTAGGTGTGCACGTGATCGTGCACCGCCGGCTCGTCCCAGTTGCTGGCCGTGAAGTAGAGGCGGCCCCGCGCGTCCACCCACATCACGCGGCCCGTATAGACGTAGGGCTGCCGGTAGGAGGCGGGGCGGCCGAGATCCTGCGTCCGGCCGGTGGCGACATCGTAGCGCACGATCGTCCCGGTGGGCACGCCCGCGCCGTAGATGACGTTGCGCACCGGATCGGAGGCGAGGCTGACGAGATTGCCGTGGGGCACGGCGCTCCCGCCGGGCTCGGCGGCGCTCAGGTCCGTGAAACGGTCTCCGGCGGGGTCGTAGGCATACCAGTGGAAGCCCCGGCGTTCGCGGTAGCCCGGGTCGAGGTCCGACCGGTCCATGGTGGCGACGTAGACCTTGCCCCGATGCCAGAGCGGGCGGGTGTGGAACTTCTGCGCGGTCTCGCCGGGGCGCCAGTTGTGGGCGGCCTCGGAGGCGGCGCGCGCGTCGCCGACGTAGCGCAGGGAGCCGGACCGCGTGTCGATCCGGTAGAGCGCCGCGTTGGTCCGATGGTCCATCCCGGCGACGTAGATGTCGCCGTCCGGCGTCGAACCGGTGGCATGCCAGCTCTGGCTCGGGTGCAGGCCGTTCGGCGTATCCGGCAGCCGCCAATGCCATGTGCCGGCAAGCGTCCCCACCCAGCCCGACTCACGCGTCGGGGAATCGTGGCTCGACCGGTCGGCCGTCTGGCTCCCGGCCGGCAGGACGCAGCACCCGAGCACGAGGCCGAGGCCGATCAACTGACGCATCCGGATCTCCGCTGCCGAGGCGGCGCCGCTCACATCGCGCTGAAGGGCCAACATCCGTGGAGGCGACCCGTTCCGGCCGAGCCGAACGGCGCCGCAGCACGCCGCGCGACGAGCGCGCTGTCCCGTCGCCCGCGGACTCGGTGCCGGTCCAGCGAAAGCGCGGTGGCGCGCCGCTACTCGTCGGCCGTCTCGAGGGGCTCCGCGCCGATCACGGCGGCGGTCAGCGTGACCGCGCCGGCCGCCTGCCGCAATTCATACCGCGCGATGCCGTCCGCCAGTTTGACGAGGCCGGCGAGCAGGAGCCCGATCAACAGGATGCGGCGAAGGGTGAGCGCGG
Organism: Methylobacterium sp. 2A; assembly: GCF_009806555.1. Lineage (GTDB taxonomy): Bacteria > Pseudomonadota > Alphaproteobacteria > Rhizobiales > Beijerinckiaceae > Methylobacterium. Next base: position 75,631 of record NZ_VUOK01000040.1, on the reverse strand, counting down.
GAATCAGCATCGTGAGCGCCTCGGGGAGACGGCTGCACCGTATCCGAGCCGGTCCGGGTTGGCTGCCGCGGCGAAAGCACAGCCGCACGGAATGAGAACGGCCGCGCCGTGGCGACCATTCGGCAGGCTTAAGGCCGTCTGAACATCGCGCGGCCGAGACGGGACACGCGCTACGGTCCGGCATGCGCCCCCGCTACGAACTGCGCGATGTCGTCGGCGGTCGTGGCCTGCAGGCTGAACGGGAAGCTCAAGGATCGGACGATCGCGCCGTGACCGAGGCCGGGATAGATATGCGTCTCGGGATGATCCGCGCCGGCCTCCAACCGATCCGCGAGCGCGACCGTCCCGGACGGCCGCACGTCCCGGTCCTCCGCGCCGGTCAGCAGGAGGAGCGCCGGGTGCCGACCGCCGGCATGATTGATCGGCTGCATGGCGGGATCGGCCCCCGAGAAGACCTGCTTGTCCAGGGGATCGGTCAGCGCGGAGCTCGCGTAGGGTCCGGCCAGTCCGACGATGCCGGCGAGGTCTGCGGGTCTGGAGCCGGCCCGCTCCAGCCAGGTCGCATCGAGCCCCAGCATGGCCGCCGCCCAGGCGCCGGAGGAGTGGCCCGCCACGACGACGCGGCGGGGATCGCCCCCGAACTCGGATGCGTGGCCGATCGTCCAGGCGACCGCGGCGGCGTTGTCGGTCAGGATGTCGGACAGGCTCACGGCCGGGAAGTGTCGATATTCGGGGATCACGACGACGAAGCCCCGTCGGGCGAGCGCGGCGCCGACATACGCCACATCCTCCTTGGAGCCGTTGCGCCATCCGCCGCCGTAGAGGAACACCATCACCGGGCTCGGCCCCATGCCGTTCGGCCGGTAGATATCGGCCCGATGCCCGTCCCCGGCCGCGTAGGCGCGGTTCGCGTCGACGTGGACGTCGACCGGAGCCAGCAGGTTCAGGACCAGCAGGGTCGCGCTGAGGAGCTTGTCGTGGAGAAGGCCCAGCATCGGTCGGTCCGTCGCAGTCTGTGGTCAGCACCGCGCACGGGGCCCTCGCGGGCTGCGCGAATCCCGGGGGCGGATCCGCCGGAGGGCCGTTACGTCCGCGACCCGGCCACCCAACCGGCGCGATGATCCGGCTCCCTAGGCCTCGTCAGATAGGACGGCCGGCGGCGAAATTCTGTCCGTATGGATGGCCTACGTGATTTCCAGGACGCTGAGCCGGTCGGTGACCTGAACCGGCACGCGCCGTTCGGGGGCGAGCCCATCGACGCGCACCGAACCGTCATCCGCGAAGCGATGCAGGCGCACGCTCCCGGGCCGGCGCGAGAGGAAGATGTCCACCGCTTGCGGCGGCGCATCGGGCCGGGGCGCGAGGCTGCGGCGGTCCCATCCGTCGATCCCCAGCCAGAGCGGAACCAGAAGGGCGCCGTCCGCCCGGGCGAAGCGAGCCGAGACGAGGTCCGGCATCGCGGCGGCCGGCTCGGCCGCGATGTCGCCCGGAACGGCTGCGCCGACGCCGGCGAACAGCCGGACGAGGTTGCGCACGGCCGCGAAGGCGGGGGTCGGCCGGCCGTCATAGGCCAGGAGGCCGAAGCGGCTCTCCGGATCGCCGTCGCCGTGATCGAAGCTGGCGATCAGCTCGTACAGGTAGGTCCGCCGCACCCCTTGAAGGTAGCTCCACAGGAGGAGGCGCGGCAGGTAGCGCGCCCGGATGCCCTCGGAGACCGGCAGATGTGCGCTGCCAGTGGCCAGCGCCGTGTGGTAGCCGTTCTCGGTGGCGATCACCGGCGCCGGTCCGAAGACCGGCCGGGACGCCGCGACGAAGCGGGCGAGACTGCCGCCGCCATCGGTCTCCGGGTGCTCGCAGCCCGGATAGGCGTGGATGTTGCCGAGATCGACCGACGCGGCGAGATTCTGCGCCGCCGCGATGTTGCCCTGGATGTAGCTCGGTCCGGCGACCCGCACTTCGGAATCCCGCACGTCCATCCGCACCGCCCGGAACAGGGCCGCCTGATGATCGGCCGAGAGGCGCGGGAGGTCGCGCCGCCCGGCGATCGGCGGCTCGTTGCCGCCCTCCGCGATGACGAGCCCGCCGCCGGACCACCGGGCGATCGCGGCAAACTTTTCCGGCGGCACGCGCGGGCCCGGGGTCAGGCCGTCGTAGAACACGAGGCTGAAACGGTAGCCGCGGCCGGCGAGGGCGGCGATCCGCGCGAACTGGCCTTCCGGCTCGGCGCCGGTGAGCACGATGTCGTCGCGCAGGTGCCGCACGCCCAGCGCGTCGAGGGCGGCGGCGCAGGCGTCGAAGCGCGCGACATAGGGTGTGCCGCCATGGCCGAGATGGACGTTCACGCCGATCGAATCGATCAGATCCTCGCAACGGTGCACGGGCGCGGCGGCCTCGGCGCGGCCGGATACGAGGGCGCCCGCCGCCAGGGCCAGGGCCGAGCGGCGCGTGAGCGCGCTCATGCCCGGCCCGTCACGGCCTGACGCCATCCGGACATGGTCGGGGCCGGCCGCTTGGCCTGCACAGCGTGCGCACGCCGGACCGCCCGCAGGAGGTCGCGCACGGCCTGTCCGAGAGCGGCCTGCGCCGCGACGGAACCGAGGTTGTGATCCGCCCCCGCCACGATCGTCACCGGTGCGCCGAGGCGCATCGTCACCCGGTCGGGATCGCGGCCCAGGTGGCGGCGCAGGGCGGTCAGTCCGGGATCGCCCGCGCTGTAGAGCAGGCGGATCTCGGCGCCGCGCTGCCGGATTGCGGAGACGCGCCGGGCAACCGATCCGCCCGCTGGCCCCGGACGGAGCGCCCGGCGAATCCGCCGCAACGCCGCATCGAGACCGCGGCGGGCCAGGACGCTGCCGATCGCCCAAACCCGGATCTGCCCGCGGATCAGCCGGCGCCACGTGTCGCCCTGCGTCAGGAGCGCCGCGTAGGTTGCGGCGCTGCCATAGGTCTGGCGGATGACGCTGTCGACGCTCTGCTCCGGATCCCAGTCGAAACAGTAGAGATTGACGAGCAGCGCCCCGCCGATCCGCGGATCGCGACAGAGCGCGTGGAAGGCCGCGTAGGCGCCGCTGCACCCGCCGACGAGCACGACCGGGCCGCCTCCGGCGACGGGATCGACCGCCCGGATCACGTCCGCAAATCCGTCCGGCGCGAAGAGCGGCCGGCTTCCGTCCAGCCGGTCTTCGCTGTCGCCGACGCCGGAGACGTCGAAGCGGAGGGAGGCAACGCCTTCGGCCGCGAGGCTCCGGGCGAGCCGCGTGGTCTGCCGCCCCCAGCCGGACCGAACCGTCATGCCGGTGGAGACGAACAGGATCGTCGGCGCGCCGGGCTCCGGCCGCTGCGGCGCGCAGCCGATGCCGAACAGGCCCGCGGCGAGATGGACCGGCTCCTCGCTCCAGCCGGGGCCGGCGAGACGCGCCGGGTGCGGAGCCGCCGAGGCTGCCGGCGCCGGCGCGGCCCCCTCCGCCGCGAAGGCGGTGATCCGGGCGAAATCCGCCTCCGGCACCGTCACGAAGATCGGATCGCCCACCAGACTCGCGAGGCCGGGCAAGGGTCCCGTCTCGACCGCGCAGCCGAGGGTGCGAAGGCGCGTGGCGAGCCCGGCCGGGTCGGGGGCCAGAAGCAGCACCTGGCGGGCGGGCGATGTCGCGATCCGCGCGAGGTTCAGCGCCGACAGCTCGGCCTGGAACGCCGCGTCCATGCGGAAGCCGCCGACGGTGAGGGTCTCGGGATCCGCGGGCGGGGCCGAGCCGTCGGGCAGGCGCCCGATCGTCTGAGCCCGCAGCCGCATCTCGCGCAGATAGGCGCGGCCCGTGGCGATCGGCGCCAGCAGGACGAGGCGATCCACGGGCTCCGCTTCGGCGGCGAGCGCCGCGAAACTCGCGCCGAGGCGCAGGCCGACGAGGACGATCTCCGTGACGCCCGCCGTCTCGCGCAGGAACCGGATGGCGTGGCGGATGGCGGTCACGCAGGCCGCGGCGCCGGCCGCGTCGGGATCGGCGGAATCGCCTTCGCCCGGATAGTCGAAGCGCAGGGTCGGGCAGCCCGCCCCGGCGAGTCGCCCGGCCAGCGCGCGCCAGGGGCGATGGGCCGCCATCTGCTCGAACCCGTAGGCGCCGCACAGGACCACGCCACGCCGCCCGGCGGCCGGATGGAACCAGCCGAACAGGCCCTCGAACGTCACCGGTGCCGGATCGATGCGGCCGGGGGAGGGGGCTGAGGCGGGCCGGGTCTCAGGCATCATGGCCGAATTCCACGCTCTCGGTGCCGTTGATGGTGCGCACGGTGCCGCGGGGCAGCCGCCGACGATCCGGGAAGGCGATGAGCCGCGAGGTCCCGGGCGCGAGATGGAAGCCGCTGTCGGAGGGCTGCGCATCGGGGGTGAGGATCTGCACGAAGAAGGCGAAGCGCTCGGCGGCGATCCGCAGGGCCGGCCCCGCCTCCGTCGTCATCGGCTCGGCGGTGAGGCCGATCGGCTCAGGGGTGATCGGGCGCGGACCCGGGACGTGGAAAGCCTCGGCGATCACGGCACCACCGGCGTCGGTCAGGCAGGCATGGGCGACATCGTGGACCCGTGGTCCGAACCGGTAGCTGTCGGTGGCGTCGAAGAAGCGGCCGAGCAGATCGGCAGAGGTCAGCGTCAGCGCGTCGCGGGCTTCGAGGATGACGGCGCGCGCGGCCCGCGCCGCGACGCGGCCGCCGCGCTCGGCGAAGGTCAGCGTCACCGTCAGGGCGCGGGAATCCGCGGTCTCGTTGAGGATGTGGACGTGCAGGCCGTCCAGCCCCTCGTCGGTGAGGAGGATCTGCACGGGGCGGAAAGCGCGCTTCAGGGCGTACCACGCGGATTTGGGGCGCTGCGTCCAGTCGATCACGCCCCAGCCGGCGCCCGGCCCGAGGTCGCGCAGCATCAGGACGAGCCCGCCGGCGGTCGGCGAACGCGGCCGGCGCCACTCGGCGAAGGTCGCCTCCATCGCCTCGGCCACGGCCGCGCGGCCGAGATCGAGGTAGCGCTCCGGATCCTCGGCGCGCAGGGCGGCGGGATCGACGCCGTAGAGGTGGCCGACATAATGGTCGCGGACCGTCTCGAAATCCCAGTCGGCGCCCCGGTCGCGGGGAATGCCGGCCGCCCAGCCCGGATCGGCCGGACCTGCCGGCCCCGGCGTCCCGGGCTCGGGCGGGTTGGCGAAGGCGAGGCATTCGCTGGCGAAGCCGATTTCGGCCCGGCGGGCATCGTCGAGGGGCCGGCGATAGGCGCCGACGCCGAAATAATGGGTGCAGCCGCCGCGCGGCGCGAACGGGAGGGCGCCGCCGGAGGGCGAGTTCGGCACGACCACGATGTCGGGGCGCTGGGCTTGAACCAGAGACGGCAGCGTCGTCTCGCAGAAAGCGTCGGCCCAGATTGCGCGCGGCGCGCCGAGCATGGCGGCCTGCTGCCAGACCTCGCTGCCGCCGCACAGGACGCAGAGCGACGGCGCCGTCTGGGTCCGGTCGAGGAAGGCGGTGACTTCCCGGGTCAGGACGGCCGCGAAACCCGGATCGTCGTGCGGGTAATCGAAATTAGCGAGCGTCAGGTCCTGCCAGACCAGGATGCCGAGTTCGTCGCAGAGATCGAAAAAATCGGTCGCGGGATAGAGCGTCGTGCCCGGCACGCGCAGCATGTTCATGCCGGCCTCGCGGGCCAGCGTGAGCAGCGTCCGCATCCCGCCCGAGCCGAGGCCGACGAGATCCGGCGGAGTCCAGAGGGCGCCGCGGCAGAAGACCGGGACGCCGTTGACGGCGAGCGACAGGCCCGTTTCGAAGGGCCGCGTCAGCGACAGCGACCGGAAGCCCACACGGCCGAGATCGACCGAAACGCCGTCGATCCGGGCGGAGACCGCGTGGAGGTTCGGCGCACCATGGGTGTGCGGCCACCAGGGGGCGATTCCCGGCAGCATCATCTCACCGGCGAAGAGGCCCGGTTCCGTCTCGGCGAGCATCGTCTCGCGCCCGTCGCAGCGGAGCGTGACCGTCCCGGCGCCGCCCTCGACGGTCAGGCGCGCGGTCAGGCGGCCGGTCGCCCCGTCGAGGGTGGCGCGCAGGTCGGCCGAACGGCCGGGGCGCACCGCCTCAAGGGTGATCGGCCGGTAGGGGCCGACATGGTCGATTTCCGGAGCCCAGCCCGGCATGAATCCGAGCGCGCTGGTCCGCACATGGCGCAGGGAGCCCGGCGTGATCATCCGCGGCCGCCAGCGCCCGCGCTTGGCCGGCCGGTCGAGTTCCGCCCGCAGCGAGCGGAAGCAGAGCGCGAGATCGGATTCGTCGCCGAGCCCGACCTCCACCGCGTGCGGCGCGAACATCGAGCGGGTGGCGAGCACCGGCACGCCGTCGAGCCAGATCTCGGCGAGCGTCGCCAAGCCCTCGAAGCGCAGGCGGACCCGGGCGGGGCCGGTGAGCCGCGTCCGATACCAGACGTCCCGATCGTGGATCGGCGTCGGCGCCGCCTCCGACCAGCGTCCGGCCGCGCGCAGGGCAGCGGCGGCGGTCCCCGGAACCACGGCCGGGATCCAATCGGCCACCCCGTCGAGATCGCCCGGCCCCGCGCAGGCGCCGGGCGGCGTCAGGGTGAACCGCCAGGGACCGGGCAGGTCCTGGGGCGCCTGTCCATCGATGCTCCGGATCAGGGCCATCGCGCCACACGCCGATCACGGGTTTCCAAAGGGACGCGTCCCTTTGGTGGGGTGTCGGGGTAAAACCCCGACGAACGCTTCACCGGCCCCCGGATGGGGGCCGGTGAAGCGTTTTGCAGGGCTCTGCCCTGCACCCGCAAAAGGTCTCGACCTTTTGAAACCATGACATTCGCTAGCTTCAGGCGCCGAGCGCGTCGTCGAGAAAGGCGAAGACGCGGTCGTAGGTCGCCGCCACCTTGTCGAGGCGCGGGGCCAGCCCGTCCGCCTTGCGGCGGTGAAAGGCGCGGGCGAGCTGGAACTGGAACGCCTTCGCCTCGCGGCTCAGCTCGGCGGCCGCCTCGGCGGCGGGCGCGAAGGCCCCGGCCCCGTTGGCGTCGAGCCAAGTCAGGTGGCTCGCCAGCATCTCGAAATTCGCCCCGAGCTGGCGGGTCGTGTTGAACGCGTAGGCGTGGAACACGCTGAGCGGCTGGCACACGAGTCCGTCGGCGGTGACGGCCAGCGCGTCGCGGAACGCCAGGACCGGGTTGCGCTCCGGCGCCCGGGCGCGATGCCTGGCGAGCAGGTCCAACGCGACGCCCGGCAGCTCCGATTCCGGCAGGGGCGGGGCGACCGTCTTCACGAATTCCGCATAGGGCGGCAGCGTCGAAGGCCCGAAGATCCCGGCGTAATCCGCCCCCGAGAGCCGGAAGCGACCGGCATTGTGCAGGTAATCGAGTTCACCGGAGATGGGGTCGAGGGCCAGGATACCGATCGTGGTCTTGCCGTGGTCGCGCCCGTAGGTGGTGCCGTGCGTGTCGGGCAGGTGGATCGCGTCGACCTCCATCAGCACCGGCCGGCCGGCTGCCGCCTGGGTCATGGCATGCGCTTCGAGGTTCGCGTAAACCGCGAGTTCCAGCACCTCCAGGCCGTAGAGCCGTTCGATGTCGCCGGGCGGCGGCTTGAAGAAGGTGAACTGGTCGCCCTCGAAATCCTGCCGGAGCGTGAAGCCCAGCATCGCCTCGGGGACGAGGCCGCGGCCATGCAGCAGTTCGATCCAGAGGTCGACGTAGCAATTGGTCTCCGGCCAGTCCCGGCCGCCGTCATGGAGCGGGTGCGGGACGTAGGGTCCCGCGCTCCCGAGCCCCGCGGGCAGGCGCAACGCGGCGGTCACGGCTCAGCCCCAGAGCGCATCGCGCACGGCCTCGGGCCACGCGGCGCGGTCGAGCCCGTGATGCTTCAGCAGCGCCAGGGTGATCCGCTCCAGCCCGAAGCCGACGCAGGCCGTGTGGGCGACACTGCCGTCGGCCTGCCGCAGCGCCCAGGTGCTGCCGAAATGGTCCTGGTGGTAGTTGAAGCTCAGGCACGCGGTCGGCTTCTCGACGCTGTTGACCGGCACGTTCAGCTCGAACTTCAGGCCCTGCGCCCGCTGGTTGTTGGCGAGCATCCGTCCGGCGCGCCCGAAGAACGGGTCGTTGGCCACGTCGATGGCGAGCGGCAGGCCGAGATCGCGCATCATCGCGGTGCCGCGCTCCAGCCAGGATTCGCGGAAGGCCAAAACCTGCTCGGGGCTGCCCATCCGGACGTATTCGCGCATCCGGAACAGCTGCATCCGGGTCGGCTCCAGCGAGGGTTCGCGCCGGAAGCAATAAGACTGCAAGTCGAACAGGCGCCCTTCGGCCGGCAACGCGCCGCGGGCCGCGGCCACCGGGTAGAGCGGGTAGCAGGCGGCAGGCGTCAGGACGATGTCGGTGGCCTCCTGCTGGCCGGTCCAGTCGCGGCCCTCCTCGACGCAGGCCAGGATCTCGGCGTGTCCCGCCCCGTCGCCGCAGAAGCTGTGGACCGTGCCCGCGAGGTTCGGGAAGCCCTTGAGATAGCCGCTGCGCTCGAAGGCCGGCCGGCTCATGCCGGGCGGGAAGCGCATGACCTCGGCGCCGTCGGCGGCGCCCAAACGGCTGATCAGCCGGTCGAGGGCTTCGACCACGCTCTCGAAGGCGCCGCTGCGGCCGTAGAGGCCGTCCACGCCGGTGCGGATCAGCAGCCCGTGATCGAACAGGCGGTCGAGGAAGGTCGGGCCGCCCTGCGGCTCCTCGTCGAGGATGAGGTCGCCCTGGGGAGAGGAGATCGAGTCCATCACGCGCTCATGAGCTGACCGCTGCCCTTCTGCACGAGCAGGAGCTTGGCGGTGTTGGCGAGGATGCGGTCGTTGCCGATCATCAGCGGCGCCGACAGGACGTCGCGCAGCGGTCGGCCCAGGCTGTAGGGCGTGTCGTTCTTGTAGCCGGAGAGCCCCACGATCGAGAGGGCGCGGCGCACGATGTCGACCGCCATGTCGGAGACGGTCACCTTCAGGTTGTTGAGCATGACGCTGAAGCCGAGCGACCCGATCGTGTCGGCATCCCCATGCGCGTCCTCGTAGCGGCGGAGCGCCGCCACGACGGTGCCGCGCATGGCCTGATGCGCGTTCACGACCTCGGCGAGCCGGAGCGCGGTCGGCGGCACCTTGCCGGGGGCGCGGCGTGCCTCGGCCTGCACGAAGGCCCGGGCGCGATCGACCGCGTAGGTGGCGATGCCGTACCACACGCTGCTCCAGAGCAGGTGCGAGGAGGCCAGCATCGACTGGGCGGCGATCTCGGCGAAGGGTTTGGGCAGGATCTGCTCGACCGGCACGTTGCGGGCCTCCAGGCGGAAGCCGTCGCTGCAGGTGCCGCGCATGCCGAGCGTGTCCCACTGGCTGGTGCGGGCGAGCGAGATCTGGTTGGCCATCAGCGCGACCAGCACCTGATCGGAGGTCGCGGCCTCCGGATGGCGCCTTGCCGTGGCGAGGATCAGGTCGGCCTGCGCCCCGTAGGAGATCACCGAGGCGTCCTTGCCGAGCGAGAAGGTCTCGCCGGTGGTCTCCACGGCGCACAGGGAGTTGCGCAGGTCGCCGCCGATGCCGGCCTCTGTGGTCGAGGAGGCGACGAGCAATTGCTCGTGGGCGATCCGCTCCATCAGCCGGCAATGCCACGCGCTGTCGAGCCCGTGGGTCACGAGGCTCGACACCTTGATGTGGTGCATCGCGAAGACCATCGCGGCCGCGCTGCAGGCATGGCCGAGCGTGCTGCAGACCTCCGCGATCTGCACCAGCCCGGCGCCCTCGCCGCCGAACTGCCCCGGGATCTGGAGGCCCAGAAGGCGCTCGTCCTTCAGAGCGGCGACCGCCTCCGCGGGGAAGCGGCCCTCGCGGTCGACGGCATCGGCGTGCCGTGCCGCCACCGCCGCCGCCCGCTCGGCACGCGCGGCGAGCGTGCTCATGCGGCTTCCTGCCGGATCAGGGTGGAGACGGCCTCGCTGATCGCGCGGATCGACGAGAACGATTTGCGGTTCAGGAGCTCGTCGGGGAACTCGACGTTGAAGCGCTCCTCAAGCGCCAGCATCAGCTGCACGGAGCCGAAGGAGTCGAGACCCATGTCGAACAGGCTGTCATCGTCGGCGAGCTGATCGGCCTTTCCGGCGAAGGCTTCGTTCGAGGCCAGGATCTCGCGAATATCTTGAGCGATGTTCAAGGCGGAACTCCTTAATTCAGTGGTAAGCACTTTATTGATCCGCCACGCGAGGCGTCAAATATTCTACTGATTAATAGTAAATTTCCACCGTCCCCGGGGCCGGCAGACGCGTGGCTGCGGATAGAGGTCCGCAAGCGAACCGCGCCGGCCATATTGACCGCGGGTGCCTTTCTAACCAATTTCCAGCCGGAATTGACCAGTGTTTCAGCTTGGACATGTGGACAAGACTGTCCAGGCCGGTATCTTCGGTCCATCGCAGCGGGTCATTCAGCAAGACTCCGAAGAGTCCGTGACTCGGCGGCTTCGGATCCGGCATGGTGGCCCGTCTTCGCGCCAGCACGGGCGGAGGATGTCCCGCGGGCAGCCGGCGAGCCATGCTCTACAATCTGCAGATCCTGCGCGCCCTCGCGGCCTACCTCGTCTTCCTGACGCATTTCGGCCAATACGCCGGATCGGTGCTGCCGAGGGCGGACTTCCTGGCCTTCGGGTCGGCCGGCGTCGACGTGTTCTTCGTCCTGTCCGGCTTCATCATGTTCGTGAGCACCAGCGGGGACAGAACGAGCGTTGGCGCGTTCCTGATGCGGCGGGTCGCCCGCGTCGTCCCGGTCTACTGGCTCGTGACACTCCTCATCGCGCTCCTGGCGCTGACGGGCCTGAAGCCGATCGGCGTCATGGAATTCCGACCGGAATACCTGATCCAGTCCCTCCTCTTCGTCCCGTTCTCCCGAAACGGCTACATCGAGCCGCTGAATTCCGTCGGCTGGACCCTCAACTACGAGATGTTCTTCTACGTCGTCTTCGCCGGTCTGCTGCTGATCCCCGTCCTGGCGCACCGGGCGCTCGCGGCGGGGGGACTCTTCCTCGGCCTGGTCCTCCTGGGATTTCTGCCGGTCTCCGGCCTGTACTGGGCCTTCTATACCAAGCCGATCGTGCTGGAATTCGCCGCCGGGATCGGACTCGGCTACGCGTATCTGCGCCTTCCCGCCCCGAACCCGCGATTCCCGGTCCGGCGCGTGGCCGGCGCCGCCTGCGTGGCGGCGGGGCTGCTGGTTCTCGGCGGGCAGATCGCCACCCAGGCCCTCGCCATGGGAGGCGAACTGACGGATTTCGCCCGGCCCCTGGTCTGGGGATCGGCCGCCAGCCTGATCGTGGGTGCGATGCTGCTGCTGGAGCGGGGCGGCATCCTCCTCCGATCGCGCTGGCTGCTGTCTCAGGGCAATGCCAGCTACTCCTTCTATCTCGTCCACAACCTGATGCTGCACGCTGCCTCCAAGGTCGTCGGCGTCCTGCCCGTCTCGGGCGCCCTGCGCGTCGGGCTGATCTTCGTGATCGCGTTCTCGGCGGCGGCCCTCGTCGGGGAGGTGCTGTTCCGCCGCGTCGAAGCCCCGATGAACGCGGCGCTTCGACGCCGCTTCGACCGCCGGCCGACGGCTCAGCCGCTGCGCAGCGCCCTCACGCCGTGACGGGAGCGAGGCGTGGGGCCCGTGCCGGGCGCAGGCCGCCGCCTTAATGGAGGGCGCTCCGATCGGATCGTCCGCGCGATGAGGACAGGGGGAAGGTGCGGGCGGGCGCGCCCCTTCATCCGGACGGCCGAGCGAACGTGCCACCTGCCCGTCGAGGCCGATACCGCGCGAAGGCCCGCCCGGTTCCGTTCCGGAACCGCACAAGCAGCGCGGGTGAGCGCCGCCAGTCACATCGCTGAAAACGTGTATTTGCCGGCTCGATTCGTAACCATAACGTAAAATGAATATTAAGGTTGCTCGACATCCTTGAGTGCGCAATAAGCACTATTTGCCGTAGACTCCGTCGTATTCACTTATTTTTTAAGCGCGAGGCCTCATCTAGCCTCCTGCATGCGTCTCCGCTCAACGTCGTGCACACGGGCGGCGGACGGAAAGTCTATCTTCCGACCCCGGCGCATCGACGAGGAAGTTGTTATGCGCGTCGCAATCGTTCACGACTGGTTGTACGTCGTCGGCGGGGCCGAGCGCGTTCTCGAGCAGCTGCTGCGGATCTATCCGGACGCGGACGTCTTCACGCTGTTCGACTTCCTGCCGCCGGCGGACCGGGCACGGATCGGCTACGACCGGTCGCGCACGAGTTTCCTGCAGCGCATGCCCTTCGCCCGCACGCGGCACCGGGCCTACCTGCCGCTGATGCCGATCGCGATCGAGCAGTTCGATCTGTCGGCCTACGACCTCATCATCTCGTCGAGCTACGCCGTGGCCAAGGGCGTGCTGACCGGACCCGACCAGCTCCACATCGCGTACGTGCACTCGCCCATGCGCTACGCCTGGGACCTGCAGCACACCTACCTGCGCGAGAGCAACTGCGACACCGGCCTCAAGGGCGCGCTCGCCCGCATGGTCCTGCACCGGATGCGCCTGTGGGACGTGCGCACGGCCGCCGGACCCAACGCGATCGTGGCCAACTCGGCCTTCGTGGCGCGACGGATCCGGAAGGTCTACGGCCGCGCCGCCGAGGTGATCCATCCGCCGATCACCCTGTCGAGCGATCGCTTCGACGGGCCGCGCGGCAACCACTTCCTCGTGGCGAGCCGGCTCGTTGCCTACAAGAACGTGGAGGCGGTGGTCCGCGCCTTCGCGTTGCTTCCCGATCTCCACCTCGTGGTGGCGGGCAGCGGCCCCGATGCCGCGCGGCTGCGGGGAATCGCCGGGCCGAACGTCTCCTTCACGGGCTTCGTGTCCGACGAGGGGCTGCGCCGGCTGATGGCCACCGCCCGCGCCTTCATCTTCGCCGCCGAGGAGGATTTCGGGATCATCGTGCTGGAGGCCTCCTCGGAGGGCACCCCGGTCCTGGCCCTCGGCCGCGGCGGCGCCCGCGAGACCGTCCAGGGGCGCGGCCCGCAACGCTCCGGGATGTTCTTCGACAGGCCGGACCCGGAGGCGGTCGCGGCCTGCGTGCGGGGCTTCATCCAGCAGGAACACAACTTCACCCGGGACGCCTGCCGGGCGCAGGCCGATCAGTTCTCGGCCGAGCTGTTCCGGGCCCGGTTCTCCCGCTTCGTGGATGAGCAGATGGCCCTCCACCGGGCGGATTGCGAGCCGCCGACGCGCATCCTGCCGCGCCTGGAAGCTGTGAGCTGACGCCGATGTCCATGTCGCTCGTCACCGTCGATCTGAACGACCAGCCCCCGGCCCGCGCCGCCGCGCAGGAGCAGGGCCGCGGCAGCCCGCTCGCCGCGCCGCTGCTGCGGATCTGGCGCCGCCGCTACCTGTTCGCGACGGTGTTCGTCGTCACCCTCGGCCTCGCCGTGACCGCGCTGAAGATGATCGCGCCGCAATACGTGGCAACCGGCTCGGTGATCGTCGCCGAGGCGGAGCCCGGCGCCCACAATGCCTCGATGGCCTGGATCCAGAAGATCGGCGATCCGGCCGATATCGAGAGCCAGATCCTGGTGATCCGCTCGCCGCGGCTGCTGCGGCTCGCCATCGACCGGGGCCTCGTCGCCCCCGTCCTGGCCGAGTGCCGCTACGCCGCCAGCGGCGGAAAGCCGGACTCGATCTCCGAGAAGAAGGACGCCGCCTGCGCGACGCTCGCCGCCGATCGCAACGCCTTGGTCGAGTACCTGCAAAAGCGCTACACCGTGATCAGCTCCGGGCGCTCCCGCATCATCACCATCGGCTACCGGTCGCCGCTGCCCGAGGTGGCGCAGACGATGACCAACGCGCTCATCGAGGCCTTCCTCGACGACCAGCGCGAAGCCCAGGCCTCCAGCCGCAAGGCGGCATCCGACTGGCTGCACACGGAGATCAGCCAGCTCGACGCCTCGATCCGCGAGGATGAGACCCGGATCCAGACCTTCCGCCGCCGCAAGGGCCTCCTGAAGGGCTCGAACGCGCCGATCAGCGCCGAGCGCCTGACCAGCATCAGCCAGCAGCTCGCCACCGCCGAGGCCGCCAAGGCGGACGCCGCCGCGCGCCTCGGCGAGATCGAGAGCCGCGGCGCGCGCGGCGCCGAGACCGCCCCGGCGGTCCTGTCGAGCCCCACCATCGTGTCCCTCAAGCAGCAGCTGAGCGGCGTCGCGGCGCAGCTCGCCAACCAGGGCACGTCGCTCGGCGCGAACCATCCGGCCATCCGCGCCCTCACGACCGAGCGGGCGAGCCTGCGCGAGCGCATCGATCAGGAGATCCGCAACGTCGCCCAGGGTCTGCGCAAGTCCTACGACGCTTCGAGCGCCCTGGCCCGGTCGCTGCGCGCCCAGCTGGAGACCGCCAAGACCGAGGCCGCCGCCGCCATGGACGACGAGGCCTCGATCGAGGGCATGGTCCGCAACGCGGAGATCAAGCGCACGCGCTATGCCGACCTCGTCAAGCGCGCGGGCGAACTGGAGACCGAGCGGCGCATCCTCACCGGATCGACGCGCCTCGTGAGCCTCGCCGAGCTGCCGCAGGAGCCGTTCTCGCCGAAGCCCGTGCCGTTCCTGGCCGGCGGGTTGGTGCTGGCGGGCGTGCTGGCCGCCGCCGCGGCCCTGCTGCGCGACGTCACCGACCAGCGGGTCCGCAATCCGGGGCCGCTCATGGCGGGCACCGGTGCCCCGGTCTTCGCGCAGCTGCCGTCCCTGGAGCCCCCCGGATTCATCGGGCGGCTGGCGGACCGGCGCCGGGAGCTCGATCTCCCCGCAGCGCTGGAGCGGGCCCGGACCGACCCGGTGATGCAGACCGTGCTGCGCAATCTGCACGCGCATCTCGTCCTGGCCGGCGGCGGCGCGTCCCGCCTCGTCCTGGTCACCTCCGCGAAACCCCGCGAAGGCAAATCCTTCACGGCCTTCGCGCTCGCCGCCGTCGGCGCCGCGAGCGGACGGCGCGTGCTGGTGATCGAGTGCGACCTGCGCCGGCCGAACTTCGACGCCTCGCTCGGGCTCGGGCGCGGGCCGGGGCTCGTCGGGGTGCTGCGGGGCGAGGTCGGTCCCGCCGAGGCGGTGATCCCGACCGGCCGGTACGACGTGATCCCGGCGGGAACGCCGACCTCGGACTCGACCGATCTGCTGATGAGCACGCGCATGGCCGAGTTCCTGCGCTGGACGCGCCGCTACGACCTCGTCCTGCTCGACAGCCCGCCGACCGGCCTGCTGATGGACGCCGCGATGCTCGCCCGCCACGTGGACGGCGTGCTCTGCTGCGCCCGCTACGGCCGTTCGCAGCTGTCCGACATCGTCGAGGCGGTCACGAACCTCCGGCAGGCCGGCGGCACCGTGCTGGGGATCGCGATGACCATGGTCCGGTCGGGCCGCCAGCCGACCTACGACGTCCTGCAACTGCCCCAGCCGCACACCGGCAGGGCCGCGTGATGACCGGGGCGCTGTCCGCCGACCGGGCGGAGCCGGATGGTTACGGCGGACATCAACCGCTCGAACGACAAGCGCGTTTTCCCTCCCCCTTGCGGGGAGGGGCCAGGGGTGGGGGTGGCGCAGAAGGCACCGCTCCGCCCGATCCTGCACCACCCCCACCCCCGACTCCTCCCCACAAGCTTGAGCGATCCCGGCCAGGCCCGGGATCGCCAGGGAGGGAGAGCGCGGCGCGCCCCCGGGTCCTGTTCGTCTCCCACACCGGAACGATGTCAGGAGCCGAACTCGTCCTGCGCGATGTGGTGCGCCCCTGGGACGGCTCCACGGCGTTCCTGTTCGAGGACGGTGCGCTGGCCGATGCCCTGCGCGGCGCCGGCCTCGCGATTCGCCTCGCCCGGCGGGGGACCGGCCTGTCGGGCCTGCGCCGGGACGCCTCGGTCCTGACGGCGCTGCCGAAGCTCGGGCGGCTCGCCGGCCTCGCGCTGGAGATCGCCCGGGCGGCGCGCACCTGCGACGTCGTCTACGCCAATTCGCAGAAGGCGTTCCTCCTCGCGGCGATCCCCGCCCGCCTCGTCGGCCGGCCGATCATCTGGCACCTGCACGACATCCTGGACGGCGCCCATTTCGGCCGCGCCCAGCGGATCGTGCAGGCGCGGCTCGCCAACCTGTGCGCGGCCCGGGTTGTCGTGCCCTCGCGGGCCGCGGCGGACGCCTTCGTCAGGGCCGGCGGCCGAGCCTCCCGCGTCACCGTCGTGCCGAACGGGCTCGATCTCGACCGCGATCCCCGAACCCCGGCGGCCCTGCGCGCCGAACTCGGCCTGCCGGATGGTCCGCTCGTCGGCGTGTTCAGCCGCCTCGCGCCCTGGAAGGGGCAGGATGTGGTGATCGAGGCCTTGGCGAAGCTCCCGGATGTCCGCTGCCTCGTCGTCGGCACGGCCCTGTTCGGCGAGGATGCCTACGCGGCCGCGTTGCGCGCCCGGGCGTCGGCCCTCGGCCTCTCGGAGCGGGTGCTGTTCCTCGGCCAGCGCCCGGACGTGCCGCGGCTGATGCAGGCGGTCGACGCAGTGGTGCATCCCTCCGTCGATCCCGAGCCCTTCGGCCGGACGCTGGTGGAGGCGATGCTGGCCGGCGTGCCGGTGATCGCCACCGATGCGGGCGCCTCCGCGGAGATCCTCGACGGCGGCGCGGCCGGCACCCTGATCCCGCCGCGCCGGCCCGACCTGCTCGCCGCCGCCCTCGCTGATCTGCTGGCCGACCCGGACGCGGTCGCACCGCGCACCCGGCTGGCCCGGGACCGCGCGCTCACCCGCTACGGCGCGGCCGGCATGCAGCAGGCCCTCGCCGACCTCATCCTCGAAACCGCCGCCCGCGCCTGACGGGCGCTCTTCACCGCGATCGGAGTTGCCGGAGCCGCCATGCCGCGCGTCCTCGTGAACATGCCGACCCAGTTCGGTGGCCGCCCCTCGGGCGTCGCCCTCGTGGCCTTCCGGGTGATCGCCGGCCTGCTCGACCGCGGCACCTTCGCGGTGGTGCTGCGCTCGCCCTGGACGCGCGAACAGCTCCCGCCCGCGATCCGCGACCGGATCGAGGTCGTCACCGTGCCGCGCCCGCGCATCATGCTGTTCGACGTGATGCGGCAGGCCTTCGCGGTTCCGAGGCTGTGCCGGGCGCTCACCATCGATCTCGTGCTGAACGCCGATCCCTATGGCGCCGCCTTCGGGGGCCGGGCGCGGGTCAGCGTCGTCCACGATCTCTACTTCCGCACGATGCCCGGCCGAAGCCGCTCGCGCGAGGCCCTGACCACCGACCCGATCTTCCGTTTCGTCCTGGCCAACAGCGCACGGGTGATCACCGTCTCGGACTCGACGAAGGCCGACCTCTGCCGGTTCTACCCGTTCGTCCGGGATCGCACCCACACAATCCCCTCGGCGGCGATGCTCGATCCGCAGGCCGTCGACCCTGAGCCCGCGCTGCCGCCGGGGCCGTTCGTGCTGGCGGTCGGCAACGCCATGTACAACAAGAACTTTTCCACGCTGGCCCGGGCCGTGGCCGCGCTCGGCCGCCCCGAGATCGGCATCGTGCATGTGGGCGAGGACCCGGACGAGGCGATCGCAACGGCGCTCGACGGCGCGCCGGTCCGCCTGACGCGGCTGTCCCGGATCAGCGAGGGCCGGCTCGCCGCGCTCTACCGGAACGCCCTGTGCCTGTGCGTGCCGTCCTTCTCGGAGGGGTTCTGCCTGCCAATCCTGGAGGCGCAGGCGCTGGGCTGCCCGGTGATCTGCTCGGACCGCTCGGCGATGCCGGAGATCGCGGGGGCGGGCGCGCTGACCTTCGATCCCGACCGAGCCGCGGCGCTCGCCGCCGGCCTCACCCGCCTCCTCGACGAGCGGGGCCTGCGCGACCGGCTGATCGCAAGCGGGCACGACAACGTGCGCCGCTACGACTGGGCCGAGACCGCCCGCCGCTACGAGGCGCTGATGCTCGACGCGCTCCGCGATACCGCGCGCGACAGGGCCGCGCAGGAGGTGCCCCGTGCGCATCCTGCACCTTAGCTCGCTCTACCCGCCCGAGCAGGTCGGCGGCGCCGAGCTGATGGTCGAGACGCTGGCCCGGACACAGGCCGGCCTCGGCCACGCCGTCGCGGTCGCCTGCGCGGCGCGCGAGGCGGCGCCGCCGGCCGTGCAGGATGGCGTGACGGTCTATCGGACCGGCTACGGCACGCCGTTCCACATCCTCGACTGGCCGCAGCACGGGCGCCTCGACCGCCTGCGCTACAAGCTCGCGACCCAGTGGAACCCGGCCATTCTCGTCCGAATGGCGGCGGCGGTCCGGGACTTCGCGCCGGACGTCGTGAACACGCACTCGCTCTCGGAGCTGCCGCCGGGGCTCTGGCCGATGCTGGCCAAGCGCGGCGTGCCGGTGGTGCACACGCTCCACGACTTCACCAGCCTCTGCACCAACGGCGCGATGGCCCGGAACGGGACGGCCTGCGCGGGTCAGCACCTGAAGTGCCGGCTCTACGCGGCGCCGCATCGGCGCTGCCAGCGCGCGGTCTCCGCCGTCGCCGCCGTGGGGACGGACCTCCTGAACCGGCATCTGGCCGCCGGCTTCTTCGAAGCGGTGCCGCCTTCCCTGCGGCGGGTCATCTGGAATCCGATCCCGGCGGGCGCTCCCCTGGCACGGCGGACGCGGACGCCCGGTGAGCCGGTGCGGTTCGGCTATCTCGGCCGCATCGAGCCCTCCAAGGGCGCCGACATCCTGTTCGCGGCCTGCCGCCTGTTGCCGTCCCAGGGTTGGAGCCTGACCGTCGCCGGGCGCGCCGTGGACGGGCTCGACCGCTACCGGCCGATGACCGAGGGGATGCCCGTCGCCTTCCCGGGCTTCGCCGAGCGCGACGCCTTCCTCGACGGCATCGACTGCCTCGTGGTCCCGCCGATCTGGCCCGAACCCTTCGGCCGCACCGTGGCGGAAGCCTATGCCCGCGGCGTCCCGGTGATGGGGACCGCCATCGGCGGCATCGGCGAGCAGATCGGACCCGGCCCCTGGCTGGTCCCGCCGGGGGATGCAGCCGCGCTGGCCGGCGCCATGGCCCGGATCGTCGCGGAGCCCGGCCACCTCGCGGAGGGGCTCGCCCGCGCCGCCGCGATCCGCGCCGGGACCGACCCCGCCGCCGTGGCGAACGCCTATCTCGACCTCTACGCGGCGACCCGTGACGCGCTCTCCTTGCCGACCCGCGACGCGCGCTCCTCCCCCTTTTGGGGAGGAGCTGGAGGTGATGGTGCAGATGGCACCGCCGCGCCCGGCTCTGAACCACCCCCACCCCTGCCCCCTCCCCACAAGGGGGAGGGGAAACGCGAATCCGGCAGCCCCGCCCCCGCGGAGCGCCCAGAGCTCAGCGAGTGCCGCCCATGATCACCCCGAGCCTGTCCCCCGCCTACGCCCGGGTCCTGCCCGAAGCTGCGGCCGACACCCCCCGCGACCGGGCACCGGACGCCACGGCCCTGCGCGCCGCGACCGGCCCCCTGCGCATCCTCCACCTCAGCGCCCTCTATCCGCCCTACATCGTGGGCGGGGCCGAGCGCTCGGTGGAACACCTCGCCGAGGAGCTGGTCGCGGCCGGCCATACGGTGGCGGCGGCCTGCATCGCCCGGGAGCCCGAACCGAAGACCGTGCGCGGCGGCGTCACCGTCTACCGGATGGCGCACCACAACGATTTCTGGCTGGAAGACTGGCCCAAGGCGAGCCGCTTCGGCCGGGCCTGGGCGAAGCTCAAGCAGCAGTGGAATTTCGCCGTCGCGGCCGAGTTCGGCGGGGTCCTCGACGACTTCAAGCCCGACATCGTCAACACTCACTCGCTGCTCGACGTCTCGACCCTGGTCTGGCGCGAGGCCGCCAAGCGCGGCATCCCGATCGTCCACACGGTCTGCGAGTACGACCTGATCTGCGGCAACGCCGCCATGTTCAAGGACGGCAAACCCTGCGAGCGCTGGCATCTCGGCTGCAAGGTGGTCAATGCGGGAAAGCAGATCACCAACCGCGCGGTGGACGCCGTCGTCAGCGTCGGCACCGAGATCCTGAAGACGCATGTCGATCACGGCCTGTTCACGCATCTCGCGCCGGAACGCCGCCGGGTCATCTTCTATTCCTGCACCGTCCCCGAGGGTGACCCCGAGGCCCGCCGCCGGATCGACCGGACCGGCCAGCCGATGACCTTCGGCTATCTCGGCCGGATCAACACCGAGAAGGGCGTCGGCACGCTGATCGACGCCTTCAGGCGGATCGGCCCCGGCAATTGGCGCTGCCTCGTGGCGGGCCACGCGATGGACGACTCGATCGAGCGCTTCAAGGCCCAGGCCGCGGGCCTGCCGGTGGAGTTCGTCGGCTGGGCCAAGCCCGCCGACTTCCTCAGCGCGATCGACGTGCTCGTCGTGCCCTCGTTCTGGGCCGAGCCCTCGCCGCGGACGATCTACGAGGCCTACACGATGGGCGTGCCGGTGATCGGCGCGGCCTCGGGCGGAATCCCCGAGCTGATCGGCGCGGACAATGCCGATTGGCTGTTCACCCCGGGCGACGATGCCGACCTCGCCGCGCGCCTGACGACCGTCATGGCCCGCGGCCGGGGCGACCTGCCGGACGAGCGCAGCTTCCAGCACGTGATCCAAGAATCGACCTCGGAACGCGTCGCCGAAAAATACCTCGCCCTCTACGCCGAGCTCGTGGCCGAGCGTCGGGCGGCCCGGTCGTGACCGCCGGCACGCCGACGCTCACCGAGGCCGCCGCGGCGGCCGACGCAACCGACATCGTTCCGGGCCCGACCGGCGCGGAGGTGACCGGGCGTTCCTTCGCGGCGGCGCGCTGGGTCGCGCTCGCCTCCGTGGGCAACGTCGTTCTGAGTTTCGGCGTGTTCCTCGTGCTCGCCCGGCTGATCGCGCCGGCCGAGTTCGGCATGGTGGCGATCGCCGCCGTCTTCATCGACATCCTGCAGATCGTGGCGCGCTGCGGCCTGCCGGACGCGGTGGTGCAGCGGGCCGACCTCGACGAGGATTTCGCCGCCACCGCCTTCTGGGTGATGCTCGGCACGGGCGTCCTCTGCGCGGTGGCGCTCGCGGCCTCGGCCGGCCCGATCGCCTGGATCTTCGATCTGCCGGAGCTGCGCCCGGTCCTGCGCGCGCTCTCGGCCTGCTTCGTCATCACGGCCGCCGGGGCGATCCACGAGGCCCGCCTCCAGCGCAGCTTCGGCTTCCGCAAGCTCGCGCTGCGGGCGCTCGGCGCCAACCTCGTCGGCGGGGCGGTGGCGCTCGCGCTGGCCTATGCCGGCTACGGCGTCTGGAGCCTCGTGGTGCAGCGCCTCGTCGCCGCCACCGCCACGACGCTCCTCACCTGGGCGGCCTCCCGCTGGGTGCCGGCCCGCCGCCTCGACCTCGCGGCGGCGCGAAGCCAGATCGCCTTCGGCTCGCGGGTGTTCTGCACCTACCTGCTGCTCGTCCTCTCGATCCGCAGCCAGGAGGTGATCGCCGCCTATTTCCTGTCGGCCGCCGATATCGGCTACCTGCGCCTCGCGTGGCGCTGCATCGACCTCGTGAGCCAAGTGGCGGTGATCCCGCTGACGACGGTGGGCCTGACCACCTATGCCCGGCTCCAGGACCGCCCGGACGCGCTGGCCGCCGCCTTCGAGACCTTCACGGTGGCCTCGTCCTTCGTGGCGGTGCCGGCCTTCTTCGGCATGGCGGCGGTCGCGCCGACGCTGATCCCGTTCCTGTTCGGCGATCAGTGGCACGAGGCGGCCCCGGTGCTGCGGATCCTGGCGCTGCTGGCGCCCGAATTCGTCGCGACCTCGATGCTATGGATGATCTTCACGGCGCTGGGGCGCAACGGCACGGCGTTGCGGCTGGCCGGCACCCAGTTCGGCCTCGGCGCCGTGGCGGCCGTCGTGACAGCGCCGCTCGGCCTCGTCGCCCTCGTCGCCGGCCACGTGGCCCGGGCCTACCTGTTCACCCCGGTCATCGTGTCGGCGGCAGGCCGGGTCGTCCCCGTGAGCAACGGCCGGCTCGTGCGGGCGCTCCTACCCGTCACCGCCTGCTCCGCGGCGATGGCGGCCCTCGTGCTGCTCGTTCAGGATCCGATCCACGCGGCGCTCGGCGACCGGATCGGCCTGTTCGCCGCGGTGGGTGTCGGCATCCTGGCCTATGCGGGCCTCGCGCAGGTCTTCATGGCCGACACGGTCCGCAGCGCGCTGGGCTTCTTCCTGCGCCGGACCGCCTGATCTCCACCCTCCGCCAACCTTTCTGCGCGAGGATGGCGGCCGGGGATCGGCGCGCTCTGAACGGATCGGCACCATGGCGGGACAGGCGGTACCGATGGCAGCGGGTCCCCCGGCGGTCTCCGCCGGGGCGCAGCGCGCCGCCGTCTTCCTGCTCGGGGCCGCCCTCCAGTTCAACGTGCTGACGTCGAGCTTCGGGCTGCCGTTCCAGCGCCTGTCCGACCTGCTGCCGTTCCTCCTGATCCCCTGGCTCGGGCTGCGCCGGGCCGTCATCGCGCAAGCCCTGCGCAACGCGGCGCCCCTGGCCGGGATCCTGGCCCTCGTCGGGGTCTCGATGGTGCTCAAGGCGCACAAGCAGGCGGGCGACATCTACCTGACCCTCGTCCTGCTGCTCTACACCGTGCAGGCCTACATCCTGCTGGTCCTGTTCGAGGACCACCGTTTCGAGGACGCGTTCTGCATGGGGCTGCTGGCGGGCCTGCTGGCGTCGCTCGCGGTCCTGCTCCTCACCTCCTCCGGCCTGCCGCTGGAACGCTTCGGCCTCGCTGTCCCGACCGACGGATTCGACGACGAACTGAAGCTCTTCGTCGAGGACAAGCTCGGCGGCCTCTGGACCTCCGGCAACGAGACCGGCCACGTCTTCGCGCTCGGCGGCGTCGCGGCCCTGATCCTGAGCCTGCGCTATCGGCTCAAGGCCATTTACGTCGCCTATTTCGTCGCCCTGCTGGCGAGCTTCCCGCTGACCAACAACCGGGCCGGCCTGTTCATGCCGCTCATCGTCTTCGCCCTGCTGATGTGGCGCAACCTCAGGGCGTCCATGGTGCTGAGCGTGCTGGGACTCCTCGGAATCCTCCTCGTCGGATGGTCGCTGACGGGGGAGATCCCGCTGCCCACCACGCTGGCGCAGGCGATCGAGCGGCGGTTCGCGGACGATCACAACGTGTCGGAGAATTTCGACGAGCGGTTCCTCTCCGGCATCACGGCCCTGCGCCTCGTCGTGGCCTACCCGTTCGGCGTCGGCGAGATCGCCCGCCGCGAGGAGCTCAAGGCACTGACCGGCCTCGTGACGCCGCATAACGGCTTCGTCTCGCTGGCCCTTCAGAACGGCGTCGCGGTGGCGCTGCTGCTGATCGCCGGGCTGGTGCGGATCCTGTCGGCGCCGCGACGGTTCGGCCCGTTCCTGTTCTACAGCGCCCTGTTCCTCATCCCGTCGATGATGTTCGAGGAACTCTCGGTCAACCAGTACTTCCTGTTCTTCATGGCGTTCGTCCTGGCCTCGCTCGCCCGGTCGCCCGATCGGGAGCCGGCACGCCCGCCCGGTGATCCGTCGGCCCGGATCCGATCCGGCCCGGCGCGGGTTCCCCGCCCGTGACGCGGCCGGAGGATCGGGTGAGCCATGCAGCAGCCCGGATCGTCACAAACAGAGCCGCTCGATTGCCTGATCGTCGGCGGCGGACCGGGCGGTCTGACCGGCGCTCTCTACCTCGCGCGCTTCGGACGCTCCGCGCTGCTGGTCGATGCGGGCCGGTCCCGCGCCGGCTGGATCCCGGTGAGCCACAACATCCCGCTCTTCGCCGACGGCATCTCGGGCGCCGAAATCCTGAGCCGGCAGCGCGCCCATGTCGCCCGCTACGGCGGACGGATGGTCGCCGGCGACATCACGCATCTCGCCCGAATTCCGGGTGGCTTCCGCGCTGCCATCCGCACGCCGGACGGGAATTCCCCTGATCCGGTCGAGGCCCGGCACGTCCTCCTCGCCACCGGGGCCGAGGATGTGGAGCCGGACTTCCCCGACCTGCCGGACGCGATCCGGCGCGGGCTCGTGCGCTACTGCCCGATCTGCGACGGCTACGAGGCGCGCAACCAGCGCATCGCGGTGATCGGCCACGGCGCCCGCGGCCTCGGCGAGGCGGAGTTCCTGGCGCGCACCTATACGCCGGACGTGACGCTGCTCACCCTCGGCTGCCCGCTCGGCGCACACGAGCAGGGGCGGGCAAGACGGCACGGCATCGCGCTCGTCCAAGAGCCGGTGACGCGGATCGACGTGGAGGATGACCGGATCACCGTGCTCAACACCGCGGACGGCGCGCGGCATCGTTTCGCGGTGCTCTATTCGGCCCTCGGCCTGACACTGCGCTCCGGGCTGGCGGTCGATCTCGGCGCCGAGCACGACGACGCCGGGGCGATCGTGGTGGATGCCCATAACCGCACGAGCGTGCCGGGGCTCTACGCGGCGGGCGGCGTGGTGCGCGGCCTCGATCAGGTGGTGGTCGCCATGGCGCACGGGGCCGTGGCCGCGACCGATATCCACAATCGCTGCGCGTTGCCGACGGAAGATGAGGCCGGCGGAACGGCCTGATCGGGGCGGGATCCGGACCAACCCGTTCGCGCCGGCCTCGGGTGCGGTCCCACCGTGTCCCCGGCCCGCGCCGGTGCGAACCGGGTTCACCTCAGGAGCGTGCGCTCGATCCGGACTTACAGGCAACAGGCCATCGCGACGCCGTGGAGGCTATGGTCGATCCGGCGTCAAAGGAAATACCGATCGTCCTTAATCAGAGGTCATGACTTGACGATCACTGGATTCACATCCTCTTAGCATTTCCCATGCTCTCTCGGCGCGTCGTAGTTTGGACGCACAACATGCCGAGCGAAACGTCGAACGCGTGGGGCCGGGGCGAGCTGTACGAGACCCTGTGTCTGCTCGTGATCGGCGCCGGGATCTGGATCGTCGGCGTGAATCTCGGGACCTTCGATTCCCTCAGCAACCTCATCTCCGAGTACCGGCTGAACGATCTCCTGATGCTGGCCGCCTGCATGGGCGTGGCCCTGTGCGGCGCGGTCATCCGCAAATCGATCCTCCTGCGTCGGCTGATGCTGGAACGCGACGCGGCGGCCGCGCAGGCCGAGGCGATCGCCCGCCACGACGGCCTCACGGGGCTGGCCAATCGACGCCGCTTCATCGACGCGGTCACGCGGGCGCATGCCACGGTCGGAACCGAGCCGTCCGCGGCCGTCCTGCTGATCGATCTCGATCGGTTCAAGCCGGTCAACGATCTTTACAGCCATGCCGCCGGCAACGCGGTGCTCTGCGCCGTCGCCGAGCGGTTGCAGCAGTTCCTGCCCGCGGGCGGTGTGGCGGCCCGGCTCGGCGGCGACGAGTTCGCGATGCTGGTGCCGGTCGAGCACGGCAGCGAGGGGCTGACGCGCCTCGCCCAGGCGGTCATCGCCGCCATCTCCGAGCCGGTCTCGTGGAACCAGAACGACCTGAAGGTCGGCGCGACCGTCGGCGTCGCGGTGGTGGCCGCGGAGCACGCGGATTCTGACGCGGTGCTGCACGCGGCCGATCTCGCCATGTACCAGGGCAAGAAGGAAGGGCGCGGCAATTACCGGTTCTTCCGCAGCACCATGGACGAGGAACTGCGCGCCCGGGCCCGGACCGAGTC
Source organism: Methylobacterium sp. 2A (assembly GCF_009806555.1). Taxonomy (GTDB): domain Bacteria; phylum Pseudomonadota; class Alphaproteobacteria; order Rhizobiales; family Beijerinckiaceae; genus Methylobacterium. The sequence continues at coordinate 49,931 of NZ_VUOK01000040.1, read as the reverse complement.
GGAGCTGCGGGTCGCGATCGAGACCGGGGCGATCGAGCCGTTCTATCAGCCGGTGGTCTCGCTGCCCGAGAAGGACATCGTCGGCGTCGAGGTGCTGGCGCGCTGGCGTCATCCGGAGCGCGGCCTGATCGGCCCTTCGGACTTCATCCCCGTCGCCGAGGAGACCGGGATGATCGCCGATCTGAGCTACAGCCTGATCCGGCGCGCCTGCCTCGATGCCAAGGCCTGGCCATCCCACCTGATCCTGGCGGTCAACATCGCGCCGCACCAGTTCCAGGACGCGTGGCTGGCCCAGCGCATCCTGGCGATCCTGACCGAGACCGGCTTCCCGCCGCATCGGCTCGAGGTCGAGATCACCGAGAGCGCCCTGATCCAGGATCTGGAAGCGACGCGCGCGACGCTCCTGTCGCTGCGGCAGCTCGGCGTGCGCATCGCGCTCGACGATTTCGGCACCGGCTATTCGAGCCTCTACCATCTGCGCGAGCTGAAGTTCGACAAGCTGAAGATCGATCGCAGCTACGTCGACGCCATCACGATGAGCGATGAGCGCGCCAAGCTCGTCGACGCGATCATCAAGCTCGGCACGAGCCTCGGCCTCACCACGACCGCGGAGGGCATCGAGACCGATGCCAGCCTCGACTGGCTCTCCGACCAGGGCTGCCATTTCGGCCAGGGCTACCTGTTCGGGCGCGCGATGCCCAAGGCCGAGATGGACCACATCCTGTGCGCGGCCAACGAGGGGTCATACGTGTTGCCGCAGGCCGACGCGCTGGCGCGGGCATCCTGATCCCGCGCCCGACCGCTCCGCGATCGGGCACGGGCAAGCCTCCGGGTTCGCGCCCGGTTCAGCGAACCCCACCGCCGGCCGCGATCACCTCCCCGGTCACCCAGCGCGCTGCGTCGGAGGCGAGGAACGCCACCACGTCGGCGATGTCGTCCGGCTGGCCGGCCCGGCCGAGCGGCGTCTGCGCGATCAACCCGGTCTCCATCTCCGAGCCGGTGACGCCCGCCGTCTGGGTGCCCTCGGTGACCACGTAGCCGGGGCTGACCACGTTGACCCGGATCCTGCGCGGAGCCAGCTCGTTGGCGAGGACGCCCGAGATCGCGTTCACGGCGCCCTTCGTCCCGGTATAGACCGCCGAGGTCGGCATGTTGACGCTCGTGACGACCGACGAGATATTGACGATGCTGCCGCCGTCACCGAGATGCTTCGCCGCCGCCCGCGTCACCAGCAGGACGCCCAGCACGTTGATGTCGAAGAGGCGGCGGTACTGCTCCTCCGTGACGTCTTCGATGGCGGCGAATTCGTAGACGCCGGAATTGTTGACCACGATATCGAGCCGGCCGAACCGTTCGACGGCGGCCGCGATCAGCCCATCCGCCTGCGCGGCGTTGGAGACGTCGCCCGGCACGGCGATGGCTCGGCCGCCCGCCGCGGTGATCGCCTCGACCACGGCGTCCGCGCCTGCCTTGCTGGACGCGTAATTGACCACCACGGCCGCCCCGTTTTTCGCCAGCGTCCTCGCAATCGCCGCACCGATCCCCTTCGAGGCCCCGGTCACCACGGCAACCTTTCCGTCGAGCTTTGACATGTGTGCCGACCTTCTCTCCACGGGCCGGCCCCTCGTGCGGGCCGCGATCCCATAGTTCATGATTTCGGAACTATGGGACTTGGCGTCAAGCGCCGTATGGAGGAAACATGAGGCCCCTGTTTCATCCTGCGATCGAGGACATCCAGCCGGCATCGATCCTGCACGCGCTGTCGGACCCGTCGCGCGCGGCGATCTTCGCGCGCATCACGCGGGAAGGCTGCGTCGAGGCCTGCTCGGCCGTCGCGGCGCTGGGCGACAGGGTCATCCCGAAATCGTCGCTGTCCAGCCACTTCAAGGTGCTGCGCGAGGCCGGCCTGATCCGGTGCGAACGCCACGGTATCGAGATGCGCAACCACTCGCGGATCGCCGAGGTGGAGGCGCGTTTTCCGGGCCTTCTGACCGCGATCATGAACGCCTATGCGCGTTGCCTGAGCGGAGAGGTCCCGCCGTCCCCGCTCCGGGCCACCGAAGGCGCCGCAACGGGTCCGGGCGGATCCGAACCGTGAGGCCCCCTCTCAGCGCGGCGCGCGATAGGCCGAGCCGTCCTCGGCGCGGAGCGGCTGCTCCACGAAGCGCCCGTGCTCCGGCACCGCGACCCGGTCGAAATCCGCCGCCAGGGCCTGGAGCGCGCGGCGCATCTCGGGACCCTGGAGCGGGCGGCCGTGGCCGGTGATCACCCGCTCGGGTTCGAGGGCGGCCAGTTCCCGCACGGAGGTGCGGGCCGCGTCCCAGTCGATCGTCAGGTACATGGGCGGGCCGTGCAGTTCCGGCTCCTGGACCGCCACCGCGTAGGCCGATTCCTGCGCCACCGTGACGAAGGCGTCGCCGACGATCAGCGAGCGGTCCGCCTCGCGCCACAACGAGACATGACCGGGCGCGTGGCCCGGCGTATGGATCCAGCGCCAGCCGGGCAGGGGCGGGACCGAGCCGTCCTGCGGCAGATCCAGCAGGCGTCCGGACACGTCCACCGGCTTGGTCGGGTAGAGCGGCGATATCCGGCCGAGCAGCCCGCCGCCGACACTCGGATCGGGCGTCGGATAGGCCGCACTGCCATCGAGATAGGGCCGTTCCAGCGCGTGCGCGTAGACCGGGACATCCCACTCCGACGCGAGATCCTCCAGCACGCCGACATGATCGAAATGGCCGTGGGTCAGGACGATCGCGGAAGGCCGCGCGCCGGCACCGAAGCGCGCCTCGGCGGCGGCCGTGATGGCGCGCTTGCCGCCCATCACGCCCGCATCGACCAGGACCCAGCCGCGATCCCCGGCCCCGGGCTCGCCGACGAACACCACGTTGACGAGGACGAGACGGCGATAGGCGAGGTCGGCGGTGATTTCGTGCGTGGCATCGTCCCGCTCGGCGTCGCGCCGCGGATCGTCGGCCCGGGCCTTCGGGTCGATCGGAATCTGCTGGGCCATGGCGGCTCCTGCATGGAATGGGCGAGGGGAGGGCAGCGGGCTGGAGCCGGCAAGGCTGCGGCACCGGCTCTCGACCGGCCAACCGGCCGGCTCTCCGCGTGTTCCCCGCGAGTTTCCCGGCGCATTCCCCGGTTGCAACCCCGCACGGCATCGCGCCGGTCGCCCGAAACCCCATATGGTGGCCATCGACGCGCCGTCGCAGGTCACAGCATGGCACCGAGCCCGACCGCCCTCATCGCCTCCGCAGCCCTGTTCGGCGCCGTCGCCGTTGGAACCGGCGCGATCGTCCTGCAGCAGGGCTCGCAGTTCAGCCATCCGCGCAGGGTCGGCGGCCCCTTCGCGATGGCGGATCTCGACGGGCATCCGGTCGGTCAGGCCGATCTCCTCGGCAAGCCGACCGCCCTGTTCTTCGGCTTCACCCATTGTCCGGAGGTCTGCCCGACGACGCTCGCGACCCTGTCGGCAGCGCTCGCCCGGATGGGCAAGGACGCGGACCGGCTCAACGTGGTCTTCGTCACCCTCGACCCGGAGCGGGACACCCCCGAATCGCTGCGCGACTATCTCACCGCCTTCGATTCCCGCATCCGGGGCTTCGTCGGCACGCCGGATCAGGTCGCCCGCATGGCCGATACCTACCATGTCGCCTACCGGCGCGTGCCGACGAAGAACGGCGACTACACGATGGAGCATTCGGCGACCGTCGCGCTGTTCGACAAGACCGGCCGCATGGTCGGCGAGATCGGCTACGGCGAGGACGAGGACCGGGCGCTGTCCAAGCTGATCACCCTGGCGCTGCCCGGCCAATGCGCCCCCGGGGGCGGGGCCGACCTCTGGTCGACGGACGGGGCCACCGGCACCTGCGGGCCGCGGAGCTGAGTCGCGGCCGGGAAATTGCGCCTTCGCGCCGCCCTGGCTAGACGGCGGCTCCGGCCGCGAAAGCCGGTCGAATCGCCGAGGCTCCCGCTTGATCACGCGTCGCGTCCTGACCGCCCTCGGGCTCCTCGCCCTCGCGCCATTCTCGAAGGCCGCGCTCGCCGCCGCCGGGCCGCGCCTGGGGCCGCCCGAGCCGATGGATCTCGACAGGCTGAAGGACCTCGCCCGGAGCCTGCGCGACCGGCCCTACGCCCCGCCGCCGGAGGCACCCGCCTCGAAGGCGCTCGACGCCCTGACCTACGGGCCGCTTCAGGAGATCCGCTATCCGCCTGCCCGCGCCCTCTACGCCGACAGCCCGTATCCGGTGACCTTCTTCCACCTCGGCAACTTCTTCCGGCACCCGGTGCAGGTCTACGCACTCGAAGGCGGACAGGCCCGCCCGGTGCTCTACAGCCACGACCTGTTCACCTACCCGCCCGGCAACCCCGCCAAGGACGTACCCGACGGCGCCGGCTTCGCGGGCTTCCGCTATCAGAAATTCCCGGCCGGCCAGCCGGGCGACGACGGCGACTGGCTGGCCTTCCTGGGGGCCTCCTATTTCCGCGCCGCGGGCGACGGCGAGCAATACGGCGCCTCGGCCCGGGGCATCGCCATCGACACGGCGCCGAGTCCCGGCAAGACGGAAGAGTTTCCGGTCTTCACGCGCTTCTACGTCAGCCCGGCCTCCGACGGCGCGGTCACGGTGCTGGCCCTGCTGGAGGGGCCGAGCCTGACCGGCGCCTACCGGTTCGTCGCCCGCAAGGCGCCGCATGTCGTGATCGACGTCGCCTGCACGCTCTACATGCGCAAGAGCGTCGAACGCTTCGGCGTGGCGCCGCTCACCTCGATGCTCTGGTACTCGGAGGGGATGAGCCGGTTCGTCGCCAGCGACTGGCGGCCCGAGGTCCACGATTCCGACGGGCTGCTGATGCAGACCGGGGCCGGCGAGCTGATCTGGCGCCCGCTCAACAACCCGCCGAAGCTCAGCGTCAGCGCCTTCGCGGATCACGCGCCGAAGGGTTTCGGCCTGCTCCAGCGCGACCGCGCCTTCGACCATTACATCGACGACGGGTTCGAGGAGAACCGGCCGGACATCTGGGTCGAGCCGCAGGGGGATTGGGGGCCGGGCAGCGTCCAGCTCATCGAGATCCCGACCCATCAGGAGACCGACGACAATATCGGCGCGCTATGGGTGCCGGCCGATCCGCCGAAGGCCGGCGAGGCGCGCAGCTTCGCCTACCGCCTGCGCTGGACCGTGCAGGAGCCGGTCGCGACCGATCTCGCACGCTGCGTCGCCACCCGGGCGACCAAGGCCTCCTGGCTCGCCGAGGCGGATCGCCGCCCGGGCCGGGCCAACCTCGTGCGGCAATTCGTGCTGGAATTCGAGGGCGCGGCCCTCGCGGGCCTCGATCCCGAGAAGGCGACGGTCGCGCTGACGCTCGCGCGCGGCAGCGCCGAGGAAGTCGGCGCCACCTGGGCGCCCTACGGCAAGCCGATCCCCTGGCGGGTTTTTTTCAAAATCTATGCCGAGGGTCCGGAGCCGGTCGAGATGCGGTTGCAGCTGAAGGCGGGCGACAGGCTGCTCTCCGAGACCTGGGCCTACCGCTATGATCCGGAGGCGCCGGGCACGGTCCTCTAACCGACCGGCGGCTCGGGCTGCATTGCCGGACAGGGCCGCGCCCCGTAGAAGCCCTGCATGGGCCACGGACATGGCCCGCCCGTCGCATCCGAGGCCGTCATGAACGGCGAACGACCGCCCGGCCCGAACCTGCCCGAGACGCTGACGCGCCTGCTTCACGCGCCCAAGAGCGCGATCTGGCCGACGCCGGAGGATCGGCACCGTCTGCGCCTCGGCCCCCAGAGGCCGCGCGAGCCGAGCCGCGCCGTGCTGGGTGTCTGGCTCTGGGCGATCCTCTATAACCTCGTCGGCTTCGCGATCCTCGCGACCCTCTGGCGGACGATGCACTGACCCGATGATGCGATACGGCCGTTTCCGCGCCTGCGCTGCGCTGCTCCCGCTCGCCCTGGCTATGGGGCGCGCGGCCGCTCAGGCGCCCGGGGACGCCCTCAACGCCGATGAGGCGACCGGCGCCGTGAAGGTCTGCTCGCCGGTGGCGATGCCGCGCTGGCGCTCGATGACCCCGGTCCCCAAGACGTGGACGTATACGGATTGCATGGCCTTCTCCGGCGAGATGGGCGCGACGCATTTCCAGCTCGGCTGCCTGTTCACCAACGTCACGCCCTATGCGCAGAAATACGCCTGGGGCGCCCTGGTGCAGATCGAGACGTCGGCCCTCGCGAAGGCTCAGCCGCCGGTTCCCAATTGCGGCTGGTGAGCGGCCGGCAGGCGCGGCGACGGCGGCCATTCCAGATCGAGGGCGAGGCGACCGCGGAACACGACGCTCCCGGTCTCATCCCGGACGAGCGCCTCCAGGCTGAACGCGACGGGTTCGCCCGGCTGTAGCCGGTTGGACCTGTCCCGCAACAGGTCGTGCACGGCTTCGACCAAGGCTTCGGCGGCCGAGTGGCAGGCCTCCCGAGGGTCCGCGAAGCTCAGCCCGTCCTCGTCGAAGCAGAGCCCTCGACCGTCGATGAAGTCGGTGTAGTAGCGCACGGCCCTCAGCCTCGTGTGCGAACCTGGGTCCGGACCCAGGCCGTTGACCGTCAGCCCCGCGGGGCCGGGGCGATCCGCCTCACAACGAGCCCCGCGCGGCCGAGGCCAAACTTCACCACGGCGGACGGAGAAGCGTCAAGGAAATGTCCGAATCCATACACTTCGTGGCGTCGGCAGTCCGGCGGGAGAGGATCTACCCGAAAGTACGATGGGTGATGAGACGCCCCTCTTCTAGGCTGATGACACTCAGGCCGTCCTGCTCCCATGCGGTGGATACATCTGAACCCGTTCCCGATGCGGGACGGACAGCCGTGATGGATGACGCAGGCTCGGCGCGGACGTGCCCAGGGATTCCCGGTCGACCCGTATGCGGCCATGAGCGCGGAGGTGCGATCTGCCCCGCTTTTTCCTGAACGTCCGCCAGCGCGGCACGCTGATCCGCGACGAGGAAGGCGATGACCTGCCGGATCGGGCCGCCGCGAAGACGCTCGCGCACGCGATCCTGCACGACATGCGGCGTCTTCCGCACATCTACGGGCCCCCGCGCCGGTGGCGGGCCAACACGTTCGTCATCACCGATGAGGCGGGCGCGCTGGTCGCCGAGGTGCCGTACGCCAGCATCCTGTGAGGCGCTCTCCGCCGAGGGGATAGCCGTTCGGCGCGCGAGGGCGCGTCACACCGCAGACTGAGAACCGCGCAGCGGCCCGATCAGGCGCTCATATTCCGCCTCAGCGGGGCCGTAGCTCCGGCCCGCGACCTCTTCGAGACGCGCGCGGCTCAGGACGCGAATCCGTCCGCGGCGCGCCCGGATCAGGCCCACGCCCTCCAGGGTGTGGATCGCCACCGTGACCGTCGGCCGGCGCACGCCGAGCATGATCGCCAGGAACTCGTGGGTCACCGAGAGATCATCGCCGTCCTGTCGGTCGTGGTACATGAGGAGCCAGCGCGCGAGCCGCTCCTCGGCCGTCGCTCCGGCATTGGCGATGGCGGTCTGAGCGACCTGGACGAGGAAGGTCTGGGCATAGCGCAGCAGCAGATCCCGCAAGCTGGGACTTGCGGCGACCGCCGCGCGCAGGGCCGGCACCGGGATTTGCCGGCCGCGACCGCCGACCTGCATGAACATCTGAAATGGTGTCGTGTCGGAGCCCAGCACCAGAGCCGGGATCGCCATCCCGTCGCGACCGAACAGACCGACTTCGATACGCCCGGCCTCCGCAAGGCTCGAAACCACGGAGCACAGACCGACGTCGATGAAGACCGCATGAGAGATGGTGGTTGCAGGCTCGGCCAGCACCAAGCCGACGGGAAGCTCGACGGCTTCAAGATGTGGTTCGAGCAGCGCGAGGTCCGGACCGGACAGCATCGCCAGAAGAAAGTTCTGTCGGTCCATCAAGACGTACGCAGAACGAGACACGCTGCCGCCGACTCACCTGCGCGATTCGCGGCACCGGCCGAGCCATGCTCGTATCGTTTCGCGAATGCGAGCGGATAGTGGGTCCGTCGGCAAAAGCGTCTGCAATCAGACAAATTTCGAGCGATCGAGATGGGGATAACCTCTGCAGAACTTCGGGATCGACGCCACGAGCGCCCCGTAAAGCTTCGTTAATGGGAAACCTTCAGGTTGACCGCGATAACGCTGGATGTGCCTGTTCGGCCACGCGTTTCCGTCCACGACGCATTGCAGCGCGACTTCGGTGTGCACACGCTTTGACGCGCAGCCCCGATCGGTCTAGAGAGGACAAACGAACCCAAGCAAGATTCATGCCGCCAATCCTTCGGCGGCCGCCGGCGAACCGCGCAGGAAGGCATCGGGGCCTCGCATGAGTTTGGTGCAACGGCTGGAAGTGCGTCAGGGCCAGGCCCTGGTGATGACGCCGCAGCTCCTGCAAGCGATCAAGCTACTCCAACTCTCGCAGCTCGACCTCGCCGCCTATGTCGAGGCCGAACTGGAGCGAAACCCCCTCCTCGAACGAGCCGAGGCCGAACCGTCCGGCACCAATGAGACGGCCGAGCCCGCCTACCTCGATGACGGCGGCGCCGACGGCTTCGAGGCGGCCGAGCCCGACTCGTGGCTTTCGGCGGAGCTTAACCCGAGCCGCGGCGAGATCGAGAGCGATTTCGACACGCGCCTCGACAACGTCTTCCCCGACGAGGTGCCGATCCAGGCGCGGGAGGTCGGCGGCGGCGACATGCTCTCGCTGACGCCGCCGCCCTACGGCAGCACCGGCGGCAGCTTCGATTCCGAGGCGCCCGATTTCGAGGCCACGCTCACGGCGGAGACCTCCCTGCGGGACCACCTCGTGGGTCAGCTCGAACTCGCCACGCGAGACCCGAAGGAGCGGTTGATCGGCGGCTTCCTGATCGATGCGGTGGACGAAGCCGGCTATCTGCGCGAATCGATCGAGGGCGTGGCCGAGCGCCTCGGCGCCGAGCCGGCCGTCGTCGCGCGGGTCCTGAGCCTCGTGCAGACCTTCGACCCGCCCGGAATCGCCGCCCGCGATCTCGCGGAATGTCTGGCGATCCAGCTGCGCGAGCGCGACCGGTTCGATCCGGCCATGCAGGCGCTGGTCTCGCGCCTCGACCTCGTGGCCAAGCGCGATTTCGGGGCTTTGCGACGCCTCTGCGGCGTGGACGACGAGGATCTCGTCGACATGCTGGGCGAGATCCGCCGGCTCGATCCCAAGCCCGGCCGGGCCTTCGGGTCGAGCGCCGTGGAGACCCTGATCCCCGACGTGTTCGTGCGCGCGGCGCCGGACGGGTCCTGGCTGGTCGAGCTGAACAGCGAGGCGCTGCCGCGGGTCCTGGTGAACCAGAGCTACTATGCCCGGGTCGTGCGCGGCGCGACCGCCGAGGGCGACAAGGCCTTCCTGTCGGAGGCGCTGCAGAACGCCAACTGGCTGACCCGCTCCCTGGAGCAGCGCGCCCGCACGATCCTGAAGGTCGCCACCGAGATCGTGCGCCAGCAGGACGGGTTCTTCATGTACGGCGTGACGCATCTGCGTCCGCTCAACCTGAAGACGGTGGCGGAGGCGATCGGCATGCACGAATCGACCGTCTCGCGGGTCACCTCCAACAAGGCGATCGGCACCAGCCGCGGCACGCTGGAGATGAAGTACTTCTTCACCGCGGCGATCCCGGGGGCGGCGGGCGCGGCGGCCCATTCCTCGGAGGCCGTGCGCCACCGGATCAAGCAGCTCGTCGACGGCGAGACGCCGGACGATGTGCTCTCGGACGACGCCCTCGTGCAGAAGCTGCGCGGGGAGGGCATCGACATCGCCCGGCGGACGGTGGCCAAGTATCGGGAGTCGCTTCGGATCCCGAGTTCGATCGAGCGCCGCCGGGAGCATTTCGCCCACGGCTCGTCCCACCACGCCGCGTTGGCGCTGCGCTGAGATCACGGCCGGGCTTGCGCGGCGCGCCGGTCCGGCCCATCGGTGGCGCCGAATCCCGACGCCCGGACCCAAGATGACATCTTCCGCGACCCCCAAGCGCAGCCTCACCGCCATCGTGCTCGCGGCCGGGAAGGGCACGCGGATGCGCTCGGACCTGCCGAAGGTGCTCCACCGGATCGCCGGGCGGAGCCTGCTCGGTCACGTCCTGGCTTCCGTGCAGGCGGCGGGCGCGGGCCGGATCGCCGTGGTGGTCGAGCCCGGGCGCGACGATGTCGCCGCCGAGATCGCCAAGGCCGCCCCCGGCGCACAGGTCTTCCCGCAGGCGGAGCGCCTCGGCACGGCGCACGCGGTGCTGGCCGCCCGGGACGTGCTCACGGAGCCCGACGACGACGTGGTCATCGCCTTCGGCGACACGCCGCTCGTCACCGCCGAGACGTTTCTGAGGCTCCGCGCGCCCCTCGCGGAGGGCGCCGCGGTGGCGGTCCTCGCCTTCGAGAGCCCGTCGCCCACGGGCTACGGCCGGGTGCTGACCGAGGGCAGCCGCGTCCTGGCGATCCGCGAGGAGAAGGATGCGAGCGCGGCCGAGCGGGCCGTGACCCTGTGCAATGCCGGGCTGATGGCGCTGTCGGGACAACACGCCCTGTCGCTGCTCACCCGCATCGGCAACGACAACGCCGCCGGCGAATATTACCTGCCGGATGCCGTGGCGCTCGCGGTGGCGGACGGGTTGTCGGTCACCACCGTGCCGGTGGAGGAGGCCGAGGCGCAGGGCGTCAACGACCGGGTGCAGCTCAGCGTCGCCGAGGCGGCGATCCAGGAGCGGCTCCGGCGCAACGCGATGCTGGGCGGCGCCACCCTGGTCGCCCCCGAGACGGTGTTCCTGAGCTACGACACGGTGCTCGGGCGCGATGTGATCGTCGAGCCCAATGTCGTGTTCGGCCCCGGCGTGCGGGTGGGCGACGGCTGTACCGTACGGGCCTTCGCGCATCTCACCGAGACCGAGTTGCAGGCGGGCGTGCGGATCGGGCCGTTCGTGCGCCTGCGCGGCCACGCGGTGCTGGAGAGCGGCGCCGAACTCGGGAACTTCGTCGAGCTGAAGAATGCCCGGATGGGCGCCGGCGCCAAGGCCGCACACCTGACCTATCTCGGCGACGCGGAGATCGGCGCGAAGGCCAATATCGGCGCCGGCACGATCACCTGCAATTACGACGGGGTGCTCAAGCACCGCACCACGATCGGCGCCCACGCCTTCATCGGCTCGAACTCCGCGCTGGTGGCCCCCGTCACCGTGGGGGAGGGGGCCTATGTCGCCTCCGGCTCGGTGATCACCGACGACGTGCCGGCCGATGCCATGGCGGTCGCCCGCGGCCGGCAGGCGGTCAAGCCCGGCTGGGCCAAGCTGAAGCGGGCCGCGTTGCTCGCCGAGAAGGCTCTGCGCGGGGGGCGTTGAGGCGCGGGGATCCGAGGTCTTTTCGCGAGCATCTTGATGGAGCGATGGCCGGTCGCGACCCGACCCGACCGCCGCCTACGCATTTCCGAAGCGGCCGTTCAGGAGGCGGTCTCGACGCTAGGCCGACAGAGCCATGGGCACGGTGCTCTCTGCCAATCGCTGAGGCCGACCGATCAGGTAGCCCTGGATTGCGTCGCATCCAATCTCGCGCATGAGGGCGAGTTGCGATGGCGTCTCTACGCCTTCCGCTTGAAGCACGACATTCAGCGCGCGGGCGATATGGGTGATGCCTTTCAGAACCGCCAACGAGTGACGGTCCGTCTCGGCCGTTGTCACGAAGGAACGGTCCACCTTGATACGGTCGAGCGGCAGGTCGCGCAGATGGGCGAGCGACGAGTACCCCGTGCCAAAATCATCCATCGCCACCGTCACGCCGAGGCCGCGGACGGCGTCCAGGATCTTGGCAATCTGACGGCCGTCTTCGACGATCGCTGTTTCCGTCAGCTCGATCTCCAAACGCGTCGCCGGCAGCCCACTCCTGGCGAGAGCCTGCGTGAGATCGGACAGGAGCTGAGGAGAGCGGAACTGGACCGGTGAAACGTTCACCGCGACATAGACATCGTCCGGCAACCGCACGGCCTGTCGGCAGGCCTCCCGCAACACCCAAGCTCCGATCGGGATGATCTGCCCGGTCTCCTCCGCCAACGGGATGAACCGGGCCGGAGACACGGCCCCGAGCGTCGGGTGATCCCAGCGGAGCAGCGCCTCGTAGCCGATGATCCGGTCGTCAACGAGGGTGATCACCGGCTGAAAGGCCAGGTGCATCTCCCCACGTTCGATCGCAGTCCGCATGTCTGTTTCGAGCTGAACCCGATCGGCGACAATTTGCAGCATGTCGCGCGTGTACAAGCTCGTTCGACCTCGGCCCCGGCGCTTCGATTCATAGAGCGCGATGTCCGAGAACTGCATGAGTTCGATCGGATCGTGCGCATCATCCGTGCAGCACATGCCGATGCTGCAGCCGATCGACACCGTGAGGTCATCGATCCCGTACGGCACGGCAAGCGCCTCGATCACCGCGGCGGCGACAGCCATGGCCTGGGTCTGATCGCCGTAGATCAGCACCGCCATCTCGTCGCCGCCGAGCCGGGCTACGAAACCGTCCGGTCCCGCGATCGTCCTCAGCCTGTTGGCGACTTGAATCAGGAGCTGATCGCCGACCACGTGACCGTAGGTATCGTTGACCTGCTTGAAGCGATCGAGATCGATCAGCAGGAGCTTGACGACCCGCTTGGGCATGAAATCGCGCTCCAGCCGCGCACTGAGCGCGCGCCGATTGGCGAGCTTGGTCAGGGGATCGCAGTAGGCCAGTTCCGTGATCCGGCGCTGTGCCTCGCGCTCTCTGGTAACGTCGTCGAGGGTGACGACGTTACCGCCTTCCGCGATAGGTCGGATCTCGACCTGTAGAATGCGGCCGTCCTCCAGCGGGTAGTCGATCATCTTGGCGGTTTCGATGGTCCGCCATTCATGAATCCGCCGGCGCGCCGTCTCTCTCCGCTCCGCGGTCCAGCGATGGCGATCGCCGACTGCGTCCATGATCTGGTCAACGGTCATGCCGGTCAGATCGACATCGACAGGCATGTGATAGATCTCAAGGTAACGCCGATTGTACAGGCGCACGCGTTCGGACGCATCCAGATAGAGCAACCCGTTCGACATATTGTCGAGAGCGGTTCTCAGAACCGCCGAATGGGCGCGCTCCTGGGCGTCGAAGCGTCGTGCCGCGAGGATCGTCAGGAAGGCCCCGAGGAATAGGACAGCCGCTCCGACGGTGGTGAAGATGCTGAGCACGATATGTTCTTGCGGGAAGCCGCTATGGCCCTGGGTGCGGACCAGCGTCGTGCCGGCAATCGCGACGAAGTGCGTACCGGTGACCGCCAGGGTGAAAAGAGCACACACCACCCAAGGTGCCGCCCAGCGTCGCGGCAGGCCACAAGCCAGCGCGAGGCTGCAAGCACCGATACCGGCGGCCAGAACATGCACGAGCGGTGAATGGGTCTGCCGGCATCCCTCAATCGCCGCCATGCCGGCGTAATGCATCGCGCCGATACCAAATCCGGCTACCGCGCCAGCCAGGGCTTGGATACGCCACGAAGGAAAAAGCCTCGCCAGCGCCAGCGGCAGGCCGACGACCGGGATGGCGATCAGCGCCGAGAAGATGGTGGTCGTGTTGTCGAAGCCCAGCACCATATCGGGCCGGTAGCCCAGCATGGCGACGAAGTGGGTCGTCCAGACGCCCAAGCCGCATACGACGGCCGTTCCCGCCAGCCAGCGGCATCGGTGCGCCGGATCGGCATCGCTAACCGTCCGCATCAGAGCGGCGACAAGCCACCCCGCCACGAGGCAGATAGCAAGAGCAGTTAATACAAACCCAAGCGAATGGTTGGTGGCTAGATCGGCAGCACTATAAATCATGACTTGTCTGTACGTGCCTGCCTCTGAAACTGGTATGAAAGAAGACGATGAAAATACAGTTCATATCGAGGCCGGCCTCGAACCTCACATTTGCGTGACGACGCCTGTCGCTTTTGAGAGCTCCTCACAAAACTCCCGGGCACCGGACATTTCCCTTGGCCGCGACAGCGCAGCGGGAGTTTTGTGAGAGGCTCTGAAACGGCGGCCTGGATCGTGGGCGTCTCCTGCGGCTATGCCGGCTTTCAGGCAGCCGAAGTCTCGATGCGGACGGGCCGGAAAATACCCGCAGCGGCCATTCGGCATCCGGCCTATGCCAGCCCTACGAACGGTCGTCCTCACGTCCCGAAAACCACCTTTCGGCTGACCGAAGGAAGACTGCCGGCACTCCGGCACGGGTCCGAGGCAGATACCTGCGGGCACGACCACGCTTGACGCACCTCGGCCCAGCTGGGACACGGCCGCCTCCCCGGACATAGGCCCGCGATGCTGCTCAACCGCCTGTTTCCCGTCTGCGCCATCCTGGCCGCGGCCCTCGCCTATGGCGCGCCGGGCGTGTTCCTCCCGGTGCTGCCGCACGTCGCCGTCCTGCTGGCCGTGATCATGTTCGCCCTCGGCGTGACGCTCACGCCCGCCGATTTCGGCCGGATCCTGGCCCGGCCCGCGCCGGTCGCGGCTGGTGTCGTCGTCCATTACCTCGTGATGCCCGCCGCCGCCTGGGCCATCGCCCACGCCCTCGGTATGGGTACGGACCTCACCACCGGCATGGTCCTGGTCGGCAGCGTCGCCAGCGGCACGAGCTCCACCCTGATGGTCTACATCGCCGGCGGCGATGTCGCCCTGTCGGTGACGATCGCCACGGCCTCGACGCTGGTGGGCCTCGTGGCGACGCCGCTCCTCGTGCGCCTCTACGTCGATGCCAGCGTGCCGGTGGATGTGGCGGGGCTGCTCGCCAGCCTCGTGGAGATCGTGGCCGCGCCGGTGGCCCTGGGTCTGGCTCTCAACCGGGTCGCGCCGCGCCTCGTCGAACGCTTCGAGCGCGCGCTGCCCGCCGTATCGATGGCCGCCATCCTGCTGATCATCGGCGCCGTCGTGGCCGGCAGCCGGGCGAGCATCGCCGCGGTCGGACCGCTCGTGCTGCTGGCGGTGGTGCTGCACAACGCGACCGGTCTGGTCTGCGGCTACTGGAGCGGGCGCCTGCTCGGCTTCGATGAGGGCACCTGTCGCACCCTGGCGCTCGAAGTCGGCATGCAGAATTCCGGCCTCGCAGCGGCGCTCGGCAAGCTCTATTTCTCGCCGCTGGCCGCCCTGCCGGGGGCGGTTTTTTCCGTGTGGCACAACCTGTCGGGCTCGGTGCTCGCCGGCTACTGGTCGAGCCGGGTCCCCGTCGTCGTTGCGCGCGGGACCGCGCCCTCCTAGCAGGACCGCGCGCATTGATTCGGCCGGGGCTGGCCCTGCGCGGCCCTGATCCGGTAGAAGTCACGCTTGGCCAAGGCCTGAGCGAACGGCCCGGACCTTGTGCGGCGCGTCCGCGCAGCGATTCCGGCCTCGGAGCGAGAGACATCCCATGTGCGGCATCGTCGGCATCGTCGGGCGCGACGCGGTGGCGGGGCAGGTGATCGAGGCCCTGCGGCGGCTCGAATACCGCGGCTACGATTCCGCCGGCATCGCCACCCTGGAGCATGGCAGGCTGGAGCGGCGCCGGGCCTCCGGCAAGCTCGTCAACCTGGAGGCGCGGCTGGCGCGCGAGCCGCTCACCGGCACGATCGGCATCGGCCACACCCGCTGGGCGACCCACGGCCGGCCGAACGAGACCAACGCCCACCCGCACGCCACCAGGCGGCTGGCGGTGGTGCATAACGGCATCATCGAGAATTTTCGCGAGCTGAAGCAGGAGCTTGAGGCCGACGGCGTCGTCTTCGAGACCGAGACCGACACCGAGGTCGTCGCCCAGCTCGTCAGCCGCAACATGGACCGGCAGATGGGTCCGGTCGAGGCGGTGGCCGCCGCCCTGCCGCGGCTGCGCGGCGCCTTCGCGCTGGGCTTCCTGTTCGCCGGCGAGGAGAACCTGCTGATCGGCGCCCGCCACGGCGCGCCGCTGGCCGTCGGCTTCGGCGAGGGCGAGACCTATCTCGGCTCCGACGCCCTGGCGCTCGCCCCGTTCACCGACGCGCTCACCTATCTCGACGAGGGCGATTGGGCGATCCTGACCCGCGACGGCGCCGAGATCCGCGACGCGTCGGGCGCGACCGTGGAGCGCCCCCGGCAAAAAATCGCCACGCAGGCCTATCGGATCGACAAGGGCGAATACCGCCACTTCATGGCCAAGGAGATCCACGAGCAACCCGAGGTCGTGGGCCGCACGCTCGCCCACTACGTCGACATGGCGAACGGCCGGGTGATGCTGCCGGAGGCGTTGCCCTTCGACTTCGCCAAGCTCAGCCGCGTCTACATCACGGCCTGCGGCACGGCCTATTACGCGGGCCTCGTCGCCCGCTACTGGTTCGAGCAGGTGGCGCGGCTGCCGGTTGAGATCGACGTCGCCTCCGAGGCCCGCTACCGCGAGGCGCCGCTCGAGAAGGACGGGCTGACGCTGGTCATCTCGCAATCGGGCGAGACCGCCGACACGCTGGCCTCGCTGCGCTACGCCAAAGCCCAAGGCCAGCACACGCTGAGCGTCGTCAACGTGCCGACCTCGACCATCGCGCGGGAATCCTCCGTGGTGATGCCGACTTTGGCCGGGCCGGAGATCGGCGTGGCCTCGACCAAGGCCTTCTCCTGCCAGCTCACCGTGCTGCTCTGCCTCGCCATCGCGGCCGGCCGGGCGCGGGGCACCCTCGATGCGGCGGGCGAGCGGCGGCTGGTCGACGCGCTGATCAAGGCGCCGGGCCTGATGGCGGAGGCGCTGACTTACGAAGGGGCTATCGAAGGCTTGGCCCGCGAGGTCGCGAAGGCGCGGGACGTGCTCTATCTTGGCCGCGGCACCAGCTATCCGATGGCGCTGGAAGGCGCGCTGAAGCTCAAGGAGATCAGCTACATCCACGCCGAGGGCTACGCGGCGGGCGAGCTGAAGCACGGGCCGATCGCGCTGATCGACGAGAGCGTGCCGGTGATCGTGATCGCGCCGCACGATGCGGTGTTCGAGAAGACGGTGTCGAACATGCAGGAGGTGGCGGCCCGCGGCGGGCGGATCGTGCTGATCGGCGACGCCAAGGGCGCGGCCGAGCACGGGCTGGAGACGCTCGCGACCTTCACCATGCCGGCGCTGGACGCCACCGTGGCGCCGATCGTCTACGCGGTGCCGATCCAGCTCCTCGCCTACCACACGGCGGTGTTCATGGGGAAAGACGTGGACCAGCCGCGGAATCTGGCGAAGTCGGTGACGGTGGAATAGCCGCGGCCGAGTGCATCCGCGTCTGGTTCGAAAGCGGCGCGGTCTATGCGAGCGCGCGATCCCGTAGATCCCGGTACGAGGAAGCCAATGACCGCAAAGGACGCCGAAGCCCTCCGCTGGCTCGACGGGCAGGAGGGGGCGATGCTGGCGCTCCTCGAAGAGCTCGTGAACATCGATTCCGGCTCCTACGACAAGCCGGGCGTCGATGCGGTCGGCACCCGCATCGCGGCGTTCCTCGCGGGCGAGGGCATCCCGGTCACCACGATCCCGGTGGAGGGCTACGGCGACGCGCTGAAGGCCGAGGTCGCGGGCTCCGGCGGCGGCAACCGGCCGGTGGTGCTGATGGGCCACCGCGACACGGTCTTCCCGAAGGGCGAGGTGGCGCGCCGGCCGTTCCACGTGGCGGACGGCCGCGCCTACGGGCCGGGCGTCGCCGACATGAAGGCCGGACTCGTGATGAACGCCTTCGTGCTCGCGGCCTATCACCGGGCCGGCGGCGCGCCGGTGCCCCTCGTCGGCCTGTTCACCAGCGACGAGGAGATCGGCTCGCCGGCCTGCCGGCCGATCATCGAGGAGACCGCCCGCGGCGCCCGGGCGGTGCTGAATTCCGAGCCGGGGCGGCCGACCGGCAACGTCGTCACCGGCCGCAAGGGCGGCGTGTTCATGCAGCTGGAGGTTCTGGGCAAGGCGGCCCATTCCGGCGGCAACTACGCGGACGGCCGCAGCGCCATCCTGGAACTGGCCCACAAGACGGTGGCGTTCCACGCGATCACCGATCTCGCGCGCGGCATCACGGTGAATGTCGGGCTGGTCTCGGGCGGTCAGTCGGTGAACACCGTGGCGCCCCGGGCGACCTGCGAGATCGACCTGCGCTACGTCACCCCGCCGGACCGCACGGAGGCCATGGACCGGATCGCCGCGATCGTGGCGGCCTCAACCGTGCCCGACACCACCGCGCACCTGACCATCAAGGGCGAGTTCCTGCCCCTCGTGCAGGATGAAGGCGCCCGGGCGCTGTTCGAGACCTACGCCCGGGCGAGCGCCGGGCTGGGCCGGCCGGTCGAGGGCGAGTTCGCGGGCGGCTGCGCCGATTCCGGCTTCACCGCCAGCGTCGGCTGCCCGACGCTCTGCGCCGTCGGCCCGGTCGGCGGCAAGGCGCATTCGCCTGAGGAGTACTTGGAGGTGGGAAGCCTCGTGCCGCGGGCGCGCGCGATGGCGCAGACCATCGCGGCCCTGTGAGAGCCTGTCCGCCGCGAGCCCACGACGGTCGGCGTCGAGAATCGAACCCTTCGTGTGTTCGAAGGGTCTCAACCCATCGCTCTCAAAGTATGTGAGGGATCACCGGGATACTGGCCTAGTGCGCTCTCCTCCCCCTTGCGGGGAGGGGAAAAGGCCGTGCTCTACAGGCGCCGAGGCTCAGAGATCGACCATGGCGAGCCCGGCCTCGCCGTAGCGCCCGCCCTTGACCGCCTCGGTCGGCATCGCGTCCGCGATCGCCTGGAGATCGGCCGCCGACAGCACGAGATCGGCCGCCGCCGCGTTCTCCTCCAGATGGCGGATCTTCCGGGCACCCGGGATCGGCACGATGAAGTCGCCCCGGCTCAGCACCCAGGCGAGGGCGAGCTGCGCGGGGGTGACGCCCTTGTCGCGCGCCAGGGCGGCGAGCGTGTCGAGCAGGCGCTGATTGGCGGCGAGATTCTCGGCCTCGAAGCGCGGCATGGTCAGGCGATAATCGTCGGCCGCGAGACTGGCGCGGTCCTGGATCGCGCCGGTGAGCAGACCGCGCCCGAGCGGGCTGTAGGGCACGAAGCCGATGCCGAGTTCGATGCAGGTCGGCAGCACCGCCGCCTCCGGCTCGCGGCTCCACAGGGAGTACTCGCTCTGGACGGCGGTGATCGGATGGACCGCATGGGCGCGCCGGATCGTGGCCGCGCCCGCCTCCGAGAGCCCCAGCGCCCGGACCTTGCCGGCGCGCACCAGATCCGCCATCGCGCCGACCGTGTCCTCGATCGGCACCGCCGGATCGACCCGGTGCTGGTAGAACAGGTCGATCACCTCGACCCCGAGGCGCTGGAGCGAGGCGTCGCAGACCGCGCGGACATGCTCGGGCCGGCTGTCGACGCCGACGATCCGCTCGCGGCCCTCACCGGTCTCGGCGATCTTGAAGCCGAATTTGGTGGCGATGACCACCCGGTCGCGGAACGGCGCGAGCGCCTTGCCCACGAGCTTCTCGTTCTCGAACGGCCCGTACATCTCGGCCGTGTCGAAGAAGGTGATGCCGAGATCGACCGCCCGGCGCAGGGTGTCGATCGCCTCGGCCTCGGGCTGGCCGCCATAGGCGAAGCTCATGCCCATGCAGCCGAGGCCGAGGGCGGAGACGGTGAGTTCGGAACCGAGTCGACGCTGTTGCACGAAAGCCTCCCGATGCAGCAGGCCGCACTCTGCATATCCGGCGCCCGCCGATAACCGGTGAACCGCGCAGCAGGGTGTTCTATCCGGCTCAACAGTGAGACGCGCCGACCTGCCCGCCCTGTCGATCTTCGCCGCCGTCGCGGCGCGCCGGAGCTTTCGCGGCGCGGCCCGCGATCTCGGCCTGTCGGTCTCGGCGGTCAGCCACGCGATCAACGGCCTTGAGGATCATCTCGGCATACGCCTGCTGGCCCGCACGACGCGCAGCGTCGCGCCGACGGAGGCCGGGCAGCGCCTGCTCGAAGGTCTCGAACCCGCCCTGGCGGCCATCGCCGAGGCGGTCGAGGCCGCCACCGCCGCGCAGCAGCGGCTCTCGGGGATTCTGCGCGTCTCGGCGGCGCGCTCGGCGGCCGAGATGGTGCTGGTCCCGCTCGCCACCGCGTTCATCCGGGCGCATCCCGGGGTCGAGATCGAGATCCGGGCGCAGGACGGGTTGCGCGACATCGTGGCCGAGGGTTTTGACGCCGGCATCCGCCTGTCCGAGAGCCTGGAGCAGGACATGATCGCTTTGCCCCTCGGGCCTCCGCAGCGCGCCGCCATCGTGGCGGCGCCGGGTTATCTCGCGGGGCGTCCCCGCCCGGCGACGCCGCAGGATCTGCACGCCCACCTCTGCATCCGCCGCCGCTTCGCGGGCGGTGCGCTCTACCAGTGGGAGTTCGAGAAGGACGGCGCCGAGCAGGCCGTGTCCGTCTCCGGGCCGCTCATCCTCGACGATAACGGGCTGATCGCCGAGGCGGCGCGGAACGGCGCCGGGCTCGCCTACCTCTTCGAGGCGCAGGTGGCGGCCGACCTCGCGGCCGGCCGGCTGGTCCGGGTGCTGGAGGATTGGTGCCCGCGCTTCCCCGGCTTCTTCCTCTACTATCCCAGCCGCCGGCTGATGCGGCCGGTGCTGCGCGCCTTCATCGACTTCATCCAGACCGCCGCCGCCGCGGATTAATCCCGCAGAGCCCCGACGAGGCGCAGCAGGAACCCGTCGACGGCGCCCTTGTCGATCCAGCGCAGCACCGCCACGAGGTCGTGGTCCGGATCGCACCAGATGACGTTGTTGCCGGCGCCGAGCGCGCTGAACGATGCGGCGGGGAGCTGCGGCTTGGCGGCCGCCCCCCGGTTCAGCCACCAGAGATAGCCGTAGCTCTCCAGGGTCGGGGAGGGGGTCAGCATGGCGCGGATCCAGCGCTCGGACAGGAGCCGACGCCCATCCCAGGCGCCGCCGCGGGCGATGAGCAGCCCGAACCGGGCGTGGTCGTCGGCGCCGATGAACAGGCCGCCGCCCCAATGGCCGCCCCCGGGGATGGATTGAATCCGGGCACCCTCGATTTCGACCCAGGCATCCGCGTAGCCGTGCCACGCCCAGTCGCGGGAGGCTCCGATCGGGTCCATGATCCGTTCGCGCAGCACTTCCGGCAGGGCGCGGCCGAACAGCCGCATCAGGCAGTAGGACAGCAGGTTCACCCGCACGTCGTTGTACTCGTAGTGGGTGCCGGGCGGGTTCAGCGCCCGCCGCTCGCCCTTGCGGCTGTTGTCGGCGCCCGGGCCGATCTGCCGGAAATGATCGACCTGATCGGACTTGCCGAACAGCGTCCCCTGCCACTCGCTCGATTGCTGCAGCAGGTGGCGCCACGTGATCGCGCCGTTATGCGGCCCGTCGAGGAGCGGGTCCGGCACGCTGTCGCGCACCGGGGCGTCCACGTCGGGGATCAGCCCGTCATCGTGGGCGAGGCCCGCCAGCACCGCGAGGTAGCTCTTGGCGATCGAGAAGGTCATGTCCGGACGGGCCGTGTCGCCCCAGGCGGCGACCCGACGGCCGCCCCGCAGGATCACGCCGGCCGGGCCGCCCCGGTCCCGAACCGGACCCGTGACGGCGCTCCACGGCCCGGTCTCGTTCCACTCGACGATCCCGACATAGCGGCCATCCGGGTGATACAGGCTGCGCGGCCACGGACTCTCGTGCGCCTCGGCATACCCCACCGTCTCCGCGAGGCGGACGGGATCGAAGCCGGCCGCTGCGGGATCGACCTCTTCCCATGTCTCCCGCCATGTCTCCCGCCATGTCTCCCGCGGCCACGACGGCGCCATTTCCTGCCTCACACACGACCTCCACCGTCCAGGCGCGGACCGCCTCATCTGTCGCGGGCCGGTCACGCGATCACGCCCCGCCCGCCGGCGCGGATCGAAGGTGGAAGCATGCCTTGCGCCGCGCGGCACGCATGACGAAGCGATCCCGGCCTGCGGGCTGTGCCGCCGGGGCGGCCGGGTCCTCTTCCGGTGTCGAAGCAGGCGTTGCCGCCGGAATGCGCTTATCGAAAAATGTACTTTCTGCTCAATCAATATATTCTAGATCTTCCTCTCATTCTACAAGACCCGATCATTTCGCATAAATTTTTATGACGGTAAGATTGGATATTTTGTTTAAAATTTGATCGGAACGATCCGTGTATTGCTTGCGCAATGGATTTGGCAGCCATATTATGCGACGTCAGAGACGATAGATTCGCCCTCACGATCGCGACCATCATGGAAGTCGTGATATACTAAAATTCCGATAAATATTCAATCTTGGAGCGGGGTCGCAGGCACGCATGACTGCAATAGCGAATTCTGAGTCTTTGCGGATCCTTGCGCGAATACGATTTCAGATTTTACTCGGCGCGCTCGGTTGTGCCGTCGCCCTGATCACACCGCTGGCGCTCCTGGCGGCCCCCCAGTCCGATACCGTAGCCCTCGTCGGCGGCGCGGGATCCGGCAGCGCTGACGTCGTCCGCATGGTCGCCGAGGCGGGCGGATCGATCCTGAACGTCGGCGGCCGACCGGACGTCGTGATCGCCCGCTCCGACAGCGCCGGCTTCGTCGCCCGCCTCTACGCGGCGGGCGCCCGGCTCGTCCTCGATGGCGGCCTGGCCGGCGGCTGCGGCCACACCGACCGAGCCGACGCCCCCACCCGCACGTCACATCCCGTTTTCGGACCCGCGCAACGATGAATCACCTCGATGCTCTCCGGCTCAAGTTCGGCCGCTCGCTCATCGCGATCCTGTGGGTGCACATGCTCGTCGTTGCGGGGGCGGAGGCCGCGCTGACCGGCGGCCTGCCGACCTGGGGCCCGATCGCGGCCGTCGCGGTCCTGGCCGGAACGGCGACGCTGTTCTGGTGGATGGATCCGATCGGCACGGCCACGCGCATCGTCAGCGGCGTGGCGCTGATCGGCATGGCGGCGATCTTCGTGGTCGTCTTCGCCGGGCATCCCTGGCAGATCGATCTGCACATGTACTTCTTCGCCTGCCTCGCGGTGCTGGTCGGCTGGTGCGACTGGCGCGTGATCCTGGCGGCGACCATTGCCACCGCGGTGCATCACCTCGCGCTCGATCTGGCGGTTCCGGCGCTGGTCTTCCCGGATGCGGCGACCGACATCGGCCGCGTTGCCGTGCATGCGGTGATCGTGGTGGTGGAATCCTCGGTCCTGATCTGGGTCTGCCGGACCACGGTCGACTCGTTCCGGGCGCTCGGACAATCCGAGAGGGAGGCCCAGGCGCAGCTGGCCCGTGCCCAGCTTCTGGAACGGGAAGCCGCGGAGGCCCAGTCCGCCCTGGAGGAAGAGCGGCGGAACACGACCGAGCAGCTCGCCCGGACCTTCGAGACGACGGTCGGCGGGATTCTGGAACATGTGTCCGGCGCGGCGGCGAGCCTGCGCAGTGCGGCCGCCGACATGTCGGAGACCGCGAGCGATTCGGCGCGCCGGTCTTCGGACGTGGCCTCCTCGGCCGGGGCCGCGGCGCGCGCGGCCGAGACGGCCGCAGAGGCGACCGCCCAGCTCGGCGCGTCGCTCAGCGAGATCGAGCGGCAGGTGAGCGGCTCGGCCGACCTCGCCAGCCGGACCGCCGCGGAGGCGGCCGATGCCGTGCCGCTCGTTCAGGAGTTGAGCGCGGCCGCCGAGCGGATCGGCGACGTGGTGGCGCTGATCTCGACGGTGGCGGCCCAGACCAACCTGCTGGCCCTGAACGCCACGATCGAAGCCGCCCGGGCCGGCGAGGCGGGCCGCGGCTTCGCGGTCGTCGCCGCCGAGGTGAAGGAGCTGGCGGGCCAGACCGCCAAGGCGACCGAGGACATCGCGGCCCAGGTCGCGCAAATCCAGAGCTCGACGCAGCGGGCGGTCACCGCCGTGAACGGGATCACGGTCCACATCCGCGACATGAACGACCTCGCCACGCAGATCACCGTTGCCGTGCGCGACCAGGGTGCCGCCGCCGAGCGCATCGTCCGCACCGTCGCGGAGGCGGCGGCCGGCACCGGCGCCGTGAGCACCACCGTCACGACCGTGGCCGACGCCGTGGAGGCGACCGGAACGACTGCGGGAAGCCTCCTGGCCTCCGCCTCGGACCTATCGGTCGAGTTCGACGCGCTCGGTCGGGAGGTCGACCGCTTCCTCGCCTCCGTGCGCGCGGCCTGAGCAAGCCGCGGCGCCCGGCCCGGTGCGGTGCGCGTCAGGCCGCGCGGACCGCGTCGTCATCACCGGCGTGATCGCAGGCCATCTCGGCGAGCCCTCGGCCATGACGGATACGGTGACCGAGTCCCGGCCCGGCGAGATCCAAACGTTCAGCGGCACCGGGCGGCTCGGCGGCACCGCCGAACCGGAGACCGGATTTCATCTGTTTCGGCACCAGCCCGGTCGCCTCGCCGATCACCGGGGAGCGAACCGGCACGCCCAGGCCTCGAAGTGCGGGCAGGCCCCTCGACACCCGCTTGCGCCCCGGGGCCGCTTCGATCAGTTTCCGACGGATCCCCGGGGGGATCCCGAGCGAAGGACCGCGTTGTCCGTGCATCTCCTGATCGTCGACGACCATCCGCTCTTCCGGGACGCTCTGGCGGCCACGATCCGCCTCGCGCATCCGGACGCGGTGCTGCACGAGGCCGACGGCATCGAGGCGGCCTGCGCGGTGCTCGCCGCCAACCGGAGCATCGACCTGACGCTCCTCGACCTGTCGATGCGCGGCACCTCCGGCTTCGACGGGCTGATCACGATCCGGGCGAATTTTCCGCGCATCCCGATCCTGATCGTCTCCGGCCATGAGGATCCGCGCATCGTGCGCGAGGCGCTGCAGCACGGCGCGGCCGGCTTCGTGCCGAAAGCCATGGACAAGGCCACGCTGACGCGGGCGATCACCGAGGTGCTGAGCGGCGCACTGTTCCTGCCGCCGGGCCTCGCCGAAGCGAACGCTCCTTCGCCACGCTCCAAGAAGGCACCGCTGCCCGAACGCCTCGCCCGGCTGACGCCGCAGCAATTGCGGGTGCTGATGATGATCCGGCAGGGCAAGCTCAACAAGCAGATCGCCCACGAGCTTCAGGTCGGCGATTCGACCGTGAAGGCCCATGTCTCCGAGATCCTGCGCAAGCTGGAAGTGATCAGCCGGACGCAGATCGTGATCGATACGGCGTCGCTCGACTTCGACCAGATCCACAACGCGCATCCGGCCTGACAGCGCGGCGCTTGTCGTCCGATCCGGCGGCACGGGACGCGCGCCCCCTGTCCTGGAGGCCCGGAACGCGGCGGGAGGCAAACCGCGATCCCGCACAGGATGCACCGCAAAGCCGCCCGTGGCGATCCCGATGGACGCCGCGCGACCTCCGGTGCCGGATCCCACGCCGCATTCCGCCGATGCGCCAAGCGTCTGGGTGGAGTTGTCGAGAGCCAATTTCATGCACTGTATGCAACCGTGGCATCACGCAAAAGATACGTATTCGAAAAGATATGATGCTATCTATTGGTTGGCGAGCTGAGGGATCGGGCACCTGCCGGATCGCCACCGTGACGGATTCCAGACCGTGCCCTACACCGAACATGCACTACCCCGGGAGAGGCTGCAGCAGGCCGTCACCCACGCCATCCTGACCACCGGCCGCCACTGGCGCCGGGCCGCGAACAACGTCGCGGAAGCGCACGGCCTGTCGGACGCCACCGCCCATCCGCTGGTCATCATCGGCCGCATGGAGGAGGAGCCCCGGCAGAACGTCCTGGCGGAGGCCGTCGGCATCGAGGGGCCGTCCCTGGTCCGCCTCCTCGATCAGCTTGCGGCCGCCGGGCTGGTTGTGCGCCGGGAGGATCCCTCCGACCGCCGGGCCAAGGTGCTGGGCCTGACGCCCGAGGGGCGCTGCGTCTTCGAGCAGATCGAGGCCGCGCTCTCCACCCTGCGGACATGCGTCTTCGCGGAGATCGATGACGCGGACCTCGAAGCGAGCCTCCGGGTGTTCGCGGCGCTTCAGCGCTATGGCCGCGCGGCCGACGAGGCCGCGCCGGCCTTGAAGCCTGCGCCCGTCTTGGAGGCCGCGCCATGACCCTGCCGGGATGGCGTGACTGGGCCTTCGCGGTGAGGACCTACGCGGCGGCGATGCTCGCCCTGTTCCTCGCGCTCTGGATCGACCTGCCGCGGCCCTACTGGGCGCTGGGCACCGTTTACATCACCAGCCAGGTTCTGTCGGGCGCGACCCGCTCGAAGGCCATCTATCGCATCTGCGGGACGGCGCTCGGCGCGGCCGTGAGCGTGGCGCTCGTGCCCAATCTGATCGACGCCCCCGTGCTGCTCAGCCTCGCGGTGGCGCTCTGGGTCGCGCTCTGCCTCTACATCTCGCTCCTCGATCGCACGCCCGCGAGCTACCTGCCGATGCTGGCGGGCTACACGGCGGCCCTGATCGGATTCCCGGCGGTCGACGACCCGGGCGCGATCTTCGACACCGCCGTGGCGCGGTCCGAGGAGATCGGGCTCGGGATCGTCTGCGCGAGCCTCGCGGCGACATTGGTGCTGCCGCAATCCGCGGCGCCGGTCATCGTGGCACGGCTCGAATCCTGGGTGGCCGAGGCCCGATCCTGGACGCTGGCCGCGCTCCGGCGAACCCGCACGTCTCAGGCCGACGAGACCGGCCAGCGCCTGCGTCTCGCCTCGGACGCGCTGGCCCTCGACGCCCTCGGCCTCGCCCTGCGCAACGAGGCCAGCGGTGCGAAGCGGGCGGCCGCGGCCTTCGCGCCGCTGCGCCAGCACATGCTGATGGTCCTGCCGATCGTCGCGACCCTCTCCGACCGCGTGGCCGCCCTGGAACAGGCCGGCGCCCTGCCGATCCGCGTCCGCGCGATCCTGTCGGATCTCGCCCTGTGGCTCTCGGCGGAGGACGATCCGGACGGCGCGGCCCGGCTGCGCCAGCGCATCGCCGACATCGATCCGAACCTGGACCGGGATCCGAGCTGGACCAATCTTCTGCTCGCGAGCCTCGCGGCACGCCTGCGCGACATCATCGATCTGCGTCAGGATCTGCGGGTGCTCCGCGGCCATCTCCAGGCCGGGACGGCGCCGGATGCACCGCTCGCCTTCGCCTATACGGCGCGGGTCACGCGCATCCGCCACCGGGATCATGGGCTGGCGGCGTTCTCGGCCTTCGGCGTGTTCGTCAGCCTGCTGACCTGCTGCGCGATCTGGATCGCCACCGGCTGGCCGGACGGATCGTCCGCGCCGATGATGGGGGCGGTCGCCTGCTGCCTGTTCGCCACCCAGGACGATCCGGCCCCGCAGATCCTCGGCTTCTCGAACTCCGCCCTGATCGGCGCCGTGGGAGCGGGCATCTACCTGTTCGCGATCCTGCCGATCGCCACCTCCTTCGAGATGCTGGCGCTCGCCCTCGCACCGGCCCTGATCCTCTGCGGGCTGGCGATGACGCGGCCGCGCACCGCCTTGATAGGCATGGGCGCGGCGCTCAACGGCGCGACGCTGCTGGCGCTCCAGAGCAGCTACAGCGGCGAGTTCGCGCCCTTCGCCAACGGGGTGATCGCCTCGGTGGTGGGGATGTGGGTCGGCGCGGTGGTGACCCGGCTGATCCGCTCGGTGGGGGCGGCCTGGAGCGCCCGCCGTCTGGTCCGGATCAACCGCCGCAGCCTCACGGCCGCCGCGGCCGGGCGCGGCACCGGGCACGGGCTGGAACTCGCCGCCCTGATGCTCGACCGCGTCGGCCTGATCGCCCCGCGCCTCGCGATGCTGCCCCAGGGGGAGGCTGAGGCTTTCGGCGACCTCCTGGGCGACGTGCGCGTCGGCATCAACCTCGTGGAGCTGCGCCGGGTCCGCAGACGCCTCACGGGGCGGGCGCGCATCTCCGTCGACGAGGCCCTGGCTCTGGCGGCGCGCCGGCTGCGCGGCCGGGACGGCCCCGATCTTCTCGGCGCGCTGGACGACGCCCTCGACGCCGTCGGCCGCGCCGCGCCGACGCCGGAGCGCCGCGCCGCCCTGATCGGCCTGACGGGCCTGCGCCGCGGCCTGTTTCCCGAGGCGTCCCCCTACCGGGACGCGTCACACCTGCCGAACGACCAGGAGCTGGCGGCATGATGGGCGAGATCGACCTCTACGGGGTGTTCGTCCCGGGGCTCGCCGTCTGGATGGTGATTGCCTTCGCGCTGAGCCTGCCGGTCCGTCGCCTGTTCGCCGCGATAGGCTTCTACCGGTTCGTCTGGCACCGGCCGCTCTTCGACCTCGCCGTCTACGTCGCCCTGCTGGGCGGCGTCGTCACCCTCGCCCACCGGACCCTACCATGACTGCCCTCCTTTCCCTCATCGGCCGCCTCTTCGTCACCCTCGGCATGGTGGCGGTGGCGCTGGTCGTCGGCCTGTCGCTCTGGGATTACTACATCAATGCGCCCTGGACCCGGGACGGGCGGGTGCGCGCCGACGTGGTGGCGGTGGCCCCCGACGTCCCGGGTCTCGTGACCGAGGTGCTGGTCGAGGACAATCAGGTCGTCCGGAAGGGCGACGTGCTGTTCCGCATCGATCCGGACCGGTTCCGCCTCGGCCTGCGTCAGGCGGAGGCGGTGGTGGAGGGCCGCAAGGCCACGGCCGAGCAGGCCGCGTCCGACTATGCCCGCTATTCCAAGCTCAGCGACGCCGCGGTGTCGCAGCAGAAGGTGGAGGCCGCCTTGGCGGCCGATCTCTCGGCCAAGGCCGCCTACGAGCAGGCCCTGGCCGACCGCGACCTCGCCAAGCTCAACCTGGAGCGCTCCGCGGTGCGGGCCGCGGTCAACGGCCGGATCACCAACATGGAGTTGCGCCCCGGCGCCTACGTCACCACCGGCCACGGCGTGATGGCGCTGATCGACAGCGATACGCTCCGCATCGAGGGTTATTTCGAGGAGACCAAGCTGCCGCGGATCAAGGTCGGCGACGCCGCGACCGTGCAGCTGATGGGCGAGGACGAGGTCCTCAAGGGCCGGGTCGTCAGCATCGCCGGCGGCATCGGCGAGACCGGCCGCAGCGAGGCGACGAACCTGCTCGCCAACGTCAACCCGACCTTCCAGTGGGTGCGCCTCGCCCAGCGCATCCCCGTGCGGATCGAGCTCGATAGCGGGACCGCGGATCCGCGGCTGGTGAGCGGCCGCACCGCGACCGTGTCGATCGCGTCGGCGGAGGGCGAGACGGCCGTGGGCTGGAACGTCCTGGGCCGGGACGCCCTGCGCTGGCCCTGGAAGGGATGGCGGGAGGCGCTCGCCCGCTGAACATTCCCGCGGGCCTGGGGTTGGCCTGGGACGACGCAACGCCGATGCAGGAGTCCCCATGTCGAAAACGATCCTCGCCCTCGCAACATCCCTCGTGCTCGCCACGTCCGGCGCCGCCCTCGCGCAGGCGCCCCAGACGGGGGGCGCCGATCGGGGCAACGTCAACAAGTCCGGTGCCGTGGGCGGCGCCGGATCCGGGGCCATGGAGCGCACCGGCTCGACGGGTGCCGGCATGGCGCCCGGCACGAGCGGCGGGCCGCGCGTGAGCACCCCGGGCGCGCCGGCCGGCAGCAGCATGGGCAACGGCACCACCGGCAGCGGCGCGGCGCCGAGCGGGCGGTAGGGCTACGCTGCTGGGGCGCGACGCTCCCTCCTCCCCCTTGTGGGGAGGAGTTGGAGGTGGTGCAGAAGGCACCGGGGCGCTTGATCCGCCCCCGCCCGAGCCCCTCCGCACACGGGCTTGCGGTTTCCCACATCCTGATCAGAGAACAGGCGCGAACGCCGCCGCGTCTCTCTCCCCTCTGCGGGGGAGGGTGGGCCGGCCGTCAGGCCGGGTCGGGAGAGGGGAACCCGGGTTCAGGAAAGGGCGCAACCTTCACGCAGCACAGAGCCCTGTTCTGCACCGTCGCTCCCCTCTCCCGACCGCCTTCGGGGGCCACCCTCCCCCGCAAAGGGGGAGGGGATGCCCGTCCAAGGTGGTCCAGGATCCATGCCAGCCGAGCCCTACGCCCCCAGCCCGCCCACGCACAGGTACTTCGTGTTCAGGTAATCCTCGATGCCCTGATACGAGCCCTCGCGGCCGAGGCCCGATTCCTTCACGCCGCCGAAGGGCGCCACCTCGGTGGTGATGATCCCCTCGTTGATCCCGACCATGCCGTATTCCAGCGCCTCGGCCACCCGGAAAGTCCGGCCGAGGTCGCGGGTGTAGAAATAGCAGGCGAGCCCGTACTCCGTGTCGTTGGCCATGCGGATCGCCTCCGCCTCGTCGCGGAAGCGGAACAGCGGCGCCAGCGGCCCGAACGTCTCCTCGCGGGCCACCGCCATGGCGGGGGTCGCGCCAGTGATGACGGTCGGCTCGAAGAACTGGCCGCCCAGCGCATGGCGATGGCCGCCCGCGATCACCCGGCCGCCCTTCTCGACGGCGTCGCGGATATGCGCCTCGGTCTTCTCCACGGCGGCCATGTCGATCAGCGGGCCCTGGGCGACGCCCTCCTCGAGGCCGTTGCCGACCTTCAGGCGGTTGGCGGCCTCGGCCATCTTCTCCGCGAAGGCGTCGTAAATCCCGTCCTGCACCAGGAAGCGGTTGGTGCAGATGCAGGTCTGGCCGGAATTGCGGTACTTGGCGAGCATCGCGCCGGCCACCGCCCGGTCGAGATCGGCGTCGTCGAACACGATGAACGGCGCGTTGCCGCCGAGTTCCATCGAGACCTTCTTCACCGTGTGCGCGGCCTGCTCCAGCAGCACCTTGCCGACCTCGGTCGAGCCGGTGAACGTGATTTTTTTGACCAAGGGATTGCCGGTCATCTCGGCCCCGATGGCCCGGGCCGAGCCGGTGAGGATCGAGACGATTCCGGCCGGGAAGCCCGCGCGCTCGCACAGCACGCCCCAGGCCAGCCCCGAGAGCGGGGTCTGCGAAGCGGGCTTGATCACGATCGGGCATCCGGCAGCGAGCGCCGGGGCGATCTTGCGGGCGATCATCGAGGACGGGAAGTTCCACGGCGTGATCGCCGCCACCACGCCGACCGGCTCCTTGGTGACGAGGATCTTGCGGTCGCCCCAGGGGGAGGGGATCACGTCGCCGTAGACGCGCCGCGCCTCTTCCGCGAACCAGAGCACGTAGGCGGCCGACATGGCGACCTCGCCGCGGGATTCGGTCAGCGACTTGCCCTGCTCCGCGGTGAGGATCTGCGCCAGATCCTCCTGATGCTCGGTCACGAGCGCCGCGAGCTTGCGCAGCAGCACGGCGCGCTCGTTGGCGGTCCTGGCGCGCCACGCCGGATAGGCCGCATGCGCCGCCTGGATCGCAGCCCGCGTCTCCTCGGCGCCGGCATTCGGCACCCGGGCGATCAGCGCACCGGTCGCCGGGTTGGTGACGTCGATGCTGCCGGAGCCGGCCCTGGTCCAGGCGCCGCCGACGAGGCAGGACTCGACCAGCAGGGCGCGATCCTTCAGGGTGGGAATCTCGGTCTCAGGCATCCAACGGTTCCTTCGGCGGCTGCGGCAGGTCTGGCTCCGATCCCTCGGGCTCCGACATCGCAGCCCGCGGCTTGAGGGTCACGCCCTGGGCCGTATTCCTCGCCTGGGCCTCGGCTCTTGTCTCGAATACGTGGGGAGCCAGATCGCGGCTCGCCAGCGAGGCGCCGAGTTTCAATCGCAGGAACGCGCTCGTCGTGTAGCGCGACGCCGTCTCGTAATACCGCTTTTCCAGATAGGCGATCGCCGAGAAATAGGCATCGCTCACCGTCGGGTCGATCTCGAACCCGTCGTAATTGGCGATCAGGTCGACCTTGCGGCCGATCTCCTGGCAGGCGCGCTCGTATTCCCGGCGCACCAGCTCGACATCCTCGATGGTCCGGACCTGAAAGCCTTCGAGGTTCGAGAACAGGATGTTGCGCTCCGGATCGTAGCTGATCCGCTCCGCCATGGAGAGGCCGAGCAGCCACGGCTCCAGCCCCATCACGGCGTCGCGGAACAGGCGCGGATCCATCGGCTTCGGGTCGCGCACGATCGGCGCGAAACCCATCTGGCCGAGGATGTCGCGTTCGATATCGACGCCCGGCGCGACCTCCACGAGTTCCATGCCGGCGCGGGTCCGGCGGAAGACGCAGCGCTCGGTCACGTAGAGCACCGGCTGGCCGCGCTCGGCCGCGTAGGCCCCCGAAAAGGTCACCTGCTCGACCGCCGCGATGAACTTTTGCGAGCGGCCCTCGCTGAGGATGCGGATGCGGTCGCCCTCGACCGCGACCTTGAGGCCATCCGCCGTGAACGTGCCGGCGAAGACCAGGCTCTTGGCGTTCTGCGAGATGTTGATGAAGCCGCCCGCGCCCGCGAGCCGCTTGCCGAAGCGGCTGACGTTGACGTTGCCCTCCGCATCGCACTGGGCGAGGCCGAGGCAGGCGAGGTCGAGGCCGCCGCCGTCGTAGAAGTCGAATTGCTGGTTCTGGTGCAGCACCGCGGCCGGGTTCAGGGCGGCGCCGAAATCGAGCCCGCCCTGCGGCAGGCCGCCGATCACGCCAGGCTCGGCGGTGAGCGTGAGGTACTTCAGAACCCGCTCCTCGGCGGCGACGGCAGCCACGCCTTCCGGCATGCCGATGCCGAGATTGACCACGCCGCCGGGGGGCAACTCGAAGGCGCAGCGCCGGGCCACGACTTTTCTGGCATCCAGCGCCATCGGCGGAATCCGGTCGAGCGGCACGCGCTGGCGGCCCGTGAAGGCGTGGTTGTAGGGCGTGCCGTAGGTCTGGCGGTGGTTCTCCGGCTGGCTGAGCACCACGCAATCGACCAGGATGCCCGGAACCTGCACCTCCCGCGGATTCAGCGAGCCGGCCTCGGCCAGCCGCTCGACCTGCGCGATCACGAAGCCGCCCGAGTTCTTGGCCGCCATGGCGGCGGCGAGGTTGTCCAGCGTCAGCGCCTCGCGCTCCATGGTGATGTTGCCGGCGGGATCGGCCGTGGTGCCGCGGATCAGCGCGACGTTGACCGGGAACGCCTTGTAGTGGAGCCAGGATTCGCCGCCGAGCTCGACCACGCTGACGAGGTCTTCCTGGGTGACGGCGTTGAGCTTGCCGCCTTCGAGCCGCGGATCCACGAAGGTGCGCAGGCCCACCCTGGTGATGTGGCCCGGCGTGTGGGCGGCGATCTCCCGGTAGAGGTGCGAGACGACGCCGAGCGGCAGGTTGTAGGCCTCGATCTGGCCCTCGACCGCCAGGGCGCCGAGCTTCGGCACCAGCGCCCAATGGCCGCCGACGACGCGCTTGACGAGACCCGGGATCGCGAGGCGGTTGAGGCCGCGTTCCTTGCCGTCGCCGGGGGCGGCGGCGAACATCAGGCCGATCCCGTGCGGGCCGCTGCCGGATTCGAAACGGCGGGCGAGCGCGAGGATCAGCTCGTCGGGCGTGCCGATGCCGACGAAGCCGGAGACCGCGACCATGTCGCCGTCCTGCAGGATGGCGGCGGCCTCGTCGGCGCTGACGATCTTGTTCTTCAGGCTGGCCATGGGGTGATCCTCGGCGGCCGCACCGCGCGCCTTTCCCTCCCCCCTCTGCGGGGGAGGGTGGCCCCCGCAGGGGGGCGGGAGAGGGGAACGACGGTGCAGAAAAGCGCGCTTGCCTTCATGAAGGTCGCGTCCTTTCCGGAAGCCGCGCTCCCCTCTCCCGACCCCTGCTGACGCAGGGGCCACCCTCCCCCGCAAAGGGGGGAGGGGAGGGGTGTCGCGCTCGTCGAAAACCGTCGCGAGATCATCCTACCCCCGCTGGCCGAGCCAGTCGGCGATGCCCGAGCCCAGCAACTTCTGCGCCTTGCCGCCGACGAACACGCCGACATGCCCCCCGGGCAGGCCCATCTCGGTGTAATCGCTCGTCCCGATCTTATCCCTCAGCGCCTGCGAGGTGGCGGGCGGGATGATGTGGTCGTCCTGCGCGAACACGTTCAGCACCGGGCAGGTGACGGCCTTCAGATCCACCCGCCGGCCGCCGAGCACGAAGGCGCTCTGGACCAGCTTGTTGTCCTGGTAGAGATCCTTCAGCCACTGCTTGGCCGCCTCGCCGGGATGATCCGGCCGGTCCGCGATCCACTTCTCCATGCGGAGGAAATTCAAAAACTTCTTCTTGTCGTCGAGGGCGTCGAGCAGGTCGAGGTTGTACTTCGTCATGGTGCGCATCGGCGTCATCATCGAGAACACCGAGCCCATGAAGGCCCCGGGCAGCGACCCCTGAGCCTCGATCAGCCGGTCGATGTCCTCGGGCGTGAGCGAGCGCGTCCAGACGTTGATGAAGCCGTGGCCGGCCCGGTTCTCCCGGGTGTCGGCGTGGAAGTCGATCGGCGTGATGGTCAGCACCATCGCGTTGACGGTCTCGGGGTAGAGCGCCGCGTAGCAGGTGGTGAACACGCCGCCCTCGCAGATGCCGAGCAGGCTGACTTTCTCCCGTCCGGCCGCCTCCTGGATGACGGCGACGGCCTCCGCGAGGTAGCCGTCCACGTAATCGTCGATGGTGACGTAGCGGTCGGCCCGGCCCGGATTGCCCCAGTCGACCACGTAGAGGTCGAGGCCGAGGTTCAGCAGGTTGCGGACGAGGGAGCGGTCCTCCTGCAGATCGGCCATCGTGTAGCGGCCGATCAGCCCGTAGACGATCAGCACCGGCGGCAGGCCCTTGCTCTCGGCGAGCGACCGATAGCGGTAGAGGCTGACCTTGTCCTGGCTCCAGACCAGATCCTTCGGCGTGGTGGCGATCTCGACATCCGCGTCGCTGACATCGGCGAACAGCTTGGCGCCCGCGCTCAGGCGGCGGCCGAGGGTGCCGACCTCGGCCAGCAACGCGGCCGGGGTGAGGTTCAGCGGCGCGGCCGGCCCCTTCGGGCTTTCCTGATCAGCCATGGGCGTCCTCCCCGACCTGTGAGCCGCTTGCCTTCGCGAGCCTGCCGGCCTGCCGGCGCTCGCGGCGCAGCGCCCGGACCTCCCGGCGCAGCTCGGTCAGGCTCTTGTGCACGTCGTCGAGCTCGGCCCGGGTCGGCTGGCCGTAGAACTCGGACAGGAAAGCCGCCACATCCTGCTGGGCGAGGCGCAGATCGGTGGAGGCGCGCAGCACGGCCCGCTGCGAGGCCAAAAATTTCTCCGAGCGCTGGACCTCCAGCAGGACCGCGTTGGCGGTCTCGATCCACCGGCTCATCATCTCGCGGGCGGAGGCGAAACTCTCGCCGTTTTCGGCGCGGGCATTGGCTTCCTGGGCGAAGGTCCCGGCCGCGCGCGTCCAGGCCTCCAGCATCACGGCCTGATGCTCGCCCTGCGCCCGCCGGAGCGCCGCCCAGGCGGTGAACAGGGCGGCGTAGCGCCGCTCGGTCTGCCACAGGTCGGCGAGTTGCGGCCCCTCGGCCATGCGGGTCAGCGCGGCATCGAACTCGGCTGTGCCGCCGAGCCAGGCCTGCGGATCGAAGATCCGGGCGAGCACCGCCCCGGCGGTCGGGTCCGGCGCGTCGGGGCCGCCCTGGAGCGACTTGGTCAGGGCCTGCGACAGGGCGGTCGCGGCATTCCAGGCCTCGGTCAGCTTGGCCTGCGCGGCGGCGAGCCCGGCGAGATCGGGGCTCTGAAAGTCCGACCAGCCGAAGGCGGGCGTGGTTCTCCCGAAGCCGGGTGCGAGGAAGCCCGCGGCCGCCCGCGTCCAGAACTCGCCCATCGCCCGGAACGCGTCGAACTGGTCCATGCTGGCGTTTCTCCCGGCCTTGTTGGGCTCCGCGCGACCGCGAAGCCTGTCGTCAGCTCACCGACCCGACCGCGAGCCCCCGGGTCTCCAACCCAAACCCCTCATCCTGAGATGCCGCAGCGAAGCGGAGGCCTCAGGATGAGGGGGGAGGGTGGGACGTCTCGGGTCGAGCGATGGTTCACGCCGCCGGCCGCGCCTCCCCGAGCGCCTCGGCGTAGATCCGGAAGGCGTCGTCATAGGTGAGCTCGCGCGGGTTGTTCACGAGGAGCCGGGTCTGCTTCATCGCGTCGGAGGCCATCCGCTCCAGATCCTGCCGGCCGACCCCGACCTCGGCCAGCGAGGCCGGCACCTTGCAGTCGCGGCAGATCGCGTCGAGGCTGTCGACGAAGCGCTTGGCGGCCTCGGGCTGAGGCAGATCGGCGGCCGCGGGATCGAGGATCGGCGCGAGTTCCGCGTAGAGCGCCTCCGCGTGCGAGAGGTTGAAGCGCATCACCCCCATCAGCACCAGGGCGTTCGAGAGCCCGTGCGGCACGTGGAAGATCGCGCCGACCGGATAGGCGAGGGCGTGGACCGCCGCCACCGGCGCGTTGGCGAAGGCCATGCCGGCCAGCATCGAGCCGAGCAGCATGCCGGAGCGCGCCTCCAGATTCTTGCCGTCCGTGCAGGCCGTGCGGATGTTGGCCGAGAGCAAGGCCAAAGCCTGCTTGGCGAGCTGGTCGGAGATCGGGTTCTTCCTGTTCTTGCTGGTGAAGGCCTCGATCGCGTGGACCATGGCGTCGATGCCGGTCGCCGCCGTGACGTGCGACGGCAGGCCCAGCGTCAACTCCGGGTCGAGCACCGCCCAGTCCGGCAGCAGCTTCGGCGCGACGACGCCCTTCTTCTCGGTGGTCGGCGTGGTGACGATCGAGATCGGCGTCACCTCCGAGCCGGTGCCGGCCGTGGTCGGCACGAGGATCAGCGGCAGGCGGTCGCCCTTGGCGAGGCCGACGCCGTAGATCGAATCCAACGGCTCGTCGGACTTGACCAGGTAGGCGACCAGCTTGGCGGTATCGAGCGCCGAGCCGCCGCCGATCGACAGGACGAGGTCGGTCCCGAGCTCCCGGGCGCGCTTGGCCGCCGCCTCGATCACCGTGGAGGGCGGGTCGGCGACCACGTCCTCGTAGACGTCGAGGGTGAGGCCGGCGGCCTTGAGCGCCGTCTCGGCGGCCCGGGTCAGCCCGGCGCCGCGCACGCCCCTGTCGGTGACCAGCAGGACGCGCTTGGCCCCGAAACTGCCGACGATCTCGGGCAGCTTGCTGGAGGCGCCGGCCTCGAACAGCACGTTCGGCGTGGTCTGGAAGGTGAACGGGTTCATCGCGCTGCCCTGTCTTGGTCCCGACCCGATTGCGACGCCGAACTCACTCGGCGGGCTCGAAATCCTTCACCTTGGCGCGCAGCTCGTCGACCAGCACGCGGGTGTTCTCGGAATAGTCGATCGGCACCGCCACGAGATGCACGCCGCCCGCCGCGAAGGCCCGGTCGAGCGTCGGCACGAGGTCGTTGACCGATTCCACCCGGTGGCCGGTGGCGCCGTAGGACTTGGCGTAGAGCACGAAGTCCGGGTTGTTGAAGGTCATGCCGTAATCGGCGAACTTGTCGACCGCCTGCTTCCAGCGGATCATCCCGTAGGCCGAGTCGTCGAGCACCAGCACCACGAGGTTGAGCTTCAACCGCACGGCGGTCTCCAGCTCCTGGCTGTTCATCATGAAGCCGCCGTCGCCGCACACCGCCATCACGCGCCGGTTCGGGTAGAGCATCGCCGCCATCATGGCCGAGGGCAGGCCGGCGCCCATCGTGGCGAGCGCGTTGTCGAGGAGCAGCGTGTTGGCCACGTAGGTCCGGTAGTTCCGGGCGAACCAGATCTTGTACATCCCGTTGTCGAGGCAGACGATCCCGTCCTCGGGGATCACCCGGCGCACGTCGCGCACCAGGCGCTGCGGCGTGACCGGGAAGCGGTCCTCGCCCGCCCGGTCGCCGACCCGGTTGAGGATGTGCTCGCGCAGGGGCAGCAGCGCGCCCGCGTTCGGGAGCTTGCCCTCCAGCTTCTCGGCCAGCAGCTTCAGGGTCGGCCCGAGATCGCCCACCACCTCGGCATCGGGATAGTAGACCTGCTCGACATTGGCCGGCATGTAGCCGATGTGGATGACCTTCTGGTCCGGCTGGCCCATGAAGAAGGGCGGCTTCTCCACCGTGTCGTGGCCGATGGCGATGATCAGGTCGGCCCGGTCGATCGCCTCGTGGACGTAGTCGCGCTCCGAGAGCGCCGCCGTGCCCATGTAGAGGTTGGTGCCGCTCGCCACCGTGCCCTTGCCCATCTGGGTGGTGAAGAACGGGATCTGCGTGCGCTGCACGAAGCCGCCGAGTTCGCCCGTGGCCCGGGGGCGGCTCGCGGCGGCGCCCAGCATGACCAGCGGGCGCTTGGCCTGCAGGATCATGGCGGCGGCGCGCTCGATGGCGGCCGGGTGGGCGACCGGGATATCGATCGGGTGCGAGGGTACGAGGTCGGCCTCGGCTTCTTCCGAGGCGATGTCCTCCGGCAGTTCCAGAAGGACCGGGCCGGGCCGTTCCTCGGTGGCGACCCGGAAGGCGTCGCGCACGATGGTCGGGATCGAGGAGGCCGAGACGATCTGGCGCGCCATCTTGGTGATCGGCTTCATCGACGAGATCACGTCGACGATCTGGAACTTCGCCTGCCGGGAGGACAGGATGCCCTTCTGGCCGGTGATGATGATCATCGGCATCGCGCCGAGATGCGCGTAGGCCGCGCCGGTGGAGAAGTTCAGGGCGCCGGGACCCAGCGTCGAGAGGCAGACGCCGGGCTTGCCGGTGAGGCGCCCGTGGGTCGCCGCCATGAAGCTCGCCGCCTGCTCGTGGCGGGTCAGGACCAGCTCGATCCTGGAGTTGCGCAGGGATTCGACGACGTCGAGATTCTCCTCGCCGGGAATGCCGAAGATGCGGTCGACACCTTCATTCTCGAGGGCTGCGACGAGGAGATCTGAACCCTTGGGCATGCGGAGTCTCGCTGATGCGCGGCGTACCCGCGTCGCTCGGCGAAGGACGTCCTGACGGCGCGTCGGCTGGTTAGAGGGCCGCTATCGGAAGTGGTCAAGGCCGGTCCGCACCCGAACAGTCACAGAGGCGGCGCAATGGTATTCTGCACGATATCCCCGCAGGACTTGCCGCACCGCGGAACGTGGCGGCACGGTCAAGGTTGTCGTGGGATCGGGGACGTTTGAATTCATGGAACGGATGGTCATCGAGCAGGATCCGGCGGCGGACGAAGCCTCCGGGTCGACCCGGCCGGACGCGGATCCGGTGCTGACGCCGATCGCGGATTTCCCGCGCATCGATCTGCGGGCGGGCGTCGAATCGTGGGACAAGCGCCGCCATGCCGGGAAGAAGCTCCGGGAGGCGATTCCCCATGCGGGCCAGGGGACCTTCGCGGCCGATCCGGACCGGCCCGATCCGATCGCCCTGATCGAGGCGGCCCATGAGGGGCGCCAGCCCCACCTGATCCCGCTGCGGGTCGCGCGGATGGCGACCTCGCCCTTCGCGTTCCTGCGGGGGGCCGCGCATGTCATGGCCTGGGACCTGTCGCGCGGGCCGCGCAGCGGCATCGACGTGGTGATGAACGGCGATGCCCACACCGACAATTTCGGCCTGTTCGGCACGCCCCAGCAGGACATCGTCCTCGACCTCAACGATTTCGACGAGGTGACGATCGGCCCGTGGGAATGGGACCTGAAGCGCCTCGCGGCCGGCCTCGCGGTGGCGACCGCGGAGGCCGGCGCATCCGCGCGCATGTCCCGCGAGGCCGTGATGGAGGCGGTCTGCGGCTATCAGCAGACGATGCGGCGGCTGGCGCCCCAGGGCTCGCTCGACGTCTGGTACCAGACCACGCGGGTCGACACGCCGCATATCTCCAGCCTGCGGCTCGATGCCGAGGCCCGGGCCGTGGTCCGGCGGGCGGTGGACAAGGCCCGGCGGCGGAACAACCGGAGCCTGCTGTCGCAGGTGGCCGAGCGGCGCACCGACGGAAGCTGGCGCCTCAAGACGGACGCGCCGATCCTGACGCCGGTGGACGAGGCCACGCGGGAGGGCGTCGTCACCGGGCTGGAGCGCTACGCCGAGACCCTCCCGCGCGAGCGCCGCTTCATGCTCGACCGCTACCACGTGGTGGACGTGGCCCACCGGGTCGTGGGCGTGGGCAGCGTCGGGACCCGGGCCTATCTCGCGCTGCTGTTCGGCAATTCCGACGCGGACGCGCTCTTCCTCCAGGTCAAGGAGGCGGTCCGCCCGGCCCACGCGCCGTATCTCCCGGGGATGCCCGATCCTTACGCCGGGCACGAGGGCGAGCGGGTGATCTACGGCCAGCGCCTGCTCCAGGCGGTGGGCGATCCGCTGCTCGGCTGGACCAGCATCGCGGGCCGCCCGTTCTACGTGCGCCAGATGAAGAACCTGAAGGGCGCGATCCCGCTGGCCCGGATGTCGGGCGCCTCGCTCCTGACCTTCTCGTACGCCTACGGGACGCTGCTCGCCCGCGCCCATGCCCGCACCGGCGACGCGGCGGCGATCACCGGCTATTGCGGCAGCGGCAAGAACGACCATCTCGGCAGCGCCATCGCCGACTGGGCGGCGGCCTATGCGGAGCGCAACGCCGCCGATTTCGATCTCTTCCGCGCCGCGATCGCCAGCGGCCGGCTGGAGGCCGCAGCGGATCCGTGCCTGTGAGGTGGGTGGTCAGATGATGCCGGGCGGCGGCGGCTCGTGGGCCAGCCGCACCAGCAGGTCCCGCAGCCAGCGATGGGCCGGGTCGTTGTCGTAGGAGGCGTGCCAGAGCATCGAGACGGCGACATCCTCCAGCGCCACCGGGACCGGGCTGACACTCAGCGCCAGCGCGTTGGCGAAGGAGGTGGCGAGCCGCGCATGCATCGTGGCGATCACCGGCGCGGCGCGCACCAGGAAGGGAACGACCAGGAAGCGCGGCGTGGTCACCGCGAGCGTCCGCGACCGGCCGATCAGCGCGAGCGCGTCGTCCACCACCCCGTGGGCGGTCTCCTTCAGGGAGGTCAGGACGTGGGGGAAGCGCAGATAATCGTCGAGGCCGATCGGCGGCTCCAGGCCGATCAGCTCGGCGTTGAACAGCACGACGTAGCTGTCGCGATAGAGCAGCCGCTGCTTGTGGTGGATCTGTCCCTCCGAGAACAACCCGATGGCGATGTCCACTTGGTCGGCGTCGAGCTCGTCGAGGATCCGCGACCGCTCGACCGAGCGCAGCAGCAGCCGGATCCCGGGCGCCTCCCGGCGCAGCTGCGCGATGAGGCGGGGCCCGAGCAGCACCTCGACGCTGTCGGGCAGGCTGATCGTGAAGCTGCGCGCGACGGTCGCCGGATCGAACCGCTCCTCGCGGTGGACCAGGGCCTGGACCTGCCGGAGGGTGGCGCGCAGGGGCTCGGCGATCTTGAGCGCCCGGGGCGTCGGGCGCATCCCGTCCGGGGCGCGGGTCAGGAGTTCGTCATCGAACAGGCGGCGCAGCCGGGCCAGGCTCGAACTCATCGCCGACTGGCCGATGCCGACCCGGGCGGCCGCGCGGGTGACGCTGCGCTCGTCGAGGAGCGCGTCGAGGGCGACCAGCAGGTTCAGGTCGATCCGGCTGAGGTCGATATGGTCGATGGCCACGGGCGAATCGGTCTGTTGGCGTCGTGTCGCGCTATAGCAAGATCCACCGGGATTGGTGTCTTGCGATCCTTGTCCTGGTGGAGGATGCGCACGAAGGGCACCGCCGCTCTCCCTCCCCCTTTGCGGGGGAGGGAGGCGCGCGGCGCCGCCCATCCCTTGACAATGTTCCTATTTTGTGCTCATTAGCCGCCACCTGTCCGCGGCGCTGCCGGGGTGACCCTTCGGGGTGATCCGGCACCGCTCTTCGGGGGTCCGCCCGGTGGCTGACCGGGCGGGCGTGCCGGACAGGGCGGTGCCCGCGTCGGTGGCTCTCAGCCGCCATCGCCCCGGGCGGCGGACCGATACGGGGCGTGCCTCGGATGCGGGCGTGAGAAACACCGGGCCTCGCCCGGCGGGGGGAGGAAATGCCCTCCGCGCCGACCCGCTTCTGGGCCGACCCTGAGTCTCCTGCGGACCCGCCCACCAAGAGGCGGGCACTGGCTGGAAGGCCACGATCCTTTGCGGGTTCCGGCGGTGCGTGTCACCGCGTCCGAGACCGTCTTCCGGGATGTCGCAGGGTCGGGACCGTCGCACAGACACCGCGACGACAAGACGGCAGCGGTCGGGGACCACGCCCGGTCGATGCCGCGGGACGCCGCGGGGACCGGATCCCGCGCGTCATGTCACCACCTGGGTTCCCGCGGCGTCCCGCGTCCCTCGTGTGGTTTGCTTCCTGGGCCATGCCCCCGGCGCCGCAGGCGCGCGGGGACCATGACGCATGTCCGGACGCGCGGATCCGATCACGCCGGCATCGGCTCCCGCGGCTCGGTGTAGTCGTAGAGGCGCGGCGCGGGAATCTCGTCCTTGGCCCCCATCCGCGCCACGAGATGGTCGGCGACCCGCAGGGCGTTGGCGATGATCGTGAGCGTCGGGTTCACGGCGCCGATCGACGGGAAGAAGCTCGCATCCGTCACGTACAGGTTGTCGAGCTGATGCGCCTTGCAGTTCCGGTCCAGGACCGAGGTCGCCGGGTCGTCGCCGAAGCGCAGCGTTCCGGCCTGATGGGCCGTGCCGCCGATCGGCACGTTCTTGCCGAGGTAGAGCGAGCGGTCGAACAGGTGCGGGTGGATGTCGGTGAAGCTGCAGATCTCCTGCAGCTTCTGCCGCAGCCGCTTGTGCGCCTCCACGTTGGTCTCGGTGAGGTCGAGATGGACCTTCCCGTCCTTGTAGAAGATCCGGTTCTGCGCGAGCGGGATATCCTCGGAGGTCAGCCAGAAATCGACCGAGTGCTTGGCGATCCAGTCGAACGGCTTGTTGGGAAACCATTGCAGGAAGCCGGGCAGGCCCTCGCCGTGGATCTGGGCGCCGTCGGACTTGCCGACCATCTGGATATGGCCGAGCGGGAAATCCCAGTCGTCCTTCGGATCCGGGTCGCCGAAATAGAAGTCGTTGACTCCAAGGGTCTTCTGGAACTTGGTCGGGTTCGGCGTCTTCGAGATCGCCAGGACGGTCGAGTTGTTGTGGCGCATGTAGTTGCGCCCGACCTGATCGGAGCCGTTGGCGAGGCCGGTCGGATGCCGGTCGCTCGCCGAGCGGAGCATCAGAAGCGCGGACGAGAGGGCGCCGCAGGCCACGACCACGAGGTCGGCCGAGGCC
Organism: Methylobacterium sp. 2A; assembly: GCF_009806555.1. Lineage (GTDB taxonomy): Bacteria > Pseudomonadota > Alphaproteobacteria > Rhizobiales > Beijerinckiaceae > Methylobacterium. The sequence continues at coordinate 6,936 of NZ_VUOK01000040.1, read as the reverse complement.
TCGAAGGGCGCGTCGTCGCGGGTCCCGACCACGCCGGTGACGGTCCGGCCGGCCGGATCGGTGACGAGGCGCTCGATATAGGTCCGGGTGAGCAGCGTCAGGTTCGGGCAATCCCGCAGGGCCGGATCGACCACCATGGTCTGCGCGTCGGATTTGCCGTTGGTCGGGCAGGGGAAGCCGTCGAAGGATTCGCACTTGATGCAGGGCGAGGTCGAGATGGCGCGGCCGTCCTTCTCCACGAGGCGCACGCCCACCGGCAGGTGGAACGGATGGTGGCCGGCCCGCTTCAGGTTGTCGAACAGCTCCTGGATCCGCGGCTCGTTCGCCACCGGCGGATGGGCGTAGGGCTTCTTCGACCAGGGCTCGGTCGGGTCCTCGCCGCGCAGGCCATGGACGTGGAACAGCTCCTCGGCGGCTTGGTAATAGGGCTCGAATTCGTCGTAGCCGACCGGCCAGGCCGGCGCGATCCCGTCCGCGTGGCGAATGTCGGAAAAGTCCTTCTCGCGGAGGCGGAAGAGGATCGAGCCGTAGAATTTCGAGTTCCCGCCGACGTAGTAATGCAGCCCGGGATGGAAGCTCTTGCCGTCCGAGGAGTACCACGTCTCCTTGGCCTGGTAGTACCCGTCGACGATCACCGCCTGGCTGTCCCAGTTGCGCGGCTCGCGCAGGAGGTAGTCGCCGCGCTCGATCAGCAGGATGCGCTTGCCGGTCTGGGCGAGGCGCCACGCCATCGTCCCGCCTCCGGGGCCGGATCCGACGATGATGACGTCGTAGTGCTCACCGGGCATGCGGTCTCTCCGTCCGGGCCGTTATCCTGGCAGGCAACTCGCGACGGGCCGTTCGGATCGCGCTGCGGCATCGTTTCCCTTGCTCGACCGCCGCAACCGCCGGTTAAGCGCATTTCCCAACACGGCCTTCAGCTTCGGCTGCGATCCTGCGACGGACCGGCCTCCTGCCGGGGAGGCATCGATGGTCGTCGAGGACATCGCGCTGGTTCTGGCGCTCGTGGTCGCCGCCGCCCTGGCGGCCGATCGCTGGCGCGGGCGGCGGGCCGCGTCGGATGAGGGCGAAGCCGAGCGGATGCACGACCGCCTGTGGCGGATCAGCGAGAGCGAGGACCGCTACCGTGCCCTCGTGGCGGCGACCACCGAGGTGATCGTGCAGCGCGACGCCCGGGGCCGCATCACCTATGTCAACGAGGATTACGCCCAACTCCTCGGGCGCGAACCGATCGAATTGCTCGGCGCGCAGATCGATCTGGAATACCTGGACCGCAGCGACGTCGAGATCGGCGCGGACGGGGTGCGCCGCATGGAGGCGCAGGTCCGCTCGGTCGACGGCCGCGTCCGCTGGTTCGCCTTCGTGGAGATGCCGGTGGCGCATGGCGACGCGATGCACTGGCTGCGCGCGGGCCGGGACGTGACCGCCCGGGTCGAGGCGATCCGCAGCCGCGACGCCGCCCTGGAGCGGGCGGAATCGGCGAGCGTCGCGAAATCCCGCTTCCTGGCGACGGTGAGCCACGAGATGCGCACGCCGCTCAACGGCATCCTGGGGATGGCCGACCTCGTGCTCGGAACGGAACTCAACCCGGAGCAGCGCACCTATGTCGAGGCGGTGCGCACGAGCGGTCAGGCGCTGCTCGGCCTGATCGACGGCGTCCTCGACTTCTCGCGGATCGAGGCCGGCCGCCTGGACCTCGCCGCCGAGCCGTTCAGCCTGCCGTCGGTGGCCGAAGGCGTGGTCGAACTCCTGGCCCCCCGGGCCCAGGACAAGGGGATCGAGATCGCCCTGGATGTCGCCGAGGGCTTTCCCGCGCGCCTCCTGGGCGATGCCGACCGGGTGCGGCAGATCCTGATCAATCTGGCGGGCAACGCCATCAAGTTCACGGAGCGGGGCGGGGTCGGCGTCAGCCTCGCCTTCTCGGGCGCCGAGACCGGGCCCGGCGAGGTGGTTCTCGCCGTCGCCGATACCGGCCCGGGGATCCCGGAGGAGCGTCTGCCGATCCTGTTCGAGGAGTTCGAGCAGGGGGATGGCAGCGCGAGCCGCAGCCACGAGGGCACGGGGCTCGGCCTCGCCATCACCCGGCGCCTCGTGTCCCGGATGGGCGGCCGGATCGAGGCGGCCTCGCAGGTCGGGCGGGGCACGACCTTCCGGGTGCTGCTGCCGCTGCCGGAGGTCGAGGCGATCGCGTCATCGGGTCCCGATCCGCTGCCGCGCCTCGATGGGCAGCGCTGCCTGATCGTGGCCGATTCGCCGTTTCAGGCGCCCTATCTCGCCCGATGCCTGTCCCGGGCCGGCGCGGCCACGGTGATCGTGGACACGCTGGAATCCGGCCTCGACGCCCTGTCGGGCGCCGCCTTCGACGGCATGCTGGCCGATCGTGCGCTCGGTGACGCCGCCGTGCGGCAGCTCGCCGATGCGGCCCGCGCCTGCGGCGTGGGCTGCAGCCTCGTGCTGCTCTCGCCCTTCGACCGGCGGGGCTTCGGCGCACCGGGCGCGGCGGGTTTCGACGGATACCTGATCAAGCCCGTCCGCGAGCGGTCCCTGATCGAGCGCCTGCTGGCGCCACCAAATCCGGCCGAGATCCAGGCCGCCCCGCCGGCCGCAACACCGCAAGCAGGCGTCGGGATGCGCGTCCTGCTGGCCGAGGACAACCCGATCAACGCCCTGCTGGCGACCCGCGCCCTGGAGCGCCTCGGTGCCGAGGTGGTCCACGCGGTCGACGGGATCGCGGCGCTGGAACAGCTCGACACGAACGGCCCGTTCGATCTCGCCCTGATCGACGTGCGCATGCCGCGCCTCGACGGACACGAGACGGCCCGCCGGATCCGCGCCGCCGAATCGGCCGGCACCGGCCGGCTCCATCTGGTCGCGCTCACCGCCAATGTCGGCCGCGAGGACGAGGCCGCCGCCCGGGCCGCCGGGTTCGACGGGTTCCTGGCCAAGCCGCTCAACCTGAAGCTCCTTCCGGCCCTGCTGGAGCGCCGCACGGCGCGGGCGGCGTGAGCGCGTTGACAGGCCAGCCCCTCCCACGCCAACAGGATTCCATGTCGGCAGCCACGCATCCATCGCCCGAACCGCGCGCGTCGAGCGGCGCGCTCGCCGCCTGGGGCATCGCGGCCCTCGTCGTCGGAACGGTTCTGCTCGGCGCGCTTCTTCCGGCCCGTCATCCGGCACCGGCGCGCTCCGTCGCCGAGGATCCGGCCTGTCTCGAATGGACCGACGGCTGTCAGGTCTGTCAGCGCCTTCCCGAGGGGCCGGCCTGCTCGCTCCCGGGCATCGCCTGCCAGCCCGCCGCGCCGCACTGCCTGCGCCGCGCCGACGGGTGAGCGCGGGCGCCCCGGTCCTCCGCTTCGCGCCGAGCCCGAACGGACGTCTCCATCTCGGCCACGCCTATTCGGCGCTGCTGAACGCCGATCTCGCCGAAAGGATGGGCGGGATCTGCCGCCTGCGGATCGAGGATATCGACCCGCAGCGCTCGAAGCCGGCGCTGATCGAGGCGATCGTCGCGGATCTCGCCTGGCTCGGGCTGCGCTATCCCGAACCCGTCCGGCGCCAATCCGAACACATGGCGGCGTATCGCGCGGTCCGCGACGGCCTGATCGATCGGGGGCTCGCCTATCCGTGCTTCTGCTCGCGGGGTCAGATCCGGGCCCGCGTGGAGTCAGGCGGCGGGACCGCGTGCGATCCGGACGGCGTGCCTCTCTATCCCGGCACCTGCCGGAGCCTCGACCCCGCCCGCGTCTCCGAAAACCTCGCCCGGGGCGAGCCGCACACGTGGCGCCTCGACATGGCAGCCGCGCTCCGCTGCGCCGGGCCGGATCACGGCTACATCGCCTTCGACGAAACCGGCGAGCGGTGGATCGCCGCCGATCCCGCTCGCTGGGGCGACGCGGTGATCGCCCGCCGCGACGTCCCGACGAGCTATCATCTCTCCGTGGTGTCCGACGACGCGGGGGAGGGGATCACCCATGTGGTCCGCGGCCGCGACCTGGAGGCGGCCACCGACCTCCACGTGCTCCTGCAGGCGCTGCTCGGACTGCCCACGCCGCTCTACCGGCACCACCCGCTGCTCCTCGACGCCACGGGCGAGAAACTCGCCAAGTCGCGGGGCTCGCAATCGCTCGCCGATCTCCGGGAATCCGGCATTACGCCGGCCCAGATCCGCGCGCAGCTCGGCTTCGGCTGACGGCCCGGCCTCAGCGCACGATCGCGTCGCGCTGAGCGAGCGCCGTGGCGCTCTTCGACTTCAGCATGGTCGCGTCGATCTGCTCGCGCTGCCGCTTGAATTCGGCCAGCAGGCGCCCGTCGAGTTCGCGGCCGCGGGGAACGCGGATCTTCATCGGATCGACGAAGTGGCCGTTGATGATCACCTCGTAGTGGAGGTGCGGTCCGGTCGACAGCCCCGTGGAGCCGAGATAGCCGATGATCTGGCCCTGCCGGACCTTGACGCCCTCCCGGATGCCGCGGCCGAACCGCTGCATGTGATTGTAGGTCGTCACGTAGCCGTTGATGTGCTGGATCTCGACGCGGTTGCCGTAACCGCCGGAGGTCATCTCGGCCCGGATGACCACGCCGTTGCCCGTGGCCATGATCGGCGTGCCGATCGGATTGGCCCAGTCGACGCCGGTATGGAGCCGCGCGTAGCCCAGGATCGGATGACGGCGATAGCCGAAGCCCGAGCGCATGATCCCGTCAGCGATCGCCTTGCGCAGAAGGAACTTCTTGAGTGACCGTCCCTGCTCGTCGAGGTAATCGATCGTGCCGTCGTCGGGGGACTGGAAGCGGTAGACCTTATGGGTGTCGCCGCCGAGGGTGAACGCCGCATAGAGAAGATCCGGACGGTCGGCATTGGCGTCGTCGTCGTAGCTGTAGAACACATCGATGTCGTCGCCGCTGACGATGCGGCGCTGGAAATCGAGGTCGTAGCTGAACACCCGGACGAGGTCCTCGACGGTGGCCCGGGGCAGACCGTGGCGCGCGGCGGTCTCGTAGAGGCTCTGATACAGGCGCGGCCCCGAGCCCGAATCGGCATCCTCGTCGTCGCCGGCCTCGGCCTGGGGCGGCGGCTTGGGGGAGGGGGCCTCCTCGGCGGGGGGCGCCACCGAGACGAAGGCGCCCCGGTCGTTCAAGGCGGCGATCCCCTCGATACCGGCCTCGCCGTAGAGCACCACGCGGGTGACCTGACGCGGGTCACCGGGACGGGGGCCGGGCGCGATCTGCACGCGCATCGGCTGGCCCTCATTGAGGGCGGCGGTACGCGCCTTGCCGCCGAGCGCCGCCACGATGCCGCGGATCGCGTCGTCACCGGCGAAGCCGGTGGCCTTGAGCGTGCTCTCGAGGGACTCGCCGCGCTTGAGCGCGAGATCGCGCTCTTCCACGAGCGGCGTCTCGTTGGGCTTCAGCTCGACCTTGGCGACCTTGGTGACGTTCTCCGGGACGACGAGCACTTCGATGGACTTGAACGGATTGGCCTCCTTCGGCGCGGCCGCATCCCCATCGGCCGCGGCGCCCTGCTGGAGGGTCCGCGACAGCATGATCTGCGGCGCGATCGGGATCGCGGCCCGGCGGCCCGCCTCGGCGGCGATGCGGCGCTCCTCCTCGACCTGCGCCGTGACGTCGTCGTCGGTGAGCGCGGGTGCAGTGGCGGCGTCGGCGACATCCGTGAGGTCGCGTTTGACGACGGTAACCTCAGCGCCCGGCGCGTCGGCAGCGGCATCGGGCGCGCGCTCGGGGGGCTCGTCGGACACGAACTTCATGGGATCGAAGCGCGGCGGTTCGCCCGCATAGACGCCGGTCGTCATCGACAGCGGCGTGGTGAGGCGCACGAAGGCCTTCGCCTTGATGATCTCGCGATCCCCCAGCCTGACCGTCACCGGGGCCCGGAAGCTCTGTTTGGCCGAGGCGATCATCAGGTTGCGCACCAGCCGGTCGCCCTTGCGGGCGAGATTGGCCCCTCTCTCGCTCGGCTGCGGCCGAGGCACGACGGTGGCGCGCTCCGGGATGGCCGCGAAGGAGGCGTCCCCCTGAAGGGAGACATGCAGGGCCGCCGCGATGAGCGCGGCCCCGGTCAGGCCGGTCAAGGTGCTGGCGCAGAGCCAGCGCAGGTTGACCGCGCGTCGGTCGATCTGAGTCGCGGTCGAGCCGAGCTGATCGAGCGGCGCCTGGAATCCACGCCCGGAGAAGGCGGCCACATCGCCGATCTTGAGTCGCTGGCGCTTCACTCGCAGGCCCTGAGAAGACGATGGCGTACGGCGCGCCGGGCGGGATCCGAGGATCCGAGCCGGGCTCTGCCGGACCGGAAACGGTATGCGCGGCCGGCGCGTCCATCTCACGACGCAGCATGTCGAGATTGAGGCGCGCGCCATTCCACGGCAAGGCGCCCTGGGAAAAACGGTGCCGGTTCGGCGCGCGATGGGTGCGACCGACAATCCGCAAAAAGGCAGTTGACGCGGATCAGTCGGGTCCGTATACCCCGGTTCATCGGCGCCGGCCGCGAGAGTGGACCGGGCGCTGAGGCATCTTCTGACAAGCAGCGGGATTGGCCGGCTGGGTAGCCGGGCGATCGTCTGTTTGTCGTTTGAGGCCGGCTCCGCGGACGGGTCGCTTCGGCGGTTCCGGGGCGGGGTTGACAGGGGGATCGGCGGGCTTTAGACGCCCTCCACCGCTGAGGCGGACCACCGAATGGTCGGTCCGGTATCACGGTTCCTCCAGTCGAGCAAGGGTCGGTTCAGGCGCAAGCCGGGATGATCTGTTGCCGGCGCAAGCCTCGGGCGACTGAGGCGTTCTTTGACAAGTTGTGATTGAGGAAGGGAGACGCGGGCGGCGTTTGTCCTTGCGGCCGGGTCGAGAGACCTGGCGTGAGTAGACTTGTGCTGATCTGTCGTTTCTCTTTTGAGCTCACCGACGGGTATTTTGGCGCTGTGAAGCGTTGGG
>NZ_VUOK01000042.1 GCF_009806555.1 Methylobacterium sp. 2A | reverse complement strand
TCTCAACCCAGACTACCTCGAGGCCCTCATCCGACAGACCCCAAAATCAGCAACAAAAAGCTGAAGCGATTCCCCTGTCCGCTTCGCCGCCGAACAGGCTTGAGCTTGGCCCGATGAGCCGGCAAGATTGCGCTGATCCGCCGAGCCGCCGCCGAATCGCCATGCCGCCAGCCCTCGCCGCCCAGCACACCCCCGAACCCGGCGAGAAGAGCGCCTACGCGTTCCGCACGATCAGCGAGGTCGCCGAGGAGCTCGACGTGCCCCAGCACGTGCTGCGCTTCTGGGAGACCCGCTTCGGCCAGATCCGCCCCGTCAAGCGAGCGGGCGGGCGGCGCTACTACCGGCCCCAGGATGTCGAACTCGTCGCCGGCATCCGCCAGCTCCTGCACGTGCAGCGCTACACCATCGCGGGGGCGCAGCGGGTGCTCAAGGAGAACGGCGTCCGCTTCGTCCAGGCGGTGGGCCGCGGCGAGGCCGTGGCGGCCGAGCCCCTGGTCCAGGATGCCGAGGCGGAGACGGGTGCCTTCGCGGATCCGGACCGCGCGGCCCTGGCGGCCGCCCTGGACGAGCTGCGCGCCTGCCGCGCCCTGCTCGACCGCCTGCACACGCTCCCGGACGCCTGACGCCCCGGTCGCGGCAGCAACGGCAGAGCCCTTGCAAAGGCCGGGCGAACTTTCGCCAGGACCCCGCGTTGTTGCCCGCATGGCCACGTCCCGATCCAAGCTGTCGCCCAGCCAGGAATTGATGGCGCGTATCATGCGGATCGTCCGCACCTGCCCGGAGGCGGCCGGGGAGATGCTGGAACTCATGTTCCTCGTCAGCCAGATCGAGGCCGCCACCAGCGTCGACCGGGAATACCGCGACGCGAAGCGCGTGATCAGCCGCCTGCGCAACCCGCTCTGGGAGATGGGGCCGGCCGACCGGGAGAAGCTGCTCTCGGCCGCGGAGGCGATCCGCCGCGTCTGCCGTCTCGCCGAGGACGAGATTCCTTCCATGCCGCTCGCCGATGCCGGCGAGCGCGCCCGCGTGGAGGCGCGCCTCCACGGTGCCCTGGCGGGCGAGCTCGATGCCGCGCAGATCGCCCGCGTCACCGGAATCGTGGCGGCGGTGCTGCAGAATTAAGAGCCTCTCACAAAACTCCCGCTGCGCTGTCGCGGCCAGAGGGAAATATCCGGTGCTCGGGAGTTTTGTGAGGA
>NZ_VUOK01000063.1 GCF_009806555.1 Methylobacterium sp. 2A | reverse complement strand
CAGGGGAATCGCTTCAGCTTTTTGTTGCTGATTTTGGGGTCTGTCGGATGAGGGCCTCGAGGTAGTCTGGGTTGAGATTGGCGAGCTTTCGCCTGACCTTGAGGCTGTGTCGGTCTCCGGGCGCGCGCACGAGGTTCATGGCCATGTGGCGGACGACGGCCATGTTCTGCGGCCCCGATCCGGTTCGCAGGCGCACGAGGTCGTCGTGGAAGACGACGTCGAGGACCCAGTGCAGGCGGTTCTCGACATGCCAGTGGGCGCGCACGGCGGCGGCAAAGGTCCTGGCATCGAGCTTGACCGAAGAGAGGTAGTAGCGCCGTTCGCGCTCTGTCCTTCCGTTGCGCTCGACCTCGGTCTCGACCAAGCCGATCATCGCCAGATGGGGCATGTGCGGCTCGTCGGGATAGCGGCGGTCCGAGGTGAGCCAGGCGACGTCGTGACAGACGCTGACACGGCGGCGTTCGAGGCGACCGTGGTCGTTGTCGAAGGTCTCGTGGGTGTCGGCGATCAGCTCGCCCGGATCGGCGAAGAAGCCGACCACGTCGTCGTGGGTGGCGGGCCGGTTGCCTTTGAGGGCGAGGAGGTAATCACCGCCGCGGGCCACGATCGTCTCGGCGATGGCGGTCTGCGTGCCCATGGCGTCGATGGTGACCAGCGCGCCCTTGAGTTCGAGCCGTTCCAGGAGACGGGGGATGGCGGTGATCTCGTTGCTCTTGTCGTCGACCGCCTCCTGGCCGAGCACGAGGCGCTGGCGGGAGGCCCAGGCCGAGACGGTGTGCAGGGCGGCCCGCCCCTGCGTCCTGGCGTGGCAGCGCCGCGAGGTCTTGCCGTCGATGGCGATGAGATCGGGCTCGGCCTCGCGCAGGCTCTCGACCCAGGCGGAAAAGCAGGCCTTGAAGAGGTCGGCGTCGAGGGCGTTGACCACGTCGTTGAGGGTGTCGTGGGACGGCAGCCCGCGTGCGTAGGGCAGGAAGCGGCGCAGGAAGTCCAGGCGCTGCTCGCCCCACAGCCGGATCTCGACGAAGTCGTCCATGCCGCTCAGCGTGGCGCACAGGACCAGCAGCAGGATCTCGGGCAGCGGGTAGACCACCCGCCAGCGCTGGCGCGGGTCCTCCAGGGCCGAGAAGTGATCGAGGATCGACAGCGGAGACGGCATGGACAACGCACCAGAGGCAAGCCGCCGCCTGAATCACAAAACGCCCCGACCGCGAACCTAAACCTCCTCACGCTGAAGCGATTGCCCTG
>NZ_VUOK01000039.1 GCF_009806555.1 Methylobacterium sp. 2A | reverse complement strand
AGGCTTGGCGAACCGCGCATCCGCCACCGTCACCGCGACGCCCTGCTCGGCCAGCGTGTCCGCCGCCTTCAAGGCCTCCGCCAGACGCGTGCCCAGCGACAGGATCGCCACCCGCGCCTCCGCGTCCTGACGCACCACCCGGCCCTTGCCGACGGGAAGGACCTCGCCCCGCTCCGGAAGCTCGACGCCGACACCCTCGCCGCGCGGATAGCGCAAGGCGATCGGCCCGCTGTCATGGGCGTGGGCGGTGGCCACCATGTGCACCAGCTCGGCCTCGTCGGCGGCGGCCATCACCGTCATGTTGGGCAGGCAGCACAGATAGGCGAGGTCGAACGCGCCCGCATGCGTCGCCCCGTCCGCGCCGACCAGGCCGGCCCGGTCCAGGCAGAACCGCACGGGCAGGTTCTGCAGCGCCACGTCGTGCACCACCTGATCGTAGGCCCGCTGCAGGAAGGTCGAGTAGATCGCCACGAACGGCCGGTAGCCCTCGGTGGCCAGACCGCCCGCGAAGGTCACCGCGTGCTGCTCGGCGATGCCCACGTCGAAGGTCTTGTCCGGGTGCGCCTTGCCGAACAGGTCGATGCCGGTGCCGCCGGGCATCGCCGCGGTGATCGCCACGACCTTGTCGTCGGCATCGGCCGCCTTGATCAGGCTCTCGCCGAACACCCGCGTGTAGGCCGGCGCGTTCGGCTTGGCCTTGGCCTGCACGCCCGACACCACGTCGAACTTCACCACCCCGTGGTAGCGGTCGGCGCTGGCCTCGGCGGGCGCGTAGCCCTTGCCCTTCTGCGTGACCACGTGCAGCAGGATCGGGCCGTGCTCGGCGTCGCGGACGTTCTTGAGCACCGGCAGCAGGTGGTCGAGGTTGTGCCCGTCCACCGGGCCGACATAGTGGAAGCCCATCTCCTCGAACATCGTGCCGCCGCCGACCACCAGCGAGCGGGCGTATTCCTCGGCCGCGGCCGCGCGCTGGTAGAGCGCCTTGGGCAGGAGCTTGCCGAGCTGCTTGGCGGTCTCGCGCAGGGACTGGTAGGCGCCGCCGGACGCCAGCCGCGCGAGGTAGGCCGACATGGCGCCCACGGGGGGTGCGATCGACATGTCGTTGTCGTTGAGGATGACGATCAGGCGCGAGTGCAGGGCGCCGGCATTGTTCATGGCCTCGTACGCCATGCCGGCCGACATCGAGCCGTCGCCGATCACCGCGATGGCGTTGCGGCGCTTCAGCGCGCCGCCCGTCTGCTTGGCGGTGGCGTTGTCGAGGTCGCGGGCGACGGCCATGCCGAGCGCGGCCGAGATGGAGGTGGAGGAGTGGGCCGCGCCGAAGGGATCGTAGACGCTCTCGGCGCGCTTGGTGAAGCCGGAGAGGCCGCCGCCCTGGCGGAGCGTGCGGATGCGGTCGCGGCGCTCGGTGAGGATCTTGTGGGGGTAGCACTGGTGGCCGACATCCCAGACGATGCGGTCGTCGGGCGTGTCGAACACGTGGTGGAGCGCGACCGTGAGTTCGACGACGCCGAGCCCCGAGCCGAGATGCCCGCCGGTGACCGAGACCGCGTCGATCATCTCGGCGCGCACGGCATCGGCCACCGCCTGCAGTTCCGATTCGGGCAGCGTCCGCAAAGCCGCCGGGTTCGGGACACG
>NZ_VUOK01000053.1 GCF_009806555.1 Methylobacterium sp. 2A | reverse complement strand
GGCTGGCCCTGCTGGTCTGCGGGCAGCTCGGCTTCCTCCTCGGTGCCCTCATGCGGCCCATGCGCGGCGAAACGTGACATCGCGCCAAGCGTGATCCCCGCATTAACCACACGCCAAGGTCGCGTCCGCTCCCTCCGCTCTCCGGAGAGGTCATTGCGTCTCATCCCGCAAGTGGGGATTGAGGTCATGAATTCGTCTCAAAACGACCAGCTCGGCGTGCCGCGGGCCAGGCCGCCGCGCCATTCGAACCGGCGCGCGTTCGCGCGCTTCGGAACGCCCGCAATCCTGATCACCGTGCTGCTCGTTGTGGTGGCCTGGATGGGATTTCTCGGTTGGGTCCTGATCGGACTGGTCAGCCGGTTCATCGGCTAGAAGATGATGCTGGAAGGCGTCATCCGGCCTGGTCGGCGCCGTCCGGCACAGGCGCCGGAACGCCGGCCATCCCGTGACGTAAACGGCCGACACCGCGGTGGCCCCGGGCATGTCCGCAGCTCCTGCCAATCGTCGCGCGGTCCAAAGAGGGTTCCTTGACGGCTGGCGCGGGCGGGAGCCGCTCCCGGCGGTTCACCAGATTCGCTGCCACATCTGGCAGGCGTCATTCGCCCCGAGCCGAACCGGGGTGTGTAAAGCCGCTCGCGCCGTGAGGATGATTTCGGTGGGCTTCGAACGGCCCGATCACCACGACATCGTGGTCGGCGGAACGAATTGGGCGACGGGTGCGAATGCGCACGCAGGCCGGATATCGGGCCGCCCTCCTGTCGGACGTGCCTGCGACGCCGAGCCGGTCACTGGGCGGAACTGAACCGCCGCCTGGCGATCACTGCGAAGCGGTCTGCGCCGAGGGCGTGAACCGTCCTGCGCGTCCTGTCCCGCCGTCGGTTCGGTGCCTGCGAATCCTCCTGAATTCATTTTGCAACGGTTTCGGCCGTTCGGCCGTTTGTGCGGTGAATGCTGCTGCGCAAAAGCGATTGCGCCGCTTGCGCTCGACCGGCTGCAGCCGAGATCGGAGTATTCCGGATCTGGCGCGATGCGGTGCAGGCCGCGAGATGTCGCGTCCCGGTCGCCCTGCCTGCAGGTCGGGCAACAAGATGTATGAGTAGAAAATACCGGCGGGTATCCGCTTGGGGGCTCTGGCGCGTGCGTCTAAAGCCTAACCAATATCAACTGCGCCGCCGAAATCTTCTATTGTCTGTGAAAACGGCCGAAGAATCGGGTTGCCCAGCCGCCAATAACAGATTATGAGCATCGCGATAACCAATCATTAACGTTCGCCATTGGGCTCGCCAAAGGAGCTGAGACCATGCTGACTCGTGCTGAGCCTGCCGCCTCCGCCGATTTCGCTGCGGCGCACCGTCGGGCCGAGCAGACGGAGATCGTCGAGCCGGCCGCAGGCCACCTCGTCGGACCGGTCGGCGGGGCTGCCGAGGCCGTCACCAGCCTCGTCCTGCCCGAGACCCCCTTCGTCGCCCGCGGCCTGCGCCTCGATTGGGCGGCCAAGCGCGGCCTCGACGTCACCGTCGCCGTCACCGCCCTGTTCCTCCTGCTGCCGCTGCTCCTGCTCATCGCCCTGCTGGTCTGGGCCGGCGACGGTCACGCCCCGATCTTCCGCCACATGCGGCTCGGCCGCGACGGCCGCTCCTTCGGCTGCCTCAAGTTCCGCTCCATGGTCCCCGACGGCGAGGCGGTCCTCGCCGCCCACCTGGCCGCAGACCCGCAGGCCCGCGCCGAGTGGGATGCCACGCACAAGCTCAGCAACGATCCGCGCATCACCCCGATCGGGCAGGTGCTGCGCAAGACCTCGCTCGACGAGCTGCCCCAGCTCTGGAACGTCCTGCGCGGCGAGATGAGC
>NZ_VUOK01000038.1 GCF_009806555.1 Methylobacterium sp. 2A | reverse complement strand
TCGGGCCGCTCGGACACGAGCTACGCCGAGCGGGTGGCGCTGGATCTGGACTATGCCAGCCGCTGGAGCCTGCGCCGGGACATCGCGATCATGCTGCGCACCATCCCGGCGGTGCTGGCCCAGCGCGGCAGCCGCTAGAGCGGGTCGCGGGGACACACGCCGGGATCGCGCTGAGGCAGGCCCGGACGCGATGGCGCGGGCTTCGGGATCGGTCTACCACCCGACCCAGGCTGGGACGGGGACGGGCGGCGATGAAGGGTCTGTTGCTGAACGCGCTGCTCGGGCTGGGGCTGGGCCGGTTCGGCTCGGTGTGGTGGCTGCTGGCGTTCCTGCCCGTGGTGGCGGGCGAGCTGGCCTACGGGGTGTACATCCACCACCTCAGCACCGGCGGCAGCATGCGCCGGGGGCTGGCCCTGCTGGTCTGCGGGCAGCTCGGCTTCCTCCTCGGTGCCCTCATGCGGCCCATGCGCGGCGAAACGTGAAGCCAGGGTACCGATACAGCCAGGCGCGTCTCACCTCGCTTGATCGTGATCGCCGAAAAGCCCTTGCGCAGCCCGATCTTCGTCAGCCCGTTGAGCGCACCGCGCAGGCGGCCTGATTGCGCGCGAACCGCCGACCGATCCGTCGGCCCCTTTTACGATGGCCGAAGCGAGAGCGCCGCGCGCACGATCGTTTCGGCGTGGAAATGGTGCAGCATGTGGCCCGAACCCGCCAGCAGTTCCAGGCGGGCACCGGGGATCAGGCGCCCAGCGCGCCGGGCGTGAAGGTCGGTGTTCACCACCAGATCTGCGGTCCCGGCGATGAGGCGCACCGGCACCTGAAGGGTCGGATAGCTCAGCATGCTGCGGGTGAGCCCCGGCCAAAGCCATCCGGCATCCTCGCCCTCGGCGGTGATCTGCGCCGGCCGCGCCGCCAGATCGAACGGAAATTGACGCGCGAAGGAGTCCGGCATCGTTCCCGGGAAGAACATGGCGTTCCAGAGCAGGGGCAGCAGCGCCTTATCGCTGGTCGCGCCCAGGATGCGGGACAGCTGGTCGCCGCCGAAGGGCAGGGCGCGAGGTCCGAACAGCACATGCTCCAGGCGCGCCTCGGGGAAGCAGATCGGCGCGACCGCAACCACGCCCGCGATCTCCTCCGGATGCAGCATGCCATAGGCCAGCGCGACCGCCCCGCCGAACGAATGGCCGAGGATCACGGGCCTTCGTAGACCGAGCTGCCGCACCGCGGCCCGGATGCACGCGGCCTGATCCCAGAGATCGGCCCCACGACCACGTGGCCGCAGGCTGAAGCCGTGGCCGGGCCGGTCGACCGCGACAACGCGAAAATGCTCGGCCAGGGCCGGCACCGGCCCGAGCCAGAGATCCTCCAGACACATGAGCGTCCCGTGGATCGCCACCAGATCGGGGCCGGACCCAGTTTCCGCGTAGCCAATCGTCCGTTCGTCCGAAAGCCGGACGATCCGGCGCGGCACGATTCGGGGATCGCGCTGCTCCTCCTGGATCGGGGCCGCCGGGCCGGGCAGGGGTTCGGCTGCGGCTGCCATGTTACGGGCGCCGCCTGCGGCCGGCGGGCCCCATCACCGCCAGCGCGGTGGCCGCACCGACACCGAGAAGACCGGCGGCCGCCGCCAGCGGGTGCAGGCTCGCCCGCGTGTAGGCGCTGGTGCGCATCACCGGCACGGGCGGGTCGCCGCGCGTCTCGCCGGCGGGAACGGGCGCGTGCAGGGCGCCGTCCGGGTTGCGCGGCGCGCTCGCCCGCTTCTGGAGGGCGATGATCGCGGAGGCGAGATAATCGTAGGCGCCCGGCGCGAATTCCTTGCCGGCCGTGAAGGCCTTGCCGGCGCCGCCCACATAGATGTCGCGCTGCGGGTGAACGGCCGCGTGCAGGATGGCATTCGCCACTTCCTGGGGCGGGTAAATCGGCGGCGGCAGGCTGGGCTCGCGGTCCATGTAGTTGCGCGCCCGCTGGGGCAGGGGCGTGTCGATCGAGGCCGGCTTGATCAGCGTGACCGAGACCGGCGCCTTCTCGTGGAGCAATTCCATGCGCAGGGCATCGGTGAAGCCCTTCACGGCGTGTTTCGAGGCCGCGTACATGCCCTGGTACGGGAAGGCGAGGTCCGAGGCGATGCTGCCCACGTTGATGAGGGCGCCCCCGCTCTGCCGCAGGTGCTCGGTCGCCACCAGGGAGCCGAACACTGTCCCCCAGAAGTTGGTCTGGAACAGGCGTTCGTGGTCGGAATCGCTGATTTCGCGCAGCGTCCCGTAGATCGAGCCCCCCGCCACGTTCACCCAGGTGTCGAATCCGCCGAAGGTCGCCACCGCGCGGTCGGCGATTGCCTGCACGTCGGCCCGGTTGCCGACATCGGCCACGACGTGGATCGCCTTGCCGCCGATGCCCTCGATCTCGGCCTGAATGCGCGCCAGGACATCGCCGCTGCGCGCCGCCAGCACGACCCGGGCGCCGCGCTCGGCCGCCATGCGGGCGGTGGCGAGGCCGATCCCCGAGGAGGCGCCGGTGATCACGATGACCTGCTCGCGGAGCGGCTTGTGCTTCATGCTGTGTCCCCGATGCCTCGCCATGCGGCAGCGCGCGGTTTAAGCCGCGCGGCGCCTGCACGCTCTGCTATCGATCGGGAGCGCCGCATGTTCCTGGATTGCGGCGGGCAATCGCGTCGCAGGGGTGGTCGGGTTCAGCGTCCGTAGATATCCTCCACGCGGATGATGTCGTCCTCGCCGGTATAGGAGCCGACCTGCACCTCGATCAGCTCCAGCGGGATCTTGCCGGGGTTGGCCAGCCGGTGCATCGAGCCGATCGGCAGGTAGATCGCCTCGTTCTCGTGGACCAGCGTCACCCGCTCGTCCACCGTCACCTCGGCGGTGCCGCGCACCACCACCCAGTGCTCGGCCCGGTGGTAGTGCTTCTGCAGCGACAGCCGCCCGCCCGGCACCACCTGGATCCGCTTCACCTGGAACCGCTCGCCGATGTCGATCCGCTGGTACCAGCCCCAGGGCCGGTACATCCGCAGATGCGCGTCCGCCTCCGGCTCGCCCGAGGCCCGCAGGGCATTGACGAGGTCCTTCACCTGGCCGGAATGCGCCTTCGAGGCCACCAGCACCGCGTCGGGCGTGGAGACCACCACCACGTCCTCGAGGCCCACCACCGCGGTCAGGCCGCCGCCCTGGCTGTGCACGAGGCTGTTCCGCGTCCCGATCAGCGACACCCGGCCCCGCACCGCGTTGCCGGCCGCGTCGTGATCCAGAACCTGCCAGACCGCGTCCCAGGTGCCGACATCCGACCACGCGAACGACACCGGCAGCACGCCGGCCCGGGCGGTGCGCTCCATCACCGCGTAGTCGATCGAGATCTTGGGCGCCTTGGCGAAGGCCTCGGCATCGAGGCGCACGAAGTCGAGATCGGTCACCGCCGCCGCGTAGGCCGCGCGGGCGGCCGCCAGCACCTCGGGCGCGAAGGCTTCGAGCTCGGCCAGCATCAGATCGGCGCGGAACAGGAAGTAGCCGGAGTTCCACAACGCGCCGTCGGCGATCAGCGCCTCGGCGCCGGCCCGGTCGGGCTTCTCGACGAAGCGGGCGACGCGGGCGGCGCCGGGCGCCTCGTGGATCGGCTCGCCGCGGCGGATATAGCCGTAATCGGTCGCCGGCCGGTCGGGCTCGATGCCGAGCGTCATGGTGAAGCCGGCCCGCGCCCCCTCGGCCGCGCGCCGCACGGCATCCACGAAGGCGGCGATGTCGGGCACGACGTGATCGGCGGCCATGATCAGGACGACGGCCTGCGGATCGCTCGCGGCGGCGTGGATCGCGGCGACCGCCACGGCGGCGGCGGAGTCGCGGCCCTGCGGCTCGAGCAGGATGTCGGCGGTGAGCCCGAGCTGGTCGCGCTGCTCGGCGACGATGAAGCGGGCCTCGGCCGAGGCGATCACCGTGGGCCTGGCGAAGACACCCGCGTCCGCGACCCGCTCCAGGCTGGCCTGGAAGGTCGAGACTTTCGCGTCCACCAGCTTGGCGAACTGCTTCGGCATGCTCTCGCGCGAGGCCGGCCACAGGCGCGTTCCCGTCCCCCCGCACAGGATCATCGGATAAATCGGGGCAGATGATCGGGACATG
>NZ_VUOK01000041.1 GCF_009806555.1 Methylobacterium sp. 2A | reverse complement strand
GCGGGTTCCGGCGGTGCGTGTCACCGCGTCCGAGACCGTCTTCCGGGATGTCGCAGGGTCGGGACCGTCGCACAGACACCGCGACGACAAGACGGCAGCGGTCGGGGACCACGCCCGATCGATGCCGCGGGACGCCGCGGGGACCGGATCCCGCGCGTCTATCCACACCTGGGTTCCCGCGGCGTCCCGCGTCCCTCGTGTTTGTCATTCCTGGGCCATGCCCCCGGCGCCACAGGCGCGCGGGGACGATCGCGCATGTCCGGATGGGACCGCCTCCGGGTCGTGCCGCGCGGGCCTTGCACCGGTTGCGTCCCGGCCGCTGCCGCGCGACAACGCGGGCAGCCTTTCGCGATGATCCGGAACACCACAGACGTGACGTCCAACGCCCCGGCGCAGCCCCAAAGAACCTTCGGCCTCTCGACCGCGATCTCCTATCCCAACGGCGCGCCCCATATCGGCCACGCCTACGAGGTGATCGCCGCCGACGCGATCGCGCGCTTCCACCGGCTCGACGGCTACGACGTGCTGTTCTCCACCGGCACGGACGAGCACGGCCTCAAGATCCAGCAGGCCGCGACCCGGGCCGGCACCACCCCGCGCGCCTTCGTCGACGGCACCGCCGCCCGGTTCCAGGCCATGGCCGACCGGATGGACTGCGCCTACGACCGCTTCATCCGCACCACCGAGCCGGGCCACTACGCGGCCGCCCAGGAAATCTGGCGGCGGATGGAGGCCAAGGGCGACATCTACCTCGACAAATATGCCGGCTGGTACTCGGTCCGCGACGAGGCCTATTACGACGAGGCCGAGACCCGCCTCCTGGAGGACGGCAGCCGCCGCAGCCTCGCCACCGACACGCCGGTCGTGTGGATGGAGGAGGAGAACTTTTTGTTTCGCCTGTCGGCCTACCAGGACAGGCTGTTGAAGCTCTACGCGGATCAGCCGGACTTCATCGGGCCGGAAACCCGGAGGAACGAGGTGGCGAGCTTCGTGCGCTCCGGCCTCAAGGACCTCTCGGTCAGCCGCACCAATTTCGACTGGGGCGTGCCGGTGCCGGGGCATCCGAATCACGTGATGTACGTGTGGGTCGATGCGCTGACGAACTATCTCACCGTCACCGGCTTCCCCGACGCGGAGAACCCCCAAAAAAGATTCTGGCCGATGGACCTGCACATCATCGGCAAGGACATCGTCCGGTTCCACGCGGTGTACTGGCCGGCCTTCCTGATGTCGGCCGGGCTGCCCCTGCCCAAGCGCGTCTTCGGCCACGGCTTTCTGCTCTCCAAGGGCGAGAAGATGTCGAAGTCGCTCGGCAACGTCCTCGACCCGTTCGAGCTCGCCGACACCTACGGGGTCGACCCGGTGCGCTACTTCGTGCTGCGCGAGGTGCCGTTCGGCGGCGACGGCAGCTACAGCCACGAGGCGATCATCGGGCGGATCAACGCCGACCTCGCCAACGATCTCGGCAACCTCGCCCAGCGCTCGCTCTCGATGGTGGCCAAGAACTGCGACGGCGCGGTGCCGGATCCCGGCGCCCTCGACGCGGCCGACACGGCCCTCTTGGCCCAGGCCGATGCCCTGCCGGCCCGCGCCCGCGCCCTGATGGGCGATCTGGCGCTGCACGGCATCCTGGCCGAGATCTGGGCCGTGGTGGCCGAGGCCAACCGCTACTTCGCGGCCCAGGAGCCGTGGAAGCTGCGCAAGTCCGATCCCGCCCGGATGAACGCGGTGCTCTACACGACGCTGGAGAGCTTGCGCGTCTTCGGCATCCTGACCCAGCCCTTCGTGCCGGGGGCGGCGGCCAAACTCCTCGGCCTGCTGGCGGTGCCGGCCGACCGGCGCCAGCTCGCCGATGTGGGGGAGGGCGGTCGCCTCGTGCCCGGCACGGCGCTCCCGGCCCCCGCGCCGATCTTCCCGCGCTTCGAGCGCCCCGAAGCTCCGGCTGCCTGACGCCCCGATGCTCATCGACAGCCACTGCCATCTCGACTTCCCGGATTTCTCCGCCGACTTGGCCGGCGTGATCGCCCGCGCCAAGGAAGCGGGCGTCACCGGGATGCTCACCATCTCGACCCGGGTCGCCCGGGCCGACACCTACCGGGCGATCGCCGAGGCCCACGGGGAAGTCTGGCACACGATCGGCACCCATCCGGACGGCGCCGCCGAGGAGCCGGACGTGTCCGCCGAGACGATCGCGGCGCTCGCCCGAAGCAGCCCGCGCTGCGTCGGGATCGGCGAGGCGGGGCTCGACTACCACTATTCCGACGCCGCCCCCGAATCCGTGCAGGAGCGGGTGCTGCGCGCCCATATCGAGGCCTCGCGCCAGACCGGCCTGCCGCTGGTGATCCACGCCCGCGACGCCGACGACCATATGGAGCGGGTGCTGACCGACGAGATGGCCCGTGCGCCGTTCCGGGCCGTCCTGCACTGCTTCTCCTCCGGCCCCCGGCTGGCGGAGGCCGGGGTGGAGCTGGGGCTGTACGTGTCGTTCTCCGGCATCGTCACCTTCCGGCGCTCGCACGACCTGCGCGCCATCGCCCGGGCCGTGCCCCTCGACCGAATCCTGGTGGAGACCGACGCGCCGTTCCTCGCCCCCGAGCCCCATCGCGGACGGACCAACGAGCCGGCCTACACGGCCGATACCGCGCGATCCCTGGCCGGGACTTTGGGGCTTCCCCCGGAGGAGCTGGCCCGCATCACCACGGCGAATTTTTTCCGATTGTTCGACAAGGCCGCCGGAGCGCCCCAGGGCGCCGCGTGACGGGTTAGGAGCGGGAGATCCGGATGGCGAGCCTGACCCTGCGCATCCTCGGCTGCGGCTCGTCGGGCGGCGTCCCGCGGGTCGGCAGCGGCTGGGGCGCCTGCGATCCCGCAAATCCGCGCAACCGGCGCCGCCGCTGCTCGATCCTGGTCGAGCGCGAATCGGGCGCCGGGCGGACCACCCTGCTGGTCGACACCGCGCCCGACCTGCGCGAGCAGCTTCTCGACGCGGACGTGCGGCGCCTGGATGCCGTCCTCTACACCCATGCCCATGCCGACCACACCCACGGGATCGACGACCTGCGCCCGCTGGTGATCGCCATGCGGGGGCGCATCCCGGTCTACGCCGACGCCCTGACCCGCTCCCTGCTCACCGCCCGGTTCGGCTACTGCTTCGAGACGCCCCCGGGGAGCGCCTATCCGCCGATCCTCGACCTGCGCGATCTCGCCGCCGGCCGCGACCTGACCCTGGACGGGGCGGGGGGCCCGATCACCGTGGAATCCCTCCCCGTGGAGCACGGCAACGAGGCAGCCCTGGGCTTTCGATTCGGCCACGCGGCCTACATGCCCGACGTGAGCCTGATCCCGGAGGCGAGCCTCGCCCGGCTCCACGGGCTCGAGCTGCTGATCATCGACGCCCTGCGGGACACGCCGCATCCGACGCACTTCTCCGTCGCGGAGGCGCTGGCGCTGATCGCCGAAGTCAGGCCGCGCCGGGCGGTGCTGACCAACCTGCACACCGATCTGGATTACGCGATCCTGGCGGCGCGCCTGCCTGACGGGGTCGTGCCGGCCTATGACGGGATGACCCTGAGCCTCGACGCGTGAGGGCACTCAGGGTGGAACACGAATCGGGTGTCACACGCGTGTCGCCGGCGGAGTCCAAGAAAATCGACTTCCCGGCCAACAAGGCTGTTGACGGACCGGATCGGCCTGCGTATACCCCGGTTCATCGGCGCCGGCCGCGGAAGTGGACCGGGCGCTGAGCCATCTTCTGACAAGCGGGCGGGCTGGCCGGCGGAATTGCCGGGCGGTCTTCTGTTTGCCTCTCGATGAGCCTCGGGCGACTGAGGCGTTCTTTGACAAGTTGTGATTGAGGAAGGGAGACGCGGGCGGCGTTTGTCCTTGCGGCCGGGTCGAGAGACCTGGCGTG
>NZ_VUOK01000001.1 GCF_009806555.1 Methylobacterium sp. 2A | reverse complement strand
TCCGGGGTTGCAGGCGTCGCAACCACAGCCTCGCTCGACACCCTCGGATGGACAACCTCCATAGCAATGACACCTAGCGTGGCCGTGCCGCCGCGGATGAGATCACGGAAACAAAGGCGCCCGATGAACCCCTCCTCCGACCTCGTGAACCGGCTCTGGCGGCTCTGCGCGATCCTGCGCAAGGACGGCGTGACCTACTTCCAGTACGTCACCGAGCTGACCTACCTGCTGTTCCTCAAGATGGCCGACGAGCGTGGGCTCGACGAGGTCCGCGTGCCGGAGGGCTACCGCTGGCCCGACCTGATGCGGGCCGAGGGCGCGCCGAAGCTCAAGCTCTACCGCGAGGCCCTGATCGCGCTGGGCGACCCGCAGCGGACGCCGGACCGTCTCGTGCTGGCGATCTTTGCCAACGCCTCCACGGTCATCCGCGAGCCCGTGAATCTCGCGACGCTCATGACGGCGATCGACGGGCTCGCATGGTATTCGGAAGCCCGCGACGGCTTCGGCGATCTGTACGAGGGCCTGCTCCAGAAGAACGCCGAGGAGACCAAGCGGGGCGCCGGCCAGTACTTCACCCCGCGGGTGCTCATCGACGTGCTGGTCGGGCTGATGCAGCCGCGGGCCGGCGAGGTGATCCAGGACCCGGCCGCCGGCACCGGCGGCTTCCTGATCGCCGCCGACCGGGCGATCCGCGCGGCGACCGACGATTACTCGACGCTTCCCGTTGTGGATCAGGCCTTCCAGGTCCACAGCGCTTATCGCGGCCTGGAGAACGTGCCCGACGCCTACCGTCTGCTGCTGATGAACCTGCAGCTCCACGGCGTCGAGGGCGAGCACGTCGTGCTGGGCGACACACTCTCGCCCGCGGGCGCCGGCGAGGCGTTTCGCCAAGCCGACCTGATCCTGACCAACCCACCCTTCGGCTCGGCGGGCGGGCGCCCGAGCCGGGACGACTTCACGATCACGGCCGCCGTCTCCTCCTATCAGCTCCCCTTCGTCGAGCACTGCGTACGCGCGCTCACGGTCGGCGGGCGGGCGGCCATCGTGGTGCCCGATAACGTGCTGTTCGAGGACGGGCGGGGGCGGGACCTGCGCCGGATGATGCTCGACACCTGCGACCTGCACACGGTGCTGCGGCTGCCGACCGGCATCTTCTACGCGCAGGGCGTGAAGACCAACGTGCTGTTCCTGCGCAAGTCCGCCGCTACAGCGGGGGCGACGCAGGCCGTGTGGATCTACGACCTGCGCACCGGGATGCCGGTTTTCGGCAAGACCACCCCGCTCCGCCCCGACCATTTCTCGGATTTCGTCGCGGCCTATGGCGCCGACCCGAACGGCGGGGCTCCGCGGGCCGACACAGGTGAGGCGGGGCGTTTCCGGCGGTTCACGCGGGAGGAGATCGCGGCGCGGGGGGACAACCTCGATATCACGTGGCTGCGCGCTGAGGGCGACGCGGAGGATGCGTTGCAGGACCCCGCCGACATCGCGGCGGCGATTCTGGGGCACCTGCGGAACGCGATGATGGAGATTGAGGCGCTGAACGAGGAGCTGGGAGGCAACGAAGAGACGGTGCTGGCGGAGGCTGCCGAGTGAGCGGCGAACAGCATTGGCCCATTCCTGCTGGCTGGATCTGGGCGGAAGCGGGGGCGATCGGAATGGTCGACCTCGGTCGCCAGCGATCGCCCGTCAATCACACAGGGCCCGATATGCGTCCCTACGTGAGGTCAGCCAACATCACTTGGCAGGGCTGGGATTTCAGCGACGTCAAGGCGATGAACTTTAACACATCTGATTTTGCAACATTTCAGCTTCGTTACGGCGATGTTCTGCTGAACGAAGGATCTGGCAGCGCTAGTGAAGTTGGCAAGCCTGCAGTTTGGCTGGAACAAATTCAAGATTGCTGTTTTCAAAATACCTTACTGCGCTTCCGTTCGGAAGTAATCAATCCTTGGTATGCTCGGGCATTCTTCGATTTCTCAGCAAGAGCTGGACACCTTGTCTCACACACTCAAGGCGTCAACATTTTCCATATTGGCAAGCGTGGTCTCGAGAGTTTTCATCTTCCTGTTCCCCCTGTATCTGAACAGCATCGTATCGTCGCAAAAATCGACCAATTGTCCGCCCGAGTAACCCGAGCGAGAGAGGAACTTGAGGCCGTCCGCATTCTTGGAATTCGCGCCAAACGATTTGTTTTGAAATCTGCGTTTGCAGGTTCGCTGACCGGCGACCTGCGGGGCTCAAGCTCGCTGGTTGGATGGCGTACACTGCAACTGCACGATATCGCAGAAATCCAAACAGGCATAACCCTCGGCAAACAACGAAGCAAAGATGAGCCGTTAGTAGAGCGGCCATACCTCAGGGTTGCCAATGTTCAGCGCGGCCGGATTGATCTGCAGGATGTTAAGCGCATCCGCATTACGGAGAAAGAGTACAACCGACTGCGCCTGTGTCATGGCGATATATTGATGAATGAAGGCGGAGATCGCGACAAGCTCGGCCGAGGATGGGTTTGGCACGGGCAGATTGAAGATTGCGTCCATCAGAATCATGTATTTCGAGTTCGACTTAGAGATAAATTTTACCCGCCAGAACTAATTTCGCTATACGCTAATGAATTCGGTCAGCAGCACTTCTTGGACCAAGGCAAGCAGACGACTAATCTTGCGTCCATCAGCAAGGCGAAGCTGGCGACCTTGCCGCTGATCCTGCCTCCCAACAACGAGGCAGGCGAACTGCTTCGCCGCATCGAACACTCCTTCGCCGCCATCGACCGCCTCGCCGCCGAGGCCCGCTCCGCGCGGGACGCCCTCGACAAGCTCGATCAAGCCATCCTCGCAAAAGCCTTCCGCGGCGAGCTCGTACCGCAGGACCCGAACGACGAGCCGGCTAGCGTTCTGCTCGAGCGCATCCGGGCCGAGCGCGCGGCGGCTGGTCCTGCCCCGAAACGGGGGCGCCGGCCACGCGGGGCGGCCGCCTGAGATGCCGATCCCCGATTACCAGACCCTGATGCTCCCCGTGCTGCGGCTGGCCGCGGAGGGCGAGCGGCGCGTCGGCGAGGTGGCCGAGATCGTCGCCGACCAGTTCGGCCTCGGCCCGGACGAGCGCGCCGAGATGCTGCCGAGCGGGCGGCAGCGGGTGCTGCACAACCGGATCCACTGGGCGAAGTTCTACATGCTCAAGGCCGGCCTCGTCGCCTTCCCGGCCCGGGGCCGCTTCATCGCCACCGAGGCCGGGCGGCGGGTGCTGGCCGAGAACCCGGCGCGGATCGACACCGCGTTCCTGATGCGCGAGCCCGCCTTCCGCGCCTTCTACCGGAACGAGGGTCTCGCTGGGGACGCCGCGGCGCCGGACGGCATCGCGGTGGCGCCCGCCGAGACCGCTCTCGGACCTCGGGAGACGCCGCAGGACCGGATCGAGGCGGCCCACCTGGAGATCCAGGCGGCTCTGCGCGAGGAACTGCTGCAGCGCATCGGCCAGAACAGCCCGACCTTCTTCGAGGACCTGATCGTCGATCTCCTCGTCGCCATGGGCTACGGCGGCGGCCACCGGAACGCAGCGGCGCGTCTCGGCCGCTCAGGCGATGGCGGCATCGACGGGGTGATCGACGAGGACCGGCTCGGTCTCGACCGGGTCTACGTCCAGGCCAAGCGCTACGGCGCGACGACCGTCGGGCGACCCGAGGTGCAGGGCTTCGTCGGCAGCCTCGTCGGGCTTGGGGCGAGCAAGGGCGTGTTCGTCACCACCTCGACCTTCAGTGCCCAGGCCCGGGAGTTCGTGCGCCACCTGACTCAGCGAGTGATCCTGCTCGACGGGCCGACTCTCGCCGACCTGATGATCGAGCACGGCGTCGGCGTGCGCACGGTTCAGACGGTGGCGTTGAAGCGGCTCGACGAGGACTTCTTCGCAGAGGAGAGTTGACCGGCTCTCGGCGGGCTCCCCCCAGGCCCCGGATTTCACGTGGCCGCCCGGGGCGGTGGTACCATCCATTCAGCCGGACAGCGCAAGGGGTTGGCGGATCGCCGGCAGGGCAATCGCTTCAGCGTGAGGAGGTTTAGGTTCGCGGTCGGGGCGTTTTGTGATTCAGGCGGCGGCTTGCCTCT
>NZ_VUOK01000011.1 GCF_009806555.1 Methylobacterium sp. 2A | reverse complement strand
GCGAGGCCGGCCACAGGCGCGTTCCCGTCCCCCCGCACAGGATCATCGGATAAATCGGGGCAGATGATCGGGACATGGTGGTCGGCCCGCTCACGCGTTGGCGGAGAGGCGCCTGATGTCGGCGTCGACCATCTCGGTGATCAGCGCTTCCAGGCTGGTCTGCGCCTCCCAGCCGAAGGCCGCCTTCGCCTTGGCGGGGTTGCCCAGCAGGACCTCGACCTCCGCCGGACGGAACAGCGCCGGATCGATCACCAGATGGTCGTCGATGTTCAGCCCGACATGCTTGAACGCGATCGCGCACATGTCCCGCACCGTCGTGGTCCGCCCGGTGGCGATCACGTAGTCGTCCGGCCGGTCCTGCTGCAGCATCAGCCACATCGCCTCGACGTAGTCCCGGGCATGGCCCCAGTCGCGCTTGGCGTCGATGTTGCCCAGCCGCAGCTCCGTCTGCCGGCCCAGCTTGATCCGCGCCACCGCGTCCGTGACCTTGCGCGTGACGAACTCGACGCCCCGCAGCGGGCTCTCGTGGTTGAACAGGATGCCGTTCGAGGCGTGCAGCCCGAAACTCTCCCGGTAGTTGATCGTCATCCAGTGCGCGTAGAGCTTGGCCACGCCGTAGGGCGAGCGCGGGTAGAACGGCGTCGTCTCGCTCTGGCGCTCCTCCTGGATCAGCCCGAACATCTCCGAGGTCGAGGCCTGGTAGTAGCGCGCGTGCGGGGCGACCGAGCGCAGGCATTCGAGCATGTGCGCGGCGCCCAGCCCCGTCACCTGCCCGGTCAGCAGCGGCTGNATCTCCGAGGTCGAGGCCTGGTAGTAGCGCGCGTGCGGGGCGACCGAGCGCAGGCATTCGAGCATGTGCGCGGCGCCCAGCCCCGTCACCTGCCCGGTCAGCAGCGGCTGCTGCCAGGACGAGGTGACGAACGACTGGGCGGCGAGGTTGTAGATCTCGTCGGGCTTGGCGGCCTGGACGATCCGCAGCAGGGCGGAGAGGTCGAGCAGGTTGCCGTCGACCAGTTCGACATCGTCGAGGATGCCGAGCCACTTGAGCCGGTGGTCGAACACGCCGGCATGGCTGGAGCGGCGCACGATGCCGGTGACCGCGTAGCCCTTCTCCAGGAGCAGCTGCGCCAGATACGCCCCGTCCTGGCCCGTCACCCCCGTGATCAGCGCGCGCTTGCCCGTCATATCCCCGTCCCGTCCCGACAATCCCCGGCTGCTACGACTCCGAAGGCGCCCGCGTCAAGTTTGAGTTATGAGAGGCAAAAACGGATCTGTACACTAATGTTGAGCTCGATGCTCCGCATAGTCGACGTACAGAAGCAGATTGATTGTGAAGGCAAGGCAGCATCTCACTCGCCGCGTGTTGACGTTGTTCCCGAACGGTCCGAAGCTGTTCGAATGCCCTCGCGCGTAAATTGTATCTCTCCCCGTATCCCAACGCCACGTTCCGACTGAACACGCTCGGCTTGTCGGGCTGCATTGCCTCTCAAGAAATTCGACAACACCTCTCTTTAAAGTAGCCCTCAAACAGGGGATGCGCCGCGAATTTGCCTCTAGAAGCATAGAATAAATATAGATATACCGGATTAATATTTGTCAAATCAGCAAATTTCATCCGATGCCCCACCCATTATGTTTGGTTCATCGAGGAAAAATCTTTTGGCCCGATCCAGAAATTCATTTCATGATTGCGATCCTCAAATCTCCGTTATCGTATAACAATACAGGAAGATGATCTTATCTCGCAGGGTTGCCAACTCATCACCGACACACGACTTCGCATGACTTGATACAACCGATAATTGTAAATTCGCCCCGACAACACTTGGGGAAATAAATTCAGATGCGGCGCTATTGTACAAAGCCTGCCTCAATCTCAGAGAGCCGCGTCCTATATCGACTGGCGACGGCTTGAACGCTGAAATTGTCTTTGACGAATTGCGCCGCTCGCACCCCCCGCCTCTTCGCTTCGCTAGGATTTGACACGACTTCTCGCATGGCGGCGGCAGCGCTCGCAATATTGGGGTCGGCCCAGACACTGCCTCTTTCAACGGAAAGATATTCATCGTATCCGACCGAAATAGGATTGTATTCTACGAGATAGCTGTTCTCGGGCGTGCAAAAATCCATATTTCCAGAATAACCAGTCGCGATCACCGGGCGTCCGAGTTGCATCGCTTCCAGCATCCCGAAGCCAAAGCCTTCGGCGCGATGAAGGGAGACGTAGCAATCGCAAGCCAATTTCAGGGATAGGAGCTGCTCATACGTGAAAGTTTCGTCGATGACTTGAATTCTGGGATCGCCTTTGATGAGCTCATCGAGCACACGCCAAACACTGACCTGAAAGGCGTTCGAGACTCGGCTTCTATTCCAAGTCTTAATGATGAGCCTCACCTCTTGGTTTTCGTCATCAAAGGCTTCCTTGAACGCCCGAACGGTCGCGAGCGGGTTTTTCCGCTCGACAAAAGAGAACGAGTCAAATGTGGTCAAGAAGGTGAACGCGCCATTCTGATGAAGATCGTGCTGCGGCGCAAGGTGCGGTGGCAGATCTTCGACGGCCATGCCAACGTTCACTACGGGCTTATCAGTTACAGAAGCATAAATATCTCGGACATATTGCGAAGATACCCAGATCTCGTCCAGCAGTTCCAGACCAAGTCGATGAGATTCTGGGACTTTGTTGAGTTCCCAGAAAAAATATCCGATATTGTAACTGTCATCATATGTTGATTTTGGCAGCATCGAGAACGCTATCGGTATAAAGTCAGCATTGAGATGAAACAGATTGATGCGACTGGGATCACGATACGGTCGATAGTCTACTCTGCTCGAGAAACCGACGAGCGCCGGGTTCTCGACGTTGAACGCCAACGCGGAAAGTGAAGGCGCGGCGCTCTGTTCGAGGATTTGGTACGAGAGGCGTGTCGCCTGTCCAAGTCCGGATGTCTTATCAATTGGGCCGATAACAGTCACGCCACGCTTCGGCCCGCTCCGGGCGTCCGCCACCGATGTCGTGAAGCGTTCGCCAGGTCGGCCGCGTTCTGGTCTTGAAGCGAGGGTGTGTGTTGCAACGAGGTGCCGAACGCGTTCGGCCAGATGATGTGCGTCAGGAGCTTCTTGGAGAAGGAACGACAGATTGTCCTCGAAGCTCTTGTGGCCGTTCGATTGATTAGCCAGGAGCGCTTGTAGAGAGGGACGGGGAAGAAAATCGGCGCTGTGCGGATGCTTACAGCTCAAGAGCAGGAAATAGTGCCAGACTGCCAAGCGGCCCGCACGGCTGTTCAGATTTAAACATTGCAGCTCAGGATTTTTAGCAATATGGAGTCGCATGAATGTAGAAAGTGGAAATTCACCATAATATGCTGGGTCCACCGCCCTGAGTGCCGATGCTTGATCGGGGGTCACAAGTTTTTCTTCGAGATTCAGTTGCGGCGTCTTTTCGAAACACCACCAGTATAATGCCTCGTTCTCGACCTCTGGCTTGGTAACCTCAAGGAGGTCCGGGCGATCGCGCCTCACGAGATTCCACAGGGCCACGCTGATGCTCGCCGGAAAATCGGAGACCGGCAGCGAATGATTCAGAAAACGGATCTGATCCCCCGAGAGGGGGACGCTCAACGACCGTCCCCACCTCAAGCTATAGTCGGCGATGTACCATAGGAGAGCATCCAGGCGGTCCTTCGTCGTGCCCGCAAGTTTGGCTCTGAGGCCCTTCTCACCCGTTCGTATTACCTCGTTGCGGAGAAATTTCGAGATTAGGCCTTCCGGGTCCCGCTCGGGGTGGGCTGCGTCGAGAAGAGTGGCTGAGGGAGGTCTGCGGCCAAGCGAGGATGGGCTACCATTCGGATTGCGAGTCTGTTTGGCCTCACGTTGGGCGGTGGATCCCGATGCGGCTCGCAATTCGGCAGCCACCAGCCTCATCAAGCTTGAAAAGGTTTCCGGAAGCGGTGGGATGACGGTGCGAAGGCTTGCTGTGTTCAGGTGGACGTCCTTGGCTAGAATGCAGTCACTGCCGAGGATTGAGATCTCGATCGCACCGGGCGAGGCCCCGAGATCCTGCAGATTGGCCACGAAACCGTGCCGTCCGTCGCCGATGCCATGCTCCTTGAGATCTTGCCGAAAAAGGTTGGCTTTCACGATCTGCGTCTCGCCGCCCGCCGCAGCGAATTGAACAAGAAGGGGCAGATTGGGATTGTGCGCGTCAAAGGCCCATCCGGTAACGAAGGGCTCGTCAATGAAGTCGATGAAGCCACGCCACCTTTGATCATTGGTCATATGCAAACTCGTGAATGGGCGTCGTGCCCCTACCCGAGCCCGGACAGGCGAGGGGTCGGGCTTGCTGGATCGGCCTTCTAGCACCCCCTGGACGCTTTGTGCGATGCTGTCCTCAGGGCCCGCGTTCGCACGGGACGGCCGATGCTACCGGGCGCGGAGGATCAGCGCGGCTGTATCGTAGCGCGTCTGCGAGTCCGATCATCGAGCCTGTCATTGCTGACCGTCCGCCTCGAGTTTGCGCAGCATGATCGGATATGGGACCGCGTCACCCATCTGACGGCTGTGACGGAGCTACGTTAGGCTGGTGCTCGACGCAGCGGGGGTGGGCGCGGCCGGCACGTCGGATCCGTCCGGTGTTTCCGAGGTGGGCACTGGATTGCGCCTTACCTGGCGCTTGTGCGTGAGGATGCCGGGCAACGTGAGCATGCGTCGCGTGGGATCTTCAACGGCCGGCAATACGTCGTCAGGAGCAGCTGCCCATGGCAGCCGATGCCACCGCCTTGCCGTCCTGGGCGGCCCTGTATCAATGAGCCCGGTGAAGGCGGGCGGCCGACTATGTCGAGCAACAGGCTAAGGATCCGTGGGCGGTGTTGCGCATGGCTGCGGGTCGGGCGTCGGAGCCCAGCGCGGCCGCGCTTAACGCTCAGACCTCGCGCGCCTCATCCGAGGGCAGCGACCAAGCCGGTTACGATGGGACCAAGCGCGAGACGGGCTCGATGCTAGAGCTATTCCCGCAGACGTTGCGACGGATCAGCGTTTGCGGCGTTGACGGATGAAGGAGCCGGCGATGCCATC
>NZ_VUOK01000028.1:7763-7995 GCF_009806555.1 Methylobacterium sp. 2A | reverse complement strand
AGGCCTTGAAGGCGGCGGACACGCTGGCCGAGCAGGGCGTCGCGGTGACGGTGGCGGATGCGCGGTTCGCCAAGCCTTTGGACGAGGCGCTGATCCTGGATCTGGCGCAGAGCCACGCGGTTCTGCTGACGATCGAGGAAGGCTCGCGGGGCGGGTTCGGCGCGATGGTGCTGCATCTCCTGTCCGAGAAGGGCGCGCTGGATGCGGGTCGGGTTCGGGTGCGGACGCTGAC
>NZ_VUOK01000028.1:0-7698 GCF_009806555.1 Methylobacterium sp. 2A | reverse complement strand
CAGGACAGCCCGGAGAAGATGTACGCCGAGGCCGGGCTCGACGCGAAGGCCATCGTCAAGATGGCGCTCGATACCCTGCCGGCCGAGTCCGGCAAGGCCGAGCCGGCGAGCAACGTGGTGAACGTGCGCCGCCGCCCGCGGTGAGGCGGGCCATGCGAACAGAATATGGATCCCCGCTCCCCGCGTGCGGGGAGAGGGCTCCGGCGACCCTGTCGTCGCCGGAGCGAGGCGGCAGCCGGAGGTGAGGGGGCGATTCCGGACGAGACTCCTCCTGAATCGCCCCCTCACCGCCGCTGCGGCTTCGCCTCCGCTTCCCGCAAGCGGGGAGAGGGAGGGCGCCCCGCCTTTTACCCCAGCGCCTGCGCCACCGCCTTGCCGCAGGCCTGCGTATCGGCATGGCCGCCGAGGTCGCGGGTGCGCAGCGTCCGCTCGGACAGCACCCGCTCGATCCCGCCGACGATCTCGGCCGCCGCCGCGTGCTCGCCGAGATGCTCCAGCATCATCGCCCCCGACCAGATCTGGCCGATCGGGTTGGCGATCCCCTGCCCGGCGATGTCGGGCGCCGAGCCGTGGACCGGCTCGAACACCGACGGATGCACCCGCTCCGGATTGATGTTGCCGGACGGCGCGATGCCTATCGTGCCCGTGCAGGCCGGACCCAGATCCGACAGGATGTCGCCGAACAGGTTCGAGGCCACCACGACGTCGAACCGGTCCGGGTTCAGCACGAAATGCGCGGTCAGGATGTCGATGTGGTATTGGTCCCACCGGACGTCCGGGTAGGCCTCGGCCACCGCCTTCACCCGCTCGTCCCAGTACGGCATGGTGATCGAGATGCCGTTCGACTTCGTGGCCGAGGTCAGGTGCTTCTTCGGGCGCTTCTGGGCCAGCTCGAAGGCGAACTTGAGGATCCGGTCGGTCCCGTGACGGGTCATGATCGTCTCCTGCAGGGCGAATTCACGGTCGGTGCCGGCGAACATCCGTCCGCCCGCGTTCGAATACTCGCCCTCGGTGTTCTCGCGGACCACCCAGAAGTCGATGTCGCCGGGCTTGCGGTCGGCGAGCGGGCACTTCACCCCGGGCATCAGCCGGACCGGGCGCAGATTCGCGTACTGATCGAATTCCCGCCGGAACAGGATCAGCGAGCCCCACAGCGAGATGTGGTCCGGCACGCGCTCCGGCATGCCCACGGCGCCGAAATAGATCGCGTCATGCGTCTCGATCTGCGCCTTCCAATCCTCCGGCATCATCCGGCCGTGCTGCTCGTAGTAGTCGCAGCTCGCGAAATCGAACCAGTCGAGTTGGAGCGAGAAGCCGTGGCGCTTGGCCGCCTGCTCCAGCACGCGCACGCCCTCGGGCACCACCTCCTTGCCGATGCCGTCGCCCGGGATCACCGCGATGCGGTAGCGGCGCTGCGGGTTCGTCTCTGGACCGGGCATGAATCCTCCACGGGTTTCGGCGCGCGGGCCCTCGCGGAGCCCGGGCCGTCGGCGTCAGGTGATTGGTCCGCGCCGGTATCGGGTCAACACCCCGGCCTGACAATCAGTCGATTTCCCCCGCCATGGCCCGGCGCTGGCGGTCGAGCTCCTCGCTGTAGCGCTTGAGCGTGTGGCTCTCGGTGAGCAGGCCCAGCACCTTCCGAGTCTCGGGCCCGTCGACCACCGCGAGCGCCTCGCTCTCGGTGCGGTCGAAGGCGGCGGCGGCGTCCTTGGCGTTCATGCCCGGGGTGAGGAAGTCGCCGGTGTGGAGCAGCAGGTCGGCGAGCACCGGCTGCGCCGCGGCGGCGGAATCCCGCGCGGCGGCGTGCGCCTCGGGGACGTTCACGATCCCGGCATAGCGGCCGGCCCCATCGACCACGATCACCCGGGAGGGCGAGCCGAGGGGGTGGGCGCGCAGGAAGGTGGCCAGCGGCGTCTCGACCGGCACCGTATTCATGTCCCGGCGCATCAGGCGGCCGACGGTGAGCGAGCGGATCCAGCCGATATCGTGCGGGCTGCGGATGCTCTCGCCGCGCAGATGGAAGCGCCAGGTCGCGAAGGAATAGCCGAAGGTCTTGCGCACGGTGAGCGAGGACGCGATCACCGCGGCGAGCACCAGCCCGGTGATCGGCAGGCTGCCGGTGATCTCGAGCGTCAGGAACGTCATGGTCAGCGGCCCGCCGATCACCGCCACCGCCAGCGCGCTCATGCCGATCACCGCGTAGGCGAGCGGCGTGAGGCCGAAGCCCGCCAGCGCCGGCACCAGCAGGGGCGCCGCGGCGGCGAACAGCTTGCCCGCGATGGCGCCGAGGAACAGCGAGGCGAAGAACAGGCCGCCCCGGAAGCCGGAGCCGATCGAGATCGCCGAGGCCGTGGCCTTGGCGGCGAACAGCCCGGCCAGCGCCGCGATTCCGTGTCCCTGCCCCTCGGCGGCGAAGTGCAGGTGCAGGGCGCCGTGCCCGCCCGAGAGCACCTGCGGCGTCGCCAGCAGCGCCAGCGCGCCGACGCACAGCCCCCCGAAGGCCGGGGCCGCCACCCGCGGGACCCCGGAGGCCTGGACCAGCCGTTCCACCAGGGTGACCCCGCGCATGATCAGGATGCCGAGGCCCGCGCAAAAAAGCCCCAGGGCGAGGCTCGGCAGGATCTCCATGCTGGTGACGTGCGAGGTGGTGATCGCCTGGACGTCGCCGAAATCGACCAGCGGCTGCGTCGCGATCAGCTGCTGCGCGATCAGGTTGCCGCAGAGCGCGGCCACCACCACCGGCGTCAAGGTGGCGATGGAATAGGTGCCGATGATCAGCTCGAAGGCGTAGAAGGCCCCGGCAAGCGGCGCGCCGAACCCGGCCGCGATCGCCCCGGCGGCGCCGCAGCCGACGAGCGTCCGCAGGTCGCTCCGGCGGACCTCGAAGGCGATGCCGAGCCGGGAGGCGAGCCCGGAGGCGAGCTGCGTGTAGCCGGCTTCCAGCCCCACCGAGGCGCCGCTGCCGTTCGAGACGACGTTCTGGAGGGCGAGGTAGAGGCTGTCGCGCAGCGACATCCGCCCGCCATGCAGGGCGTTGGCCTCGATCGGATCGATGGCGGGGCGCTTGCGCGGGCCGCGGATGAAGCCTGCCGCGACGATCACCAGCCCGAGCAGCGCACCGCCGAGGCAGGGCCCGACGAGCAGGAGCACCGGTGAAACGGCATCGGCCGCGCTGAGCCGCATCCCGGGCGGCAGGAGGAAGAGCAGCTCGCGCAGGTGCTGCGTAGCCCAGTTCATGGCCGAGACGGCGATTCCGGCGACGCAGCCCACCAGGGTTGCGAGCGCGACGAGGCCGCCCTCGCTGCGGCGGACGAGGCTGCGCAGCCGCCCCGGCGCCTGGACGATCCCGACGCCGACCCAGCGGCGCCGGGCGCGCGCCTGCGGACCGGCCGCGATCCGGGCCGATGCGTCGATCGGCCGGTCGGCCGTGCTGCGGTCCCCGCCCGTTTTCCCGCCCCTGTTGCCACTCTGGGCCGCCGCTGGCTGTCGCGCGCTCACGGTCCGTCCGTTCACCCCGCCGTCCGTTCACCCCGGTCCGCCCCGGCCGCCGCACCGAGGGTCCGGCCCGATGGCCCCACTTATAGAGCGCCCGGCGCCGAAGTGGACGCCGGCGCTGCGTCCGCGTGGGCGCCCGGAGCCGGATGCGTCCCGCCTTCGCCGACCTCATGTGAGCCGATGCTGCAAAGACCGCGCACCTCGCTTGAAAACTGCCGCGGCCCACGATACACCCCCCGCCAGTGCCGCCGTAGCTCAGTTGGTTAGAGCACCAGATTGTGGATCTGGGGGTCCCCCGTTCGAGCCGGGGCGGTGGTACCATCGAATTCTTGAACCTGACGAAGGGGTTGGTCGATCGACCGCCCCCTCGTCGTCAGGTGTCTGCTTACCGGCCGAGGGCTGTGGTAAGCGCACAGCAAGCAGCGCCCAGCGGGCTTCGCTGGTGTTGGTGGCCAACCAGGTTATTCGCCGCAGCCCCGAGCGACCCCGTGTTCTCGGACAGGGTTTCCGTAGATTGGCATGAACGCTGGCTGATCTCGCCTTCTGCCCGGCAGGCGGGTGCGCTCCGCACGCTCACGGCCGCTCTGAGCCAAATGCGGCGCCTGAGCAGGATGCTACGATCATAGCGTCCGCTCAAAGCCGAGATTGACCTAGAAGAAATTCACGGCAAAGTCCGAACCCTCGGATCGGTCGACGCCAAGGCGATGCTCGCGGCCTCACCCAACTTCGCCTTCTTGGATCCCGTTGATCCGCAGCTGGCCCGCCTCGGTGCACTCGCCGAGTGGTCGCTGCATATCGATCCGCCCACCACCATCGTGAAGGTCCGCCAGTTCGCAGAGGTGCTGACGCGGCTCGTCGCCGCGAAGCAGGGCGCCCTCACCGTGCCCGGCGAGGGCTTCGCCGACATGTTGATGCGCCTGCAGCGGACCCGCCTGCTACCCGACAAGGCGGCCGACGTCTTTCACCATCTGCGCCGGCTCGGAAACGTCGCAGCTCACGAGGATCGCGGCAGCGCTGCTCAGGCGCTCTCGGCGCTGAAGCTGGCCCGCGAACTCGGCGTCTGGTTCCACCGCACGTTCACGCCCGCTCCCCGGTACGTCCCGAGCCCGTTCCTGCCGCCGGAGCCGCCGCGCGATGCGAGTGCGGATCTCACGGCCCAAATCGCTCTCCTGCGCGAACAGCTCGCGGCCCAGGAGGATGCGGTCGCGCGTTCGGCGCGGGAAGCCGAGGAGGCCCGGCGGGCGAGCGAGACCGCGCTCGAACGCGCCGCCCGGGAATCAGCGGAGCGCTTGGCCTGGGAGCAGCTCGCGGCCGAGATCGAGGCGGATCGCGGGCGCGTGGAAGCGGAGCTGCGAGCCCTCCAGGCGCGGAACGCCGATCCGGCTCCGAGGGAGCAAGCCGCGGTTGCGGCCGCCGCCGTCGGGGCCGCCGAGCGCATCGCCATCGACGAGGCCGACACCCGCGCTCTGATCGACGCCCAGCTCACCGCGGCCGGCTGGGAGGCCGAGTCCGGCCGGCTCCGATACGCCCTGGGGACGCGGCCGGAGCGGCGGCGCGCCCTGGCGATCGCCGAGTGGCCGACCGAGTCCGGCCCGGTGGACTACGCCCTGTTCGTGGACGGGGCCTGCGTCGGCGTGATCGAGGCCAAACGGTCCGCAGACGCCATCCCGGCGGCGCTGGAGCAGGCCAAGCGCTACGCGCGGACGATCCGGCTGCCGGCCGAAGCGCTGGCGATAGACGCGCCCTACGCCCACGGCCTCGACGAGGCCTACCGCGTCCCCTTCGCCTTCGCGACCAACGGCCGACCCTACATGCGGCAGCTCGAGACGCGCTCCGGCATCTGGGCGTGGGACGCACGGCTGCCCACGAACCGAGCGGTTGCGCTCCCCGATTGGTTCACGCCGCGCGACCTGACCGAGCGCCTCGAACAGGCCGTGACCGCCTCCGGCTTCGCGGACGATCCCGCCGAGGTGCCGGGCCTGCGTCCGTATCAGCGCGAGGCCGTAGCCGCTGTCGAAGCCGCCATCGCGGCGGGCCGGCGCGAGATCCTCGTGGCGATGGCCACCGGCACCGGCAAGACGCTGACCTGCATCGCGCTGATGTACCGGCTGCTCCACGCCAAGCGCTTCCGGCGCATCCTGTTCCTCGTCGACCGCACGGCGCTGGGCGAGCAGACCGAAACCGCGTTGGCCAATGTCGAGGTCGAGGGCTTTCTCAAGTTTGCCCAGGCCTACAACGTCGCGGGCCTGGCCAAGCGTCTGCCGGAGGCGCAGGACCGCGTCCACGTCTGCACCGTGCAGTCCCTCGCCCGCCGGGTGCTCGACGAGGAGGGCGACCGCCCCTCGCCGGGTCTCTACGATCTGATCGTCGTCGATGAGGCGCACCGCGGCTACACCCTCGACGCGGAGATGCGGGCGGGTGATCTCGCCTTCCGCGACACGGAGGCCTACCTCTCGCGCTACCGCCGGGTGCTCGACCATTTCGATGCCGTGAAGGTCGCCCTTACCGCGACACCGGCTCTGCACACGACGCAGATCTTCGGCGCCCCGGCCTTCCACTACGGCTACCGCCAGGCCGTGCTCGACGGATACCTCGTGGATCAGGCGCCCGTCCGGCGCATCCTGACCAAGCTCAACACCGAGGGCATCCACCTCGATGCGGGCGCGATCGTCGAGGTGATCGAGCCCACCACCGGCCAGATCGACCTGTTCGAGACGCCGGACGCGGTGGACTTCGAGGTGGAGCAGTTCAACCGCCGGGTGCTCA
Source organism: Methylobacterium sp. 2A (assembly GCF_009806555.1). Lineage (GTDB taxonomy): Bacteria > Pseudomonadota > Alphaproteobacteria > Rhizobiales > Beijerinckiaceae > Methylobacterium. The sequence continues at coordinate 1,437 of NZ_VUOK01000028.1, read as the reverse complement.
CCCGAGACTTCAATCGGGTGGTAGCCGAGGCCATCGCCGCCGAGATCCCGCCGGACCGGCCGGGCAAGGCGCTGATCTTCGCCGTCAACCGCGACCACGCCGACGTGCTTGTGGACGAGTTGCGCAAGGCCCTGGAGATCCACGGCGACCAGCCGCACGACCTCGTGATGCGCATCACCGGCGACGTGGACCGCCCGTCCGAGCTGATCCGCCGCTTTCGCAACGATCCGCGCCCGCGCTACGCGGTGACCGTCGATCTCCTCACCACCGGCATCGACATCCCCAAGGTGAACGACCTCGTGTTCGTGCGCCGGGTCAACAGCCGGGTCCTCTACGACCAGATGATCGGCCGCGCGACCCGCCTGTGCCCGGAGATCGGCAAGGACGCCTTCCGCGTGTTCGACGCCGTCGATCTCGTGTCGAACCTCAAGGCGCTCACCGAGATGCGCCCGGTGGTGGTCGACCCGAAACTCTCCTTCGCCGACCTCCTGCGCGACCTCGCCCGGGCGCCCCACGACGAGGACCGCGCCTATGTCCGCGATCAGATCGTGGCCAAGCTGCGCGCCCGGGCCAAGCGCCTGACGGCACCGGAGCGATCCGCCCTCGCCGAGACACTAGGCCGAACGCCCGAGGCGTTCGCGGACTGGGCCAAGACCGCCGACCCGAAAGCGGTAGCGGCGGCCTTCGACGCAGCGGCGCCGTCCGTCCGACTGCTCGATGCCGCGCCGACGGACCGGCCCCGCGACCCGACGATCGTCTTCCCAGGCGAGGATACGCTCCTCGGCGTCGAGGAGGTGTACGGGGGCGTCACGGATCCGGAGGATTACATCACCGCCTTCGTGCGCTTCGTGACCGGGCCCGGCAACGCGCTGCCGGGCCTGATTGCCGCCACGCAGCGGCCGCGCGAGCTGACCCGGCGGGAGCTGAAAGCCGTGGCGAAGGCCCTCGACGAGGCCGGCTTTGCCGAAGCTGCCCTGCGCCGCGCCTACGGACGCAGCCGCAACGCCGACATCGCCGCCCACATCATCGGCTATGTCCGGCAGGCGGCGCTGGGCGACCCGCTCGTGCCCTACGCGACCCGGGTGGACAACGCGGTGACGCGGATGCTGGCGGCCCGGCCCTGGACGCCGAAGCAGCGGGAATGGCTGCGCCTCATTGGCAACACCCTGCGCGACACCCCCGTGGGCGATCGCGACCTCCTCGACGAGGCCCCGGCCCTGAAGCGCCGAGGCGGCTTCCGCGAGGCCGACAAGGCCTTCGACAGCCGGCTCGGCGAGGTGCTCGCCGACCTCAACGAGGCGATCTGGCCGGCCCCCGCCGCCTGATTCTTTTTGGCTCGGCGTTGCGCGGGCGACCTAGCTGTCGTTTCCAAGGAGGTTGTCCTTGGTGAGCCTGCTTGTTGGCGGTTGTCCACCGAGTGCGGAGTGGGGTCTGCGG
>NZ_VUOK01000025.1 GCF_009806555.1 Methylobacterium sp. 2A | reverse complement strand
GCGCAACGTCGGGCTGAAGGTGCTGTCGGGCGAAGGCGCCTCGATCGACACCACCACGGCCAACGGCCGGCTGGTGTTCGCCATCTTCGCCGGCTTGGCCGAGTTCGAGCGCGAGTTGATCTCCGAGCGCACGAAGGCCGGGCTGGCCGCGGCTCGCGCTCGCGGCCGCAGGGGCGGTCGCCCCTTCAAGATGACGCCCGCCAAGCTGCGCCTGGCTCAGGCCGCGATGGGAAACCCCGAAACCTGCGTCGCCGACCTCTGCGTGGAACTCGGCATCACCCGGCAGACCCTCTACCGGCACGTCACGCCCAAGGGGGCGATCAGGCCAGACGGAGAAAAGCTCCTCGCCCGCACCGGTCGGCGGGCTTAGCGTACGTTTTCGACCATCCTCTCACCGGGCCCCAAGCTGCGCGTGTACCAAGTGGAGGACGAGGGATGACCGCCCGATCCGGTGCCTTCATCACCACCAAGGAGCATCGTCGCTTCGTCGAGTTCGCCGATGCCGTGCGAACCCACCGCTACATCGGCCTCTGCTACGGCGCGGCCGGAGTCGGCAAGACGCTCTCGGCCCGGCGCTATGCCCACTGGGACGTGGCCGAGTCTTTCCTCGACACCTGGGGCCCACGACAGCCATCGGACGCCAAGGTGTACGGCGTGCTCGCCCGAAGCCGCAGCGTCCTCTACACCCCGGTGGTCGCCTGCTCGTTGCGGGTGCTGCGCGGCGAGGTCGGCTATCTGATCGTGCGGATGGATGCCTGCATCGGCGAGCACCTGTCGGTCGGGGAAACGAAGCCGACGGGTTTCAAGAGCGGGTTGACCGAACTCCTGATCGTCGACGAGGCCGAACGGCTCGCGACCGCCGGCCTGGATCACGTGCGCGACGTGTTCGATCGGATGGGCATCGGCGTGATCCTGATCGGCATGCCGGGCATCGAGAAGCGTCTGTCGCGTTATCCGCAGCTCTACAGCCGTGTCGGGTTCGCCCATCACTACCGACCCTTGCGTGGCGACGAACTCACCTTCGTGCTGACGCGCCACTGGCGTCAGCTCGGGCTTGCCCTGGACGAGGCGGACTTCACCGATGTGCAGGCAGTCGCCTCGATCGCGCGGATCACCGGCGGCAACTTCCGGCTGCTGCAGCGCCTGTTCGTGCAGATCGCTCGCATCCTCAAGATCAACGAACTCAAGGTGATCACGGACGATGTCGTCGAGGCCGCGCGGAGCACCCTGGTCATCGGTGCCACATAGCGCCATTAGAAACAGGCCATTTATCGATAAAGGTCACACGCGAGCCGCTCGAAACAGCCCCGTTTTTGTCGGAAAATGTGTCGGCTTTTCTATTGCCGGATAAACGGCATTTTGGCACGATCCCGACATGCTCGTCGGATATGCTCGCGTCTCCACATTCGACCAAAACCTCGACCTGCAGCGCGACGCCCTGACCAAGGCCGGGTGCGAGCGCCTGTTCGAGGAGAAGAAGTCCGGCAAGGCTGGCACCAAGCGACCAGAGTTCGAGGCGGCGCTCGCCTACCTGCGCCCCGAGGACGTGCTCGTGGTGTGGAAGCTCGATCGCCTCGGCCGCTCGCTCGTCGAGATGATGCGCACCATCGACGGCCTGTGAGTGAAAAACGTGCACTTCCGAAGCCTGACCGAGCAGTTCGATAGCGCCACCGCGCACGGCCGCTTCGCGCTGCAGATGCACGGGGCGATGGCCGAGTACTTCCTCGACCTCAACCACGAGCGCACTGTGGAGGGCTTGAAGGCGGCTCTCGCCCGTGGGCGCAAAGGCGGCCGGCCGAAGAAACTCAGCGATGCCGATCTTGAGGCGGCCCGCGCGATGCTGGCGGCCGGAACGATCAGCGTGGCTGACATCGCCAAACGGCTTGGGGTCAACCGCGACACGTTCTACAGCTACTTCCCGCGCGCCCGCGCCAACAGCAGCACGGCCCAGAAGTGAATTCGCTCACGACGGCGGCCCCCAGCATGCTGGCAGCACCGGCTCATCTACCATCTCCAGCAAACAGCCTTTGTGCGAAACTCAAGAATTACGCACCACCAGCGCGGCGCCCGATTTCCTCGGCGGCTTGCACATTCAGAACTTAGGCCCGAAAGGCCCCGCCGGCAGCCCCCGCGAGGCCGTGCATCGTCCGGCGGAGCCGGCTGCCGGCGCCGCAACGGAGCTGCCCGAGATTAGCGACCGATAATTCGGTTTATCGTTGACCTGCTGGAGTGAAGCTATTGCTCCTGACGCGCCAGACGGCTTTGAACTTCCGCCTCGACCGCCGCAAGTAGCGCCTCCTGCGCTGCTGAAAGCTTATAAGCGCTGCGGATGCTACTCACCCGCTCGCGCGCTTCCGTTTCTGCCCCAATAATTTCACCGAGTATTTGCGCAACGAGGATCTGCGCCTCAGTCCAATCGGGATTTCGATCGGCCAGTGGCTCTGCGACCTGAAGAGCAAATCTATGCTCCTTTTTCAAGAGGAAGCACATGCTCAGATGACGGCTGGCCTGGTTGTTGGATGCCGCGATAATCGTTCCATTGCAGCAGCTCTCGATCAAGCTTGAGTAGAGTGGATGGCTGTCTCCGCCGTCGAGACTCAGCGCTATGTGAACGCACACGCCCACGTAGTCGTGGGTCTGAAGCAATCTTTTGAGCATAACCGCTTTGGATTGCGCCGCGTCGTCGTTGAGAAGCGGAAGGAGAAGCCTCTCGATCTCCGCCTGAACAACGGTGTAGTTACCGCCGAACGGTTTCGTGAATACACCGGCCAGTGGCCCAGTGTGAACGCTGGCAAACGCAAGAAGGCAAACCAGCCGTTGATCTGGCGTCATGGCGTCAGTCAGGGAAGCGACAAGCGTATCGTGATCAGCCTGGATCTGGCCTTGGTGGTTCGCGCGAAAGACACCTTCGTTCTTCACGTAAGACTTGTAGCGAGCGGTTACTGCTTCTAGGCGGATTGCCCAAGTCCGCGAAAGGCTTCGTGCATCGAGAAAGTCTGAAACGCTTTGGTGCGGGGCGCTGGCGACCTCGCCGAGCGCATAGCAAATCAGATATTGCCGGAAGATAGGAGCTGTTTCGCCGTAGCGGACGAGCAATTTCGCTAGCGGATAAGGGTGGCCGTTTCGACAGGACATAATGAGATCTAGAACACCCCTAAAATCAATGTCCGATAGACCATCATTCAACGCGTCGAGAAGAAATTGGTGCGCCTTGCGAAACTCGTTCGAATGGTACCGAGCGCTACTGCCGAAGCGCTCCGTCTCGCTGACAGACTCGACCACTGTCGAACTCATAAAAGCATTCCAAAAGAAAATGCGCGCTTCCCCCTTCTGACTGTCATCGCCGTCCAACCAACGCGTTAAGTTCTTATGACATGCCTCATCGTCGTTGATCAGCGGCGGCTGGAGCGTGGGCTCGTGCGGCGGCGCGGCCGTTCCCACGAAGGGCACAGTCGCCGAAGAAGCGCCGCTCTCCATGCCGTAGTGTCGCTTTCCATCTGCGGCATAGAGCCGAAGGAAAAGCACGGCAAAGCATTGTTTGTTGAAGGCGGCAGCGAGGCGCTGGTAGAATGCGAGCGCTCTTTCGAGATCGAATTTGTTGAGATCGGCAAGGAGCTTCGCCAGCGGCTCGGCTGTGTCAATTTCAAGGTGGGCGCCAATTTTGTCGCGGACGGCACGAACGGCCGCAAGCTCTGTTTCAAAGTGCGCAGCGGCGACAAAAGCGTCGATCGGGGCCGAAGACTGGCCTTGTCCCTGCACGAGCTTGTCCAACCCGTCCATCGCCTGGAGGGCGCCCTGTGTCACTGGGCGCGTCACAAGGCAATCGGAGAAGCTGACGATGTCCGTGATGAGGCGCGCCTTGAACAAGCGCGCGATCGAGGGATAGGCGATGAGCCTTTGACGGAGGTCGAGCTGTAGCGCGATCCAGCGCCGGATCAGCGCCAGTTGCGACGCGCGGGCATGCACGGGCGTCGTGTTGAGGGAAGCCGTGGTGTTGCGCCGGGTCATCGCAAGCGCATCAGCCCCCATCTCGACTCCGGTTCGGGCGTCGAGCGAACGCTGAAGCTGTCGGAGGATCTCGACAATGCCAGGATCGGACAGCTCGACCGGCGTAGCATAAGGCACATAGCCGGGTACGCCGAGCGTGCCGAGGCTGTCGTAGATTTCGTGAGCGCCGTCTACGAAGTAGCTGATCTTAAGGACCTCGATGTCGTTCCAGAGTTCAATGCGTTTACCGAAATCGAAATCCTGGACGTGGGCTCCGAGCCGGTGGCGCGCGTCCTTAAAATATTCGCCGAATTGGGCGGCGTAGGCTTCCTTGGCCGTGTGGAACGCAACTGTATCATAGCCGGCGTCGCGAAGCGGACGCCGGAGGCCCCGTGCGTGTTCAATGAAGTTCTCGACGCGGATAAGGATATGTCGCGCGATAGTGCGTGCATAGAAAGGATCGGCGAGGTTCGTCGCCAGATGAAGGGCGATCTGCATCTCTTCAACAATGAACCGTAGCTTTTCGGTCCGGTCTCGGATCATGACGCCCTTGCCAGGATAATTGCGGAGAGCGCTACTCTTATAGCTTCTTAGGCATGCGTTCCACGACTAATGAGCGGACCGCGGCAAGCACGACCATATCTGTCGAGTCTGCGAGCCTCCGCCGCCGTCACAAATTGACCTGACCATTCTCCCGTTGAAGAGGCCGATCCGAATGGTTCGGTATGGGTATGCCTCAATCGAACCGCCACCAGGATGGTCTCATATAATCAGCTTGACCATTCAAATCGAACCGATATCATGACACCTATTCTAATCGAACCGATTGGCAGGTTTCATGTTCGTCCGCGCCTATTTGCGCGCTTCCACCTCTGAACAAGACGCGACCAGGGCGCGAGGGCAGCTCGACGCCTTCGCGGCCGAGCGGGGTCTGACAATTGCCGCGGCCTATGTCGAGAACGAGAGTGGTGCCACGCTGGCGCGGCCGGAGCTGTTCCGCCTGCTGAAGGATTGCCGGCCGGGGGACGTGCTGCTGATTGAGCAGGTCGACCGCCTCTCGCGCCTTACCTCGGTCGACTGGACGAAGCTGCGGGCGGAGATCGACGCCAAGCGCGTCCGCATCGTAGCGCTCGACCTGCCGACCTCCTGGAGCCTGGCGACGCCGGCCGACGAATTTACGGGGCGCGTCTTCCAGGCGATCAACGGCATGCTGCTCGACGTCCTCGCGGCAGTTGCTCGCAAGGACTACGACGATCGCCGCCGTCGCCAGGCACAGGGCCAGGCCCGGGCAAAGGCTGCGGGTCTCTACAGGGGCCGTCAGGAGGACACGAAGCGGAACGAGGGGATCGCGGCCATGCTGAAGGCCGGCTCGCCCTGGAGCCAGATCCAGGCTGCCACGGGCTGCAGCCGCTCCACCCTTTCCCGGATCGCCAAACGAGCGAAGAGGGTCGCAACACAGGACACGGCTCTCTGATGCCGATCCGCCGCGAGCACCGCTACTTCTACCCGATCGACTGGAAGCAGCTCTCGGCCGTCATTCGCTTCGTGCGAGCTAAAGGCCGCTGCGAGGGATGCGGCCGACCGCACCTGCAGGACGTGCAGCACCTTGGCGACGGCCGCTGGTGGGATGTCGAGGCCGGCCGCTGGCGTGATGGACGGGGCCGCCTTGTGCGCCGAGCCCTGCCCGGTCCTAACAGCATGGAGGCTGTCCTTGTGAAGGTGACGCGGGTGGTGCTAGCCACGGCGCACCGCAACCACGACACGGCCGACAATACCGGCAACAACCTCGCGGCGCTCTGCCAGCGCTGCCACATGCTGCACGACCGGCCGGAACATCAGCGCCGCCGGCGCATCACGTTGCGTGCGCGGAAAGCGATTGGTGACCTGTTTCCGAATTGATGCAGCTGAAGGTGCAAAGCCACCATACGAGTGAATGGCCGATCCAACATTTTATGCTTGTCCAGTCCAATTTTTACGTAATCCACTGCATTTAATTACGGTGAACGGTTGCGAGCAGGATTAACGGCCACCACCTCATCGTATCTGACTAAAATCCGCAGGGGGCGATGATTGGTACAGCAGGACCATGAGTATTCTGTCCTTGGCGGGTTGAACCGAGCCAAAATCGGTCACACCATTGGTGCGATCGCAGCAATTATATCGCCGCTCGTCGTCTCGCTTGTCTTGGTAATAATCAGCATACTTGATTATTATGGAATCGGCGATCGTATACCGCGCGTAATTATGTGGCCTGTTAGTGCAGGCGTAATCTACGCGGGATTGTATTGGATTTTCTCCAAATACGCCTGGAAATATCGACCACTGAACAAATTTCTGAAGGTACCTGATCTCGCCGGAGAGTGGCATTGTGACGGGCAAACTATAAATCCCGACAGAACGCCCAGCTTCAAGTGGGAAGGTACAGTTACTATCACCCAAAATTGGGATAAACTACGTATCCGTCTTAAGACAACTCAATCCGGCTCAAACAGCATCGCGGCCGCATTATTTCACGATGAAGTTGATGGCTTTCGAATTTTATACAACTACAAAAATGATCCGCGGTCGGATCAGCCGGAACTGCAGCCGCATAGAGGTTTTGCGGATATAACCTTCAGACCTGACCTGCAATACGGCGAAGGGGAATATTTCAACGGACAAGGCAGGTTTACGTTCGGAATCATGAAGTTGACGAGGAAAGTCTGATGGCCCGTGATATTCAGGGGCGGCTCGGCCGTCTCAGCACCCGCCGACGTGGTTTGGACCGCCCTACCGAACTGACGATGGATGCTCTTACGGAAGTGCTCGCCAAGGCCGACATCACCGAAAGCTATCAGAAGCGGTCAAGTCTACCCTACACGCAATATACCCTCGGCGCGATGCAGGAAGTTGGCCCCGATTACACCCGCATCGGCATCGAAGAAGCGACTCGCGTTGGCAAACAGCTCTTAAAAGGCCTGGCGGATCACACTATTGCCGTCGAGTTCGAGCTGCAGGGGTCCGTTCCGCTCAACATCCATATCAGGGGCGTCAGCGACGTCGATCTGCTAACTTTGCATACGGCGTTTTTCACTTACGATGCGAACGGACCGGCTCAACACCTCTACACCACGCCGGTTTATTATTCGCTCGAAGACAAAATGCGTGAGCTCCGTCTTAAATCAGAAAAAGTTCTATCTGATAGCTATCCAGCCGCGACAGTGGAGAAAAACGGCAATAAGGCCATCAAAATATCCGGTGGTTCGCTGCGACGGGCAATCGATGTCGTTCCATCGCATTGGCACCATACGACCGCCTATCAAAGCACCGCACACGACCACGAGCGCGGAGTGAAGGTATACAATAAGGGTGATCATTCGCTGTTTCTCAACCTGCCCTTCAAGCACATTAAACTCATCACGGACCGCGATACGCTGACGATGGGCGGCTTGAAGAAAACCATCCGGCTTTGCAAAAATGTCAGAAGCGATGCAATTAACGATGGCAAGGACATCCAGATCAGCAGCTACGAAATAGCCGGTCTGATGTGGCATTGCGATGCTTCGCGCCTGATAGTGCCCGATTACAACGAGTTGTCGCTTCTAGCAGTGGCGCAACAGCATCTCGACTACCTGGCTCGTAACGTCGAGGTCGCGATGGCGTTGCAAACACCGGATGGTTCGCGTCGCATCATCGACAATGCAGACCGGATGAAGGGTTTGGTGGCACTATCGACCGAAATGGATGACTTGGCCGCAGAGGTCGTAAAAGAGCAGGCAAATCAATACAAGCACCTGCAGCCTACTCAGGATCAGATCCTGGAGTCGCTGCGGCGATCATACGTACCTTTGGCGAGCTGACCGCTATGATTGTCTGTACACCGGTGGCCCAGGCGTAACCAGCTTCATGTAAGAGCATTCTCCCAATCCTGCCGCCCGTGCAGGATGCGGACGATCAGGACGCCCGGCCCGTCCTCGACATAGACGATCATGTGCGCCTGATAGGGATGCAGGCGCACTGGCGGCACAAGCTCGCGGCGCTCGCGGGCTATCAGGGGATTGTCGGCCAGCATTTGGAAGGCGTTGAACAGACCGTCTTGGTAGCGATTGGCCTGAGCCACGCCGAAGCGAATTGCGCCCGCCACATAGGCGTCAGCAATGTCCTCGTCCGCTTGCGGTGAGGTGCGGAAAATCATCTGGCCTGGACGGCTGCCAACCTGTCACGGCCGAGCTGACGGATCTCGTCAGGGGTGCGCGAGCTGATGCCGCTCGCCAGTCCTTGATCGACCAGCCGTTGCAGCTCCGCGATCTTGTTTAGCCGGTCCTGGTCCCGGCGGATCAGATCGCGCACATAGTCGCTGGCGTTCGCGTAACGGCCGGTGCCGGCTTGTGCCTCGACCCAATCCTTCAACGGATCGGGCAGTGATACGTTCATGGTCGCCATGGTCGGCACCTCCTAGTCGATCATGGCAAGGATTGCCAAACCTTGTCAAAACGGATCGGACGTTTCGAGCGCACGTTTAAGCGCGATCCTGCTTCAATTTCTGCAAAGGGTTAGCCGCCACCGGAAAACCCGCTCAAAAACGGTCCTTTTCGAGCGATGCACAAGTGGCAGCTTCTCATCCTGAACGGGCCAGCTGCAGGCTATGATACATATATGGGTGACTGAGCTTACACGCGCCAAGCGCCCATGCAGTGGATAGATCGGAACCCTGATGCGTAAGATCAATCTTCACCTAACTGATTACGACCGCCTCGGTGAGAACCGAAGAACAACCAGCCACATTGTTAACCTGGCAGAGGTTCCGAGCGAGAAGCAGTACCTGTTGGTTGACGAGAACGGTAAAAACAGACCCTACTTCGTGACCAACACATACATTCCGGTCGGGCACGGTGACGATACCTTGACACACGTCTTCGCTACGCGAACCTCGGCTCCCTACCAAGAAGCCGAAAAGGTCGGGATCAGCGGGGACGATCTTGGGATGCCGTCACTGACGAGCTTCGACGGCCGCACGGTTTCAGACCTAATGGGCTTCTTGAGTCAGTATCCGGCTGATATGGAGGTCGTATTCCAAGATGACCAAGTGCTCGTCGCTCGACCAAAGGATGTTTTGATCCTGCGCCTCGATCCGGCAGACGATCAGTAGGCATCAGATGCTTCGGCACCGGCGCGGGAAGCATGTAGGCCGCACGTCCTCGATGACGCCGGACGCCTTGCCCTGGCGGGCGGCTGCTGGCCGAAGGCAAAGGGGGGAGGTCGCCGGGCTCGTCGGGGTGAGCAAGTCGACGCTATGGCGCAATTTCAAATCGTAGAGGCAGGGTGAGATGGTTGACCCGAATAATTTCCGCGAAGGTTTCGAGCAAGGTTTCAGGGCGGTGGTCGGCTCGGCCAGGGCGATGCCCGCGATACCAGCTCAACCAGCCACAAAGGCCGGCATGACACCATTCCAGATGGGTATTCGCAAGGGCATCAAGAAAGGTTGCGAACGTAAGGACGTGACCCCGGCTGATTTTTGACTATTCACCGCTGAGGGACGAAAGGCAGGCCTTTCGCCCCAGTGAATGGCATAGTCATCCCTGCCAGGGTGCGATCCGTCGCCAACGGCCCATCTGGCGGGCCGGTGCGGGTTCTGATCGCTTCGTGAACGTCCCTGCTGCTTCGAACAGTCAGCAGTCGGCGCCTGTGGCGATAGGCATGATGCGGACGTGCGTGTGGCTTCTGCGACAGAGGATGTGCTCGCACCCTACGCCGGACGCGGATCATGCTGGCGGCCGTCCATCGCGACCATGCCACATGCAGCGACGCGGGAGCCAACCTCGCGGCCTGTTGCTACTTGGTGCACGGCCAAGCCGAGCATCGGGCGTCGGCAGACGCTGTTCCTGCGTGGGGGGTCAGCGGCTGTTCCGAGGACAATCTGCTCGAACGGATGCCCGTGCCGTGTGACCGCTCTACGTGGACGCCGATCCCTCGCCCTTCCGTGACCGGCGCGCGCTCTTGGGCTTCTCCGCCACGGTTTCGGTAGCCTCAGCGACCTTCGCAGCTGCGCCTCTACGCTGCTGGCCGAGGCCCGCGTTCCTGGCCAAGGTCGAGCGCGTCTCGGAGTAGCTGGCCGCCACCATCGGGTAGTCCCGTGGCAGACCCCACTTCTCGCGGTAGCCCTCCGGCGTGAGCCCCAGTGCCGTGAGGTGACGCTTGAGCGTCTTGTAGGCCTTGCCGTCCTCGAAGCTGATCAGCCCCTCATGGGTGATCGACTTTCGGATCTGGGCCGGCGTCGTGTTCGCGGCCGGAGCGGCGGCCGGTGCGCCCGCGTTGCCGAGGCCGGTGAGCGCGGCGTGCGTGGTCGCGATCAGCGCCACCAGCTCCACAGTCGGAACGGAGTTGTTCGCCACGTAGGCCGAGACGAGGCCTGTCGTCAGCGCGGCATAGTCGACGGTCTCATCCCCGGTCGTTCCTGTGTTCTCGTCCACGTCGCACCCAAGTCTCTGAGGAAAGCGGCATCATTCCCGCCCGCCCCCTCGAAACGCAATCCGCGGTCGCAAACTTTCATCCCGATCCAACCCGCAAACCATTCGACCGTGACGACGGCTCCGCCGGTGAACCGAGTCGATGCAGTGGCCGCGGCCGTGCCGCGAGCGCGTCCGACACGTGGATCGAGCCGCCCCTAACCGCCCGCCGTCCGCATGTCGGAGCCGCGGCCAGGGGTGGACCGGTTGCAGCATCCGATCGAGAGACTGCCCAGGAGCAGCCACCCTCCGGCTTGGGGGAGATCGGCCGATCCCCGTCGTCACCGTTCGGGTATCCTGACGCCCGCTGCCTTACAGGCCCGCTCCACTGCGTTGAAGTTCCACGGCCCCGTCCAGCGTCGAACCGCGGCCAGGACGCGCCGGTGCTCGGGCGTCCCAGCGGTCGCCTTGTGCCAAGTCTCCGCCTGCGTGGCGATCTCGTTGCCCAGCGCTCGCTTCAGGTAGGGCCGATAGCCCTTAAGGGAGCGTTCGTTGCTCGCGAGCGCCAGGACGTAGTAGCTCGCCAGCGATCTGTGACGCGCCGACACGTCGGTCAGCGGGTTCCAGGCGGCCGCATTCAGTTCGTCGCCGAGAGCCGGCGTGTTCGGACGCGATGCGGCCAGATCCGCCTCGGACTGCTCCGGCGCCGCCGCCGCGGTGTCGCGTCGCCCCCGCTTCTCGGCTGGATGCGCGGCCACGCGCCGAACGGCTTGGCTCTGCCCGTCCGGACGATCGGCGGGGACCGCGATCTCCCGCGATTGCACCGATGGGGAAAGCTCGGCGGCGACCGCTCCACGACGCGCGACCACGGATGATACGAACGGCTCAGGTGATGCGGCCTCGCCGCGGCGCATGGCGGCGATGGCCTCGGTCAGCAGCGCACCGAGCCGCTCCTCCAGAGGCTGCAGGATCGCCCGTTGCTCGGCGCTCGGCTCGATCCGTCCGGGTCGGTCGATGGCCGGGGGGGCGGGCGGCGGCGTCACAGATTCCGGCGGTACGATCGCGGGTGCGATCACCTCCGGCGCTACCGGCTCGGGCTGGGAGACCGTCGCATCACCGCGTCCGGCCTCGGCCGGCGATACGGCCGGCGCGGGCGCCGTGATCTCGACCGGATGCGCGGTGGCCGAACGCAGCGCCGCCACCGCGGCGACCCGCTCGCGTATCCGCCGTTCCAGCGCCGCCCAGGCCGCCACCCGCTCGGCACCGGCTTCGATCTCCGCCCCGCCCGCGGCATCCGGAGCGAAGGCCAGGGACGCCGCACGCCGCCCGTACGCCGCCCAGTCGCGGCGGCGGTACGGCTCGAACGCCGCCGCGCAGGCCGCGATCGATGCCGCCACCGCCGCCTCGCCGTGGCCGGTGGCACGCAACCGCCGCGCGATCCGCGCGTCGACCCGCGAGTTGTCCGGCCTGCGTCCCTCCCAGTCGGCGAGGATGTCGCGGCGATGGGCGTGGTAGATCGCGGCCTCCGCGCGCGTCGGCGGCGCGAGCCCGACGCGGCGCCACCACGATCCCGGTCGCGATCCCGACATCGGTCGCGCCAGGAGCACGCGCAGGGCGCGCAGCCGCCGCGCGCCCTGCGCGACCAGCATCGCGAGCCGGGGGCAAACCTCGTCCGTCCAGGCGACGATCCGGGCCGCCACGCCCGACTGCGGCTCGGCAGCGTCGCCGTCCGGTTCCGGTGCGCGGACCACGCGCACCCTCCACTCCGACACCGCGCAGCCGTAGCGCCGCGCCAGGGTTTGCCCGACCCGCCGGGCGGCCGCGGGTTCATCGGTCGAGCCACCGCTCGACGGGTCAGAAGGCCCCGCCTCGTAAAAACGCACGTTAACGACAGCCGTTTGGAGCGATTTCGGGTGCCGATGGGCCGG
>NZ_VUOK01000060.1:261001-289627 GCF_009806555.1 Methylobacterium sp. 2A | reverse complement strand
TGCTCGCGCCGCCCAGCACGCCCGAGACCGTGCTGAGCGTGCCGCCGACCAGCCCGCTGGCCGCCGAGGTCAGCAGGTAGAGCACCACGAGCGTGGTGACCGCCCAGGAGACCAGCCCGTGGAGCGCGGCCGCGCCCGGCAGGGGCTTGCCCGAGAGGCGGCCGGCGATCAGGCCGCCGGCCAGCGAGGCGACGAGGCCCGAGGCGACGAACCAGAGGCCCGCGCCGAGCGAGACGGTCGAGGCCGAGGGGTTGTCGGCGGCCGTGGTGCCGACCGAGGCCAGCCCCACCCCCACACCGACGAGGTTGACGATCACCTGCGTCACCAGCGCCGTCGCCGCACCGGCGAAGATCGCGCCCCAGGATACGTGGTTCAGCAGAACGGCGCGGGTATCGCCGAGCGCCTCGGCGGCATGGGGGGTCGCAACGGTTTGGATGGGGGGCACGCGCTTTCTCCAGGTCAGGAATCGTCCGAGGGTGAAGGGGCTCAGTCGCGACGGGCGCTGACCAGCAGGCCCAGACCGAAGCCGACGGCGCCGGCGATCAGCAGCGAAGCGAGCGGGTAGTCGGAGACCTGATGGCTCACCTCGCGGGTGCCGCGGCGCAGGGCCCGGCCGCCGCGCTCGTAGGTGTCCTCGGCGAAGTCGTAGGCTGCATCGGCCGCGTCGCGGACGCCATCCTTCGTCTGCCCGTAGATGTTCTCTGCAGCCCCCTGGACCTGACGGATGCGTCCCTCCGCCGAATGGCGGTGCGAACCGGTGAGGTCACCGATCGCGCCCTGGACCTTGCCACCCAGTTCCTTCGCAGCCCCCGTGATCCGATCCGTATCGACCATGTCGTCCTCCCGTTTTGCCCATCTCGTCCATCGGCAGCGCGCGGACTGCCGTATGCTCGTCGCGCGGGACCCGACCACGCATCTCGGCTTGGCGTCGCTATTGGGACGCCTCCGGGTGATCTGCCGTACCGCGGTTCGCGTTCCGCGCCGTCGACGGCCCGTCTCCGATGAGATCACGCCCGCTGCGCCGAAGATGTACCGCCGAACCAGCCAATCAATGATCGGTTTGTACCGGTATGATGGTAATTTTCACTCGTGAGCGCTCAGTGGAAAGCCGTTCTCTCGGCCCCAGATCACGGCCTCACTGCGCTTATGGATGCCGAGCTTGCGGTAGAGCGCGGCGCCGTGGTTACGCACCGTGTTCCGCGACAGATTCAGCTTGCGCGCGATCGCGTCATCGCCCAGGCCGGAGCAGATCAGATTCAGGATCTGCCGCTCGCGCACCGTCAGACCCGGCATCGATCCGTCCGCGCTCTCCCGCCCCGGGCGGCGCAGGTTGGCCAGCTTCTCGATCAATCCGCGGCTGAACCACGAGGTATCGGCCATCACCGCCTCGATCGCATCGAACAGTTCGCGCTCGCTGTGCTTGCGGTCGGTGATGTCCTGCAGCACCATCAGGACGAACTCTGCTTCGTCGATGGTGATGCGCTCTGCCGAGACCAGACAGTCGAGGGCGGCCCCGCTCTGGTGGCGCAGACATACCTCGACACCGAGCACGAAGCCGCTCGCGGCCATCGCCGCCTCGAAGCCCGCCCGCTGCGCATCCTTGATCCACAGACCAGCCTCATCAAGGCGACGCCCGACGATCTGATCCTCATTGAGGCCGAACACGCGGCCAAAAGCTTCGTTGACGCCGGTGACGGAGAAGTCCCGCGCCCGCGCCAGCACGGTCGGCACCGGCGTCATGCGGAACGCCGTGGCGAAGCGCGCCTCGCTCTGACGGAGGGCGGTTTCGGCCTTCCGGCGCAACTCAAGGTCGGCGAAGGTGAACAGCATGCACGGCGCATCACCCAGCTCGATCGGCTGGCCGGCCACGATCACGAAGCGCGAGCCCCCGTCGGGGAGGTCGAGGCAGGCTTCCATCTGTGGGATCGTCCCGCCCTCATGCAGCCGGGAGACCGCCAAGTCGCGGTTGCGCGCATTGGACAGAACGTCGAGTTCGTAGACGCTGCGGCCGATCACGGCATCCCGGGTGAACCCCGTCATCTCCAGGAAGCCGTGATTGACCTTGACGTGGCGCAGGTCGGAGAGCCGCGTGATGATCGCTGGCGCCGGGTTGGCGTTGAAGGTCGCCTCGAAGCGTTCCTCCGCCTCGAACTGATCGGACACGTCCTTGAGGATCAGCGCCAGACAGCTCGGATTGCCGTCGCGGTCGGTGGCGACCAAGCTGCGCAGGGAATGGATGAAATCCCGCTCGGGCCGGTCGGCGCGCCTCACCTCGACCACGACGTCGTGGAAGGTCTCGCCGTTGACGACGCGCTCGATCGGATAATGGTTGGGCTTGTTGTGGTTGCGGTAGCGCAGCGAGAAGCGATCGCGGTACGCGTCCACCGTCTGGCCGAGCTCGTCGAGGCTCTCGACGCCGTGCATCGCCAGGGCGGCCTCATTGGCATACGCGATGGTCTGATCGGGCTCGACCAGAATCACGCCCTCACTCAGGCCGGCGATGATCTGCCGGAGTTCATGCCTGTCCACGCCCACCGTCACGGCCGATCCGGTTCCCTATGATCCGCGCCGCCTGTTCAGCGCCCCGGCTCAAACGGGTTGCGCGCAATGCGGTTCCAGTGACGAGGCGCTTTTCACTGGTATACCCGCATCATTGACGTCGTCGATAAGGACCAATGATAAGTAGCCATCTCTGCAGACGTGGAAATGTCCAGCAGAGGCGCGAACCATCAACGGCAGCCGGTAATCCTGACGTGCGACCCGTCGACGAACTGCGCCCAAAGGCTGACGGCGGCGACCCCATTCACGCTTTTGTCCATACCGAGCTCGGGACGAGGCTGCGCCAATACTATCCAGAAGTTGTACCGATTGATCCGAGCTCGCCCCTTGGTGCGGTGCTGGGACGTCTCTCCAGGGCGCTGGATGCGGCCGATGCCGATCGGCAGCTTCCGAATGCCTTCAAGGATGACCTGATCGTCCTGGTGCCGCGGCTACGCCGCTATGCGCTGTCGCTGACGTTCGACGGCAATGAGGCCGACGATCTGGTGCAGTTCACGCTTTTGAGGGCCTGGGAGCATCGTGACCGCTTCCAGCACGGGACCAATCTCGCGGCGTGGCTGTTTACGATCCTGCGCAACACGTTCATCAACGGGCGGCGCAAGCGGAGTCGCGAGGTGCCCGATCCCGAGGGCCTGCACGCGGCAAGCCTTTCGGAACCGGCACGACAGGACGATACGCTGCGCCTGCGCGAGCTGCAGGCCGCGATCGGCCGGCTCGAACCCGTACACCGGGAGGCCCTGATGCTGGTCGCCGTCGATGGCCTGCCCTACGAGGCCGCGGCCCTTGTGATCGGCTGCCCGGCCGGGACCGTCAAGAGCCGTGTCAGCCGGGCCCGCGACCGCCTGATCCAGGAAATCGGCGCCTCCGCGTGACGTCTGTTGACCCACCACCCCTTTGGACGCCAGCCATCACGCCATCGTTGTCTGCCCGAGGCGCGTGGGGTGATCCAGGAGCCGGCTTCCACCAGCAAGCCGCTGTCCTTGCCGACGCGGTGCCAGGCAGCGACGGGTCTCATGAGCCAGCACCGCCGCCCCGCGAGCCTCCCCTTGGCACCGATGAACCTTCGGCCCCGATCGACAGCATGCCGGGCTCCGGCCGGCCCGACGCAGGTTCGGACGTTCCCTCCGGCGACCCGGCCGGTTCGGATCTGCAGGCCTGAAGCGATCTTGGTCCACAATGCTGTTCCCGATCGCGTCGCATCACGGACACGATGCGCACGACCAAGGGGAACGCAGCCTCAACTCGCGCCTCTGCGGGCGCCGCGCCGTCCGTTGGGCGTGCGCGGGACAGCTCAACGCGCTCACGCCCTGGACGCTGGTCGCGCGCCCGGATAAGCGCACCCGGTTGCCGAGATCGACTTCGGCATCCGATCGCTATGCTGACTGATGGCGACGCCCTTGCTGCGCAAGAACATTCATCTGAAGAGAGATGGCGCTCCCAAGGGGAATCGAACCCCTGTTTTCGCCGTGAGAGGGCGACGTCCTAGACCGCTAGACGATGGGAGCTTTCCGGCGGCGCGGGGGTGCTATAGCCACGACCCGCCGAAGGAGCAAGGGCCTTCCGGGGAAATTTGCGTCGGCGAAGCGAAACGGAGTCGTGGTGAACAACAAGATCGAGGAGCGTGTCGGTATCGTCGCCGAAGGCGGCCTACGGCTCGACCGCGCATTGGTGGCCCTGTTCCCGGATCTGTCGCGTGCCCGATTGCAGGATCTCATCCGTGAGGGGCACGTGCGCCGTGACGGTATCGCAACGCTCGATCCGGCCTCGAAGGTGAGCGCCGGCGCCCGCATCCTGCTGGCTCTGCCGCCGCCGATTCCGGCGGAGCCGGTGGCCGAGGCCACGGACCTGCCGATCGTCTACGAGGACGAAGACCTGATCGTCATCGACAAGCCCGCCGGGCTGGTGGTTCACCCGGCACCCGGGCACGAGAGCGGCACCCTCGTGAACGCCCTGATCGCTCATTGCGGCACGAGCCTTTCGGGGATCGGCGGCGTGCGGCGGCCCGGTATCGTCCACCGCCTCGACAAGGACACGAGCGGCCTGATCGTCGTCGCCAAGAACGATGCCGCGCATCAGGGGCTGACCGCCCAGTTCGCCGATCACGGCCGTACCGGACCGCTGGAGCGCGCCTATGCGGCCTTGGTCTGGGGCCTACCCCAGCCCCGTACCGGAACGATCCGCGCCAATCTGGCCCGCTCCCGCTTCCATCGCGAGAAGATCGCCGTGGTCTCGGATGCATCCGGGCGCCATGCCGTCACGCATTACGCCGTCCTGGAAGCCTATCCGGACGCCGCCCTGGTCCAATGCCGGCTGGAGACGGGGCGGACACACCAGATCCGCGTGCACATGGCGCATTGCGGCCATCCGCTGCTGGGCGACCCGGTCTATGGCGGCGGGTTTCGCACCAAGGCCGCGCGCCTTGCTCCGGACGCGCGGGCCGCCCTGTCGGCCCTCGGGCGGCAGGCGCTTCACGCCGCATTGCTCGGCTTCAGCCATCCACGGACCGGCGTGGCCCTTCGATTCGAGAGCCCCTTGCCGGCGGATTTGAACAGGCTGGTGACGACGCTGCGCGCGGGTGGACCGGACGATCGAGCCCTGTAACCGGGTCCGGCGGCGTGCGAAAGGTCACTCCGTACCGCGTCACTTCGTGCCATGGTACAAACCGATTTGGCCGGTGGCGCGTTGAAGACGACGTGGGTGTCCTCGATCGCGATCGGCTCCCGGTGACCTATACGAGATAGGTGGCCGGCAGGGTCGGCTCAAGAGCGGCCCGAGTGGACGGCACTGTTGCCCGTCGCGTCCGCCCGCCAGGGGGACTGAATCCAGGAGAATGCCATGGCCGGTACGCTGCCCGTGCTCGCCAACGAAGGTGGGCTGTCGCGCTACCTCGATGAGATCCGCAAGTTCCCGATGCTGGAGCCGACGGAGGAGTTCACGCTGGCCAAGGCTTGGCGGGACGCCGGTGACCGTGAAGCCGCGCACCGCCTCGTGACGTCGCACCTGCGCCTCGTCGCCAAGATCGCCATGGGCTATCGCGGCTACGGCCTGCCGATCGGCGAGGTCGTGTCCGAGGGCAATGTCGGCCTGATGCAGGCGGTCAAGCGCTTCGATCCCGATAAGGGATTCCGGCTCGCCACCTACGCCATGTGGTGGATCAAGGCCGCCATTCAGGAATACATCCTGCGCTCGTGGTCGCTGGTGAAGATGGGCACCACGGCCAACCAGAAGAAGCTGTTCTTCAACCTGCGCAAGGCCAAGGGCCGGATCTCGGCGCTCGACGAGGGTGATCTCAAGCCCGATCAGGTGAAGCAGATCGCCACCCGCCTCGGCGTGCCCGAGCAGGACGTGATCGACATGAATCGCCGCCTGTCCGGCGACACGTCGCTCAATGCGCCCCTGCGTGAGGAGGGCGAGGGTGAATGGCAGGACTGGCTGGTCGACAATTCACCGAGCCAGGAAACCGTGCTGGCGCGTGAGCAGGAGGGTCAGAATCGCCTCTCGGCCCTGCGGGACGCCCTGGGCGTGCTGAACCCGCGCGAGCGCCGGATCTTCGAGGCCCGGCGCCTCGCCGAGGATCCGATCACGCTGGAGGATCTCTCGGGCGAGTTCGGCGTCTCGCGCGAGCGCGTGCGGCAGATCGAGGTCCGGGCCTTCGAGAAGGTGCAGGAGGCGGTCAAGCGCAACATCGCCAGCCGCGAACTGCCCCGGACGGGCATCGAAGCCCGCTGACGCCGGAGGGCGGGCGCTTTCAACGAGCGCTCGCCGGACGTCCGGTCATCACTGCCAAGCCGCGAAGGCGTTCTGCATCACCTGGGCCCCCGTGGACCCCTTTTCGAAGGTCAGGACCGCGCGCTTGCCGGACGTGTAGCGCAACGCGAGATCGAACCAGTTCTTGTGGAGCAGCAGGTCCGTATTGCGCTCGACATCGTTCGGCAGCGACGACAGGCCGATGAGGAACAGGTTGTCGCGTACGCGGACCGGAAGTCCGGAGACCGGCGAACCGCGGGCATTCTGGTCGTCCTTGGCCTGAAGCAGACCGACATCCTGGATCGTGCGACCGCCCCCGCCCGCCGTCTCGTTGAACACGAGATTGACGGTATGGGACGCCGGCAGGGTCGTATCGAGATTGCGCTGGATCGTCATGACCAGGGTGAGCCCGGCATCCGGGATCATCACGGTGGCGACGACGGCATCCTGCAGCGGCTGCCCCTGACCGCCATTGACCGTATCCAGCTTCCACGTCACCCGGCCCGGCAGGAGCGCCGGCTGCGCGTTGTCGGCGCCTACGACCTCCTCGATCAGTTCGGCCCGCTGTGCCACCGAGACCGTCGGCTCCGTCGATGGGGTCGCGGCACGCGGTGGCGCTGCGCTGTCGGTACGGGGCGCGGCGCGCGGGGGCGTTACGGCATCTCCGCCGACGCGGTCGCCGAACTTGCTCTCCGCTTCCGGCTGCTGGGTATCAGCCGTTTCGGTTCCGCTCGACGGGAGGCCCTGGGGTCGATCCCGGAGCAGGAAGGCTGCGACGGCGATCATGGCGATCACAACGGCCAGCATGCCGCCGACGAAAACGTTGCGCAGCAATCGGGAGCGACCGGTCCGCGGCGGCACCACCTCGATGCGCGGGCGTTGGCGGCCGTTGCCGCCCTCCATCGCCGCCGCCGCGAGATCGGGATCCTCCGCCGGCGGAAGGGGCTCCTCGGCCGCCGCGCTCGCCTCTGCGGCGGCCGGCTGGGGTGGACCCGGTCGCGGCGGGGCGATCGGAATCGGCGCCTCGCGCGGCTCGGCTTCGGGTTCCGGCGTGACCACCGGCGGCTCGTAGCGCGCCGCGAAGGGCGGATTGGCAGGGGGAAGCGCAGGCTCGGCGACGGCCGGCTTGGGCGGGGACGGCTCCGGCACGACCGCCGCTGCGCTCGGCGCCGGGTTGGCTGCCAGCGCGGCATCGTTGGCCGGCGCCGGAAGTCCGCCGTGATCCACCTCCAACCGCTCGATGGCGGCATCCAGGGCTCGACGTTCGAGATCGATATCGGCCTCGGACAGCGGCGGGTCGAGGGATCGGAGCTGACTGATCAGGGCGTTGCGCGCGCGGTCGTAGACCGCCTTGCGCAGGGCGGGCGTTCGATCCGGCAGCGCGTCGAGCGCGCGCGCCAGAAGCGGGTAGTAATCGGCCATGTGCCCCTGATCCGCCCCTATGGCCGCCGGCCGGCGCGCCGGTCGATGGCCGGGAGCCGAGGGATGCGGCCGTTCCGGCAGGATCGGTCGCGGCCCCCGGCCGGTGATGTCGTGTCCCGACTGCGCGCGGCCGCGGCCGATCGCCGGTCCTTCCGTCGCTGCGCATCCGCCGCAAAGCCGGGCGTCGCGCAGCGTCCTCGTTCTAGTTCACGCCGGCGCGGCGTGGATATGGGCGGAATGGCCAAAAGGGTGCGTCGTCAACGCGCTAGCGTCCGAAGCGTCAGTCCTCGAAGGGATTGTGCATGAGGATCGTGTCGTCGCGCTCGGGCGACGTCGAGAGCAGCGCCACGGGGGCGCCGATCAGTTCCTCGATCCGACGCACGTACTTGATCGCCTGTGCCGGCAGATCGGCCCAGGACCGGGCGCCCGCCGTGGTCTCCGACCAGCCCGGGAT
The DNA here is from genome assembly GCF_009806555.1 of Methylobacterium sp. 2A. Taxonomy (GTDB): domain Bacteria; phylum Pseudomonadota; class Alphaproteobacteria; order Rhizobiales; family Beijerinckiaceae; genus Methylobacterium. The sequence goes on along the minus strand of NZ_VUOK01000060.1, from coordinate 281,445 downwards.
CACCTCGTAGACCGGCTCGACCCGGCCCTGCGCGGCCTGGCTCGCCGGGAGGTGGTCGATCGGCTTGCCGTCCAGCCTATAGCCGGTGCAGACGCGGATCTCCTCGAACCCGTCGAGGATATCGAGCTTGGTCAGCGCGATCCCGTGGATGCCGGAGGTCCGCACCGTCTGGCGCACCAGCACGGCGTCGAACCAGCCGCAGCGGCGCTTGCGCCCGGTATTGACGCCGAACTCGCGCCCGCGGCTGCCGATGGTCTCGCCGATCTCGTCGAACAGCTCGGTCGGGAACGGCCCCTCCCCCACCCGGGTGGTGTAGGCCTTGGCGATGCCGAGCACGTAGCCGATCGCCCCCGGGCCGAGGCCCGAGCCCGTCGCGGCCTGCGCGGCTACGATGTTGGACGAGGTGACGAACGGGTAGGTGCCATGATCGACATCGAGCAGCGCGCCCTGCGCGCCCTCGAACAGGATGCGCTTGCCAGCCCGGCGCTCCTCGTCGAGCAGCGCCCAGACGGTGTCGGCATACGGCAGGATCTTCGGGGCGATGGCCTTTAACTCGGCGAGCAGCGCCTCGGCGTTCACCTCGTCGATCCCGAGGCCGCGCCGCAGGGCGTTGTGGTGGGTCAGCACCCGCTCGATCTTGGCGGGCAGCGCCTCCGGATCGGCGAGGTCGACCACGCGGATCGCCCGGCGCCCGACCTTGTCCTCGTAGGCCGGCCCGATGCCGCGCTTGGTGGTGCCGATCTTGAGGCCGGCATTGGCGGTCTCGCGGAAATGGTCGAGCTCGCGGTGCAGCGGGAGGATCAGCGTGGCGTTGTCGGCGATTCGCAGCGAGGCGGGCGAGACCTCGACGCCCTGCGCCTTGATGCGTTCGATCTCATCGACGAGGTGCCAGGGGTCGACGACCACGCCGTTGCCGATCACCGAGAGCTTGCCGCCGCGCACCACGCCGGAGGGCAGCAGCGCCAGCTTGTAGGTGACGCCGTCGATGACCAGCGTATGGCCGGCATTGTGCCCGCCCTGGAAGCGGACGACGATGTCGGCCTGCTCGGAGAGCCAGTCGACGATCTTCCCCTTGCCCTCGTCGCCCCACTGGGCGCCCACAACGACGACGTTGGCCATGTCTGCCTGCTTACCCGCGACGGAAACCGGGACGGCGCCACCCACGGGTGCAGGCGGCGCACGTCGTCAGCCGTTTCCGCGATCCGGGCAGCGAAATCAAGCAATCCGCCCGCATAATGCCCCGGCAACCGGATTCCGGCCGGCTACTTCGCCTCCGTGCCCGGCGCGCGCCCGGGCAGTTCGTTGGGCTTGATCACCGGCATGGAGCCGGACTGATCGGGTTTCACGACCGTTCCCGTCGTTCCATTGGCCGGTGGCTTGATGACGCCGTCGTTCTGCTGGAGCTTGTCGCTGAGCGACTGATCTTTCGGCGGCGCATCCGGGCTCGGCCGCACGCGCTCGGCCGGCGTCTGGGTTGGCGGCGGCAGGGCCGGATCGGCGTCGCGGCCCTTCAATGGCGCATCGGGATTCTGCGCGGAGGCGGGACCCGCCAGCAGGGCCGCGGCCAGCGCGGCAAACAGCAGTGTCTTCGGCACGATACCTCTCCCCTCGTGGCTTGGATTTCGGGGAGGAACAGCCGGAGGCGGCATCCGTTCCGGGACGGAGCCGCATCCAGGCGTCGGCGCGGGCAGCTCAGCCCTGTCGCGCGGCCGCGATATAGAGCTCGCGCAGGCGCCGGGTGAGCGGGCCGGGACGGCCCTCGCCGATCGCGCGGTTGTCGATCTCGATCACCGGCATCACGAAGGCCGAGGCGCTGGTGTAGAACGCCTCTTGAGCCTCGTAGGCCTCCGCGACGGTGATCAGCCGCTCCTCGATCCGCAGGTCGGCTTCCTGGGCGAGGCGCAGCACCGAAGCGCGGGTGATGCCGGGCAGCAGGGCGGTCGAGAGCGGCCGGGTGACGAGCACGCGCTCGCGGCTGACGATGAACGCGGTGGACGAGGATCCCTCGGTCACCGCGCCATCCTCGACCATCCAGGCCTCGGCGACTCCGGCCTCGGCGGCCTGCTGCTTGGCGAGCACCTGCGCCAGCAGGGCCACCGACTTGATGTCCCGGCGCTTCCAGCGGAGATCCTCCACGGTGATCACCCGGGCGCCGGTCTCGGCCAGCGGGTTGGCCAGCACGGTCTTGGCCTGGGTGAACATCATGACGGTCGGCGCGACATCGCCCTTCGGGAAGGCGAAGTCGCGTTCGGCCACGCCGCGTGTCACCTGCATGTAGACGAGGCCCTCGGTGACGCCGTTGCGGGCGACCAGCTCCGTCTGCAACCGCTCCCAGCCGGCCGCGTCGTGCGGGTTCCGGATGCTGATCTCGCCGAGCGACCGGTCGAGGCGGGCGAGGTGGGCGGCATTGTCGACGAGCTTCCCGTCGAGGATCGCCGAGACTTCGTAGATCCCGTCAGCGAACAGGAAGCCGCGGTCCATGATCGGCACGCGGGCCTGCTCGAAGGGGAGGAATTCGCCGTTGAGGTAGACGGTGCGGGGAGCGGTCACGGGCAGCCTTCCTGTGTTCGTCGCGGGCTGAAGCAGGAATCGTGCGGCTTCGTCAGGCCGCGCCGAAGACCCGCGAAAAAATCGTGTCCACGTGCTTGAAGTGGTAGCCGAGATCGAAGCACTCCTCGATCTGCGCCGGCGAGAGCGCCGCGGTGACCTCCGGGTCCGCCTTCAGCAGCGCCAGGAAGTCGCCCTCCCCGCGCCAGACCGGCATCGCGTTGCGCTGAACGAGACGGTAGGCATCCTCCCGCGAGACGCCCGCCTGCGTGAGCGCCAGCAGCACCCGCTGCGAGTGGACGAGGCCGCCGAGCCGGTCGAGGTTCTTCTGCATGTTGGCCGGATAGACCAGCAGCTTCTCGATGACGCCGGTCATCCGCGCCAGGGCGAAATCGAGGGTCACGGTGGCGTCGGGGCCGATCATCCGCTCCACGGAGGAGTGAGAGATGTCGCGCTCGTGCCAGAGGGCGACGTTCTCCAGCGCCGGGGTGACGTAGCCGCGGACCATCCGGGCGAGGCCGGTGATGTTCTCGGTCAGCACCGGGTTGCGCTTGTGCGGCATGGCCGAGGAGCCCTTCTGCCCCTCCGAGAAGAACTCCTCCGCCTCCAGCACCTCGGTGCGCTGGAGATGGCGGATCTCGATGGCCAGACGCTCCAGGGACGAAGCGACGACGCCCAAGGTGGCGAAGAACTGCGCGTGGCGGTCCCGCGGAATGACCTGGGTGGAGACCGGCTCGGCCGTCAGGCCCATCTTCTCCGCGACGTAAACCTCGACCCGCGGATCGATGTTGGCGAAGGTGCCGACCGCGCCCGAAATCGCGCAGGTGGCGACCTCCTCCCGGGCCGCCACCAGACGGCGGCGGTTGCGCTGGAACTCGGCATGGGCCTGGGCGAGCTTCAAGCCGAAGGTCACGGGCTCGGCGTGGATTCCGTGCGAGCGGCCGATGGTCGGCGTCAATTTGTGCTCGAACGCCCGGGCCTTCAGGGCGTCGAGCAGCGCATCGACATCCGCGATCAGGATGTCGGCGGCGCGCACCAGCTGCACGTTGAGGCAGGTGTCGAGCACGTCCGACGAGGTCATACCCTGGTGGACGAAGCGCGCCTCGGGTCCGACGATCTCCGCCAGGTGCGTGAGGAACGCGATCACGTCATGCTTGGTCACCGCCTCGATCGCGTCGATCCGGGCGACGTCGAACACCGCGTCCCGGCCCTTGGCCCAGACGGTCTCGGCCGCCGCCTTCGGCACGACGCCGATCTCGGCGAGCGCCGTGGTGGCGTGGGCCTCGATCTCGAACCAGATCCGGAAGCGGCTCTCGGGCGACCAGATCGCCGTCATCGCGGGGCGGCTATAGCGGGGGATCATGGGGCCTCGGCGCGGTCCGGAACAGGTGCGAGGCCGGTAGCATGGGCCGCCCCGGCTGCTCAATGCGGATCCGGTATGCTCGGGGCGCTCCCGGTGGGTTGCCTTGAGCCTCTCACAAAACTCCCGCTGCGCTGTCGCGGCCAGAGGGAAATGTCCGGTGCCCGGGAGTTTTGTGAGGAGCTCTTAATCCACCCGCACCCAGCCCTGCCCCATCAGGCGCTCCTGCGGCAGGAAGCGCGACTTGTAATCCATCTTGCGCGAGCCCTCGACCCAATAGCCGAGGTACAGGTAGGGCAGGCCGAGGCGCCGGGCCCGGTTAATATGATCGAGAATCATGAAGGTGCCGGGCGAGCGCGACGCCTCTGTCGGATCATAGAAGGAATAGACCATCGACAGGCCATCGGCGAGGACGTCGGTCAGGCAGAAGGCGAGCGGCGGCCCCGAACCGCGCCCGGTGATCGCCGTGTCCGGCCCGTGGCGCCGGTAGGAGACCAGATGCGTGTCGACGTGGCTGTCCTCGACCATCATGGCGTAGTCGAGCACCGTCATGTCGACCATGCCGCCGTCGCCGTGGCGGGCATCGAGGTAGCGGCGGAACAGGGCATATTGCTCGGAGGCGGGCCGGTTCGGCTCCGGGGTGCCGACCCAATCCGTGTTGCGGCTGAGGATGCGCCGCTGGCTCGCACTCGGCTCAAAATCATCGACCACGACGCGGACCGAGATGCAGGCCCGGCAGGTCTCGCAGGCCGGCCGGTACGCGATCGTCTGCGAGCGGCGGAAGCCGCCCTGCGTCAGGATCTCGTTGAGGTCGCGCGCACGGCGACCGACGAGGTGGGTGAACACCTTCCGCTCCTCCTGCCCCGGCAGATAGGGACAGGGCGAAGGCGCCGTGAGGTAGAACTGCGGTGTGTCGCGCGGGTGGCTGGTCACGCTGCTGATTGACCCTGCGCCGGATTGCAACCTGTCGGCGCCGGCACACCAATGTACAGGCCGAACGGCCGGGCTCAATGGTTTGAACGACCGCGGCGCGTAATTTTCACCGCGACACGGCGGCCTCAGCGGGCATGGACCACCGCGAGACCGAGCAGCAGATCGTGACCCAGGCGCCGGTCGGACCGGACGAGGCCGAAGGCGATGTCCGCGCACCAGAGCAGGAAGGTCGAGATCGCCACGTAGAACAGGAGCGCGTGGACGGCCGCCGTGATGATGTCGACCCGTGCGCCGCTCTCCGGCGCCACGACCCGCAGACCCATCAGCCGCTGCCCGATCGTGCTCTGCCGCGAACCGCCCACCGTGATCGCGCTGTAGATGATGCCGCTCGCCGGCAGGACGGCGAACAGGGTCCAGCCCAGCCCGAAGGTGACGACGCCGATCACCGTGATCAGCAGCGTGAGCAGCGCGGTGAAGCCGAAGATGAACAGGATATCGAGGAGGTAGGCCACAGCACGAGCGCCGAGGCTGGCCCGCACGAACGGCACGGGCAGCGCGGAGGCGTAGCCGGGCGCGTCGAAGCGCTGCGCGTAGCCGGGTTGAGGGTTCTGCATCATGTTGCGTCCTGCAAGCGAGGCTGCGCGCCCTGAAGTGGGTGTATCCCGGGAAGGCCGCAAGAGGCCCTCGGAAGCGGCCCGCTCAGTGCGCGTCCGGGTCGCCGGCCACAGCGTCGGGCGTGTCGAGATAGAAGCGCTTCAGCATGTAGAGCGCCGGACCCGACAGGCTGTCGCTCTCGGTGGCCAGCGCCAGCAGGGTCGAACCCGCATCGAAGCGGCAGGTCAGCCAGTGCTGGTGGCCGCCATCGAGATAATCGACCCTGACCGTGTCGGCCGCCGGACCCGGTGCGGCTCGCAAGAGGCGGATCCCGGGCTCCGGTGCAACAGCCGGCAGCGCACGGCGGCAGATGGCGACCCGCTCGCGCCGCAGGGTGTCCTGGCAGGCGACGAGCCCGCCGAGGAAGCCGGCCGCGATCGCCGCCGCGAGCAGCCAGCGATGCGCCGGCTTCACGGATGGTTGCGCAGGCGCTCGGCGACCCGGGGGGCGTGATAGGTGAGAATGCCGTCCGCCCCGGCCCGCTTGAAGGCCAGCAGCGCCTCGACCATCGCGCGGTCGCCATCGAGCCAGCCGTTCCGGGCAGCCGCCTCGATCATCGCGTATTCGCCCGACACCTGGTAGGCGAAGGTCGGGACCTGGAACTCGTCGCGGACGCGGCGGATGATGTCGAGATAGGGCAGGCCCGGCTTGACCATCACCGAATCGGCGCCTTCGTCGAGGTCGAGGCGCACCTCGCGCAGGGCCTCGGCCGAGTTGCCCGGATCCATCTGGTAGGTGCGCTTGTCGCCGACCAGCGCCGCCTTGGTGCCGATCGCGTCGCGGAACGGGCCGTAGAACGCGCTGGCATACTTCGCCGCGTACGCCATGATCTGCACGTCGAGGAAGCCGGCCTTGTCGAGCCCGGCCCGGATCGCGCCGACCCGCCCGTCCATCATGTCGGAGGGCGCGATGATGTCGGTCCCGGCCTCGGCCTGGATCAGGCTCTGCTCCACGAGGACCGCCACGGTCTCGTCGTTCAGGATCGCCCCGTCCTTCATGAGGCCGTCATGGCCGTGGCTGGTATAGGGATCGAGGGCGACGTCGGTCATGATCCCGACCTCGGGGACCGCGCGCTTCACGGCCCGCACCGCCTGACAGACGAGGTTGTTGGCGTTGAGCGCCTCCGACCCGGTCGGGTCGCGCAACGAAACCTCCGTGTAGGGGAAGAACGACACCGCTGGGATCCCGAGCCGCGCCGCGCGCTCGGCGTCGCGGACGATCTCGTCCACCGAGAGGCGCTCGACGCCCGGCATCGACGCGATGGGCTCACGCCGCCCGGAGCCGTCGATCACGAACATCGGCCAGATCAGGTCGTCGACGGTGAGCGTGTGCTCACGGACGAGGCGGCGCGACCACTCGGCCTTTCGGTTCCGGCGCGGACGCTGGGTGATCTTCAAGCCCTCGACCTGCGCGCCCTCCCGGGCGGCCTCCAGGGCGATGGGACGCGGCTCGGGCAAGGTGTCTGACATGGGGCTTCGCTACCGTTCGCGCGGCCGGCGCCGCGGATCGCTCGGCGCAGGGGCGCCGGAGGCGCCGGACTAGCACACGGGAGCGCGGCCGCGAAACCCGACCGTTGACGCAGACTCGCCAAACCGCTTCAACCCGGCGCATCCCAGACGCAATCAGGATTCCGGCCCCGATCATGCACCGGCCCCTCCCCGCCCCGAGCGCGCCCTAGTGCCGGGCTCCTTCCCGATGCGACGCAAGACACCGCGGCCCGGAGAGATCCCGACCGACCGGATCGAGCGCACCCAGGGGCCGGCCCCCGGCACCTGGGATACGGCGCTCATCTGGTTCATGCGGATCACGGCGCTGCTCTGGCTCATCAAGAGCGTCGCATCCTGGGCGACCATCCTCGACGTCGTTCCCGGCGGCCGTCCGTTCGAGGCCGAACCGTTCGGCCGGCAGGCCGCGATCGTCTACTTCGCGGTGGTCGATGCCGCGGCCGCCATCGGCCTGTGGCTGACCAGCGCCTGGGGCGGCGTCATCTGGCTGCTGGCCGTTACGTCCGCGATGACGCTCGCGGTCCTGACGCCGCAACTCATGCCGGTGCCACTCTCGCTTCTCGTATTCGGTGGCTGCGTCGTGTTGTTGTACTTCCTGCTGTCCTGGCTGGCCGCACAGGAAGCACGGTGAACGAACCGTTCTGATCTTCGCTTCAGTTTGTCTTTACCTCAAAGCGTAAATCGGCAATTCATCCTGTCGCTTAAATCGCCTTTCATTCCCGAGCGGTAGCTTAGCCATCATCAGCGGCGCCGCATTGAACGGATACCGCAACATCTGACGGCGAGGCAGAGATGAAGACGCAGAGCGCCCGGGCCACCACGATCGAAACCGCCGACGAGGCATCGCCCCGCAAGGGCTCCTATCTGGAAGCGCTCCACCTCGTGGAGCGTCTCCACCGCCGGCTCCTCGACGTGATCAAGGACGAATTCGAACGCCGCGGCCGGGAGGACGTCAACAGCGTCCAGGCGCTGCTCCTGTACAACATCGGCGACAAGGAGCTGACCGCGAGCGAGCTGCGGACCAAGGGCTACTATCTCGGGTCCAACGTCTCCTACAACGTCAAGAAGCTCGTCGAGGCCGGCTACCTGCACCACGCCCGCTCGAAGACCGATCGCCGCTCGGTCCGGATCAGCCTGACCGACAAGGGCCGTCAGGTGCACGAGATCATCCAGGGGCTCTACGACAAGCACGCCCGGACGATCGCCCCGATCGGCGGTATCTCGGACGACGATTTCGGCCGGCTCAATCAGGCACTTGGCCGCCTGGAGCGCTTCTGGACCGATCAGATCCGCTACCGCCTCTGAGATGCGGACGCGCTCCGATCAGCCGTGACCGCGGATCGGGATCATCCGACATGCGGGCGCTTCCGGACCGATCAGATCCGCTGCCGTGGATGATCCACCCTACCAGACGTTCAGGAGGCTCAGGATTCCGGCGATGACCGCGTAGGCGAAGCCGGCGTTGATGGCGACGCCGAACAGGCCGATGAGCAAGCCGCCCATCACCACGATGCCGTCGCGTTCGACGAGGCCGAGGCCCACGAGGCAGACGGCGAGGCCGAGCGGGATCTGCCCCACGATGGGCGCGGCAACGATCAGGGCGAGCGCCAGGGCCAGCAGGGCGACGCCCATGCCGCGCATTCCCAGCGCGGTCTCGAACACGCTCAGGCGCGGGCGCGACCAGCGCTCCAGGCGCCTCAGGACCGGCACCGCGCGCGTGACCGCGCGCCGTACGTCGGTCAGCGCGATGGACCGGCCGAGCAGCATCCGCGGCAACCAGGGTGCCGACATACCGGCCGCGATCTGGATCGCAACCAGCAGAAGCAGCAGCCCGCAGATCAGCGGGATCGGCGGCGGCATCGGCAGGCAGTTCGGCAAGCCGAGCAGCACCACGAGAAGCGCGAAGGCGCGATCCCGCAGGACCGCGACGATGTCCCCCACCGTGAGGCGCTCGCCTTCTTGGCTCGCCAGCACCGTGAGGACGTCCGACGTTCGTGCACCGGAGGTCAAGGATCCGCCAACCTTCGCTTTCCCGCGCGGGCTCTAGCTGAGAACCGATGGCAGGCCAAGCACGGCGGTGTCGCGAGCAGGGGACGCCCGGCGTCGGCAACAACATGGCGAGTCCTGCCGGAAACGTCGATCCGCCAAGATCGATTGCCACCAGAGCGGCTATATTGACCTATTACTTTCGTAAATTTCCGCTTATTTTCAACAAAGCTCTTAGATTACGCCAGTATATCCAGAAAAATCGACTCGACTTATCAAAATTTTCGATAGATCATCGAGAATCAATGCGTTGAACCGTGCCATTCTCCTATGCGCCTCAGAGGATCAGGCGGCATCCTATCGCGCGTCGTTGCGCTGCTGGTTTGTTTCATCGGTCTGCTCGATGCACCCCGAGCCAGCGAGATCGACATGCTCCTGTTCGGCAGTCTCGATGCCGCGGCCAACACCTTCATCACTGTCGGGGCGAAGGTCGGTCTGCCTTCGATCGACCGCGACGGCACCGTCGCGCTGGTGAGCCTCGGTGGCGGCAGACAAGGTGAGCGGGGTTCGGACGGGCGGCGCCAACGCTATACGGCCCTCGGCGCGATCGTCATCGGATATCAGTGGTTCTTCGGGTGGGGCGTGGTCGCGGCCTTCGCAGGCCCAGAAATGACGGCGCAGATGCTGACCGCTTCTACAGGGTCGACCATGCTGCCACCGCATTTCGGCCTTCGCCTGCACGGCGAAGTCTGGGCCCGCCCGACCGAGGGGACGCTGCTCCAGGCCACGGTGGTTGCGGGTACCGCACGCGAAAGCGTCTGGATCCGCGCAGCCTGGGGCTATCGGCTTTGGGACACCTATCTCGGCCCCGAGGCGAGCCTGTACGCGGATGCGTCCGGCTTCCGAAAGATCAATCTCGGCTTGCACGCCGCGGATTTCGCCATCGGTTGCTACAGCTTCCGGATCTCAGTCGGCGTTCAGAGCGAGACGGATCGACGCTCTGTCGCCCCCTACATGGCCATCTCTGTCTGGTCACCCTGGTGAGATGCGTCGGGTGGGCTCGCGAGCGACCGGAGAAACGCCGTCGCGTCGCGGCGGATCTCGGTGCGCCGCTTATCCCCAAACCCTTGCAGGGTCCGATAGGGCATCGTCATGCGCGGGTTCCCCGCAAGCTTGTCCGCGTTCTCGATGAGGAAGTTCCAGTAGAGGTAGTTGAACGGGCAGGCCGCCGCACCCGACTTGACCTTCACGTCATACGCGCAGGATCCGCAGTAATCCGACATCCGGTCGATATAGGCGCCCGACGCTGCGTAGGGCTTAGACCCCATCATGCCGCCGTCCGCCCAGAGCACCATGCCGTGCACGTTGGGCAATTCGACCCACTCGTAGGCATCGGCGAAGACGATCAGATACCATTCCTCGACCTGCGCCGGGTCGAGCCCGGCGATCAGGGCGAAATTTCCGGTCACCATCAAGCGCTGGATATGATGGGCATAGGCGTGGGTGCGCGTGTCCGCCACCACCTGCGCGATGCAGTTGAGCCTGGTCTCGCCCGACCAGTAGAACCACGGCAGGGCGCGGCCAGCCTTGAGTGCGTTCGTATCGCGGTACTCCGGCATCCGCGCCCAGTAGAGGCCGCGCACATATTCGCGCCAGCCAAGGATCTGGCGGATGAAACCTTCGGTACAATGGAGCGGTGCCGCGCCCGCACGATAGGCCCGCTCGGCAGCGCGGCAGACCTCCGCGGCGGTCAACAGGCCGGCATTCAGCGCCGGCGAGAGCAGCGCATGGTAAAGGAAGGGGGCGCCGGACTTCATGGCGTCCTGGTAGTCGCCGAAGGTTGGCAAACACCCGTCGATGAAATGCCGGAGGGCAGCCAACGCGTCGCTCCGCGTCACCGGCCAGGAGAAGCTGGCAAGATCGCCGAAATGATCGGCGAATTCCTGCTCCACCAGGGCGATCACCTCCCGCGTCACGCCATCCGGCTGGAAGCCGATCCTGTCGGGGAGACGATGCCCCTTGGGCAGGCGCTTGCGATTCTCGGCATCGAAATTCCAGCGGCCTCCGACCGGCTCGCCCCCGTCCATCAGCAGGCCGGTGCGGCGGCGCATGCCGCGATAGAAGGTCTCCATCCGCAGGGCGTGCCGACCCTCCGCCCAGTTCGCGAAGTCTTCGCGCGGACAGAGGAAGCGATTGTCGGGACGCACGTCCACTGGCACGCCGAGGGTCTCGCGCCAGTCCTGCATCATCTGGAAGACACGCCACTCGCCGGGCTCGGTGACGACCACGCGCTCGGGCCGGTGCCGCGCCACCGCCCGCTCCAGTTCACCGGTGAAGCTGCCGGTGTTGCCGGGATCGGTGAGACGCACGTAGTCGACAGTGACGCCTTCCTCCGCCAAGTCGGCCGCGGCATGCCGCATGGCGGCGAACAGGAAGGCGATCTTCTGCTTATGGTGGCGAACATAGGTCGCCTCGTCCCGCACCTCGACCATCAGGACGACGTCGTGGTCGGGATCGAGATCGATCAGGCTCGAAACGCGCCGGGTCAGCTGGTCGCCGAGGACGAAGCGCAGCGTGTGGCAGGATTCGACGCGGTGCTTGCCCGGCATCGGCTCAGCCCCTCGGCCGCATGGTGGAACGATTGCCAGCGACGCCGTTTCCTCGACCGGCGATCCAGGCCGCCGCATCGGAGATCAGGACCGCATTCCGGGCGCCAACAGCCCCCGTCCAGCCGGGGCGCGGCAGGGCCCGGGCCGTCGCCAGACCGATCCGGCCGGTTCCACCGTCGAGCAGCTGCCGCATGGGGATCCCCTCGCTACCCAACGCCACCGGATCTAGGTAAGGCCGGAGTTGGCGTCGGGCAGGCGGCAGGCCCGCCTACTCCACGTGCACAAGGTCGCAGGCGGGAAGCATGAAATTCGCGTTCGCCGGCATCGACTTCCTGGGCGGCGTCTTCGAGGGGCTCCTCGACGCCGGCTGGACGCCGGTAAAGCTGTTCACCCGCCCCTGCGACGGGATCTACGACCACAACGACGTGGTCGTCGCCCGCGCCCGGACGCTTCGGATTCCGATCCAGCTCTCGCGGATCCGGGAGCGGGACATCGAGGCGATCCAGGCCGACCACGGCAAGAACTGGGCACTCGTGGTGGCCGGCTATCCCTGGCTGGTGCGCGGCTGGCGCGGACGCGCGGCCTACGGGTTCAACATCCATCCCTCCCCGTTGCCGATCGGACGTGGCCCCTATCCACTCTTCCGCGCCGTGCTCGACCGCTACGAGACCTGGGGCGTGACCGCCCACGTGCTGGCCGACGGCTTCGACACCGGCGACATCCTCGCGCAGGAGATGTTTCCGCTCAGCCCGCAGGAATCGCACGAGACCCTTCTGGCCAAGTGCCAGATGGCGGCCCGGCGCCTCGTCGCCGGCCCGCTGGCCCGCGATCTGCCCGGCCGCTGGCGCTGGGCCGAGCCGCAGGGCGACGGCTCCTACTGGCCGCGCGCGACCGACGGAGACCGGACCCTCGATTTCCGGCAGGACGTGAGCACGGTCCTGCGGCGTATGCGGGCCTTCGGCACGGTAGAGACCATCGCGCGCCTGGGCGACACGCGCATCTACGTGGCGGAGGCCCAGGGCTGGCAGGAACGGCACACCCATGCTGCGGGCGCGGTGGTGCATCGCCACCGCCGCCACATCGTGATCGCAGCCCTCGACGGTTACGTCCAGATCACCCGATGGTCGCCGCTGCCGCTCACCGAGGCCGGTCAGGTCGGCCGCTGAGCGCGTCGGGCGGGAACCGATCCGGGCGCGGCCGTGTTTCCGGCGGCCCTGATCATGGAGCCCGATATGTCGACACGCGCAAGCCTCGCCGCAGCCCTCGGATTCGCCGCGCTCTTTACCGGCTCGGCCCTCGCGCAGGCCGTCATCGTGGCCCCGGATGATTTCGGCCCCGACGACGACGTGATCGTCCGCGACTACATCGTGCGGCGCCCGGTCGGACCCGGCCCGATCGTCGGATCGATTCCGCTGCGCCCCGGCAGCATCGTGCCCGAGGACGTCCGGCTCGCGCCGTTCACGGATGCCCCCAACCCGCGCCTGCGCCGCTTCGGCTACTTCGTGGCGCCGGGCGACAAGATCGTGGTGGTCGATCCGGCTACGCGCGCGGTGGTGCGCATCCTCGATCGCTGAGGCTCGGCCCGGGATCGTCACCAGTCGCTCAGCGCGGCCCGCTTCCAGCGGTTCGGGGCCACGCAGCGATACTCGTAGGCCTGGTCCCAGGCATGGTCGCCGGGTGCGCACGGGTCGCTGCTGCTCCGGGGCGGCTGCGGACTCACCTCGCGGAGGGAGGCGGCCTCGACAAGGCCGCCATCGTGCACCCGGAACACCGGTCCGCTGCCGCCCGCGTAGACGAGGGCGCGCCCGTCGAAGCCGAGCTTGCGGGTGAAGTCGCCGTCCCGCGTGCCGTCGAGGCCGATCATCTGTCCGGGACCCAGCAGGATCGGGACACCGGTGAACCGGGCTGCGGCGGCGTCGATCCCGATGCCGTAGGCACCCGCGCCTTGGAACGAGAGCCCCCGGTCGGTGACCGATCCGGCGAGATTGCCCATCAGGATCCCGTATCCGGTATGGGCACCCGATACGCCGCCGGTGGAGATCTGCAGGCCGACCCGCTGGCGATTGCGGTCCGTGGTCGGCGACTGGGCCGAGACGTCGATCTCGGCCCCGATGCACGAGGCCACGGGATCGGCCTCTGCGGTCATGTCCACGCAGTTGAAGTTGCCGGCCCAGGACGGGCCGACCGGGCCGATCCCGTTCGATTCCTTGAAGATCGTTCCGTTCACCGCGACGTTCTGAGCGCCGCTGCTGGCGAGCGCCCGGTTATGGAGTTCGCCGGTGATCGTCCATTCGTAGCCGGCATTGTAGGGATTGGTGGAGCCGAGCACCCACAGCGCCTTGTAGGTGTGCGTCGGCTCGCCCGATCCGTCCGGCACGTGCCGGTCGACCCGCAGCGTCGAGGCCGCGTCGAAGCCCTGGGGCCGGTTCCAGAGGAAGACGTGTCCGCCATCGATGCCGGGCAGACCGGTGCCCTGAACGTTGCGGGAGACGTTCGGTGGCCAGGCCGAAGCGGGCGCCGGAGCGACGGTCGGCGGCTGCCCGGGCGCCTCCGCGGCGGCGGGGAGCGCCGCCGCCGCGAGAACGCCGAAGAGGCTCGGCAACAGCGTGAAGCCGGGGCGCAGATGCATCGTCGTCCTTGAGATCATCGATCGTGGCATCCGCAGGATGAGGATCTGCGTGATCAGATAGGCCGTGGTTCCGACCCGGCGACAGGGATGCCATGCTCGCGCGTGAACCAATCGCGCCGCGCGGCGTAAATCCTGCGCGGCCCCACGCTTGGCGAACGTCGCATGGTCGGTTCGAGGAGTCCCGCACGATGAAGGCCCTGCGATTTCTCAGAACCTGGTCTCTGTTGTCCATCCCGCTCGGCCTGTTCGTGGCTCAGTTCATCAAGGCCGGGAAGGGACCCCCGATTCGCGACGACAACCGCTCAGCGGATCGGCCGTAACCCTCTTTCCGGCAGTCTGACGGCCGATCCGGCCCGAAAGCCCGTGTGAGGACAGCGTCTCGCATGACGGCTCCGCTGAAACGGCGCCGCCCGATCGTCAATGACATATTAGTAAATCGCCTGCATTTTTACTGAACTCGCGCCATGTTGGCCGACATGGGCAGGACAATCGGCCATGTCTCGCAATGCGACGCCCCAGAGCGGCCAGGCGGAGAGGCGCGCCGTCCCGCGAAAGCCCACGGCGCTACTCGCCTTTGCGTTGAATTCGGATGGCGTGCGCTTCCCCTGCCAGGTCAGAAACATTTCCGATCGCGGCGCGATGCTGGAATTCCTCGGTCATCACGCGATAATGGCCGAGAACGCGTTCGAACTCGTGCTGGCCGATGCCAAGGTCCGTTACGCGGTCACGGTCGTCTGGCGGAAGGATCGGACCACCGGCGTGCTGTTCAACCTGGAACAGGAATGACGCGCGACGCGGCCAGATTTTCGGATTGGTCGCCGGCCGAGCGTTGAGAAAAACTTCCGGCACGCTCCCATTTCGCGGCCCCGCGCCGATCTCACGCCGCAAGGGCTGCCATCAGGGTCAGGCCGACCGCGGGCAGCGCGACAGCCAGGACCGCGAAGGTGTCGAGGGGTGCCGGCCCGCTGGCCGCACGCCAGCGGTGTTCGGCAACGTTTTCCGCGGCGAACCCCGTCAGCACGAGGCAGCAGCCGATGAAGGTCGCGAGTGCGGACATGGCCGCCGCCTCTTCGGGACGCCGCGCGGACATCCGCGCCTGTTCGGTCTACACCGAGCGCGGCGATATGGTTCGCCCCCGCGGCCCGATCGCAACGGAAAACCTGCCTCTGGTTCGGCGGCAGGCGAATGCCGGGTGCGACAGCCCCCTCACGACGCTTGCCGGAGGCCAGCCCAGGGCAGCGCCCGGGCTTGCAATCCGACGCGGATCCGTCGAGGCCACCGGCGAGGGACGCCGGATCGACGGAACGGCGACGCGGGGAGGACGTGGATCATTCCATGACAAGCAGCAACGGCGTGGCCGTCGGGCAGGATGGCTGGTTGTACTGGGTCGGCCGGGCCCGCGAGGTTGAAGTCTTCTACGGCGACAGCCCCCTGTCGCGTCGGATCCTCGGCCGCTGGGCGCGGCTGATCGCACGCCGAGCCCGCCGTTTGGACGCTCTGGGGATCCGCCACGTTCACGCCGTCGTGCCCGACAAGCTCGCGGTCTATCCGGACTCGCTCGGGCGATCCTTCCCCGGCCTTAACGACCCACCCGCCGCTCGCCTCGCCCGGCTCCTCGAACCGCATGGCGGAGCCCGGATGATCGATCTGCTGACGCCGCTGCTGGCGGCGCGGGCCGAGGAGCCCGTCTATCTCCGGACGGATACGCATTGGACCTATCGCGGCTATCTGACGGCCTACCGCGTCCTGTGTGACGCCCTCGATGCGCCGGTGGCCGAGCATGTCTTCTCAGGCACGCAGATGCGCGAGCGCTTCACCTTCGATCTCGGCGAGAAGCTCCGCCCCCCGATCGACGAGGAATACGTCGCCTACGACTTTCCACGCCGCGCGGAGCGGATCGACGCGAACGCGCTGGTCCGGGTGCGCGAGAGCGGTCAGGCCATCAGGCAGCGCGGCCTGTTCGTGGGTTCGCGCGTCGTGATGCGGAACGCTGCGGCGCCGGATCCGCGCCGGGTGGTGCTGTTCGGCGATTCCTACATCTATAGTCCGGGCGCGCGCCTGACCGCGATGCTCGCCGAGTCCTTCGCCGAGGTCCACGCGATCTGGTCGGCGAACCTCGACTGGGCCTATATCGAGAGCGTCCGACCCGACGTCCTGATCTTCGAGATCGCTGAACGCTTCCTGCGTCAGGTGCCGACCGATCGGATCCGCGTCGATGCATTCGCGCAGAGGCGGGCAAAACGCGCCGTCCGGCCGACGCTGCGCGCGTGGCTCCGGCGGCGCCTGACATAGCAAAGCCCGGCTGCAGGCCTGCGGCCGGGCTTCGAAGTTCCGGATCGGGCGTTCAGTATCCGCGGCCGTAATAGCCGGGGCCACCCCGATCGAACGCGCCCGCCGCGGCGGCTCCGGCCGCAGCGCCGGCGACGCCGAGGCCGATGGCGGCCCCGGTCGACAGGCCGCGGTGACGGCGGTAGCCGTAATCCCGGTGACGCCCATAGGCGCGATCGTAGCCGCGGCCATAGCCGTCGCGATAACCATAGCCCTGGGCCTGTGCGACGCTCGGACCGACAGCCCCAAGGCACAACGTCACGGCGGAGAGGAGAACCAGCTTACGCATTGATGAACCCTTCGCGATTGCGTTGAAGGGCCAACCCGAACCGGATTGATGGGTTCCGACCGCACCCAACCGGGTTTCGAGGCGAGGTCGTGGTTCGGTGCGAAGGATCTCGCATCGGGATCTTGGCGATGCGATCCCTGGCAAATATACTCCAAAATCTCAAGGCCAGCCAACGCGACCGAAAACAACATTCAAGTCGAGATACACTGAATCATCCGGTCCGTCCGCGCGATCTTGTGATTCAGACGACACTTTGTGCCAGATCAATAACAGCTCAACCATCTGCGCCCCCGCCGAGCCCCGGTACTACACTGGCGCTGGACAAGCATAGCGATGCAACGCGGCGCTAGACTGGGGCTGCCAAGTCGTCGCTCCTGTTCGCGGATCCGCGCGGGTGGACACTGCTGACACGTCTCACGACCGATCACGGCCAGCCTGGTGCTCCACAGCGCACCGTGCTCCCGCGCGCTCAAAAGTCTGCGCGCCAGAGCCGAGGCGGAAGGCGCCTCGGCGCCGATGCGATGATCGAAGACGGCAGGGATCTCTTCGGCGACGGCTTAGAACACAGCCTCCCGAAGCTTGGACGCGGACCTGCGATGGCGGCACCGACAATCGGGCCTAACATACTGAAGTCGTTGTGCGATATGGTGAGCGCGCTGGGACTCGAACCCAGGACCTACAGATTAAAAGTCCGTTGCTCTACCAGCTGAGCTACGCGCTCGCGTCCCGGGAGCGCCTGGGGCGGGTCGCCGGGGACGGCGCGTCCGCAATAGGTGAGGCGAACCGGGGGGTCAACACACGGGCGGTGAACAACTCAGGCGTTGCCCACCCGCGCCCGCTCGACGATCTCCCGCGCCTCGTCGAAGGCGGCATCCGCGTTGAGGTCCGTCGTGTCGAGCCGGACCGCATCGTCGGCCATGCGCAGGGGGGCGGCAGCCCGGGAGGAGTCGCGGGCGTCACGCGCCTCGATGTCGGCCAGGATGGCCGCAAAGCTCGCATCCTCGCCGCGACCGGCCAATTCCCGATGGCGACGGCGCGCCCGCTCCTCCGAGGACGCCGTGATGAACAGCTTCACCTCGGCTTCCGGGCAGACCACCGTGCCGATGTCGCGCCCGTCGAGGACCGCGCCCTGCGGCGCGGCGGCGAAGCGCCGCTGCCACACCAGGAGCCCGGCGCGAACCTCCGGCACCGCGGAGATCCGCGAAGCCGCCTCACCCATGGCGCGATCGCGCAGCCGCGGATCGTCGAGCTTCTCCGGATCGAGCGCCTGCGCGGCCCTGGCGGCGGCCCCGTGGTCGTCGAGCGACAGCCCGGCATCGATCAGAGCCAGGGCCACGGCGCGGTAGAGCAGCCCGGTGTCGAGATGCGGCAGGCCGTAATGATCGGCCAGGCGCTTGGCCAATGTGCCCTTGCCCGAGGCGGCCGGACCGTCGATCGCGATGACGAGCGGCATCGGCGTCATGCTCCGATCCGGCCGCCGAGGGCCCGCATGGTCGGCAGGAAGGTGGGGAAGCTCGTCGCAATCATCGCGCCATCATCCACCGTCACCGGATCCCGCGTCGCGAGGCCCATCACCAGGAACGCCATGGCGATGCGATGGTCGAGATGGGTCGCCACCGTGCCGCCCCCGCGGGCCGCGGTCCCGTCGCCCTCGACCACGAGGTCGTCGCCCTCGACCGTGTGGCGGACGCCGTTGGCCGCGAGACCCGCCGCCACGGCGGCGAGGCGGTCGGATTCCTTCACGCGCAGCTCGTGCAGGCCGTTCATCCGCGTGCGGCCCTCGGCGAAGCTCGCGGCGACCGCCAGCACCGGATACTCGTCGATCATCGCGGGTGCCCGCTCCGCCGGGACGTCGACGCCCGTCAGACGGCTCGCGCGCACCCGGAGATCCGCCACGGTCTCGCCGCCCTCCTCCCGCTCGGCCACGCGCTCGATCTGCGCGCCCATCTCGATGAGCGTCGTGATCAGGCCCGTGCGCAGCGGATTCATCATCACGCCCTCGATCACCACGTCGGAGCCCGGCACGATCAGCGCCGCCACCAGCGGGAACGCCGCCGAGGACGGATCGGCCGGCACCACCACGTCGGTCCCGCGCAGGGTCGGCTGGCCGGTAAGCGCGACGCGGCGGCCGTGGCCCCCGGGCCCGTGCGGCGTGACCTCGACCGCGGCGCCGAACAGGCGCAGCATCCGCTCGGTATGGTCGCGGGTGGCGGCCGCCTCGATCACCGTGGTGATCCCGGGCGCGTTGAGGCCGGCCAGCAGCACCGCCGACTTGATCTGGGCCGAGGCGGCGGGGGTCTCGTAGGTGATCGGGATCGCCTCCTTCGGCCCACGCAGGGTGAGCGGCACGCGCCCCCCCTCGGCCTCGGCCAGGACCTGGGTGCCCATCCGGGTCAGCGGATCGAGGATCCGGCGCATCGGCCGTGAGCGCAGAGAGGCGTCCCCGTCGAAGGTCGCGGTCACGGGCTGGCCGCCGACCACGCCCATCATCAACCGCGAGCCCGTGCCGGCATTGCCGAAATCCAGAACCTCGGCCGGATCGCTCAAGCCCCCGATGCCCACGCCGCGCACGCGCCAGCGCCCGGAATCGAGCCGCTCGACATTGGCGCCCAGAGCCTTGGCGGCGGCGGCGGTGCGCAGCACGTCGTCGCCTTCGAGCAGGCCTTCGACCCGGGTCTCGCCCTCGCTGAGGAGGCCGAGGATCATCGCCCGGTGGGAGATGGACTTGTCGCCGGGCGGACGCAGCCGTCCCCGGAGGGGGGTGCCGGGTGTTGCGGTCAGGGGCTCGGGAGTCGAATCGTGCGACACGGAACGTCCGTTCGGGCTCGAAGGTGGGCCGGAGATCCGGCGCGTCGCGCAGCCTCGCCGCGCCGCTGCAATCGGACCGTGAAATCGTGGTGCGGTTAACACGCACACCGGCGGACGTCATCCACCGGATCCCCGCGCCGGATCTCCGGGGATGCGCCGCCCGGAACGCGGGCCGCCGCGTTCGATTGACAGCGGCGGCGCCCGCGACTAACGGGGCCCCTCCCCCGAGACAGTAGTAGACGACGAGGTGTCCCCCCGTGGCCCGACCGGAACTTGGCTTGAAGCGCCAGTGCATGAGCTGCGGCGCGAAGTTCTACGACCTCGCCCGCGACCCGGCCGTCTGCCCGAAATGCGGGGCGGTTTATCAGGCGGTCGCCACATCGAGCCGTGCGGCGCCTCCGGCGCTGTCGCGGGCCTCGAACGCCAACGACGATGAGGACGACACGGACGAGAAGGGGCCGGAGCTGGTCTCCCTCGACGAGGTCGAGGCCGCCGAGGACGAGGCGGATCCCACACCCGACGACGAGACGGTCGAGGACGGGGATTCGGCCGAGGACGATACCTTCCTCGAGGAGGAGGATACCGGCGACGACGATGTCTCCGACCTCATCGACGGCGATATCGAGAACGACGAGGAGGGCTGAGGCGGTCCCCGCCTCACCTTCACGCCCCCCTGACGAGAGTGAAAAAAGGGGTTGAGTCCGCGGTGCGAGCCGCCTATAGAACCGGCCTCGCCGGACGCAAGCCGGACGGCGAGACCCCGCGGGACCCAAACCGCGGCGGATGTTAAAGTGGG
>NZ_VUOK01000060.1:0-260904 GCF_009806555.1 Methylobacterium sp. 2A | reverse complement strand
GGGGCCTTAGCTCAGCTGGGAGAGCGCTTCCATGGCATGGAAGAGGTCATCGGTTCGATCCCGTTAGGCTCCACCATCTTCCCTCGCGTGACGCGGCCCTGTCCGGGACGTGAACCGCGTTTAAAAAATTGGGGCCTTAGCTCAGCTGGGAGAGCGCTTCCATGGCATGGAAGAGGTCATCGGTTCGATCCCGTTAGGCTCCACCATCATTCCCTCGCGCGACGCGGCCATCGCCAGCGCTCGAGGCTGAAGACCTCCGAACGCTTCCGATCAGACTCTGCGCCGCGCTGCATTCGTGCGCCGCGACGGCGCGAGAGGGATCACCGGTTCAGGTGCCCGAGCGGCAGCGCCGTCGTGTACTTCACCTGTCCGAGCGCGAAGCTGGAGCGGATGTTGGCCACGCCGGGGATCCGGGTGAGGTGGTCGAGCACGAGCTTCTGGTACTGGCCCAGATCCTCCACCACCACCCGTAGCATGTAGTCGGCCTCGCCGCTCATCAGGTAGCATTCCATCACCTCCGGGCGGCTGCGCACCGCCTCGTCGAAGGCCTGGAGCGCGGCCTGGGTCTGCTTCTCCAGCGAAACGTGGACGAAGACGTTGACCGCGAGCCCGAGGCTCAGCGGATCGACCACCGCGACGCAGCCGCGGATCACCCCCGCCGCCTTCAGTTCGTTGACGCGCCGCCAGCACGGTGAGGTCGAGAGGCCGACCCGCTCGGCGAGGTCCGCGATGCTGATCTCGCTGTCCGCCTGAAGGCATTCGAGGATGCGCAGGGAGGCAGCATCCAGCGGGACCGGTCGTGGCGCCATGGGTTCGCTCCCCTGTATCAGGCCGGACTATCAGGCCGCGCATCGCCGGATTGAAGACGCATTCTCCGGCACACGCCATCCTTGAAGCGGGGTTGAAATGACCCCCAATGCAGCCTTTTCGGGGCAAATATACCGCAGTCTTTGCCGCTGGGGTGAAACTTCGGCATGTCCCGCCGCCCCCGCACCGATATGATCGGGCCTATAAAGGGAGGCCGCGCCGATGAACGCCATACCGCCGAAAGCCACTATCGCGCGTTCCGCGGAGGTCGATCACGACCCGGCCGAGACCCAGGACTGGCTGGCCGCCCTGGACTCGCTGTTCCGTACCGAGGGCGCGGCCCGGGCGCGGTTCATCCTCGACCGGCTGGAGCGCCGCTCGAAGGAGATCGGCCTCCTCGACGAGGCCCTGCCCTACTCGCCCTACCGCAACACGATCCCCCTGGCGAAGCAGCCGCGCTACCCGGGCGACCTCGACATCGAGGAGCGCCTGACCTCGATCATGCGCTGGAACGCGCTCGCCATGGTGGTGCGCGCCAACATGGCCTACGGCGAATTGGGTGGCCACGTGGCGAGCTACGCCTCGGCGGCGGAACTGTTCGAGGTCGGCTTTAACCACTTCTTCAAGGGCGGCGTCGACGGGGATCTCGTCTACTTCCAGCCGCATTCGGCGCCGGGCGTCTATGCCCGCGCGTTCCTCGAAGGCCGGCTCTCGGAGGAGCAGCTCAAGCACTATCGCCAGGAGATCGCGGGCGATGGCCTGTGCTCCTACCCGCATCCCTGGCTGATGCCGGATTTCTGGCAGGTCCCCACCGGATCGATGGGCATCGGCCCGATCCACGCGGTCTATCAGGCGCGGTTCATGCGCTATCTCGGCCATCGCGGGCTCGCCGACACCGCCGACCGCCACGTCTGGGGCGTGTTCGGCGACGGCGAGATGGACGAGCCGGAATCGATCGGCGGATTGGCGCTCGCCGCGCGCGAAAAGCTCGACAATCTCACCTTCGTCATCAACTGCAACCTGCAGCGGCTCGACGGGCCTGTCCGCGGTAACGGCCAGATCATCCAGGAGCTGGAGAGCCTGTTCCGGGGCGCGGGCTGGAACGTCATCAAGGTGCTGTGGGGCTCGGAGTGGGACGGGATCTTCGCCCGCGACACCAACCATGCCCTGTTGCGCCGCTTCGCCGAGACGGTCGACGGCAAATACCAGACGCTCGGCGCCAAGGACGGCGCCTACAACCTCGCGCATTTCTTCGGCGAGGATCCGGAGGTGCGCGCGCTCGTCGCCCACATGTCGGATGCCGATGTCGATCGCCTCAAGCGCGGCGGCCACGACTTCCGCAAGCTCTACGCGGCCTTCGCGGCGGCCAAGGCCACCAAGGGGCGGCCGACCGTGATCCTGGCCAAGACCAAGAAGGGCTACGGCATGGGCGGCGCGGGCGAATCGCGCATGACCGCCCATCAGGCCAAGAAGCTCGACGTGGACGCGCTGCGCGCCTTCCGCGACCGCTTCGCCCTGCCGCTCACCGACGCGCAGGTCGAGGGTCTGGCCTTCTACAAGCCGGCCGAGGACGGCGCCGAGATGCGCTACCTGCGCGAGCGCCGGGGAAATCTGGGCGGCGTGCTGCCGGCCCGCCGCCGCACGGCCCCCACCGTCGCGGTCCCGCCGCTCTCGACCTATGCGGGCTTCGCGCTGGAAGCGGGCGGCAAGGCGATGTCGACCACCACGGCGGTGGTGCGCCTGTTCGGCAACCTCCTCAAGCACAAGGATCTCGGGCCCCGCATCGTCCCGATCGTCGCCGACGAGGCCCGGACCTTCGGCATGGCCAACCTGTTCCGGCAGGTCGGGATCTACGCGCCGGACGGGCAGCTCTACGAGCCCGAGGATGCCGGCTCGATGCTCTATTACCGCGAGGCCCGGGACGGGCAGCTCCTTGAAGAGGGCATCACCGAGGCCGGGGCGATCTCATCCTGGACGGCCGCGGCGACCGCCTACAGCGTCCACGGCCTGTCGATGCTGCCGTTCTACATCTACTACTCGATGTTCGGCTTCCAGCGGGTCGGCGACCTGATCTGGGCGGCGGCGGACCAGCGGGCGCGCGGCTTCCTGATCGGCGCCACGGCCGGCCGGACGACGCTTGGCGGCGAGGGGCTTCAGCACCAGGACGGGTCGAGCCACCTCGCGGCGGCGGCGATCCCGAATTGCCGGGCCTACGATCCGGCCTTCGCGTACGAGATGGCGGTGATCGTCGACCGGGGCGCCCGGGGGCTGATGGAAGAGGGCGAGGACGCCTTCTACTACCTCACCGCCATGAACGAGACCTACGCCCAGCCCTCCATGCCGGAGGGGGCCGAGGCGGGCATTCTCAAGGGGATGTACCGCCTGTCGGGGCCGGAGGGTGGTGCGGGCGCGGTGCGCCTCCTCGGCTCGGGGGCGATCCTGCCGGAGGTGATCGCGGCGGCGGATCTGCTGAAACAAGACTGGGGCCTCAGTGCGGAGGTGTTCAGCGTCACGAGCTTCAGCGAGCTGGCACGCGATGCCCGGGAGGCCGAGCGCCGGGCGATGCGCGATCCCGAGGCCGAGGCGCCGGTCAGCCACGTGGCGGCGCTGCTGCCGGGCACGGCGCCGGTCGTGGCAGCGAGCGACTATATCCGCGCCTATCCGCAGCTGATCGCCTCCTATGTCGAAGCGCGCTTCGTGGTGCTCGGCACCGACGGGTTCGGCCGCAGCGACACCCGGAGCGCGCTCCGCCGCTTCTTCGAGGTGGACCGCCAGCACGTGGCGATCGCGGCCCTGCACGCCCTGGCCGAAGCCGGCACCGTGCCCCGCGCCACGGTCGCCGAGGCGATCCGCCGGTATGGCATCGCGGCGGACGCGCCCGCGCCCTGGACCGTCTGAGGCGATGAAGTCACGCATCCCATCCACGACCTCATCCTGAGGTGCCCGCGCCAGCGGGCCTCGAAGGAGCCCTCCAGCCGGCCGCGCGATGCCTGGAGCCCTCCTTCGAGGCCTCCGCTACGCTCCGGCACCTCAGGATGAGGGGTATGGATGGGATGTCTGAAGCGCCGCAAATCCGCTGCCCGCACGCGGGAAGCCTGGCCACAGCCTTCCAACCCGGAATCCAACCCGCATGAGCGCCGCGCTGCAGATCGCCCTCCCGGATATCGGCGACTACCGGGACGTGCCGGTCATCGAGCTTCTGGTGAAGCCGGGCGACCGCCTCGCCGTGGACGACCTGATCCTCAGCATCGAATCCGACAAGGCGACCATGGAGGTCCCCTCCCCGGTCGCCGGCACGGTGCGCGAGCTGCTGGTCTCGGTCGGCTCGAAAGTCTCGGAGGGGACGCCGATCCTGATGGTGGAACCCGCGGACGGGGGCACCGATGCAGCTGGCGCCCTCCCTCCCCCCTCTGCGGGGGAGGGTGGCCCGCGAAGCGGGTCGGGAGAGGGGAACGACGGTGCAGAAGAGAGCACTGCCCTTCATGCCGGTCGTGACATATCCGGAAACGGCGCTCCCCTCTCCCGACCCCTGCTGACGCAGGGGCCGCCCTCCCCCACCGAGGGGGGAGGGAATGGTGCACTGCCGGCAACGAGAGGCGACGTCCATGCCAGCCCGTCCGTGCGCCAGCTCGCCCGGGAACTCGGCGTGGCCCTCGACCGCGTGCCGGCCACCGGACCCAAGGGCCGGATCCTGCGCGAGGACGTCCATGCCTTCGTCAAGGCCGCCCTCGCCGCGCCGCCGAGCGCGCCCGCATCCGGCATCGGCGCCGGCCTGCCACCCTGGCCGGCCGTGGATTTCGCCAAGTATGGCCCGATCCGGCGCGAGCCCCTGTCGCGGATCCAGACGCTCTCGGGCGCCAATCTCAGCCGCAACTGGCTGACGATCCCGCACGTCACGAACTTCGACCGGGCCGACGTGACCGAGATCGAATCGTTCCGCACGGGCCTGAACCAGGAGACGCGCACGCCGCCCGCCAAGCTCACCATGGTGGCCTTCCTGATCAAGGCCGCGGCCTCGGCGCTCCGGGCCTATCCGCGCTTCAACGCGTCCCTCGAAGGCGGCGACCTCGTTCTGAAGGACTACGTCCATATCGGCTTCGCGGTCGACACGCCGAAGGGCCTGATGGTGCCGGTGGTGCGCGACTGCGACCGCAAGGGGATTATGGCGATCGCCACCGAGATGGCCGCCATGGCGGAGAAGGCCCGGGCCGGGACCCTTCCGGGCACCGACAGGCAGGGCGGCTGCTTCTCGGTCTCGTCGCTTGGCGGCATCAGCGGCGACGGCTTCACGCCGATCATCAACGCCCCCGAAGTGGCGATCCTGGGCGCGGCGCGCGCGCGCATGGAGGCGGTCTGGGACGGGAAGGCTTTCCAGCCGCGTTTGATCCTGCCCTTGAGCCTGTCGTGGGATCACCGCGTGGTCGACGGCGTCGCCGCCGCCCGCTTCCTCGGACACGTGGCCGCGGTCCTGTCGGACCTGCGCCGCGCGCTCCTGTGACGGCCGCCGCCATGCGCGAGCTCCACGAGATCCGCGTTCCGGATCTGGGCGACTATGCCGACGTGCCGGTGATCGAGATTCCGGTGAAACCGGGCGCGGCGATCGCCCGCGACCAGACGCTGCTGGTGGTCGAATCCGACAAAGCGACCCTGGACATCCCGTCTCCGGTGGCGGGGCGGCTCGTGGAAATGCTGGTCGGCCTCGGCGATACGGTTTCGGCCGGCACGCTGATCGCCCGCATCGCCCCCGCGGATGTGAGCGCAGAGCCGGCGCCGCCCGCCCAGGCCACGGCCGCGCCCGCCATCACCGAGCGCACGGACGCCGATTGCGACGTGCTGGTGATCGGCGGCGGCCCCGGCGGCTATTCGGCCGCCTTCCGCGCCGCCGATCTCGGACAGCGGGTGATCCTGGTGGAACGCGACGCGACGCTCGGCGGCGTGTGCCTGAATGTCGGTTGCATCCCGTCCAAGGCGCTGCTGCACGTGGCCTCCGTCACCGAAGAGGCCCAGCGCCTCGCCGCCCACGGCATCAGCTTCGGCGCGCCCGCGATCGATCTCGGGAAGCTGCGGATCTTCAAGGCCGCCACCGTCCGCCGCCTCACCGACGGGCTCGCCCAGATGGCGCGCCAGCGCAAGGTCACGGTGATCCGCGGCACGGCGCGCTTCAGCGGACCGAACGCCGTCGTGGTCACCCTGCACGAGGGCGGCGAGCGCTGCATCGCCTTCCGCAGCGCCATCGTGGCGGCGGGCTCGTCGCCGGTCGCCCTGCCGATGCTGCCGGAGGATCCGCGCATCGTGAACTCAACCGGCGCGCTGGAGCTGCCCTGCGTGCCGCGCCGGCTCTTGGTGATCGGCGGCGGCATCATCGGCCTGGAGATGGCCACGGTGTACAGCGCGCTCGGCGCCCGGGTCGACGTCGTCGAGCGGCTTCCGAACCTGCTGGAGGGCGTGGATCGCGACCTCGTGGCGATCTGGACCAAGCGCAACGCACACCGGTTCGACCGCCTGCTGACCGGCGCCGAAGTGGTCTCCGCCGCACCGGCCCCTGCGGGCATCGCCGTCACCCTGGCGGGCGAGGTGCAGGCCACGACCTACGACCTCGTGCTCCAGGCGGCCGGCCGCCGGCCGAACGGCGCGGCCCTGGGTCTTGAGACGGCGGGCGTCATGGTGGACCGGGGGTTCGTGCCGGTCGACGCCCAGATGCGCTCGAACGTGCCGCACATCCTCGCCATCGGCGACCTCGTGGGCCAGCCGATGCTCGCCCACAAGGCGGTTCACCAGGGCCATGTCGCGGCCGAAGTCGCCGCCGGGCACCGGGCCGGATTCGACGCCGCGGCGATCCCCTCCGTCGCCTATACCGATCCGGAGATCGCCTGGGTCGGCCTCACCGAGGCCGCCGCGAAGGCGGCGGGCCGGACCGTGGAGGTGGCGCGCTTTCCCTGGGCCGCTTCGGGCCGGGCCATCGCCAACGGTGCCGATTACGGCCTGACCAAGCTGCTGTTCGAGGCCGGCACCAGGCGCGTCGTGGGCGGCGCCGTCGTGGGTCCGAGCGCAGGCGACCTGATCGGCGAGATCGGGCTCGGCATCGAGATGGGGGCGGACGCGGTCGATATCGGCCGGACGATCCATCCGCATCCGACGCTCGGCGAGACGATCGGCCTCGCCGCCGAGGCGGCGCTCGGCCTCTGCACCGACCTGCCGCCAGCGGCGCGGCGCTAGCGCCCCGGCCGGTCCTCAACCTGGAAGGCGAGCTTTCTCGGGATGGACTCGCGGCCGGGTCGGGCGTTAACCGCACCGGGTTAAGCGAGGCGTCCATGAGGAGTCGACGTGTGGCCAGAGCGCTCTCCGCCGAAGTGGACGCCGGTTCGGCGCAAGAGAGCGCGTTGAAACAAAGGCTGAGAGCTGTGCTCGATTGCAACGCGATCGGGCACGGCTCTGGACCGGTGCGCGGCGGGCGATCCGCCCGACAGCCCCTCGTGATCCTGCTGGCCGCGTTGGCCGCGCTGCCGGTGAGCCGTCCGGGCCGGGCCGCCGCGGAGGCCCCGGCCGTGCTCGACAGGCCGACCGACCGGCAGGCCCTGACGGCGGCGCTGCGCGCGCGCATCCTCGCCTCCGACAGCGCGACGCTCGCCCTCGAAGGCTGGTGCGCCGAGCACAAGCTCGCCGCCGATCCGCACCTCGTGGCACAGCGCCTGCCGGGGTCCGACAAGCCGCTGACCGCCGCGCAGCGGGCCCGGCTGGCGATCGGCCCGGACGAGCCGGTGCGCTATCGCCGGGTCCGCCTCGTCTGCGGCGATCGCGTGATGTCCGAGGCCGACAATTGGTACGTGCCGGCCCGATTGACGCCCGAGATGAACGCCGTGCTGGACGGGACCCACACGCCGTTCGGCCGGGTCGTGCGGCCGCTGGCGCCGGTCCGACGGACCGTCGAGGTTCGCGCCCACAGCTCGGAAGCCGCGCCGCATCCGGACGATGCCCTGTTCGAGGTCGATGCGGTGCTCACGACGGGGGCCGGTCAGCCGTTCTGCGAGGTGGTGGAGACCTATCTCGGCACCGCTCTGCCATCCGGGTCCCGCTGACAGGAAGCGGGCAGCGTCCCCGCCGCGGCAGGATCGCGCGCTCGCGTCGTCGCGCGCCAGACGATAACGCAGCTCTTCCGGCCGCATCATCCGCGCGGCTGCACTCATCAGGAGGCAAACGATGCGTTCGTGGCTTGGCCGTACCGCCTTGATGGCGCTCGCGCTGGGTGCAGGTGCCGGCCCCGCCCGGGCGGCCGACCCGGCCGGTCTCTGGCTCACGGAGACCGGCAGTTCGCGGGTGCGCATCGCACCCTGCGGTGGCGGTTTCTGCGGGACGATCGTCAGCGCCCCCGGGAAGGCCTTGGATGTGAAGAACCCCGATCCGGCGCTGCGCGGCCGCAGCGTCGTCGGCGTCCAGATCCTCGACGCGCGCCAGCCGGACGGTTCAGGCTATTCCGGGTCGCTTTACAACCCGAACGACGGCAAGACCTATTCCGGATCGCTGCGCCTGACGGGCCCCAACACCCTCGAGGTTTCGGGCTGCGTGATGAGCGTGTTCTGCAAGCGGCAGAGCTGGACGCGGGTGAACTAGGCGAAGACCGTTTCGCCTCCGATCCGCGGCGGAAACGCCGTCCCGCATGTGCTGCGGCGCAACATCGCAGGATCGATTGTGCGCTATCAAGGTTGCTTGGGTCTGACAGCAACAGGAATTGCCATGACCCGGACCCTTCTCGCCACCGTTCTCGCCGTCGCCATCGTCGTGCCGGCTTCTGCGCAGGTCGTCGAAACCCCGGCCGGCGCCGTCGTCCCGCCCGGTGCACCGGGCGTCGTCAGCACGCAGGCCGATACCACCGGGAGCGTGCCATCGGTCACCTATTCCCCGACCGGACGGCCGGCCGACACCATCACGACGGATTCGGCGGCGGGCGGCAATGCCGGTCAGCCGTCGCGGGTCGCGCCGCAGGGCGGCGCGGGCGGCGGCAGCAAGTAAGCCGCTCGGCCCACGCAACGCTGGGACTCGACGAGGCCGCACCGGCGACGGTGCGGCCTTCCGCGTTCAGGCCGCCTCGGTGAGGGCCTGTTCGACCGCGTCGAGGGCGGCTTCCGCGCCGGCCCCGTTCGGACCACCGGCCTGCGCCATGTCGCGGCGTCCGCCGCCGCCCTTGCCGCCGAGGGCGCCGGCGCCGGCCCGCACCAGCCCGACCGCGTCGTAGCGCCCCGTCAGGTCGTCGGTGACGCCGACCACCAGACCCGCCTTGCCGTCGGGTCCGACGCCGACGACAGCCACGATGCCGGAACCGAGGCGCTTCTTCTCCTCGTCGACGATCGGCTTGAGGTCGCGCATGTCGAGGCCCGCGACCACCGACCGGCGGAACGCCACGCCGCCGATCTCGGTCTGCTGCGCGCCGGCCCCGGAGCCGCCCTCACCGCCCATGGCGAGCTTGCGCCGGGTCTCGGCCAGTTCGCGCTCCAGGCGCCGCCGCTCCTCCATCAGGGCGGTCAGCCGATCGGGCGCCTCCGAGACCGGTGCCTTGAGGATGCCGGCCAGAGCCGCCAGCGTCCGGGCCTCCGCGGCGCGGTGATGCCGGGCCGCATCGGCGGTCAGCGCCTCGATCCGGCGGACCCCGGCCCCTACCGCGCTCTCGCCCACGATGGTGATGGCGCCGATATCCCCGGTGCGCGCGGCATGGGTGCCGCCGCAGAGCTCGACGGAGAAGTTCTTCGGGCGGCCTTGCTCGGCCTGCGCATCGACCGGCAGCCCCATCGAGACGACCCGGACCTCCTCGCCGTATTTCTCGCCGAACAGCGCCCGGGCGCCCGACGCGATCGCGTCGTCCACCGCCATCAGCTTGGTGACGACGGGCGCATTCTGGAGCAGCACCGCATTGGCGATGTCCTCGACCCGGGCGAGTTCGTCCGGCTCGATCGGCTTCGGGTGGCTGATGTCGAAGCGCAGCCGCTCGGGGCTGACCAGCGAGCCCTTCTGCGCGACGTGGTCGCCCAGCACCTGCCGCAGGGCCTCGTGCAGCAGGTGGGTCGCCGAATGGTTGGCCCGGATCGCCTTCCGGCGGGCGTGATCGACCTTCAGCTCGACCGGCTGGTCGAGGCTCAACGTGCCCTCCTCCACCGTGACGTGGTGGACGAACACGTCGCCGAGCTTCTTCTGGGTGTCGGTGACCCGCGCCCGCACGCCCGGCGCCAGAATCAGCCCGGTATCGCCGACCTGGCCGCCCGACTCGCCGTAGAACGGCGTCTGGTTCACCAGGACGAGGCCGGTCTGGCCCGCCTCCAGACTCCGCACCTCGGCGCCGTCGCGGAGCAGTTCGGTGACGATGCCCTCGGCGCTCTCGGTCTCGTAGCCGAGGAATTCGGTGGCGCCGACGCGCTCGCGCAGCCCGAACCACACGGTCTCGGTCGCGGCCTCGCCCGAGCCCTTCCAGGCCTCGCGCGCCGCCTGCTTCTGGCGCTGCATCGCCGCGGTGAACGCCTCCGTGTCGACGCCGATGCCCCGGGCCTTCAGCGCATCCTGGGTCAGGTCGAGGGGGAAGCCGTAGGTGTCGTAGAGGGTGAAGGCGGTCTCGCCGGAGAGCTTGTCGCCTTGCCGAAGGTCGCGGCTCTCGGCATCGAGGATCGACAGGCCGCGCTCCAGCGTGCGCCGGAAGCGCGTCTCCTCCAGCTTCAGGGTCTCGGCGATCAGGCTCTCGGCCCGCATCAGCTCGGGATAGGCCTGACCCATCTCGCGCACGAGCGTCGGCACGAGGCGGTACATGGTGGGTTCCCGCGCACCCAGGATCTCGGCGTGGCGCATGGCCCGGCGCATGATCCGGCGCAGCACGTAGCCGCGGCCCTCGTTGCCCGGCAGCACGCCGTCGGCCACCAGGAAGGACGAGGCGCGCAGGTGGTCGGCGATCACGCGGTAGGAGGCGAGCGTCGCCGGCTCCGGTGCTCGCGAGACCGCGTGCGCCACCGCGTCGATGAGCGCCCGGAACAGGTCGGTGTCGTAGTTCGAGTGGACGCCCTGGAGGATCGCCGCCATGCGTTCCAGGCCCATGCCGGTGTCGATCGAGGGCCGCGGCAGCGGATTCCGGACGCCCGGCTCCAGCTGCTCGTACTGCATGAACACGAGGTTCCAGAATTCCAGGAACCGGTCGCCATCCTCGTCCGGCGAGCCGGGCGGCCCGCCCTGAAGCGCCGGACCCTGGTCGATGAAGATCTCCGAGCACGGGCCGCAGGGACCGGTATCGCCCATCTGCCAGAAATTGTCGGAGGTGCCGATCCGGATGATCTTGTCGTCCGGCAGCCCGGCGATCTTCTTCCACAGGCCGGCCGCCTCATCGTCGTCGGCGTAGACGGTGACGAGGAGCTTGTCGGGCTTGAGGCCGAATTCCTTGGTAATCAGCGTCCAGGCCAGTTCGATCGCGCGGTCCTTGAAATAGTCGCCGAACGAGAAGTTGCCGAGCATCTCGAAGAACGTGTGGTGGCGTGCCGTGTAGCCGACATTGTCGAGATCGTTGTGCTTGCCGCCCGCGCGCACGCATTTCTGTGCGGTGGTGGCCCGATCGTAGGCGCGCTTCTCGACGCCGGTGAAGACGTTCTTGAACTGCACCATGCCGGCGTTGGTGAACATCAGCGTCGGATCGTTCTTCGGCACGAGGCTCGAAGAGGGTACGACCTCGTGCCCCGCCTTGGCGAAGTAGTCGAGGAAGGTCGACCGGATCTCGTTGACGCCGCTCATCGGGGCTGACTCTGGCAGGAACACGGGGCCGGGCGCCGCACGACTTCGGCGCGGCACCCGCAGGGCGCTCTCTTAGAACCCTTCCCGATCGGGTGGCAATCGGTGCGCCCCGTGTCCCTGCCGCCTTGCGCCCGCAGCCGGATCGGCTGTCGGTCCAGCGCGGAGGGCTCGGGATATGCGCGTTGCGCCTGGAGATGCGACCGGCGCGGGGCGAAAGAGCCTGCCGACGCGAGGTCACCCCGCATCGGAGGCCGCCGAGCGCCCCGGAATCTCCAAGCAATGCCTGCCGGGGCGATGTCGTCCGTACAGTTCTGTGGTGCCACGACATGGAAGTGTCAAGCCATCTCCGCCGAGGCGGCCAGGAAGAACATGGTACACTGGTGAATTGATTGGCTATATATAAAGTATTATATGTAATAATTTCTTTCTTTTTTACTTTATTTTGCTGTTTGTAACGTAAAAATAGAGCCATTTTGTTGATATAAATGCTGTATGTTGTCAATTTTTGCTGGTTTAAAATCACATTTGAAATATTAAAACTCCAGCTTATTGTGATATAAGCGCCACGGTTGTCAGAGACAAGCGATCTAAATGCCAAACATCTTTCGGAATTGAAGTGGCCGACTTCTCATGATCGGCCGCCCCCATTAGCGCTGCCTTCCGGCGAAGCTTCGATGGAATCGACATGCAGAGGTTCTGGATCATCCTCCGGCGGCGTGGACGCCCGTTCCGGTCCTGGTTGGGTGGGGCCGCGGTAGGCATGGCGTGCGGATCCGGCGCCGCACTGGGTCAGAGTTCCGTAACCCTCGAAGAGTTGCAGGTTTTCGGATCGCGATCAGATCCCTCGCCGCAATCGCCCGAATCGCCGACCGGTCCCGGAAACGGCTACGTCGCAGCTCGAAGCCTCGTTGGCACGAAGACGGACACACCGGTCCTCGAGGCACCGCAATCCGTGTCCGTCGTGACGAAGCAGCAGATTCAGCGACAGGGCTCGCAGGCCGTGAGCCAAGCGCTATCCTACTCGGCCGGGGTGCAAAACGAGCCGTTCGGCCACGACGCGCGCTACGACGTGTTCATCATCCGCGGCTTCGCCGCAAGCCAGTTCGGCAACTACAAGGACGGGCTTCGGCAAGGCAACGGCGTCTACGCCTATTTCCGCAACGACCCCTACGAGACGGAGCGAATCGAGGTCCTGCGCGGGCCGACCTCGGTGCTGTTCGGAGCCAACGATCCCGGCGGCCTAGTGAATCTCGTCAGCAAGGTTCCGACCGCGCAGCCGTTCCACGAGACCGGCCCCGATATCGGCAACTACGGACGCCGCCAGGGCCGGTTCGACGTGAGCGGTCCGGTCGCCGGGGCCGACGGCGTGCTCTATAGGTTGACGGGGCTCGTGCGGCAGAGCGGAACGCAGATTGCCTGGACGCCGGACGACCGGATCAGCCTTGCACCGGCGCTCACCGTCAGACTCGGCGACGCCACGACGCTGACGCTGCTCGGCGAGGTCGCCCGCAACCACACGGCGATGTGGCCCTTCGTCTACAGCGGGCCGTCCGGTAAGGTAACGCGGATCGGGCTCAGCGACCCGAACTTCGACAGGCTCGACCAAAGCCAGTACCAGTTCGGCTACAGACTCGAGAGCCGCCCCGGCGACGACATCGTCTTCCGCCAGAGCTTCCGCGTCGGCGGCGTCGATTTCCGTGGGAACCTAGTCGACGGGATGGGTCTTGCGTCGAACGGCTATACGCTCAATCGATACGCCGAACAGATCCGGGAAAACCTCTCCGTCGTCACGGTCGACAACAATGTCCAGGCCGGGTTCAAGACCGGCCCTCTGATCCACACCGGCCTGATTGGCCTCGACTATTTCCAGCAGGACACGGCGAAGCGCGAACTCTATGGCATGGCCCCGGCGCTGGACCTTCGCAATCCGATCAATGCGCCCTATCCGTACGCTTTGTCCCAGATGGGTTCGCTGACCGGCCAGTCCCTGCAGCAGGTCGGCCTCTACGGTCAGGACCAGATCGCCCTCGGTCGGTTCCGGCTGACGGCGGGCGTGCGGCAGGACTTCGCCAGCTTGAACACGCTCGACCGGATCACCCTGGGGGAGGCGCAGGCCACCCCGTCGGCGCTGACCGAGCGTGTGGGCCTGACCTACCTGTTCGACAACGGCGTCGCGCCTTACGCCACCTACGCGACCTCCTTCCTGCCGCAGGGCGGCACGCAGTCGCCGCGGAGAGGATCCACGCCGTTCGAACCGTCCGAGGGTGAGAATTACGAAATCGGCGTCAAGTATCAGCCGGGCGGCATGAACGCCCTGTTCACGACCGCGCTCTACGAGCTGACCAAGTCGAACGTCCTGACCCCCGATCCGCAGGACCCGCGCTACTTCGTTCAGACAGGTGCAATAACGGTGAAGGGTGCCGAGTTCGAGGGTGTCTTCTCGCTCGGCGACGGGTTCAGCGGCATCGCATCCTATGCCCACACCGACGCCAGGGTCACGAAGAGCAACGGTGCCGACCGCGGCAAGGTCCCGGTCGGAGTTCCCCTCGAACAAGCCGGGATCTTCCTGGACTACACGGTCCCGACCGGCGAGTTGGCCGGGCTCGGCGGTGGCGCCGGCCTTCGCTACACCGGGAGAACCAAGGCCAATCCGATCAACACGCAGACAAATCCGACCCTTACCGCCATTGACCTGTCGTTACATTACGAGATTTCGGCCGTTCGATTCGCCGTCACCGCACGCAACGTGGCGGATCAGCGGCGGGGCATCTGCAGCAGCGGCTTTTGCCGGATGAGCCTCGGGCGGACACTGCTGGCGAGCGTCTCGGTCCAATGGTAGCGTGACGGCTTCTCCTTCGTGGCCCGCTTCCGTGGCCGACTTCGCGCTGTGCGGCTGTCGCGAAGGCGGGCGGTAAGAGGCGACCGTCCCCTGCGCCGAATACCGGCATGGCGCCGGGAATCGTGCTTCCGCCTGTCCTCCTCCTGGCCTCGGCCGCAAAATCACCTCGCCCCGCCCCAGAGCCGCCACAAGCACGGCCGTGTTGTCGCCACATCTGTCAAGCGATGTTGAATCCGGGCGCCATTACCGGCGCGCGGGGAATCGGATCAACGATGCAGGGCCGCACGGTCGGAACGTCGAAGACCATCATGGGCAAGTCGGGCACGGGCAAACCGGGCGCCGGGCATTTCGGCGCGGGCCGCGCCGACGTGATCGCCGCGCAGCCGATGCTCGGCCGCGCCCATGGCAGCCGTTCCGCCCTTGTCCGGTCGGTGATGACCGTGTCGCTGATCGCCGGCGGCCTCAGCGCGGCGCTGATCGGCTCGGGCGTCGATCTCGGCAAGGTCGGCCTGTCGCCGGCCGTGTCGGTCGCGGAAGCCGCCACCGAGATCCCGATGCCGCGGCCGCGCATCCACACCGTGGCGCTGGAGGACGAGCTGGAGCGCACGCCCCTGCGCGCTGCGTCGAGCTTCGCCGCCGTGCACGACCTCGACACCGAGATCGGCTCCAACACGGTCGACCGCGTGTCCTACGACTTCCTGCTCTCCGAAAGTGCGGGGGGCGACCCGAACGACATCCTCGAATTCGGCCCGATGAAGATCCGGCGCCACATCGTCCAGACGATCGTGCGCGCCGCACAGGCCGTGCAGACCGACCCAGTCCTGCTCATGGCGGTGGCCGACAAGGAATCGAGCTTTATCACGGCGGTCCAGGCCAAGACCTCCTCGGCGACCGGCCTCTATCAATTCATCGAGCGCACGTGGCTCGGCGTCGTCCGCGACTTCGGCGCCAAGTACGGCCTGGAGAAGGAGGCCGCGCTGGTCACGGCCGATGCCAACGACCGGCCGGTGATCACCGATCCGGCCGAGCGCGCCCGGGTACTCGAACTGCGCCGCGATCCCTATCTTTCGGCGCTGATGGCCGGCGAGATGCTCAAGCGGGACGCCGCCCGGATCGCGCTGCGCATCGGGCGCGAACTTACTCTCGGCGAAGTCTACCTTGCCCACTTCCTCGGGCCGGACGACGCCGAGGAATTCCTCGCCAACGTCGTGAACAAGCCGGCCACGGCCGCAGCTGCGCTGCTCCCCGGTCCGGCCCGGGCCAACCGCGCGATCTTCTTCGCGGCGGGTCGCTTCACCGGCCGCGGTCGCCATCGCAAGCCCGTCAGCCTGTCGGTGGCCCAGGTCCACGAGAAGTTCGAGGCGATGATGAGCACCCGCGGCTCGCGCTACCAGAACGTGCGGGCGGTCTCCGGCATCATGGCGTATGCCGACGCGGAAACCGTCACGCAGTAACGGGTCCGAGAGCCGCGTCGCGATTCGGTCTGCGTTTCGCAACCACCGGCGAATTGCCGACTTTCCTCCCTGTGCACCGCGTTCTTGTCCGTCGCACGGGAAGACTTCGGGGGGAGTCCTTGAGCAAGCACCAGACGAGCGCACCCCTGCCGCTTACCGATACGCTGACGCCGGGCGTTCCGCTCGATCAGATCGGCCGGACATTGGCGTCGTTCTACGATGATTTGGTTTCCGAGGGCGTGCCGGAGCATCTCGCCGCCCTCGTGCGCCGCGTGCGTCAGGAGGCCGACCAGCCCGCCCGACAGGAGGCCGGCGTCGCCGCATCGGCTACCGCGCATCCGCGGCTAGCACTCGTGGTTGAAGACGATCCCGAAATCCGCGCCCTCGCCGAGACGCTGCTCGAAGAGACCGAGCTCGACGTCATCGGGTGCAACAGCGCCGAAGCGGCCCTGTCGGTCCTGCAGGCGCGGGGTGGCGAGGTCGCGCTGGTCTTCGCCGATGTCCGGCTCGCCGGCCAGATGGACGGGCTGCAGCTCGCCCGGGCGGTGGCGACCCTCTGGCCCCGGGCGCGACTGGTCGTGACCTCAGGCCACGATCTGCCCCGCCCCGAACTGCCGCAAGAGGCCGTGTTCATCGCCAAGCCCTGGCGCCCGCTCGACGTCCTGGTCGAGGCGGAACGCGCAGCCGCCGAGCCGCCACCGCCGGTCCTCTGAGGGGCCATCGTCCGGTTGCGCTGCCAATCGCCCCTTCGCGCACCGGCCTTCGACCGGCGGGGCCCGGCCCTTGCATCGTGCCGTCGCGCGTTGATGAAGCCACGGCGGCATGCGCCGGGAGAGCCGATTTGCCGATCCTGTCCGTCCGCCACCAAACGGTCTACCAGTACCGGCGCCCGGTCTCGTTCGGCGAGCACCGGATCATGTTCCGGCCGCGCGACAGCTACGACCAGCGGCTGATCGAGGCGACCCTCGACATCACGCCGGAGCCGGCCACCTTGCGCTGGCTCTTCGACGTGTTCGGCAATTGCGTGGCAGTGGCGACCTTCGACACACGGGCGGAAAGACTCACCTTCGCCTGCGGCATCACCCTCGAGCACACGCCGGAGCACGCCCCGGTTTTCCCCCTCGCCCCGCACGCGACCCATTACCCGTTCGGCTACGGCGCGGAGGACATGCCGGATCTCGCCCGCTCGATCGAGCGGCAATGGCCGGACCCGCGCCACGAGGTCGATGCCTGGGCGCGCAGCTTCCTGCCGGCGGACGGGCGCATCCCCACGCAGGAACTGCTGGCCGCCATGACCCGCAGCGTGCGCGCCAACTTCACCTACCTCGCGCGCTCCGAGAAGGGCGTGCAGGACCCGCTCACCACCCTGCGCGGCAAGCGCGGCTCGTGCCGCGATTTCGCGGTGCTGATGATGGAGGCGGTGCGGGCGCTCGGCATGGCGGCCCGCTTCGTGTCCGGATATCTCTACAATCCCCGCAACGACCGGGCGCGCCATGTCGGCGGCGGCTCAACCCATGCGTGGCTGCAGGTCTACCTGCCCGGCGCCGGCTGGGTCGAGTTCGACCCCACCAACGGGATTGTCGGGAACCGCGACCTGATCCGCGTGGCGGTGACGCGTGATCCGGCACAGGCCGTGCCGCTGCACGGATCCTTCTTCGGTCTGGCCAGCGACGATCTCGGCATGCGCGTCGAAGTCGACGTCGTCGAGTTGCCCATGGCCACGATGAATCCGGCCCCGGCAGCGCCGATCCAGAGCCAGGATTCCACCCCAGTCCCGGCGCGTTGATTCCGGACCCGGAACGAGCGTGCGTGGCGACCCCGCGCGAATGGCACCACAGCGAGATGGCCGCGATGAAGATCAAGACGGGTTTCGATATCGCCTTCACGATGACCCAGCCGACCCCGATGATCCTGATGCTGAGCGTCCACCCGTCGCGGATGCCCGACGTGCTGACGCCGCACGTCATCACCTTCGATCCGCCGATCCCGGCCCACGAGTATCGGGACACCTTCGACAACATCTGCCACCGCATCGTTGCGCCGCCGGGCCAACTGACGGTTTCGGCCGATTTCACGGTCGCCGACAGCGGCGAGCCGGACGTGGTCGAGCCCGGAGCGCGCCAGATCCCGGTGCAGGACCTGCCGGATGCCGTGCTGATGTTCCTGCTCGGCTCGCGCTACTGCGACACCGACAAGCTGTCCCAGACCGCATGGTCGCTGTTCGGCAGCACGCCGGAGGGCTGGGCTCGCGTCCAGGCGATCGTCGACTACACCCACGAGCGCCTGCGCTTCGACTACCAGCGTGCCGACGCCACCCGCACCGCCCATGACGGCTTCATGCAGCGCGAGGGCGTCTGCCGCGACTTCGCGCATCTGGCCATCGCGTTCTGCCGCTGCATGAACATCCCGGCCCGCTACGCCACCGGCTATCTCGGCGACATCGGCGTGCCCAAGGACCCGGCGCCGATGGATTTCTCCGCCTGGTTCGAGGTCTATCTCGACGGGCCGTCCGGGCCGCGCTGGTACACCTTCGACGCCCGGCACAACCGCCCGCGCATCGGCCGCATCGTCATGGCGCGCGGGCGCGATGCCACCGACTGCGCGATCTCCACCAACTTCGGCTACGCCCATCTCGCCCGGTTCGATGTGCATACCGACGAGGGGGTCTGATTAACCAGCACGGGTGAAAGGGCCTGCGTATTTCACCGCCAACCAAAATCGTGGCGGTTGTGTGGAACTGGTTGCCTATGCTCACGCTTGTAATGGCAAAGGTTATTGCACAGGCAGGCCACCCATGAAGACCTCGGTCACCGCACTCGCCGCGCTGCTGGGCGCGACTGTTCTTGCCGCGACACCCGCCCTCGCCGCTTCGTCCTACGATCCCTTCGGGAGCGACGAGGCCGACACGTATTACCAGGATCAGGGTCCGTACGGTTACCAGGGCACCTACGTCCCGGGCTACGGCCAGGGCGTGCAGGCCGCACCGCAGGCGCAGGTCCAGCCGATCCCCCGTGAGGTCGTGGCCTTCGACGCGCCCTACGCCCCGGGCACCATCGTGGTCTCCACCGCCGAGCGCCGGCTCTACTACGTGCTCGGCCACGGTCAGGCGATCCGCTACGGCGTCGGCGTCGGACGCCCGGGCTTCAGCTGGAGCGGCACCAACACGATCACGGCGAAGCGCGAGTGGCCGTCGTGGACGCCGCCCAAGGCGATGATCGCCCGCCGCCCCGATCTGCCGCGCTACATGGCCGGCGGCATCGAGAACCCGCTCGGCGCCCGCGCCATGTATATCGGCCACACCGAGTACCGTATTCACGGCTCCAACGAGCCGGATACGATCGGCCAGGCCGTGTCGTCGGGCTGCATCCGGATGACCAACGAGGATGTGACCGACCTGTACGAGCGGGTCAAAGTCGGCGCCAAGGTCGTTGTGCTGAACTGAGCGGTCCGGCGACTCACCGGACCACCGGCCGCGTCGCCCATACCGGGCGCCGCGGCCGCTCTCGTCACTTACGGCACGACCCGGCCGACGGCGGTCTGCGCCGGGCTGAACGAGGCGATCGGCAGATCGCAGAAACACCGCACGCCGAGCGGCCGCGGACCCGGAAGCGGGCAGGAGAAGGGCTTGGGCCCGGTGATGCCCTGCTGCACGGCATCGCAATTGAAGCCGACGGGCTCACGCTCGACCCGACGCGGCGCCCGGCGGTAGCCGCGCTCATAGCCCGGATCATCGTAGCTCGGGCCGTCGACGTACTGCGCCCGGGCCGCCGTCCCGGGCAGCGCGGTAGCGAGCGCCAGGGCGGCGATCGTCAAGCGGAGAGCATGACGCTGGCGCGTCGGGCCGAAGACAGCGAGGCGCATCCCAATATCCTTCGCTCGATGCGGACCCGTTCCGTCCGCCGGGCGGCTCTCGGCGGCAATACAGGCGAAAACGAGACGGCCCGCCACCGGATGCCGGCAGCGGGCCGTGACCCAGTCCGGGAGGGCGACGTCAGTGCGTGGCGCGCTCGGCGGCGTCCTGCGCGTTCTGAGCAGTCTGCTTGGCGGCATCCTGACCCTGCTCCATGGCCTTGCGGGCCTCGTCGGCGCTCTGTTGCATCGCCGACTTGGCGCGCTCGGCGCCCTGCTGCATCGCGCTCTGGGCGAGGCCGCTGAACTCCTTGGCCTGCGCCTGGATGGCGGCGAACTGGCTGCGCACGAATTCGGCCTGATGCTGCATGGCCTCCTGCATGTCGCGGGAACGGACCAGCTTCTGAGCGAGATCAAAGGCCGCGTTGACGTTCTGCTCGGCGTATTCGAAGCCGCGGGTCGAGACGTCACGGGCGTTGGTCCGCGCCAGCTCCGCGGAGCCCTGCACCGTGTCGGCCGTGCGACGGGCGGCGCCGATGAAGCTGTCGAACGCCTTGCGGGCCTGCTCGACGCTCTTCTCGGCCATCTCGCGCATCTCGGCGGGGACTTCGTAGTTCGGGGGATTGGCCATGTGTCGTCTCCTCTCGTATCAGCCTGTGGATGGCTTGTTGTGCGCTGCACAATAACCGATTCGCCGTCATATGCCAGCCACGCCATCGGCATTAAGGTTGACATAACGTAAACATGTGACGGTCGTTGCGAAGTTTTAGCGCCTGCCCGAGAGAGCGTTTACAAAAGGGCGTTGGTCGTCGTCGTTTCTCCCGGGAGGAACGTGGAATTGCGTTTGGGTTCGAGGTCGCGGGCTTTGGAGACGACACTGACACCGGCCGATCTGGAGCGTGAGCACGGCCTCGCCGCGGCGTTCGCGAGCTGGCGGCGGCTGCCGAGCCTGTCGGCGGCGCTGACGCGGTCGGACGCGATCTATCTGGTGATCGATGCGGACGAGCGCCGGATCCTGCACGCTCCCCCGGCGGCGCGCGCCCTGGCCGAGTCGCTCTCCGGACCCGGCCTTGCGGAGCTGTCCCGCCAGATCGTCGCGGCGGCT
This sequence comes from Methylobacterium sp. 2A, assembly GCF_009806555.1. Taxonomy (GTDB): domain Bacteria; phylum Pseudomonadota; class Alphaproteobacteria; order Rhizobiales; family Beijerinckiaceae; genus Methylobacterium. The sequence goes on along the minus strand of NZ_VUOK01000060.1, from coordinate 240,098 downwards.
CCGACCGAAGCTCCCCCCCGGCTCGCGCGGCTGCGCCTCGATCCACGCCGCATCGCACCGCCCATGCTCTGCTGGCTGGCCGGCGGGAAACGCGATGATGGGAGGAGCGCGATCCTGCTGATTCCCACGGCTCCGGTGGTGTCGCGGACGCGCCCGATGGCGGCAGCAGCGGTGCCGGCAGCGCGTTCCGACGGCGCGGATACCGGTTCGGCGCACGCGTATGCGTCGCAGGGCCGGTATGGAGCCGGACCCGAGGGCAACGCGATCGGGCCCGGTGCAGAGCCCACGCCCGCCTCGGTTCGGGACGACCGGTTCCTGTGGCGGCTCGATGCCTCGGGCGTGGTCGTTCAATTCACCGGTCCGGACCTGCTGGCGGGCCTCGTCGGCCAGCGATGGCAGGATCTCGCCGCGGCCGGCCGCGTGTCGGGCGCCGATGGGGTTCTGGCGGCCCTGCGGGAGCGGCGGACCTTTCGTGGCGAGCCGGCAGTGCTGGATGCCGGCGCCGGTCCGTGCCGGATCGAACTGTCGGGCGCGCCGCTCGGACGGGGTGAAGCCAGCTTCTCGGGCTTTGCCGGCTTCGGCCTGATCCGCTCCCTGCCGACGGTCACGCCGACAGCCCCGCCGGAAACGCAAGTTGCGCACAGCGCGGCGCCCGCCCTCACCGAGGCGCCCTCCGAAGCCGAAGCCGAAGCGATCGCGGACGAACCTGTGCCCGCGCGTGCTGGCGAGGCCGAGCGCGCGTCGGTCGCTCTGTCGAAGGACGAGCATGCCGCATTCCGGGAGATCGCCCGGGCACTCGGGGCACGCTATGCCGGCGACGAGGCGGCCCCCGAAAGCGCGGCATCGCGACCGGAAGGCGGGGCGATCATGCCGTTTCCCGGGCCACAGGCGGGGATCCCGGATCTGCGCGACGGTCAGCGCAGCGCAGCTCCGTTCGCCGAGATTCTGGACGGGCTTCCGGTTCCGGCTCTGGTGCATCGGAATGGCGTGGTCCTCGCGGCAAACCGCAGGCTACTGGAGCTGACCGGCGACGCCGATAGCGCGGCCATGTCGCAGCGCGGGCTCAACACGCTGCTTCCGGGCCTGTCCCGGACGGGGGACGCGGATCCGGCCCCGCGCCTGACCGCGATTTCAGGCGCGGCTGGGCATACGCAGCCGGTCGAAGTCCTGAGCGGAGCCTGCATCTGGGCGGGCGAGGCCGCGACCTGCCTGATCCTCCGCCCGGTCGAGGAGGCCGATGCGGCGACCGCCCTGGCGGCGGAACGCCTTGCCCGGGCCGCGCAGGCCGAGCGGGCCGTCGGCGCCGAAGCCGCTCTGGACGCTCTCGATACCGGCATCGTCACCCTGGATCAGGCGGGACGGATCGTGGCCGTGAACCGCGCCGCCGCCACCCTGTTCGGCTGCGAGCCCCGGGAGATCGTCGGCGGGAGCTTCGTCGCCCAGTTCGACCGAGATTGCGTGCTGACCGTCGCCGACATCCTGCGCGGCGTGGTGGGGGGACCGCGCCGTGTGACCCTCGCGGGAACGCCGGTGACGCTCGAGGTCAAGGCCGCCGCGGGGGATGACCGTCTCATCGGCCTCCTCGAGCGGACGAGCCGCCTCCGCGGGCATCCGCCACTGGAGACATCTGACCGCGACTCCTCGAACGAGACAGCCCTGGCGCGTTTGGACCGCGCCGTCCGCGACCCCCTCACCGGGATGATCGACTTGGCCGATGCGATGCTGAAGGAGCCCTTCGGCGCCCTCGGCGATGCGCGCTATCGCGCCTGTCTCGCCGAGATCAAGGCCTCGGGCCACGGGATGCTCGAACGCGTCGGCAAACTCCTCGACCTCGCGGCCGTGGAGGCCGGCGCCCTGCACCTTGAACCGCGCGCCCTCGATCTCAACGACGTCGCGGCCGGATGCGTGGCGCGGCTCCAGGCGGAGGCGGCCCGCGGCCGCATCCTCGTGCGCACGAGCTTCTCCTCCGATCTGGCGGAACTGGAGGCCGACGAGCGCTCCGTGAGTCGGGCCGCAGCCCTGATCATCGAGAACGCGCTTCGGCGTTCGGCGGCCGGCGGCCAGATCATCGTGTCGACAGGGGCGGTCGAGCGGGCGGCGGTCGCCCTGCGGGTTCGGGATACGGGGGCCACAGACGGTCGCGGCACGGATGTGGAGGAGGGCCTCGCCCTGCCCCGCGCCCTGGTGGAGGCCAATGGCGGTCGCCTTCGGCTCTCCACGCCGGCCGACGACGGCACGCTGGTGGAGATCATCATGCCGGCGCGGCGGGCGGCAGGCGGCTGAATCCGCCCCATACTCGGACAAAGAACACTGTCTTGTCGGAACTCTTCAGGAGCTCGTCTTGACAGCTCCAAGCCGACGCTTCACTCACGGCGTTGCATTGCGCCCAATTCATTCAGCAAAATCAGGGGACTGACGGGCGGAACGACGAGGATATCGCCGGCTTCAAGTGTAGGCTACGTGACTTTGGAAGTCCTGGCTGCGCGGCACAGACCGCGATACGATCGGGCGCCAAGCAGGGATGGAAAGCCATGGAAGGCAAGGTCATTGAGGTGCAGTCGGCCTGGCGTGAGGGTGCTCACGTCGACGATGCCAAGTATCATGACATGTACAAGGCGTCGATTTCCGATCCGGACGCCTTCTGGGGCGAGCACGGCAAGCGCATCGACTGGATGACGCCGTTCTCGAAGGTCAAGAACACCAGCTTCGAGCCGGGCAAGATCTCGATCAAGTGGTTCGAGGACGGCACCACCAACGTCGCCTACAATTGCATCGACCGGCACCTGGAGACTCGCGGCGACCAGACCGCGATCATCTGGGAGGGCGACAACCCCGACGAATCCAAGCACATCACCTACCGCGAGTTGCACGCGCAGGTTTGCCGGATGGCCAATGTCCTGCGCAACCGCGGCGTCGGCAAGGGCGACCGGGTCACGCTCTACCTGCCGATGATCCCGGAAGCCGCCTACGCGATGCTCGCCTGCGCGCGACTCGGGGCGATCCACGCCATCGTGTTCGGCGGCTTCTCGCCGGATTCCCTCGCCTCGCGCATCCAGGGCTGCGGCTCCAAGCTGGTGATCACCGCCGACGAGGGCCTGCGCGGCGGCCGCAAGGTGCCGCTCAAGGCCAATGTCGACGAAGCGATCAAGCGCATCGGCAGCGATCTGGTCGACCACGTCATCGTGGTGCGCCGGACGGGCGGCAGCGTCGCCATGGAGGCGGGCCGGGACGTCTATTACGACGAAGCGGCCGAGCAGGTGACCGACGAGTGCCCGGCCACGGCGGTCGAGGCCGAGCACCCGCTGTTCATCCTCTACACCTCGGGCTCGACCGGTCAGCCGAAGGGCGTGGTGCACACGACCGGCGGCTACCTCGTCTACGCGTCGATGACGCACGAATACGTCTTCGATTACCACCAGGGCGACGTTTACTGGTGCACCGCCGATGTCGGCTGGGTCACGGGCCACAGCTACATCGTGTACGGGCCGCTGGCGAACGGCGCGACGACACTGATGTTCGAGGGCATCCCGACCTACCCGTCGAATTCCCGCTTCTGGGAGGTGATCGACAAGCACAAGGTCAACATCTTCTACACCGCGCCGACCGCCATCCGCTCGCTGATGGGCGGCGGCGAGGGCCCGGTGAAGAAGACCTCGCGGGCCTCGCTGCGGGTGCTGGGCTCAGTCGGCGAGCCGATCAACCCGGAGGCCTGGGACTGGTACTACAACGTGGTCGGCGACAGGCGCTGCCCGATCGTGGACACGTGGTGGCAGACCGAGACCGGCGGCATCCTGATCACGCCGCTGCCCGGCGCCACCGCCCTCAAGCCCGGCTCGGCGACGCGGCCGTTCTTCGGGGTGAAGCCGGAGATGGTCGATGCCGAGGGCAAGGTCCTGGACGGGCCCTGCGAGGGCAATCTGTGCATCGCCGATTCCTGGCCGGGCCAGATGCGCACGGTCTACGGCGATCACGAGCGGTTCGAGCAGACCTACTTCTCGACCTATCCCGGTAAATACTTCACCGGCGACGGTGCGCGGCGCGACGCCGACGGCTATTACTGGATCACCGGCCGAGTCGATGACGTGATCAACGTCTCGGGCCACCGGATGGGTACGGCGGAGGTGGAATCGTCCTTGGTTGCGCACCCGAAGGTCGCTGAAGCTGCCGTCGTCGGCTACCCGCACAACGTCAAGGGCCAGGGCATCTACGCCTACGTGACCCTCAATGACGGCGAGGAGGGCGACGATGCGCTGCGCAAGGAGCTCGTGACCTGGGTCCGCAAGGATATCGGTCCGATCGCCTCGCCCGACCTGATCCAGTTCGCACCGGGCCTGCCCAAGACTCGCTCGGGCAAGATCATGCGCCGGATCCTGCGCAAGATCGCGGAGGATGATTTCGGCTCGCTCGGCGACACCTCGACGCTGGCGGAGCCCGCCGTCGTCGACGACCTGATCGAGAACCGGCAGAACCGGGCCTGATCGTGCCCGCGCCTTCGAGACGGCGGCGCGGGACTTGATCGAGGCGGATGCCGGTGCGGCGCCCGCCTCCAAAAAGAACCATGCAAATCCAAGGCGATGAGCCCGGGGGCCGCGGAGCCCTCGCGGGAGGAACAGCGATGAGCAGCGGTACGACACTCGGCGCGCGGGGACGCCCGGCGCCCCCGGGGACAGCGACCCTCGGGGCAGATCAGGATCCGCAGGTTGCGCGGATCGCGCGGGCACCGGAATTCCAGCAGCTGGTCAGCGAGCGCACGCGCTTCGCCTGGACGCTGACGATCCTGATGCTGGTGGTCTATTTCGGCTTCATCGGCCTGATCGCCTTCGACAAATCGCTGCTCGCCGTGAAGGTCGGCGGCACCGCCTCGCTCGGGCTGTTCGTGGGCGTGTTCGTGATCCTGTTCGCCTTCGCGCTCACCGGCATCTACGTGGCCCGGGCCAACACGCGCTTCGACGCGCTGAGCGCCGCCCTGAAGCGGAGCGTCGCCCGATGAACCGCCTCCTCCCCGGATTGACCCTCGCCACGATCGCGGCGAGCACCGCCTACGCCGCCGGCCCGGATCTCGGCGCCGTGCAGCAATCGGCCACGAACTGGCCGGCCATCCTGATGTTCCTGTTCTTCGTCCTGCTGACGCTCGGCATCACCTACAAGGCGGCCAAGGGCACGAAGTCCGCCGCCGACTTCTACGCGGCGGGCGGCGGGATCTCGGCCGGGACGAACGCGCTGGCGATCGCCGGCGACTACATGTCGGCGGCCTCGTTCCTCGGGATCTCGGGCCTCGTCTACACCTCGGGCTTCGACGGGCTGATCTACTCGACGGGCTTCCTGGTCGGCTGGCCGATCGTGCTGTTCCTGATCGCGGAGCGGCTGCGCAACCTCGGCAAGTTCACCTTCGCGGACGTGGCGAGCTTCCGCCTCGACCAGACGGCGATCCGCATCATCTCGGCGGTGGGCACCCTGGTGGTGGTGGCCTTCTACCTGATCGCCCAGATGGTCGGCGCGGGGAAGCTGATCCAGCTCCTGTTCGGCCTGCCCTACCTCTACGCGGTCGTCATCGTCGGCGTGCTGATGATCGTCTACGTGGCCTTCGGCGGCATGAAGGCGACCACCTGGGTACAGGTGATCAAGGCCTGCCTGCTGCTCGGCGGGGCGACCTTCATGGCCGGCGCGGTGCTGTTCAGATACGGCTTCAATCCGGAGACGCTGTTTGCGGATTCGGTGCGGGTCCATCCGAAGGGCGACGCCATCATGGCGCCGGGCGGCCTCGTGTCGAACCCGGTCGAGGCGCTCTCCCTCGGCGTCGGCCTGATGTTCGGCACCGCCGGCCTGCCGCACATCCTGATGCGGTTCTTCACGGTGTCGGACGCCCAGGCCGCCCGCAAGTCGGTGTTCTACGCCACCGGCCTGATCGGCTACTTCTACATCCTCACCTTCATCATCGGCTTCGGCGGCATCGCTCTGCTGATGTCGGATCCGAGCTACTTCAAGCTCGGCCCGGCCGGCGCCTTCGACAAGCTGAAGGACATGATCGGCGGCACCAACATGGTGGCGGTGAACCTCGCCAATGCGGTGGGCGGCCCGTATTTCTTAGGGTTCATCTCGGCGGTGGCCTTCGCGACGATCCTCGCGGTCGTCGCCGGCCTGACGCTCGCCGGCGCCTCGGCGATCAGCCACGACCTCTACGCCCAGGTGATCGCCCGCGGGCGCACCACCGAGAAGCACGAGGTCAACCTCTCGAAGATCGCGGCGGTGGTGATCGGCATCGTGGCGATCTATCTCGGCTACGTGTTCGAGAACCAGAACGTCGCCTTCATGGTCGGGCTGGCCTTCGCGGTGGCGGCGAGCTGCAACTTCCCGGTTCTCGCCATGTCGATCCTCTGGCGGGGCACCACGACCTGGGGGGCGCTGGCCGGCGGTCTCGTCGGCCTGATCGCGGCGTTCATCATGGTGATCCTGTCGAAGGCCGTCTGGGTGACGACGTTCGGCCATCCCGCGCCGCTCTTCCCCTACGACAACCCGGCCTTGTTCTCGATGCCGCTGGCCTTCGCGACGATCTGGGTGGTGTCGCTGATGGACAGGTCCCGGCGCGCGCAGCGCGAGCGGGCGGCCTTCGAGGCGCAGTACGTGCGCTCCGAGACCGGCATCGGGGCGGCCGGCGCGCACGCGCACTGACCCTCGCACGCGACGAAACTTGGAGGGCGTGGCGAAAGCCGCGCCCTTCCTCGTTCTGGAGCCCTGCGTCATGATCCGGAGGCGGCAGCGTTGATGGGTTCGTTCACAATCAGTTTACCAATTGATTCCCGCGCCAATTCCTATAACGCATAGGTGATCAGCAGCTGGCGCAAGGCTGGGACGCGCCGCGCCTCCGGTCGAACGCCGGCAGGCCGATGGTGTCGGAGAGGGTTGGTCATGGCTGTGGGAACCGTGATTCCGCGGGCGGGTGAGAAAGCGCGGCCCATGAATTCGGCCGAGAAGCGCGTGATCTTCGCGTCGTCGCTCGGCACCGTGTTCGAGTGGTACGATTTCTATCTCTACGGCTCGCTTGCGGCGATCATCGGCGCCCAGTTCTTCTCGGCCTATCCGCCGGCCACGCGCGATATCTTCGCCCTGCTGGCCTTCGCGGCGGGGTTCATCGTCCGGCCATTCGGCGCCCTGGTGTTCGGACGCATCGGCGACCTCGTCGGGCGCAAATACACCTTCCTGGTCACGATCCTCATCATGGGTCTGTCGACCTTCATCGTCGGCATCCTGCCCAACGCGGCCGCGATCGGCATCGCGGCGCCGATCATCCTGATCGTGCTGCGGCTCGCACAGGGTCTGGCGCTCGGCGGCGAATATGGCGGTGCTGCGACCTACGTGGCCGAACATGCTCCGAACGGACGGCGCGGCTTCTACACGAGCTGGATCCAGACCACCGCGACGCTCGGCCTGTTCCTGTCACTGCTGGTGATCCTGGCGACGCGCAGCGTCACGGGCGAGGCCGCCTTCGCCGAGTGGGGCTGGCGCATCCCGTTCCTGGTCTCGGTGCTGCTGCTCGGGGTCTCGGTGTGGATCCGCCTCCAGCTCTCGGAATCCCCGGCCTTCAAGAAGATGAAAGAGGAGGGCAAGACTTCGAAGGCGCCGCTGACCGAGGCCTTCGGCCAATGGCGGAACGCCAAGTTCGCGCTCATCGCCCTGTTCGGGCTCGTCGCCGGCCAGGGTGTGGTCTGGTACACGGGCCAGTTCTACGCGCTGTTCTTCCTGCAATCGATCCTGAAGGTCGACGGCTACACGGCGAATCTCCTGATCGCGTGGTCGCTGCTCCTCGGCACCGGCTTCTTCGTGGTCTTCGGCTGGCTGTCCGACAAGATCGGCCGCAAGGTCATCATCCTGGCGGGCTGCGCCATCGCGGCGGCGACGTTCTTCCCGATCTTCAAGGGCATCACCGCCACGGCCAACCCGAAGCTGGAGGCGGCGATCGAGACCGTGACGGTGACGGTGACGGCCGATCCGGCCGCCTGCGGGACGCTGTTCAATCCGGTCGGAACCCGCGTCTTCTCGGCGCCCTGCGACCTCGCCCGCGACTTCCTGTCGAAATCCTCGGTGCGCTACACCACCGCCGCGGGCGCGGCCGGCCAGCCCACCACGATCCGGGTCAACGACACCGAAATCCCGTACCCGCCGGGCGGCAACGCCGAGGCCAACAAGGCCACCACCGCCGCGCTCCTGGCCGCGGGCTACCCGAAGGCCGGCGATCCGGAGATCGTGAAGATGGCGAACCCGTTCGACATCTTCCGGCCGCAGGTCGCCCAGGTGATCGGCCTGCTGTTCATCCTCGTGCTGTTCGTCACGATGGTCTACGGCCCGATCGCCGCCATGCTGGTGGAGCTGTTCCCGACACGGATCCGCTACACCTCGATGTCGCTGCCCTACCATATCGGCAACGGCTGGTTCGGGGGCCTGCTGCCGGCCACCGCCTTCGCCATGGTGGCGCAGACCGGCGACATCTACTTCGGCCTCTGGTACCCGATCGTCATCGCGGTCGCGACGGTGATCATCGGCATCCTCTTCGTGCCGGAAACCAAGGATCGCGACATCTTCGCGGACGGCTGATCGCGACGCCCCGGCCTCACCGGTCGATGAAGCCCGGGCGGCATGTGCAACCCGGGTGCTCCCGGCCGAGGGGCCGTGCAGCCCGGTCGACAGGGCTGCATCGGCTCCTCAAGTGCCAAAGCAAACGTACGGCATTCCACCGCGCTGTCAGGCTATCCTTCCGCGCAGGATAGGAGGTTGGCAAAACCGGTATGGATCGCAATTCCAAGACGAAAACAAGACAAACTATGAGAATACTATCGATTTGCAGCTCGAATTGACGTTCCGGCCGGAAAATTTTTCAGGGTTTACGATACTTAGTATCCGTCTCAGTCTTTGTCCGCGTTGACTAATTCTCGCTTTTCTGCCCAGAAATCGCTGGGAACCAAGTACGGTATCAGGCCGTTAAAGGCGCTCCCAATGAACAGAGTATCGGGACTCAGAACGTGCACCTTGGCCTGACTCACCTGCGGCGCAAAACCGGTACGCAACCGCCGCTTCTATTTGTAGTATCTTGGCCTCTGGCGACAATAGTCTTGTGGTTGATTATCAATAAGATCGCGGGCCATCCCGTCTGGTGGTGGTCATGACTGCCCACGGTCAATTGTCCTGCTGGTATCCGCTCATGTAGGCCCCCAGCAGGTACCCGGATTGATGCGCACCGAGGTAACCCAGCGTGATCAACATATGAAAGATGTCGAGCCCGTAGGTCGTGACGAAAACGGCCACGGACGTGCACATGATGACCGACGACGTCATGGCCAGAACGACGACCGTATAGGTTCGGCCGACAAGCCATCCGACCACAAACAACATCACAGCGACCAGCATCTCGCCACCCAGATCGAATCCGTTTGAGGAGATGCTTCGCGCAATCATCCTGCTTCAATCCGATCGATGATGACGTGCTGGCGTTCTCACATCAACCCCGGGTATGTTCGATCGGAATTATCTACGATCGGTTGCACTACGGCAGGACAATGTGCTTTGATACTTTGCAGCACTGCCGATTATTATCGATGATAGTCAATCGACACGGCTGCGACCACTGAATTGCGGCCGCAAGCGTTGGGCATATCTGGTCCATAAAGCGTCGGTCGCCGGTCAAACAGCCGGGATCGTTAACACTCGGGCGCCGCCAGGGTCAGCCTTGATCGACCGGACGGACAACCTGTCGTCGCCCGCTTGCGGCTCTCAATGGCGGAAGTGGCGATGGCCCGTGAACACCATGGCGAGGCCGGCGGCGTCGGCCGCGGCGATCACGTCGGAATCGCGCATGGAGCCACCGGGCTGGATCACCGCCGTCGCCCCCGCTTCCGCCGCCGCCATCAGGCCGTCCGCGAACGGGAAGAAGGCGTCGGACGCCACGACGGAACCGACGGCCAAGCTCTCGGACAGGCCGAGCCGCTTGGCGCCCTCCGCGGCCTTCCAGGCGGCGATCCGCGAGGAATCGACCCGCGACATCTGCCCGGCACCGATCCCGACCGTCGCACCGCCCTTGGCATACACGATGGCGTTGGACTTCACGTGCTTGGCGACCCGGTAGGCGAAGCGGAGATCGGCGAGTTCCGTCTCGCTCGGGGCGCGCTTGGTCACGACCTGGAGCGGCATCTCGTCGACCACCACCGCGTCGCGACCCTGGACCAGCAGCCCTCCGGCCAGCGACCGCACCACCTCGCCGGGTGCCCGCGGGTCGGGCAGCCCGCCGGCCAGCAGCAGCCGCAGGTTCTTCTTGCCCGCCACGATCGCGGCGGCCTCGGGCGTGGCGTCCGGCGCGATGATCACCTCGGTGAAGATCTCGACGATCTTCTCCGCCGCCTCGGCATCGAGCACCCGGTTGAGCGCCACGATACCGCCGAAGGCCGAGGTCGGGTCGCAGCTCAGCGCCCGCTCATAGGCCTCGATCAGGCTCGCCCCCTCGGCGACGCCGCAGGGATTGGCGTGCTTGATGATCGCCACCGCGGCCGTGCGGGCCGGGTCGAACTCGGCGACGCATTCGTAGGCGGCGTCCGTGTCGTTGAAGTTGTTGTAGGACAGCTCCTTGCCCTGGAGCTGGCGGGCGGTCGCCACGCCCGCGCGGGGCTTGCCCGGGGCGCGGTAGAAGGCCGCGCTCTGGTGCGGGTTCTCGCCGTAGCGCAGGCCCTGCGCCAGGGAGCCCCCGAAGGCGCGGAACGGGGCCGGCGCGTCGGCGCCGAAGCGGGCCGCCATCCAGTTGGCGATGGCCGCGTCATAGGCCGCCGTGCGGGCGAAGGCCTTCTGCGCGAGCCGCCGGCGCATGTCGGCCCCGAGGGCGCCGTCGCCGGCCTCCAGCGCGGCGAGCACGGCGGCATAGTCGGACACGTCGGTCACGACCGCCACGTCGGCGTGGTTCTTGGCCGCCGCGCGGATCATCGCCGGGCCGCCGACATCGATATTCTCGATGCAGTCGGCATCGGGCCGGTCGGCCGCGATCGTCGCCTCGAACGGGTAGAGGTTCACCACCAGCAGGTCGATCGCCCCGATGCCGTGGGCGGCGAGCGCCGCCTGATGCTCCGGGTTGTCGCGAATCGCCAGCAGGCCGCCATGCACGGCCGGATGCAGGGTCTTGACCCGCCCGTCCATCATCTCGGGAAAACCCGTCAGGTCGGCGACTTCCGTCACCGCCAGGCCCGCTTCCTGGAGCGCCCGATGGGTGCCCCCGGTGGAGACCAGGGTGATCCCGCGGGATTGCAGCGCCCGGGCGAAGTCGACGAGACCGGTCTTGTCGGAGACCGAGAGGAGCGCGCGGGAGACCCGCACCTGATCGTGCGCCATGGTTTCGTGCCGAGGTTCGAGATTTTTTCGCGCGGTAGCACGGAAACGGGAAGCCGGGCCAGCCGCCCGTCAGCCGGGCGCCACGCCGCGCAGCGGGGCCGAGGCGAGCCGCGTGAAGCTCCAGCGCACCTCGACATCCTCGGAGACGGTGAGGTGGAGCACGATCTGGTCGGTGCGCCGGGGTCCGGTCAGGCCGGAGAAGTACACGCTCTCCTCCAGGGCGATCTCGGCATTCTCCGCCTGGAATTGCCAGATCTCGCCGAGCGCCGAGGCGAGTTCGAGCCCCTCCGGCACGCCGCGCACGGCGATGCCGGGATGCAGGTGGAAGCGGATCGCCACGTCGTGGGCGCGGCGGCGGCCGCGATTGCCCGCCTTGCCCTGGCGCAGGAAGGCGTCGCGGCCCTCCACGCGCGCCGCCGTGGCGAAGAGCTCCCAGCGCCGCTCGTGGACGATCCCGAAATCCGGGCCGAATCCATCGTGGCGGCCGGCCAGCAGAACGCGGTCGGACTCCTCGGCCCGCTCGGCCGCGACCGTGGAGGGGCCACTCAGAACCACGGGGCCGCGCCGCCGGATCAGCCAGTCGGCGAGCTGGCGCTCGCCCCACCAGCCGCTGCGCGTCAGGAACCGGCACGAGGAGGCATGGGCCACGGAGGCGGTGGAATGCGCGGGCGTCGATCGGGCGAGCAGGCGCAGGTCCGGCCCGCTCGCCGGCAGGCCGCAATTGACCACGATGCGCTGCGGCCCGCTCGACATCTCGAAGGCGAGGCAGCCCGCGCCGGCATTGACCGAGTAGGGCAGCGGCGGGCTCGCACCGACATCGGCCACGATCACGATCCGGCCGCCCTCCAGGCGCTCGTAGCCGGAATTCGGCGCGTGCATCAGCGGCTGGGCGAGCGCGCCGTCATAGACCAGCAGGGTCGCGAGGTGGTCCGCATCGGTGGCGCCCATGCCGTTGAAATGGCTGAGCGAGGCATCCGGATGGCGCAGGAGCCGCAGCAGCGGCAGCATCCGGTCGATGGCGCGGAGCAGCGCCGCCGGCGGCTCGACGCTGCGGCTGAGATAGCTCTGGCGGAGCGGCAGCAGGTCGAGAAGCAGCTCCATGGCGAAGCGCGGATCGCGCGAGCGGTGGCCGCCATCGGTCAGGATCTGGCGGTCCAGTTCCCGCGACAGGACCCGGGTCGCCCGCCGCAGGATCGGCTGGATGCCGTCGCAGCACAGGCCGGCATAGCAGAGCGCCACGGCGGCATTCAGGCGCCATTGCGGCGGCACGCCCCGGCGCAGGTCGCGCTCCAGCTGCTGCGCGTTGCGGGCGATCGCCTTGAGGAAGCTCTGGTAGAAGGCGTGGTCGGCGCCCTCCAGCACGAGGGGCGACTGGCACAGGAACGAGATCAGCCGCCGCGCCGCCACCGGGGTCTGGCGGGCGAGCGCCGGGTCACCGCGTCCGGCGATGAAATCGGCCACGAAGGCGCGGGCATTGGCCCGGGCAAGCGCCGTGTCGGCGGCGCGCAGGTGGCGCAGCCAGCCGAAGCCGTAGAGCTCGTCGGCCCATTCCGGCGAGGGCGCGGCGTAGTCGAACGGCGAGCCGCCGCTCGCCGCGAGCGAGCGCCCGGCGAAGACGAACAGCCCGGCATAGATGTCGTCCGCGAACGTCGCGTCGGAGGTGCGCAGGTCCTGCGGGGCGATGACCAGCCCGGTCACCCGCATCCGGGCGAGGATGTCGGGGGGCGCCGTCAAGCCGGCGCCGGCCGCGCGGATCGTGCGCGCGGCCTCGCGCGCGACGAGCCGATAGAAGCGCCAGCGGTCAGGCCCCCAAGCCACGCGATCTCCGAGCTGCGCGTTCCGACAAGGCCCCAAGGCCCTGAGCCCTCGCGGACGAGGATCGGGTGGCACCCGTTACGTAAGGCTAGAGGGGGCCTCTTAACCGGCGGTTTACGCTATGTCATGCCCGTCGCTCCGCGGGCGACAGCTCAGCCGGGACCGAGGGCCGCCGCGAAGGCCCGCAGGTTCGCGTGCATCATGGCGAGGTAGGTCGAGGCCGGGCCGTCCGGGCCGGAGAGCGCGTCGGAATAAACCTTCCCGCCGATCCGGGCGCCACTCTCCCGGGCGATCTGCTCCATCTGGCGCGGGTCGCTGATGTTCTCCAGGAACACGGCCGGGATGCGGTCCCGGCGGATCTGGCGGATGATCGCCGCCACGTCGCGGGGGCTCGCCTCGCTGTCCGTCGAGACGCCCTGGGGCGCCACGAAATGCAGGCCGTAGGCCGCCGCGAAGTACTTGAAGGCGTCGTGGGTCGTGATGATGCGGCGACGCTCCGGCGGGATGCCGTCGATCGTGGCGCGCACCGCCCGCTCCAGGGCATCGAGTTCGGCGAGGTAGGCGGCGGCCGCGTCCCGATAGGCGTCGGCGTGGCCCGGATCGACTTTGGCGAGGCCGTCCCGGATGTTGGCGACGTAGATCCGCACGTTGGCGACGTTCTGCCAGGCGTGCGGATCGACGGCGCGGTCGCCGTGCGGGTGTTCGTCCTGTTCGGGCTCGCCGTGTGCGTGCTCATCCTCAGCGGGAATCGGCGTCACCCCGGCGGAGGCGACCACCACCGGCGCGCGCGTGCCCGAGGCCCGGATCAACCGGTCGAGCCAGCCCTCCAATCCGAGACCATTGACGAACACGATGTCGGCCTCGGCCAGCTTGCGCGCATCGGCCGGGGTCGGGCTGAAACCGTGGGCATCGGAATCCGGCCCGACCAGCGTCGACACGACCACGCGCACGCCGCCGACCGCCCGGACCAGATCGCCCAGGATCGAAAAGCTCGCGACCGCCCGCACCGGGCGTCCGTCCGGAGCCGCACCGGCCGGCCGCGCGAGGCCGATCGCCACGGCCAGGACCGCGAGGCCGACCATCGCGCGGCTCACCGTCTGCATCTTTTCCGCCATTCCAGGCACGGCCCCGACTCCCCGCTCACGTCCGCCGCAGGCCAGTAGTGTAACACTATTACATACACAAGCGGGATACACGTTCGGCGTTCGATGGGGCCTCGGGCGCCATCGCGGCCGGTCCGCCGGCGTCCCGAGCGTGAGACGGAGGTTTCCATGTCCCGACGTTTGAGAGCAGTCCTCCTCGTCACCGGTGCCCTCGGCCTGGGGCTCGCGGGAGCGGCGGCGGCACACGATCATGGGCGCGACGGGTTCCGGGGCCAGGGCCGGTGGAGCGCGCTGAGCCCCGAGGACCGGGCGGCCTTCACGGATGCCCGGATCGCCGCCCTCCATGCCGGCCTGAAGCTCAACGCCGATCAGGAGAAGCTGTGGCCGCCGGTGGAATCCGCCATCCGCGACATGGCCAAGCTGCACCAGCAGCGCCGCGAGGCGATGCGCGACCGGCCCCGGTTCGCCGACGACGCCCCCGCCGCCCTGCGGGCCATGGCGGACGCCGCGACGGCCCGCGGCGAGGCCCTGCGCAAGCTCGCCGACGCGTCGCAGCCACTCTACGCCAGCCTGGATCAGGACCAGAAGCGGCGCGCCATGATCCTCGCCCGGCCGATGGGCGGCCACGGCATGCGGGGCGGCTGGCATCACGGCCACGACGACGATCACGGGCCGCGCGGCGACGACCACTGACCCAAAAACCTTGATCCGCGGCGGCGGCGGCGGCAAACCCGCTGCCGCCGTGCCTTTTGTACGAGGGCGGCGCTGGTCCGACCCGGTAGGTTTCATGGCGCGCCTTCCCGGCGACACGGCTCCCCTCCTCGCCCGGCTCTGGCGCACCTGGCTCTATCCGCACCGGGCCACCCTCGCGGTGGTGCTGGTGCTGATCGCGCTGGTCGGCGCCTCGACCGGGCTCTACCCGGCGCTGATCAAGGCGGCCTTCGACGCCTTCGACCGCAAGGATGCGGCGGCGATCGCCTACGGGCCGCTGGTGGTGATCGTGGTCACGGCCATGCGGGGCTTCGCGCTCTACGGCCAGACGGTCTTGACCAACCGGGTCGTCACCCGGGTCGAGGCCGACATGCAGGCGGCGCTCTACGGCCACCTGATCGAGTCCGACCTTGCCCAGCTCGGTCGCGAGAGCCCGGCGGCGCTGACCCAGCGCTTCACCACCGACTTCGCCTTCATCAAGGAAGCGCTGACCCGCATCTCGACGGTGCTCTTGCGCGACATCGCCATGCTGATCGGCCTCGTGGCGGCGCTGCTCTGGATGGATCCGGTGCTGACGCTCGTGGCCGGCCTCACGGTGCCGTTCGTGGCCGGCCCGATCGGGCGGATCGGCAAGAAGCTGCGGCGGGTCTCGACCTCGACCCAGGAGCAGATGGGCGCCACCGCCAGCCTGATCTCCGAGAGCCTGCAGGGCGCGCGGGTCGCCAAGACCTACGCGATGGAGACCTACCTGAAGGGCCGCGCCGCCCAGGCCCTCGACGAGGTACGCCGCCTCAAGATGAAGGCCGCCAATGCCCGCGGGCGACTCGATCCCTTGCTGGAGATCGGCGGCGGCATCGCGGTGGCGGGCGTGCTGGTGCTGGTCGGGCAGCGGGTGCTGGCGGGGGAGAAGACGGTCGGCGACTTCACCGGCTACGTGGCGGCCCTGCTGCTCGCGGCCCAGCCGGCGCGGGCGCTCGGCAATCTCAACGCCATCCTGCAGGAGGCGGCGGCGGCCCTGCGCCGCTATTTCGACGTGATGGACGAGGCCCCCGCCATCCGCGAGGCGCCCGACGCCCGGCCGCTGACCGTGACCGAAGGGGCGATCCGCTTCGAAGGTGTCCAGTTCCGCTACCGGCCGGATGCGCCGGCGCTGGAAGGCATCGATCTTCACGTCGGCGCCGGCGCGGTCACGGCCCTGGTCGGGCGCTCCGGCTCCGGGAAATCCTCCCTGCTCAACCTCGTGCCCCGGCTCTACGACGTGACTGCGGGCCGGGTGACCATCGACGGTCAGGACGTCCGCGCCGTGACCCTGGCGTCGCTGCGTGCCGCGGTGGCGGTGGTCTCGCAGGAGGTGGTGCTGTTCGACGACACGATCGCCGCCAATATCGGCTTCGGCCGCCCCGGTGCCTCCCGCGCGGCAATCGAGGCGGCGGCCCAAGCCGCCGCGGCGCACGGGTTCATCTCGGCCCTGGCCGAAGGCTACGACTTCCGGGTCGGCCCCGGCGGCGGGCGGCTCTCGGGGGGCGAGCGGCAACGGGTGGCTTTGGCCCGCGCCTTCCTCAAGGACGCGCCGATCCTGCTCCTCGACGAGGCGACCTCGGCCCTCGATTCCGAATCGGAGCGGCTGGTCCAGGAGGCGCTGACCCGGCTGATGCGCGGCCGGACCACCCTGGTGATCGCCCACCGCCTCTCGACCGTGCGGGAGGCCGATCAGATCGCCGTGATGGAAGCCGGTCGCGTGATCGAGACCGGCCGGCACGACGACCTGCTCGCGGCCGGCGGCGTCTACGCGCGCCTGCATCGCCTGCAGCTCTCGGAGCCTGCGGCGGCGGAATAATGCGCATGTGCGGCGGTGCCGTCATGCGCCGGCTCCGTAGATTCGCGCGCCGGAGCGCGCCATAAGAGCCGCAGTCGATGAGGACCCTACCGTGAGCGACCTGACGTTCGAGATCAAAAGCCACCCCGCCCCGCGGAGCGCCGAGGAGCGGACCGCGCTCATGGCGAATCCCGGCTTCGGCAAGGTGTTCACCGACCACATGGTGATCGCGCGCTACTCGGCCGGCCGCGGCTGGCACGACGCGCAGATCAAGGCGCGCGAGGCGATCCCGCTCGATCCCGCCGCCGCGGTGCTGCACTACGCGCAGGAAATTTTCGAAGGTCTCAAAGCCTATCGCACGGCCGACGGCGGGGCGGCCCTGTTCCGGCCGGACGCCAACGCGCGCCGCTTCCGTCACTCCGCCGAGCGCCTGGCGATCCCGCCCTTCCCGGAGGACGCCTTCGTCGAGGCGATGCACGAACTCGTCAAGCTCGACCGCGCCTGGATTCCCGACACGCCGGACGGCAGCCTCTATCTCCGCCCGTTCATGATCGCCACCGAGGCGTTCCTGGGGGTCAAGCCGGCCTCCGAATACCTGTTCCTCACCATCGCGTCGGCGGTGGGCTCGTACTTCAAGGATCCGAACAGCACCGTCACGGTCTGGGTGTCGGAGCACTACACCCGGGCGGCGCCGGGCGGCACCGGCGCGGCCAAATGCGGCGGCAACTACGCGGCGAGCCTCGCCGCGCAGTCGGAGGCGACGGCGCAGGGATGCGAGCAGGTGGTCTTCCTCGACGCGGTCGAGCGCCGCTTCATCGAGGAACTCGGCGGCATGAACGTGTTCTTCGTGTTCGGGGACGGGACGCTGGTCACGCCGCCGCTCTCGGACAGCATCCTGCACGGCATCACCCGCGACTCGGTGCTCACCCTGGCGAAGGAGGCCGGCCTCACCGTGAAGGAGGAACCCTACGCCATCGACGCATGGCGCGCCGACGTGCGTGAGGGCCGCCTGACCGAGGCCTTCGCCTGCGGCACCGCGGCGGTGATCACGCCGATCGGCACCGTGAAGGGCCGCGAGGAGAGCTTCACCATCGGGAACGGCAAGGCCGGGCCGGTGGCGCAGCGGCTGCGGACCCTGCTCGTCGATATCCAGCGAGGCAACACCAACGATGCCCATGGCTGGTTCCAGAAGGTGTTTTGAGACTTCTCAACCACTTGCATTGGCAGAGCGTGGATCGGGCTCGCCCAGCCTGCTTGCCAGACCTGCCACGCGCCCTCCCTCCCCCCTCTGCGGGGGACGGGTCGGGACGAAGTCCCGCAAGGGGGGAGCGACGGTGCAGCACCCGGCTCCGCCCTTCTTGCCGGTCGCGCGTGTCCCTGAAGCCGCGCTCCCCTCTCCCGACCCGGCCTGACGGCCGGCCCACCCTCCCCCGCAGAGGGGGGAGGGAGACGCGCGGATGATCGACGCGGCAGCCAACACCTCGGAACCGCCCGTCGGCCCCTGGAATCCCGGCGTCCGCTCCGACCTGCCCGCCGCCTTCCTGCCGCTCGTCACCGTCTACCGCCCGGAGCATGTCGAGACGCCGCTGCGCGACGCCCTCGATCTCAGCGACCTGTGCGGCCTGCCGGCCCGGCAGCTCACGCGCTTCCGGGCGAGCCGCCTCGTGGTCCATGAGGTTCTGATCCGGGTCATGTCGGATCTGTCCGTGCCGGTGGGCGCGGTCTATGCCGATCTCGGCGTGAATTTCCGCGCGATCGTCGCCACGATCCTGCGCGAGGGCGTCGAGCCCCGCCTCAGAGAGGTCGAGGACGCGCTCACCCGGATCCGCGCCGAGGCCGACGCGGTGCTCACCCGCGAGATCGCCGCTATCCTGGACGATCCGCCAGCCCCTCCCCCGCCGGAGCCGCGCTGGCTCGATCGGCTGCTCGGCCGCCGCCCGCCAGCGGTAGAGGCACCGCGCGTGGACCGCGCGACCCGGGCTCTGCTCCACATCGAATCCTGGCAGCGGCGGGCCTTGGACACCGGCGACGGCCTCGAGATCGCCGCCTGCGAGGCGCTGCGCATGGTCGTGTCGGGCCTCATCGCCCGGCAGAATACGCTGATCCGCGACGCGGCCCTCCTGCGCAGCCTCGCCGGGACACTGGTCAGCAACGGTTACGGCAGCCGCCGCATCGGCGCGATGATCGAGCCCTGGATCGCCACCGTGATCGAGGCGCGCGGCTACCGCCGGCTCGCGGCCCAGGCCCATCCGGTGGTGATGAACGTCAAGGGCGCCTCGGCCTCCGGCAAGAGTACCATCCGCCCCTATCAGCTGGGCCTCGCCCGGCGCCTCGGCATGGCGTGGTCCGACTTCGCGGTGATCACCCCGGATGTCTGGCGCAAATACCTGCTCGATTACGACAGCCTCGGTCCGGCCGCCCGCTATGCCGGCACGCTGACGGGCTACGAGGTCGAGATCATCGACATGAAGCTCGACCGCTACGTCACCCGGAAGGCCTCCGAGCGGCGGATCTCGAACCTGCTGATCGACCGCTTCCGGTTCGACAGCTTCCAGGCCGAGGCTGGCTCGGATGGGGGTGGCCAGCTGCTCACCCGGTTCGGCGACCGGGTCTACATGCAGTTCATGGTCACGCCGCCGGCCGACACCGTGGAACGCGCTTGGCGGCGGGGCGAGATGTTCGGCCGCTACAAGGCGGTGGAGGATCTGCTGGCCCACAATGTCGAGGCCTATACCGGCATGCCGCGCCTGTTCTTCAACTGGGCACTGTCGCGCGACAAGCAGGTGGTCTGCGAGTTCCTCGACAACAGCGTGCCGCTCGGCGAGCGCCCGCGTACCATCGCGTTCTGGGCCGACGGGATCCTCAACATCCTCGACGTGAAGGGGCTGATCGACATCGACCGCTTCCGCAAGGTCGACATCTTTGCACGCGCGCCCGACGCCGTGTTCAAGGGCGCCGACCTCGCGGCTTCCGCCAATACCGGGTTCCTGCGGGAATGCCTGCGCCGGATGGCGGCGATCCGCTTCGTGCAGGCCGAAACCGGACGGGCGATCCTGCGGCTCGACCGTGGCCGGCTCACCGGGCTCGACCGCGACGCCTTCGCGGCTCTCGGCGACGGGCCGGACTGGGCGGCCGCTCGCACCCTGATCGGCGTACCGGCCGACCCGACCGCGATCCCCGCCCTCGACGAGACGCTGAACCCGGCCGAGGAGCCCACGCTCGGAGCCTGGGGTCCGCCTACGGATTCTGAAGCGGCGCCTCCAATGGCCGGTGCGGACCAGATCTGACGGGCGGCGGCTCCCGCACGCGGCGCCCTGCATGGACGCCGCGCGGTCTACGAGTCAGAGTTGTAGGCTGCGGCGCTCAACACTCGTATTCCGGTCAAGCGGAAAAATATCGCCGGACTGACAGTTCATACGGACCGTCTCGATCTGGTATATTGCATGCCTGGAAGGGATGTGCATGATTGGCTCCGCAATCGAGACGCCGCCACCGCAAGGCCGCGCCGCCCAAAGAGAGGCTTAGGGATGGAACGCCAGGATTCGCCGTCGGCGAAATGGTGGCAGCTCGCCTTCGGCGTGACCTGCATGGCCATGATCGCCAACCTCCAATACGGTTGGACATTGTTCGTCGATCCGATCGACCAGCGCTATCACTGGGGCCGGGCCGCGATCCAGCTCGCCTTCACGCTGTTCGTCGCCACCGAGACCTGGCTGGTCCCGGTCGAGGCCTGGTTCGTGGACCGCTACGGCCCGAAGATCGTGGTCGCCTTCGGCGGCGTGATGATCGCCCTGGCCTGGACGATCGACGCCTACGCCGACAGCCTGTTCATGCTGTATCTCGGGGCCGTGATCGCCGGCATCGGCGCGGGCTCGGTCTACGGCACCTGCGTGGGCAACGCCCTCAAGTGGTTCCCGCATCGCCGCGGTCTCGCGGCCGGCGCCACGGCGGCCGGGTTCGGCGCGGGCGCGGCCATCACGGTGGTGCCGATCGCCCGGATGATCGCCTCCAGCGGCTATCAGGACGCCTTCCTGTATTTCGGCATCGGCCAGGGCGCCGTGGTGCTGGCCCTCGCCTTCCTGCTGCGCAAGCCGTCGACGATCACGCCGGTCCAGCGCAAGAGCCTGCGTCTGCCCCAGACCAAGGTGGACCGCAGCCCCCGCGAGGCGGTGCGCACCCCGGTCTTCTGGGTGATGTACGCGATGTTCGTGATGGTGGCCTCCGGCGGCCTGATGGCGGCGGCGCAGATCGCCCCGATCGCCCACGACTTCCAGGTGGCCGGCGTTCCGGTGAGCCTGTTCGGCCTGCAGATGGCCGCGCTGACGCTGGCGATCTCGCTCGACCGGATCTTCGACGGGTTCGGCCGGCCGTTCTTCGGCTTCGTCTCCGACCATATCGGCCGAGAGAACACGATGTTCATCGCCTTCTCGACGGCGGCGGCGGCGGTGATCGTGCTGCTCACCTACGGCCACAACCCGATGGTGTTCGTTCTGGCCACCGCGGTGTATTTCGGGGTGTTCGGCGAGATCTACTCGCTGTTCCCGGCGACCTGCGGCGACACGTTCGGCTCGAAATATGCCGCCAGCAATGCCGGCCTGCTCTACACCGCGAAGGGCACCGCGGCCTTCCTCGTGCCCTTCGCGAGCCTGCTCTCGGCGGCCTATGGCTGGTCGGCGGTGTTCACGCTGATCATCGTCCTCAACGTCACGGCGGCGGCGCTGGCCATGTTCCTGCTTCGCCCGATGCGCGCCCGCTACCTCGCCGCGGACGAAGCCCCCGCGGCGCTCGCCGCCCAGCCGATCCGGGCGGCCTGAACACGCGCCCCTGAGACGACACGAAGGACGCCGAACACGCACTGATCTCCTATTCTCTCCCTCATCCTGAGGTGACGAAGCGAAGCGGAGGCCTCGAAGGAGGTCTCCAGGGATCGCCGAGACCTCTGGAGCCCTCCTTCGAGGCTGCTGCGCAGCACCTCAGGATGAGGGGGAGGATGGGAATTCGACACGCTCACCGGCTCAGAGAGCCGTAGCATTCATCCTCTGGAGAGACCCCCGATGACCGCCCTGGCCAAGATCGTCCATACCAATCCCGAAATCGACGCGGAGCCCGAGCTGACCGACGGCTTCCACCTCGTAATCGACGCGCTCAAGCTCAACGGCATCGAGACGATCTACGGCGTCCCGGGCATCCCGATCACCGATCTCGGCCGCATGGCCCAGGCCGAGGGCATGCGGGTGATCTCGTTCCGCCACGAGCAGCACGCCGGCAACGCCGCGGCGATCGCGGGCTTCCTCACCCAGAAGCCGGGCATCTGCCTCACGGTCTCGGCCCCGGGCTTCCTGAACGGGCTGACGGCGCTCGCCAACGCCAGCACCAACTGCTTCCCGATGATCCTGATCTCGGGCTCCTCCGAACGCGAGATCGTCGACCTGCAGCAGGGCGATTACGAGGAGATGGATCAGCTCGCCATCGCCAAGCCCCTGTGCAAGGCGGCCTTCCGGGTGCTGCACGCGGCCGATATCGGCATCGGCGTGGCCCGCGCCATCCGCGCCGCCTGCTCGGGCCGTCCGGGCGGCGTCTATCTGGATCTGCCCGCCAAGCTGTTCGCCCAGGTGATGGATGCCGAGGCCGGCCAGAAGTCGCTGGTCAAGGTGATCGATCCGGCCCCGGCCCAGCGCCCCGCCCCCGAGGCGATCGCCCGGGCGCTCGAGGTCCTGAAATCCGCCAAGCGGCCGCTGATCGTGCTCGGCAAGGGCGCGGCCTACGCCCAGGCCGACGAGGCGATCCGCGCGCTGGTCGAGACCAGCGGCATCCCCTACGTGCCGATGAGCATGGCCAAGGGCCTCCTGCCCGACACCCACCCGCTCTCGGCCGGCGCGGCACGCTCGACGGCGCTGAAGGATTCGGACGTGGTGCTGCTGATCGGCGCCCGGCTGAACTGGCTGCTGTCGCACGGCAAGGGCAAGAGCTGGGGCGAGCCGGGCTCGACCAAGTTCATCCAGATCGACATCGAGCCGCGCGAGATGGACTCGAATGTCGAGATCGTCGCGCCCGTGGTCGGCGACATCGCCTCCTGCGTGCAGGCGCTGCTCGACGGCATGGGCCAGGGCTGGCAGCAGCCTCCGTCCGACTGGATCGACACGCTCAAGGCCAAGCGCGAGGCGAACATCGCCAAGATGGCGCCGAAGCTCATGAGCAACGCCTCGCCCATGACCTTCCATGCCGCGCTCGGGGCGCTCCGCACCATCGTGAAGGAACGGCCGGACGCGATCCTGGTGAACGAGGGCGCCAACACCCTCGACCTCGCCCGGGGCATCATCGACATGTACCAGCCGCGCAAGCGGCTCGATGTCGGCACCTGGGGCATCATGGGCATCGGCATGGGCTTCGCCGTCGCGGCCGCGGTCGAGACCGGCAAGCCGGTGCTCTGTGTCGAGGGCGACAGTGCCTTCGGCTTCTCCGGCATGGAGGTCGAGACGATCTGCCGGTACGGCCTGCCGGTCTGCATCGTGGTGTTCAACAACAACGGAATCTACCGCGGCACCGACACCGACCCGACCGGCCGCGATCCGGCCACGACGGTGTTCGTGCCGGATTCCCGCTACGACAAGATGATGGAGGCCTTCGGCGGCGTCGGCTACCACGTCACCACGCCGGACGAGCTGACCCGCGCGGTCAACGAGGCGATGAATTCGGGCCGTCCGGCGCTCGTCAACGCCGTCATCGATCCGGCCGCGGGCAGCGAGAGCGGCAATATCGGCAGCCTCAACCCGCAGAGCGGGATCAAGAAGAAGAAGTGAGGGCGGGCCGAGGCCCCTGACTGGATGACCTTTGACGGCCGGATCGCTCAGCGGTCCGGCCGTTTCTGATGCAGACTGGACGCACCGCACGCGCTTCCCTCCCCCGCAGAGGGGGGAGGGAGAGCAGCGGATGCCATCGCTTCAATCCTGACGGCGACGCGCACACGCGAAGCCACCCGCCATTGTCCTAAGATGATCGACCCCGACCTCGCCGGCCGCCTGGACTTCCGTCACCGCCTGCCCACGCAGCAACCCCTTCCCCCGGGCCGGCACGATCTCGGGCTCTTCGCCGAGCGCGACGCAGTGCTGCTGGTCCCCGAAGGCGTCGATCCCCGCCGCCCCTCCCCGCTCGTGGTGCTGTTCCACGGCGGCGGCGGCAGCGCCGAACGCATCCTGCCGAGGCTGGACCGCCATGCCCAATCCGAAAAGTTCCTGCTCCTCGTCCCGCAATCACTGTTCCCGACCTGGGACATCGTCATCGCAGGCCACGGCCCCGATCGGGAGCGCGTCGCGGCGGCGCTGGAACACGTGGCCGACCGGTTCCTGCTCGACCCCGAACACCTCGGCTTCGCCGGCCATTCCGATGGCGGCAGCTACACGCTCTCCCTCGGCCTCGCGAACGGCGACGTGGCGAGCCACCTGATCGTCTCGTCGGCGGGCTTCCTGTCCGTGCACCTTCAAGTCGGCGCGCCAAGAATCTTCCTGTCGCATGGGACGCGGGACGCGCAGATCCCGATCGACCGGAGCGCCCGGGTGCACGTGCCGGCCCTGCGCGAGGCCGGCTACCCGGTCACCTATGTCGAGTATGACGGGCCGCACGCCCACCAGCCGGACGTCGTGGCGCAGGCCGTGGACTTCTTCCTGCGCGATCGGCCCGCGGATCAGGCCAGGGCGGGCTGAGCCGGAGCACGGAGGCGGGCCGGCGCCTCGGGTGTGCCGGCTTCGGCGAGCAGCGCCGGGATCAGGTCCGTCTGCGAGACGATCCCGACGAGCCGGCCATCGGCATCGACCACCGGGAGGTGGTGCAGCCCCGCCTCCGACATCCGCGGCACGAGCGCCGCGATGGGCATATCGGGCTTGACCGGCTCGACCGCGCTCATGATGTCGGCGGCGCAGCCATGGGGCGCCCGGCCCCGCTCGGCGGTGAGCAGGAGGCGGCGGCCGAGGCCGAGGCGCGGTCCGGACCGGTCCCAGGCCGCCTTGTCGAGGAGGTCGGTCTGGGTGACGATCCCGAGCACCCGAGCGCGCTCGTCGGTGACCGGCAGCGCCTTGATCCGGTGGCGGCGCAGCAGCCGCAGCGCCTCGGCGAGCGGCGCGTCGGGCGCCACCGCGATCACGTCACGCGACATGATCGCCGCGCAGGTGATCGGCCCCGAGCTGCGGCCGTAGACCCGCATCTGCACCCGCCGCAGGATCTGCTCCAGGTCGCCGCGATCGACGTCGAGGAGCTGGTCGAACTCTTCAAGCGCCGCATCGAGATCGGCGGCCCGGAATCCGACCCGGGCGCCCGAGGGCGGATCGGCCGTCCGCGGTCCGGCCGGGCGATGATGCGGGTAGGCGCGCCCGGTCAGGTTGTTGAACAGCAGGGCGGTGGCGAGCAGGATCAACGAGTTGGCCGCCACCGGCCAGAGCACGAAGCCGTAGCCCAGCGCCCGGATCGCCGGGCCGCCCAGCACGGCCGTCAGCGCCACGGCCCCGCTCGGCGGGTGCAGGCAGCGCAGGAGCATCATCAGGGCGATCGCCACCCCGATGGCGCAGGACGCGGCCACGAACGGATCGGCGATCCACCCCGCCGCCGTGACGCCAACCAAAGCGGCGACCAGATTGCCGCCGAGGATCGACCAGGGCTGCGCCAGGGGACTCGCCGGCACCGCGAAGAGCAGCACCGCCGAGGCGCCCATCGGCGCGATCAGGATCGGCAGCGCCTCGGCCGGGACGGAAGCCCGGCAGACGAGGCCGGTCGCCAGGATCCCCACCAGGGCTCCGGCAGCGGAGCGCAGGCGCTCGCGCTTGCTGACCGGGGTCAGCTCCGGAAGAAAACGACTCAGGAACGTACGCATCGGATCCGAGGCTCGCACATGAAAAGGACGACGCCGAGGCGGCGCCGTCCTGTCTCAGGATCGCGGAGGGCGTCCCGTTCCTATCAGACCGCGCGGGCCTCGTGCATGGCCCGGATCTGCTCCTGCGTGTAGCCCAGACCCGCCAGCACCTCGTCGGTGTGCTCGCCGAGCAGCGGCGAAGCCTTCACCTCGACCTTCATGTCGGAGAACTTGATCGGGCTTCCGACGGTCAGGTACTTGCCGAGCTTCGGATGCGCCACCTCGACGACGGTGCCGCTCTCGCGCAGGGACTTGTCCTCGGCGATCTCCTTCATCGACAGCACCGGCGCGCAGGGGATGTCGTAGGTGCGCAGGATGTCCACCGCCTCGAACTTGGTCTTGTCCGCGAGCCACTCCTCGATCGTCTTGAAGATGTCGAAGATCTTATCCTGACGCGCCCGCGGAGTGTTGTAGGCGGGATCGGTGATCCACTCCTCCTTGCCGAGCGCCTTGCAGATCGGGGCCCAGGCGTGGCCCTGGATCGTGAAGTAGATGTAGGCGTTCGGGTCGGTCTCCCAGCCCTTGCACTTCAGCACCCAGCCCGGCTGGCCGCCGCCGCCCGCATTGCCGCCGCGCGGCACCACGTCGGAGAACTCGCCGTGGGGATATTGCGGGTATTCCTCCAGATAGCCGAGCGCGTCGAGGCGCTGCTGGTCGCGCAGCTTCACCCGGCAGAGGTTGATCACCGAGTCCTGCATCGACACGGCGACCTTCTGGCCCTTGCCGGTCTTGTTCTTCTGGTGGAGCGCCGTGAGGATGCCGATGGCCAGATGCATCCCGGTGTTCGAGTCACCCAGCGCAGCGGCGCTGACGGTGGGCGGGCCGTCCCAGAAGCCCGTGGTCGAGGCAGCACCGCCCGCGCATTGGGCGACGTTCTCGTAGACCTTCAGGTCCTCGTAGTGATGGCCGTCGGAGAACCCCTTCACCGAGGCAAGGATCATGCCCGGGTTCAATTCCTGGATGCGGGCCCAGGAGAAGCCCATCCGGTCCAGCGCGCCGGGGCCGAAATTCTCGACCATGACGTCCGAATCCCGGATCAGCTTCTCGAGGACTTCCTTGCCGGCCTGGGTCTTGGTGTCGAGGGTGAGCGAGCGCTTGTTGGAGTTCAGCATCGTGAAATAGAGCGCGTCCGCATCCTCGACGTGGCGCAGCTGCGTGCGGGTCACGTCGCCGGCGCCGGGGCGCTCGACCTTGATCACGTCGGCGCCGAACCACGCCAGCAGCTGCGTGCAGGCCGGGCCGGCCTGGACATGCGTGAAATCGATGATCTTGATGCCTTCCAGCGGCTTGCTCATGGGGCGTCCTCCCTTGGATTGATTGGCGTTGGGGTGAAGGCGATGCCCGGCGGACCCGTTCAGGCCGGCACGGCGGCTTCGAGCTCGGCCACGCGCTGGCGCAGCCGCTTTTCTTCCGACCAGCGCTCGGTCTCGTCGCGGATCACCGCCACGATTCCGGTCACCCGGTCAGCGGAGTCCCGGACCATCCCCACCGTGAAGGCGATGGAAAGCTGGCTTCCGTCCTTGCGGATCGCCGGCACCCTCAGGGTCTGCGCCCCGTAGCGTGTGGTGCCGGTCCGCATCGTCTTGGCGTAGCCGTCCCAGTGCCGACGGCGGTGCCGCTCGGGCGTGATCAGGTCCAGCGTCTGGCCGAGTGCCTCCGCGGCGGTGAAGCCGAAGATCCGCTCCGCAGCCGGATTCCAGACGGTGATGGCCCCCTCCGGATCGGCCACGACGACCGCATCCCCGATCGCATCGACGAGACCCGCGAGGTCGTACGGCGCGGCGGGCCGCGCGCTGGTGTCCCCATCCATCAAGGGATGCGTCATGGGCGGCCTTTCTCTCCGGGATTGGAGCTAAAGTTCCAGCTCGCTGGTCCCGTGCCCGCGTTTCCGCGCCCAGAACCGTTGGTATTTGGTATGCCATATGGGGAATGGCGTCAACGCCCGGCTCAAGAGCTGCACTTTCATTCCGGGCCGATCTGTATCCCGGAGGCGCAGGCCATCGGCCCGGATCCCCCGGCCAGCAGGCCTATCGTGTTCTCAGATTTGCCGCTTTCGGCGCGCAGGAGCGCGGCGGCCGACAGCTCGGACCGGCGGTTCGGCACCCCGCCCTGGAGTCATCCGGTGATCCGCTTCGACAAAGTCAGCAAGGTCTACCGCACGGACGGTCACAAACGGACCATCCTCGAACAGGCGACATTCACCCTGAAGCCGGGCATTTCCTACGGGATCCTCGGCATCAACGGCGCCGGCAAATCGACCACGATGCGGCTGATCGCCGGGACGGAGGACGCGACCCGGGGCAAGATCCATCGCGGCCTGCGGGTCTCCTGGCCGCTGGGTTTCGCGGGCGGCTTCCACCCGAAGATGACCGGCCGCGACAATGTCGTGTTCGTGGCTCGGATCTACGGGGAGGACCCGCGAAAAGTCCTGGATTTCGTCGAGGACTTTTCCGAACTCGGCAGCTACCTCGACGTGCCGATCTACACGTATTCATCCGGCATGGGCGCGCGCCTCGCCTTCGGCATGAGCATGGCGATCCCGTTCGACTGCTACCTGATCGACGAGATCACCTCGGTCGGCGACGCGCGCTTCTCCAAGCGCTGCGACGAGGTCTTCTCCCAGCGCCGCAAGAACGCCGACATCATCATGGTCTCCCACTCCATGGAGACGATCCGGCAATGGTGCACGCAGGGCCTCGTCCTGCTCAATGGCCGCGCGATCATCTACGAGGACGTCAACGACGCCATCGAGGTCTACCGGCGGCTCAACGCGTGAGGCGCCGCGGCCCGCGGATGGGCGGACATGCTTTTGCCGTGTCCGCGTGAGAGACCGATCGGACGCGTGCGCCGCCTTGCGGACAGGTGCTTCCAGACGGATCGATCTTCAGGGCCGGGGAGGCCGGGAATCAAGCCATGAACATGGAGATCCGGAAAGCCGAAGGGCAGCCGGTCACGACCGCGGAGCGCCAGCAGGCGATCACCGAGTCGCTGCGGCAGATCGCGCGGATGTCGCGCTTCGCCGACCGCAAGAAGGGCATCCGGTCCTACCAGAGCCACGTCAAGAACGACCCCTGGATCCCGATCCTGTTCGCGGTCTGCTTCGTGCTGCCGACGCTCGCCGGCGCCCTCTATTTCGGGTTGATCGCCTCTGACCGGTACGTCACCGAGGCGCGCTTCGCGATCCGGCCGGCCATCGGGACGGCCGACAAGGCGGCCCCGGATTCGGTGGGGACCAGCGCCGGCGTCCCGACACAGATGGTGGCGCAGGACACGCTGATCACGAAGGAATACATCGTGAGCCGGCCGATGCTGGAGACCCTCGAGGCGCAGCTGCCGCTGCGCGAGTGGTTCGGCAACGACAGCATCGACTACATCTCGCGCTTCGATCCGAGCAAGCCGATCGAGAAGTTCCTCCGCTACTGGAAGCGGCGCGTCGATATCGACATCGAACCCAATTCCGGGATCATGGCCGTCACCGTCGAGGCGTTCGACCCGGATCAATCCCTCGCCATCGCCAAGGCCGTCATGAAGGAGGCCGAGCGGATGGTGAACGACCTCAGCGTGAAGGCGCGCGAGGACTCGGTGGCCGAGAGCACCCGCGAGCTGAAGCTCGCCGAGGAGCGGATGACCAAGATCCGCCTCGCCATGCGCGACCTGCGCAACCGCGAGGGCGTGCTCGACGCGCAGAAATCGAATGAAGTCAATCTGAAGATGATCGCCGAGCTGCGGGCCTCGCGGATCAACCTCGCGGTCCAGCTCGCCATCGGCCAGCGCGATCTCGGCCCCGAGTCGCGCCGCATCATCGACATCAAGCAGCAGATCAAGGATCTCGACGAGAACATCGCGCGGATCGAGCGGCAATCCGCCAGCCAGGATCCCGAGCAGAAGCGCCTTCTCTCGGATGCGCTGACGCGGTTCGAGGCGCTGGAGAACGACCGGAAGAACGCCGAAAAGTACTACCAATCGGTGCTGACGGCCCATGAGCGCGCCCGCATGATCGCGGCGCGCCAGATCGAGTTCTTCAGCCCGATCGTGGAGCCGGTGCGGGCCGAATCGTCGACGGAGCCGCGGCGCCTGCTGATGATCAGCCTCATCACGGCGGGGTCCGCCGTGCTGTTCGCCGCCGCCATGTTCGCGCGGAAGATGATGGCCTGAGAGGCGACACCTCGACTCAGCGGTCGGAGCCGGCCGGCATGCCGGACCGGCTCGCCGCGGGTCCGACGGTGCCGCCGGTCCAGCCCTGGGCGCGCCAGCCCTCGGCGCGTTCGTCGAGATCGATCGAGCCCGATTGAGCCAGGATGCCGAGCACCCGGTCGGCCCTGCTCTCGTCGGCGCGGACCGTGACCAGCGTCCCGCCACGGCGGACGCCCTCGGCATAGGTCTCGGCCTCGCCCTCGCTCAATCCCGCCCCGGTCAGCCCCCCGATCAATCCTCCGGCGGCGGCGCCGACGCCCGCGCCGGTCACGGTCGCCACGAGCCAGCCCGCAGCCACGACCGGCCCGAGTCCGGGAATGGCCAGGAGGCCGAGGCCGGCGAGCAGACCCGCACCGCCGCCCAGCACCGTGCCGACCGTCGCGCCGGTGCCGGCGGAATCGATGGTCTCGTCGGGCTCGTGTGCCTTGTCGATCGGCGACAGCGCCGCGGCCTCGGGGTCGGTCCGATTCGAGATGATGCTGATCTCGCCGTGGGGAATGCCGGCAGCCTCGAGCTGATCCACCGCCCGGGCGGCGTCCTCGTAATCGTCGTACAGGGCGGTCAATGCGCGTGCGGCCATCGAAATCTCCCGGATCCGCGGCGACGCCGCCGGCCGGACACGGTGGGACCGTCGCCGGGCGGTGCGTTCATCGCCCCGTCAAGCGGCGGAAGCGCACCGGGTTCCCGATCCCGTCGGCGGCCCTCTTAACGGGCCGCTAACCATCCACCCGGCAGATCTTGCCGGGTTCGCCGCGGGAAACGCGTCCCGGACAGGCGGCGACGGGTGGGATCGATGGCGGAGACGGCGAGCGCGCCGACACGGATGGGTCCGGCGGCCATACTGGGGCAGTTCGCGCTGCCCAGCCGCGGCGACGTGCAGGCCCTGTCGAAGCGTTCGGATCTCCTGTTCGCCACCGGCGTGCTGGCGATCCTCGCGGTCCTGATCTTCCCGCTGCCCGCCATGCTGCTCGACCTGCTGCTGGCGGTGTCGATCATCACGTCGGTGCTGATCATGATGACCGGCCTGTCGATCGACAACCCGCTGGAATTCACCGTCTTCCCGACGCTGCTGCTCATCGCCACGATGCTGCGGCTCGCCCTGAACCTCGCCTCGACCCGCCTGATCCTGGGGCACGGCCACGAGGGCACGGCGGCGGCCGGCCACGTGATCGAGGCCTTCGGCCGCTTCGTGATGGGCGGCAACTTCGTGATCGGGATCATCGTGTTCGCGATCCTGATCATCGTGAACTTCGTGGTCATCACCAAGGGCTCGGGCCGCATCGCCGAAGTCGCGGCCCGCTTCACCCTCGACGCCATGCCCGGCAAGCAGATGGCGATCGACGCCGACCTCTCGGCCGGGCTGATCGACGAGAAGGTCGCCAAGGCCCGGCGCGCAGCCCTGGAGGAGGAATCCTCCTTCTTCGGCGCCATGGACGGCGCCTCGAAATTCGTGCGCGGCGACGCTGTGGCGGCTTTGCTGATCACCTTCATCAACGTGGTCGGCGGCATCATCATCGGCGTGGCGCAGCAGGGCCTGAGCTTCGGCGAGGCCGCCAAGAGCTACACGCTGCTCACGATCGGCGACGGGCTCGCGAGCCAGGTTCCGGCCCTGATCGTCTCGACCGCCGCGGGCCTGCTGGTCTCCAAGGCCGGCGTGAAGGGCGCGGCCGACAAGGCGCTCGGCAAGCAGCTCGCGCATTATCCCAAGGCGCTCGGCATGTCGGCGGCGGTGATGCTGCTGATCGCGCTCCTGCCCGGCATGCCGATGCTGCCGTTCCTGCTGCTCGGCGGCGGCGCCGGCTACGCCGCGTGGCGGATCAACAAGACCGCCAAGGAGGCTCCACCCCTCGACGCAGAGGGCGCCCCGACGGACGCGAAGGGCGTCGCGGCCGCCAAGGAGGAGACCGTCACCGACCTGCTCAGGCTCGACGACCTGAAGCTTGAGATGGGCTACGCGCTGCTCGCGCTCGTCAATGGCGAGGGCCAGGATCGGCTCACGGATCAGATCAAGGCCCTGCGCCGGCAGCTCGCGGCGGAGCTGGGCTTCGTGATGCCCTCCGTGCGCATCCTCGACAACGTCCAGCTCGATGCCAACACCTATGTGGTGCGGGTGAAGGAGATCGAGGCCGGCACCGGCCGGATCTTCCCGGGCCAGTTCATGGCGATGGATCCGATGGGCGGACAGGTCCAGCTGCCCGGCCAGCACATGCTGGAGCCGACCTTCGGGCTCCCGGCCACCTGGATCGATGCGGCGCTCCGCGATCAGGCCCAGGTGAAAGGCTACACCGTGGTGGATGCCGCCACCGTGGTCTCGACGCATCTCACCGAAGTGATCAAGGCGCATGTCTCCGAGCTCCTGAACCACGTCGAAGTGTCCAAGCTGCTGCGCGAGCTGCCGAAGGAGCATACCGAACTCCTCAAGGAGATCGTGCCGTCGCAGATCTCAACCACCGGCATCCAGCGGGTGCTGCAATTCCTGCTGGCCGAGCGCGTCTCGATCCGCGACCTGGGGGCGATCGTGGAGGCGATCGCGGAGGTCGCGGGCGGCGTGAAGAACCCGCGCGACGTGGTCGAGCACGTCCGTGCCCGGCTCGGGCGGCAGATCTGCGCCCAGTATCAGGACCAGAACGGCAGCCTGCCGATCATCACCCTGTCGCCGGCCTGGGAGCAGGCCTTCCTGGAATCGATCGTCGGCGAGCGGGAGGAGCGCTACCTCGCGATGCAGCCGTCCAAGCTCAGCGACTTCGTCAACGCCGTGCGCGACCGGTTCGAGACCGCGGCGCGGCAGGGCGAGATGCCGGTCCTGGTGACCTCGGCGCAGACCCGGCCGTTCGTACGCTCGATCATCGAGCGGTTCCGCCGGGAGACCCCGGTGATGAGCCAGGCGGAGATCCACCCGCGGGCGCGGCTGCGGACGGTGAGCTCTATCTGAGGGTGTACGGAGTCAGGGCGCCGACGGCTCCGCATTTCCTCTCTCCCCTGCGAGGGTAGGGCGGCACCTGCGTCAGCAGGGGGCGGGAGACGGGAACCCGGGTTGAGAAAAAAGGGCGGGATCTACACGCAGCACTGAACTTTGAGCCTCTCACGAAACTCCCGCTGCGCTGTCGCGGCCAGAGGGAAATGTCCGGTGCCCGGGAGTTTTGTGAGGAGCTCTTTGTCCTGCAGCGTCGCTCCCCTCTCCCGACCCCCGTCGGGGGCCACCCTCCCCAGCAGAGGAGGGAGGGAAATAAGCCCACCGACCGACTTCACACCGCCTTCTGCTTGAGTTCCCGCTCCAGCTCGTGCGGATCGAGCCCCGGCGCGACGACCGGAGGATCCGGCACCACGGCCGCCTTCGATCCGTTCGCCGCCGAGCCGATGGCCGCCGCGAGCCGGGACCGCTCGAAGGCGATCACCACGATCACCGAGATCAGCGCCGGGATCCAGAAATAGAAGATCCGGAAGATGATCACCGCGGCGATGATCGCGTCCTTCTGGGCCTCGTCCGTGATGTGCATGGCCGTGATGAACACGATCTCGAACACGCCGAGGCCGCCCGGCGCATGCGAAGCCAGGGCCACCGAGAACGAGGCCAGGAAGATCGCCAGCACCGGGATGAAGCCCGGATTCATCGCCTCGGGCAGCGCGAAATAGATGATGCCGGCCGCACCCAGCAGCTCCAGCGGCGCCGCGAGGAGCTGGCGCACCATGATGCCGGGCCGCGGATATTCGAGCTTGAAGGACCGGATGTGCAGCGGCCGCAGGTGCAGGATCGAGCCGATCACGTACAGGCCGACAAAGCCCAGCATGCCGATGCCGACGATCAGCGCGGTCTTCGGATCGGTGAGGAAGCCCGGCAGCTTGCCCTCGAGCCGCGACAGCAGGTTCGGATCGACCACCAGCGTGAACCCGCCGAGCAGGACCGTGCCCAGGAAGAACGTGAACGAGCAGAGGGCCACCAGCACGGCCACCTGCGCCGCGGTCAGGCCCTTGGCGGTATAGGCCCGGTAGCGCACCAGGGCACCGGAGAAGACCGAGGCGCCGATATTGTGCGAGAGCGCGTAGGTCGTGAACGAACAGAGCGAAACGAACAGCCACGAAATGTGGCGGACGCCCAGATGCAGCAGCGCGATCCGGTCGTACCAAGCGAGCGCCGCGTAGGCCACCAGCGTCGAGAGAGCCGCCAGCACGATCCGGTGCGGCGGGATCGCCAGCACCGCGGCCCAGATCGCCGACAGCGAGGTCGTCTTCAATTCCTGATAGAGAAAATAGCCCGAGACGACGACCGCGGCGAGGCCGATGAGTGGCCAGATGAACTCGCTGATCTTCTTCATGAACACCGACGCCCCGGGGAGAGCCCCTGATGCGCCGTCACGCGGCGCCCTGCAAGCGGCGTGACGCCACCCGAGGCCCCCTTGTCAGGTGATCATGACGGTTTCGTGCCGGGCGGCCGGCCGAGGCGGCTCCGGCCCCCCCCCGCATCAACCGCGGGCGCGGTTCAACCCGATGCCGTCCATCGCGGCCTGATCGCGGACCGATTCGGCGGCCCGCTCGGCGGTACGTTCGCGGTCGTTCAGGATCTCGACCTTCTTCAATTCCTCGAACGCCTCCCCGAGTTCGGCCTTGGCCTCCGCGAGCTGGCCCTCCAGCGCCTGGGCGGACTGGCGCATGTTGTCCCGGCGGGTCGCCGCGGCACGCGCATAGGTCGGATAGGCGAAATGACCGACATCGGTGATGCCGGCGCGGGCCTCCTCCACGGCGACCTCGCGGTCGAGCTCCACCGCCATGCGCTGGAAGTCGGCCATCATCATCTCGATCTGGGTCACGCGCCGGCGCTTCTCATCGACCTGGAAGCGGCGCAGGCGGATCAGCGTGTCACGCGATTTCATCAGGACGCTCACTCCACGCAACGCTCAAGGCAGGGCCCAGAATGACGTCGGATCCCTGCCCCTAGGCCCCGCCGACAATCTGACCGAGCCGTGCGTAACCATCGCCGATGGACGTTGCTTCTTCCTTACCCTGCCCAAGAAAAGCCTCAAGATGAGGCATGAGCGCCACCGCCTCGTCGACCTCCTGGGACGAGCCGGCGCGGTAGGCGCCGAGCCGGATCAACTCCTCCATGTCGGCATAGGTCGAGAGCACCCGCCGCGCTCTTCGAACTACCGGCAGGTAGGCCGGATCGCAGGATCGCGGCATGGTCCGCGAGACCGAGCGCAGCACGTTGATCGCCGGATAGCGCCCGCGCTCCGCAATGGCGCGCTCCATGACGATGTGGCCGTCGAGGATGCCGCGCACCGCGTCGGCCACCGGCTCGTTGTGGTCGTCGCCCTCGACCAGAACGGTGAACAAGGCCGAGATCGTCCCCTGCCCCACCCCCGGGCCGGCCCGTTCCAGCAGGCGCGGCAACTCGGAAAACACCGTCGGCGTGTAGCCCTTGGCGGTGGGCGGCTCTCCGGCCGCGAGGCCGATGTCACGCTGGGCCATGGCGAAGCGCGTGATCGAATCGATCATGCACAGCACCTTGGCGCCCTGATCGCGAAAATACTCGGCCACCGAGAGGGTCACGTAGGCGGCGTTGCGGCGCATGAGGGCCGGCTCGTCCGAGGTCGCCACCACCACCACGGAGCGGGCGAGGCCCGCAGCGCCGAGATCGTCCTGCAGAAACTCCTGGACCTCGCGCCCACGCTCGCCCACGAGCCCGATCACCGCCACGTCGGCCGCGGTGTAGCGGGCGAGCATCGAGAGCAGCACCGACTTGCCGACGCCCGAGCCGGCGAAGATGCCCATCCGCTGTCCGGCACACATGGTCAGGAAGGTGTTGATGCAGCGGACCCCGAGATCGAGCGGCCCGCCGACCCTGGCGCGGGCATGGGCCGGCGGCGGATCGGCCCGCAGGCTGTAGATGTCCGGCCCCTGCGGCAGGGGGCCGAGCCCGTCGACCGGCCGACCCAGGGCATCGATCACCCGGCCGAGCCAGCCGCCGGACGGGCGGATCGCCCCCGCGGACTCGTCGCGCACATAGGCCGGGCAGCCCCGGCGGACGCCCTCCAGGGAGCCGAAGGGCATCGCCAGCGCCCGGTCCCCCTGGAAGCCGATGATCTCGCAGGGGACCAGTCCATGGCCGTTCGCGCCCTCGACGTCGATCCGGCCGCCGAGCCGCATCGCCGCCACGGGCCCGGCGACCTCCACGAGCAGGCCGCGGATCGCCACCACCCGGCCGAAGGTCTCCAGCACCTCGACCCGCTCCAAAGCCGCCCGCGCCGCCGCGAGGGAGGAAACGGGTCTTGCCGAATCCTGTGTCATGAGCCGCGCTCTCAACGCTTCGTTTACCGGCCTCCTTAACACTGCGATCCACGGGCACGTAGCGGCTCGGTCCGGCGTTGGGTCCCGGCCAAGCTCGATGAAATCGGGCGCTGTGGCCGGTGAACCACAACTCAGACCGAAGCGTTGCGTGAGAAGTACTTAGACCGCAGGGGCGGAGGCCCCGGTCGCGGGCGCCACGGAATCACGGTCCCGGACGGGGCCGGAGGAGGCTTATTCTTCCGGTCAAGCTCGCGGATCCGCGAACGAGGCGCTTGCGGACGGGAATCAGGTTTTGTTAACGATTAATCCATAGCGTCCCACGTCAAGCATGACGAGGCGCCCGTCCACAGGCCGGTGGCGGGCGAACGATGGGACGTGTCTGCGCGCTGATGCGGCCGGCGGGGCTGGGGACCGACGATGCGGGTACTTTTGATCGAGGACGACAGCGCGACCGCGCAGAGCATCGAGCTGATGCTGAAGTCCGAGAACTTCAACACCTACACCACCGATCTCGGTGAAGAGGGTATCGACCTCGGCAAGCTGTACGATTACGACATCATCCTGCTCGATCTGAACCTGCCCGACATGTCGGGCTACGAGGTGCTGCGCAACCTGCGCGTGGCGAAGGTGAAGACGCCGATCCTGATCCTGTCCGGCATGGCCGGCATCGAGGACAAGGTGAAGGGCCTCGGCTTCGGCGCCGACGACTACCTCACCAAGCCGTTCCACAAGGACGAGCTGGTGGCGCGGATCCACGCCATCGTGCGCCGCTCGAAGGGCCACGCCCAGTCGGTCATCACCACCGGCGACCTGATCGTGAACCTCGACCAGAAGACCGTCGAGGTCGGCGGCGCCCGGGTGCACCTGACCGGCAAGGAGTACCAGATGCTGGAACTCCTCTCGCTGCGGAAGGGCACGACGCTCACCAAGGAGATGTTCCTCAACCATCTCTACGGCGGCATGGACGAGCCGGAGCTGAAGATCATCGACGTGTTCATCTGCAAGCTGCGCAAGAAGCTCGCCAACGCCAGCCAGGGCAAGAACTACATCGAGACCGTCTGGGGCCGCGGCTACGTGCTCCGGGAGCCGATGGACGGCGAGGAGCGCATGGCGGTCTGATCCGCCAAGCGATCCGATCCCGAAAAACCCCGTGCGGTCCGGCCGCGCGGGGTTTTCGCGTTTTGGACGCAGCGCGCGAGATGTCGGATATCCCGACAGATCCCCTCATCCTGAGGTGCCGGAGCGCAGCGCAGGCCTCGAAGGAGCCCTCCAGCTGGCCGCGCGATCCCTGGAGCCCTCCTTCGAGGCCCGCTTCGCGGTCACCTCAGGATGAGGGGATCTGTTGGGAGAAGCCGAGGCTTCAGCGCGCCTTGGAAAAAACCTGCGCGGCTGGCGCGATCACCACGTAGTTGCCGCAGGGCGCGGCCCGGCTGATCACTGCGCTGGCGACGCCCCAGACATAGAGGCCCCGCCGATCCTGCGCGACGACCGGTCCGCCGGAATCGCCGAAGCAGACCTGGGCGCCCCGGGCCTGCGCGATGGTCAGCCCTGTGGTGCTGGCCGCCAGCGGCGTCAGCGCTGCCGTACGCAGCCGCCCGACGCCGTTCCCCGACAGGCCGGCCCCGGCGATCCGCAGGCTCTTCGGGACACGTTCCGGATCGGCCGCCAACGCGATCGGCCGGCGATCGCGCACCGGCTCGGTCAAGCGCAGCACGGCGAGGTCGAGGGAGAGATCGGCGAGGCTCACGTCGGGCGCCGCGTTCGGCAGCATTTCCCCCGGATCGGGGCTGTAGCGGGCGGCGATCCGTGCGCCGTAGACCGGCGGCGTCGGATCGGAGCCGCGGAAGAACACCACCAGCGCCCCGAGGGGATCGCCGTTCACGCAATGCGCCGCGGTCAGCACGAGGTCCGGTGCGATGAGGACGCCGGTGCAGCGGGTCAGCTTCAGCGCCTCCTCGGGCTGGGTGATCGTGCCGATGGCGACGGTGGCCCGCGCGAGGGCATCCCGCCCCGCCGGCGCACCGCCCTGGATCGCCGCGGCCGGCCCCGAGAGGCCGAGCCCGACCCCCAACGCCAATCCGGCGCAGGCAAGCCGCCCTCCGAGGGTTCCGAAGATGCTCACGTGCGGATTCTCTCCCGGCGAACTGTCCTGCCTGACAGATGCGAGCCGCAACCGTCGGCGCAAGCGAGCGAGAGGACGCAGCCGAAACGTCAGCGCGCCACTGTCCACGTCGTCGTGCCGTCCTTGTTGTCCTTCACGGCAACGCCCATCGCGGCGAGCGCATCGCGCGCCCGGTCGGACGCGGCCCAATCCTTGGCGGCCCGGGCCGCCCGGCGGTCGGCGATCAGCGCCTCGACCGCCGCGACGTCGATGCCGGAGGCGGCGACCGCATCCTGCTCACGGCCGCTTCGGGTGCGTGCGAGAAGGCCGAACAGGTTCGCCCCGGCCCGCAAGGCACCGGGCTCCGCCTCCGCGCCGCTGAGCCGGTGAAGTTCGTTGATCGCCGCCGGCGTGTTCAGGTCATCGCACAGGGCGTCGACCACTGCGTCGGGGATGCCCGTCGCCGCCGGCTCGTCCCCGGCGGCGTTGTACCAGCGGTCGAGCACGCGGCTCGACTCCTCGAGGCCGCGCAACGTCCAGTCGATCGGCTGGCGATAATGAGTCCTGAACATGGTGAGCCGCACCACCTCCCCCGGCCAGTCCTTCAGCACGTCGCGGATGGTGACGAAGTTGCCGAGCGACTTCGACATCTTCTCCCCCTCCACCTGGAGGAAGCCGTTGTGCAGCCAGACATTGGCCATCACGGGCGTGCCGAAGCAGCAGCGCGATTGCGCCACCTCGTTCTCGTGATGCGGGAAGATCAGGTCGATGCCGCCCGCGTGGATGTCGAAGGTCTGACCGAGATGCTTGGCCGACATGGCCGAGCACTCGATGTGCCAGCCCGGCCGCCCGGGCTCGGCGATCCCGGCCGGCGACGGCCAGGACGGCTCGCCGGGCTTCGCCGGCTTCCACAGCACGAAATCGAGGGGCGAGCGCTTGTAGGGCGCGACCTCCACGCGGGCGCCCGCCTCCATCTCGTCGAGGGGGCGCTTCGACAGGCCGCCATAATCCGGCATCGACGGTACGTCGAACAGGACATGGCCCTCCGCCACGTAGGCGTGGCCGGAGCGGACCAAAGCCTCGATCATCGCGACCATCTCGGCGATGTGATCCGTCGCCCGCGGTTCGATGAAACGGGGGCGCTCGCCGGCCACGTTCACGTCCTCGGGCATCAGAACGCCGAGGTCGCGCACGTCGCGATGGAATTGCGCCAGCGTCCCGTCGGTGAGGTCGCGGATGGTGATGCCACGCTCGGCGGCCCGGGCGTTGATCTTGTCATCCACGTCGGTGACGTTGCGCGCGTAGGTGACGTGCGCCGGCCCGTAGAGGTGGCGCAGCAGCCGGAACAGCAGGTCGAAGACGATGATCGGCCGGGCGTTGCCGATATGGGCTGTATCCCAAACGGTCGGACCGCAGGCATACATGCGCACATGCTCCGGATCGATCGGCGCGAAGCTCTCCTTGGCGCCGGTCAGCGTGTTGTAGAGCCGCAACATCGGCGCCATGAAACCCATCCTCCTCCCGGCGCAGCCGCCGGCAAAACGAGCCAGCCCTCAGAGGCCTACGGAGCGCCCACGGCCAAGAACGGCCGAAACGTGGCGCATCAGGCGATGCCGCCACGGCATCCTGTTGCATCGCCGCGACGGCGCGGGCCGCGCGATGGGGCTAACGCAAAAGCGTGAGAAATTCGAGAAGGCCTTAGCGCCTTGCGGGTAAGGCTTCCTTAACCGCGCCGTCGGACCGTCCGGGCCACGAACCTCACGCCGCAGATCCTGTGCTCAAGGACCCTCGATGCGACGCTCGGCCGCCGGTATCCTCGCCCTCGCCACCGCCTTTGCCACCGCCGGACTCGCGCATGCCGCGCTGGCGGGCAGCGACGGCGAGACACCCGCGAAGGCGCCGAGCCACGTGGAGAAGACGTTCCTCATCCCGTCGAGCGACGGCTACGGCGTCGGCGAATGCCTGACGACGCCGGGCAGCAGCTGCGGCCAGGTCGTCGCCAACGCGTGGTGCGAGGCGCAGGGCTACGCGGCGGCCAATTCCTACGGCGTCGCCGCCGCCGACGAGTACACGGGCGCGATCAGCGGCCCCGTGCCGGCCCCGACCGAGCGGCCGATCCGCATCACCTGCCAGGACTGACCGCCCGCGACCGCCCTACTTCAAGGCGTCGGCACATTTCGGGGCCGGCTCGGTGCCCCAGGGGGCAAGCGGCACCGCCGAGGTCGAGTTCTTCGGCGAACCCTGGATGACCTTGTCCGAATAGACCATGTAGATCAGGGTGTTGCGCCGCGCGTCACAACCGCGGACGATCTGCATCGACTTGAAGATCAGCGAGCGGCGCTCGCTGAACACCACCTCGCCCTGGCTGAGCTTGCCCTTGAAGGCGACCGGCCCGGTCTGGCGGCAGGCGAGCGAGATATCGGAGACATCCTCGGCCAGACCCAAAGTCCCCTTGATCCCGCCCTTCTCGGGCTGCGTGTACCAGCAGGCGATGCCTGCCACCGCCGGATCATCGATCCCGTAGACCACCAGCTTGTCGTTGGGCGTCAGCGGGCGCCAGACCGTCGACTTGTCGAAGATCCGGTCCGGCTCCTGGGCTGCCACCGCTCCGGCCGTGGCCAGCCCCAGCGCCAGAACGCCAACATAGGTGAGACTCCGAAACCACATCGCCGGCCAATTCCCCCTCAAGCTTGTCGATGGGATGTAGGAGGGGTGTCGCCGTCCTGCGAGGGGGCGTAGGATCGGGATGCTTCGGCCCCGAAGCGCGGATGCGCGCCGCTCGGCCTCTTCGGAACGTAGCGTACCCGGTCCACGCGATGCATCCTATGCTTCACCGTCCGATCGTCCGTTCGCTCGGCCGCGTCCTCCTGATTGCGGCCCTGACCCTCGGATTCTCCAGCCCCCTCCTCGTCCCGGCCGTCGCGCAGGAGACACCGGCGGACGGGCCGGCCGCCGAGGCGCGACCGGTCCCGCAGGTGCCCTCGCCCCAGTGCCGGCGCTATCGGGCCGAACTGGCATCGCTCCAGACCGGCGCCAGCACGACGCGGGCCCTCAACGACGAGATCGGGCGGCTGGAGGCCTATTACCGCGGCCTCAACTGCACGGAGAAATTCCTGTTCTTCGATACGAGGCCGCCGCAATGCGGCGCCGTCGAGCAGCGGATCCGCGCCCTCAAGGCGACCTACGGCGGCGCGGTGCTCGACGACGACGGAACCCGCAGACGCGAACTTCAGGGCTTGGTGGCCTCCACCTGCCCGGCGCGGGAGGTCTACGCGGCGGGCGGGGAATCCTATGCCCGGGGCGGCTCGCAGATGGTCTGCGTGCGGAGCTGCGATGGCGGCTTCTTCCCGATGCGCAACCTGCCCGAGGGACGCGGCAGCGCGGACGAGATGTGCCAAGCCCTCTGCCCCGGCACCGAGGCGCAGGCCTATTCCATGCCCTATGGCGACGATGCCCTGAAGCACGCCGCGACGGTGAAAGGCAGCCGCGCCTATACGAGCCTGGCCAACGCCTTCAAGTTCCGCAAGGAATTCGTCCCGAACTGCTCCTGCAAGCCCGAGGGCAAGACCTGGGCGCAGTCGCTGGTCAAGGCCGAGAGCATGCTGGTCCGGCACAAGGGCGACATCTTCGTGACCCCGATGCAGGCCGAGGCGCTCTCGCGCCCGAAGGTCAGGCTGACGCTGGTCGGCCGGGCCGACCGGACCGCGGCGGAACTGGCCGCCGACGCGGCCGGACGGGCGGGCGTCGGGCCGAAGGGCGACGGCGAGACCGCCGACACCAACACGGGCAACGGTGAGCCGGAGGGCACGGTCACAGGGTCCGTGAAGCCCGATCACGTGGCCGTGCGTATCATCGCGCCGAACGTGATCGCAGTGCCCCAGCGCCTGACACCGTAGAGCACGAGCGCAGGGAACCAATCGCGGCGGTCCGTGTTCGGCTCGGCCTGAACCGAAACGAGACCTCGATGCGGCTCCTGCGACTGCTCCTCCTCACCGGCACCGTTCTGCCGGGACTGACCGCCCTTCGTCCGGCCGACGCGTCGCCGGGGCGGATCCTGCTGGCGCAGGGCGGCCCGGAGGAGCGTGGCCCCCGGGGTGGCGAGCCCCCGCATGGCGGCCCGCGACCGGAACGCCCGCCGCAGGAAAGGCCCGGCCCTCCCCCCGGCCCTCCGGCTGGACGCGAGCGGCCGGAACGGGCCGCCCCGCCGCCGCGGGAGCGGCCGGAGCCCCCGGCCCAGCGCCAAGCCGAGCCACATGCCGAGCCCCCTGCCGAGCCGCCGCAGCGGGAACGCGCGCCCGAGCGCCGGCCCGGGCCGCCGGACGCGCGTCCGCCTGCCCGGGAGCGGCCGGATCGTCAGGAGCAGCGCCAAGAGCGTCAGCCTCCGCGTCAGGAGCATCAACCGGATCGGCCAGCCCCGGACCGGAACGTCGGTCCCGGCGCCGAGCCCCGGCCGGGCAACGACCGTCCGGTGCCGCCGCAGCGGCAAGCCCCCGACCGCGACCGCCACGCGCCGGATGCGGATCGCCCGAACACGCTGCAAGGTGGCCCGGACCGGCCCAATCCGCGCCCCGACACCCAACACGATATCCGTCCGCAGCCGGGCACGGGTCCTGCCGGGGAACCCGGCCGTCCCGCACCGCCCGGCACGGCGCCGGGGCAGCGCCAGGATCTTCAGCGTCAGACTATCCAGCCTGACGGCCGGCCGCAACCGAATGCCGGCCCGGGCGCCGAGCCGGGCCGCCCCCTGCCGCCCAACATGGCGCCCGGAGTCGTCGGTCGGCCGTTCCAGCCGCCGGGTCAGGCGGGCGGCCCCGGCCCCGCAGGTGGCCCCGGTGCCCCGGGCGAGCGCGGCGCCTTCAACGCCCCGGGTCAGCCCGGCTATGTCCCCGGCGGCTTCCGTCAGGATGATACGGTTCGCGATTTCGAGCAGGTCCGCAGCGACCGGCGCGAATTCAACGAGGGCGGCCGGACCGTCTACCGCGAGCCCGGCCGCATCATCGTGCGCGACCGGGACACCTACCTGATCCGCCACGACGAGAACGAGCGCTTCCGCGATCTCGACCCGCGCGGCTACCGCTACGAGCGGCGGGGCGCCGATTTCTACAGCACGATCGACCGTCCCGGCGGCGAGCAGATCGTCACCGTGACCGGCGACGATGGGCGGCTGTTGCGCCGTTACCTGCGCTATCGCGACGGGCGCGAACTGGTGCTGATCGACAACAGCTATGCCGGCCCGCTCCGCCCGATTTACGACGACGTGGTGGTCCTGCCGCCTCCGGATATCCGGATCCCGCGCGATCGCTACATCGTTGATTACGCGCAGGCCGATGAGGGCGAGGTCTACGAGGCGCTGACGGCACCGCCGGTGGCGGCGGTCGATCGCCGCTACACGCTCGATCAGATCCGCTACAGCCCGGATCTCCGCGCCCGGCTCCGCGCGGTCGACATCAACACGATCACCTTCGACACGGGCTCGTTCACCGTCACGCCCGATCAGGCGCAGAAGCTGTCGGTGATCGCCGCCGCGATGAACCGCGCCATCCGGGCCAACCCGCAGGAGGTGTTCCTGATCGAGGGTTTCACGGACGCGGTCGGCTCCGCGATCGACAACCTCTCGCTGTCGGACCGGCGCGCCCAATCCGTCGCGACGGTCCTCTCGCAGCAGTTCCAGGTGCCGCCGGAGAACCTGACGACCCAGGGCTACGGCGAGCAGTACCTCAAGGTGAACACGCAGAGCCCGTCGCGGGAGAACCGCCGGGTCGTGGTCCAGCGGATCACGCCGCTGCTGCAGCAGGGGCAAGCGCACGGCCTGGCTGCGCCGCCGCCGCGCTGAACCGGCCGGGGACCGGTCTCGATCGGGCACCCGTCATCGAGCGCCCGATTGCGCATGGCTCACGTCAGCCGTGCGCGGCGGGGCGCAAGGCTGAGCAGGCCGAGGACCGCGAGACCTGCGCCGACCCAGAGCGGTGCGGTGAGGCCGAGCCCCAGATCGATCGCGGCACCGCCCGCCCAGGTTCCGAAGGCGAGTCCGCCAGTGATGACCGACGTGTGAAAGCTGTTGACCAGGGGGCTCGGCTCGGCCGCGCGCATCACCCGCGCCACCATGGCGGGGTTGAGCGAGACGCCGACCAGACCGACCGCCAGGAAGGCCGCGGTGCTGATCACGGGGTTGCCCGCGAAGGCCGCGAAAGTCGCCAGGGCGGTGGCCAGGATCGCCAACCCGCCGCCCAAGACCGGGATCGTATACCGATCCGCGAGCCGGCCGACCACGAGGTTCCCTACCACGTTCGCGACGCCGTAACCGGCCAGGAGCAGTGGGATCGCCGAGGGGCTGAAGCCGCCGACCTCCGTCATGATCGCCGTGACGTAGCTAAAGGCCGCGAAGGTCGCCCCGATGATCAGGCCGCTCGTCGCGTAGGCCGCCCAGAGACGTCCGCTCCGCAGTGCGCCGAGGTTGGCGGCGAGGCTCGCGCCGGCCTGCCGCTCCGTCCTCGGAACGCCGACACCGATTGCGGCGAGCGCGAGCGCCGCCAGAGCGACGATGCCCCAGAAGCTCGCGCGCCAGCCGAACGCCTGGCTGATCAGCGCCGCACCGGGCACGCCCATGACGGG
The DNA here is from genome assembly GCF_009806555.1 of Methylobacterium sp. 2A. Taxonomy (GTDB): domain Bacteria; phylum Pseudomonadota; class Alphaproteobacteria; order Rhizobiales; family Beijerinckiaceae; genus Methylobacterium. Next base: position 195,204 of record NZ_VUOK01000060.1, on the reverse strand, counting down.
TGCGATCATCAGCCCGGCCAGGACCACGGACACCGCCCGCCCTCGGATCTCGGGGCGGACATGGGCCGCGCAGAGCGTGATCGCCACGCCGAAGCATCCGGCGCTGGCGACGCCCTGCAGCGTGCGGGCGAGCGCCAGGACGGGATAATCCGTGGCCAGCGCCGCGAGGGTGCTGGCCGCCAGAAAGAGGCCGAGGAGCCAGAGCAGGGCCGGCCTGTTCGGAACGCCGAGCGCCAGGAGCAGCGCCGTGACGATCGGCCCGCCGAGCGTCATGCCGAGCGCGAACAGGGCGATGAGAAACCCGGTCTCCGGCACGGTCACCGAGAAGGCCGCCGCGAGGGTCGGCATCAGGCCGGCGACGATGAATTCCGCGGTCGTCACCACGAAGATCGCCGCGCCGAGCAGGAAGACCCAGCCCGGGACCGACCGGCAAGCCGGATCCGAATCACACGCACGCGGCATCGCGGCGCTCGTCACGGAGGTGTTCATGGCCAGCCGTCCATTTCTTTAAGATCGACTACATATATGCCTGCCGCGCTTGCGCCCGCACGTCAACGGTTTATGTAAAATCGGCTACAGAAAGGTACGTCATGCCGGCGGCACGTGGCCGACCCCGGAGCTTCGATCGCGGCTGGGCCCTCCAGCGCCTGTTGGATGTGTTCTGGTCCAAAGGTTTCGAGGGAGCGCAGATCGGCGATCTGACCGCCGCCATCGGGGTGGCGCCGCCGAGCTTCTACGCCGCCTTCGGCTCGAAGGAGGCCGCCTTCCGGGAGGCGGTCGATCTCTACATCGCCACGGTGGGTGCCGCGCCGATGCAGGCCCTCGAGGATGCGCCGACGGCGCGCGCGGGCCTGCGCGCGATGCTGGAGGGCAGCATCGACGTCGCCCTCTCGAACCGCTCGGGCGGCTGCCTGCTGATCCTCGGCGTGGTCAGCAGCCTGCCCGCCAGCGACAACCCGCGCGCGCACCTGCTCCGCGCTCGTCGCAAGACGCTGGCGCTGATCCGCGATCGGCTGGAGCGTGCCAGAGATACCGGCGACCTGCCGCCGGAAGCGGATCCGGCGCGGCTGGCGGCGTTCTACCACGGCATCATGCAGGCCATCTCGTTCCAAGCGCGCGACGGGGCTTCGCGGGAGGCGTTGCAGGCGCTGATCGAGCCGGCGCTGGCCGCGCTCAGAGCGGCGTGACCGGCGACCCCGATCCACCCATCGGAGTTGACGGCGGCACCGCCGAACATCACCAAAGCGCGACGATCGGCAAAGCAGGATGGACATGGACAGCGAAGCGGACGGACGGCTGATCCGGTCGGGCACACCGGTCTTCCGCCGCACGGCGCTGGCGCTCGCGGCCGCGGGGTTCTCGACCTTCGCGGTGCTCTACGCGGTGCAGCCCCTGCTGCCGATCTACGCCGAGGTCTTTTCCGTGTCTCCGGCGGAGAGCAGCCTCGCCCTGTCGCTGCCCTGCGGCCTGCTGGCAGTGGCGCTCCTCGTCGTCAGCCCCCTGTCGGAGGTATGGGGCCGCAAGCCCGTGATGCTGGCCTCGCTGCTGGCCTCCGCGCTGCTCACCATCGTGGCCGCCCTGATACCCGGCTGGCACGGATTCCTGATCCTGCGTGCCCTGACCGGACTGACGGCGAGCGGGTTGCCGGCGGTCGCCATGGCCTATCTGGCGGAGGAGATGGACGCGCAGGCCATCGGCCTGTCGATGGGACTGCTCGTGGGCGGCAACGCGCTGGGCGGCATGTCCGGGCGCCTCATCAGCGGCGTCATGGCCGATCATGTCGGCTGGCGGATCGGGCTCGCCACCATCGGCGTCCTGGCGCTGGCCGCGGCCCTCGCCTTCTGGCGCTGGCTGCCGCCCTCGCGCAGCTTCGTGGCGCACCGGATGGCGTGGCGCGAGGTACCGGGCAGCTTCACCCACCATTTCCGCGATGCCGGCCTGCCGTGGCTGTTCGTGGAGGGGTTCCTGCTGATGGGCGGGTTCGTCTGCATTTACAACTACATCGGCTTCCGCCTGCTCGATCCGCCCTTCTCGCTCAGCCAGACGGTGATCGGCCTGATCTTTTCCGTTTATCTCGCCGAGATGGTGAGCAGCCCGGTCGCCGGCGAACTCGCCAGCCGGTTCGGCCGGCGGCGGGTGCTGTGGCTCGCCACCGGGCTCGGACTCGCCGGGATCCTGATGACCCTCTCGGCGCACATCCTGCTGATCGTGCCCGGGATCGTGGTAACGACGGTCGGCTTCTTCGGCGCGCATTCGGTCGCGAGTAGCTGGGTCGGCCGGCGGGCGCGGCGGGACCGGGCGCAGGCCTCCTCGCTTTATCTGTGCCTGTACTACCTCGGCTCCTCGGTGCTCGGAACGGCGGGCGGCTGGTTCTTCGCCCATTCCGGCTGGACCGGCGTCGTGCTGTTCACCGGCGCGCTCTACGGACTGGCGCTCCTCGTGGCGCTGCGGCTGTCGCGCTTGGCGCCGCTGCCAGCTTGAGCCCGTCCAGGCAGACGCTCAAACCCGAGATACCGCTCGGGGCCGAACCACCGGAACGCGGGTTCCCGTCCGTGGTCCAGTTGGCAATCTTTGCCAAACCCGCCATTCTCCTTTCAGGAGGCGGCGGCATGGCAACCATGAATATCTCGTTGCCCGACCCCATGAAGGCGTGGGTTGAGGCGCAGGCCGGCACCGGCCGCTATGCCAATGCAAGCGACTACGTGCGCGATCTGATCCGACGCGACCAGGAACGCCTTGCCAAGATCGATGAGCTGCAGCGGCTGATCGACGACGGACTGGCGGCCGGCGTCAGCGACCGGTCGGAGGAGGAGATCCGCCGTCTCGGCCGCGAGAGGTTGGCGGCGCTCCGGGCGCGATGATCTACCGGACCTCGCCCCGGGCGGACGAGGACATCGCGGAAGCCTACGTGGCAGGCGCCTTGCGCTTCGGTGAAGCTCAGGCCGAGCGTTACCAGGATGGTCTGTCCGACGCGTTCCGGCGCGCCGTTATTGCGGACCGCTGCGCCGCGACGCATCGTCCGCGCTCAGCGATTCCGGACGACGTTCCTGATAGGAGGTTGAATCCATGAGCGGTCGCGATCACGCCAGCCATGTCGTCGACCAGTTCGGCGCGCAGGCCGCCGCCTACGTTTCGAGCGCGGTTCACGCCGGCGGCGCCGATCTCGACCGGATCGGCGCCCTGATCCGCGCGCTTCCGGGGGCGCAGGCCCTCGATCTCGGCTGCGGCGGCGGCCATGTCGCGTTCGCGGCGGCGGCGGCCGGCGCGAATGTCACCGCCTACGACCTCTCGGCCGAGATGCTGGAAGCCGTCTCCGCCGAGGCGGCCCGGCGCGGCCTCGACCGGATCGAGACCCGCCAGGGCGCGGCCGAGACGCTGCCCTTCGCGGATGCGTGCTTCGACGCGGTGCTGACCCGGTTCAGCGCCCACCATTGGCGCGACGTGCCGGCCGCCCTCGCGGAGGCCCGGCGGGTGCTGAAGCAAGATGGCCTGCTCGTCGCCTGCGACGCGGTCGCCCCCGAGGATCCGCTGCTCGACACGCATCTCCAGGCGGTGGAGTTGCTGCGCGATCCCTCGCATGTCCGCGACTACCGCGTCTCGGAATGGCGCGCCATGCTGGAGGCGGCAGGCTTCACGCCCGGCGCCATGCTGGCGAGCCGCCCGCGCATGGAGTTCGCGAGCTGGATCGCCCGCATGCGCACGCCGCCGACCCAGGTCGCGGCGATCCGCGCGCTCCAGGCCTCGGCCGCCGCCGAGGTCACGGCGCATTTCCGGATCGAGGCCGATGGCAGCTTCCTGCTCGATTCGGTGCTGATCGAGGCGCGCCCGCGCTGAGCTGGGGCGAACCGGGCCGAGGCTTGGCCGTTGCGGATGGGGCACCGTGTGCCCATCTTGCCTGTCCGCGCAACCAGAGGGAGCCGACCCCGCTAGGCGGGGGCCGGCTCGATGAACCGGCCTGATCGAGCTCGTCACCGTCGTCCTGCTGATCGTGCTGAACGGCGTGTTCTCCCTCTCGGAGCTGGCCCTGGTCTCGGCGCGCAAGAGCCGGTTGCGCGCGATGGCCGACGCGCGCCGGGCCGGCGCGAAGGCGGCGCTGGCGCTCGCCGAGGAGCCGGGGCGCTTCCTCTCCACGGTGCAGATCGGCATCACGCTGATCGGCATCCTGTCGGGCGTGGTCTCGGGCGCGGCGCTCGGCGACCGGCTGACCGTGATGCTGATCGATCTCGGCCTGCCGCGGGGCTGGGCCGACACGCTGGGCTACAGCCTCGTGATCGGCGTGATCACCTACCTCTCGGTGATCATCGGCGAGCTGGTGCCCAAGCACCTCGCCCTGCGAAACCCTGAGGGGATCGCCTGCGCGGTGGCCCCTGGCATGCGCGTGGTCTCGAAGGTGGCGCTCCCCGCAGTCTGGCTGCTCGACGCCTCGACCCGGGCCGTGTTCCGCCTGATCGGCCAGGAGACCGAGAGCGCCAGCGCGGTCACCGAGGAGGAGATCCGCAGTCTCGTGGCCGAGGCGGAGACCGCCGGCGTCATCGAGGGGGATGAGCGGGCGATGATCTCCGGCGTGCTGCGGCTCGGCGACCGCTTGGTCCGCGGCGTCATGACCCCGCGCACCGACGTGGTCTGGATCGACCTCGCCGACGATCCGGCGACCGTGCGGGATCGGATCCTCGCGAGCCCCCATGCCAGATTGCCGGTCGCGGATGGCGGCCCCGACGCGATGATCGGCGTCCTGCAGGTGCGCGACCTGATCGGACCGCTGTCCCGGGGCGAACCCCTCGACCTGCGCGCGCATCTGCGTAAGGCGCCGGTTCTGCCCGACACGCTCGACGCGCTCGATGCCCTGAACGTCCTGCGCAACGCCCCGGTGCCGATGGCTCTCGTCCACGACGAGTACGGCCATTTCGACGGGCTCGTGACGCCGGCCGACATCCTCGACGCCATCGCGGGTGCGTTCCCCTCCGAGCAGATCGAGCCGGATGCGGTGCGCCGCCCGGACGGCTCCTGGCTGATCGCGGGCTCGATGCCGGCCGACGAACTGGCCGATCAGCTCGGCCTGCGGCTCCCGCCCTCGCGCGACTACGCCACCGCGGCCGGCCTCGTCATCGCCACGCTCCAGCGCCTGCCGGAGACGGGCGAGACCTGCGACATCGCCGGCTGGCGCTTCGAGGTGGTGGATCTCGACGGACGGCGCATCGACAAATTGCTGGCGACGCGGCTGGAAGAGGCCGAGTCGGTTTAAGCGGCGGAGAGCGTTTTAGTCGCGGGGCCAGCCCTCGGCTGTCCAATGTCGCTTGGCGTGGATCACTTGTAGCACATCGACCCATTCAGCACCGTCGGGCTGCGGGATCAGCGCATAGGCGACGATGTAGGGTAGAGGCGGCAGCACGAGTTCGAACGAGCCGGCGACTCGCCCCGGCCGGCCGATCGCTAGTTCTTCCAGGTGGGCGACGGCGCTCTCGACACGGTCGGCAACAGCCGCCGCTGCCGCCGGATTCTTGGCGGCGATGGTGGCCAGGATGGTCAGAAAGTCCATCTCGGCCGGCTCGGTCCAACGAACCCGACGCTTCACTGTCCGGCTCGGGCAGCCTCGATGAGGTCGCGAGCCTTCCGCATCACCGCGTCATGGTCGACGACGCGGCCGGCGCGTGAGGCGGCTAGGCCCGCCTCGATCTCCTCAATGATCGCCAGCTCATGATCGACGTAACCGGCGATCGCTTCGCCGACGATGGCGCTGCTATCCCGGCCGGTTCGCTCGGACAGGCGAGCGAGCTTGGCCGGCACGTCGGGTGGCAGTTCGGCGGTCAGGGTAGAAAGGTCAGCCATCGCGGTAGCATACCGCAAACAAAGGCGGTCGGCACCTCAGAGCGCCCGGAGCTCAACGGGGCGCTGCCCGTCGGTGATCTACGGGTCCACTCAGCCTGCGCGCACACCGCGATTGCGATCTCGAGAGCGGTTTTGTGCGCCCGGTTATACGCAAAGCAGGGCGGACCCAGCACCAAGACCAGCCTTGTCGCGGCAGCGCTCATCTCATCACGCGGCCTCGCCAGCAATCCGCTTCGCCGCCCGGTCCCGCCCGATCAGCGGCAGCAGGCCGGCGAGGTCCGGCCCATGCTCCAGCCCGGTGAGGGCGAGCCGGAGCGGCATGAACAGGCCCCGGCCCTTGGCCCCGGTGCGCATGCGGATCTCGGAGGTCCAGGCCTTCCAGGTCTCGGGGCCGAAGGGCTCCGGCGGCAGGGTTTCCAGGGCAGCCGCGATCACGGCCGGCTCGGTCAGCACCGGCTCGACCGGGCCGGCGACGACCCGCCACCAATCGGCCGCCTCCGCGACCCGGGTGAGGTTGGCTCGCACCGCCAGCCAGAAGGCCTCGGCGCGATCCGCCGGGATCCCGAGTTCCGCCAGACGGTCGGCCGCCTCGGTGTACGGCATCGCGTGGACGAGGCGCGCGTTGAGGCCGTCGAGTTCCGCCGTGTCGAACCGGGCGGGCGCCCGGGAGATTTCGGCCAAGTCGATCAGGCCGGCCAGCGTATCGAGATCGGGGACGGCCCGCACGGCTTCGGCCGAGCCGGTCAGCACGGCGAGCGAGCGCACCGCGGCGGGCTCGTAGCCGGCCTCGCGCAGGCCCCGCAGCGACAGGTGGCCGAGCCGCTTCGACAGCCCCTCCCCCTCCGCGGTGGTGAGCAGATTGTGGTGGCCGAAGACCGGCACGGGGGCGCCCAGCGCCTCGAAGATCTGGACCTGCACGCCGGTATTGGTGACGTGGTCCTCGCCGCGGATCACATGGGTGATGCCGAGATCGGCGTCGTCGACGACCGAGGGCAGCGTGTAGAGGTAGGTGCCGTCCGCGCGGATCAGCACCGGATCGGACAGGGACGCGCAGTCGACATGGGCCGGCCCGCGGACGAGATCGTCCCAGGTCACGGTGCGGGCCTCCAGCAGGAAGCGCCAATGCGGCCGGCGGCCCTCGGCCTCCAGGGCGGCACGCTCCTCCGCGGTGAGCTTGAGGGCTGCCCGGTCGTAGATCGGCGGCTGGCCGCGGCCGAGTTGACGCCTGCGGCGGCGCTCCAGCTCGTCTTGCGTCTCGTAGCAGGGATAGAGCCGGCCTGCCGCACGCAGGCGGTCGGCGGCGGCATCGTGCTGCGCCTTCCGGTCGCTCTGCCGGGCGAACAGGTCGGGCTCGATGCCGAGCCACACCAGATCCTCCCGGATCGCCTCGGCAAAAGCCTCGGTCGAGCGCTCCGCGTCGGTGTCGTCGAGGCGCAGCAGGAAGCGCCCGCCGGTCCTGCGGGCGAACAGGGCGTTCAGCAGGGCCGGCCGGGCATTGCCGATATGGAGATAGCCGGTCGGCGACGGGGCGAAGCGGACGATAGTCATGGCCCGCTCCATACCCGATCTTCGGCCCAAGTGGCGGGGGACTTCACAGGATCGGCCCCTCGCCCAGGTCATGGCGGCCGGCGGTCGAGGCGCTACCCAGGGTCGAGGAAACCCGCCAGAAGACACCGCGTGGTGCGGGACGAGGCGCAATGGCGACGGACGAGACGGCCGACATCGTGGTGATCGGCGGCGGGATGGTCGGCCTCGCCAGCGCCATCGCGCTCAAGGATCGCGGCCTCGACGTGGTCCTGTGCGATCCCGGCGAGGCGCGCGCCCGGACCTCCTACGGCAATGCCGGCGTAATCAGCCGCGGCTCGATCCTGCCGATGTCGAGCCCGGCCCTGTGGGGCAAGCTCCCGGCCTATCTGCGCAACGCCGACCGGGGCCTGCGCCTGAACTACGCGCACCTGCCGCGGATCCTGCCCTACACGGCGCATTTCCTGGCGAGTGCCCGCGCCGCCCGCTGGCGCCGGGCCGCCGAGGCGCTGCTGCCGCTGACGAGCGCGGCCTATCCCGCGCATGAGCGCCTCGCGGCGCGGGCCGGAACCTCTGACCGGCTGCAGCAGACCGGCTGGCTGAAGGCCTACCGCACCGAGGCCGCCTTCGCGGCTGCGGCGCTGGAGCGCGAGATCCTGACCCGGCATGGCGTCGCCTTCGCGATCCTCGACACGGCAGCGCTCCGCGATCTGGAACCGGCCCTGGTACGGCCCTACGCCAGGGCGATGCTGCTGACCGAGACCGGCTCGGTGCGCGAGCCCGGCCGCCTCGTCGAGGCCTGCGAGGCGTTGTTCTCCGGGCTCGGCGGACGCCGCCTGCGCGGCAGCGTCGCGCGGCTGGCGCCGGATTCCAGCAGCTGGCGGGTCGAACTGGAGGCCGGCGCGGTCCGGGCGCGGCAGGTGGTGCTCGCGGCAGGCGCCGCCTCGGGGGCGATCGCGCGGACGCTCGGCTACCGCTTCGCGGTGGCGGCCGAGCGCGGCTATCACAGGCACTACGCCCTGCATCCGGAGAGCCCGCCGCTCACCCGCCCCGTGCTCGACACGGGCGCCGGCTCGATCCTGTCGCCGATGGGCGAGCATCGTGTCCGGGTGCTGTCGGGCGTGGAACTCAACGCCCGCGAGGCCGCCCCGGACCATACCCAGATCGAGGCGGCCTCCCGCGAGGCCACGGGAACCCTGCGGCTGGGCGGGCCCCTCGACAACGAGCCGTGGCTCGGCTCCCGCCCCTCGACGCCGGACGGGATGCCGGTGATCGGCCGCGCACCACGGCACGACGGACTGCTCTTCGCCTTCGGCCACGGCCATATCGGCCTGTCGACCGGGCCGATCACCGGCGAGATCGTGGCCGACCTCGCGACCGGCCGAACGCCGGCCGTTCCGGTGGCGGCCTTCGCGCCGGACCGGCTCCTGCGCTGGCCGCGGCTGATCTGACTCTCAGCGCCAATCGTAGGGGTTGTATGGGTCGAGGGCGGCCTGGATCTTGCGCAGAATCGCGGGCTGGCGCTGGAGATCGACATCCCGGGCGAGCGCCCGCAGGAAAGCCCGTGGTCCATGTTCGAGGTCGCGGGTGAGGCCGTCATAGCGGTCGGACGGCTCGACATGGGCCGGATTGACGGCGATTCGGTAATCCAGCCCGCAGGTCGGCGGATCGATCCCCAGGCGGTAGCAGATCCGCACCCGGGCGAAGGGGGCCTCCGGGCGGTAATCAACGCGATAGCCGCCCAGGCTGAAGGCGCCGCCGGTGACGCGCTCGGCGTAGGCGAGGGTCTGGGCCACGGTGGCGAACCCCTCGGTACGCCGCTCGCGCACGAGGTCGATGGCGGCGCGCTCGGAGGGCACGACCGATTGCGCCCAGGATGCGGTGGAGACCAGAGCGGCCAGGAAAGCGGGGACCAGGGCTTTCATCACGGCTTCTTCATGCAGACCGCGACGGGCTGGGCATCCTTGGCGGCCTTCGCGGTCATGTCGAGGCAGCCGACCGTGGCGACTCCGTCCGTGACGGTCACGGACGGCAACACCGCCATGCCTCGGCAATAGGCGCCGATCAACTCCTCGTCGCGACGGCAGGCCACGTCCAGCCGGATCTGGCTGTTCACGGCCGGACCTGCCGGCCCCGCAGGACCTGCGGCTCCCCGCTCGCCGGTGGGTCCGCGTTCGCCCGTCGCTCCATTCAGGCCGGCCGGTCCCTGCGGTCCGGGCGGCCCCTGATCGCCCTTCGGACCGGGCGGCCCGGCCGGACCCGGCTTCGCACCGTCGCAGCCCGCCAGCGCGAGCGCCGCGATCGTGGCAGCCACGACCGCGGCCAGAGGAAAGGTCATCGGGATCTCCGGCCAAGCCTGTGCCGGAAAGTGGGGCACCCCCCCGGGTCGTCAATCGCACGCGGACCGATCCCATTACCTGTGGTCGACGCGGAAACGTGAGATAAACCAATTTCGGAATCGGTCAGAGTATCTGCATTAAGTCTTTGGTAAATTATCGATCATAACGCAATTCGCGAGGGTATTCCTTTCGTAATTCCCGGTGAATGACGGACAAAAAACCAACGTTTCTCGGCAGAGACAGAACGTTCGGTTGCCAGCTGGCGCGTCTGCGTGGCGAGGCCGATGGGGCCGCCGCGGTGGAGTTCGCCCTGGTGAGCCTGCCCTTCCTCGCTTTGTGCGGCGCGATCTTCCAGGTCGCGTTCCAGATCTGGGCCACGCAGAATTTCGATCGCGCCCTGCAGAACGCCGTGCGCACGATCTTCACCGGGCAGTTCCAGCAGGCCAATGCCGGGCAGACCGACCCGACCAAACTCCTGGCGGCCCTGAAGACGACCATGTGCGGCCCGGCCAGCGCCACCGTCGTCAACATTTTCAATTGCCAAGCCGTCAAGCTCGACGTCGCCACCGCGAGCACGTTCTCGAGCGCCACCCCGTCGACCCCGGTCAACGGCGCGACCGGCACGTGGAACACCAAATTCGGGACGAACTACGCCTGCGCCGCGCCCGGTACGATCGTGATCGTCACCGCGGCCGTCCAGTTTCCGACCTTTTTCAATCTGTTGGGACTCAACACGCGCCAGTTCACAACCGGCAGCGAAGCCGGATCGAGCCTGCTAATCTCGACGGCGGTTTTCCGCACGGAGCCGTACCAGACCGCGGGGACGAGCCCGTGCTGAGGCGCCTCACCCGCGGAGCCAAGCAGCTGCGGCGCGACCGCCGTGCCGCGGCCGCGGTCGAGTTCGCCGTCATCCTGCCGGTCCTGCTGGCGATCTGGGCCGGAATGACGGAGCTGGCGCATGCCATCGACGAGTGGCGCAAGCTGACCCTGCTCGCCCGCACCGTCGCCGATCTGACCGCGCAGGGCGATACGAAGAATCCGCTCAGCACGACTCTGATGAGCGATATCTTCGCCTCGGCGACCGCGGTCATGCGCCCGTTCAACACGGCAAATGCCAAGATCGTCGTCAGCGCGATGGGCGTCGGCCTCACGGGATCAACCCAGACCCCCACCGTCTGCTCCAGCTACGCCAACGGCAACGCCACGGCCCGCAGCACCGGTCTGGCGAGCGGCCTCACCGTCCCGCCCGGCTATCAGACTGTCGGCATGCGCTACATCCTGGCCGAGGTCAGCATCGCCTACACGCCGATGATCGGGAGCGCCCTGGTCAAGCTCGCCCCGGGCGTCGGCAGCACGATCACCTTTTCCAGCGTCGTCCCGTGGCCGACGCGGGGCGGGAAGACCTACGGAAACAACATCTACACCGAAGTGGTGTTGCCCGGCACGAATGCAGCGGCGTGTAATGGCTCGGCTCCGTAGCGGAATCCGCCACCTTGCGCAGGACCATCGCGGCAACGTCGCGCTCCTGTTCGCCTTTCTCAGCGTGCCGATGCTCATGTTCGGTGGCGCAGCCATCGACTACGGGTTCGCGACCCGTCTCGAAACGAAGCTCCAGGCCGCGACGGATGCCACCGCGCTGCTCCTCTGCCAGACGCCCTCGACCACGACGTCGACCGACCTGAACACTTTGGCACAGACGACGATGGCCGGCGCCGTGGGAGCGACCAACCTCGTCGTCGATCCGCTGATCATCACCAACAACCCGCGGCAGATCACCCTGACGGCGCACAAGCTGTCGACGACCTTCTTCGGCAAGCTGACCGGCACTTCGCGCATCAACCCGGGCGCCACCTCGCAATGCGCCACGCCGCTTCCGAAGACCTTCGAAATCGCGCTGGTGCTCGACAATACGGGGTCGATGGCGGAGTCGAGCGGCGGCCAATCGAAGCTGCAGGCCGTGCAGCAGGCCGCGACGAACTTCGTCAACTACGTCTACACCAACAGCTCGTTCAGCAGCGCGACCCGAATATCGATCGTGCCGTTCGCTGCGGCCGTGGCGGTGAACCCGACGACCTACCGGAGCGCCAGCTGGATCGATCAGAATGCGCAGTCCAGCTACCACTGGACCAACGTGATCAATCCCAGTGGATCCAACTTCACGAGCCGGTTCAGCATCTTCAACAGTCTCAAAGCCGCCAACGCCAATTGGGGCTGGGCCGGCTGCCTGGAGACATTGCCTTACCCTCTCAACGTCCAGGATGCCGCCCCTAGCAGCTCCAACCCGGATTCTTACTTCGTGCCTCTTTTCGCCCCCGACGAGCCGGGCCCTGGCAGCACCAGCTACTACGATTATTCGGATCCGAATGGCAGTACATACCGTAGCTACAACAGCTACATCGACGACACCGATGGCACCCGGAACGGCAAGTGCGGCACCAGAAACTCCGCGACATCGTACATGCCGCTCCTTGGTCAAGCCTGCAAATACATCAGCCCGAGCAATCCCACGACGAATACTGCTCTCGGCATTCCGAGTGGCCCGAATTTCATGTGCACGACGCAGCCCCTCATACCGCTGACGAGCGACACGACGGCCCTCAAGACCGCGATCAGCAATATGGCGGCTTCCGGTTCGACCAATATCCACGAAGGCTTCATGTGGGGCTGGCGGACGCTCTCACCCGTGAGCGTCTTCTCGACCAGCTACGCTTCCTCGAACCCCACCGCGAGCGCGCCGGCGGCCTACACGACATCCTCCAGTTCATCGAACGCCAGCACGATCAACAAGATCATCATCCTGATGACCGACGGCGCGAACAGCTGGACGGCCAATCCATACGCACCGACGAAATCGCTGTATTTCGCCGACGGCTATTTCCAGAACGCCAACGGCACGAGCGCGAACCCGCGGATGCCGCCTTCGCCGTACCAGAACGTCTCGGACGCCAACAGCGCCCGGAACGCCCTCGACGCGCTCACGGCGACGGCCTGCACCAACGCGAAGGCGGTCAACATCTCGATCTATACGATCGGGTTCAGCGTCTCGAGCGACCCGATCGATTCGGCCGGCCAGACGCTCCTGAAGAACTGCGCCTCCTCGGCGAACCAGTTCTTCATCGCCAACACCTCGGACGATCTGATCGCGGCCTTCCAGAAGATCCAGGCCAGCATCGGCGCGCTGCGGCTGACGCAGTGACCCGACCGGGCGGTCCCGCCGCAGGCCGCGGCGCCGACGGGCGCCCGGTCAATCGTCCCGGTAGACCCGCTCCCGCCGCTCGTGCCGCTCCTGGGCCTCCAGCGAGAGGGTGGCGATCGGCCTCGCATCGAGCCGGCGCAGGGAGATCGGCTCGCCGGTCTCCTCGCAGTAGCCGTAGGAGCCGTCCTCCAGCCGGGCGAGCGCGGCGTCGATCTTGCCGGTGAGCTTGCGCTGGCGGTCCCGCGCCCGCAGCTCGATCGCCCGGTCGGTTTCCGACGAGGCGCGATCGGCGAGGTCGGGATGGTTCTCGTTCTCGCTCTGCAGCGCGACCAATGTGTCCTGCGCCTCGCGCAGGATGTCGTTCTTCCAGCTCAGCAGCTTGCGCCGGAAATATTCGCGCTGCCGGTCGTTCATGAAGGGCTCGTCGTCGGACGGGACGTAGCCGTCCTCCAGCGTCACCTTCGCCATGCGTCACCCTCGCTGGAATCGAGCCGCCCACCAGGGGATGGCCGGTGCGCGGCGATAACGTAAGGTGCCGTATAGTCGAGGTGCTCTATCGCGACAACGCGCACGGGACGGGGGTCTGCAGAGCGCTGGCACTGCACCGCCGCGTGCGGCAAACAAGACACGGTACAGAGCTTTTAGTCTGTCATCTGTGTCCGCAGGCGTACGATCGCGGCGGCGATCTCTGTCGTAAGCGATCGGGCCAGCGGCAGCCTGTAATGCGTCTGGTCGAAGAACAGGTCGGGATCGGCCGCCTCGGGTCGCCCGTCGCGCCAATCCACCACAAGGCTCAACGGATGCGTCGTCAGCGCGGTGCGGACATCCGACCGGCAGGCCGCCTCGGCCTTCGCCCGGGGACTGCCGGCCGGCGGCTCGGCCCGCGCGTAGACCGGCGGGAAGACGACCACCACCGGCGTCCGTGCGGGGATCCGCGCCAGCTCGGTCCGCAGGCGTTCGGCGATCGGGAACGGGCCGCCGTGATGCGGTTCCGGCGCGGACCCCACCGGCTTCTCCAGGGCCGCCTTCTTGGCGGGATCGATGCCGAAGCCCTGGCTGAGATAGTTGCGCTCGTAATCCCACCATCCGTCGGCGGCGGCATTCTTGCGATGCGGGTTCAGCAGCCAGCCGATGCGGTTGATCGTCTCCTGCGCGGCCGGGAAGCGGATCAGGCCCTCGAGGTAGTCGGGCCAATCGCCGAGCAGCCAATAGGGAAACCCATGCTCGCTCGGGAAGGCGGGATCGTCCGCGCACCAGAACGCGTCGGCCGAGAGCACGAGGGCGGCCGGCCGGGCGTGGTGCTGCAGATACCAGTCGAGCACCGCGAATTGCTCCGCCGGGCCGGTCGCCGGCACCGAGAGCTGGACGAACGGGATGCCGGTCAGCCGGGTCAGCGCCGCCGGCTCGATGAGCTGGATATGCGAATTGCCGATCACCGCGCCGGTATAGGCCGGATCGCGCCCGCGCACGGCCGAGGCGGTGCGCGGCCCCTGCGGCCGGACGGCGCCGCGCGACAGCAGGGTCGAGCGCCCGGTGTCGTAGGGATCGATCAAGACCGCGAGCGCCAGATAGGCCGCGAAGATGCCCGCGACCGACAGCAGCAGGAATCGGGCGAAGCCGCGCCAGGTCCGGTCCGCGCTGGGTGGGATCGCCGCCATCCTCAGAACTGGAAGTAGATGAACTCGTAGTTCGCATCGTCGCCGATCTTCAGCAGGACGAGGACGAACAGGAGCGCGAAGCCGAAGGCGAGGAGCCGCCGCGGCGGCAGCCGGTGGACCGCCTCCCAGGCGGTCGGCCCGAGTGTGGCCACGAGGGCGGCGATCGCGATGGTGCGCCACTTGAAGCCCGAGCCCTTCGGGGCGAGCCCGAACAGGCCCTTGAACACGATGAGCGCGGCCTCGAAGCTCGTCGCGCGGAACAGCACCCAGGTCAGCACCACGAACAGGCTGGTGAGCAGCCAGCCGACCGGGGCCGGGATCGCGACCCGCGCGCGGCGCGCCAGCACGCCTGCCCCGAGGCCGATCCCATGCAGCGCCCCCCAGGCCAGGAAGGTCAGGCCCGCCCCGTGCCAGAGGCCGCCCAGCGTCATCGTGGCGGCGAGCGCCCCGACCTGCCGCGGCAGCCCGTGCCGGTTCCCGCCCATCGGGATGTAGAGGTAGTCGCGCAGGAAGCGCGACAGGGTCATGTGCCAGCGCCGCCAGAAGTCGCGCAGCGAGGTGGCGCGGTAGGGCGCGTCGAAGTTCTGTGGCAGCACGAGGCCGAACAGCAGCGCGATGCCGAGCGCCATGTCGGTGTAGCCGGAGAAGTCGAAATAGATCTGGAAGGTGAAGCCGAGCGTCGCCTGCCACGCCTCGACGACCGTGACGGCCTTGCCGGCGCCGGCCGCCTGGAACACCGGATTCACGTAGGCGGCGAGCGGATCGCCCAAAAAGACCTTCTTGGCGAGGCCGACCGCCAGCAGCATCAGGCCGCGGCTGAAGCGCTCGGCGGCATCGGGCCGGGCGTAGGGCTCGGCGTCGAACTGGTGCATGATCTCGCTCCAGCGCACGAGCGGGCCGGCGAGAACCTGCGGGAAGAAGGCGATGTAGAGGGCGTATTTCACGAGCCCGAAGCCCGGCGCCCGGCCGGCCCGCAGGTCGGCGAGATACATGATGTGGTGGAAGGTGAAGAACGAGATGCCGAGCGGCAGGGCGAGCCCGAGCCGCGGCGCCTCCAGGCCAGGGATCAGGTTGGCGAGGTCGGCGAAGAAATCCAGGTACTTGAACACCCCGAGGAGCGCGAGGTTGGCCGCGATGGCCGCCGGGACCAGCCAGCGGCCGGGCCAGCGCCGGTAGAGGCGCGCCACGCACCAGTTCGCCAGGACCGAGCCGGCGAGCAGCGGCACGAAGCGGATGTCCCACCAGCCGTAGAACACGAAGGACAGGCCGACGAGGAGCGGCAGCCGCCAGCCCGGCGCGGCCCGCGCCACGAGGGCGTGCAGGATCAGGGCGGCCGGCAGGAAGGCGAGGAGGAAGACGAAGGAGTTGAACAGCATCGGGCGAGGCGGCGAACCGGATGGGCCGCCAATATCTCCGATCGGAAGCGGGTGGCCTTGTCGGGGATCGGGGGCGGCCCGTCAATCGCCGCTTGGCAGCCCCTGCCGCATCGTCCTAACGTACCAACATGAACGGCGCTGTTTTCAAGAGGATCGGTCTTGACCGTCACCACCTTGTCCAGCCGAGCGTTTCAGCAGAACGCCAGCCACGCCCAGAAGGCTGCCGAGAACGGGCCGGTCTTCATCACGCGGCGCGGTGAGCCCGTGCAAGTTCTCCTGAGCATCGCGGAGTACCGGCGGCTCTCGGGGCAGCGGCGGAACATCGTCGAAGCCCTGTCGTATCCCGGCCTCTCCGACATCGATCTCGATATTCCGCGCGCGATCGACATCCCGCGGCCCGCCGATCTGTCGTGACCTTCCTGCTCGACACGAACGTCGTGTCCGAGCTGCGCAAGGCCGGCGATGGCAAGGCGGACGCGAACGTGGTGCGGTGGCTATCCGGCGAGGATGCCAGCCGCTTCTATCTGTCGGCGGTCACCGTGATGGAGCTGGATCTCGGCATCCGGCTCATGGAACGGCGCGATCCCGTTCAGGGCACGCGCCTGCGCACGTGGATGGACAGACATATCCTGCCTGAATTCGCCGCGCGGGTTCTACCCGTCGACATGGCGGTCGCCCTCTGCTGCGCGGGGTTGCACGTCCCCGATCCGCGGCCTCATCGGGATGCCCTCATCGCAGCGACCGCGCTCGTGCATGCGATGACGGTCGTCACCCGCAACAGCGCCGATTTCATCCCGACCGGGGTGCGTATCGTGAACCCGTGGCAGATGGCCAGCCCAATTCCGGCGGGTTGAGCGACTCACCCCCCGCGCCGGGCCGCCTCGATCGTCAGCCCCAGCCCGACCGACCCGAAGATGTCGCCCTCCACCACCCGGGCGGACGGCAGGGCCGCGGTCAACGCGGCGCGCAGATGCGGAAGGCCGGTCGAGCCGCCGGTGAGGAACAGGGCGTCGATCCGCTCCGCCGCCAGCTCGGCCTGCGCGAGGCAGCGTGCGATCCGGGCCGCCACCGCCCGGGCGAGGTCGCCCGTCTGGTCGGCCAGCGCCCCGCGGTCGAGGCGGGCGGCGAGGCCGCGCTCGATCAGGGCGAGATCGAGCTCCGTGTCGCCCCGCTCGGAGGCCGTGATCTTGGCGCCCTCGACCGCCCCCGCCAGGGCGTGGCCGCGCTCGCCCTCCACCACGGCGTGCAGACGCTGGACCAGCTCGGGCCGGGCGCAGTCGCGGATCACCTCGTCGATCTCGCGCAGGGTCTTCGGGTTGTAGAGCCGATTGATCGCCGACCACGTGGCGAGGTCGTGATAATAGGCGTTCGGCACCGCGAGGTCGCCCCGGCGCATCGGGCTGCCGAGGCCGAGGAGCGGCATCACCGTTCCGAGGCTGAGCTGCCGGTCGAAATCGGTGCCGCCGATGCGCACGCCGTCATTGGCGAGGATGTCGCCGGCCCGATCCGGGCGGCCGCGGCGCTCGGGCGACAGGCGCACGATCGAGAAGTCCGAAGTGCCGCCGCCGATATCGGCCACCAGGGCGATCTCTTCCGATTGCACCTGCCGCTCGTAGTCGAGGGCCGCAGCGATCGGCTCGTACTGGAACGAGATGTCCCGGAAGCCGACCGTACGGGCGATGTCCCGGAGCGTGTCCTCGGCCCGGCGATCGGCCTCCGGGTCGCCATCGACGAAGTGAACCGGGCGGCCGTGGACGACGCTGTCGAGGGTTTGGCCACTGGCCGCCTCGGCCCGTGCCTTCACCTCCGTGAGATAGCGGGCGATGATGTCGCGCAGGCGCAGGCGCTGGCGGCCGACCGGGGTCGCCTCGTCCATCAGCGGCGTCCCGAGCACGGATTTCAGGCCGCGCATCAGCCGTCCGGACCGGCCCTCGACATAGGCGGCCGTGGCCGCCCGGCCGATCACCGGATCCCGGCCGAGCTCGAGAAGATCGCGCTCGGAATCGTCCGGTGCGATCCCTCCAGCGGCAGCAGGGTCGGACCTTCGGGGCCGAGATGGCCGAGGGTGGTGTTCGACGTGCCGAAATCGAGGCCGCAGGCCGCCATCGTGTCGTGAATCCGGGTTCTGTCTGGGAGGGGCGTGGCCGTACAGGGCCGAAGCGTCCCGGTCCAGGCCGGAAACAGCGGGGCAGGTATCGCGGGAAGCGTGGACAGTGCCCCGGCGGACCGTCCGCAGCCGCCGCCGGCGTGCTATGAGACCCCATGCGATCCGACATCGATCTCGGCCTGACCGGCGAGCGCCCCGCGCTCCTCGACCTCACCGAACTGCTCGCCACGCGGCTTCTGGTCCAGGGCAATTCGGGCTCGGGCAAGTCGCACCTGCTCCGCCGCCTGCTGGAACAGAGCGCCGGCCTCGTGCAGCAGGCGATCATCGACCCGGAAGGGGATTTCGCCAGCCTCGCCGAAAGCTACGGGCACGTGGTGGTGGAGGCGGACGGCGACGATGTCGCCCTGCAGCGGATCGCCGCCCGGGTCCGCACCCACCGGGTCTCGGTGGTGCTGTCCTTGGAGAACCTCGACGCGGACGGGCAGATGCGCGCCGCGGCCGCGTTCCTCGGCGGGCTGTTCGATGCCGACCGCGACCATTGGTATCCGATGCTGGTGGCGGTGGACGAGGCGCAGCTCTTCGCGCCGGCCGCCGCCGGCGAGGTTTCGGACGAGGCGCGGCGCCTCTCGCTCGGCGCGATGACCAACCTGATGTGCCGCGGGCGCAAACGCGGGCTCGCGGGCATCATCGCCACGCAGCGGCTGGCCAAGCTCGCCAAGAACGTGGCGGCCGAGGCCTCGAACTTCCTGATGGGCCGAACCTTCCTCGACATCGACATGGCCCGGGCGGCCGACCTCCTCGGCCTCGAACGCCGTCAAGCCGAGACGTTCCGCGATCTGCCGCGCGGGCATTTCGTGGCTCTGGGTCCGGCCCTGTCGCGCCGTCCGATCACGATCGCGGTTGGGCCGACCGTGACGGTGAGCCGCAGTTCCTCGCCGGTGCTCGTCCCCCTGCCGGAGGCGACGGAGGATGCCCGCTCGCTCATCCTCACGGCGAGCCCGGCGGAGGTCGCGGTGCCGCTTGCTCCTCGCCCGAAGCCGCGTCCCACGCCGACGCCGGACGTGCTGGTCCAGCTCGCGAATTACCGGCCGCCCGCCCCCGCGGAGGAGCCTGAAGAGGAGCCGATGGATCCGGAGGCGCGCGAGGCGGCGCTCGCCGAGGTGCTGGCCTCCGTCCTGGCGGATGCGGATGCCGCCGCCTGCACCCCCGCGACCCTCTATCAGGATTTCACGGTCCGGTGCCGGATCCGGCGGCTGCGCGGCGACACGATGGGCTTGCCCGAATTCAAGCGGCGGCTGGCCGTCGCCCGGGCCGAGGCCGGAGGCGCGGTCGCCGACGATTCCGGCTGGGCGCGCGCGCAGGAGATCGCGGCCGGTCTGCCGGACGACCTCGCCGGGCTGTTCCTCGTGGTGGCCCGGGCGGCGATCGAAGGCGCGCCCTGCCCCACCGACACGATGCTGGCCGAGGCCTACGGCACGAGTTCGGGCGGCCGGGCGCGCCGGATGCTGGCCTATCTGGAGGAGCGCGGCGCGATCGTGACCCGCAAGGATTTGCGCGGCGCGCCGATCATCGCGGTGCCGGATCTCGGCGTCGAGACCGGGCCGGGCGAGCCGCAGATGCTGCCGACCGGGCCGAAGCGGCGGGCGGGTTAGTTAAGCGCTGCGGCGCGCTTCCAGCTTGGCCAGCTCCACCGCCGCCCGCAGCTCGATCTCGGCCATGAGGCCGTCGAGCCGCGGATCGCCCGAGGGACCCGAACGCTCGGCCAGCCGGCCCGCGATGGCGCGCAGCTCCTGCGGCGCCACCCGGCCGCCGAGCAACGCGGCCTTCAACCGGTCCAGCCCGTCGAGCAGGTCCTGGCCGCGCTTGGCCGAGCGGCGGCGCCGCTCCTGCGGGGTTTCGCTCTCGGCTTGGAGGAGCAGCACCGCGTCAAGCCCGGCGAGCGATGCGGCCGCCGCGGTCGCGTGGGCGCCGGAGGCCGGAGTCGCGGCGGCGTCGAGGCTGAAGCCGGGGCCGCCGTCTTGCCGTCGGGGGGCCGCGACGCCGCCCGCGCTCTGGATCGGCTGGCGAGTCTCGACGCGCATGATCCGGTTCGCGTTGCTCCAGGCGCCCCTGCGCCGCACCGGAAATTCGGCCCGTGGGGTTAAGCGTCGGTAAACGGGGCGGCAGAAGCTGCCGGGTAGGCAGCTCCGGTGCCGGCGCCGCACGGCCGACCGCATCTGCGTCGGTCGGGAAACAACAACATTCTGAGGGGCTTGGCGGCTCAGCCGGGATGGCACGGCGCTGGCAGGGTGCGGGCAGGTCCGTTCACCCACGAAACCCTCGGCATGCGCCAGCGTCCCGCGTTCAGTCTGCTCCGGTCTTTGCCCGGCCTCCTCGCCGGCGCGCTGCTGCTCGCGGCGCTTTCCGGCCCGGCGCTCGCCCTGTCGCGGGTCAAGGACCTCGCCTCCATCGAGGGCGTGCGCCAGAACCAGCTCGTGGGCTACGGCATCGTGGTCGGCCTCAACGGCACCGGCGATACGCTCAACAACATCCCGTTCACCAAGCAGTCGCTGCAGGCGATGCTGGAACGGCTCGGCGTGAACACCCGCGGCGCCACGATGCGCACGCAGAACCTCGCCGCCGTCATGGTGACGGCCAACCTCCCGCCCTTCGCCGCGCAGGGCACGCGCATCGACGTCACGGTCTCATCCCTGGGCGACGCCAAGTCGCTGCAGGGCGGCACGCTGCTGGTGACGCCGCTGCTCGGCGCCGACGGGGAGGTCTACGCCCTGGCCCAGGGTTCGGTGGCGATCGCGGGCTTCGCCGCCGAGGGCGCCGCCGCCAAGATCACACGGGGCGTGCCGACCAACGGGCGCATCTCCAACGGCGCCAATATCGAGCGCGAGATCGCCTTCAAGCTGAACGACGCCAAGTCCCTGCGCCTGTCCCTGCGCAATCCCGACTTCACCACCTCGAAGCGGATCGCCGCGGCGATCAACGACTTCATGGGCGCCGACACGGCCGAGCCCACGGATCCCGCCACCGTCACGATCCAGATTCCGGCCCGCTACAACGGCAACATGATCCGGCTGATCACCGAGGTGGAGCAGTTGAAGGTCGAGCCCGACCAGACCGCCCGCGTCATCGTCGACGAGCGCTCCGGCATCATCGTGATGGGCCGCGACGTCCACGTCTCCACGGTGGCGATCGCGCAGGGCAACCTGACCATCACCATCACCGAGCAGCCGCAGGTCAGCCAGCCGGCGCCGCTCTCCAACGGCCGGACGGCGGTGGTGCCGCGCACCGGCGTCAAGGTCGATACCGGCGAGGGCAACAAGCTGGCCCTGGTCAAGGAGGGCGTGAGCCTGCGCGAACTCGTGGACGGCCTCAACGCCCTCGGCGTCGGCCCCCGCGACCTGATCTCGATCCTGCAGGCCATCAAGGCGGCCGGGGCCCTGCAGGCCGAAATCGAGCTGATGTGACGAAGCCTTCGGGAGGGGCACGACCATGCAGGGCATCACCATCGCGACCAACGTCGCCGCCAGCCTCGGGACCGCGGCGAACGGCCTGACCGGCTCCGCCAGCAAGGCCAAGGCCTGGAAGACCGCGACCGAATTCGAATCGATGTTCCTGGAATCGAGCCTCGATCGTCTCACGCAATCCGAAGGGACCGACGGCCCGCTCGGCGAGAACGGCACGGGCGGCGGCATCTACCGCTCGATGCTGACCAAGGAATACGCGGGACAGATCGTGAAGAGCGGCGGCGTCGGCATTGCCGATTCGATCTTCCGTGAGATCATGAAGATGCAGGGAGCATCGAGCGATGGACCGACCCATGCACAGGTCTGAACCGCTGCGCGTCGCGGACCGCGTGACCGCGGAGGCGCTGGTCGCCGGGGTGCTCGGCAACATGGCCGCCCTGGAGGCGGTGCTCGCCGACGAGGCGGCCCATGTCCGTGCCGGGCGGCTGCGGGAGGGGATCGCGGCCTCCGAGCCGAAGGCGGCGCTGGCGGCCGCCTACATGCAGGGCCTGGAGGTCGCCAAGGCCAACGCCGTGGCGCTGAAGCGCTTCCATCCCGAGGGCGTCGAGCAGTTGCGGGTGGCGCACAAGCGCTTCACCGCCGCCGTCGAGGCGAACCAGACCGTGCTCGACAGCGCCAAAACGGTGTCGGAGGGCCTGATCAAGTCGCTCGCCGAGGAGATCGGCCGCGCGCAGCTGCCCGCGACCTATGGACGGCAGGCCCCGGCCCCCTCCCCCTACGGTCGCGGCGTCCGCAGCGGCCCCCTGGTGCTGTCCCGGAATCTGTAGGGCGCCCCCGAACAGGCGATTCAGCGGCGGCCGTTGCCGATGCGCAGGTAGGTCCGCACCTCGCCGAGCTCTGTATCGGCGCGGTTGTCGATCGCGAGGCGGCCGGCGACGAGCGGTGCCACCGCCGGGGCGTGCCCCGCGCGCAGATCCATCCCCGCCGTGACGCGGCCGGACACGCGCACGCAGCTGTCGCTGCCCGGCAGGCGCACGAACCCCTGACCCTTCGAGGAGCACGGCACCGGCCCGGGCGCCATCGGCGCCTTCTGCAGTTCGGTGGCCAGGGCGGGGCAGGTCAGCAGCAGGGCTGCCAGGATCGAGGCCGGCAGCGTCTGTCCCGGCATCTCAGGCGGCCTGTCGCGTCAGCTGCCGGTGCAGCAGATCGATATAGCCTTCCACCTCCGCGATGAACACGTCGAGATCCGGCTCGAGGATGCGCAGCCGTGCGAGGTCGCGCAGGAGGATGTCGAGGGCGACGCCGCGGTCGTCCAGCCGGGCATAGCCGGCGATGTAGAGATCGACCGCCTGCTCGACGACCACGATGGCGCCGACCGGCGGCGCGGCCCCCAGACGGCGGACCAGCTCGACAGGTTCGGACAGCGACATGCGAACCTCACCTCACATCGACGGCGACCCGACGGTCCATCCGCAATCCACGGTTCACTGCGGGAAAGCGGCAAGACTATGATCGCGGCGATCGTTCAAGATCCGGTTCACCGGAAACAGGAGGCGCCCGCATATCGGCCGTTGGCGGTCCTCAGCTGATGTAATTGACCAGCGACAGCTTCGAGAGCGTGGCCGTGATCTGGTAGCTCGCCTGAAGCCGGTTCTGCACGTCGAGGAGTTTGGCCACGACTTCCTCGGTCGGGGCCTGCTCGATCCCGTCGATGGTGTTCTGCACGGTGTTCTGGGTGGCCGCGTTCGTGCTGCTGGCGTTGGTCAGGCGCGCGGAGGCGAGGGAGAGCTGGGTGACGGTGTCCTGGATGCTCGGGCTGGTATAGGCGGAGGTCAGGAGGCTTCCCGCCCGGTCGACCACCGCCTGATAGGCAGTGTTGACGTCGCCGCCGGTCGTCGCGGGAAGGGCGTAGGCCATCGTGGCGAGGCCTGTCAGGACCTGCTGGATCGAGCCGTCGTTGGCGCGCGCGCCGGTGCCGATGCTGGCGCCCGCGCTGATCTGGACCGACTGGGTGTCGATCGCCGGCGTGCCGGAATCCTCGCCCTGGTACCAGAGCACCGTGTTGTCCTTCGTCCCGGCGACGTAGGCGGGCAGACCGCTCGACGTGTCGATATGCGGAGGATAGACACCGGCGCTCGCCGAGCCCTTGAAGAAGTTCCCCGCGGCGGTTGCGGTCGAGCTGGCCGCCAGGGTGGTTCCGGCGGCGGCCGCGAGGGCCCCTTGGAGAGCGGTGTTGAGGTTGTCGGCGGTCTCGGCCGTGTTCGCGCCGATCTTGAAGGTCGCCCCCATCCCCGTCGCGGCGGGGTCCGACGACCCCGAAACCGCGGTGAGCGTCAGCGTCGTCGAGGTCTTGTCCGACATCTGCAGCGTGACCGTGACGCTGTCGCCGACGGCCGGCTGAGTGTTCACGTTGAAGCTCACCGTGCCCGGGGTCGTGGCCGTTCCGGCGACGGGTGTCGCGGTGATCGCCGTGGGCAGGGAGGGCGCCGACGACGTGGCGCCGCCCAGCGTGAAGCCGAAGGTCCCACGGGTCGCGTCGTTCGGCTCCGACACGACAACCGGGTTGTTGCCGGTGGGGGAGACCGTGAGCCGGCCCATCCCCGATCCGAGATCCGCCTTCACCTGGGCGGCGATGTATCCCTGAAGGCCGAGCTTCGGGGTCCCGTCGCTGTTGGTCGTGCCGGACAGGATCGTGTTGACGTCGGCGACCGGCGGGGTGGTCGCGTTGCCGCCGCCGAACAGGTAGTTGCCCGCCGCCGACTGGTTCAGGGTATCGAGGGCCGTCTGCAGGTCCGACAGCGCGGTGGCGCGACCCGCGACGCTGCTGGCCGCGGCGCTCTGGAGGCCGTTGTTGAGGGTGTCCCGGGCGCTCGTCCCGATCGTGGCCACCTGCGTCAGGCTGGTCACCGCCAGATTCGTGCGGGTCTGGGCGGCACCGATGCCGGCGGCATAACCGGTGAGCGCGCTCAGCGTCGCCTGGGCGGCGAGCGCCGTCGAACGCCCGGAACCCAGGCCACCATAGGTCGTCGCCACCTTCCCGCTGGAGACCTGGTTCGACAGGTCGTTCAGCTGGTTCTTCAGCGTCGTGAGGTTCGAGGCGTTGCGGGCCGTGAGATAGGAGCCGGCCGCGAAGGGCGTGATCGTCGTCATGATCAGATCTGCAGCAGCTGGTTGAGCATGTCGCGCGCCGCGGAGAGCACACGGGCATTGGCGCCGTAGGCGGTCTGCAGGGCGATCAGATTCGACATCTCCTGGTCGATGTTGACCCCCGCCGCGGAGGAGAACCGAGCCTGCGCGGTGGAGAGCGCGGTCTGCTGCGTCGCGTCGATCGCGCTCGTGTTCGCGGAGGCGGCGCCCTGCGTCGCGATGATGTCCTGCGCGAAGCCGGCCACGGTGGTGCTGTAGGGCGCCGAGACGCCGCCGATCCCGCTCGCCGACGAGAAGGTCATCTGCGTCGAGGTCAGGGCCGAGAACAGGCTCTGCGCCCGCTTTCCGGTGGCGGTCGTGTCCGACGCGCTCGTCGACGTCAGGAACGCCAGGTTGCCGGAGACCTGGCTGTTGATGGTCAGGCGTTGGGCAAGGCCGGCCAGCGTCGAGCCGCCGTCGAGCGAACCGGTGTAGAGGCTGTTGGCCGTGCCATCCACGAACAGGGCGAGTTGCGGATAGCCGGATGTGGGATCGGCCGAGGTCGGGACGGTGATGCTGGCCGTCGCCGTGACCGGCTTCGCGCCGGTGCTCGTGATCGTGAGGCTCGTGCCGGTGACGTTCGCCGACAGTTCCGGATCGAGGCCCTTGAGCGCCGAGTCGATCTGCGCCGTGCCCACCGGGATCTGGATCGTCGCCACCAGGGCGTTGGCGTCGACGGTCTGGCTCGCGGTGACGGTGGTCGACGGGTCCTTGGACGCGACCAGGATGATGTTCCGGCCCGTGCTGTTCGCGCTGGCCGGGATCGTCAGGGTGTTGCCCGGCTGGAGGCCGCTCAGATCGATCGTGGCGGCATTGCCCGTGGCCTGCTGGGTGGCCGTCACCTGCTTGTTGGTCAGCCCGGTGGCGAGCCCCGCCGCGAGGTCGTCGAGCTGGCGCTGCGCCTGCGGCAGGGTCTGGTCGCGCAGCTCGAACTCGGCGGCGAGGCTGCCGGAGCGCAGCACGTTCGGTGCGCCGAGATCGATGACGCCGCCGCCCGGCAGCGTGGCGGTGATGGTCCCGACCGAACGCTGATTCGGATCGGTCGAGTAGGTCGCGTTGGCATTCAGGGTGCCGCGCCCGTCGAAGCTCAGCGACGCGGCGGAGCCGCGGTCGACCAGCGTCACGCCCGACTGGGTCAGGATTGACACCGTCCCGTCGCGCTGCGCGGTCGTCTTGATGTCCATGTAGCTCGACAGGCTGGTGATCGCCTGATCGCGCTGGTCCTGAAGGTCGGCCAGCGAGGCATCGTCGGAGGTGTTCTGGATCTTGGTGTTCAGGCTGGCGATGCTCGTCAACAGGGCGCCAGCCGCGTTCGTGTCGGTGCCGAGCTGCGTTTCGATCCCGCTGCGCAGGGTCTGCACCGTGGTGGCGGCGCTGTTGATCTGGGTGGCCAGCGCCGAGGCGTCGCCGAGGACCGTCGTCCGGGCGGCCGCGGAGGTCGGGTTCGCGGCCAGTTCCTGCAGCGATTCGGTGAAGGTGTTCAGGGTGCCGTCGAGCGACGTGGCGGTACCGGGCGTCCCGTAGAGGGCGTCGAGCTGCGTGGCGATCCCGGCCTTGGTGCTGGTGTAGGCGGCGCCGGAGGTCTCCAGCCGCAGCTGGCTGAGCGCCGCCGCATCGAAGCTGCGGGTGATCTGCCCGGCCGCGACCCCGGAATTGTTCGGGCCGGTGGAGACGGTCGAGAGCGTCCGCTTGACGTAGCCCGCCGTGCCGGCGTTGGCGACGTTCTGCGAGACCACGTTGATCGCCGCCTGCGTGGCGGCCAGCCCCGCGGTGGCGGTCGAAAGCGCATTCAGCGACATCTCACGCCCTCCGCAGCCCGGCGCCCGACACTCAGCGGATCACGTTGAGCAGGTCAGACATCATCGTCTGAGCCGTCGACATGACCCGCGTGTTCGCAGAATAGGCCTGCTGGGTTACGATCATCTTAGAGAATTCGGTCGCAATGTCGGTGTTGGATTGCTCGATGCTGGCGCCCGAGATCGTGCTGCCGTTGAGCCCGGAGAGCGGCGGGCCGGAATCCACAGTCTGGACGTAGTTGCCGCTCGTATCGCCTTTCAGGCCGTCCGGATTGGCGAACTGGGCGATGCCCACCGTGGCGATCGCCGCCACCGTCCCGTTCGAGAACGTGCCGTTGATCTTGCCGTCGCTGCCGACCGCGACGCTCGTCAGGGTCCCCGCGGTGCTGCCATCCTGGGTCAGCTTGTTCGTGGTGACGGCGCCCGTCGAGTCGGAATACTGGGTCAGGTCACCCGTCCCGAAATTCAGGTTGATGCTCGGAAAGGTATAGTCACCGATCTTGACGTTGTTGATGGTGGCGGGACTCGTAGCGGGTGCCGTCATCTTGCCCGTCGAGTCGAACGTGAAGTCTGTCCCGGCATTCGTCCAGTCGGTCGCCGTGGCCGAGACCGTCGGATCGGACGCATAGAAGAGGTTCCACGTCGCCGGGGTTGTCGCCGTCGCGTCGTTCATCTTCGCCCAGCGCGTGCTCAGCGTCAGCGGCGCGCCGGTCGACGTGTACACCGTGACCGAGGGCCCAGCGATGCTCTTGCTGACGAAGTCCGGAGCGTTGGCCGCAGTGACCGATGCCCCCACCGCCCCGCCGAAGGTGTCGTCCTTCGTGGCCGTATAATTGGCGGTCGCTGGCGTTGCGGGGAGATTCGCCGCGTAGTTGATCGTGGTCGTCACCTGAGCCGGAAGCGAGACGTTGTTGATCTGGATCGGGCCTGTATCCTTCACCTGACCGGTTTTCGGGTCGAGATTGGTGCCGGTCAGGTATCCGCCGGCTCCGTTGACCAGATAGCCGTCCTTGTCCTGGGTGAAGTCGCCGCGGCGGGTGTACATCGCCGTACCGCCGAGCGTCGAAGCCCCGTTCGCATCGCCGGTCTTCTGCACCACCGTGAAGAAGCCCGTGCCGCTGATCGCCATGTTGGTCGGCACGCTGGTCGCGACGACGTTACCGGCCAGCGTGTTGGTCAGCTGCGACTGGGCCAGGACGGAACCGGAGGTCTCGCGCTTCGGCACCGATTCGTTCATCAGGTCGACGAAGCTGGTATCGACGCGCTTGAAGCCGGTCGTCTGCGAGTTGGCGATGTTCCCGGAGATGTTGCTGATGGCGTAGGATTGCGCCTGCAATCCGGAGACCGAGGTCTGCAGGGCTGAGAAAAGATCCATGGCGAGCGATCCCGATGCGCGCCGGCACGGCCCGCAGGTCCGAACGGCCGCAACCGTTGTGCCACTGCCAAGGTCTTGATAATGCAGGCGGTGCCCCGACGGGACCCGGCAGCCTTGGCAGGCCGGGCGGCCCGACTGGGCAAATCCTGCCCGGCAGGGGACGTGTCGGTCCGGGGCGGCCGCTGGCCCTCGTTTACGACACGTTATCCGGACCCGTGCGAGGATTGCCGTCGGCCAGGATTAGGTGCGGCGCGTCTGGATTGGATGCGCCGGACCGGTGGGGATTTCAGGTCTCGGGATCATGCGGGCGAAACGGACCAGCCTCGTCCACATCATCTACTTCTCGCGCCTCAACCTGTCGTCGGATCCGGGGAAGCGGTCCGAGCAGATCGCCGAGATCGGCCGCACCGCCCAGAAGAAGAACGAGTTCGCGGTCATCACCAGCTTCCTGGTGATCGAGGGCAACTTCGCCTGCCAGGTGATCGAAGGGGAGCGCTCGTCGGTCCACGAAACCTTCGACCGGGTGAGCGCCGATACGCGTCACCGGGAGGTGCAGATCAGCGAGTGGCGGGAGATCGCCAAGCGCGAATTCGTCCATTCCTTCAAGAGTGCCCAGCGTACCCCGGGGAACGAGACCTTGTTCGCCAAGGCGAACCTGCTGCCGATGCTTCAGCGGGGCACGCCGAAAGCCTCCGCGATCCACGGGCTGTGCCTCGCCCTTCAATCCGACACGATGTCCCGCCAGGGCATCGACCATCTCTTCGTTTGAGTCGCGCGATGTCCGAGAGCGATACGCCCCCGATCCTCATCGTCGACGATCAGGAGAAGCTCCTGCGTCTCATCGTGATGCTGATGACGCGCATCGGCTTCCCGGACGTCGAAGGCGTCACCAGCGCGACCGAGGCGCTGGAACGCCTGCGGCAGCGCCGCTACGCCCTCGTGATCTCCGACCTCGACATGGAGCCGATGGACGGGCTCAGCCTGCTCCGCGAGATCCGCGCCGACGACGCGCTGATGAACACGCCGTTCATGCTGACCGAATCGTCCTTCGATTTCGAGGACATCAACCTCGCCCACCAAGCGGGTGCCGACGCTTTCATCCTCAAGCCGTTCGACATGGCGGTTCTGAAGGCCAAGCTGAAGCAGGTGCTCAACCGCAAGCCGCGCAAGCGCGAGGCCCCGATGGCGGCGGAGTCGAGCCTGAACGTGGAATTTCCGATGCTCGGGAAATTCTGAGGGCGGCCCCGTCCACCCTCACGCCGCCCGCTTCTGATAATCCTTCACGTCGGTGAAGCGCACGGCCGGGTAGCGCTCCTCCTCGTAGCGGAGCGAGAACGCCGTCGTCGCCATGAAGACCGGAGCCCCGTCGAGGTCCTTGGCCATGGCCGAGCCGTGCGAGTCGATGAACTTGTCGAGCTCGGCCTCGGAATCCGAAGAAACCCAGCGGCAGACCGAGAACCGCGAGGTCTCGTAATCCACCGGCAACCCGTACTCGGCCTGGAGCCGCTCCTTCAGCACGTCGAGCTGCAGCGCGCCGACCACGCCGACGATCGCCTGGCTGCCGTCCTGCGGCACGAAGACCTGGACCACGCCCTCCTCGCCCATCTGCTGGAGCGCCTCGCGCAGCTTCTTGGCCTTCATGGCGTCGGTGAGCTTGATCCGGCGCAGGATCTCGGGGGCGAAGCTCGGCACGCCGCGGAACAGGATGTCCTCGCCCTCGGTGAGCGTGTCGCCGATCCGGAGCGTCCCGTGGTTCGGGATGCCGACCACGTCGCCGGCAAAGGCCTCGTCCGCGATGGCGCGATCCTGCGCGAAGAAGAATTGCGGCGCCGAGAGCGAGATCGGCTTGCCGGTGCGCACCAGCCGCGCCTTCATGCCCCGGCTGAGCTTGCCCGAGCAGACCCGCATGAACGCGATCCGGTCCCGGTGGTTCGGGTCCATATTCGCCTGGATCTTGAACACGAAGCCGGTCATGCGCGGCTCGGTCGGCTCCACGAGGCGCTTGTCGGCATCCTGGCCCCGGGGTGGCGGCGCCACCTGGGCGAGGCCGTCGATGAGGTCGCGCACGCCGAAATTGCGCAAGGCCGAGCCGAAGAACACCGGCGTCAGGTGGCCCTCGCGAAAGGCGTCGAGGTCGAACGGCTTCAGCCCGCCCTCGGCGAGTTCCACCTCCTCGCGCCACGCATCCGCCGCGCCGTTCTCGGTGAGGAGTTCGTCGAACAGCGGATCGTCGGGACCTGAGACCGCCACCATCCCGGCATCCTCGGCGGCGTCGAGCCGGCGCACGCGTTTGCCGCCGAGCTCGTAGGTCCCGGAGAAGTTGCGGCCCGTGCCGATCGGCCACGTCACCGGCGCGACGTCGAGCGCCAGCGTCTTCTCGATCTCGTCCAAGAGCTCGAACGGGTCGCGGGCCTCGCGGTCGAGCTTGTTGACGAAGGTGACGATCGGGATGTCGCGCAGGCGGCAGACCTCGAACAGCTTTCGCGTGCGCGCCTCGATGCCCTTGGCGGCATCGATCACCATCACGGCCGAATCGACCGCCGTCAGGGTGCGATAGGTATCTTCCGAAAAGTCCTCGTGGCCGGGCGTGTCGAGCAGGTTGAAGACGCAGTCGCCGTACTCGAAGGTCATCACCGAGGTGACCACCGAGATGCCGCGCTCCTTCTCGATCCCCATCCAGTCGGAGCGGGTCGAGACCCGGTTGCGCTTGGCCTTCACCTCGCCGGCGAGCTGGATCGCGCCCCCGAACAGCAGCAGCTTCTCGGTCAGCGTGGTCTTGCCCGCGTCCGGGTGGGAGATGATCGCGAAGGTGCGCCGCCGCGACACCGGATCGGCCGGCCTCGCCTCGGTCTTGGTCTGCATCAGCATGGAGCGAACGCTCTGGATCGGCGGAACGTGAGGGTGCGCCTCGGGCGCGGTCTCGGGATCGTGTAGCGGCACGCCCCGATATTGGCAAAGACGCGGGGCTGATCGGGGCGTCCCTTCAGGGACCGTACAGGGGTCCGGCAACAGGCTCCGTCCGCCGATCCACGCTTCGCGAGGCTGCCATGTCGCGCGCCGCACCACGCTGTCTCCTGATCGCCGCCCTGCTCGTATCCGCGGCGGGTCCCGGCCCGCGGGCGACCGGCGCGGCCGCCCCCTCCACGGCGGCCGATGTCGCCTTCCTCGATGCCCTGACCTGGGGCGCCACGCCCTCGGCCTTCGCGCAGTTCGAGGCGGAAGGGCGCGCGCGCTGGCTGCACGGCCAGCTCCATCCGCCCGCCGGGACGCGGCTTCCGCCGGATGCGCAGGCCGCGATTGAGGCGCTGACGCCGCCCGGCAGCCTGTTCGAGCAAACCCAGGCGCTCGACGCGCAGGCGAAGGCCTTCAAGGACATCCAGGACCCCGAGGCCAGGAAGGCCGCCCAGCACAGCTTCCAGGAGGCGCTCAACACGGCCGCCCGCAACGCCGCCTCCGCCTGGGTGCTGCACGCCCTCTACAGCCCGGACCAGCTGCGCGAGCGGCTGACATGGTTCTGGTTCAACCGCTTCAATGTGCACCAGGGCAAGGCGACGCTCCGCGCCGCCGTCGGCGACTACCTCGATACGGCGATCCGCCCGCACGCGCTCGGGCGCTTTCGCGACCTGCTGATGGCGAGCCTGCGCCACCCGGCGATGCTGCGCTACCTCGACAACGCCGACAACGCCGCCGGCCGCATCAACGAGAACTACGCCCGGGAGATCATGGAGTTGCACACGATGGGTGTCGGCTCCGGCTATACGCAGGGCGACGTAGAGGCGCTGGCGCGGATTTTGACGGGGGTCGGCATCGACCTGAAGCCCGAGGATCCGAAGCTCAAGCCCGAGCACGCCGCCGATTTCCGCCGCGACGGGCTGTTCGAATTCAACCCGAACCGGCACGATTACGGCGACAAGGTCTTCCTCGGCACGCGCATCCAGGGCCGCGGCTGGCCGGAGGTCGAGGAGGCGGTGGACCTCATCGCCCACCATCCCGCCACCGCGACGAACGTGTCCCGGGCACTCGCCACCTACCTCCTCGGGCAGGCGCCGGACGACGCGCTGGTGGCCCGGCTCGCGGCCGTCTTCACCCGCACGGACGGCGACATCGCGGCCGTGATGGAGGCGCTGGTGCGCGAGCCGGCCTTCGCGGCCGGGTGCGGCGGCTTCAAGGATCCGGTGCGCTACGTCTTCTCGGCCGTGCGCATGGCCTATGACCAGCGCGTCATCCTCAATCCCGGCCCGGTGCTCGGCTGGCTGAACCGGCTCGGCGAGGGCCTGTTCAACCGCTCGACACCGGATGGCTATCCGCTTGATGCGGCGGCCTGGAGCGGGCCGGGGCAGCTCGCGACGCGGTTCGAGATTGCCCGGCAGATCGGCTCCGGCTCGGCCGGGCTGTTCAAGCCGCCGGCGTCCGACCAGCCCGAGCAGCCGGCTTTCCCGGTTCTCGCCAACGGGCTCTACTTTGCGGCCCTGTCGGGCACGCTCTCGGCCTCGACGAAGGCCGCGCTCGCCCAAGCGGTCTCGCCCCAGGACTGGAACACCCTCTATCTCGCCTCGCCGGAGTTCATGCGATGAACCGTCGCGACCTGATCCGCGCCTCGGCGGCGCTCGGCCTGTCCACGGTGGCGGGGCGCGTCTGGGCGGCCCCGAAGGCCGATGCGCGCCTCCTCGTGGTGTTCCTGCGCGGCGCCTACGACGCCGCCAACGTGGTGATCCCGACCGGCAGCGAGTTCTATTACCGGTCGCGGCCGAACCTCGCGATCGCCAAGCCCGACGCGGCCGATCCGAAGGCGGCGCTCGCGCTCGACGCCGACTGGAGCCTGCATCCGGCTCTGCGCGAGACGATCCTGCCCCTCTACGCCAGGGGGCAGGCGGCCTTCGTGCCCTTCGCCGGCACCGACGACCTGACGCGCAGCCATTTCGAGACCCAGGACACGATCGAGATGGGCCAGACGATCGGGGCCGTGCGCGACTACAATTCCGGCTTCATGGCACGGCTCGCCGCGGAGCTGACCCGGGTCCGCCCGATCGCCTTCACCGAGCAGATGCCGCTGATCTTCCGGGGCGGCGAGACGGTGCCGAACATCGCCATCAACGGCGTCGGCAAGCCCGGCATCGACGACCGGCAGGCAAAGCTCATCGCCGCCATGTGGAGCGGCACCAAGCTCGCCGGTTCCGTCACCGAGGGCTTTCGCGTGCGCGACGAGGTCTACCGCTCGATTTCCGACCACGCGGCTCAGGCCGACCGCGGCGCGGTCTCGCCGAAAGGCTTCGAGCTGTCGGCGCGGCGCATCGGGCGCTTGATGCGCGACTCGTTCAATCTCGGCTTCGTGGATGTCGGCGGCTGGGACACGCACGTGAATCAGGGCGCCGGCACCGGCTACCTCGCCGACCGGCTGGGCGAGCTGGGGCGCGGCCTGTCGGGCTTCGCGGAGGAGATCGGGCCCGGCTGGTCCGACACCGTCGTGGTGGTGCT
Organism: Methylobacterium sp. 2A; assembly: GCF_009806555.1. GTDB lineage: Bacteria > Pseudomonadota > Alphaproteobacteria > Rhizobiales > Beijerinckiaceae > Methylobacterium. The sequence goes on along the minus strand of NZ_VUOK01000060.1, from coordinate 161,885 downwards.
GTCGGAGTTCGGCCGCACCTTCCGCGAGAACGGCAATCGCGGGACCGACCACGGCCACGGCAGCGTCTACTGGATCCTCGGCGGCGGCGTCCGGGGCGGCCGGATCGCGGGTCCGCAGGTCCGGGCCGACGAGGCCAACCTGTTCCAGAACCGGGATTATCCGGTCCTGACCAACTACCGGGGCCTGCTCGGCGGCCTGTTCCGGCGCCTCTACGGCCTCGATCAGGCGCGCCTGCGGCGAATCTTTCCGAGCGCGGATCCGGCCGATCTGGCGCTGCTGTAGCGGCCCGGCCTCAAGCCGCCGCAGCCGACAGCGCGCGCAGGTCGTCGATCAGCTGGTGAACGCGGTCCAGCTTCGCGTCCCAGGCGAACATGAACCGCGCCCCGCCGCCGATGAAGGTGTAGAACCGCCAGCCTCGGGCGCGCAGACCGTCCATGGTGGCTTGCGGCATCGTCAGGAAGACGGCGTTGGCCTCCACGGGAAACAGGATCCGCACCCCCGGCAGCCCGGAGACGGAATCGGCGAAGAGCCGGGCGCAGGCGTTGCCGTGGGCGGCGTTCCGCAGCCACGCGCCGCTCTCCAGCATGCCGACCCAGGGGGCGGCGAGGAAGCGCATCTTGGAGGCGAGCTGGCCCGCCTGCTTGCAGCGATAGCCGAAATCCTCGGCGAGCTTGCGATCGAAGAACACCACCGCCTCGCCGGCATGCATCCCGTTCTTGGTGCCGCCGAAACACAGGACGTCGACGCCGGCACGCCACGTCACGTCGGCCGGGCTGCAGCCGAGGCTCGCGCAGGCATTGGCGAAGCGCGAGCCGTCCATGTGCAGGGCAAGGCCCAGCTCCCAGCAGGTCGCCGACAGGGCCTGGATTTCGGCGACGCTGTAGACCTGCCCCGTCTCGGTCGGCTGGGTGATGGTGACCACGCGGGGCCGCGGGAAGTGGATGTCGCTGCGATTCGTCGCGAGCGCGCGGATCGCCTCCGGCGTGAGCTTGCCGCCCTCGGTGCGGACGGTGAGCAGCTTCGAGCCGTTGGAGAAGAATTCCGGCGCGCCGCACTCGTCGGTCTCGATATGAGCCGAGTCGGCGCAGATCACGCTGTGGTAGGATTGGCAGAGTGCCGCGAGCGCCAGGGCGTTGGCCGCGGTGCCGTTGAAGGCGAAGAAGACATCGCAGTCGGTCTCGAACAGGGTCCGGAACGCGTCCGCCGCGCGCTTCGTCCAGGCGTCCTCGCCGTAGGCCGGGGCGTGGCCGCGATTGGCCGCCTCCATGGCGGCCCAGGCCTCCGGGCAGATGCCGGAATAGTTGTCGCTGGCGAATTGCTGCGAGTCGTCGTGTTTCATTCCGGCAACCTATCACGGCAGGGCCGAAGATCGATCGTGCGAACAGGTTGGAACTGGTGCGCGCTTGGTGTAATAGCCCCGTCAAGGCGTGGTCTCCACGCCGATTCGGAAACCGACGTTCCCGTCCCTCCCGGGTTCACCCGGGCGAGGGACGTTGCCGGTTTCCAGATCGGCGGCGGGCTGCGCGAGTCTCAAATCCAGGTCCAGAGGATCAAGTCCGTTGCAGGTACTCGTTCGCGACAACAACGTCGATCAGGCGCTCCGCGTCCTCAAGAAGAAGATGCAGCGCGAGGGCATCTTCCGCGAGATGAAGCAGCGCAAGGCTTATGAGAAACCCTCCGTGCGCAAGGCCCGCGAGAAGGCCGAGGCCGTCCGCCGCGCCCGCAAGCAGGCCCGCAAGACCGCGATCCGCGAGGGTCTGATCGCTGCGCCGAAGCCGAAGCCCCGTTTCCCCGCCGGCAGCCGCCGTCCGGGCTTCCCGTCCCCCTCCGCCGCGCAGGGACAGGGTGGCAACGCTTCGGGTCAGGTGCCGGTGAGCCCCGCTCCCGTCGCCTGAACGACGACGCTACGCTCGAAAAAAGGCCCGGCCCGCGTGAGCGGCCGGGTTTTTCTTTTTGCTGCACTCGATTCGTCGCGTGTGGCGCTCCGGATCAGCTGCGCCCCCTCCCCCCTTTTGCGGGGAAGGGAGGGATGCGGATCGCTTCGCGCCTTCTATTGAGCTCCCTCAGGCCGCCTTGGCGGCCAGGGTCGCGTGCTCGGCCTGGACCAGCACGTCGAGGGCGCGCCAGGGCTTCTGCATGTACACCGCCTGATCGGGCAGGCGCGCATCGCGGCCCGTCCCGGACGTCACGACCACCCGGACGTCCGGCCAGCGGCGGCCCACCGCCTGCGCCAGGGAGACGCCGTCCATGGCCCCCGGCAGGCGCACATCGGCGAAGAGCAGCGCCACGGTGACGTCCGGGCGCTCCAGAACCGAGAGCGCGGCCTCGGCGCTCTCGCAGGCGATCACGCCGAGATCCGTCTCTTCCAGAACCGCGGTGGCGAGGTCACGGACCGCCGCGTCGTCCTCGACGACGAGGGCCACCGGGTTGGAACACTCGGGCTGTGCGCGATCCATTGATGTCTCCTGAGGTGGGTGCGTTGCCCCGCGGCGGGTCACGGCCTTCAAAACAGGCTTCTGATTCCCCGGTTCGGCCATGCTGACCTGTCAAGAGCCGGCTCACAAGAGTCGGCGTCATCCGGGACCGCATGCCCGTGCCGCCGGCAGCCCGCGCCAAATTCGAGCGGTGAGCCCGAATTTGGCGCATCGGCCTTGCGGTTAAGAAACTGTTCACCCCTGTGGACCGACTGTTAACATCCTGCGACGGAACGTCCCGACCCGCGCCGAGGCCCCGTCGGGTTCGCGCGGGCCACAGTTGAAGGATCGCTGTCCGACATGTGCCGCTTCCTCGCCTATAGCGGTGAGCCGGTCTTCCTCTCCGACCTCGTCTGCGCGCCGGCGCACTCGCTGGTGCATCAGTCGCTGCACGCCGACGAGGGGAAGACCGAGACCAACGGCGACGGGTTCGGTATCGGCTGGTACGCGGAGCGCCCGGAGCCGGGCGTCTATCGCGACATCTCGCCGGCGTGGTCGGACGAGAACCTGGTGAACCTCTGCGGGCAGGTGCGGGCGCGGACCTTCTTCGCCCATGTCCGGGCCTCGACCGGCACCGCGACCGCCCGGGCCAATTGCCATCCGTTCGTCCACGGCCGGCACCTGTTCATGCATAACGGCCAGATCGGCGGCTATCACCGGATCAAGCGCCGGCTCGAGGCGCTGATCCCGGACGCGCTCTACGATCACCGCCGCGGCAGCACCGATTCGGAAGCCATCTTCCTCCTGGCGCTCGCCAACGGGCTGGCGCAGGATCCGGTGGGCGCGATGGCGCGCACGCTGAAGACGGTCCGCGGCCTGATGGACGAGGCCGCGATCTGCGAGCCGGTCCGCTTCACGGCGCTGCTCACCGACGGCGAGACGCTGACCGCCTTTCGCTGGGCCTGCGACGGCCGCCCGCCGAGCCTGTACTTCCGCGAGGGACCCGGCGGGATCGTGGTGGTCTCCGAGCCGATCGACGGCTGCCGCGAGGGCTGGCAGGTGGTGCCGAAGGGCGCGACGCTCCGCGCCCGCCACGGAACCGCGACCATCGTGGAGGTCCCCGAGCGCGCCCGTGCCGCCGCCTGAGTGACAACCGCCCGGGCCATGCCGCAACGGGCATTGCCCGAACGCGCCGAATGGCCACATTCGGCCGGCGGCCGACGCTGCGGCCGGGCGGGAATCGATCGATGTATCCGGATACCGAGCTTCACATCGCCGGACGCTGGCGCGCGGGCGCCGGACAAGACACGCTGCCGGTCCTGAACCCCGCCACCGGCGAGACGATCGGCCAATGCGCGGTGGCCGGTACGGCGGATCTCGACGAGGCCCTGGCGGCGGCGGCGCGTGCCTTCCCGGCCTGGCGGAAGGTGGCGCCGTTCGAGCGCGCGAAGGTGATGCGCAAGGCGGCCGACCTGATGCGCGAACGCGCCGACGCCATCGCCCGGATCATGACCCAGGAGCAGGGCAAGCCGCTGGCCGAGGCCCGGATCGAGACGCTCGCGGCCGCCGACATCATCGACTGGTTCGCCGAGGAGGGGAAGCGCGCCTATGGCCGCGTCATCCCGGGCCGCGCCGACGGCGTGCTCCAGGCCGTGATCCGCGAGCCGGTCGGCCCGGTCGCCTGCTTCACGCCGTGGAACTTCCCGATCAATCAGGCGGTCCGCAAGATCTCGGCAGCCCTCTGCACCGGCTGTACGGTGATCCTGAAGGGCCCCGAGGATACGCCGGCGAGCTGCGCCGCCCTGGTGCGCGCCTTCCTGGATGCCGGGATCCCGGGCGACGCGCTCTCGCTAGTGTACGGCGATCCGGCGACGATCTCGTCCTACCTGATCGCGCACCCGGTGATCCGGAAGATCTCGTTCACCGGCTCGACAGTGGTGGGCAAGAAGCTCGCGGCGCTCGCGGGCGAGCACATGAAGCGGGCCACCATGGAACTCGGCGGCCACGCCCCGGCGATCGTGTTCGGTGACGCCGATGTCGAGAAGGCGGTCTCGATCCTGGCCCCCTCCAAGTTCCGGAACGCCGGACAGGTCTGCGTCTCGCCGACCCGCTTCCTCGTGCACGATTCGGTGTTCGACCGGTTCGTGGAGGGGTTTTCGAGTTTCGCCAGAAACCTCAAAGTCGGCGACGGGCTCGACCCCGACACCAAGATGGGTCCGCTGATCCACGGCCGGCGCCTGGAAGCGGTCGAGGCGCTGACGGCGGATGCCGAATCGGGCGGTGCGACGCTCCGCGCCGGCGGGAAGCGGATCGGCAACCGGGGCAACTTCTTCGAGCCCACGGTCCTCACCGAGGTTCCGCTCACCACCCGGATCATGAACGAGGAGCCCTTCGGCCCGCTCGCGATCATCAACCGGTTCTCCGAGGACGAGGAAGCCCTGACCGAGGCGAACCGCCTGCCCTATGGGCTCGCGGCCTATGCCTACACCCGCTCGGCCGAGCGGGCGGCCCGGGTGTCGAACGCGGTCGAGAGCGGCATGATCTCGATCAACCACCACGGCCTCGCCCTGCCCGAGACGCCGTTCGGCGGCGTCAAGGATTCCGGCTACGGCAGCGAGGGCGGCCCGGAGGCGCTCGACGCCTACTTGGTCACCAAGTTCGTCACGCAGGCCAATTTCTGATCGGCCGTCAGTAATGCGGAGGCGGCGGTTCGGGCACCCCCGGGGCGGCCCGAACCGCCGCCTCCTCCACCTGCTCGCGCAGGCCCTCGACCTGCCGGGACAGCCGGTCGATCAGCCGCCACTGCTCGGTGACGATGCGGTTGAGATCCTCGACCGTTGCCTCCTGCTCGGTGAGACGCATCTCCAGGCGGTCCATCCGGCTCGGCTCGTCCATCTCTGATCTCCCTCAGCTCGGCGTCGGGCCGGCCGCGCGCGCGGATCGTCGTTCCATAGCGACGCCATCGCGCCCGGCCGTTCGCGCAGCGACCTTTAATCGATAGCGCGCTGTTGGCGGCAGCCCCCTGCGGGCGGCCGAAGGATCGACCGTGAGCGCGTGCCTGTCTTGGGAATGCGCTCGCGCCGGACCGATCTCCAGGCGATCCAGAGCTCAATGCTTACAATAAACAATATCTATCGCTTAAAACATTAAATATTTACGTTCTACGACTCTCAATATTGTCGCTATCAGGGCCAAGGCGCCCTTTCAAGCAAGTTCATGTCGGACAGATACGGGCGCAAGGGCCCGCCGAAATTTAAACTCCCCCAACTCATGCGGCGGTTTTACAACTCTCGGAAGGTTCAGATGCGATATGAAGAATTAAGACCACCCCCGTTATCTGTTTTTAAACCATCCTGTGGCGGATCGTTGAGCCTAACGGGAGATTGATTTTGGGGGCGTCGATGGCATTGTTTGGTTCACGTTCTGATATCCCCCTGTCGGCCCTCGACCGGACCATGGGGCGGATCGAGTTCGATCTGGCGGGCCACATCCTGGACGCCAACGCGATCTTTCTCGATCTCGTCGGCTACACCCTCGCGGAGGTGCGGGGGCGCCATCACAGCCTGTTCGTGCCGGAATCCGAGCGCGAGACTCCGGACTACGCCACGTTCTGGGACCGGCTGCGGGCCGGTCAGCCCCAGGTCCGCGAGTTCGCCCGCCTGACCAAGGACGGACGGATCGTATGGGTAAAGGGCTCCTACAACCCGATCCTCGACCGCAGCGGCAAGGCGACCAAGGTCGTGAAGATCGCCACGGACGTGACCGAGGAGCGGGCGCGCAACGCCCTGTATGCGGGTCAGATCGCGGCCATCAACCGCTCGCAGGCGATGATCTGCTTCACCCTCGACGGCACCATTACGGACGCCAACGCGAATTTCCTCTCGACCATGGGCTACACCCTCGACGAGATCCGCGGCCACCATCACCGGATGTTCATGTCGCCCGCCGATGCGGCGAGCCCGGACTACGCGGCGTTCTGGGCGGCCCTGACGGCGGGTCAGTATCAGGCCGGTGAGTTTCAGCGGATCGGCAAGGGCGGGCGGGTCGTCTGGATCTTCGGCGCCTACAACCCGATCCTCGATGCGGCGGGCAAGCCCTGCGCGGTCGTCAAGTTCGCCACGGACGTGACCCGGCAGGTCGAGGACCGGCAGCGCCGGGCCGCGGGCCAGCGCGCCATCGACGGGGATATCGCGGCGATCCGGGACTCGATGAGCCGGGTCGTCCGGCAGGCCGACGAGACCGCGGAAGCGTCGAACCAGACGGCCCGCAACGTCCAGGCGGTCGCGGCCGGCTCGGAGGAGTTCGCCGCCTCCATCGAGGAGCTGAGCCGCCACGCCCTCGGGGCGAAAGCCTCGGTCGATCAGGTCGTCACCCGCGCCGAGGAGGCCGGGGCGATCGTGGTCGGGTTGACGGGCGCCGCCGACCGGATCGGCGCCGCCGTGAACCTGATCCGCTCCATCGCCGACCAGACGAACCTCCTGGCGCTCAACGCGACGATCGAGGCGGCGCGTGCGGGGGCGGCCGGCAAGGGGTTCGCGGTCGTGGCTGCCGAGGTGAAAGCCCTGGCCGAGCAGACCGCCCGGGCGACCGGCGAGATCGGCAGCCAGATCGCCGCCGTCCAGATGGAGACCGCCAAGGCCGTCTCCGCCATCGACGGGATCGGGTCGACCATCGAGCAGCTGAGCGCGATCACGCTCAGCGTCTCGTCGGCCGTGACCGAGCAGGCGGCGGTGACCCGTGACCTGACGGAGAACATGCAATCGGCCGCCCACAGCGTCGATACGGCCCGCGCGGCGATGGCGGACATCGCGGCCTCGGCGACCCAGATCGATGAATCGGTGCGCAAGGTCTCGGAGGCGGCGCGCGCCCTGGCCTGACCGGACGAAGCCGCCGCGTGAGCCTCATGCGGCTCGCGCGGCGACGGCCACCCGGTCGCGACCGCCGTTCTTGGCAGCATAGAGCGCGGCGTCCGCCCGCCGCATCAACGCGTCCAACCCGAGCCCCCTATGCGCCTGGGCGATCCCGATGCTGACGCTGACGCGCAGTTCCGGAAGCTCGGGCACGCGCAGACGCGCGAAGGCTTTGCGCACGTCCTCGGCTCGGGCCAGGGCTTCCGCGGCCGAAATCCTCGGCAGGAAACAGACGAACTCCTCTCCGCCCATCCGCCCCAGCAGCGCGTCGTGCGGCAGCAGGGACGTCGCCATGGTGCAGAATCCCACCAGCACCGCGTCGCCGACCGCGTGCCCATGCACGTCGTTGACGGCCTTGAACCGATCGAGGTCGAAGAGCAGCAAGGCCCCATCGTCACGGCTGCCGAGCGCGGCGACGGCGGCCGTGACGAAGGCGCGGCGGTTGCGCACCCCCGTGAGCGCGTCGGTGGAGGCGGCGATGCGCTGCTCCCGCTCGGCACGCTCCTTCACGAGCGCCATGAAGGTGAAAGCCGCGGCGATCGAGAACAGGATGGTCGCGAAGCACAGGATCGCCACCCAGGGCGAGGCCAGCGGGTTCCGGTCGACCTGCGGCGGCGCCAGCAACGTCGCGGGAATGCGCACGGCGTAGAAGGCGCCGTGCAGCCCGAGCACGGCGGCGGCCGTGAACCGCGATGCCAGCCGCTCCGCACGGCCGCGCCAGATCTCGATGGTGGCAGCGCCGCAATAAAGCGTCGCCACCCCGGAGGCGTACACGATGCGCAGCGTCAGCGACTCGTAGAAGGCCGGAATGAAGCACAGGGCGCACCAGATGAGCGCCCCCGCCATCGCCAGCCCGACCCGTGGATGACGGCGCTCGAACGAGCGGACGCCACTCCAGATCAGCCCATAGGCGCAGAGGATGACCGCGTTGGACAGACCGACCGAGACCGGATCGGGGATCTGGCCCCGCAGCGCGAGCCCGGTTGTGCCGGCTGCGCCGACGAGATGGGCGACCCCCCAGTAGGCCAGGGTGCGCTCCTCGGGCGCCTGCCGCCACGATGTGAGGAAGAGCGCCCCGGCCAGCAGAGTGACGGTCGAATTGACGACGAGCAGCGTGGCGGGATCAAGCTGCACGGCCGACCATCCCCCTATCCGAAGACGCCGCCGCGCACCCGTCCGTCGTCGTCATTGAATACGTTCGTTGGCGAATCAGCCTAGACCGCTACCAGTAGAGCCTAAACCGCCATATAGCCACATCTCGTTGCGACAATCCTGCGTATTCGGAAACGACAGAGTCGAGTGTGCTGGCCGAGACGCGGATATCCGCGCCTCGTTCACGATTCGTCACGCATGTTCAATCGGCGTGAATCACCGGGACTGCCGGAGCCCCTTCCCATTCCGTGTTGCCGGGGATCGACTCGCCCTTCATCACGATGGTGAGCGGGCGCAGGCGCGCGAAGTCGCCGACCTTCGTGTCGTACAGCACCGTCGAGAAGGCACCGACCGAGACGCCGCGGCCGACGACCACCCGGCCGATCTTCATGATCCGGTCCTCGTAGAGGTGGGTCTGGAGCGCCGAGACGCGGTTGATCGTGGCGAAGTCGCCGATCGTCACGCAGTCGAACTCGGTGATGTCGGTGGTGAGCATGCACACGCCCCGGCCGACCTTCACGCCGAACAGGCGCAGCACCCAGGGCAGGAACGGCGTGCCTTGCAGGTGCTCCAGCAGCACCTTGCCGGCGAGCCCCCAATAGGCGACCGCGATGGCCTCGGTGCGCATCGCCCACCACGACCACATCGGCTGCATGCCGGGCTTGTAGACACCCATCAGCAGCCACTTCATCGCGATGACCGCCGAGGACTGGATCAGCGCGATGGCGACGCTGGCCGTGACGAAGCTGATCGCCAGCCCCCACCAATCCTTCTCCAGGATCGCCGGGTAGAAGTACCAGTCGATCACCGTGATCGCGAGGGTGATGTAGAGCATCGGCGAGAACGAGGTCGCGAAGGCCTCGAACACGCCGCGGCGGACCTTCGCCCACAGCCCCGGCTCGTAGGTCTGAGCGTTCGATCCCAGATCGACCTTCTGGCGGGCGGGCAGCCGGATCGGCGGCGAGCCGAACCACGTCTCGCCGGGGCTCATGGCCTCGTTCGCGGGCGGCTTGGACTTGATGCCGATCAGCACGTCGTCGGGGATGACGGCGCCCGGCGGCACCACCGCGTCGTTGCCGACGAAGACCCGCGCGCCGGTCTGCGTGGGCTCCAGATGCATCCAGCCGCGCCGGATCTCTTCCTCGCCATACACCACCTCGTCGGCGACGAAGTTCTTCGCCCCGATATCGGCGAGGTCGTAGCGCCCGCCGAGATTGGTCGAGATCTCGGCGCCGTGGCCCATATTGGCGCCCATCAGCCGGTACCACGCCCGCATGTAGACGGTGGCGAACAGCGACGAGAGCGTCTCCAGCGTCACCTCGACGGCGAGCGCCAGCGACCATTTCCGCAGATAGAACAGCGAGTGGACCGAGTAGGTGCCGGAGCGCGTGCGGGGCAGAACGACCCAGCGGATGCCGGCTATCAGCAGCACCGTGCCGGCGGTCATCAGCATGGCGGTGGGCCAGGTGAGGATCGGCAGGTACCAGTGATAGTCGACGTCCGTGATGTCGGAGAGCGAATCCGAGATCTGGTCGAAGATGAAGAAGGCCGGGAAGATCGGCAGCAGGCCGACCGCGGGAATCACGCCGAGCAGAAGGACGTAAGCGGCCAGGAAGGCGGCCCGCCGCGACCACGGGGCATCCGAGGGCGCGGGCAGCGCGGCCGGATCCGCCATCCCGACCTTGCGGCCGGGCGAGCCGTCCCAACGTTCCGCGGCCCCGACCCGTGATCCGGCCGGGATCGTGGTGAGATCGCCGATCTCGGCCTGCGGGCCGATCACCGTATCGTGGCTGATCACGCAGGAGGTGCCGACCGCCGCATCCGCGCCGATCTCGACGGTCCCGATGACCAGCTCGTTGCCGGTGATCTCGGCATTGGCGATCACGAGGCGGCCGCCGAGCGACGCGCCGTCGCCGATGGTCAGAAGGTCGGGGGCGCCGATCTCGATGTCGGAGATCAGGGTGTCGCGGCCGATCCTGGCGCCCATCAGGCGCAGGTAGATCGCGATGGCCGGCGAGCCCTGGAGCCACTTCACGTGGACGAGGGGGGCGAGCCGCTGCGCCAGCCACCAGCGGTAATAGTAGGCGCCCCAGAGCGGATAGCGGCCGGGCTTGGTCCGGCCCAGGATCAGCCACTTGCCGGCCAAAGCCACGACGGCGGTCACGCCGTTGATCGCCACATAGACGAGGAGCAGCACCCCGAGCTCGGCGAAGAAGCTCAGGCCCCCGCCGGTGAGCAGCAGGTAGGTCACGAACATGCCGAGCCACTGGGTGGTGGCGAGCGCGATCACGAAGGGCAGAGCCACGAGCTGGGCGAGGCCACAGAGCGCCCGGCGCAGCAGCGGCGGCGGCGCGAAGCTGAGGTCGCGGGTCGCGGCCGCAGCGCCCATACCGCCGGTTCGGGCGATCAGCGCGTCGGCCATCGCCCGCATCGTGCGGAGCGCGTAGACGTCCGGCAGGGTGATGCCGGCGAGCGGCGGATTCTCGCGCACCGCCGAGACGAAGCGAGCGGCTAAGAGCGAGTGGCCGCCGAGATCGGAGAAGAAGTCGCCTTCGAGCGGGATCGGCTGGTTGCCGAAGATCTGCTTGGCGGCGGCGACGAGGGCGGCCTCGGTCTCGTTGGCCGGGGGCTCCTGCTCGCCGTCGGCCGAAACCACGGTGAGCGGGGCGATCTTGAGGGCCTTGCGGTCGACCTTGCCGGAGGTGAGGCGCGGCAGCGTCTCGGCCACCTCGAAATGGCCCGGCACCATGTAGGGCGGCATCTGCCCGGCCAGCGTCTTGCGCAGGGCGGCGGTGTCGATCGTGCGGCCACGCTCCGGGATCAGGAAGGCGACCAAGCGATCGACGCCGTCATCCTGGCGCAGCACCACCGCGGCCTGATTGATGTCGGGCACGCTGCGGATCCGCGCCTCGATCTCGCCGAGTTCCACGCGAAAACCGCGGATCTTCACCTGATCGTCGATGCGGCCGTGGAACACGATCCGACCGGCGGCATCGAGGGAGACCGCATCGCCCGAGCGGTAGAGCACCGGGTCGGTCCCGTCCGACGCGAAGGGGTTGGCGATGAACTTTTCCGCCGTCAGCTCGGGGCGGGCGAGGTAGCCCCGGGCCACGCCCGGGCCGCCGATCAGCAATTCCCCCTGCTGGTCGCGACCGAGCAGGGTGAGATCCTCGCCCGCCACGTACACCGAATAATTCGGGATCGGACCGCCGATCGTGACGGGCTCGCCGGGCCGCATCTCGGCGGCGGTGGCGACCACGGTCGCCTCGGTCGGCCCGTAGGTGTTGAACAGCTGGCGCGTACCCGTGGCCCAGCGCGCCACCAGCGGCTCCGGCAGGGCCTCGCCGCCGAGCAGCACCAGGCGCACGGTCGGCAGGTCGCCGGAGATCATCGCCAGCAGGGTCGGCACGGTGTCGAGCACCGTGATCCGCTCGGCCTCCAGGATGCCGGGCAGGGATTCCACGTCGCCCATCATGGCCGGGCTCGCGACGAACAGCGTCGCGCCGACGAGATACGGGACCCAGATCTCCTCCATGGACAGGTCGAAGGCGACCGAGGCGCCCTGGAACACCACGTCGTCGGCGCGCATCCCGTAGAGCGCGTTCCCCGAGCGCAGGAAGTGGCAGATGTTGGCGTGGCTGATGACGATGCCCTTCGGCACGCCGGTCGAGCCCGAGGTGTAGATCAGGTAGGCGGGGTGATCGGGCGTCAGGCCCAGCGCGCGGGCATCCGGTACCGGGGCCCCGGCCGGGGTCGCGGCATCGAGATCGGCCGGGGTCAGGGCCGGTGCGGCGTCGGGCGCCGAAGGCTTGAGCGCCGGTGAGACGAGGAGCGCCCGGGCGGCGGCGTCGGTCAGGCACACGCCGACCCGGTCGGCCGGCGCCTCCGCGTCGAAGGGCAGCCACGCGGCGCCCGACAGGGTGATGCCGATCTGCGCCACGAGGAGTTCAGGCCCCCGGGCCATCCAGAGGCCGACCACGTCCCCGGGCCCGATGCCGCGATGGCTAAGCCCGGCGGCGATCCGTTGGGCGCGGGCAGCGACTTCGGCATAGGTCAGGTGCGGATGGACGCCGCCCGCCTGCACGGTCGCGCCATCGATCAGGCAGGGATGATCGGGCCGGGACCGGGCCGAATCCAAAAAAATCTCGGCCAGCACCTCGTCGCGGATCAGGTCGGGGCGGTGCGGGCCCCGCAGGATGGCCGCCCCGGCATCGTGACGTCCGCTGCCCCCGGCAGCCAGTCCGGGCCGGGTCTTCTCGGCGACGTCACTCATCCGCTGCTCCGCTGGCCGCCCGCGCAGGCCGGCGCCTCTCGTGGCAGCCGCCCTATAGCCCACCGATCATGCCGTTATCGAGGCGGCTTTGCACTGCGCTCGCGCACCTGATCAACCCCAGCGCCAGCCGGCGGGCTCCAGAATCAGCACCTCGCCCTGGCGGATCCCGATCCGCGGGGCGGCGTAGATGTCGAGATGGCCGAGCGCCACCAGCGCCGCCCGCGCGACGCCGCCATGGGCGACGATGACCGTATCGCGCTCCAAACCGGAGAGCAGCGGGCCGACGCGCTCGACCAGGGCGGCGTAGCTCTCGCCCCCGATCCCGGGCGGGCGATGGTGCCAGCGGTCCCGGTCTCGGCCTGCGGCGCCGGCCGGATCGCGGCGGCGGATCTCCGCCCAGGTCGATCCCTCCCAGCTTCCGAAACCGATCTCCCGCAGGCGCGGGTCGGTCCGATAGCCCTCCGGCGGCAGGCCGAGATTCGTCCGCAAGATCTCCATGGTGCGCCGGGTCCGCTTGAGCGGGCTCGCCACGAAATCCGCATCCACCAGCCTCTCGCCCGCCGCCACGGCGAGGCGCTCCGCAACGGCGGCGGCCTGGAGTTCGCCCTGCGCATTCAGATCGGTGTCGCGGCCGCCCTGGAGGCGGCCCTCGGCATTCCAGTCGGTCTGGCCGTGGCGGATGAAGTAGATGCTGACCAACCGTCTCAATCCCGTCCTGCACCGGCGCTCGGAACGGCTCGGAGCGCCATCCGTTCTCGCCGACGGCCGGCAACACCCGGAAACAGGTCCTGCCCCATGTCGAAGAAGCACGGCAAGCATCATCGCGGCCAGAAACCCGCCGATGGCGTGACAGAGACCGCCGACCTGCACGGATCGAGCCGGCCATCGACCGCCCGGTGGGCCGGCGGCGTGGCGGAGGCCGTGCGGGAAGGACCGGGGGGCCATCCTCAGGTGCCCGTCCGCGCAGCCCCGGGCATCATCACGGTTGCGCCCGGCACCCGGTTCCACCTCAGCGCCGTGGATACGGGCGCCGATGGCGGCCTCGACAAGGACTGGGCCAAGGACGCGCTGGCCAAGGAGAGGGAGCGCATCATCGCCCTTCAGGAACGCCTCTACGCGGAGCGGGCGCGCAGCCTGCTACTGGTCTTCCAGGCGATCGATACGGGCGGCAAGGACGGGACGATCCGGTCCGTCCTCAAGGGCGTGAACCCGCAGGGCTGCACCGTCACCTCGTTCAAGGTGCCGTCGAGCGACGAACTCGATCACGACTTCCTCTGGCGCTACCATGCCAGGGCGCCGGGACGCGGCCTGATCGGCGTGTTCAACCGCAGCCACTACGAGGATGTGCTGGTCGTGCGCGTGAAGGGCCTCGTGTGGGACGCGGTCTGGCAGAGCCGCTACGGCCGGATCAACGACTTCGAGCGCCTGCTCACCGAATCGGGCACGACGATCGTCAAGTTCTTCCTGCATATCTCCAAGGCCGAGCAGAAGAAGCGCCTGGAGGCCCGGATCGCCGATCCGGAGAAGCACTGGAAATTCGATCCGGCCGATCTGGTCGAGCGGAAATCCTGGGATGCCTACCAGCAGGCCTTCGCGGACGCCCTCACCCGCTGCTCGACGCCCTATGCGCCCTGGCTGGTGGTGCCGGCCGATCACAAGTGGTTCCGCAACTACGTGATCGCGCGGACCGTGGCGGATACGCTGGAGGCGATGGACCCGCGATTCCCTGACGCCCCGAAGGGCATTGCGGAGTTGACGGTTCCCGACTGAGATCCTGGAGCCGCGTCATGCTGGTCGTTCGGGAGGTGGCGGTCTCGGGCTACCGGACGCTGCGGCGGATCGGGTTCCCGGTCGATAACCTGTCGGTCTTCGTCGGCGGCAACGGGACCGGCAAGACCAACCTCTACCGCGCCCTCGAACTGTTGCAGGCGGCGGCCCGCGGTACCCTGACCCGCGACCTCGCCGCGGAGGGCGGCATGGACTCCGCCTTCTGGGCTGGGCGTCGTCGGCAGGGCGATCCCGCCCGGATCCGCCTGTCGGCGACGCTGCGCCAAGAGACCACCGGGCAGGACTTCACCTACGCGGTGGAGATCGGCCTCGTTCCGCAGGCCGGCGCGGAGATCTACGGCGCGGCCTTCCGCCAGGAGCCGCAGGTCAAGGCCGAGCGCCTGACGGTCCGGACGGGCGGCCGCACGGCCGTGATCCTCGACCGCGACGGCCGCACCGGCTTCGTCCGCAACGCCGAGGGGCGCAAGCAATCCCTTGGGTCGGACCTGCTCGCCACTGAGACGGCTCTCGGTAGCCTGCTCGACGCGAACGGCCAGCCGGAGATCGCTCTGACGCGCCAGGCCATGACGGCGTGGCGCTTCCACCACGGCTTCCGCACCGACGCGGAGTCGCCGCTTCGACGCCCCTGCCTGGCCGTGACGACGCCGACGCTGGCCTCCGACGGTTCGGATCTCGCGGCGGTCTTCGCCACCCTCGCGCACATCCGACAGGACACGGCCGACCTCGACGCGGCCGTGGACGGCACCTTCCCCGGGGCACGGCTCGTCGTGCCGGAGCCGGGGCGGGAGGCGAGCTTCGGCCTGATAGTCCCGGACTTCGCCGGCCGGGTCTTTTCCGCCTCGGAACTGTCGGACGGGACCCTGCGCTACCTCGCCCTCGCCGGCGCCCTCCTCGGCTACCGCCTCCCGCCGTTCATCGCGCTGAACGAGCCGGAGACCAGCCTGCATCCGGACCTCATGGACCCGCTGGCCCGGCTGATTGCCCGGGCGGCGGAGCGCACGCAGGTCTGGCTGGTGACGCATTCCGAGCGTCTGGCCACGGGGATCGCAAAACACGGGCGCGCGCAGCCGCGCACAGTCATCAAGCGCGATGGTGAGACGTGGATCGCGGGGTTGAAGCTGTCGGGTGACTTCGCCGAGGTGGAAGACGAGTGAGGCGGTCGCGGTCTGCTGCGGACGCCCTCCCCCGCAGACGGGTTACGCGCTACACAGGCTTGGCGCGCGGCTGATGACGGAGCGCGACAGGCCCCCTCTCCCGCCCGGGAGAGGGGACCCGCGCCCTTCCAAGTTGACGGATTAGCTCACCGAGACCGCAAACTTGTGTCGCCCGCAGAGGGGAGAGGGGGACGCGCCGCCCCTCAATCCTTGTCGAGCGTCAGGTCCGGCGCCTCGGGGTTCTTCATGCCGACGACGTGGTAGCCCGCATCCACGTGCAGGATCTCGCCGGTCATGCCGGCCGCCATGTCGGAGACGAGATAGGCCGCCGTCTCCCCGACCTCGCCGATCGTCACCGTCCGGCGCAGGGGCGCGTTGTACTCGTTCCACTTCAGGATGTAGCGGAAATCGCCGATCCCCGAGGCGGCCAGCGTCTTGATCGGCCCGGCCGAGATCGCGTTGACGCGGATGTTCTTCGGCCCGAGATCGGCCGCGAGGTAGCGCACCGACGCTTCGAGCGCCGCCTTGGCGACGCCCATCACGTTGTAGTGCGGCATCCACTTCTCGGCGCCGTAATAGGTCAGCGTCACCAGCGAGCCGCCCGGGCGCATGATCTTCTCCGCGCGCTGCGCCACCGCCGTGAACGAGTAGCACGAGACCAGGAGCGACTTGGTGAAGTTCTCCTCCGAAGTCTCGATGTAGCGGCCGGTCAGCTCGTCCTTGTCGGAGAAGGCGATGCAATGGACCACGAAGTCGATGCCGTCGGGAAAGACCCGGGCCGCCTCCGCGAACACGGCGTCGATCGTCGCAGCCTCGGTCACGTCGCAATGGCCGATGACGTGGGCGTCGAGTTCCTTGGCGAGCGGCTCGACGCGCTTGCGCAGGGCGTCGCCCTGATAGGTGAAGGCGAGCTCCGCACCGTGGGCGCGGGCGCTGCGGGCGATGCCCCAGGCGATCGAGCGGTTGTTGGCGACCCCCAGGACGATGCCCCGCTTGCCCGCCAGAAGGCCCTGCCCGTGTTCCGCCATGATCGATCCCGAAGCCTCGCGGCCCCTCTCGGAGCCGGGGGGCCTCCTTAGCGGAGGCGGCCCGGCGACGGAAGTCCGGCCCGCCCCTCGCGCCTCAAGCGGCCTTCGCGCCGCGCCGCGCCCGGGCGAACTCCATCAGCGCCGCATCCTCGCCCTCGGGCAGGACGATGGCGGTGGTGGCGAACAGATCGCCGGCATTCCCGTCCTTCCGCGGCAGGCCCTTGCCGCGCAGGCGGAAGGTCCGGCCCGAGCTCGTCATCGACGGAATCTTCATCTCGACGGCGCCCGTGAGCGTCGGCACGCGAATCGTGCCGCCGAGCACGGCATCCTCCAGGGGCACGTCGACGGTGGTGCGCAGATCGGAGCCGTCGACCGTGAAGCGGGGATGCGGCCGGATCCGGATGGTCAGCAGCGCGTCACCCGGCTCGCCGCGCGGGCCGGCGCTCTGGCCGAGGCCGCGCAGCCGGATGGTCTGCCCGTCGACCACGCCGCGGGGGATGACCACGTCCACCTCGCGGCCCGTGGGCAGGTAGAGGCGTAGCTTCTCCTCGCTGGCGACCTGCTCCAGCGTCACGGCGAGCTCGGCGGCGACGTCCTCGCCCTTGGGCGTGCCGCGCTGGCCGCCGGGGCCGGCGCCGCCCGCGCGAAAAGCCTCGCCGAAGATGTGCGAGAAGATGTCCTCGCCCATCCCGCCGCCCATGCCGCCACCCATGCCGCCCTGCCGGCCGCGGGCCATGCCCTCGAAGTCGAAATTGCCGCCGCGCCCGCCGCCGAAGCCGCCCCCGAATCCCTCGAATCCGGTCGCGCGCGGCTTGCCTTCGGCGTCGATCTCGCCGCGGTCGAACTGCTTGCGCTTCTCGGCGTCGCCCAGGATCTCGTAGGCCGCGTTCGCCTCGGCGAACCGGTCCTTGGCCTTCACGTCGTTCTTGTTGCGGTCGGGGTGGAAATCCTTGGCGAGCTTGCGATAGGCCTTCTTGATGTCGGCCTCGCTCGCCCCCTTGGCCACGCCCAGCACGTCGTAGGGATTGCGCATGGAACTCTATGGCTATGCGGAGTGGAAATTCCACCCGAATGTGGGAAGGCTGTTGCATAGCTGCAACGGTCCTGATCGCGAAAGTCTGCGGGTTCGCGTGGGACGTCAAGCGGTGCCCCTCGCCCAGACGGTACGCGGTGCATAACTTCGGCGTCAGACCGGGTCGGGCTCCCGAACCAGCCACCCCGGAAGCCGAATCGCGAGGATCCGGGACCCGATGCAGCACTACACCTGTGACCACGTCCATCTGCGCAGCCGCGACGCCGTGGCGGCCGCGACCTTCTACGTCCAAACCTTCGGCGCGCGGGAGGTGAAGCGCGTCGGTGACGGGGCGGTCCAGCGGGTCGTCCTCGACCTCGGCGGCCTCACGGTGTTCATCGAGCAGGCCCCGGCCGGGACCGCGCCGGCCGGACCGACACCGTGCCTTGGCATTGAGCATATCGGCCTGCGCGTCGCCGACATCGAAGCGGCGATGGCGGATCTCGAAGCCCGGGGCGTCCCCGTGCGGACCGGCATCACGGAGCGGGGGCCGGGCCTGCGCATCGCCTTCGTGGAGGGGCCAGACGGGGCGCTGATCGAAATCCTGGAGCGTGGATCCGTCTGATGCGTTCCTGGGTGGCATACGGCCGGTCGTTTGCAGGGGCGCTGCTCGCCTGTCTGGCCCTGGCCCATGGAGCCGCGGCGCGCCCGTTCACCGACGCCGCCGGCCGGACCGTCGAATTGCCGGATCGCATCGAGCGGGTGCTGGCCGCCGGGCCCCCGGCCGCAGTGCTGCTCTACACACTGGCGCCCGACCGGATGGCGGGCTGGGTCAGCGCGCCCCGGCCCGAGGCGCTGCCGTTCCTCGACCCGCGCACCCGGACGCTCCCGGCCTATGGCCGCCTGACCGGGCGGGGCGGCACCGCCAATGTCGAGGCCGTGCTCGCCGCCAAGCCCGACCTGATCGTCGATTCGGGCAGCCTCGGCCCGACCTACGCGTCCCTCGCCGACCGGGTGCAGGCCCAGACCGGTATCCCCTACATCCTGCTCGACGGCAGCTTCGCCCGGATGCCCGAGACCTATCGGCAGCTCGGGGCGGCCCTCGGCCGGCAGGCGGAGGCCGACGCCCTCGCGGCCTCCGCGGAGGCGCTGATGGGCACGGTGGCGAAGGCGGTCGGACCCATCCCGGAGGCTCGGCGGCCCGGCGTCTACTATGCCCGTGGTCCACGCGGGCTGGAGACGGGGTTTGCCGGCTCGATCAACACCGAAGTGCTGGAGGCGGCCGGCGGCCGGAACGTGGCGCAGGCCGGCGACGGGCGCCTCGGCGCCGTCTCGCCGGAGCAGATCCTCGCCTGGAACCCGGACGTGATCGTCACCCTCGATCCGGCCTTCGCGGCCGCCGTGCGGACGGAACCGCTCTGGCGGGACGTGCGGGCGGTGCAGACGGGCCGGATCTACCTGGCGCCGCAGCTTCCGTTCCCTTGGTTCGACGCGCCGCCGGGGGTCAACCGGCTGATCGGCCTGCGCTGGCTGGCGGGGCTGCTCTACCCGGAACGGTTCCCGCAACCGATGTCGGAGGGCGTGCGAGATTTCTACCACCGCTTCTATCACGTCGATCTCGACGCGGCGCAGGCGGCCGCGCTGCTCGCTCCGCCGGACGCCCGGCATTGAGCCGGGAGCCAGCAATTGCCGGAGCGGCACGCACGGACCAACGCGCCGGGATCCCGGGGGCGCTGCTCGCCGCGGCGGCACTCCTGATGCTGGCCGTGCTCGCGCTCGCGGTCGGGAAATATCCCGTCACCCTCGCGGATCTGGCGCATGTCCTCGGCCATCGGCTGCTCGGCCTGCCCGCCCGTGCGCCGGCTGCGGTCGAGACGGTTGTGATGCAGGTGCGCCTGCCCCGGGTCGTGGCCGCCCTGGTGGTCGGCGCAGCCCTCTCGGCGGCGGGAGCGACCTATCAGGGCCTGTTCCGCAACCCGCTGGTCTCCCCCGACATCCTCGGCGTCTCCGCAGGCGCCGGGCTCGGCGCCGTACTGGGGATCTATCTCGGCCTGCCGGTGGCACCGATACAGACGCTGGCCTTTCTGGGCGGCCTCGGCGCGGTGGCGGCCGTGTACGGGGTCGGGCTGGCGGTGCGGCGTCACGATCCGGTCCTGACCCTTGTCCTCGCCGGTGTGGCGGTGGGCGCGGTGCTGGGGGCCGGCATCTCGCTCCTGAAGGTCCTGGCCGATCCCTACAACCAGCTGCCCGCCATCACGTTCTGGCTGCTCGGCAGCCTGTCCTCGGTCACCCTGGGGGATGTCGGCGCGGTGCTGCCGATGATGCTGCTGGGCCTCGCACCCCTGGTCCTGCTGCGCTGGCGGATGAACCTGATGAGCCTCGGTGACGAGGAGGCCCGGGCACTCGGCGTCGAGACGCGGATCCTGCGCCCCGTGCTGATCGCCGGCGCGACCTTGGTCACGGCAGCCGCGGTCTCGATGACCGGCGTGATCGGCTGGATCGGGCTGATCGTGCCGCATATCGCGCGCCTGCTCGTGGGTCCGGATTACCGCCGGCTGCTTCCGGCCTCCCTGATGCTCGGCGCCGGCTATCTCCTGATCGTCGATCTGATCGCGCGGAATGCCGGGACGATCGAGGTACCGCTGGGCATCCTCACGGCGCTGGTCGGCGCCCCGTTCTTCCTGTGGCTGCTGGCAGCCGGACGCGGCCGGATCGGCTGATGCTGCTGCGCGTCGCGGATCTCGCCTTCGGGTACGGCGACCGGATCGTCGGTTCGGGCGTCTCGTTCGATCTGGCAGCTGGCGAGGTCCTGTGCCTGCTCGGGCCGAATGGCGGCGGCAAGACGACGCTGCTCAAGACCCTGCTCGGCCTGCTCCCCGCCCGGGCCGGGCTGGTCCAGCTCGACGGTTCCCACCTGTCCCGGCTGTCCCGGACCGCCATCGCCCGGACGATGGCCGCCGTGCCGCAGGCGCACGCGGCCTTCTTCCCGTTCACGGTTCGCGACATGGTGGTGATGGGGCGGGCGAGTCGGCTCGGCCCGTTTGCGGCCCCCGGCCCGTCCGACATCGCGGCGGCCGAGCGGGCGCTCGCCACCCTCGGGATCGGCCATCTGGCCGGCGCCGTCTACACCGAGATCAGCGGCGGAGAGCGGCAGCTGGCCCTGATCGCCCGGGCACTCAGCGGGGAACCGCGGCTGCTCGTCATGGACGAGCCCACCGCAAGCCTCGATTTCGGCAATCAGGCCCGGGTCCTGGGGCAGATCCGCCGCCTGGCGCAGGGCGGTATCGCGGTCCTGTTCTCCACCCACGATCCCGGCCACGCCCTGTTGTGCGCCGACCGGGTGATTGCTCTCCACGCAGGTCGGCTGGCCGCCGATGGGCCATCCGCCGAGACGGTCACGCCCCCGCTCCTGCGTCTGATCTACGGGATCGACGTCGTGATGGCGCCGGTGCCCGGGATTGCCGCCCCGGTCTGCGCGCCGGTCATCCGTTGAGCCGCGTCAGGCCGCGCGTGCTAACCGGCTCTCGTTCGAGACACCGGTTCCCGATCCCGGCGTTCCGGGGCGTACACCGGCTCGAGTACGGCCTCGCAATGCAGCCGTACGCGGGCGTGGCACTCGCAGGCGGCGGCTGACACGGCGGGGCGGTCGAGGATGGTGATGCGCCCGCGCGCGACACGGATCAGACCCTGATCCTGCAGCAGCCGCAGGATACGGGTCAGATAGGTGCGCTGGACGCCCAGCATCGCGGCGAGCAGTTCATGGGTGATCGGGAGCGTGTCGCCACCGATCCGGTCCTGAAGCGTCAGAAACCAGCGGAGGCAGCGCTGCTCGATCGGGTGCAGCGCGTTGCAGGCGGCCGTCTGAAGCAGCTGCGCCACGAAGCAATCGGTGTAGCGCGTGAGGAGATCGCGCAGCGAGGCGGATTGGCTTGCGGCCTCCTCCAGGCGCTCCGCCTCCAGGCGCAGCATCGGACCGCCGATCTGCACCATCCCCTTGACGAAAGCCGGCACGCGCCCCTGCGCCACGATTCCGCCGGCGACGCCATCGTGGCCGATCGTGGCGGTTTCGGCAATCCGTCCATCCCGGGTGGTCACGACCAGTGCCAGAACGGCGTTGTGGCAGGGGAAGGTGACGTGCGCGACCTGCTCGCCGGCTTCGAAGACGGTTTGCCCCCGGGCGTAGGTGACCGCCTCCAGATGCGACGCGATCAACGCCCGATCCAGATCCGAGAGCGCGTCGAGAAGCAGATTGCCCGTCGGGCCGGCGCTGTCGATTGGCATCGGACTGGGACAGATGCAGGAAAAGAAGCTCCCGAAAGGAACCTCTCAGGGCGCCCGGGCTGAGCCGGACACCCACGCATACCCCTCGCCGCCCGATACGGAACTAACCTAGGTTTGGTATCATATCGCGAAACTACTTGTCGGTGCAAAGTCCCTGTTCCGACAGGCGCTTGTGCTCGCGCGGGTCGCAATCCGTCGTCAGGAACGAAGCCCAGTCGGAGGGCGTGCCGTAGAAGGCGTTGCGGTCCACGTCGCCCTGCACGCCCGGGACACGGCCGGTGGAGGTGAACTGCCACAACATCCACTTACGGTTGACGAAACGCTGTTCCGGCTCTGCCGCGGTGGAGCGCAGCCAGTGCGGGTAGTCGAGCAGCTCACCCTCCAGCACATCCTTGTGGAAGGTGATGTCGGTGTAGATGATCGGGCGCTTGCCGGTGTAGCGCTCCATCTCCTCCAGCATCTCGGTGACCATCGCCAGGGCCTGGGCCTTGGGCAGCTTCTTCGGGCAGGTCTGCGAATGGCCGTTCCACTCGACGTCGAGCACCGGCGGGAGGGCGGTGGGATCGTTCGGGACGTTCTTCTTGAACCAGTCCATCTGCTCCTTGGCGGAGCGGCACCAGAACACGAAGTGATAGGCGCCCCGCGGAACACCGGCCCGGGCCGCGCCGTCCCAGTTGGTCCGGAAGCGCTCATCGACGTGGTCGCCGCCCTCGGTGGCCTTGATGAAGGCGAACTGCGTGCCGGCCGCCCGGACCGAGGCCCAGTCGACGTTGCCCTGCCACTTCGAGATGTCAATGCCCTGGATCGGGTGGAGCTTGGCCTTGGCCACGCCGGGATGGGGCTTGGCATCCCCCTTGGTGGGGTAGAAATTGTTATTCGAGGCGCAGGCCGCCAAGCCGGCGAGGATCATCGCCGCGGCGACCCGGCCGACGAGCCGGCGGGCGGCCTTCATACGGTCGCCCACGCCTTGAGACAGGCCGCAGGAGTGAATGCGCGAGAGCTGGTTGATCCGCGACATCAGTGTTTAGCCCGCCACCGAAGAAGCGCCACAGACAGGCGTATTCGATGGCCCCGGCGCGGTTAATGGACCTTTGCGATCATTGCGGCGGAATTCCGGGATGCGTTGCGCCGTCGCGACATACGCAGGGGATCCAACGGTGTTGCACAGGCTGCCGTCCGGCTAAGTGCCGGTCCAACAACGCGAGTTCGGTCACACCACCGTGAGCAAGCAAATCTTCACCATAGGGTACGAAGGCCTGGATTCGGAGCAGCTCGGCGGCATCCTGCGCGATGCCGGCGTCAGCGTGCTGGCGGATGTCCGGGCGGTCGCCAATTCGCGCAAGCGCGGCTTCTCCAAAGGCGCGCTCGGCGCGTCGTTGCGGGAGGCGGGGCTCGGCTACACCCACCTGCGCAGCCTCGGCACCCCGAAATCCGGACGGCAGGCGGCCCGCGCGGGGGATGCGGCGCTGCTGCGCCGGATCTACTGCGACGAGGTGCTCGACACGGCCGACGGGCAGACGGCCCTCGACGAACTGGCCGCGATGGCCGAAGCCGCACCGCTCTGCCTGCTCTGTTTCGAGCGTGATCCGGCCGTCTGCCATCGCCGCATCCTGGCGGAGCGTCTGGCCGAGCGGGGCTTTACCGTGCGGGATCTCTGAACGGGTGTTTCCGGGGCAGTGGGAAGCGCCCCCGATCGGACCGCGCGCCCGCCCTCCCCTTTGCGTGGGAGGGAGATGCGGCGTCG
Source organism: Methylobacterium sp. 2A (assembly GCF_009806555.1). Classification (GTDB taxonomy): domain Bacteria; phylum Pseudomonadota; class Alphaproteobacteria; order Rhizobiales; family Beijerinckiaceae; genus Methylobacterium. The sequence goes on along the minus strand of NZ_VUOK01000060.1, from coordinate 138,128 downwards.
CCGGTGCGTGCGTTCAGATCGAAAGGCGCGATCCGGTCGAGGATTCGTGCAGAGGCTGCATGCGTGCGCCGAGCGCGTCGGCGAGTCTTCGAAACGGGCGCAGGGCGGCGCCGAGGCGCGACGGCGGGGGGATGCGCCGCGTCCGCCGATCCGGCTCGGCCACCGGCTCGACCGGCATGTACAGCGCGTCGAAGAACGGGATCTCCAGGATCGTCGCGCCTGCTGCGTCGGTGATCACCATGGTGGCTGCGAACAGGCGCGGATCGCCGCCGTGCTGGCGCATCAGACCCTGCACGATGACGCGCGCGGCCGCCCGGGCGGCGTCGGCGTCGGCGACCCATTGCGCGGCGGAAGCCGGGAGCGCGGCTTCGCCGAGGCGGATGGTGAAGTGGGCGTGGATCATGGAGGCTCCTCGGAAGGGCCGATCTGCGGTGTCAGGCGGCCTGCGCACCCTCGCCGGCCTCGGCTGCCGGTTTCGGATCGAAGGCATCGGCCAGGAGTTCGAGGCGCCGGGCCATGTCGCGCACCTCGTTCAACGCGATCGACTTCTGGCCCTCTTTGACCGCACGGGTGATGTCGCTGATCTGCGTCGTGGCGATCCGCTTCAGTTCCTCGGCGAGTTGCTGGCAGGTCATCATCGCATCCGGCTCGGCTGGTCGATCTGAGCGAGGACCGTGGCGCGCCGGCACTTACCAAGGCGTTTCCCCGGGCCGCGCCGCCTGTGGACAAGGTGGGGATCGCCCCGCCGGCTCAATCCTGGAGATGGCGCGCCGCGATGATCGAGGCCGCCGTGCGGTTCTCCACGCCGAGCTTGGCGTAGATGCCTTCGAGATGCTTCGTGACGGTCCGGTGGCTGAGGCCCAGGATCTCCCCGATGTCGCGGCTCGATTTGCCGCGCGACAGCCAGAGCAGCACCTCCGCCTCCCGGCCCGTCACCGGCAGGCGCGCCCGCAGCCGCTCCACCCCCACAGACGGCTCCTCGCGCGACAGACGCAGCAGGATCTCGTCGGGCGTTCGGCCGATGAAGCTCAGGGCGAAGGCCACCCCGTCGCGGTCGGTCAGGGTCAGCGGTCCCGCAGCCCCCACGAGGCAGCCCCGCAGCCAGTCGCGGGCCCGCGCCGGCAGGACGACGACGCCCGACGGATCGGCTCCGAACCCGACCAGCAGCCGCCCGGCTTGCGGCGTCGACCACAGGACCGTCCCGTCCTCCGCGACCGCGAACAAGGTCCGCCCGGCCGTGTCGAGGGCGGCCCGCGCGCTCTGGGCCGCGCGGGCGCTCGCCAGATGCACGCGGATCCGCGCCAGGATCTCGTCGGGGGCGATCGGCTTGGTGACGTAGTCGATCCCGCCCGCGGAGAGACCCTTCACGATGTGCTCGGTCTCGCTCAGGCCCGTCATGAAGATGACCGGCACATGCGCGATCTGCGGCTTGGCCTTGAGCCGGCGGCAGGTCTCGAACCCGTCCAGGCCGGGCATCACGGCGTCCAGCAGGATCACGTCGGGGGTGATCTCGTCCACGAGCGCCAGGGCGAGGTCGCCGCCGACCGCCACCAGCACGGTGGCCCCGGACCGCTCGATCGCCTCGGTGAGGAAGCTCAGCGTATCGGGGGAATCGTCGACCACGAGGACGACGTCCCGGTTCGGCCGGCTCGGCGGCGGCTCAGCCATTGCGGGTGAGCCCCTGCAGGACCGACAGGTATCGGCGCAGGTCGTAGCCCTCCACGAGCCCGCGCATCTGCGCCACGAAGGCCGGCGGCGCCGAGGCCTCCAGCTCCATCCGATCGAGCGTCGCCTCGATCGCCCGGATATGGCCGATCCGCCCGAGGCGCAGGAGCTCGCCGATCTGCGCTTGGCCCGGCGTCTCCAGCGGGCCGGCGGGATCGGGTGGGAGGGCGGCCGCACCGGTCCATTCCAGGCGCAGCAGCTTGCCGACCCGCTCCATCACGTCGCGCAGATCGAAGGGCTTGGCGAAGATCGCGTCGTGGGGCGCGTCGTCGCCGCGCACCGGGCTGATCTCGTGGACGTTGGCCGACATCATGGCGATCGGGCCGGCATGGCCGGCGGCGCGAAGCGCGGCGGCGACCGCCCAGCCGCTCATCCCCGGCATGGCGATGTCGAGCAGGATCAGGTCGATCCCCCCGGCCGCGACCGCCGCCAGGCAGTCCGGTCCCGAGCCGGCCTCCAGCACGGCGATGCCGTGCGGCTCCAGGATCGCCCGCATCAGGGCGCGGTGGGCGGTGTCGTCGTCGGCCACCAGGACGGTGCGGCGCGCGCCCGCATAGGCCCGCTCCGGGACCTCCGCGGGGGCTGGCAGGACGATGGGCGCGGGCTCGGCCACCGAGGCCAGCATCAGCCGCAGCCGGGCCTGCGTGCCGCCGCCGGGCGCCGCCGAGATGGTGATCTCGCCGCCCAGCAGCTGTGCCAGCAGGTTGGCGATGGTGAGCCCCAGCCCCGTACCCGGCGTGCTGCGCGCGGCCGGCGTCGAGCCGCGCTCGAACGGTTCGAAGATCCGCGCGAGATCCGCCTCCGGGATGCCGGGACCGGTGTCGCGGATCGTGAACACGGCGATCTGGCTCCGGTAGCTCAGGTCCAGCGAGACCGTGCCGGACGGCGTGAACTTGATGGCGTTCGACAGCAGGTTGAGCAGCACCTGCCGCAGGCGCTTCTCGTCGGTCGCGACGACCGCTGGCAGGATTTCGGGCCGCGCGAAGCGGAACTCCAGCCCGGCCTCCCGGGCCTGGAGACGGACCATGTCGACGAGCTGATCGAGGAAATCGGCGAGTCGCACCTCGTCGCGGTGGATTTGCAGGCGGCCCGCCTCCATGCGCGAGATGTCGAGGAGGCCGTCGATCAGGCCGGACAGGTGCTGGGCGCTGCGCCGGATCACCCGGATGGCGTTGAGCCGGTGCGCCGGGATCGCGGGATCCGATTCGAGGAGCTGGGCGTAGCCGAGCACGGTGGAGAGCGGCGTGCGCAACTCGTGGCTGATGCCGACCACGTAGCGGCTCTTGGCCTGATTCGCCGCCTCCGCCCGCTCCTTGGCCTCCTGCAACTTCGCGTCGGTGATCTTGTGGGCGGCGATCTCCGCCTCGTAGAGGGCGGTCTGGCGCATGGTCTCGGCCTGCGCGACCCGGCGGCTCTCCTGGGCGAGCACGAACAGCCACGCGACCACGCCGAGGATCACCACCAGGGTGAAGAACACGCTGGTCAGCGCCGCACGCAGGAACTCCCGGTTCTCCGGATGCGCGATGGTCGCCCCGGCGTGGACGATGCCGAGAATCAGGCCGATCACCACGCAGAGCGTCAGCATCACCGCGAGGTAGCGCCCCAGCGGCGCGCCGATCCAGGCCGCGGTGCGGCCCGGCAGGATCCGGGCGACCGCGGCCTGGGCCTGCGCCTCCAGCCTTCCGTGCGGCTTGCACAGGTCGCCGCAGCGGGCGTCGAGCGAGCAGCAGAGGGAGCAGATCGGCCCGTCGTAGGCCGGGCAATGGGCCATGTCCTCGCCTTCGAAGGGCAATTCGCAGACCCGGCAGACGATCTCGGCCGCGGGCCAGTCCACCCTGGGCTGCCGGGCGAGGTACCAGCGCCCCGCCGTGGCCCAGGCGATCGCCGGCGCGGCGCCGAACGCCGTGACGAGGGCGAGCAGCGGCGCGAAGGGCTGGAGCACGGGGCCGAGCAGTCCGCCATAGGCGAAGCCGCCGCCCAGGAGGGCCAGCACCATCGCGCCCGTGCCCACCGGGTTCACCGCGTAGAGATGGGCGCGCTTGAACTCGATGCCCGGTGGCGAGAGTCCGAGCGGCTTGTTCACCGCGAGGTCCGCCGCGAGTGCCCCGACCCAGGCGGACACGACGGACGCGTAGAGCGGCAGCGTGCTTGCGATCGTCTTGTCGATGCCGAACTCCATCAGGAGCAGCGCGATCGCGACGTTGAAGACCAGCCAAACCACCCGGCCCGGATGGCTGTGGGTCAACCGGGAAAAAAAGTTCGACCACGCGATCGAGCCGGCATAGGCGTTGGTGAGATTGATCTTGAGCTGCGAGACCAGCACGAACAGCCCGGTGAGCAGCAGCGCCGCCCGGCTCCCCTCCCCGGTCAGGTAGCCGAAGGCCACCGCGTACATGCGGGTCGGCTCGGCGGCGTGCTCCGGCGGCACGCCGTGGCCGAGCACCAGAACGGCCAGCGCGGCGCCGAGCAGGATCTTGAGCATCCCGGGCAGGATCCAGCCGGCGCCCCCTGCGAGCACCGGCAACCACCAGCGACGGTCGCGCGGACCTCTCGGTTCGGGCACGAACCGCAGGAAGTCGACCTGCTCGCCGACCTGGGCGAGGAGCGCCAGCAACACGCCGGTGGCGAGCCCGAACCGGGCGAGATCGAAGCCCGCTTCTCCGTCGAGACCCGGGAAGCGCACCAGCGCGTGCAGCTTCTCGCCCCCCTGCGCGACCACGAATACCAGCGGCAGCAGGCTCAGGCCGATCCAGAGCGGCTGCGACCAGATCTGGAACCGGCTGATCAGGCGGATGCCGTAGACCACGAGCGGGATCACCGCCCCCGCGCAGAGCAGATAGCCGATCCCCAGCGGCAGCCCGAAGCAGAGCTGCAGCGCCAGCGCCATGATGGCCGCCTCGATGGCGAAGAACAGGAAGGTGAAGCTCGCGTAGATCAGCGAGGTGACGGTCGAGCCGAGATAGCCGAACCCGGCGCCCCGGGTCAGCAGGTCCATGTCGACGCCGTACCGGGCGGCGTAGACCGTGATCGGAATCGCCGTGGCGAAGATGATCAGGCCGACGAAGAGAACCGCCGCCAGGGTGTCGGGGAAGCCCGCGGTGAGGGCCAGCGTGCCGCCGATCGCCTCCAGGGCCAGGAACGAGACCGAGCCCAGCGCCGTCTGCGCCACCTCGAACCCGGACCAGCGCCGCGCCTTCTTGGCGGTGAAGCGGAGCGCGTAATCCTCCAGGGTCTCGTCGGCGACGAAGCGGTTGTAATCCCGGCGGATCGGGATGATGCGCTGCACGCCGGTCATGAGGCCGCGCGCCCGCGCGCGCGCGAGCCCCGCGGCATTCGAGCGGCGCTCCCGCTATTCGCGCCCAAGACCTGCATGACTCCACACTATTCCGCGGCCATGTTGCGGCGCATGCAAGAGTACCGCCATACGCAAAATCGCGTATAGGCCCCGGTGTGCCACCAGACCTAGCCTGCGCTCAACGATCCGGGCCGCCTCTCGAGGCCCGGACGCCAACAGGGTCAGGCAGATGGCAGACGACACCGATACCGGCGCCGATCACGGCTTGCGCAGCCCGCTGCGGCGCCGGCTGCTCATGGGGCTGGCCGGCGCCCCGGCACTGGCGCTGATGCCGCGCTCCGCCTGGGCTGCGCCGCCGACCGCCTCGGTCAACACCACCGGGCTCGCGGTGACCGACACGGAGGTGACGGTCGGCATCCTGCACTCGATCACCGGCACGATGGCGATCTCGGAGACGGGCGCGCAGGAAGCGGAAAAGCTCGCGATCCAGCAGATCAACGATGCCGGCGGCGTCCTGGGCCGCAAGATCAAGATCATCCAGGAAGACGGCGCGTCCGACTGGCCGACCTTCGCCGAGAAGGCCAAGAAGCTGCTCGTCAACGACCATTGCGCGGCCGTGATGGGCTGCTGGACCTCGGCCTCACGCAAGGCGGTCCTGCCGGTCTTCGAGCAGTATAACGGACTGTTGTACTATCCGACCTTCTACGAGGGCCTGGAGCAGTCGAAGAACGTCTTCTACACCGGCCAGGAGGCGACCCAACAGATCCTCGCCGGCCTCGACTGGGTGCACAAGGAGAAGGGCGGCGACAGCTTCTACTTCATCGGTTCGGACTACATCTGGCCGCGCACCTCCAACAAGATCGCCCGCAAGCACGTCGAGAACGTGCTCAAGGGCAAGGTGGTGGGCGAGGAATACTTCCCGCTCGGCCATACCCAGTTCAACTCGGTGATCAACAAGATCAAGCTCACCAAGCCGAAGGTGATCTTCGCCGACGTGGTCGGCGGCTCGAACGTGGCGTTCTACAAGCAGCTCAAGGCGGCCGGCATCGACCTGTCGAAGCAGGTGCTGATGACGATTTCGGTGACCGAGGACGAGATCGACGGCATCGGCGGCGAGAACATCGCCGGGGCCTATGCCTGCATGAAGTATTTCGAGTCGATCCAGAACGACAACAACAAGGCGTTCGTGGCCGCCTTCAAGAAGATGTGGGGCGAGAAGACCGTCATCGGCGACGTGACGCAGGCGGCCTATCTCGGCCCGTTCCTGTGGAAGATGGCCTGCGAGAAGGCCGGCTCGTTCGACGTCGACAAGGTCGTGGCGGCCTCGCCGGGCCTGGAGTTCAAGGGCGCGCCGGAAGGCTACGTGAAGATCGACCCGAACCATCACCTCTGGTCGAAGACCCGGGTCGGCCGGGCGAAGACCGACGGCCAGTTCGAGATCGTCTACACCAGTCCCGAGCTGATCAAGCCGGATCCGTTCCCGAAGGGATATCAGTAGTCGCACCGGTTCTCCCTCCCCCCTCTGCGGGGGAGGGAGAGCGGGGCGGGCTTCAGTCACGCATTCTCTTTCGCGGAAGACCGAACGACATGCTCGGCGACTACTCCCTCGGCGACCTCGGCGCGATCTTCGCCATGCAGGGCTTCGCCGGCCTGATCCTGTTCTCCGTCTACCTGCTGATGGCGCTCGGGCTCGCGATCATCTTCGGCCAGATGGGCGTGATCAACATGGCGCACGGGGAGTTCATGATCCTCGGCGCCTACGTCACCTATCTCTGCTCGACCTTCTTCCAGACCTACCTGCCGGCGCTGTTCCCGATCTACTTCTTCATCGCGATGGGGCTGGCGTTCCTCGCCTCAGGCGCCCTGGGCATGCTGGTGGAATGGGGCCTGATCCGGTTCCTCTACAAGCGCCCGCTCGACACGCTGCTCGCCACCTGGGGCCTGTCGCTGATCCTTCAGCAGGCCTACCGGTCGATCTTCGGCGCCCGCGAGGTCGGCGTCGAGCTGCCCTCCTGGCTGATCGGCTCGGTGCAGGTCACCGACACGATCGAGATCCCGATCAGCGGCCTGTTCGTCATGGCCGTCACCATCCTGATCACCGTCTGCGTCGCGCTCCTGATCTTCCGCTCGCGCTTCGGCCAGCAGGTCCGCGCGGTCATGTCGAACCGCGCCATGGCGGGGGCGGTGGGCATCGATACCGAGAAGGTCGACCGCTACACGTTCGGCCTCGGCTGCGGCATCGCGGGGATCGCGGGCTCGGCCTTCACGATGATCGGCTCGACCGGGCCGACCTCGGGCCAGCTCTACATCGTCGACACCTTCCTGATCGTCGTGTTCGGCGGCGCCGCGAGCCTCTTGGGCACCATCGCGTCGGCCTTCTCGATCTCCCAGACCCAGTCGACCCTGGAATTCTTCCTCTCCGGCTCGATGGCCAAGGTGATCACCCTGCTCGCGGTGGTCGGCATCCTGATGCTGAGGCCCCAGGGCCTCTTCACCCTCAAGGTCCGGCGCTGAGGATCATTTGCACGATGACCAACCCCGTCCAGACCCTGACCAAATCCGTCACCGTCAACGACAACCCGTTCATGAAGCCGGTGGAGTGGCTGAGCCTCCTCCTCCTGGCCGGGGTGATCCTGGTCGTCCTGCCGCTGATGCTCGATAGCTTCCGCCTCAACCTCGTCGGCAAGTACCTGACCTACGCCTTCGTGGCCCTCGGGCTGGTGATCTGCTGGGGCTACGCGGGCATCCTCTCCCTCGGCCAGGGCGTTTTTTTCGGGTTGGGCGGCTACTGCATGGCGATGTACTTGAAGCTGGAGGCTTCGAGCATCGAGAACACGAAAATCCAGTCCACGCCCGGCATCCCGGACTTCATGGACTGGAATCAGATCACCGCCCTCCCCTGGTTCTGGCAGCCGTTCAAGAGCCTGCCGCTGACGCTGATCCTCACGATCGCCGTCCCGGTCCTGTTCGCGATGCTGATCTCCTTCGCGATGTTCAAGCGCCGGGTCGGCGGCACCTATTTCGCGATCATCACCCAGGCGATCGCCGCGATCCTGACGATCCTGATCGTCGGCCAGCAGGGCTACACGGGCGGCATCAACGGCATCACCGACCTGCGCACGCTCCACGGCTGGGACATCCGCACCGACCACGCCAAGACCATCCTGTACTTCGTCAACGGCGGCCTGCTGATCGCCTGCATCCTGGCGGCACAGTACGTGAAGCGGTCGAAGCTCGGCCGCATCCTCGTCGCCATGCGCGACAAGGAGGACCGGGTCCGCTTCTCCGGCTACTCGGTGGCGGGGTTCAAGGTCTTCGCCTTCTGCTTCGCGGCCGGGCTGGCGGCGATCGGCGGGGCGATGTTCACCCTGCAGGTCGGGTTCATGTCGCCCTCCTTCGTGGGCATTGTCCCCTCGATCGAGATGGTGATCTACGCCGCGGTCGGCGGGCGTCTGTCCCTGTTCGGCGCGGTCTGGGGCACCCTGCTCGTCAACTGGGCCAAGACCAGCTTCTCCGAGAGTTTTCCGGATCTCTGGCTGTTCGGCCTCGGCGCCCTGTTCATCGCCGTGGTGCTGGCCTTCCCGAACGGCCTCGCGGGGATCTGGCGGGAGCAGATCGAGCCCCGCCTCACGCGCCGGGTGAAGGGCCTACGCGCCCCGCCGCCCGCCATCGTCCCGCCCCACGGCGCCCCGGCCGAGTGAGTCCCCCATGAACGCCGCGATCCTCTCCTCCCCCTTGGTCGGCGCCGAGGCCGCCCCGCCCGATCACCTCCTCGCCGTCGAGGCGCTGACGGTCTCCTTCGACGGGTTCAAGGCGGTCAACGACGTCTCGTTCTACGTCGAACCCGACGAGATCCGGGTGATCATCGGCCCGAACGGGGCCGGCAAAACCACGGTGCTCGACCTGATCTGCGGGCGCACCAAGGCCAGCGCCGGCTCGATCCGGTACAAGGGCCACGAGCTGACCAAGCTCTCCGAAAGCGCGATCGTGCAGGCCGGCGTCGGCCGCAAGTTCCAGACGCCGTCGATCTACGACGACCTGACGGTGTTCGAGAACCTGGAGATCTCGTTCCCCCGCGGCCGCTCGGTCTTCGGCGCCCTGACGTTCAAGCGGGATGCGGAAGTCCGCGACCGCATCCACGCCATCGCCGGGACGATCTTCCTGAAGGACCAGCTGAAGGAACGGGCCGAGTTCCTGAGCCATGGCCAGAAGCAGTGGCTGGAGATCGGCATGCTGCTGATCCAGGACCCGGAACTGCTGATGCTCGACGAGCCGGTGGCCGGGATGAGCGTCGGCGAGCGGATCAAGACCGCCGAGCTGCTCAACCAGATCATCAAGGGCCGCTCGGTTCTGGTGATCGAGCACGACATGAAGTTCGTCGAGGACATCGCCCACCGGGTAACCGTCCTGCACCAGGGCAAGGTGCTGTCTGAGGGTTCGATGGAGCGGGTCAAGAACGACCCGAAGGTCATCGAAGTTTATTTGGGACATTGACGATGGCGTCGCTCCAGACCGCGCGCACCCCTGGAATCCAGGCGCCGCCCCTCGCCACGATCCCGTCCGCCACGCCGGCGCTCGCCGTCGAGGACCTGCACGCCGCCTACGGCCAGAGCGAGGTCCTGCACGGGCTGACCTTCTCGGTGGCGCCCGGCGAGATCGTCGCCGTGATGGGCCGCAACGGCATGGGCAAGACCACCCTGATGAAGACCCTGATGGGCCTCGTGCCGGTCAAGGCCGGGTCGATCCAGGTCGAGGGCGCGGACGTGGCCGGGCTCAAGAGCCATGCCCGGGTCGCCAAGGGCCTCGCCTACGTGCCGCAGGGCCGCATGATCTTCTCGACCATGACGGTGCAGGAGAACATCGAGACCGGCCTGACGGTCACCGGCACCCGCAAGGTGCCGCAGGATCTCTACGACATGTTCCCGGTCCTGCTGGAGATGAAGGGACGGCGCGGCGGCAACCTCTCGGGCGGGCAGCAGCAGCAGCTCGCCATCGCGCGGGCGCTCGCCAGCCGCCCGAAGGTCCTGCTCCTCGACGAGCCCACCGAGGGCATCCAGCCCTCGATCATCCGCGAGATGGGCCGGACGCTGAAGGCGATCCGCGACGCGCGCGGCCTCTCCATCGTCGTGTCCGAGCAGGTCCTGAGCTTCGCCCTCGACGTCGCCGACCGGGTGATCGTGATGGAGAACGGCGCCATCGTCCACGAGGCCCCGCGCGACGGGATCGACGAGGCCGCCGTCGCCCGGTTCCTGTCGGTCTAGGGGCAGAGCATGGCCGATCACGAGATCTTCGAACTCGGCGACTTCGTGCTCCAGTGCGGCAAGACGCTGCGCGCCGCCAAGCTCGCCTTCAAGACCTTCGGGACGCTGAGCCCGGCCAAGGACAACGCCATCGTCTACCCGACCTGGTACTCGGGCCAGCACACCGAGAACGAATGGCTGATCGGCCCCGGCAAGGCGCTCGACCCGGACAGGTACTGCATCATCATCCCGAACATGTTCGGCAACGGGCTCTCGTCCTCGCCGAGCAACACGCCGGCGCCCTGGAACGGGCCGCGCTTCCCCAACGTCACCGCCTACGACAACGTCCGCGCCCAGCACCGCCTCGTCACCGAGCATTTCGGCATCGAGAAACTGGTCCTCGTCACCGGCTGGTCGATGGGCGCGCTCCAGACCTACCACTGGGCGTCGATGTACCCCGCCATGGTGCCGAGGATCCTGCCGTTTCAGGGCTCGGCCAAGTGCTCGCGGCACAACTATGTCTTCCTGGAGGGCGCCAAGGCCGCGCTCCAGGCCGACGCCGCCTGGGCGGAGGGCTGGTACACGAGCCCGCCGACCCGGGGCCTGCGCGCCTTCGGCCGGGTCTACGCAGGCTGGGGCCTGTCGCAGACCTTCTACCGGCTGGAAGCCGACATCACCCACATGGGCTACGCCTCGCTGGAGGACTTCCTGATCGGGTTCTGGGAAGGCCTGTTCTACGAACGCGACGCCAACAACCTGCTCGCCATGCTGTGGACGTGGCAGCACGGCGACATCAGCGCCAACGACACCTTCAAGGGCGACTTCAAGGCCGCGCTCGGCGCCATTCGCGCTAGGGCGATCCTGATGCCGGCCTCGACCGACCTGTATTTCCCGCCCGAGGACAACGCCATCGAGGCGGCCGCCATGCCGAACGCGGAGCTGCGCGTGATCGACACGTGGTGGGGCCACTTCGCGGGCGGGCCCGGCACCAGCCCGGACGACATCAAGGTCCTCGACGACGCGCTGAAAGAGCTGCTCGCGAGCGGGTGAGAGACGCGCAGCGGCGCGCGGACGGGGCCTGCCCCGGAGAGTCAGGGAGCTGGAGACACGAGATGCCCGAGACGCTGATCAAGGTCGATCTCACGCAATCGGCCTATGAGAACGACATGGTGCACAACCGCTGGCACCCCGACATCCCGATGGTCGCCACCGTGAAGCCGGGCGCGGACTTCATCGTCGAGACCTATGACTGGACCGGCGGCTTCATCAAGAACAACGATTCCGCCGACGATGTGCGCGACATCGACCTGTCGATCGTCCACTTCCTCTCGGGTCCGATCGGCGTCGAGGGCGCCGAGCCCGGCGACCTGCTGGTGGTCGATCTCCTCGACATCGGCGCCAAGCCCGAGAGTCAGTGGGGCTTCAACGGCTTCTTCTCAAGGAAAAACGGCGGCGGCTTCCTGGACGAACACTTCCCGCAGGCCCAGAAGTCGATCTGGGACTTCGAGGGGATGTTCACCAAGTCCCGGCACGTTCCGGGCGTGCGCTTCCCGGGCCTGATCCATCCCGGCCTGATCGGCTGCCTGCCCGATCCCAAGATGCTGGAGACCTGGAACACCCGCGAGAAGGCGCTCTACGACACCAACCCGGAGCGCGTGCCGGCGCTGGCCACGCTCCCCTTCGGGCCGACCGCCCATATGGGCCGTCTGAAGGGCGACGCGAAGGAGGCGGCCGCCGCCACCGGCGCCCGCACGGTCCCGCCCCGCGAGCACGGCGGCAATTGCGACATCAAGGATCTGTCGCGCGGCTCGAAGATCTACTTCCCGGTCTACGTGCCCGGCGCCGGCCTCTCCATGGGCGACCTCCACTTCAGCCAAGGCGACGGCGAGATCACCTTCTGCGGCGCCATCGAGATGGCCGGATGGGTGCATCTCAAGGTCGATCTGATCAAGGACGGAATGGCCAAGTACGGGATCAAGAACCCGATCTTCAAGCCGTCGCCGATCACGCCGAAATACGACGATCACCTGATCTTCGAGGGCATCTCGGTCGACGAGAGCGGCGGCCAGCACTACCTCGACGTCCACATCGCCTACCGGCAGGCCTGCCTGAACGCGATCGAGTACCTGAAAAAATTCGGCTATTCGGGCGCGCAGGCCTACTCGATCCTCGGCACGGCGCCGGTCCAGGGCCACATCTCGGGCGTCGTCGACATCCCGAACGCCTGCGCGACCCTCTGGATACCGACCAAGATCTTCGAGTTCGACATCAACCCGGGCGCCGACGGACCGACCAAGTTCCTCGACGGCTCGATCCAGATGCCGCTCTCGCCGGATCTCTAAATGATCCATCGTCCGGTGGGCACCGCGGTCCAGCCGGACGCGACAGACCCCCTCTCTCCCGCACGGGAGAGGGGACCCGCGCTTGACCCGGCAGCCTTTCTGAAAGCCCCCATGCCCGTCTACGACTACGCCTGCGAGGCCTGCGGTCCCTTCACGGTGATGCGGCCGATGTCCGAGTTCCGCGATCCGCATGCCTGCCCGGATTGCGGCGGCACGAGCCAGCGCGCCTTCCTCACCGCGCCGCGCATCTCCGGGATGGATGCGGGGCTCAAGGCCGCCCACGCCACGAACGAGCGCAGCCGCCACGCGCCGCGGCGCTCGGGAAGCCATGGTGCGGGCTGCGGCTGCTGCTCACCCAAGAAGGCGACCACCGCCCCGGCCGCCGCCAAGAGCTTCCCGAAGGCGCGGCCCTGGATGATCAGCCACTGAGCCGCGCGTCCCAGGAAGAATCAAGGTCAGGAGGACATCTCACCATGATGCACGGAGACATCTCGTCCAGCCAGGACAGCGTCGGCGTCGCCGTCGTGAACTACAAGATGCCGCGCCTGCACACCCGCGCGGAGGTGCTGGAGAACGCCAAGGCGATCGGCAAGATGATCGTCGGGATGAAGACCGGCCTGCCCGGCCTCGACCTCGTAATCTTCCCCGAATACTCGACCCACGGCATCATGTACGACGCCGCCGAGATGTACGAGACCGCCTCGACGGTCCCGGGCGCGGAGACCGAGGTGTTCGCCGCCGCCTGCCGGGAGGCCAAGGTCTGGGGCGTGTTCTCGCTGACCGGCGAGCGCCACGAGGAGCACCCGCACAAGGCGCCCTACAACACCCTGATCCTGATGAACGACCAGGGCGAGATCGTCCAGAAGTACCGCAAGATCATGCCCTGGACCCCGATCGAAGGCTGGTATCCGGGCGACCGCACCTACGTGTCGGACGGGCCGAAGGGGCTGAAGATCAGCCTGATCATCTGCGACGACGGCAATTATCCCGAGATCTGGCGCGATTGCGCCATGCGCGGCGCCGAGCTGATCATCCGCTGCCAGGGCTACATGTACCCGGCCAAGGAGCAGCAGGTCGTCATCTCGAAGGCGATGGCGTTTGCCAACAACACCTACGTGGCTGTGGCCAATGCGGCCGGCTTCGATGGCGTCTACACCTATTTCGGCCACTCGGCGATCATCGGCTTCGACGGGCGGACACTCGGCGAGTGCGGCGAGGAGGAGATGGGCATCCAGTACGCGGCCCTCTCCAAGTTCCTGATCCGGGATTTCCGCGCCCACGGCCAGTCGGAGAACCATCTCTTCAAGCTGCTGCACCGCGGCTACACGGGCATGATCAACTCGAAGGAGAACCGGCACGGGATGTCGGAATGCCCCTACGACTTTTATCGGCGCTGGATCGAGGATCCCGACGGAACCCGGGACGCCGTAAGGGCCATTACCCGACAGAGCGTCGGCACGGAGGAATGCCCGATCGAGGGCATCCCCTTCGTGGGCAAGGGCGCGGGTGCGCCGGACCCGGTACGCTGAGGCACCGGTCCGGGGCCGCGGGGTCGGCTCCGGATCGATCTTATGACGAGGAGGCTCCTTGGACACCACTCCCCTCGGCCCCACTGCCTTCAGGGCCCCGGCCGTTCTGCTCTCGGGACCGGTCGATTACGACATGTACAAGGATTTCCGCCGCCAGCTCGGCGCGGCGGACAAGCGCGAGATCGTGGTGATCGAGCTGACGACGCTGGGCGGCGATCCGGAGGTCGCCCGGATGATGGGCGAGGACATCCGCTTCAACAGCGCCATGGACCCGAACCGGCGGTTCGTCTTCCTCGGCAAGGCGGCGATCTATTCGGCCGGCACCACCTTCATGAGCTTCTTCGCCCGACCGAACAGGTATCTCACCTGCGGCACGCGGCTGATGATCCACGAGCGCAAGATGGACAAGCAGCTCCATGTCCAGGGGCCGCTCACGACCTGCATCGCCTCCGTGAAGGCGACGCTCAACGAGATCCTGTGCTCGATCGAGATCCAGAACGAGGGGTTCTCCAACCTCGTCCAGGGATCGGACGTGACCCTCGACGAGGTGCTCGAGAAAGCGCCCGCCAACTGGTATCTGGAAGCGGAAGAAGCCAAGCGGCGGGGGCTGATCGAAGGCGTGATCTGAAGAACCTCACGCCTGCGGGTAGTCGGCCCCGAGGCTCGTCTCCCGCCAAGCCTCGATCTCGGCCAAAGCCTGCTTCAGCCGGGCCGTGACCGCGTCATAGCCCCAGGCGCCGAGCACGAGGTGGCGCGGCGGATTGTCGATCTCGGTCACCCGGATCATCGCCTCGCCGGCCCGCACCGGGTCGCCGGCCTGGGTGCCGCTCTTCTCCGAGGTCGCCTTGAGCCGCGCGCCCGCGGTCTCGGCATAGTCCGCAATCGCGTTCGGCGTCTGGATGAGCGAGCGCCCGGCCCAGTCGGTGCGGAACGGGCCCGGCTCGATGCAGGTCACCCGGATGCCGAGCGGCCCGGCCTCGGCGGCGAGGGAGTCGGAAAAGCCCTCCACGGCGTGCTTGGTGGCAGCGTAGTAGCCGGAGGCCGGGAAGCCGACGAAGCCCGCCACCGAGGTAATGTTCAGGATATGGCCGGCCTTCTGCGCCCGCATGACCGGCAGCACCGCCCGGGTCAGGGCGAACAGGCCGAACACGTTGGCGTCGAACTGGGCGCGGATCTTGTCCTCCTCGCCCTCCTCGATCGAGGATTGATAGCCGTAGCCCGCATTGTTCACGAGCACATCGATCCGTCCGAATTTCTCGGTGGCGGCGCGCACGGATTCCGCGATCTGGGCCGCCTCGGTCACGTCGAGGGACAGGGCGAGAACGCGATCTTCGGCCCCCTGCGCGAGGTCGGCGACCTTGGCGCGGTCGCGGGCCGTCACCACCGCGCGCCAGCCCCGCGCGACGACGAGCTTGGCGAGTTCCCGGCCGAAGCCGCTCGAGCAGCCGGTGATGAACCAGACCGGGTTCGTGTTCTGCGTCATGGGTGCTGTCCGTGATCCGCGCGTTGGCTCAGGGCGTTGCGGCCGGCTCCTGCAGGCGATCGACCGAGAGCAGGTAGGCGATCAGCGCCGTCTGCTCGTCGGGCGAGATGCCTGAACCGGCATCGGCCCAGAAGGCGTGCCCCTTCCCGGTAACCCGGGCGATCCGCGCCGTATCCGAAGCCGCGTTCGCAGCGATCACCTTAGCGCGCAGGGCGCGGTCGACCAATGCGCGCAGGCTGTTGGCAGGGTCCGGGGCGAGCCCCTTGTAGAGGGTGCCGGGAACGCCGAGCTGCTTGTCCGAATCGGGTCCGACCGCGACGCCTGAATCGTGCAGGTAGGGCGCCGTCCAGACGAGGCCGACGAGGTTCGGCACCTTGTAGCCGCCCTCCGTGCCGCCCTGTCCCCAGGCGAGCTGGACCTGAGCCTGCTCGTCACCCACGAGCGGTACCGGGACGACCGCCGGCTTGTCGGGCAGCGGGAACGGCGTGCCGACGGCGAACATCGCCGGCGGCGACAGGCGGGCCTCCATCTTGGCGCCGGCCCGGGCGCGGGTCGGCTCGGTGCCGATCTCGGCTTCCGGGATGACCTTGTGGTTGGTGAGCGCCGGCCCGGAATGGCAGGCGCCGCAGCCCGCCTTCTCGAACACCGCGCGGCCGGCGCGCACCCTCTCGGCATCCTGGCCGGAGGCCGGTGGATGCAGCAGGTTCTGAAACGCCGACATGGCGTTGTTGGCGTGGTTGGCGGGCTCGCCCGGAACCGAGGCGAACAAGCCGTTATCGGTGACGTAGTTGGTGGCCGGATAGGTCGGCAGCACCGCGTAGCTGTTCAGGCCCGGCGAGGCCGGCGTCGGGTCGACGCTCTTCAGCACCTCGGACGGGCTCATCGACCCGTCCGGCCTGTACCGGAACGCCTCCGTGGCCGCCCCGCGCAGGACGATGCCGAGATACGTCTCCGGGTCCATGCCGAACAGCCAGGGTGCGGCCGCCGCCAGCTGGGTCGTGTCAGAATTGGCGGCGTGCACGTTGTTGTTGAGCGAGGACAGGCCCGCGAACGGGCCGATCGCCTCGCGCCCGCTCCAGCTGTAGGGCTCGCCATAGGCGGAAAAACTCGACGGGATCGAGGTCGGGTTGGTGACTCGGTCGGCCGAGGAGTCGAAGCTGCCGGGCGGCCAGCTCGCCACCTGCACCTTGGTGGCCGCCTCCACCGCGGCGGCGTCCGGCAGCGCGGGACCCGCGGTGGTCGAGCCGGTATGCTGCGGGTCGGTATTCGGGCGGGCATCGGCCTCGGGCACGCTGGCGTGCATGAAGTAAGCCGAGGAATTCTTGGCGAGCGCCATCAGCAGACCGGCATTGAGATCGACGTTCGGCGCGCCCTCCACGACCTTGCCGGTACCGGGATCGACCGCCGCGTGGCAGAGCGCGCAGGTGATGCCCATGCGCAGGTGGCCGCGATCGTAGAAGGTCTTGATCCCGATGATGAAGGCGCCGCCCTTCGGCACGTCGAGCCCGGTCGGGACCAGCTCGCCCTTCCCGTAGACGCGATCGCCGATGCGCATGTCGCGGGCCATGGCGACCTGCAAATTGGTAGTGCCCTGTCCGCCGAGCTTGGCCACCGCCAGGGCGACCTCCGTGGGCGTCAGGCCGCCGTCGAGCATGCCCATCACGTCGGTGAGGAAGACCTCGTTGCCGAACGTCTCCTGGTAGAAGGCCTGCCGGCCGCGCTCGACCATGGCGGGATCGATCGCCACGGCGGTGCCGCCCGGCGCCAAGTCCTTCCGGCCATTTTCCGTTGCGTTCAGGCGATCCGCCTCCGCCCGCGAGACCCGGCGCCCGAGGATGTCGAAGGCGGTCTGGATCGGATAGCGGTCCGCATTGAGCAGGTCCGCCCGGTCGGGCATCGGCGCGTAGCTGAAGCGCCCGAGGCTCGCGGTGGCGCCGACCGCAACGGCGGCGACGCCGGCAACGATCAGAATGCGGCGTGGCCAGCCCATGGTGTCTCGTCGTCCTCCGCGGATCCACCCTGCGGAAGCGCGGCGATGGACGGCGCGTGATAAACGGCCGGATAAAGCCAGGGTTCATTTCCGGTCGCGGGACCGGGTGTCGCGTCAGTAGCCCCGGGCGGTATCGATCCCCCGCGGCGGCTGCCCGGTCCGACGGTAGTCCCGCAGGTTGGACGCCACCGTGGCGGCGGCCGAGGGCATGTCGGTCGGCCCGGAGATGTGCGGCAGCACGGTCACGCCCGGGTGCGACCACAGGGGCGACTCGGCCGGCAGTGGCTCGACCTCGAACACGTCCAGCACCGCGTGCGCGAGGTGGCCGCTCTCCAGCGCGGCGATCAGGTCCGCCGTCACCACGATCGGCCCGCGGGCGAAATTGATCAGCGCCGCGCCGGGCTTCAGCGCCGCCAGGCGCTCGGCATTGATCAGGCCGCGCGTCTCCGGCGTCAGCGGCACGAGGCAGACGAGGATGTCGCATCGGCCGAGCATGGCCGGGAGCGCCTCCAACCCGTGCTCCGCCTCGATGCCGGGCACGGCTTTCGGGCTGCGGCTCCACCCGGTGACGCGAAAGCCCGCCCCACGAAGCCTCTCCGCCGCGGCGATCCCGAGGGCGCCGAGTCCCAGCAGGCCGACAATCGTGTCGGCGGGCTTCCGATAGGGGTGGGGCCGCCAGATCCCGGCGCGCTGCTGGCGCGCATAGGCCGGCATGTCGCGCTGGAGATAGTAGGTCCAGGCCAGCACCGCCTCCGCCATGGTGCGGGCCATCTCCCGGTCCACCAGCCGCACGATCGGCAGCGGCCGGTCGAAGGCGTTCACCAGCCGCTCCACGCCGGCCCAGAGGCTCTGCACCCAGACGAGGCCCGGCAGCGCCGCGACCTCGGCGGGATCGGGATTGGCCACGATGGCGACCCGGGCCGCATCCCGCTCGGCACCGTCCAACAGGCGGAACGGGACGATCCGCTCCTCGGGCATCGCGGCCGCCAGGACGTCCAGATATTCGGCTTCCTGCGCCGGACCCTTGCACCCGATCAGGGCAATCGCCTCTGCCATTCCCGACTCCGTACCGACCCGGCCGCGAGGACCGCGACGCACCAAGCAGGCGCTGTGCCCGAGTCACGGCGGATCACCAACCGGTCGCGGGGTCAGCGCGCCTCGATCAGGGCCGGGTAGACGAGCCGGACGCGGCGGCGGTCCTCGGGAACCGGGATTTCCGTGCGGCTCCGGATGCTGCCGGTCGTGCTCGGCATCGCGGGTTCCGTCGGCCGCAGGCGCCAGCGCTCGGCGGCCGGCATCGCGATGCGGGGCTTGGGCCGATCGAGATGACCGTCGGCGCTCTCCGAGGGGACGGTCGCGAGGCCCGCGAGCGTCATCAGGCTGAGCATCGTGAAACGGCCTAGGCGGCGATGGCGGGCGGGGGAACGGGAGGACATGACGAGGCACCGTGTGGATGCCTCCGGTCTGCCCGCATCAAATGAAGACGGGCTCGAACCGAATCGTTTCCCAACCCGTTGCCAACACCTGCCTGGTGTTTCGGTAAATGCGGGCTGGTCAGGCACGGTAAACGGCCCGTTGGGGAGGATGCGCGCAGATGACGAGCAAGGTCGAGGGAAGCTCCGGAACGCCGGAACGGGCTGAGATCGGCCGTGTGATCGATACCGACATCTCGGCACGCCTCGACCGGCTGCCCTGGGGCCGGTTCCACGTCCTCGTCATCGTGGCGCTGGGCATCACCTGGGTGCTCGACGGCCTGGAGGTGACGCTGGCTGGCTCTTTGGTAGGCGCCCTGCGCCAGCCGCCGATGTCCTTCTCCGAATTCGACGTGGGGCTCGCCGCCTCCTGCTACCTCGTGGGTGCGGTGACCGGCGCAATCGGCTTCGGCTGGCTGACCGACCGGATCGGCCGCAAGAAGCTGTTCTTCATCACGCTCGCCCTCTACCTCGTCGCCACGGCAGCGACCGGCCTGTCGTGGAATATCTGGAGCTTCTGCCTGTTCCGCTTCTTCACGGGCGCGGGGATCGGCGGCGAGTACACGGCGATCAACTCGACCATCCAGGAACTGGTCCCGGCCCGGGTGCGCGGCTGGACCAACCTCGTCATCAACGGCTCGTTCTGGATCGGCGCGGCGCTCGGCTCGTTCATGTCGATCGTGCTCTTGAAGCCCGAGGTGATCGATCCGGCCTGGGGCTGGCGGGTCGCCTTTTTCACGGGCGGCGCCATCGGCCTCGTGATCCTGCTCCTGCGCACCTGGATCCCCGAAAGCCCGCGCTGGCTCGCCACCCACGGTTACGCGGCGGAAGCCGACCGGGTCGTCACCGGCATCGAGAAGCGCTTCACCGATGAGGGCGTCACCCTGCCGCCGGTGGACGAGAGCAAGCGCATGAAGGTCCGTACTCGCGACCACACCCCGCTCTCGGAGGTGTTCAAGGCTCTGTTCGTGACGAGCCGGAAGGAGACCATGGTGGGGCTCGCGCTCATGATCGCACAGGCCTTCTTCTACAACGCGCTGTTCTTCACCTACGCGCTGGTTCTGGAGCGGTTCTATCAGGTGCCCGGCAACAGTGTCGGCTGGTATCTGCTGCCCTTCGCGCTCGGATCCTTCCTCGGCCCGCTGCTGCTCGGGCGGCTGTTCGACACGATCGGCCGCCGGGCGATGATCGCCTTCACGTACGGGATCTCGGCGCTGCTGCTCGCCGGCGTGGGCCTGCTGTTCCGCCTCGACCTGCTCGGTCCGGTCGGCCAGACCGGGGCCTGGATGGTGGTGTTCTTCTTCGCCTCGGCGGCGGCGAGTTCGGCCTATCTGACCGTCTCGGAAACCTTCCCGCTGGAGATCCGGGCGCTGGCCATCGCGGCCTTCTACGCGGTCGGCACGGGCATTGGCGGCGTCTCGGGCCCGCTTCTGTTCGGGACGCTGGTCGAGACCGGCTCGCGGGACTGGGTGCTGTTCGGCTACGGGCTCGGCGCCGTGCTGATGCTGGTCGCCGCGGTGGCCGGCGGGATCTGGGGCACGGCGGCCGAGGGGAAGTCACTGGAGGAGGTGTCGAAGCCGCTGGCGGCGGCGTGAGGGCCACGCTGTGCGCGCCGTTCAGACCAAGCGGACCGGCGGGCCGTAAAGCGCGACGGTCCGATCCGCTGTGATGAGCTCGAATCCCTCCGTCATGGCCTGAGCGACAAGCATCCTGTCGAACGGATCGCGGTGGATCGGGGGCAGGCCTGCGAGGGCAAGTGTGTGGGCTGCCGTCACCGGCAGCTCCTGATACCCATGGCCGTGCAGGCTGAGGCGCAGGTTTTTGAGATCGATCGAGAAGTCCGGCCGGCTTAAGCCGTTCTTGATCGCGATCTCCCAGAGACTTGCCACGCTGAAGACGAGCGTATTCGCACGCTCTTCGATCAGACGGCCTGCCTCACCGGGGAGACGGTGGGATCCGACAGCCGCCCACAGGAGAATATGTGTGTCGAGAAGATAATTTACTGTCCGTCAAACAGTGCCTCGATCTCGCCGGCGCCCAAGCGGTCGAAGTCGTCCGGAATATGGACATGCCCTTTCAGGAAACCGACGCGCGGCTTATCCACGGGCGCAGGCATGGCGAATGGAACGACCTTGACCAAGGGTTTGCCGTCCTTGGCTATGATGAAAGCATCGCCCGAGGCTGCCTGGTCGACGAGCCGGGAAAGATGGGCTTCCGCCTCGTTCAGATTGACCGTGCGCATGGGTTCCATCCCAGTCGAATCGCGCCGTCGCGCTGTGGCTCACCCGCGATACGTTAGGTAACCCCTCACGCCCCCGTCCGCCACACCTGCCCGTGATAGACGAACGTCGCCTCGTCGTTGACCAGGGCGGCGAGGCCCTGGAAGGCCGGGTCCTGAACGGTGATGACGCTGGTGGGGATCTTGCGCATCATCGCGACGAAGGGTGCCTTCCGCTCGAAGGCGTCGCGAAAGCCGCTCTCCTGCAGCACCTTGACGATCCGGGGCGCGATGCCGCCGCCGATATAGACGCCGCTGGTCGCCAGGAAGGTCAGCGCGAGGTCGCCGCAGACGCGGCCGAGCAGCCGGCCGAACAGCTCCAACGCCTCGGCGGCATGGGGGTCGGAGGCGTCGAGGCCGGTCTCGGTCACCGCAGCGGGTTCGATCTTCTCGTGCGGCCGGCCGGTGCGGACATGCGCCACCGCCGCGTGCAGCCGCGCGAGGCCGGGCCCGGACAGCACCGATTCCACCGTGATCCGGCCCTCGACCCGCTCCAGCGCGTGCCAGACCTTCTCCTCGAAGGCGTCGGCCGGGCCGAAATCGGTGTGACCAGCCTCGGTGGAGACGATCGCGAGCTGGTTGGTATAGGGCACCAGGGCTGCGGCGCCGAACCCCGTGCCCGGCCCGAGCACGACGCGCGCGCCGCCCGACACCGGCGGACAGGGCCCGACCGGCGTGAGGTCGTGCGGCTCGATGTCGGCAGCCCCGGCGGCGACCGGCACATAATCGTTCACCACCACGGCCTTGGACAGGCCGAAATCCTCGCCGATGCGCTGGCCCGCGATCTGCCAATGCGCGTTCGTGAGCTGGTTCACGGGGCCGTCGACCCGACCGCCCATGGCCAGGATGGCCGAACGCGGCGGCGCCAAGTCGCCGCCCTTGGCAAGCGACGCCTTGATGGCGCTTGAGGGATCGGGATGATCTGCGGTCGCCTCATGGGAGAGAAGCCGGGGCTGGCTCCCCTGTTTCTCGATGAGTCCGAAGCGGGCATTCGTACCGCCGATGTCGCCGACCAGGACCGGAAACTCGAACATCGCAGGGTGCCTCTGCTGACTGGACCGTTGCCGGCGGTTCATTCGCCGCACATCCCCGGTTGGGCAAGCCCCGCCGGGGATGGAAACGCCTTATCGCGGCGTGTTCGCCGCCGCACGCGCCCGGCCGATCGCACCGAGATGCGTATCGCCGAAGCCGCTGGTGTATTTGAGGCCGTATCCCGGCATCCGATCAAGCCCGATAGGGGCAAGCCAGATCAGCGCCAGCCCGGCGACGAGGGGCTGGCCGAGCACCGCCGCTGCGCATAGGCCGAGCAGCGGCGGCGTCACCGTATGGACTGCGTTGTACGCGAGGGCGCCCGGGCCGGGGCCGGCGGCGTATCCGAGCATGCTGAGATCCGGAGCGAGCAACAGGGCGGCGAAGATCCACCAGGATCGCCCGAGCCAGGCATAGGCCGCGAGAGCGCAGGCGAGCAGACACGCACCCTCGATCCGCAGGATGCTCCGGGGCCAACCGCCCACGAAACCGTCGGACATGCCGTTCTCCGGACAGAGGCTGGACGTGTCAGGCCGGCGGCAGGGCCGCCGGGTCGATGGCGCCGGCCGCGGCCCAGTCGCGCAGCAGGGCGCGCACGGCGGCCGGGTCGGGCAGGCGATGCTTCGCGACGGTCTCGCCGTCGCCGACCCGGATGGCGATGCCGCCATCCTCGTTGACCGACGCGAAGGCGATCTCGTCGGTCCGGTCGTCCCCGAGGAAGACCGGGACCCGCCCGCGATACGGGCTCTGCTCCATGAAGGCGCGGATCGCGTGCGCCTTGGTGGCCTGCGCCGGCACGATCTCGCCGACCGCCTTGCCGAGCTGCAGCCGGTAATCCGCGCCGAGGGCCTCCGCGGCGGCCTTGACCAGCGCCTCGGCGCGGGCCGCATCGTCGGCGCCCGCGAGCCGCCAATGCACCGCCACGGACGCGCCCTTGTCCTCGATCAGGACGTTGGGCAGCGCGGCGCTCTCCGACTCAAGCCGTGCGACCTGCCGGCGAAGGTCGGGATGGTCCTCCGCCCGGCCCCCGCTGAGGGCGCCGCCGAGGCGGCGCTCGACGCCATGCAGGCCGGCGGCGTCGAGCCGCGCGGGCGCCAGGAAGCCGTCGATCACCGAGACCGGGCGGCCCGTCACGATCGCCAGCGCGCCGTCCAGGCGTCTGCGCAGCTGCTCCAGGGTTTCGACGAGGCCGGGCTCGACCACCACCGCGTCCGGACGCGGTGCGATCTCGGCCAGTGTGCCGTCGAAGTCGAGGAAGAGGGCGATGTCCATCGCGAACGATCCCGGGCTCGAATGTCGGCCACGGGCTAGCACGGGTCGGCCTCCCGACAAACGGCGGTGCGACCGCCCTATATCGCCTCGCGCAGGCTCTGCACGGGGATCCGCATGATCTGGCCGCCGACACATCCCGCACCGGATCCGGTCAAGCCGGGCGAGGAAAGCGTCTGGGATTACCCGCGCCCGCCGCGGCTCGAACCGGTGCGGCGGCGGCTGCGCGTGGTGTTCGGCGGCGCCGTGATCGCGGAAACGGAAGCCGGCTTCCGGGTGCTGGAGACCTCGCACCCGCCGACCTACTACCTTCCGCCGGGCGCCATCGCGCCGGGCGCGCTCGTGAACCCGCGACGCGGCGGCCTCTGCGAGTGGAAGGGGCAGGCGAGGCTGTTCGACGTGCAGGGCGGCGGCAAAGCCGCATCCGCGGCCGCCTGGACCTATCCCGATCCGACGCCGGATTTCCGCGCGATCGCCGGCTACGTCGCCTTCTACGCGCGGCCGATGGAGGCCTGCTTCGTCGGCCCGGACCTCGTCACGCCGCAGCCCGGCACCTTCTACGGCGGATGGATCACCCCCGGCATCGTCGGCCCGTTCAAGGGCGCACCGGGCACGATGGGCTGGTGATTTTCACCGTCGGCCCCCTTACGCTTCCGGACGGACAGAGCATGGAATCGGCATGAGCGCGTTAACCGAGACGGACCCCAAGGCCGCCGGCTTCGATCCGGCGGCGCTCGCCCGCATCGAGCCCTGGATGGACCGCCTCGTCGCGGATGGCCGCCTCGCCGGCCTGTCGGTCGCGGTGGCCCGGCGGGGGCGGATCGCCTTCGCCCGGGCCTGCGGTCAGGCCGACCTCGCCCGCGGCACCCCGTTCACCCTCGATACGGTGGCGCGGATCTACTCGATGACCAAGCCGCTGACCTCGGTGGCGGTCATGCAGCTCTACGAGCAGGGCCTGTTCCAGCTCGACGATCCGATCGCGCGCGTGCTGCCGGAATTTTCCGAGATGCGCGTCGCGGTGGGCGGCAACCGGGCGAAGCTCGAGACCGAGCCGGCACGCCGGCCGATCACCGTGCGGGATCTGCTCACCCATACGGCCGGCCTGACCTACGGCTTCATGGAGGCGACCCTGGTCGACGCGCAGTACCGCGAGCACGGGATCGACTTCCTGGCGCGGGAGGGCACGCTTGCCAATATGACCGCCCGTCTGGCGAAGCTGCCGCTGCTGGCCCAGCCGGGCAGCGCCTGGAACTACAGCGTCGCCACCGACGTGCTCGGCCAGTACGTGACGGCGGTGAGCGGCCGGCCCTTCGCCGACTATCTTCGCGACTCCGTGATCGCACCGCTCGGCATGGCGGATACCGACTTCCACGTGCCGCCCGCGCTGATGCCGCGCTTCTGCGCCGCCTACGCGTATGACCGGGAACGCCGGCTGCGCCCGTTCGACGATTCCGTGGAGACGCCCTTCGCGCAGCCGCCCGCAATCGCCTCGGGCGGGGGCGGCCTCGTCTCGACGGCCGCCGACTACCAGCGCTTCTGCCGGATGATCCTCAACCGCGGCACGCTCGACGGTCATCGCCTGCTCGGCCGCAAGAGCGTCGACCTGATGCTGGCGAACCACCTGCCGGGCGATCTCGCCGCGATGGGCACGCCGCGCTTCGCCGAGACCTCCTATACCGGGATCGGCTTCGGCCTCGGCTTCTCGGTGATGCTCGACCCGGCCCGCGCCCAGATCCTCGGCACGGCCGGCGAGGTCGCCTGGGGCGGCATGGCCTCGACGGCGTTCTGGATCGACCCCGCCGAGGATCTCTCGGTCGTGCTCATGACGCAGCTCGTGCCGTCCTCGGCGCTGCCGATCCGGCGCGAATTGCGCGTCCTGACCTACGCGGCGCTCGCGGCGTGAGCCCCGATCACTCTTGAGCCGGCGCTGCGGGTGCCGGCTTCGGGGCGGCCTTCGCGGCCGCCTTCGCGGCGCCCGGCCTCGCACCGGCCGAAGCACCGGTGGCCGGGGTCGCGAATTCCGGATCGCTGCGCGGACCATTCGGGCCGTTGGTCGGTCCCGTGAGCTGACCGGGGGCGAGATCGCTCACCTTGGTCCAGGTCTGCGACTTGCACAGGAACGCGATCAGGCAGCCGCGGACGGTCAGCTCGCCCGGCGCCTCGGTCCAGATGGTGACATCGTACGACTTGCCGTCCTCGGAATTGTAGATCTTGCCCTCGTAATGGGCGTCGGCGTTGGGCTTCAGGCCCATGACCAGCTGATGGCCGAGCGACGGGCGCGTCTGCTTCTTCGGATCGGGATTCTTGAAGTCGGTCCGCGGCTCGCCCTTGTCGTTGAGCGGAACCTTCAGCCAGACCACGTAACCGCACAGGCGGTCGCCCGCGGTCCCGCACTTCTCGAAGCGCACGCGGGCGCGCCCATCCTCGGTGAGATACGTGCCGCTCGGATCGGTCGGGGTCGCAGCCTGCGCGGCGCCCGCCAGCGCCGGAAGCGCCAGGATCGCGAGCGGCGCAATCCGGCGACCGATCGATGAAAACCGCATACCCGAACTCCTATGCCTCGCGAGCCGGGGGGGGACCGGTCCGCTCGCGTGAGGGAAGACCCCTGCCTCGCGTCATCGCACGCACACCGGGCCAAGCACCGGGTGGCATGCGCTTCTGCCCCGCCCTCTCACGCGCGAAGTTGTCCGCATCATGACAGGACAGCCTTGAGCTGAATGCCGGCGGCGCACGGTCTGTTTCACGTTCGCGTCGGCGGCGTGCCGCGTCCGGGGCCGAGGGGGCGCTGCATGAGGGTCACGTCGAGCCAGTGCCCGTGCTTGTATCCAACACCCACCAGCGTCCCGACGGGCCGGAACCCGAGGCCCGCATGCAGCGCCGCGGAGGCGGGTGATCCGCTCTCCGCGATGACCGCCACCATCGTGCGGCAGTCGATCCGCTCGCACGCGGTGATGAGGGCTTCCAGCAGGGCGCGGCCGACGCCGCCGCCCCGGGCGGTGCGCGCCACGTAGATCGAGTCTTCGACGGTCGAGCGATAGGCCGCGCGCTGATGGTAGGGACCGGCATAGGCGTAGCCGATGACGGCATCGTTATCGACCGCCACCAGATAGGGGAAGCCGCCTTCGCGTAAGACGGCAAAGCGCCGGGTCATCTCGTCGAGCGTGGGCGGCTCCGTCTCGAAGCTCGCCGTACTGGTCGTCACGGCGTCGCGGTAAATCGCCGTGATCGCCGGCAGATCGGCTTCGCTGGCGGGGCGTATCGCGTCAGTCATACAAACCGAGCCTGGGCCGGAATGACCGGTGGAGCGGTCGTCTTCCGATGACGGCGGACGGCGAGGCCGTCAAGGATGGTTGCCGGACGCGGCGAAGCCGGATCCCCGTCGAGGACCCGGCTCCGCGGTGATTGGACAGCGTATCGGCCGGGGCCGCGGCATACGCGCCCGGTCTTCAGCCCTGCTTGGCCTTCTTGTTGGCGTTGTGGTGGCCGACGGCGCAGCCCGCGGCGGCGCCCATCTTGCCGTGGCCGGCCATGTGCCCGGCGACGCCGCCGACCACCGCGCCCTTGAGGCAGCCCTTCGCCTCGGCCGGCGCGCCCGCCAGGAATGCGCCGATGGTCAGGGCCGAGATCAGTGCGATCCGATGGGTCATCGAGGTTTCTCCTAAACGTCGACGTTCAAACGGCCTCGCGGGCCAAGCCGTTCCGTCTCCGACCGTGTGGCCCTGCAAGCCCGGCCGCTGGGGCGGTCAGCGCGCGAGCCCCGCCACCAGGCGAACGAGGTCGGCCTGCCGGGTCGCACCGGTCTTGGCGAAGATCGCCTTCAGCTGGGAGCGGGCGGTCGCCGCAGTGATGGCGAAGCGGGAGGCCGCCTCCGCGATGGCCTCGCCGCCAGCCAGGGCCTGAGCGAGGCGCGCCTCCGCGGGCGTCAGCCGATACGCCGCCTGAAGGATGGCCGCGGCCGGAACGGTCCCGGCCCCGGGCACGCGGCACAGGAGCAGAGTCCGGCCGCCCGCGAACACCCCCCGGCTCGGCCCGACCAGGGGCACGACGTGGATGACGATCGGCTCCGCATCCCGCCGCGCCACCACGACGACCGAGATCGGCGCACGGCCGCACGGGCGTGCCAGAGCCTCCAGCTGCCGCGCCGCCTCGGGATCCTCGGCGACCAGGCGTCCGCCCGCGAGCTTCAGATCGGGGCCGAGCAACGCCGTGAAGGCCGTGTTCCAGCACAACGCCTTGCCATCCGGGTCGAGGACCAGCGCGGCGCGCTCGATCGTGTCGAAGGCCTGAGTCAGTCCGGCGAGCCGCGCCTTCTCGATCATTGCGGTCAGCAGAGCCGCCCGGCGCAGAAGCGGCGACAGGGTCGCCAGCCGCCTTTGCTCATGGTCCTCGAATGGCCCCTGTGCCACCGTCCGCTGCAGCGAGAGGCACCAGAGCCGGCCCTGCACCTCAAAGCCGATGCCCGCAAACCAGCGCAGGCCGCAGGAGCCGAGGAGATCCTGGTAATAGGGCAGCCGCGCGATCTCGTCGGGCGAGGTGAAATCGAGATCGACCGTGACGCCGCGAGCCCGCAATGTCGGCAGCCCGCGCAGGCGATGATCCTCTCGATACCATCCCTCGTCGTAGAAGCGGCGCACCGGTTCAGCCATTGACCGCGTACATAGAGCATCGAGCCCGGTCCGGTCCGTGCGCAGAAGGAGCGCCCCGACGCTACCGGAGCTGGACGAGACCCGCTCGATCAGGTCGGGCCAGCGCGCCGCGTCGATCAGAGCTTCCTCAAGATCCTCCCGGAAGCCCGCTTCCAGATCATCGCGCAAGCGGGTCACGTAATCGCATTTCACGCCGGACATCAGACCGGTCTCCGGAAGTCCCCTTTTCTCGGGGCTCCGCGCTCCGGTCGATGATATACACAATTCGTCCCAGAAATCTACTGATATTTGTAATATTCATTGATATATGTGGCAACAATGCAAAATTCAAGCCAGAAAGTTCGGATATCATATGATCAAGAAGACGGCAGACCCGCGATTCGGTCGCACAATTACTTCAGTCATCCTACGCAAGCTCCGATTCGTGTTCGACAGGACTGACCCACAAGCGGGGATAATCCAATTCATCCGCACGTCATCAATATATCACGGAAAAGTCAATCAATGATGATAATCTAGTATCTCAGCACTGGTCAAGGATACCGGCTCAGAACTTGAAGACGCTGTTGGCGCGCCAGAATTGCGAGCCGTTTTCATTCTGCGCTGGGCGAAGGGTCGTTCGGGTCGAGTTCAGAAGCGCGGGCCGGCAGCGGCAAGGCGATGTTGCCATGCACCGCGCGTCCCACGTCGTGCGCTGGCCTGCGGGATCTGCACCAAGCGGACGGAGCGCGGACAAGCTGCTCGGACGACACTGTGAGTACAGGTCGGCGCGTCAGTTCGCCCGCGGTTATCGCCTCGAAAAGGCGCGTGACCGAGGCGAACCAGCCAGGGCGGTCCAGCCGCATCCGGCATTCCAGCGGCAGGCGCTGTCGGTTCTCGCTTTCGCAGACGCGCCACGGGACCCGCAATCGCCCCGGCGCGGTGCCCAGGGTCCTGTCTGTGCGCGCGCTGGTCGCCGACAGCGGATAGGAGATCGGGCTTGCCGCGTGACGGATGAAGCGCCCGGTGCTCGGCGACCGGTGGAGGATGGTCCGGCTATCGTCGATGCGCGCCGGCCGCCGCCGCGGGGTTGAACCCCACCGGTCGAACCGTATGAGTATGGAGAGACCGACATCTGCGGAGTTCCGCCATGACCGATCCGGGTGATCTGCAGGATCGGCTCGCTGTCTTGGAAGCCGACAACGCGCGCCTGCGTCGGTTGTTGGACGCGGCGGGTGTGCCCGACAGCCTGCGTCACGGCCTGCACAACACCCTCGCGATCATGCGCGCGATCATGCACCGCTCCGCCGAGAGTGCCGGTGATGTCGAAGGCTACGTGGCGCATCTCGACGGTCGCTTCGGCGCCGTGATGCGCGTGCAGGCCGCCACCGACGTGCTGGGTGAGGCCGACCTGCACAGCCTGATCTCGGACGAGCTGATGTTCCACCTCGTGCGCGAAGGTGATCAGGCGACTCTCACCGGCCCGCGGGTGCGGCTCCGGCCGAAGGCGGCGCTGGTCCTTGCGCTGGCGCTGCACGAGCTGGCGAGCAACGCGGTCGAACATGGCTCCCTGTCCCTGCCGCAGGGTCGCGTCGACGTCAGATGGGAGGCCCGACCGTCGGACGGGGCGGAGACGGCCGACCCTGTCCTGCAGCTGGACTGGAAGGAGCAGGGCGGCGTCACGGTAGTGGATCCGAGCCGGCGCGGCTTTGGCACGGAGGTGCTGTTGGAGACCTTGGTCTATCAGCTCGACGCGCAGACGGTGCTGGACTTCGAGTCCGACGGGTTGCACTTCAGGCTCTGTCTCCCGCTCGTGCCGACGGTCGGACACGTTCTCGCCGAGGACGCGACCGAGGCAGCACGCGCCGCCGGGATCGCGGACGAGGCCTGACAGGGGCCACTGGCCGCTCCGCCTCGAGAAACGAACCGCCCCCTCGCACCGGGAACCGGTCTGCTTCGCCGGTGGTGCGCTACTCGGCGGGGTGCAGGCGGCTTACGAAGCCTCCCACCGGATCTTCATCGGCGATCGGCTCCTGGATCAGGGTCCAATAGCCGAGGGCGGCCACGAGGGCGATCACCGCGCCGGTGATGAAAGCCATGGAGAAGTGGCCCGTCCCGCCGACGATGAACCCGGTGACCATCGGCGCCAGGGCGCCGCCGATATAGCCACCGAAATTCTGCATCGCGCCGAGCGAAGCGGTGCAACTCGCCGGCGCCGCCACCGAGGCCATCGCCCAGGCGGCCGACGAGCTCATGTAGACCAGGAACAGCGAGGCCGAGATGCAGGCGATGGCCAGCGTGTCGCTCGGGGTCAGCGCGGCCACCACGGTGCAGGCCGCGGTCGCCACCAGGGAGGCGGCCATCGGGATCTTGCGGCTGCGGATCGGATCGACGCCGCGGCGGACCAGCAGGTCGACGACCCGGCCGCCCAGGATGCCGCCCATCACGCCGAACGCGAACGGGATCGAGCCGACGAGGCCGGTCTTCTGCAGGGTGAAGTGCCGCTCGATCTCCAGGTAGCTCGGCAGCCACGCGGTGTAGAGCCAGGTCATGTAGATGCAGCCGAAATAGCCGACGATCATGCCCCAGCTGGTGCGGAAGCCGAACAGCCGGCGCCACGCGCTCCAGGTGACGGCCCGGCTCGCGTTCGGCGCGTCCCCCTCCTCCAGGAAGGCGCGCTCGGCCGGCGTCAGGCTCGACTCGCGGGGGTTGCGGAACACCGCGTAGACGATGGCAGCGAGCGCCAGACCCGACGCCCCCATGATGACGAACATGGCCCGCCAGCCGAAGCTGACCATCAGGAAGGTCAGCAGCGGCAGCGCCAGGAAGGTGCCGAGCGAGGAGGCGCAGTTCCAGATCCCGGTGGCCGTGCCGCGCTGGCGGATGTTGAACCAGTCGCGGGAGACGCGGGCGCAGGTCGGGAAATGCGGCGCCTCGCCGAGCCCGAGCACGATACGCGCGCTCACGAATTGCCAGAACGAGGTCACGGCGCCGCCCAGCATCTGGCCCAGCGACCAGCAGGTCAGGCCGAGGGTGAGCGTCAGGCGCGGGCCGAGCCGGTCCGCCAGAGCGCCGGCCGGCAGCTGCGCGAAGGCGTAGGCCCACAGGAAGGCCGAGAGCAGCAGGCCCATATCGGGAATCGAGAGGCCGAGATCCTCGCGGATCAGGGGATTGGCCACGGCCAGCGTCGCGCGGTCGACGTAGTTGACGACCCCGGCCGTCACCAGCAACGCGAGCGATACGGTCTGGATGCGCTTGACGCGCGGTGAAGCGGCCAGGGCCATGGCGTTCCTCCGGGATGACGGGCCCGTTCGGGTCTCCGGGGCCGCCCGATCGTTTGCGACTCAACGCGGCCCGCACGCATTCTGCATCGAACGCCGCCGGACGGAAGGGCCGCCCCCTCGCCTCCAAGGCCCCGCCGGCGTAGACCGCCCTCCTCCGTCACCCTCCGAGACAGCTCCGCGTGCGCCTGACCCAGATCACCCACCACGACCTCGACGGCTACGGCGCCTCCACGGTGGCGGCCGCCTGCGCGATGGTCGAGCGCGTCGTGCACGTGCCGCGCTACAGCGATGTCGGCCCGGTTTTCGAGGACGAGATCAAGCGCCTCGGCCGGGCGGCCGAGGGCGAGATCCTGCTGATGACCGATCTCGGCCTGGAAGAGCAGACCATCGCGGGCCTCAAGAAGTTCGCTGCGCTGAACAAGCGTCGCGAGGCGGGCCGCAAGCACCGCCTCGTCGTCCTCGACCACCACGCCTCGTCCCTCGACCAGCTGCGCCGCCTCGGGTTGGAGCCGGCCCCCGATCCGGCGCGGCCGGGCCTCAACCGGGTCGATATGGACGATCCCGAGATCGCGATCCTCATCGAGGAGGACATTTGCGCCACGCGGATGACCTTCGAGCACCGGACCCTGTTCGCGACGCATGAGCCCGGACCCGACCTGTCGAGCCTGCTCGCGGCGGTCGACGCCCTCGACCTCTGGCGCAAGGAGAGCCCCGCCTTTCGGGGCGGCCTGGCGCTCGACGAGATGTTCTGGGAGGCGGTGTCGAGCTTCGTGCCGGTGGGTCACCCCTGGCACGACCGGTTCGTGTCCGACATCCTGCTCGCGGCAGCCGAGACCCTGCGGACGGGGGCGAGCCCGGCCGAACTGGAGCAGCGCGCGACGGCAATCCGCACCGGCGTGGTCGACGCGCTGCTGCGCGAGGCGCCGGACGACGATCCCGCGCTCACCACGCGCATGCGCCTCGCCCGGGCGCTCGCCCGCTCGGACGCGCTGTTCCGCCCGCTGAAGGACGGCACGCTCCTGTCGTTCGCGCTCGATTCCGGGACGTTCCAGCGGGTCTCCGACCTGATCATGGATGCGGGCCGGGCGAAGCGCGTGGTCAACGTCCAGCGGATGGGCACGCTGTCGTTCCGCTCGAACGACGGCACGGCACTCGACGGCGCCCGCCTGTTCCGCGGCGGCGGCCATCGCGACGCCGCCGGCGGCCGGCTGCAGAGCGGCTCCGCCTTCTCGATGGCGGACGCGATCGCACAGGTGGAGCCGGTTCTGAGCCCCGAGAAGCCGCCGGGCTCGGACAGCCCGTTCGCGGCGTTGAAGAACTGGAAGGGGTGAGGCTCGGCGGAGCGCGCCGACTCATGCCGCGTGCGGCTGGTCCAGCACGGCCCCGGGCGCCACCTGTTTGCTGGCGTCGAGGATCTCGACGCCGATGATGCGGCCGTCCTCGTCCAGATCCACGATGAACCCAGGGCGGATTTCCTCACTCTCGACGACGCGAGTATCGGCGAGTCGGATGTAGAGGGCGTCCACGACGGGGTCGTACTCGGATTTCATCCTGAGGTTCTCCAGTTCCGCGTGCGGCCTCGATCGAGCAGAGCCGTGATGATCAAGGCCTCCGCGCCGTCCTGAAGCGGCTCGTATACCACGCGCAGTACACGACCGCCGCATTCGGGCACGCGTGCGAAGGCGCGGAGACGCCCGGGGTGATTGAGATCCGCCTCGACGAGTTCCGGCTCCGCCACGACCCGTTCGACCCAGAGCGGCTCGATGGCGCGCAGCCGCATGCGTCCGAGGGCATGATCACTCCATCGGATGCGGACCGTTTCCACGGCCTTCCCCCCAGCCCTTTTAAGGTGTTTGGGCCAGCTGCGAAAATCGCAAGTCGTGGCTCTAACATCCTGAAAGAGCACCGCCTTTTCCCCTCCCCCTTGTGGGGAGGGGCCAGGGGTGGGGGTGGCGCAGGATGAGGCGCAGCGGTGCCGTCTGCACCACCCCCACTTCCAACTCCTCCCCACAAGGGGGAGGAGAGTGCGCTTGGCCCCTGTCTCGTTGCTTCCGCAAACACCTTAAAAGGGCTGGCCTCCCCCTTTCGCCGCGCACAGGTTGTCGTGCTCCTGCGACACTCTCCTGTCATGCGCCGAACCGACCGTATCCACAGCCCCCGCCGAGCGCGTCTACGGTTCAGATGAGGAGACAACACCGCCCATGCGCCCCGCCCGCGCGAGCCTCCGCGTCCTCATCGTCCTCGCGGTTGCACAGATCATCGGCTGGGGCAGCGTCGGCGTCACCGCGGTCGTCGCCCCCTTAATCGCGGCGGATCTCGGGATGGACCTAGCCGCGGTGTTCGCCGGCAATTTGATCCTGTACGCGACCATGGGCCTGTCGGCGCCGATCCTCGGACGCGCCTTCGTCCGGTACGGCGCGCGGAGCGTGATGATCGCCGGTAACGTGCTGGCCGGACCGGGTTTCGTCGGGCTGGCCCTGGCAACCGGTCCGGTATCGTATGGCACCGCCTGGATCGTCCTCGGCGTCGCCAGCAGTGCAACACTGACGAATGCGGCCAACATCCTGCTGAACGAGATCGCCGGGCGCGGTGCCCGGCGGGCCATCGCGGCGCTGATGCTGGCCACCGGCCTGTCGAGCAGCCTGTTCTGGCCGATCACGGCCTTTCGGTCGCGCTCCTCGGCTGGCGGGCGACCTGTCTCGTCTATGCCGGGGCGATGTGGTTCGCCTGCCTGCCCCTCTACCGCTGGGGTTTGCCGCCGCACGCGAAGGCCGCCGCCGGAGTCGAGACCGCTCCGGAGACCACGACGCCGCCGCAGACCAGCACGTTCTGGTTGATCGCCTGCGGGATCACCCTCAACGCTTTCGTCACGTTCGGCCTCAGCGCCACCCTGATCGCGTTGCTGGTCGCCGAGGGATTGAGCCGGCCGGACGCGGTCCGGCTACGGCGCGATGCTCGGCATCGTCCAGGTCGGCGCGCGGGGGATCGACTTCCTGGGCGGCGGCCGGTGGGACGGGCCGACCAGCGGCCTGTTCGCCGGCATCCTCGTGGTGACGGCGCTGCTCCTGCTCGCCGCGGTCGGCGGGACACCGGACGCGGTGATGATCTTCATTCTGATCTACGGTCTCGGAAGCGGCGTCCTGGCGGTCGTGCGCGCGACCCCGCCGTTGGCCTTCTACGACCGCGCCGCCTATGCGCGCGCCGCCTCGCGCATCGCGCTCCCGCTCAACCTCGTGATGGCGGCCGCTCCGCCGGTGCTGGCGATGGTCCTGACCACGTTCGGCCGGGAAGCCGTCCTCCTGCTGGCGGCCGGATGCGTCCTGGCGGCCACGGCCGCGTTCCTCGCCCTGGCGCGGCGCCGGCCGGGAGACGTGGCTGCCCTCACAGCCTGAAATCCTCGCCGAGATAGAGCCGCCGCGCCTCCGGGTTGGCCACGATCTCCTCCGGCGTCCCCTCGGTCAGGATCCGGCCGGAATGCGCGATGTAGGCGCGGTCGATCAGCCCCAGCGTCTCGCGGACGTTGTGGTCGGTGATCAGCACGCCGATCCCGCGCTGCTTCAGGTGCTTCACCAGATCCTGGATGTCGCCCACCGCGATCGGATCGATGCCCGCGAAGGGCTCGTCGAGCAGCATGAAGGTCGGCGAGGAGGCGAGTGCCCGGGCGATCTCGCAGCGCCGCCGCTCGCCGCCCGAGAGCGCGATCGAGGGCGACTTGCGCAGGCGGGCGATGTCGAATTCTTCGAGGAGCGAGTCGAGCTTACGCGCCCGCTCCTTGCGGTCGGGTTCGGCCACCTCCAGCACGGCGCGGATGTTGTCCTCCACGCTCAGGCCCCGGAAGATCGAGGCTTCCTGCGGCAGGTAGCCGATGCCGAGGCGCGCCCGCTGATACATGGGCAGATGGGTGATCGGCAGGCCGTCGAGGGTGATGTCGCCGCGATCGGCCGCCACCAGCCCGGTGATCATGTAGAAGATCGTGGTCTTGCCGGCGCCGTTCGGGCCGAGCAGCCCTACCGCCTCGCCGGTGCGGACGGTAAGCCCCGCCTCGTGCACCACGGTGCGCGCGCCGTAGCTCTTGCGCAGGCCGCGCACGCTGAGGATGCCGGGACCGCCCCCGTCAGGCGCGGCCTGGCCCTCGGGCGTGGCGCCCTCCGGCTGGCGCGTACGCCGGCCGAACAGGCGCCCGAGCCAGCCGGCACGGGCCGCCGGCTCCTGCGGACCTGCCTGGAACGCCACAGCGCCGCTCAATCGACCTGCGCCTTCGGCTTGGAAGGAGTTTGCGTGCAGCCCTTCGGCTTGCCGTCCTTCTCGGCCTTCTCGCCCGGCACGAACAGGGCCGAGACACGGCCGCCCGGCACCGGGTCCATGTTGGCCCGGCCGGTGTTCATATCGTAGACCAGCCGCTGTCCACGGGTGACGTTCTGGCACTGGCTCAGCACGACATTGCCGGTGAGCACGATCCGCTTGGCGTCCTGATCGAACTCCGCGTGATTGCCGGTGGCGACCTGATCCTTCTGGACGACCGTTACCGGGCCGGCGCAGTCGACCTTCTGGATGCCGTTCTCCGCCGGGTTGCGGGCCGGCGCCGCCTCAGGTGCCGCCTCGGCGACCTTGCCGTCGCCTTTCGCGTCCTTACCGGGCGTATCCTTTCCGCGCTTGTAGTAGACCGTCATGGTCGAGCACCGGATCGTGCTCTCGCCCTGCACGGCCACGACGTTGCCGGCGAAGATCGCTTTGTTCTCCCGGTCGAACACGTCGAGCCGGTCGGCGTCGATCTTGATCGGGTCCTTGCCGCTGCCGCCGATATTGCCGAAGGGCGAATCCTTCCGGGCCGCGGGCTTCTCGGCGAAGGCTGGTGCGGCCAGCAACAGGCAGGCCGCCATGGCAGCCGCGACGGTGCGGGCGGTGCTCATCGCGCACCGTCCGAAGGCTGCGCGTCCGAGGTCTGAATGCGCAGGGCCGACGTCTCGGCCGGTCCGTCATGCGGCCTGTCGCCCTGAGTCTCGTTGACGATGACCACGTGGACGTTGCCCACGAACGAGATCCGCTTGCCGCTCTCCACCACGTCGAGCGTGTCGGCGTTCACGGTGGCGCGCGGGCTCGACACGATGACGGGCTCCTGGGACGTGATCGAGCCGGTCTTGAACGTCACGGCGGCCGAGCGCAACCGCGCCTCCTCGCCCTTGTCGGTCCAGATCCGGATGTCGTCCTTGAGGTCGAGGGCCTCGCGGGCGCTGTCGAACAGGCCGGAAGTCGCCGACAGCCGGGCGATGCCGCCGTTATCGTCGGTGGCGATGTGGCCGCGCATCTGCTGCAGCTCGATCAGGCTCGGCTTGCGCACGTCCTGCAGGGCGGCATCCGCCGTCACCTCGTAGCCGCGGGTGCCCTGGCGGAAGCCGGCGAGCCGCGGATTCTCCATGCGGACCTTCGAGCCCGCCAGAGTCACGTGGCCGACCGAGACGTCCGGGAGCTTGGCTGCGAAGGGATTGAACAGGTAGGCGAGGAGCAGCGCCACCGCGCCGCCGGCCGCCACCGGAATCAGCCGGCGCATCGCGCGCACGCGGCCGCTGTGGCGGTACGCCCGGGCATGCGCCCGGGTCCGCGCCGACGCGACCGCCTGTCTGGTGCCGGCTTCAGCCTCGACCGGGTTCATGCAGCGTCCGTGAGGCGCGGCGGGCCGCGCGCTTAAAGGAATCGGATCAGACGCCTGCGGCCCCCACCGCGCCCGCGCCACCGGCCGGGCAATGCTCCCGACCGGTGGCGAAGTTATGGCTCGACCATTTCCGTTTGATCAATCGGACTTATCAATGTCCTCACGGCATGTGCGCGGACACACGTCGTGAGCTCACAGGTCCGACTCTAGGCGGCGCGCGCCGCCGCCAGCGCCGCCGCGACCGTGCGGGCGAAGGCCGCCGGGTCGCGCGGGCTGTCGCCGTCCTGGATGCGGGCGAGGTCGAGCAGCGTGCCGGCCGCCTGCGGCACCTCCGATTCGGGCGCCGCGGCGAGCGCGCGAATCAGCGGGTGGCGCGGGTTGATCTCCAGAACCGGCTGACCGGCGCCGGCCCGTCCGGCCCGGCGCATCAGCCGCTGCATCTGAAGGTCCGGTCCGCCGGTGCCGGCCGAGAGCACGACCGCCGAATCGACCAGCCGGTCGGTGGTCCGCACGTCCGAAACGTCGGCGCCGAGCGCCGTCTTCACCGCGGCCACGAAGGCGTCGATGCCCTCGGGCGCCTCCGGCTGCTCGCCTTCGAGGGCGAATTTCGACAGGTCGAGGCCGCCCTTGGTGATCGACCGGAGCGGCTTCTCCTCGAAGGTGCCGAGCTGGTCCGGCCAGAAGGCGTCGACGTGGTCGGAGAGCAGCAGCACCTCCAGACCGCGGGCCTTGAAGCCCTCGAGCTGCGGCGAGGATTTCAGCGCCTCGGCATCGTCAGCGACGAGGTAGTAGATCGCCTCCTGGCCGTCCTTCATCCGGGACACGTAGTCGGGCAGCGAGGTCCAGCCCTCCACCGCCGAGGAGCGGAAGCGCAGCAGCGGCGCGATCTCGCCCCGGCGTTCGAAATCCTCGTAAATGCCCTCCTTCAGGACCGGGCCGAAATTCTCCCAGAAGGATTGATAGCTCTCGGCATCCTTGGCACGGGTGGCGAGTTCGGACACGACGCGGCCGGTGACGGCGCGGCGGATCCGGGCCAGCGCCGGCGTCGATTGCAGCATCTCCCGGGAGACGTTGAGCGGCAGGTCCTCGGTGTCGACAACGCCCTGGACGAAGCGCAGCCACGGCGGCAGCAACTCGGCCTCGTCGGTGATGAACATCCGCCGGACATGCAGGCGGACCTTGCTCTGCCGCTCGTTGTCCAGCGCCTGGAACGGCTTCGAGCCCGGGATGAACAGCAGCGCGGAGAATTCGAGCTGGCCCTCGGCGCGCCAGTGCAGCGTCGCCCAGGGCTTGTCGAAGTTCATGCCGATCGAGCGGTAGAATTCCTCGTACTGCTCCTCGGTGACCTCGGATTTCGGCTTGCGCCAGAGGGCCGTGCCCTGGTTGGCCGATTCGTCCTTGCCGTCGCGCACGACAGCGATCGGCACGGTGATGAAGTCGGCCCATTTCCGCACGAGATGGTCGAGCCGGTAGGGCTCCAGGTACTCGTCGGCATCCTCCTTGAGGTGGAGCACGATGTCGGTGCCGGGCTCCGCCCGCGTCGCCGGTTCGAGGGTGTAACTGCCCTGCCCTTCCGAGGCCCAGGTCCAGGCCTCGTCGCTGCCGGCGCGGCGCGACGTGACGGTGACCCGGTCGGCCACCATGAAGGCCGAGTAGAAGCCGACGCCGAACTGGCCGATCAGGCTCGGCCGGTCCTCGGCCTTGGCGGATTCGAGCGTCTGCGAGAAGGCCCGCGTGCCGGAGCGCGCGATGGTGCCGAGATTGGTGGCGAGATCCTCCTTGGTCATGCCGATGCCGGCATCCGAAACCGTCAGGGTCCGCGCCTCCTTGTCGGGCGCGATGCGGACCTTGGCGTCCGGCGGCAGGGCGCTTGCCGCCGAGGTGAGGGCCTCGAACCGCCGCCGGTCCATGGCGTCGGCGGCGTTGGCGACGAGTTCGCGCAGGAAGATCTCGCGGTCGGAGTAGAGCGCGTGCACGACGAGGTCGAGGAGGCGTCCCACCTCCGCCCCGAATTCGTGCCGCTCGATCGTCTCGCTCACGGGTGATGCCTCCGCTGTGGGGAAAATTGCGGTGGCCATATGCTGGCGAACGCGGCCGTTTTCAATGCGGAGACCCACCGGGCTTGGCGAGCGATGCGCCGCTTTGGGCAGGTTCTTGTCCTGGGTCCCGGATCAGGTTCCGCTGACGCTCCACCTGTCCGGGAAAGGGCGGAGGAGGTCGAAACGCGAAGCCCTTTTTCGGGCGCATGCAGCGCCAGCGGAATGCGACCCGGGACCCAGCACACGATCTGCCGCGTAGCGGCTCCGATGTCCGTGCGCCA
The DNA here is from genome assembly GCF_009806555.1 of Methylobacterium sp. 2A. Classification (GTDB taxonomy): domain Bacteria; phylum Pseudomonadota; class Alphaproteobacteria; order Rhizobiales; family Beijerinckiaceae; genus Methylobacterium. Next base: position 98,597 of record NZ_VUOK01000060.1, on the reverse strand, counting down.
CTCATGATCAGATCTCGATCTCGGTCCCCACCTCCACGATCTGCCGGGTCGGCAGGCCGAAATGGGCGCCGGTGCGCTCGGCGTTGCGCTTCATGAAGGCGAACAGCCCCTCCCGCCACGGCGCCATGCCGGGATGGGTGGGCGACGGGATGACCACCTCGTGGCCGACGAAATAGGTCATGTCTTGGAGGTATTCCGGCGGTAGCAGGCCACTCGCCACCGCACATTGCAACCCCTCGGGGATCGAGGCGGTCTGCATGAAGCCGTAGCGCAGGACGACGCGCTCCATGCCGGGCGTGTATTTCGAGATCGCCTTGCGAATCCCCTGGGCCACCAGAGTCACCTGCGCCCGCTCGCTCGCCGGGATGACGGGCTCCTCCTCGTAGATCACGGTGATCAGGAGGATCCGCTCGTGCAGGCAGCGGCTGCGCTCGATCAGCCGCCCGAGCGCCATCGGGATGCCCTCGGTGGCGGCGGTGAGGAACGCGGCGGTGCCCGGCAGCGTCACCGGCGGGTGTGTGGAGAGCCGCGACAGGAACGTCGCCTCGGACATGCGCATGGTCTGGCGGACGGTCTCGAGGACGTGGTTGCCCTTCATCCAGGTCAGCATCAGGAAGGCGACCGCGCCGGCGAGAAGCAGCGGAAACCAGCCGCCTTCGAGGAGTTTCACGCTGTTGGCGGCGAAGAACACGAGGTCGACGGCGAGGAAGAAGCCGTTCACCGTGAAGACCAGCACCAGGCTGTAGCCCCAGCGCAGCGCGATCAGCGCGGCGAGCAGCGTGGTGATGCCCATCAGCGCCGACACCGCGATGCCGTAGGCGCCCGCCAGCGCGTCGGAGGAGCCGAACACCACGACGGCCGTGAGCGTCGCGGCGGCGAGCAGCCAGTTCACGCCGGGCACGTAGATCTGGCCGCGCTCGTCCTGATCCGTGTGCACCACCCGCATCATCGGCATGAAGCCGAGCTGGATCGATTGCTGGGTCAGCGAGAACACGCCCGAGATCACGGCCTGCGAGGCGATGACGGTCGCCATGGTGGCGAGCGCCACCAGCGGATAATGCGCCCAATCCGGCGCAAGCCGGTAGAACGGGTTCGCGATCGCGCCGGGATCGGCGATGATCAGGGCACCCTGTCCGCAATAGTGGATGAGCAGCGCCGGCAGCACCAGGGCGAACCACGCTAAGCGGATCGCCGGGGCGCCGAAATGGCCGAGATCGGCATACATCGCCTCGCCGCCGGTCACCGCCAGGAACGCCGCGCCCAGCATCAGGAAGCTCACGTGCCAGCCGGCATGGAGCAGGAAGTCCACGGCCCGCCAGGGGTTGGCGGCCTCCAGGATCTCGGGGGTGCGCAGGATGCTGGGGATCGCGATCAGCACCAGCACCGCGAACCAGACCAGCATGACGGGCCCGAACACGCGGCCGATGGCGGCCACGCCCTTGTGCTGGACGAGGAACAGCCCGACCAGGATCACGAGCGTGATCGGCACCACGTAGGGTCCGAGCGACGGCGCGTCGACCTTCAGGCCCTCGATCGCCGAGAGCACCGAGATCGCCGGCGTGATCGCCCCGTCGCCGTAGAGCAACGCCGCCCCGACCAGCCCAACCACGAGGAGCAACGCCTTCCAGCTGCCGGGACGCGCCTGCCGGGCGCCGAGCAAAGCCAGCATGGCCACGATGCCGCCCTCGCCGCGGTTGTCGGCCCGCAGGATCAGCACCGCGTATTTGAGCGAGACGATCAGGATCAGCGACCACAGGATCAGCGACACCGCGCCGGTCGCGGCCGCCGGCACCGAGGCGCCCCCGCTGGTTGCGGCCTTCACCGCCTCCTTGAACGCGTAGAGCGGGCTCGTGCCGATGTCGCCGTAGACGACACCCAGCGCGCCGAGCATCAGCGCCGCGCCAGGACCGTGCCGGACCGCCCCGGGCTTGCGCGGCACGCGCGCTGCCGGCAGATCGACAGCCGGGGCCGCCGCGGGGTTCAGGGCTTGGCTCACGGGCGGGTCCGGTCGATGGCGTCGCTGTGGAGCGAAACCTTAGCAAGGTCCTCGCGCGGCGGTAGACTCAGGAGATCCCCGCAGCGACCACGTCAAAGACTTGTCACCCGAACGTGATGACAGTGGAACGTCGCCCCGGGTGTCAGCTCAGGCCGCGTCGAGCCCCAGGTCGATGATCGCCGCCGAGTGGGTGATCCAGCCGCAGGAGATCAGGTCGACGCCCGAGGCCGCCACTGCCCCCACGGTCTCGCGGGTGATCCGCCCCGAGGCCTCGGAGAGCGCCCGGCCGTCGATCATCGCCACCGCGCGGGTGAGTTGGTCGGGGCCCATATTGTCGAGCAATACGGCGTCGACTCCGACCGAAAGCGCTTCCTCCAGCTGCTCCAGGCTGTCGACCTCGCACTCGATCTTCACGAGGTGGCCCGCCCGGGCGCGGGCGCGCTCGATCGCCGGCACGATGCCGCCGGCCACCGCCACGTGGTTGTCCTTGATCAGCACGGCGTCGTCGAGGCCGAACCGATGGTTCGAGCCGCCGCCGGCGCGGACCGCGTGCTTCTCCAGGGCGCGCAGGCCGGGCGTCGTCTTGCGGGTGCAGACGATCGAGGCCTTGCCGTGCGGGCGCGCCGCCTCGACGAGGCCGTGGGTGGCGGTGGCCACGCCCGACATCCGGCAGAGCAGGTTGAGGGCGACGCGCTCGGCGGTAAGGATCGCCCGGGCCGGGCCTTCGAGGCGCAGCACCACGTCGCCGGGGGAAACCCGGGCTCCGTCGCCGCGCTCGACCGTGACGGTCACGGACGGATCGACCAGCGCGAACGCGATGGCCGCGGCGTCGGTGCCGGAGATGACGCCGTCCTGGCGCGAGGCGATCACGCCGCGCATCCGCTCGCCCGGGGGCACGATGGCGTCGGTGGTGATGTCGCCCGCCCGGCCGAGATCCTCCAGCAGGGCGGCGCGAGCCACCGGCTCAACGAGGAGCCGCGGCAGGGGCAGGATCTCTTCGGAGAGGACCGATCGGGTCATGGCGTCAGCACTTCCTCGGCGGACGGAATCGCGCGGGGCGCGGCGGTCAGATCGGCCAGCGTTGTCTCGGTGTGGGCGGCCGGGGCGAGATGCGGGACGTCGCTGCGCCAGTGGGCGCCGCGGCTCTCCTGGCGGCCGAGCGCGCCGCGGGCGATGAGCAGGGCCACCAGGGCAGCGTCGCAGGTTTCCGCCTTGGGCTCCAGGATGGCGACCGCCTCGGCGAGGCCCGCGGCATCGCGCACGACCCCGACCTTGCTCTCCATCAGCGCCCGGAGCGTCGGCAGATCGCCGGCGGCGCGCACGGTCACGGCCTCCGGCACGATGGCGGCGGGCGGCGGCGCGTCGAGCCCGTCGGCGATGAAGCGGGCATAGGCCAAACCCTCCAGCAGGGAGTTGCTGGCGAGCCGGTTCGCCCCGTGCAGCCCCGTCGAGGAGACCTCGCCGCAGGCGTAGAGACCCGGCACGGAGGTGGCGCCGTGGGCGTCCACCTTGACGCCGCCCATATGGTAGTGCGCCGCCGGACGGACTGGGATCGGCTGCACGGCCGGGTCGATGCCGGCGGCGGCGCAGAGGGCCGCCACCGTCGGGAAGCGCGTCGGCATCGCGGCACCGAGCGCGCCCCGGGCGTCGAGATAGACCGTGCGGCCCCGCTGCAGCGCCTGGAAGATGCCGCGGGCGACCACGTCGCGCGGCGCGAGATCGCCACCCGCGATGCCGGCCATCACGGGGGCGCCGGTCTCGTCGATCAGCCGGGCGCCCTCCCCGCGCAGGGCCTCGGTGGCGAGCGGCATCGGGTCGGCGCCGGCCGCGATGGCGGTCGGGTGGAACTGCACGAACTCCATGTCGCGCATCACCGCGCCGGCGCGCGCGGCGAGCGCCAGCCCGCGGCCCACGGCGCCGGGCGGGTTGGTGGTCGAGCCGTAGAGGGCGCCGACGCCGCCGGTGGCGAGCACCACCGCCCGGGCCGGAATGCGGAACAGGGCGCCGTCGCGCTCGGCGACGATCCCGGCGACGGCGCCGTTCGTGTCCCGCAGCAGGTCGCAGGCGCGCGCCGTGACGATTTCGACGGAGGGCGCTTCCAGAACGGCCCGCACGAGCCCTTCGAGGACGCGGGCGCCGGTGGCGTCACCGCCGGAGCGGACGATGCGGCGGCGGCCATGCGCGGCCTCAAGCCCGAGGGCCAGGGCGCCGTCATCCGTGCGGTCGAACGGGACGCCGATCCGGACCAGCCAGTCGATCAGCGCAGGGCCCTCCTGGGCAACCCGGAGCGCCACATCGGGCTCGGTCAGCCCGGCGCCGGCGGCTTCGGTGTCGGCGGCGTGGAGGTCCGCCGCGTCGTCGGCGCCCATCGCGGCGGCGATGCCGCCCTGCGCCCAGCCGGTGGCAGTCCCGAGGCCGAGGGCCGACGCGGTAACCAGCGTCACCGGACGAGGCGCGAGGCGCAGCGCGACGCTGAGGCCCGCGACGCCGCCGCCGACCACGACGATCCGGTCGGCATGGTTGGGGGAGATCGCGTTCATCGCGTGCGCACCTGAAGCATGCGTTCCACCGCCGCCCGGGCGCGGTCGGCGAGCGCCGGATCGACCGTGACCTCATGGGTCATCGTCTCCAGCGAACGGCGGATGTTGCGGAGGCTCATCCGCTTCATGTGCGGGCACATGTTGCAGGGCTTGATGAACTCGATATCCGGGTTCTGAGCCGAGATGTTGTCGGCCATGGAGCATTCGGTGACGAGCACCACCTGCTTCGGCCGCTTCTCGACGACGAAGTCCATCATCATCGCGGTCGAGCCGGAGAAGTCCGATTCGGCGACCACGTCGGGCGGGCATTCCGGATGCGCGATCACCGTGACGCCGGGATAGCTGTCGCGGACATCGCGGATATCGGCCGGGGTGAAGCGCTCGTGGACCTCGCAATGGCCGGCCCAGGTCAGGATCTCGACCTCCGGGACCTCGGCCTGGACGTTCTGCGCGAGGAATTCGTCCGGGATCATCAGGACCCGGGGGGCGTTCAGCGACTTCACCACCGCGACGGCGTTGCCGGAGGTGCAGCACAGGTCCGATTCGGCCTTCACGGCGGCCGATGTGTTCACGTAGGTCACGACCGGGACGCCCGGGTACTTGGCGCGCAGCGCCCGCACGTCCGCGGCGGTGATCGAATCGGCGAGCGAGCAGCCCGCGCCCATGTCGGGGATCAGCACGGTCTTGCCCGGGTTCAGGAGCTTGGCCGTCTCGGCCATGAAGTGGACGCCCGCCAGCACGATGACGTCGGCGTCGACGGTCACCGCCTCGCGGGCCAGCGCCAAGCTGTCGCCGACGATGTCCGCCACCGTGTGGAAGATCTCCGGCGCCTGATAGTTGTGCGCCAGGATCACGGCGTTGCGCTCCCGCTTCAGGCGTAGGATCGCCTCGATATCCGGGGCGAGCGCCGGCCACTCGATCGCCGGAACATGCCGGCTGACGCGGGCGTAGAGATCGGGCAGCGGCAGCCCCGGGATGGGCGTGCGGGAGACGGGTGCAACGGTCGCCGCCATGGCGTCCTCCATTATGCTCAGTTTGAGCATTGTGCCGCCTAACTTATGGGGGCCGGGGACGCCTGTCTAGATATGCTAGCTCTGAGCATAAATTGTTTGCGACGCGATGTTATGCTGCGCCGCCGAAGGGCCAACGCTCAGCAGAACGTGGCCGGGTCGGGTCCGATCCGGCCGTCGGCGCGGTCGAGGGCGGCGATTCGGTCCATCTCCTCGGCGGAGAGCGCGAAGTCGAACAGGGCGATGTTCTCGCGGATGCGCTCGGGCCGCGCCGTCTTCGGGATCGCCACGCAGCCGATCTGTACCTGCCAGCGCAGGATCACTTGGGCGGCCGACTTTCCATGCGCCTTCGCGATCGCGAGAATCGCCGGGTCGTTCAGCTCCTTGCCCTGGCCCAGCGGGCTCCACGCCTCGGTCACGATGCCGTGACGGGCGTCGTCCGCCCGGGGTGCCTTGCGCTGGAAATGCGGGTGCAGCTCGATCTGGTTCACGGCCGGGGTGACGCCGGTCTCCGCCACCAGCGTAGCGACGTGCTCGGGTGTGAAGTTGGAGACGCCGATGGATTTCGCCCGGCCCTCCTTCCGGAGTTCGATCAGCGTCTTCCAGGTCTCCACGAACAGGTGCCGCCGTGGGCAGGGCCAGTGGATCAGGTAGAGATCGACGTAGGGCAGGCCGAGGCGCTTCAGGCTCTCGTCGAAGGCGCGCCTGGACGCGTCGCGGCCCTGGCGGTCGTTCCAGAGCTTGGTGGTGAGGAAGATGTCTTCGCGCGGAACCGGCGCGTCACGGATGGCGCGGCCGACGCCCGCCTCATTGCCGTAGGCGGCCGCCGTGTCGATCAGGCGGTAACCGGCTTGGAGCGCCGTGCCGACGAGGTCTGGTGCTTGCGAATCGGAGAGTTGCCAGCAGCCGTAGCCGATCTGCGGGATGTGACGGCCATCGTTGAGGGCCAGGGTCAGGACAGCCATGCGGAAACGCTCCGGGGACGAATATCGACCTCCTCACCCTGCGAAGGGCACGGCCATCGAACAAGTCTGGACGGCGTATGCCGGATCCCGTCAGCGGATCGAGCCCCCTCGCGGGCCGACCGTCCACTCATGAAACCGGAAAATAGCGGACATACGCGAAGGCCGAACCGTCCGGCGCCCAGTTAGGCGAATTCATCGTGCCCTGGCCCCCGATCAGCTCGAACAGGGTTTCAACCCGCCGCCCGTCCGGGTCCATCATCCGGACGCGAACAGGATGATCTCGCGGATGGTCGATCACGGCGGCATCGTAGGACAGGAAGACCACCGCCTGTCCATCGGGCGAGGGGTGGGGGAACCAGTCGTTGGCCTCGCTCTCCGTCACCCACTCTGCCGCGCCGCCATCTGCGGGAACGCGCCAGATCTGCATTCGCCCGCTGCGGCTGGAGTTGAAATAGATCCACCGACCATCGGCTGAATAATCCGGCCCGTCGTTCCGGCCCTCTCCCTGTGTAAGTCGCCTCTCATCGCCGCCCTTGAGGTCGATCGTGTAGATATCGAATACGTCGTCGCGGATGCCGCAATAGGTGAGGCGTTCGCCGTCCGGTGACCAGCCGTGCCAGTAGCTCGGCAGATTGTCGGTGATGCGCCTGGGTGTCCCGCCCGCCGCCGGAAGCACGTAGATCGCCGTCTTGCCGAACTCGACCTTGTCGGAGATCGCCATGTGCGTTCCGTCAGGCGAGAGCCCATGATCGTTGTTGCAGCGTATGGCGAAGCCGGTCTCGATCGGCACCGGGCGTGGTTCGCCCGTTAAATCAAGCCTGTATATCCGTCCCTGGCTGTTCAGGAGCAGGAATTGTCCGCAGGGAGACCAGTTCGGCGCCTCGAACAGCGCCGGTGTCTGCCAAACGACGCGCGCCATGCGACTGTTGAGGTCAAAGATCTCGATCGAACTCCGCATGGCTACTCCCGATTCGGGCCGCTCCCTAACCTTTCCGGAGGTAGCATGGCGGCTTGCGCCCGGGCGATCCGGTCGAAAAATCTCTATTCCGCTGCACCCTCCATCAGGGCTTGATCTGCCAAGCCCCCTGTCGCGCCGCGAGCGATCCGGAGCCCGCATGGCTGGTATCGAAGACCAGTTGCGGTTTTGCAGCACAACACGGGAACCATCGGTGAGGCGGCTGAGGCTGCGCAGAGCCGATCAAAGTCCACCCGCGCTGAACGGGCGCAGTCTGGACCGGATCAAATCCGCCAAGCCCGGCGTTGGCACACTGGATTCCAGGCTGCGCCGCGCCGTGATGCGCTGCGCCCGGACGGGATAGCAGCATGACCGACGAGACACCGAAATCGCCGTTCGCCGTGACGCGGCGTTCCATCGTGGAGGGTGCCGCTGCGGCCGGCGCCCTCGGCGCCCTGGGCTTCCGACCGGCGGCCGCCGCGCCGGCGCCGGGCGATCCCGCCCCCCAGACCCTACCGGTGCGGCTCACCGTCAACGGGCAGCCGCACGACCTCGTCCTCGACACGCGCACCACGCTGCTCGATGCGCTCCGCGAGCATCTGGCCCTCACCGGCACCAAGAAGGGTTGCGATCACGGCCAATGCGGCGCCTGCACGGTGCTGGTCGACGGCCGACGCATCAATTCCTGCCTGACGCTGGCCGCCATGCATGAGGGCGATCAAGTCACCACGATCGAGGGCCTCGCCAACGGCGACACGCTGCACCCGATGCAGGCCGCCTTCCTGGAGCATGACGGCTTCCAGTGCGGCTACTGCACGCCGGGCCAGATCTGCTCGTCGGTCGGCATGCTGAGCGAGGCCAAGGCCGGCTGGCCGAGCCACGTCACCGAGGATGTCGCCGCGACGCCGTCGCTCAGCGACGCCGAGATCCGCGAGCGGATGAGCGGCAATCTCTGTCGCTGCAGCGCCTACCCGAACATCGTCGCGGCGATCCGCGACACCGCCGCCAGCAACCTCTGAGGGGCCGGACATGAAGGCCTTCACGTACGAGCGTCCCGCGACCGTGCAGGACGCCGCCAAGCTCGCGGCCGAGCGGCCGAACGCCAAGTTCATCGCCGGCGGCACCAACCTGCTCGACCTGATGAAGCTTCAGATCGAGACCCCGGCCACGCTGATCGACGTCAACCGCCTGCCGCTCGACAAGGTCGAGGCCACGCAGGACGGGGGCCTGCGCATCGGCGCCCTGGTGCGCAATTCCGATCTCGCCGCCGATCCGCGGGTCCGGAAGGATTACGCCGTGCTGGCCAAGGCGCTGCTTGCGGGCGCCTCCGGCCAATTGCGCAACAAGGCCACCACCGCCGGCAACCTGCTCCAGCGGACCCGCTGCTACTACTTCTACGACACGGCCATGCCCTGCAACAAACGCGAGCCGGGCTCGGGCTGCTCGGCGATCGGCGGGTTCAACCGCATCATGGCGGTTGTTGGCGCCAGCGAGGCCTGCATCGCCACCAACCCGTCCGACATGAACGTCGCCATGCGGGCACTCGACGCGACGGTCGAGACCATGAACCCGGATGGCCAAGCGCGAACAATCCCGATCGCCGACTTCCACAAGCTGCCGGGCGACACGCCGCAAGTCGAGACGGATCTCCGCAAGGGCGAGATCATCACGGCGGTGACTTTGCCGAAGCCCGTGGCCGGCACGCATATCTACCGGAAGGTCCGCGACCGGGCCTCCTACGCCTTCGCCACCGTGTCGGTGGCGGCGGTGATCGCAGGGGCCGAGGGCGGCAAGCCGCAGAACGCGCGCCTCGCCTTCGGCGGGTTGGCGCACAAGCCCTGGCGGGTGGCCGAGGCCGAGACGGCGCTCATGCAGACCGGCTCGGCGGATGCCGCCGCCGACGCGGTGCTCAAGGGCGCCCGCGGCTACGGCAGCAACGATTTCAAGATCCCGCTGACCCGCCGGACCCTGCGCGCCGTCGTGGCGCAGGCGACCCGCGCTTAATTTCCGGCAAGGACGCTTCCCATGGAGATGAACCAGCCGATCGGCCGGACGCCGCTTGACGACCGTCCCGACGGCCTCGTCGGTAAGCCGCTGGACCGGGTCGAAGGCAAGCTCAAGGTCACGGGCCACGCGCCCTACGCCTACGAGACCCGGGCCCTGAAGAACCCCGCCTACGGCTTCATCGTGCCGGCGACGATCGCGTCCGGCACGATCCAGTCGATCGACGCGGAAGCTGCCCGCAAGGCGCCGGGCACGATCCTGGTCCTGACCCACGAGAACGTGCCCGAGCAGGGCGAGAAGAAGGAGCAGGTCTGGCCGCAGCTCCAGGGCACGGAGGTGAAGTTCTACGGGCAGCCCGTGGCCTTCGTGGTGGCCGAGACCTTCGAGCAGGCCCGCGCCGCCGCGATGCTGGTCAAGGTCCGGTACGATGCGGCCAAGCCCAAGGGGCTGCTCAAGGACAGCCTCGCGGCGGCCTACGAGCCGAAGCCGGTCAACTCGCCGCCCGATTCCAAGCTCGGCGACTTCGACGCCGCCTTCGCGGCCGCCCCCGTGAAGCTCGACGTGGAATACGTTACCCCGAACCAGATCCACGCGCAGATGGAGCCGCACGCCACGATCGCCTCATGGGAGGGTGACGGCGTGGTGCTGTATACCGCCAACCAGATGCCGAACCGAGGGCAGAAGGCCCTCGGCTCCGTGCTCAGACTGCCGCCCGAGAAGGTGCGGATCGTCAGCCCCTATATCGGCGGCGGCTTCGGCTCGAAGCTGCAGGTCCAGCCGGAGGCGACGCTTGCGATCCTGGCCTCGAAGCTGATCCAGCGGCCCGTGAAGGTGGCGCTGACCCGGCAGCAGGAATTCCACGTCGCGACCCACCGCACCGATACGGTCCAGAAGATCCGCCTCGGCGCCGATCAGGACGGGCGGCTCTCGGCGATCAGCCACGAATCGTGGTCGGATACCGCCGAGGGCGACGGGTTCTTCGAGACCTCCGCCAACGTCACGCGTTCGCTCTACGCGGCGCAGAACCGCGTCACGCGCCACCGGCTCGTGAACCTGAACATGCCGATCGCCTCGTCGATGCGCGCGCCCGGCGAGGCCGTGGGCCAGCTCGCCTTCGAATGCGCGATGGACGAACTGGCCGAGCAGCTGAAGATCGATCCGATCGAATTGCGGGTGCGCAACGAGCCGGCCGAGGATCCCGAGAAGAAGGTGCCGTTCTCCACCCGCCAGCTCGTGCCCTGCATGCGCGAGGGTGCGCGCCTGTTCGGCTGGGACAAAAGGCAGGCGGCGGGCAGCCGGCGCGAGGGCAACTGGCTCGTCGGCATGGGCATGTCGGCCGCCGCCCGCCTCAACCCGCTGATGCCGTCCTCCGCCAAGGTGCGGCTCGGGCCGGACGGCGTGCTGGTGGTGCGGATGGCCATGACCGATCCGGGCACCGGCACCTACACGATCCTCACCCAGATCGCCGGCGAGATGATGGGGCTGCCGATCGAGCGCGTGCGCGTCGAGATGGGCGACACCGACTTCCCGTTCGCCTCGGGCTCGGGCGGCTCGTTCGGCGCGGCCTCGGCCGGCTCGGCGCTCTACGTGGCCTGCGACAACCTCCGGCAGGCGCTCCTCAAGGCCGGCGACCTCAACCCGGAGGGTGCCACGTTCCGCGACGGCGCCGTCACGTCCGGCAACCGCACGGAGTCGCTCACCGACCTCGCGGGTGCCGGGATGGAGGCCTCCGGCGAGATCAAGCCGGGCGAGATGAAGCAGAAATTCTCGCAATACTCCTACGGCGCGCATTTCGCCGAGGTCGGCGTCGACGTCGATACCGGCGAGATCCGGCTGCGGCGGATGCTCGGCGTCTTCACCGGCGGGCGGATCCTCAACGCCAAGACGGCGCGCAGCCAGGCGATCGGCGGCATGACCTTCGGGGTCGGCGCGGCGCTGATGGAGGATGCGGTGGTCGATTCCCGCTACAGCTATTTCGTCAACCACGATCTGGCCGAGTACCACGTGCCGGTCCACGCCGACATCCCGATGATCGACGCGGTGTTCCTGCCCGAACTCGACGACAAGACCAACCCGCTGAAGAGCAAGGGCCTCGGCGAACTGGGCATCTGCGGCGCCGGCGCCTCGCTCGCCAACGCGATCTACAACGCCACCGGGATCCGCGTGCGCGCGTACCCGCTGACGCTCGACAAGATGCTCAAGGGATTCGAGGAGCAGGAGGGGCAGGCACAGCGGCGGACCTGAGCAGCCCGCCGGTGCCTGTATACCGGTGAACTGTGGGGATCATCGCCGCCCGGACTTGACACGTTCCAGTTTTGTTCCAGCATGGACGCCCGCCCCTCACGAGAGTCGGCGGGCGTCCGCTTTTCCGCGCTTCGGCCCGGGAGATCGGGCCGTCGGCTAAGCTTCGGTAACCATACCGTGGCCAAGGTCGTGCGGTGTGATCCTGGCGCGCCCGCCGCGGCGCCTGATACGGAGTCGTCCGCCGATGGCCCTGCCCAATGCGCTCACGGCCAAGCTCGAAGCGGTTCAAGCCGAGTACCGCGTCGCCCCGCACAACATCGATGCGGAGCAGGCGCTGCTGGGCGCGATCCTGGTGAATAACGACGCCTATTACCGGGTGTCGGACTTCCTGCTGCCCGAGCACTTCATGGAGGATGCGCACCAGCAGATCTTCACGGTCGCGGCCTCCCTGATCCGGGCCGGCAAGCTCGCCACGCCCATCACCATGAAGACCTATCTGGGCGACGCCGACTTTGGCGGCCAGACGGTGATGCAATACCTCGCCCGGCTCGCCGCCGACGCGACCACCGTCATCAACGCGGGTGATTACGGCCGCACGATCTACGACCTCGCCATCCGCCGCCGGCTGATCACGATCGGCGAGGACCTGGTCAACGGCGCCTATGAGGCCCCGGTGGAGCAGGCGCCCCGGGATCAGATCGAGGAGACCGAGCGGCGCCTCTACGAGCTGGCCGAGGCCGGACGCTACGACGGCGGCTTCCAGAAGTTCTCGGACGCGCTCACCGCCGCGGTCGACATGGCCGCGAAGGCCTATCAGCGCGAAGGCAAGCTCTCGGGTATCGCCACAGGCCTCACCGACCTCGACGCCAAGATGGGCGGCCTCCAGCCATCCGACCTGATCATCCTCGCGGGGCGCCCGGCCATGGGCAAGACCTCGCTGGTGACCAACATCGCCTTCAACATCGCCAAGGCCTATCGCGGCGAGAAGCAGCCGGACGGCACGACCAAGACCGTGAATGGCGGGATCGTCGGGTTCTTCTCCCTCGAAATGTCGGCCGAGCAGCTCGCCACCCGTATCATCGCCGAGCAGTCGGGCGTGCCTTCCTACAAGATCCGCCGCGGCGACATCCGGCCTGAGGATTTCTACAAGATCACCGACGCCGCCCGGGACATGCAGACGATCCCGTTCTACATCGACCAGAGCGGCGGCATCTCGATCGCGCAGCTCTCCGCGCGCGCCCGGCGCCTGAAGCGCCAGAAGGGTCTCGACCTGCTGATCGTCGATTACCTGCAGCTGCTCTCGGGCTCGGGCAAGCGCAGCGATAACCGCGTGCAGGAAATGACCGAGATCACAACCGGCATGAAGGCCCTGGCCAAGGAGCTGGCGGTGCCGGTGATTGCCCTCTCGCAGCTCTCCCGTCAGGTGGAGAACCGCGACGACAAGCGCCCGCAGCTCGCCGACCTTCGCGAGTCGGGCTCGATCGAGCAGGACGCCGACGTGGTGATGTTCGTGTTCCGCGAAGAGTACTACGTCGGCAACAAGAAGCCCCGCGAAGGCACCGAGGAATTCTTTGCCTGGGAGGCCGAGATGCAGCGCGTCCACGGCAAGGCCGAGGTGATCCTCGGAAAGCAGCGTCACGGCCCCACCGGCACGGTGGAACTGCAGTTCGACGCCAACATCACCCGGTTCTCGAACCTCGCGCAGACGGACCGGATCCCCGAGCAGATGTGATCGGCACGGGGGTATCGCGCTTGGCGTCCCCGCGAACCATCGCCGAAGCCGCTCGTTGAGCGAGGACGATTGTCCCGCCGCGGCAGGAGCCACGATGAGCGAGCCCACCCCTCCGAAGATGCCCTACTGGCACGTCTACACCGACGCGGAGGGGGTGAGCCGCCAGGCGCTGTTCCACATCGAGCGCTTCACCTTCGAGGGGATCAACCCCGAGACCGCGCCGCAATGGAACGACAAGATGGACCCGGCCCCTTCGGTCGTGACCTTCACGGTCCTGCCGGTGGGCTGGGTCGGCGAATGGCACGAGAATCCGCGGCCGCAATGGATCGCGATCCTCTCCGGCCGCTGGTTCGTGGAGACCATGGACGGCCACCGGGTCGAGATGGGCCCGGGCGAGCTGATGATGGGCGAGGATCAGAACACGAAGGCGCGTGACGGCAAGAAGGGCCACCTGTCCGGCACGGTCGGCGACGAGCCCTGCACGATGATCGTCACCGGCCTCCAGGTCGAGCCGACCGTGAACCAGCCCGGCCGCTTCAAGTAGGAACCGGCCATGGACGGTTTCGAGATGACGCAGCCGCGCTTCAAGGCCTACGTGCTGCCGAACGCACCGCTGCAAAAGCTCGCCGAGGGTTTCCGCTGGACGGAGGGGCCGGTCTGGTTCGGGGACCGGGACGAGCTGCTCTTCTCCGATCTGCCGAACAACCGGGTGATGCGCTGGGCCGAATATGCCGGGCTCAGCGTCTATCGCGAGGCGAGCGATTTCGAGAACGGCCATGCCCGCGACCGGCAGGGGCGGCTGCTCTCCTGCTCGCATCGCGGCCGGCGCATCCATCGGACCGAGCTGGATGGTAGCATCACCAGCCTGGTCGAGCGCTACCAGGGCCGGCGACTCAACTCGCCCAACGATCTCGTGTGCAAGTCGGACGGCACGATCTGGTTCTCGGATCCGCCCTACGGCATTCAGACCGATTACGAGGGCGGCAAGCAGGAATCCGAGCTGCCCGCCGCGGTCTACCGCTTCGATCCACGCGACGGCTCCCTGCGGGTGGTGGCGGACGATTTTCAGGGCCCGAACGGCTTGTGTTTCTCCCCCGACGAGCGCCGGCTCTATATCGTGGAGACGGGACTGCAGTTCGATCCCGACCCGGTGCAGCACGTCCGCGCCTTCGACGTGGCCGAGGATGGAAGCCTGTCCGGGGGCGCGGTGCTGTTCAGGATCGAACCGGGCAACGCCGACGGGATCCGCTGCGACGAGCACGGCAACATCTGGTCGAGCGCCGGCGACGGGGTCCATTGCATCGACCCGGGCGGGGAGCTCGTCGGCAAGATCCTGGTGCCCTCGACAGTCGCCAACCTCGCCTTCGGCGGCCGCTACAACAGCCGCCTGTTCCTGTGCGCCTCGCACACGCTCTACGCGATCTACGTCAATGTGCGGGGAGCCCCCCTCCTGTGAGCGGCGTGCGGGCGATCCTCGGCTTCGGCCGGACCGTCACGGATCTCGCGGCCACCGAGGCGTTCTACCGCGACGGCCTCGGCTTCACGCGCGTCGCCCCGCCGGAGCCCGTGCCCGTCGCGCAAGCCGAGGTGATGGGGCTCGCAGGCCGGAAGGCGACGCAGCTGCGCATGCGGCTCGGGCGCCAGAGCGTGACCTTCCTGGCGGTGGAACCGCCCGGTGCCCCCTACCCGCCCCATCCCGCGGCGACCGACCCGTTCTTCCAGCACCTCGCGATCCCGGTCCGCGCCATGGACGCCGCGATGGCGCAGCTCGCGCGAATGAACCCGACGCCCATCAGCCATGGCGGTCCGCAGGTCCTTCCGGCTTCCTCGGGGGGCGTGACGGCCTACAAGTTCCGCGACCCGGACGGGCATCCGCTGGAGCTGATCTTCTTCCCCGATGGGGCGCCGGCCGCGCGCTGGCGCGACGCGCCGGGTCTGTTCCTCGGCATCGACCACTCCGCGATCACCGTCACCGACCTCGAAGCGACCCTGGCCTTTCTCACCGGGCCGCTCGGACTCACCGTCGCCCAGCGCGGCCTGAACGAGGGACCGGAGCAGGCGCGTCTCGACGGGGTTGATGATCCGCAGGTCGACGTGATCGCGCTGGAGCCTCCGGAACCGACGCCGCACGTGGAGGTGCTCCATTATCGGTCACCGGCCGCGCAGCGCTCCGCCTTATTCAGTCCCGCCGATCGCGCCTCGACCCGCTTTATTATCAGCACTGACACGGTGGATCGGTTGCTCGGTCTTTTGGCTCCAGCACGTGTTGTCTCGAAGATCACGGCGGATGGCGCGGCCGCCTTCTGTACCGGTCCGGACGGCCACGGGTTCTTGTTTCTACCAGATTGAGCCCATTCGTTGCCGGTTTGCCGGCGGGGACAGAGACGGTAAGCTCCCTGCCGAATCCGAAAGTGCCCGCCGCCATGCGCATCAGCATTGAGGCCGCCGAAGGCCAACTTCCGCAGCTCATCAAAGCTGCCGCACAGGGTGAGGACGTCGTCCTCTCGCAGGCGGACCGCCCGGTGGCCCGGATCGTTCCCATCTCCGCGACTCCGTTCCGGATCGGCATCCTACCGAGCCAAGCCCTTGGAAGCGGGCCGGATTGGCTGGAGCCGATGCCTGAGGACGAACGGTCGCTCTGGGAAGGTGGGCTTTGAGCGCGGTCCTCCTCGATACACATACCTGGGCCTGGAGCTTGACCCGCCGACCCGCGGCTTTCCACACGAGCACGCTCGGTGATTGCGGCAGCGGATGCGGTTGAGGTCAGCCCTATCTCGTTCTTCGAGATTGCGCAGAAGGTGCGGCTCGGCAAATGGCCCGAAATGGCTGCCTACGCCGATCAACTCGTTTCCCTGTTGGATCGGCAGGGTGGCCGGGTCGCTGCGCTTGAGCCGGCCGTCTGCCTGTCCGGCAGTCTCATGGAGTGGCAGCATCGTGATCCGTTCGATCGCCTCATCGCCGCCACGGCACTTCACTACGCCTATCCTCTGATCTCCGCAGATGCGGTCTTCGACGGGATCGTGCAACGCATCTGGTAATCTGCCATCGGGCTTGACGCGCCGCCCCTCCGGCGTCCAATCCGGCCGCCCCGGAGGTGAGACCGATGCCGCTCCTCGCCCTGCCCTTTCCGGCCATCGATCCGGTGGCCATCGCGATCGGGCCGATCACGATCAAATGGTACGCGCTCGCCTACATCACCGGCCTGATCGGCGGCTGGTATTACGCGCGCCGCCTCGTCATGGCCGACAGCCTCTGGGGCGTGGTGAAGCGCCCGCAGGTGGTCGATATCGACGACCTCGTCGTCTGGGTCGCGCTCGGCGTCGTGCTGGGCGGGCGGATCGGCTACGTGCTGTTCTACAATCTGCCGATGTACATCGCCGATCCGTGGGAGATCCTGGCGATCCGCAACGGCGGCATGTCGTTCCACGGCGGGTTCCTCGGGGCGATCCTGGCCTTCCTGCTGTTCGCCCGGTCCAAGGGGCTCAACGGCTACACGCTGCTCGATATCGGCGCCGTGGTCGTGCCGATCGGCCTGTTCTTCGGGCGCATCGCCAACTTCGTGAACGGCGAACTCTGGGGCCGCGTGGCGCCCGACTTCCCCTACGCGATCGTGTTCCCGAGCGGCGGCCCCCTGCCCCGTCACCCCAGCCAGCTCTACGAGGCGGCGACCGAGGGCCTGCTGCTGTTCATCGTCATGGCGATCAGCGTCCGCCGCTTCGGCTTCCGCAGGCCGGGGCTGCTCGGCGGGATCTTCGTCCTCGGCTACGCGCTGGCCCGGACGTTCTGTGAGTTCTTCCGCGAGCCGGATCGCCAGCTCGGCTTCCTGTTCGGCGATCATCTCGGGCCCATGGGCGGCGGCGTCACCATGGGCATGCTGCTCTGCGTGCCGATGATGATCGTCGGCCTCACCTACATCGTGCTCGCGGCGACCGGCCGGACGCGCCCGCGCCACCCGGTCGAGGCACCGGCCTCCGAGGAGGCGCGCAAAGCGCCGGTCGGGGCGTGACGCCGCTCGCCGCGGAGATCGCCGCGCTGATCCGCCAGAACGGGCCGATCGGCGTCGATCGCTACATGGCGCTCTGCCTGGGCCATCCGGTCCACGGTTACTACCGCACCCGCGATCCCCTGGGCGCGCAGGGCGATTTCACGACGGCACCCGAGATCAGCCAGATCTTCGGTGAGCTGATCGGCGCCTGGGCCGCCTACGTCCACGGTCTTATGGGGCAACCGGATCCGCTGGTCCTGGTCGAACTCGGCCCGGGCCGCGGGACGCTGATGGCCGATGCCCTGCGGGCGCTGCGCGCCGCCGCGCCGCGGTCACGCGTCGCACCGCACCTCGTCGAGACCAGCCCGGTTCTGCGGGCCGTTCAGGAGCGCGCGCTCACCGGTGCGGGAGCGGTCTGGCACGACGGCGTGGAGACCCTGCCGCAGGGACCCGCGATCATCCTGGCCAACGAATTTTTCGACTGCCTGCCGGTGCTCCAGTTCGTGCGGGGATCGGGGGGCTGGCACGCGCGTCAGGTCGGCCTCGACGCGCAGGGCCGCTTCACCTTCGGGCTCGCGCCGGAGCCGACCCCGGGGCTGGACGCCGAGGGACCGGAGGGTGCCCTGCTGAGCGTGCCAAGTGCGGGGCTCGCCCTCATCCGTGCGCTGGCCGAGCGCGTCCGCACGACGGGCGGCGTCCTGCTGATCCTCGATTACGGTCACGCCCGCCCCGGCTTCGGCGACACGCTCCAGGCGATGGCGCGACATGGCTTCGCCGATCCGCTGGCGGCGCCCGGCGAGGCCGATTTGACGCATCATGTCGATTTCGCCGCTCTCGCCACAGCGGCTTCGGGTGCGGGCGCCCAGGTCTCCGGACCGGTTAACCAGGGCGACTTCCTGCTGAGCCTCGGCCTGCGCCAGCGCGCGGATCGTCTGAAAGCCCGCGCCACAGCGGCTCAGGCCGCCGACATCGACGGAGCTGTCGCGCGGCTCACGGATCCCGGGCCGACCGGAATGGGGAGCCTGTTCAAGGTTCTGGCGGTGAGCGGCCCGCATCTGGGGCCGCTCCCGGGTTTTCCGGCATCGTAAGGCCGGGTCTGTTCAGCCGAACGAGCCGAAGCCGGAATCCGTCTGGCTCGCCGGACGCGGGCTCGGAGGTGCCGGCGGGTTCAGATCGTTCGGATCAAAGGCGCCGGGCTCGCCGGTGACGGGATGCGCGGGCGTATTCGGGGCGCGGGGCGCTTCGGCCACCGGCTTGGGGGCGTCCATCAGGGCGTCGGAGTCGATCCCTTGCGACATTGCGATCCTTCTCGGATTGAGGCCGGATCGGCCTCATATTGCAATGCAGCAAGAATCTGACGTCTGAACGACATCGTCAAGGGGCAGCCCATGCGCTATCGCGGCGGGGCCCGGTACGCGTGGAGGCTTGACCGTGACGGAAGGCATGTTGATCGAAGCGCCGGACCTCTCCGCATGCGCGGGCATCCGCCACGCCTTTTTCACCCGCCTCGGCGGCGTCTCGGAGGGCGACTATGCCGCCTTGAACGGGGGTCTCGGCTCTCGGGATGTGCCGGCGAACGTCGCCGAGAACCGGGCGCGGATGAGCGCCAAGCTCGGCCTGGCGGCCGACCGCCTCGTGAGCCTGTATCAGATCCACTCGGCCGAGGCCGTCACCGTCGAGGCGCCGTTCGCACCTGCGGAGCGCCCGCGCGCGGATGCCATGGTCACGCGGGTGGAGGGTCTGGCCCTCGGCATCGCGACGGCAGATTGTGGGCCGATCCTGTTCGCCGATCCTGCCGAGGGCGTGATCGGCGCGGCCCATGCGGGCTGGAAGGGTGCGCTGACCGGGGTGATCGAGGCCACGGTGACGGCCATGGAAGCCTTGGGCGCCCGGCGGCACCGGATCGTGGCGGTGCTCGGACCCACGATCAGCCAACCGTCCTATGAGGTCGGCCCGGATTTCATCGCGCGCTTCCGCAGCGAGGCCGGGGGCATGGATCGATTCCTCGGCCCAGGCACGCGGCCGGATCACGCTCAGTTCGACCTGCCCGGCTTCATCCTGGCCCGGCTCGCCGAGGCCGAGGTGAGCAAGGCCGCAACTTTGGATCTCTGCACCTATGCCGATGCCGAGCGTTTCTACAGCTATCGCCGGGCTACCCATCGCGGCGAGGCGGATTACGGCAGGCTGATCTCCGCCATCGCACTCGTGGCCTGACGCAAGGCGATTCGGGCAGCTTGGCCGGAACCGGGAAGGGGGTGCGACAATTTGTCGATCTTCGAGCCTGTGAAAAAGCGTGGCCGTAACTGAACCTTGGCAATTCGAGCGCGTTGTGGGGTCAAGGTGCCGGGGAAAAACGGCGGGTTGCCACAAGGGGCCGCGGAAGCGGTCGGTGACACCGCGGAGCGCAAAGCAGCCCTGGAACCGCTGGAACGCAACCCGATCCATGTTCTGTCGCCGGCCGCGCGCGGTCGGCACTGAGCGACCCGTGAGGACCCGATGATCAAGAAGCTTCTTCTCGCGAGCGCCGCCACGGCTCTCCTGACCGGCGCCGCCTCGGCCGCCGACCTGCCGCGCCGGGCCGCCCCGCCGCCCGTGTTCACCCCCGTCCCGGTCTTCACCTGGACCGGCGCCTACTTCGGTATCAACGCCGGCTACGCCTTCGACGCCTCCAGCCGCTCGACCGGCTCGAGCTTCGGCGTGCCCTTCCCCTACGCCGCCCCCGGCACCGTCGCCACCTTCCGCGACCGCAGCCAGGACGGCTTCTCGGGCGGCGCCCAGATCGGCTACAACTACCAGTTCACCCCGGGCTCCGGCGTGGTCATCGGCATCGAGGCCGACGCCCAGTACCTCGACTTCGGGCGCAACCGGAACAACGCCTTCATCAGCGGCGCCGTCGCTCCGGGCTACTACGTCACCGACCCGCGCGGCCTGTCGAGCCTCGACTACTTCGGCACCGTGCGCGGCCGCCTCGGCTACGCCTTCGACCGCACCCTCGTGTACGGCACCGGCGGCTTCGCCTACGGCTCGGGCTCCTCGGATCGCTCGTTCGGCGGCTACGCCGGCAACGACAGCTTCCGCACCGGCTACGCGGTCGGCGGCGGCATCGAGTACGCGCTCCCCACCGACTCGTTCCTGAACTTCTTCCGCTCCTCGGCCGTGACGCTCAAGGTCGAAGGCCTGTACGTCAACCTCGACCACAACAACCGCAACCAGGGCGCGTTCGTCATCAACGCCGCCAACAACTTCCCGGTCGTCTACAGCGGCGTCGGCCGCCGCTCCGACGAGTTCGCCGTCGTCCGCGCCGGCCTGAACTACAAGTTCGGCTCGTACTGAGATCGAGGCCGGCGCGCCAACGAACGCGCCGGCCCCTCGAAGAACTCAGGTTTGCTACGCATGAGAAGCCCGGCCGCAAGCCGGGCTTCTCGCATGTCGGCGGGATCAAATGAAGTTTTGGACAGGGCCCCTGACAAAGCGTCACCGCGCTCCCATGTCGTAGCCGCCATGCGGCGCGTTCGGGCCCGCGGGTAAGATTCGAGGAGGACGACTCCATGAACAGCGAAGAACGCGACGTCATTTCGGGCATCTTCCAGCGTCTGGAGAAGGCGCAGTCTCAGCCCCGCGACGCGGAGGCCGAGCGCTTCATCGCCGACAAGATCCGCGCGCAGCCCTACGCGCCCTACGCGATGGCGCAGCTGATCTACGTGCAGGAAGAGGCGATCAAGAGCCTGAACCAGCAGCTCGAGCAGGCGCGCAGCCAGGGTGCGCAAGCCCAGTCCTCGGGCGGCGGTGGTTTCCTGTCGAGCATCTTCGGGGGCGGCAGCCAGCGCCAGGAACCGCAGCCGGGCTACGCGCAACAGCGACCGGCCGGCCAGCCCTGGGGCAATGCGGGCGCCCCTCCGCAGGGTTACCCGCAGCAGGGCTACCCGCAGCAGGGTTATCCGCAGCAGGGCGGCCCCTGGGGCGGCCAGCCGCAGGCTCCGGCGCGCGGCGGCGGCTTCCTCGCCTCGGCGCTCCCGATGGCGGCCGGCGCGGCGGGCGGCATGCTGCTCGGCAGCGCCCTCTCGAACGCCTTCGCGGGCGGCCATTCCAGCCTCGGCAGCGCCGCGGCGGCGGGGCTGGGCGGCGGTGGGGGCGAGACGATCGTCAACAACTACTACGGTGACGGCGGCAACCAGGATCTCGGCGCGGCCCTGGACAACAGCGGCAGCGACCTGGGTGGCTTCCAGGACGCGGGCTACAGCGATCCGGGCGGCGATTTCGGCGGCGACATGGGTGGCGGCGACGACAGCGATTGGACCTGATCGGCCAATCGATCCAAGCGGAAGGCCCGGCCGTGCTCAGACACGGCCGGGCCTTCCCGTTGACGACAGAGGCGACGGCGACGGCTGCGCCGTCACAGGACCTCGACGCGCGTGCCCACCGGAACGCGCTCGTAGAGATCCACCACGTCGTCGTTCATCATCCGGATGCAGCCCGACGAGACCGACTGGCCGATCGTGCCGGGCTCATTCGTCCCGTGGATCCGGTACAGCGACGAGCCGAGATAGAGAGCCCGCGCTCCGAGCGGATTCGCCGGGCCGCCCGCCATATGGCGCGGCAGATCGGGGCGGCGGGCCAGCATCTCGGGCGGCGGCGTCCAGTCCGGCCATTCGGCCTTGCGGCTGACGGTCTTGAGGCCGCTCCAGGCAAAACCCGGCCGGCCCACCCCGATGCCGTAGCGCAGAGCGCGCTGGCCTGGCTGCACGAGGTAGAGGTGCTTGCCGGCGGTGTCGATCACGATGGTCCCGGGCCTCTGCCGCCCGGTGAACGCCACTTCCTGGCGCTGGTATTCGGGGGAAACCGCGCGGGCGATCCGGCTGGGATCGGTCGGCACCGCGCCATAGGCCGACAGCTGCGGCGAACCGTAGGCTTGCGCCGGATAGGCCTGCATCGGCTCCGGCTCGGCCGGCAGCAATTCGCCGCTATAGGCTTCGACGCGCTGCGGAGCCATAACCCGCTGCGGCTGTACGGAGCGCTGCGGCCAGCTCCGGCCGTCGCGCCCGGCGTTGCCGGTGACGAGATACTCGATCAGCCCGCCGCCGTACCCGCCTTCGGCGTAGCGTGCCTGCTGGGCCTGGGCGGGCACGCCCCAGAGCGAGGCGATTGCCGCCGCCGAGAGACACAGTCGGATCGAACCGCGCATCGTACCCTGCTCCAGAACCCCGGCTCTCATCCCCGGCGCCGGAACGATCGGGCCGGCTGTCCCCGAATCAGGTGAACGAACATGGTGAATCCCGGTGCGCCTCCGATCCCTCCCCTGTCGGCGGAAGGCATCATGAATCCGCGGTAAAGTGGCCGCGATGCCGCTTGCGCGTGAAACCCGCCGGTGCCGGGCCCGCGATGCGGTCTGATGCCAGCTTGGCAGTCACAGTCCGTCAACCGATATGTTAGACAGTTGCGAACAGGCACCCCGAACGTCGACGTCCCGGATGATGACTCAGAAGCGCTACCGCATCGAAGACAGCCTCGGGATTCCCGCAGCGCCGCCGCCCTCGGCCGCGCCCGCATCGAACGAGCGCCTGGAGGAGATCTTCTCCGCGATCCAGGACCTGCGCCGCGTCACGCAGATGAGTGCCAGCGAGACCATCGAAGCCTGCCGGCGCGATCTGCACGAGGCGCTGGCGATGCGCTCCGAGCTCGACGTGATGAAGGAAGCCATCACCCGGACCAAGTCGGAGCTGGCGACCCTCCACCGCACCGAGTACAGCGGCAAGGGTATGCGCCGGGCGGCCGATGAGCTCGATGCCGTGGTCGATTCGACCGAGCGGGCCACGACGCAGCTCCTCGGCGCGGTCGAAGAGATCGAGACCCATGCCGGCATGCTCAATGCAGCCACGCTGCCGCCGGGCATGAAGCAGCATGTCGATGTGATTCTCGAACGGGTGATCACGGCCTACGAGGCCTGCAACTTCCAGGATCTGACCGGCCAGCGGATCAACAAGATCGTCGGCGTGATGAAGTTCATCGAGGAGCACCTCGACCGGCTCATCGACACATGGTCGGAGCTGGATAGCTTCAAGGAGCTGATCGCCGTCATGCCGGCGACGCCGAGCTCGCTGGACGACGAGAGCAGCCTGCTCAACGGGCCGAAGCTCGACCACGATATCGGCCACGTCGACCAGAGCGACATCGACTCGCTGTTCGATTGACTCGGCGCCCGCCGGGCGGCCGACCAAATTTATTCTCTGCCCCCGTCCCGCTCGGGGGCGGGAAGGCTTAAATCTGCGGGATGAGCCGCAGAGCCCTCTCAGACCTGCCCCCCGACACGTTCGACGACGGCCGCGACGCCGAGCGGGAGGAGCCCGCCGACGAGTCTGAGGCCACGCTGCCGGAGGATACGGCGGCCGAAATCGACTTCGACTTCGAGCCGGGCGCCGTCGAAGCCGGAACCGAGGTAATCCGCCGCTTCTGGTCGACCCTGCCGGCCTCGCCCGGCGTGTACCGGATGTTCGACCATCGCGGCGACGTCCTCTACGTCGGCAAGGCCAAGAACCTGAAGGCCCGGGTCGGCTCCTACGCCCGCGGGCAGGCCCATTCGAACCGCATCGCCCGGATGATCTCGCAGACGGCGGCGATGGAGTTCGTCACCACCGCGACCGAGACCGAAGCGCTGCTGCTCGAAGCCAACCTGATCAAGCAGCTGAAGCCCCGCTTCAACGTGCTGATGCGGGACGACAAGTCGTTCCCCTACATCCTGGTCACCGCCGACGGGCCCGCCCCGCAGATCGTCAAGCATCGCGGCGCAAGGCGCCGGAAGGGCAATTATTACGGGCCGTTCGCCAGCGTCTGGGCGGTCAACCGGACGGTCAACGCCCTGCAGCGCGCCTTCCTGCTGCGCACCTGCACCGACAGTTATTACGAGAACCGCACCCGGCCCTGCCTGCTCTATCAGATCAAGCGCTGCTCCGGCCCCTGCACGGGCGAGATCGCCCAGGAGGATTATGCCGCCATGGCGGATTCGGCCCGGGCGTTCCTCGCCGGCAAGTCGAACGCCGTGAAGGACCGGATGCGGGCCGAGATGCAGGAGGCCTCCGAGGCTCTCGAGTTCGAGCGCGCCGCCCGCTACCGGGACCGGATCGCCGCGCTCTCGGCGATCCAGGGGGTGCAGGGCGTCAACACCCAGGGCGTCGAGGAGGCGGATGTTTTCGCCCTCGACGAGCAGGCCGGCCAGTTCTGCATCGAGGTGTTCTTCTTTCGGAACTTCCAGAACTGGGGCAACCGGGCCTATTTCCCGAAGGCCGACCGGACCATGACGCCCGACGAGGTCCTGGGCTCGTTCATCGGCCAGTTCTACGACGACAAGCCGGCGCCGCGCATCGTGCTGACCAGCCACGCGATCGAGGATGCCGAACTCGTGGCCGCCGCCCTGTCGAGCCGGGTCGATTACCGCGTCGAGATCCATCGACCGCTCCGGGGGGAGCGGAAGAACCTCGTCGATTACGCCCAGCGCAACGCCAAGGAGGCTTTGGCCCGGCGGCTCGCCGACACGGCCTCCCAGGGCAAGCTGCTCGCGGCCCTGGGTCAGGCCTTCGGCATGGAGAAGGCGCCGCGCCGGATCGAGGTCTACGACAACTCGCACATCATGGGCACGAACGCGGTCGGCGGCATGATCGTCGCCGGCCCTACGGGTTTCATGAAGACGCATTACCGCACGTTCAACATCAAGAACGAGGAGCTCACCCCGGGGGACGATTTCGGCATGATGCGCGAGGTGCTGCAGCGCCGCTTCAAGCGGCTGGTGAAGGAGGCGCCGCGCACCGCCCGGGAGGCGGAGGTCGCCGCCGCGGAGGGCGGCGCGCCCGAGCCCGTTCCGGCCGAGGAGAGCGAATCCTTCCCGGCCTGGCCCGACCTCGTGCTCATCGACGGCGGCAAGGGGCAGCTCGACGCCGCACGGGCGGCCCTCGACGCGGTCGGCGTGACGGACGTGCCCCTGGTCGGAGTCGCCAAGGGCCGCGACCGGGACGCCGGACGCGAGACGTTTTTCGTCCCCGGCCGGCCGCCCTTCAAGCTTCCGCCGCGCGATCCGACGCTCTACTTCGTGCAGCGACTCCGCGACGAGGCGCACCGCTTCGCCATTGGAAGCCACCGGGCCAAGCGCAAGCGTGAGATGGTGAAGAATCCCCTGGACGAGATCGCCGGCATCGGCCCGAGCCGCAAGCGTGCGCTGCTGCACCATTTCGGAACCGTCAAGGCGATCGAGCGCGCCGCCTTCGAGGATCTGGCCAAGACCCCGGGCGTGAACGCCGCCACCGCACGGGCGGTCTACGACTTCTTCCATGCCGGCGCCTGAGAATCCCGCCGCCATGGCCAAGTCGGACACCGAGGCGTTGACGCCTGCGCCGCGCTCTGATTTCACCGCGGCGATGAACGCCGTCCTACCCCGACGACGGTCGCCGGCCTGGACGCTCGCGAACTGCCTGACCTACGGGCGCCTCGTCGCGGTGCCGGTGATGGTCGCGCTGCTGTTCTGGCCCGAATCCCACACCGCCCGGTGGACGGCGCTGGGGGTGTTCGTGGCGGCCGCGATCACCGACTACCTGGACGGGTACGTCGCGCGTACTTACCACCAGAGCTCGGCGCTCGGCCGGATGCTCGACCCGATCGCCGACAAGCTCCTCGTCTCGGCCTGCCTGCTGATGCTGGCGGCCGATCACACGATCGTCGGCTCCAGCGTCTGGGCGGCGATCGTGATCCTGTGCCGGGAGGTGCTGGTCTCGGGCCTGCGGGAGTATCTGGCCGAGCTGAAGGTCGGCGTGCCGGTGAGCAGGATCGCCAAGTGGAAGACGACCGTGCAGCTCGTCGCCCTGGGCTTCCTCGTGGCCGGCCCGGCCGGCGAGACGGTGCTGCCGGGGACGGAGCGGATCGGTCTCGCGCTGCTGTGGCTCGCCGCCGCGCTGACGATCTGGACCGGCTGGGACTACATGCGGGCCGGGATCAAGCACGTCATCGACGACCCGCGCTGAGATGTGATCCGATGAAGCTCGTCTATTTCGCCTGGGTCCGCGAGCGGATCGGTCGCCCCGAGGAGGAGCTGACGCCGCCGGCGACGGTCGCCACCGTGGCCGATCTGGTGACGTGGCTCCGGGGTCGCGGCGAGGAATACGTCCACGCCTTCGAGGAGCCCGGCGTGGTGCGCGCCGCCATCGACCGGGTTCATGCCAAGCCGGACGCGGCGATCGCGGGCGCGCGCGAGATCGCGTTCTTCCCCCCGATGACGGGCGGCTGAGGGCTTCCCGGGTCTCGGCGCAGGTAGTTTTCGCGGACTTGCGCCGACCCTGGCCCGAGCCCCACTAGAGTGGTCGCTCCGGCTGTCCCTCAAGCCGAACGGCGCGCGGACCGAGCCAAGTTTCTTACGGGTTCGGTCCGTTTCATGGGCCGTCCAGGCAGCGGAACGCTCAAGCTGGGATTGCCGTTATTCGGTACCGAATTCCGGTACTGGAGCCCCAGAATGCGCATCGCACTGATTGCCACCGCTGCCCTGTTGAGTGTCTGCGCGTCCGCGCAGGCTCAGACCACGGTTATCGAGCGCGACCGGCCCGCCGTCGTCGTCGATCGCCCCGCCTCCGAGTCGAAATCCGTCACGGTCCACGACCATGGCGACGGCTGCGTCACCAAGACGGTGCGCAAGGAGAACGACATGGGTGATTCCAAGACGGTCAAGAAGGAATCGTGCGACTGAGGTACGGCCAGGCGCCGGTGCGGCCTCCCGCCCGGCGCCCGAGATGAGGACTGTGCAGCCGGAAGGCCGGCTCGCGTACGGAGATCCGGCGCCCAATCGTTCGCAACGCAGCCGGTGCAACCTGCAATCAGCGCCAGCCGGCATCCACGAAGTAGCCGTGGCCGGTGCACATGCGGGCATCATCCGAGGCCAGGAACAGGACCAGGGCGGCGACGTCGGCCGGCTGGATCCGCCCGTCGAGGCACTGCGCCGCGACGATCTCCGCCTCGCCCTCGGGCGTGTACCATTTTTCCTGCCGCGGGGTCTGGACGTTGCCGGGCACGATCGCCACCACCCGGATGCCGTCGCGGCCGAGGTCGCGGGCGAGCGCGCGGGTCATCCCCTCGATCGCGGCCTTGGCGGTCTGGTAGACCGGCATGTTCTTCGAGCCCAGGTGCCAGCTGATCGACCCGAAGTTCAGGATCACCCCACCCCCGGCCCGCCGCATCGCCGGCACGGCCGCCTGGGCGGCGAAGAACAGGTGCCGCAGGTTCACCGCCATCCGGTCATCCCAGTAGGCGGGCGTGACGTCCTCGAGGCTGTGCCGATCGTCGTTGCCGGCATTGTTCACCAGCACGTCCAGGCCACCCAGGGTCGTCTCGGCCTCGGCCACGAAACGGCGGACCGCCTCCACGTCGGTGAGATCACAGCGGCGGTAGAGCGGCGCGTGCGCGGCGCGCGGCGAGAGACGCGCAACCAGCGCAGCCGCCGCCTCGTCCGCGATGTCGCAGAAGACGACCCGGGCACCCTGGGCCACGAACGCCTCGACAAGCCCCTCCCCGATGCCGGAGGCGCCGCCGGTCACCAGCACGCGCTTGTCCCGGAGGCTCGGATAGAGCGCGCGACCGTCAGACAATGTCGGCATCGAACGGTTTCCACCCTCAGAGCAAAGCACGATTTGTCTGAGTTTTATCCAGTTCGGCCTCGGTCCGCAACGTGGCCGGCGCGGGAGTTCGTGAAACGTTAACGGTTGCTCAAACACAACAGGGCGACATCCCGAGTCGCCTTGGACCGCGTCGCGATCCGGCGTGGCTCCAGGCCACTGCTTCGACGCGCGCTCCTCGCCGGATTCCGAGCGACGGCGGTCAGCGCTCCAGAAAGGACAGCGCGATGCCCCTGCGTCTGGAACTCAAGCCGTACGAGCGGCTGATCATCAACGGTGCCCTGCTGCGCAACGGCGAACGCCGCTCGACATTCCTGATCGAGACACAATGCAAGTTTCTGCGTGAGAGTGAGATCATCACGGAGAGCGAGGCCGACACGGCCTGCAAGCAGCTCCACCTGACGCTGACGGTGATCTATCTGGCCGACGATCCGGCAAAGGGCATCGACCTGTTCTTCCGCCAAGCCACCGACCTGATCCGGCAGGCTCCGGCGGCGGCGCCCCAGATCGCGGCGATCGCCGAGCAGGTCGAGGCCGGCGAATACTATCGGGCACTCAAGCTGAGCCGCAAACTGGTCGAGTGGGAGAGCGCGGTCCGGATGCCCGGGACGGATCATCCGGTCGCCGCGGAGGCTCCGTAGGAGCCGAGCCCGCCTCAGCCGGGATTGCCCTGCAGGCCTGCTGCCACGTGGTTGTTGATCGACACGAGCGTGGCGATCTTCTCCGGCGTCGGAGCGATCATCGCGTCGAGGCAAGTGTTCAGCACGTAGGCGCCGAGGCGCCCGACACCCTGCTTCACATCCGCGGGAAGCGGGTTCTGCTCGGCGGTGGCCTCCGTGCTCAGCAGCGTCCACACCCGCTGATTGTAGGACAACGCATCGTTGATTCGGGCGCT
Source organism: Methylobacterium sp. 2A (assembly GCF_009806555.1). Lineage (GTDB taxonomy): Bacteria > Pseudomonadota > Alphaproteobacteria > Rhizobiales > Beijerinckiaceae > Methylobacterium. Next base: position 69,631 of record NZ_VUOK01000060.1, on the reverse strand, counting down.
CTCCCCTGCGGCGAGCGCCTGACCGGCGCCGATCAGGCGTTGCGCGGCCTTCAGCAGCAGCTGGGATTCGGCTTCGCGGGGCGTCAGCGCGCTTTGGGCGGTTCTGGCATAAGCATTGGCGGCGATGTTCATCGGCGGTGCAGACCCCGTCATCAGTCCTGCCGGCAGGCAGGCTTGCCCGTAGCTATCGCAGATCAGGAGTTAAGACTGCGTGAGCGTCGGGTCGGCCATGATAACGCCGGGTTGGACAACGACCACGCGATGTGGCCTCAGAAACCGGTCCCGGATCACGTCAACAATGCTGAATTTCTTCCTCGGAACCGTGGCTGGCGGCCTCATCGCCTGCGTGCTGACGATCGCAGCCGCGCGCCAGCCGGAGGTTCAGGCACGCCTCGGGCTGAAACCGGCCCCGGCACCATTAGCCTTGGCGGCGGCACCCAAGGCGCCGGAGCCGGATTGCAATCGGCGCCCGGAAGCGGCTCCGAAGGGCGTGGCGCAGGAAATCCTGTTCAACCGCCAGCGCTTCTGGTCGGTCGCGCCGTAATCAGAGCGCGCCGAGCAGGACCAGCAGCATCGTCGTCGCGACGGTCGTGCTGACGAAGCCGCACAGGGCAGCGGCGAAGGACGGACCGGTCCGGACGGCGGCGGACGGCTCGATCTCGGTCGACAGGGTCACAGGGGTCATCGGCGAAAAACCTTGTGGGCGACCTGCGTCGCGCATGACGGGACGTTGCTGCGGGAGCGGGCAGCTCGAAGTGCGGAGGCGCACCCGATCAGTCGCAGCGATTGATTTTCCTGGCGATCCGCAGGCCGCGCAGCTCGCTCCGCAGGTCGATCGCTACGACACCCTCGCCGCATCGCTCGAATGCGTCACGGGCGTCCTCGTAGCGGTCACCGACTTCGTCGAGCGTGTCGCAGACACGGTCGTGGTTGCCGAGCCGCGCCTCCTGGCGTGCCTGGAAGCGCAGGGCGTTCGCCTCATCGACCTTGCGCTGGGCCTCCAGGCAGGCTGGCAGGGCCAGGGCCGAGGAGGTCAGGGCGAGGCCGGCCAGCGGGCTGGCGAGGCAGCGAAGAAGAGTAGCCGAACTGGCTCTCACGGGAACACTCACGTACGCGTTGATGGACAGGCCGAACGGGCACTGCCGGGTTTCTCGGGGCGGTGCAGGACCACCCCTTCTCTGTGGGCAAAAACGGTGAAGCTGTGGTGAAGGTTCCGGCCGAAATCAGTGCTTCCCCCGCAAGCGTGAGCTGAGGATAGTGGGGAGCGCCACCGGCGCCGGCCCCATTGGATCGACACCGACATCGTACTGCTTCGGCATCGGCTTGAGCTTGCCGTGGCTATGTCCGTGCAGGTTGAGGGCACCTTTGCTCATCCCGTTCCACGTGCGGAACGCGTAATGGCAGAGCACCACCATCCGGCCCTCGACGGCGAACTCCGCGTAGTGGCGCACCGAGGACCAGCCGGGCGCCCCCAGGGTGTCGGGTCCGTCATTGTTGCCGACGATCAGGTGCTTCTCGCCGTTGAGCCCGTCGAGGATCTCGCGGATCCGCGCACCGCTCGGGCCGAGAGCGAAATCGCCGAGGTGCCAGACGGTGTCGCCGGGAGCGACCGTCTCGTTCCAGGCGGCGATCAGGCCGGCATCGTGGGCCTCAAGGTCCGGATAGGGCCTGTGGTCGAAGCGCAGCACCCGCGTGTCGCCGAAATGCGTGTCGCCCGTGAAGAAGATGGTCACCGTTCGGCTCCGCGTGAGGCCAGCCTGCTTTCCGTGTCCGGCTGGGCGCCGAAGCGCCGAGCGGGCCGGGAGGTTCCCACGAAGCCGTGACGCGCGGGCGCGTTGACGGCGCATCCGCCGACGGTGAAGCCTGCGCATAAGGAACGATGGTGCGGGAGGATGCGGACGATGCTCGGGACGGTCGCCTTCGCGTTCCTGGCCGGGCTGCTATCGGTGCTGTCGCCGTGCGTGCTGCCGCTGGTGCCGATCGTCCTCGGGACCGCGGCGGCGGAGCACCGGCTCGGTCCTTTGGCCCTGGCGGCCGGGCTGGCGATCGCTTTCACGGCGATCGGTCTCTTCGTGGCGACCGTGGGCTTCGCCATCGGGCTCGACGGCGACGTGTTCCGCTCCGTCGGCGCGATCCTGATGGTTGGGGTGGGGATCGTGCTGGTGCTGCCGCGGCTCCAGGCCCGGGTCGCGACCGCGGCGGGTCCAGTCGGCGCCTGGGCCGAGGAGCGCTTCGGCGGCGTCGGGACAGGCGGCCTCTCCGGCCAGTTCACCGTGGGCCTCCTGCTGGGCGCGGCCTGGAGCCCCTGTGTCGGCCCGACCCTCGGCGCCGCCTCGCTGATGGCGGCGCGCGGCCAGCATCTGGGCAGCGTCGCCCTGACGATGCTGGCCTTCGGGATCGGCGCCGCGCTGCCGCTGATGCTGCTGGGCTTCGCCTCCCGCGAGGCGCTGATGCGCTGGCGCGGCGGGCTCGCGGCGGCCGGCCGGACCGCGAAAGCCGGTCTGGGCCTCCTGCTCATCGTGCTGGGTCTGCTGGTGCTGAGCGGCCTCGACAAGCGCGCAGAGTCGGCCATCGTGGCGGCCTCGCCGGACTGGCTCAACGCGGTCACGACGCGCTACTGATTGAGGGGTCGCGCCATCCGGACCGGAGTTCAGTCATGACCGATGTCCCCCGCCTCTCGAGCCTCGCCCATGGCGGCGGCTGCGGCTGCAAGCTCGACCCGGCAATTCTGCGCCAGCTGCTGGCTGCGCAGCCGGCCGCAGGCCCGTTCGAGCGCCTGCTCGTCGGCAACGAGACCTCCGACGATGCCGCGGTGTGGGAACTCGACGACGGCACCTGCGTGATCGCCACCACCGACTTCTTCACCCCGATGGTGGACGATCCGGTCGATTTCGGCCGGATCGCGGCGACGAACGCCATCTCGGACGTCTACGCCATGGGCGGCCGGCCGATCCTGGCCCTCGCGATCCTGGGCATGCCGCTCGGCAAGATCGAGCCCGAGGTGGTGGCCCGGATCCTCCGGGGCGGCGCCGAGATCTGCGCCGAGGCCGGAATCCCCGTGGCGGGCGGCCACTCGATCGACGCGCCCGAGCCGATCTACGGGCTCGCGGTGATCGGCACCTGCCGCCGGGAGGCGGTGCGGCGCAACGCCGACGCGCTGGCCGGCGACGCGGTCATCCTGACCAAGGCCCTCGGGGTCGGCGTCTACTCGGCGGCGATCAAGCGCGAAAAGCTGGACGAGGGCGGCTACCGGGATTTCATCGCCACCACCACCCTGCTGAACCGGATCGGCCCGGAGCTCGCAGCCGAGCCCGCCGTCCACGCGCTGACCGACGTGACCGGCTTCGGCATCCTCGGCCACGGCCTCGAACTCGCCCGGGGCGCCGGCCTGACCTTCCGGCTCGAGGCGGATGCCCTGCCGCTTCTGCCGCGGGCGGCGGCGCTGGCGCAGGAGGGCTGCGTCACCGGCGCCTCGCACCGCAACTGGGCCGCGTTCGGCGCGGAGATCGACCTGCCCGCCGATCTCCCGGATTGGCGCCGCCACCTGCTCACCGACCCGCAGACCTCCGGCGGCCTTCTGGTGACCTGCGCGGCCGACCGGGCCGAGGCCATCCTGGCCCGCATCCACGACGCCGGCTACCCGGCCGCCGCCCGAATCGGCCGGATGGAGGCGGGACCCGCGCGGATCCACGTGGTGGGCTGACGGCCCGACGCCTCGGTCAGGGCCAAAGCGCGAGAGGCAATCTTCAACATTCGCGTCCAGGGTGCAGCCGCAACACGATACCCGAGCCGCCTTGACCGAAGCCCCAGCCCCCTCGCCGCCCGCCCACGGCATCGCCGGCTGGCCATTCGGCCCGGCCGTCATCGGCCCGGCCCGGCCCGCCGCGCTGCCGGACGGGCGGCCCTGGCCGCGGATCCGCATCATCACCGTGGTCGAGGCCGACGCGCTGCTCGGCGAGACCGTCGCTTCAGTCCTGCGCCAGGATTATGCGGAGCTCCGGCACGACCTCGTCGCGTCTCGGGACGCGCATTCGGCTGTCGCGCGGATCCTGGCCGATCCGGGCATCGATCACCTGCTTTGGCTCGATGCCGGCGATCTCCTCGCCCCCGGTGCGCTGGCCGCATCGGCCCTCGAAGCGGTACTGACGGGGGCAGCCGCGGTGGCGGGCCTGCGCGTCCTGTTCGACAGGGCGGTCCATTCCCTCGACAGCCCGGCTTTCGCGGATGAACCGGGCGGGTCCGCCGTCACGGGCAGCGGGGTGCTCTGGGCACGCGGGAGCCTCGATCCGCGCGCCGCGCTCGGCGCCGACGGGAGGCTCGATGCCGCCGCGGCGTGGTCGGTGCTCCCGGAGGAGGCCCGCCGGACCATCGGCCGCCCGGTGCTGCTCCATAAGCTGGCGGCGGCTCCGGCCCCTGCGGACGGCCTGTCCATCGTCTCGCTCACCGGGACCGGCACGCAGGGCGGGGCCGGCGTGGCGCAGCGGCGGCTCGCCGAGGCGCTCGGCCTCGCGGGCCACCGCCTGACTCCCGTCACCCTGAGCGATCGCCCCGAGGCGGCCGAGTGGACCGACACCTTTCCGGTGGCCGAGGCCGCGATCCTGGCGGCTGCGCCCGACCTCGTCCTCGCCGGCAACCTGCACGGCGCGACCCGCAGCCTCGACGTGGTCGACCGCCTGCGGCGGCACGGCCCGGTCGCCCTCGTCCTGCATGACTTGTTTCCGCTCACCGGCCGCTGCTGCCATCCGCGGGATTGCGGCCGCGCCGTGATCGGCTGCGACGCCGCCTGCCCGGGTCCGGACGAGTACCCGCAGCTCGCCCCGCGTCGGATCGCCGGCATGCACGCCCGCAAGCGTGCGGCCCTGGCCGGCCCCGCGGCTCCGTGGCTCCTCGCCAATTCCGACTGGACGCTGGCGCGCGCCCGGGAGTTGGCGCCGCCGGGCACGGTGGCGGAGCCGATCCGGCTCGCCTTCCCGACCGGCGTGTTCCGACCGGGCGATCGCGCGGCTTTGCGCCGCCGGCTCGGCCTGCCGCCCGACGACGTGCTGATCCTGATCTCCGCGGTGATCGTGGACGGCCCCGACAAGGGGTTTCACGACCTGCGCGACGCGCTCCGGGCGGTGGCACGCCCGGGCGTAGGCGTCGTGGCGATCGGCCGGCTCGACGATCCGGCCCGGCTCGGCATCGCCAACCTGTTCGCGCCGGGGCTGATCGCCGACGAGGAGACGCTCGCCACATGGTATGGCGCGTGCGACCTCCACGTCACGGCGAGCCGCCACGAGACCCTCGGGCAGACGCCGATCGAGGCCGGCCTGTGCGGCGTGCCGACCCTGGCCTACCGCACCTCCGGGCTGGCCTCCGCGGTGATCGACGGCGTTTCGGGCCGCCTCGTGCCCCTGAAGCCCGGCGCCCTCGCGGAGGCCCTTGCGGCGCTGATCGATGATCCCGAGGCGCGCACGCGGCTCGGCGCCTTCGCGCGGATCGCCCTGGAGAGCCGCTTCAGCCCGGCCGCCGCAGCCCTGTCGCTGGAGGCCGTCTTCCGGCGGCACGGGCTGAGGGACGCCACGACGCGGCCGCGCTTCGAGCCCGCGATGCTCGGCCATTTCCCCTTCGCGGCCGTGCGGCGGGCGGGCACGGTCGGAACCGTACCGGCGGCCTCGCGGCCCTTCGTGCGCCGGCTGCGGCGGGCCAAGCAGATGGTCCTCGGGCGCCGGATGCCCCTCCTCGTGCGCCGCTGCCTCTATCTCGCGGGCCGCCTGCACCGGAGCCTGCCGTGACGACGCGGTCTGACGACGCGACCGCCGGCCGAACCCGGCGGATCTATCTCGACCAGACGCATCTGCGCGGCCACGTCACCGGGATCGAGCGGGTCACCCTCGACTTGTTCGCCCCGGACAAGCTCGCGCCCCACGCGGTCCGGATAGTCACCGGCGGATCGCTGCCGGGCATGATCGCGGCGCAGCACCTCGGTCTGCCCCTGCACGCGTTGCGGGACCGGGACGCGCTCTTCCTGTTCCCGGGCTTCCCGCCGGGTCCGCTCTGCGCGCTCGCGGCCGAGCGCTGCCTGCTCTACGTGCACGACACCTTCCTCGTGACCCGGCCGGAGGATCTGAGCCTGCGCAGCCGGCTCTACATGAGCCCGAGCTTCGCCCTGGCCCTGCGCTGGTGCCCGAACCTGTTCGTCAACAGCCGGACCACCGGCGAGGCGGTGCGTGCCGTCTGCGCCCCCCGGGCCCGGGTCGCGCTGCTGCGGCCGCCGGTGCGCGACGCGTTCGGGCTCGCCGACCTGCCGGGGCCGGCCTCCCTCATACCGGGTGGCACGCTGCGCATCCTCGCCATCGGGACCATCGAGCCGCGGAAGAACTACCCGGCCGCCCTCGCCCTCACGGCGGCGCTGATCCGGGCCGGCATGCCGGCGGAACTGCACCTCGTGGGCCGGGTCGGCTGGGGCCGGCACGCCTTCCTGGACGATCCCGCGCCCTTCCTGCACCGGCACGGCTATCTCTCGGACGCCGAGCTGCGCAGCCTCGTGGCGTCGTGCCACCTGCTGCTTTCGACCTCGAAGGCGGAGGGGCTCGGCCTGCCCCTGCTGGAGGTGCAGCACGGCGGTCTACCGGTTGTGGCACCGGACGACGCCGTGTTCCGCGAGGTGCTGGGCCGGTCCGGTTTGCTGATCCGCCCGGAAGCGCCGGAGGCCGCAGCGCGCGCGCTGACCGATTGGCTCGCCGGGAGCGGCCTCGCCCGGGCGGCTGCGGCCAGCCGGGACAACGTAGCGCGCTGGAACGCCGCGGCGGCCGAGGACGGGGCACGCTTCCACCGGTTCCTCGCGGGTGATCCCGCAGCCTACGAGGCTGTGGATTCGACGGTTGCGGTGCAGGGCGCCGCCGACTTTCGTACGTAGTCTGCGGCTGGGCGATGGCTTTTCTCGCCGTCAAGGAGTGACAGTTGATCCCCTCTCCAAAGGAGGCGATCTACAGGCTCCAAGTCGCGGCCCTCGGATCACGACGAGAGTACTTTGGCGGTACGCCGATTGCTGACGTATCATCCAAGGCACTGCCCTCGGCGTGGTCCTGTACCGAATCGGCACACAGCTGACCGGAACGGGAACAGGATGACGGGGACGGTGGGCGACCAGTCCGTCCCAAAAGGTCAGGGAGCGAGGCGTATGTTCGACTTCTCGACACGAATAAGCGGTGAGCAACCCGTCCGGATCGTGCTTCCGGACGTCGCATCCCGCAACGACCCGAAGGTCATCCTGCGCCGCCTCTGGCGCGGGCGCAGCTTCATCGTGCTGAGCGCCCTGTTCATGGTGGCGGTTGCGGTGGCGCTGCTCGGCCTGATCCCGCCGCGCTACACCTCCAGCATCCAGATCCTCGTCGATCCAAGCGACCTGCGCGTCGTCGAGAACGACGTGAACGCCCGCCAGCCGCAGGCCGATAGCGGCGTCTCCATCGCCGAGAGCCAGGTGCGGGTGATCCAGTCCGACAACGTCCTGCGCCGGGTGATCGCCAAGCTTCACCTCGATCAGGACGACGAGTTCGTGCTGCCGGACGGCAACAACGCGACGCTCAACGGGATCAAGGGGGCGCTCGGCATGCTGCCCCCGCCCGCCAGCCGGAACCCGGTCAACATCGCCCTCGACACGCTCCAGAACCGCCTCAGCGTCCGCCGGGCCGAGCGGACCTTCGTGATCGACGTCTCCGTCCAGTCCCGCGACCCCGAGAAGGCCGCGCGAATCGCCAACGCCATCGGCGACGCCTACTTCGCCGAGGAAGCCGCCGCGCGGACCGACACCGCCCGCCGCGCCTCGGATGCCCTGGCGGGTCGCCTCGCCAGCCTGAAGCGCGACGTCGAGCAGGCCGAGGACGCGGTGGTCCGCTACCGTGAGGTGCACAAGCTCGTGGCTTCGAGCGGGCGCCTGCTCACCGATCAGCAGCTCGGCGACCTGAACCAGCAACTCGTGACCGCCTCGATCAAGACCGCAGAGGCGAAGGCGCGGCTCGATCAGGCACGCCGGATGCGGTCCTCGGATCCGAGCACCGCGCTCCCCGAGATGCTGCAATCGCTGGAGATGCAGGCGCTGCGCCAGCAATACGCCACGCTCTCCCGCAACACCGCCGAGCTCGCGACCCGGCTCGGCGAGCGCCACCCGGCCATGGCCGAGCAATACGCTCAGCAGCGCGACCTCCAGCGCCTGATCCAGCGCGAGAAGGAGCGGATCATCGACACGACCCAGAAGGATTACGACCGGGCCGCCGCCAGCGAAGCCGCGATCCGGGCCAATCTCGACCGGGTCAAGACCGAGACGGCCTCCAGCGACCGGGCCTATGTCGGCCTGCGCGAGCTGGAGCGGACGCTCGAAGCGCGCCGGGGCGTGTACGAGGCCTATCTGAAGCGCGCCCGCGAGGCGAGCGAGCAGGAGCGGCTCGACACCACCAACGTACGGATCATCTCGGCGGCGACCCCCGCCCGCCAGCGGACCTTCCCGCCCTCGCCGAAAATCGTCCTGCCGCTGGCCCTCGTGCTCGGTCTGCTCATGGGCGGCGGCATCGCCCTGGCGCTCGGCGCCGACAGCGATCGACGCCGTTCGCAGCGTGCCGCTCCGCGCCCCGCCGCAAGCTTCCGAGCCGCCGATGCGTGATCTCGGGCGGCTCCGACTCGACCTGGATGCGGCAGACCCGCTTCCCCGGGAGGCGCGCACCGTCCGGTTGCCCGCCACCCTGCTCCCCGGATCGGCCCTGCCGGGCGCGTCCGTCGAGCTGTTCGGCCTGCGCTTCCAGACCGGCAGTGCCGAATCGATCGTGGCCGCGGTGGCGGCCCGGCGCGACGACGGCCCCCGGATGATCGTGACGGCCAATGTCGATCACATCGTCCAGCTCAGCACGGATCCGGCCTTCCGGGACGCCTATGACCGCGCGGCGGCGCGGACCCTCGACGGGATGCCGCTGGTCTGGCTGGCGCGGGCAGCCTGCCGTCGGCCGGTCCACCGGGTGACCGGCCACGATCTGCTGGACTGCGTGCTGGCCGACCCGCCCGCCTTCGCCCGGCGGATCTTCCTGGTCTCGGCGCGCCAGGACGCGGCGGACGCGCTGGCGGCCCGGTTGCGGGCCAAGGGTCTGCCGGCGGGAGCGGTGGCGAGCGCCGTCCCGCCCTTCGGCTTCGAAACCGACCGGGAGTACAGCCGGGACCTCGCGGCGCGGATCCGGGCGCATGGGACGACGCTGCTGGTCATGGGCGTCGGGGCGCCCAAATCGGAGATCTGGATCGACCGGCATCGGTCGGCGCTGGGCAACCCAGTCGTGTTCTGCATCGGCGATGCGCTGAACGTGGCGGCGGGATACCTGTCGCGGGCCCCGGGCCTGATGCAGCGCCTGGGCCTCGAATGGATCTTCCGGTTCCTCCAGGCGCCGCGGCGGCTGTTTCGCCGCTACTTCATCAAGTCCTGGCGCTTCATCGGCATCGTCGCCCGGGGCCGGATCGTGGATCGCGGCGGCTGAGGCGGGTCCAAAGCTCCGGAGGCCGAACCAGGGCGCTCCACGCAGCCTCCTGCCCCTGTCCGGGGGCGGGAGTTTGACGGGCGCGACTCAGAACAGATCCGGCCGTCGCAATTGCAGCGCGTACAGAAGCACGAGCGACTTCATGTCGGTGAGCCGCCCGTCGCGCCCCATGGCGGCGAGTTCCTGAAGCGGGATCTCGTGGACCGCCACCGCCTCGCCCTCAGCGGCCAAGCCGCCCCCGGCCCCAGCCCGGTCGGCGACCCCGTAGGCGGCCAGGAACAGGTCCATCCGCTCGGTCGAGATCCCCGGCATCGACCACGCGCTGGCGACGAAGTCCAACCCGCCCAGGCGCAGACCCGTCTCCTCCATCGCCTCGCGCCGGGCTTCATCCTCAGCCGCCCCCTCGTCGAGCAGGCCCGCCGGCACCTCCATGTGGGTCGGCGGACCATCGGAATAGAGGACCGGCGCCCGGAACTGGGAGACCAGCGTCGCGACGCGCCGGTCCGGATCGTAGGGCAGAACCGCGACCGCCCGGCCGTGATCCTCGATCTCCCGCGTGATGCGCGTCCCGTCCGCCTGCATCACCTCGGCCACGAGGAAACGGGCCCAGCCGTCATGCACGAGGCGCACGCCCCCGATCCGCGATGTCATGCCGGCCCCATCCCTCTCGCTGAGGCCCGACGGATCGTTCAGGAATGCGGCGGCTTCGCGGAGAGCGCGATGCGGAAGCGCAGGCGGTCACCGTGCCGCTCCGCCGCGTCGAGCCGGGCGCCCTCCTCGCGGACGAGGTTCGGGATGTCGATCATCGCCAGCGGATCGGTGCAGGTCACCACGAGGATCCGGCCGGCGGCGAGGCGGCGCAGCGCCTTGCGGGTCCGCAGGACCGGCAGCGGACATTTCAGGCCGCTGAGATCGAGGACGATATCGGTCTCGTCCACCCCGCAAGCTCCTGTACCGCGCGCCTCATGAGCGTCGCGCCGCCGGCAGGCCAGCCGCCGCTCACCACTCCGGATAGCTGAAGGCCGGGCCGTAATACCAATCCGGATCGGACCAGGAATAGCGCGGCCCATAATAGCCGTACTCGAAGCCGTGGGAACGTGTTGGCGCGTAGGAGTATCCGTAACCGAACGGCACCGGATACTGATACTCACCGTAGTAGCTGTAGAGCGGCGGCCGGGTCGGCCCGGGTACGCGTCGGCCGAGCTCCGGCTGTGCCCGGAACTGGGTTGGATCCGCAGCGAGGCTGGCGCCGGCGCTGGCGGTGAGGACGGCCGCCCCGGCCAGGAACGCGGCGGTGGAACGGAACATGGAACACCCCCTTGCGCACCGAACAGGTGCTTCGGAACGTTCCAGTAGCACAATCCGCTCGCGAGTCGCGTCGGCGCCGATCACGCCGTCAGCCGGCTCTCAGAAGACGCATTCCGTGAAGGCGGCGCGCACACATCGGCCCCAGCGGCCCTCGTAATCGGCGAGCAGATCCTCGGCCCGGGTCCGGCCAGCCGCCACGATGGCTTCGAGGGGTTGGAGATACATCGTCTCGTCGCGCCCCTCGGCGTCGCGGCGGCCGCGGGCGCGCAGCCCGGACCGGGCGATGGCCAGCGCCTCGGCGGCGACCACGCCGAGGGTCGTGTTGGCCACGGGCGTCGCGAGGCCGAGACGCGGCGCGGTGGCGCGCGCGGCCTCCCGGTTGGCCACGCTCCAGCCCTTCACGAGGTCGAGCGCCGCGTCGAGGGCCGTTTCGTCGTAGAGCAGTCCGGTCCAGAAGGCTGCCTGCGCGGCGATCATCCTGGAATCGCCGACATCGGCCCCGCGCATCTCCAGGAAGCGCTTGAGCCGGACCTCGGGGAAGGCGGTCGAGGCGTGGTTGGCCCAATCCGCAACTGTCGCGTACTCGCCCGGGAGTTGCGGCAGCTTCCCGGCCATCAGGTCGCGGAACGAGGCGCCCGACACGTCGTGGTAGGTGTCCCCGCGCTTGACGAAATACATCGGCATGTCGAGCAGCCAATCGGCATAGGCCTCGTAGCCGAACCCGGCCTCGAACGCGAAGGGCAGCATGCCGGTGCGGTCGGCATCGGTGTCGCGCCAGATCTCGGAGCGGCGCGACAGGAAGCCGTTCGGTCTTCCGTCGGTGAAGGGGGAATTGGCGAAGAGCGCGGTGGCCACCGGCTGCAGCGCCAGGGAGGCGCGCATCTTGCGCACCATATCGGCCTCGGAGGCGAAATCGAGATTCACCTGCACGGTGGCGGTGCGCAGCATCATGTCGAGGCCGAGGGACCCGACCTTCGGCATGTAGGAGGCCATGATCCTGTAGCGGCTCTTGGGCATCACCGGGGTCTCGTCCCGGCGCCATTTCGGGCTCATACCCAGGGTCAGGAAGCCGATGCCCAGGGGATCGGCGACCTGCTTCGCGGCCGCGAGATGGGTCGCGAGTTCCGCCGCGGTGGCGTGGATGTCCGGGAGCGCGGCACCGGACAGTTCGAACTGGCCACCGGGCTCGATCGAGATCGCCCCGCCCTCCTCGGCCGCGAGGCCGATGATGTTGCCCAGATCGAGGATCGGCTCCCAGCCCGTCTCGCGGGCAAGCCCCTCCAGCAGGGCTTTGATGCCCTGCTCCCCGTCGTAGGGCACCGGATCCCGGCTGTCCCGATAGAACGGGATTTTTTCGTGCTCGGTCCCGATCGCGAACCGCGCGCGCGGCTTCTCGCCCGCCGCGAACCATTCGATCAGTTCGGCACGCGTGGTGAGCGGCGTGCTGTCGTTGCTGTCGCGCGCCATGCGCTACCCGTCCGTGCGTCTGACCTGAGCCTGGGATGAGCGCGCCGGGTTGCTCCGGCGGGTCCGTCCGGCTCCCCTCTCGCGATGGGGCCGGGCGGACGCCCGCCCTCGACCCCGACGAGCGTGCGGCGCAGGCGGCGTCCGTCCACGCACATAGTCGAGGCGCCGAAAACCCACAACGCGGTGCCGGGGATCGACATGCGCCAACACGTCCCAACCGCGGGAGCAACCCGCCACCGCCGCGTCCTGATGTGCGCGGGCACACATCGAACCGGGCGCAACGTATAATCAGCGCGCGTCGCCGAGCACGGCCTGGACCAGGGCGAGGACTGCGACCGCAGCGGTATCGGCGCGCAGGATCCGCGGCCCCAGCGAGAGCGCAACCGTATTGGGCCGGGTCCGGATCAGCGCCCGCTCCTCCTCGGAGAAGCCGCCCTCCGGCCCCACCAGCACGGCGAGCGGCGGCGGCGCCTTCGGATCGGCCGCGGCCGCGAGCGCACGCACCGGATCGCGCACCGGCGCATCCTCGTCGCAGAACACGACGAGCCGCTCCGGATCCAGACCGGCTAAGACCTCGGGAAGCCGCGCGGGCTCCGGGCAATCCGGGATCGCCAGGATGCCGCACTGCTCGGCGGCCTCGATGGCGTTGGCGCGCAGCCGGTCCATGTTGACCCGGTCGCCCTGCGTGTAACGGGTGATCACCGGCCGGATCGTGCCCGCCCCCATCTCCACCGCCTTCTGCGCCAGGTAATCCAGGCGCGCGCTCTTCAGCGGCGCGAACAGGTAGTGGAGATCGGCCGGCGCGGGCTGCGGGCGCGTCTGCGCGGCGACATGCAGATCGGCGCCCTTCCGCCCGGTCTGGACCAGATGGGCGCGCCACTCGCCGTCGCGGCCGTTGAAGACCAGCACGGGATCGTCCGGTCCCCGGCGCAGGACGTTCAGCAGATAGTTCGCCTGCGCCCGGTCGAGCGGCAGGCGCGCGCCCTCGGCGAGGTCGGCCGCGACGTAGAGGCGGGGAGCGGTGAAATCGTAGGCCGGCATGAAGGCGTGGTCGCAAGGCGCCTCCAGCCTGTCAACGCGCCGCAGGCCGGCGGAAGTGTTGCCAAAGGGTTACGGCCGCGGCTTTTCGGCTTTCAGCGCACAGACGTATTGGAGAGCCGGTTTGCCGCTCGATTGACGCCACATTCCTATGGCGAACCCAACGATACGGAATTGGGCCGGCCGTATGCGGATTCGGCAGGGGCGTCGAGGGAGTTGCGGGATGGCGAAGGGGAGCTTGGGTCTGGGAGCCGCGGTGCTGATCGGCACCGTGATGTTCGGCACCGCGGCCTCGGCGCAGGGCGCCGCGCCCGAATGCGGCGCCATCCAGAAGACTCTGGCCGAACGCAAGGCGCTGGTCGGTAAGGCCAACGCGGCCTCGCAGTCGAAGAAGAAGATGACGCCGCAGGAAGCCTGCGCGCTGTTCGGGAAGCTTCAGGCCAACGGCGCCGAGGGCTTGAAGTGGATCACCGCCAACAAGGAATGGTGCTCCATCCCCGATTCCTTCGCCGAGGGCTTCAAGGCCGACCACCTGAAGGTCAGCGGCATCCGCACCAAGATCTGCAGCGTCGCCGCCCAGGCGACGAAGATGGAGGCGCAGGCCCGCGCCCAGGCTCAGGCCCAGGCCAACGGCCAGGGCGGCGGCCTGCTCGGCGGCCCGGGCCTGACCGGCAGCTTCAAGCTGCCGCAGGGCGCCCTGTAAGCGCGTATCACGACGGCGATTTTGCGCCGCAACCGATTGCAACGCGATCGGCGGCGGCTCTAAGGGATTGCGGATCCGGCGCGGATCCTTTCTCCGCAGCGGAGGAAGGATCGACATGCGGGACGACCGGAGACCCGGCCGATGAGCGGGCAGCCCACGGGCGGAACCGTGATCCAGGATCGACGCCCGGCCGATGCGGTGGCCGGCCACTGGGTCGAGCGGCTCGCGCCGCGATCCTGGCGCCCCTATCTCCGCCTCGCGCGGATCGACCGGCCGGTGGGCTGGTGGCTGCTTCTGCTCCCGTGCTGGTGGTCCGCGGCGCTGGCGGCGATCGCGGCGGACCAAGCCTTCCCGGATCCCTGGCACGGCCTGCTGTTCCTGATCGGCGCGGTGGCGATGCGCGGGGCGGGATCGACCTACAACGACATCGCCGACCGCGACCTCGACGCGCAGGTCGAGCGCACCCGCCTGCGTCCCCTGCCCTCGGGGCAGATCCGGCCGCGCCACGCCGCCCTGTTCCTCGTGGTCCAGGCCCTGGTGGGGCTGGCGGTGCTGCTGCAGTTCAACGAGCAGGCGATCCTGATCGGGCTCGGCTCGCTGCTGCCGGTCGCGATCTACCCATTCATGAAGCGTGTCATGCCGCTGCCGCAGGGGGTGCTCGGTCTGGCCTTCGCCTGGGGCGCGCTGATGGGCTGGGCGGCGGTGTTCGCGCGCCTCGATGCGCCGCCGCTGCTGCTCTATGCGGGCGCGTGGTTCTGGATCGTCGGCTACGACACGATCTACGCGGTCCAGGACATCGAGGATGACGAGATGGCCGGGATCCGCTCCTCCGCGCGCCTGTTCGGGCGGCATGTGCGGGGCGCGGTCGGCTTCTGCTACGCGCTGGCAGGCCTGCTGGTGGGGCTGGCGGCGTGGCGGGCCGGTGCGGGTCTCGTGGGGTTCCTGGGCGTGGCGGCCTTCGCCGGGCATCTGGCCTGGCAGGCCCTGTCTCTGCGGGAGCGCGACGGGCGCGGGGCGCTGACCCTGTTCCGCTCGAACCGCGATGCCGGCCTGATCCTGTTCGTCGGCCTCACCGCCGACGCGCTGGTGCGCAACCTCTCCTGAGTCGATCGACGCGATCAGGTCCGGGCGATGATCTCGTTCTCGCCGCGGTGGATCTGCGGCCGTGCCGGCAGCCGGCCGGTCTTGCGGCGGGCCAGGAAGCGGGGGCGGCGCCCGCCGAGCCCGGCATGGCGGCGCCGGATGCGCACGCGACCGAGGATCAGCCGGCCGATCTGCTCGGTGACGGGGACGAGAACGCCGTCTTCCCGGACGATCATCCGCACCAGCCCGGCCCGCGCCGCGATGTCGCGCCAGATCGCGACCACATCGTCCTCATCGAAGCTGCCGAGCCGGTGGAGCTCTTCGCCCTCCGCATCGACCAGGATCAGGCTGAACCGGTCGGCCCCAGCCATCTCGGCCTCCTCGACGGCGTAGGCCAGCGCGATCCCGGCGGCGCGACGGGCGCCCGGGATGCGGCCGATCACCGGAAGCGGCGAGACCGTGAGGTGGAGCGTACCCGCGGCACCCTGCATGCAATGTCCTGCGCGACGTTCGTCGGTAAACGCGGAAGTGTTCATCTGTCCGAGTCCCTGGGGCAAGTGGCGGCCCCTGTCGGGCCGTCCGTTATGCCAAGCAAAATCGCACCCGAACTCCTCCGCACCGCTTAAGAGCCGTCGTTAAGCGAATCTGGACAGGGCTGTCATTTGCGGAATGCTCAATGCTTCCTTGAATGCTCAACATTTCCTTGCGCGGATTGGTCGTTATCGATTGATCAACCAGCATCCTTGTGGCGATGCGGGCGGCGCCGTACAACGGCACGGCCGGGTGCGCGACCCTCCGCGCCCGGCCCCCTCAGCCCGAACGTCCTGCCATCCGCGCGATCGGATGAACGGCGCGATGGTCTGTCCGGCCCTCAACGGATCCCACGCGGAGCGCGATGCCCGAGCCCCTCTCCGACGACGCCGTATCCGCCCTGATGCCAGAATTGCGCGCCGTCATGCGCGAGGCCGCCGACATCGCGCAGCCGTTCTTCCGGCTCGGCGGCCAAACCTCCGCGCGGATCTGGTCGAAGGCCGGCGGCTCGCCGGTGACGGAAGCCGACGTCGCTGTGGACGCCTTCCTGAAGGTCCGCCTGAGCGCGCTCGTGCCGCAGGCGGCATGGCTGTCGGAGGAGACCGCGGACGATCCGGCACGCCTCGGCCACGACCTCGTCTGGATCGTGGATCCGATCGACGGCACCCGGGCGTTCCTGTCCGGTCATCCCGACTGGTCGATCGCGGTCGCGCTGCTGGCGGGTGGCGAGCCGCTGATCGGGTTCGTGCACGCACCGGCGGGGAAGACTGATTACGAGGCCGTGCGTGGACGCGGCGCAACCCGCAACGGCGTGCCCATCCGGGTGGATGCGCGGCAGGATCTGACCGGCGCACGCGTCACGGGTCCCAAGCCCATGCTCGACCGTCTCGCCCGGGGCGCCGGGCCGAACCCCGATTTGAGCGTGGTGGCGCGGATTCCGTCCCTCGCCCTGCGGCTCGCACGGGTGGCGGAGGGCAGCGTCGATGTCGGCATGATCTCGGGCCATGCCCGGGACTGGGATCTGGCAGCGGCCGACCTCGTCCTGCGGGAAGCCGGCGGGGTCGTCTGCGATTTCGACGGCGCAGCGACCCCTTACAACCGGGCCGAGCCGGTCCACGGCGAGTTGCTCGCGGTACCGGCGGCCCTGCGCGATCCCGTCCTCACGGCTTGGAGCCGCTGAGGACGATGCGGCCCGTCAGGCCGCGCGTACTTCGCGCAGCGTGACCGCGCCCGGGGCGAGCCCGAGGCGATCGGCGAGATGCCAGTGCAGCTCTCGCGAGGAATGGTAGTTGTAGGAGCGGTCGATCAGGTGGCTGATATCGCCCCCGGTCTGATTTGCAGTCCCGGCCTCGGCCAGCTTGCCGACCCGGAAGGTCGGGGCGTCGGTCACGGGGGACCGGACGCCACGGCGGCGTGTATATTCAAATAACATAAGCGTCTTTTCTTTTCTGGACCGGACAATGGCTCCGTCCGGCGTCGTTTCTGGGATATTGCCTCCGACGCGACCGGCCTCCGGACGGGTTTGCCCGGATCGGTAGCGTCGGAAGGGGGAGCCGCATCGTGCGGCCTGTTCGTGGTCCCGACCCGGCACTCCGCTCGGCGGAACCCCCTGTCACGTCGTGCGCATCAGGGGGAGCCGGGCGGGACCCGCCGACGGATCAGGCCGCCTGGAGATTGCCCGCAGCGTCCTTGCCGCTGCGCTTGTCGGTCAGGATCTCGTAGGTAACCCGCTGACCTTCGATCAGGTTGCGCATTCCGGCGCGCTCGACGGCCGAGATGTGCACGAACACGTCCTTGCCGCCGTCGTCGGGCTGGATGAAACCGTAGCCCTTGGTCTCATTGAACCACTTCACAGTGCCGGTATTCACGTAGTGTACCTCGTTCGTCCATAGGCCACCCGCGCGGCGTGAGCGCCGCGTGATGCACCACGGTCTTTCTGGATTTGGCCAGTGCGGCGGGGCGCGAGTCGCTGAACCTTGAACAGCGTCAGCCTCGGTGGATGAGCCCCCCGGAGACGTATTTAGGCGCCGGCTGCGGCCGCAACAAGGCGCCGACCGCGCATCTTCTGCGTCGCAGGGGGGATGAAGGCGCAACCGCCGTCCACGGCCCCCTGTGATTTCGAGCTCTCACGATGCATATACGGAATGCGCGCAAGCAGTTACCGCGCGCGGCTCTGGACGATACATGGCAGGCATATCGGTTTCGCTGGACGGCGCGAACATCCAGCTGTCCTTCCAGAAGGACGATCAGGCGACCGCGGTGGTGATGGATGCCCGCGCCGCCCGCGCCCTGGTGCGGGCCGTCGGGCAGTTGCTCACGGCGATCGACGATACCGACGAGCCGGATATGGCGGATGAGATGGGCGATGAAGAGATCGCCATGCTCGACGTGACGTCGTCGGCGATCGAGATCGGCACCGACGAGGAGGGTCAGGCCGTGGTTGCGCTCCAGGCCGGGGCGCTGCCGCCGTTCCAGCTGCGCCTGACCGACGAAGAGGCCCGCCACGTCGTGACGAGCCTCTCCGAGATCCTCAACGCGCCGCGCGACGTCCGCACTTCGCACGGCGGCCACTGACACGGTCGGACTTACATGCGCGTGCCGGGATCGGTGGGCGTTCCCGGGAAGATGTCGGGCTCGGAGCCCGGGCCGCCCGGTTCGCCGATGCCGGGATCGTTCACCGGATAGGGCGTGCGCGGTCCGGTCGGCCCGATATCGGGCTCCTCATCGGGGATGGGCGGGGGCGGCGGCAGATCGCCGGGCGTAGGCTCGGGCAGGCCGGGATTGGCCATGACGCGGCTCCTCTTTGTTCGGGATGAGGACCAACGGATCGGACTTCAGGGAGTTCCGGCCTGCGTCCATCGCAGAGCTGGTCGGACCATGACTCGCGGGAACAGGCGCGCACAGTGTCAGTTGATCGGGCCGACCCTCAACCGCAGGAGGCTGTTCATGCCTGATATCAAGCAAGCCAAGATCCTGATCCTCGCCACCGATGGGTTCGAGGAAGCCGAGTTGACCGTGCCGCAATCCAAGCTGTCCCAGGCCGGCGCGAAGGTCACCGTCGCTGCCCCGCAGTCGCGCCAGAGCAAGGGCACGATCCGTGGCTGGGACAAGACCGACTGGGGCAAGGATGTCGCGGTCGACACCGATCTGGAGCAGGTCGATCCGTCCGCCTACGACGCGCTCGTGCTCCCGGGCGGCCAGATCAACCCGGACAAGCTCCGGCTCGAGCCCAAGGCGCTCGCAGTGATCAAGAGCTTCCTGACCTCGGGCAAGGTGGTTGCCGCAATCTGCCACGCGCCCTGGCTGCTCATCGAGGTCGGAGCGGCCAAGGGCCGCGACCTCACCTCGTTCAGCTCGATCCGCACCGACGTGATCAATGCCGGCGGCCGCTGGCACGACAAGGAGGTGGTGACCGATCAGGGCATCGTCACGAGCCGCAACCCCGGGGATCTCGACGCCTTCTGCGCCAAGATCGTCGAGGAGATCCAGGAAGGCGGCCACGGCACGCGGCAGCTCGCGGCCTGACAGGCGCAGAGCGGGCGCTTCAACCGCGCCCGCGCTCGCCCACGATCTCCAGTACGGTGCAGCTCCGGATCGGGCGCCCGTACTCGTCGGTCCCCTCCACGGTGACGCGGTGGGCGCCCGGCGCGAGGTCGTCGGGCAGGCGCGCCGTCCAGATATGGGTCGAGGGCGTCGCCTGCACCCAGCTCTTCTTGGTTTCGGGATAGCGGGCGAAAAGCTCGGCGACGAACGGATCGGTCCGCCGGGTCCGGGTCAACGCCTGGGCCGCCCGGTCGCCGATCCGGAAGGCGAGGTTCGTACGCGGGCCGCCATCGAACACGTTCACAACCAGAGTCGTGTCGGGCAGCGCGTCCTGCGGCACCGGGGGGCGGAGGCCCTGCACCGGCCGGGTAAGGCGGATCACCTCCACGGCCCCGCCCCGCGCCTCGCTTTCGAACAGGATGCGCATCGTCTCGTCCGGCTGGCCCTGCGCCGGGACGTAGCGGGTCGTGTAGTCCGCGCCTCGGATCGACAGGACGTGGAAGCCGTTCGGCGTGCCGTCGCGGCTGTCGGCCGAGGGGATGCCGGTGCGCGTGTCCGGCCCGCTCCACCATGAGCCCGAGACGGCGGTCAGCACGTGATGGTGGTGTCCGTCGGCCGGGTAATGATGCTCGGTGGTGTGGGTGTGACCGGACAGGCTCAGGACCTTGCGCCCTGCCAGCAGGTCGAGCAGTGCCGCGCGGTCGATGGTGATGCCGTGCGGATCGTCCGGCGTCGTGTCGGTGAAGAGCGGGATGTGCATCGCGAGCACGATCAGGTCGTCCCGCGGGATCTCGGCGAGCAGGTTGCGCAGGAAGGTCAGGCTGCGCTCGCCGATATGGCCCCGGTAGGTGTTGGCGCCCACCGGAACCGGCGGCCCCAGCCACTCGACGTTGTCGAGCATCACGAACCACGCCCGCCCGTGGCGGAACGCGTAGGTCGGCGCGCCGAACACCCGCTTCCAGGTCTCGCGGCTGTAGCCTGCGTCGGGCGCCTGCATGTTGAGGTCGTGGTTGCCCGGCAGGCTGTACCAGGGCAGGCCGATCCGCCCGACGATCCGGTTCGACCGGCCGTAGAGCGACAGGTCGTCGAACAGTACGTCGCCCATGGTCATGCCGAAGGCGGCCGGGATCGCCATGGCGCGGGCGATCGCGGTGTCGCGCACGTGGTCGAGCTCGAACCGGCTCTCGGGCTGCGGATCGGTGAACAGGATCACGTCGAAATCCGCGGGCTCATCCACCCGGGTCAGGGTGAAGTCGATCGCGGCCGGCAGCGGCCCGGTCGGCGCCAGACCGCGGTAGCGGAGCCCCAGATTTGCGGGCGTCCCGTCCGGCTGGTGGATGTAGGAATGACGCGGCACGTTGTCGGCGTCGCGCGGCAGGGCGTAGCCCGGCGGCTTGATCACGAAGACCGCCCCGTCACCCGGCATCGGCAGGCGGTAGCGGCCCTGGTCGTCGGTGCGCGCGATCTCGCGGCCGTTGGAGACCAGCACACCGGGCAGCGGCGCGCGATCCACGCCGGTCACGTCGGTGGCGTAGACGATCCCGGACGCCTCCGTGGCCCCCTGCGCGTCGGCGCGGCCGGCCACGAGGCCGAAACCCGCGAGACCGACCACGGTCTCGCGGCGGGTCAGGCCACCGTCACCGGATGTGGGTTCGCGCGACATCGGGGGCTCCTGCACGGTGTCCTGCTCCGCCGCAGGTGCCGGCACAGCGCCCCCGCGGCTCGGGCTCTGACGGCCAAGCAGACACATTTGACCGGGCGATGACAGATGCGCTCCCAAATGCGCGAGGCCCGCATCTCGGGAGATGCGGGCCTCGAACGATTCGGAGCGGGCCGGGCGGAGGATTACTCCTCGTCGCCGGGCTCGAAGGTTTGCGGCATCGGCTCGGCGCTGGCGACCGGGGTCGGGGCGCCGATGGTCGAGGGGACGTTGACGCCGTCGCGCTTGTAGATGTCGTCGCGGAACTGAACGATCCCGTCCGGGGTCGACCACGCGGTGATGTAGGTCCAGTAGACCGGCACCGGCTGGGCGATATTGGCATCGACGCGCTTGCCGCTCTCGATCGCCTCCTCGACCTTCTGGCGATCCCAGCCGGGCGTCTCCTTCAGCAGCCACGTGATGTACTCGCGCACGTTCTGCACGCGCACGCAGCCCGAGGAGATGAAGCGGAAATCATCGCCGAACACGCCCTTGGTGTTCGTGTCGTGCATGAACACGCCGTAGGGGTTCGGGATGTTGATGCGCACGATGCCCATCGAGTTGAAGTCGGCGCCCGAATCCTGCCGGTAGGTGTAGCGGGTGCCCTCGTCGGAGAACCAGTTCACCGATTTCGGCGAGATTTCCTGGCCGTTCGACAGGATGCGGATCCGGTTGTCCGTGAGGTAGTTCGGATCCTTCTGCATCTTCGGGATCAGGTCCTTCTTCACGATGGAAGCCGGGACCGTCCAGGTCGGGTTGAAATTGATCTGGGTCGCCTTGGTGTTCATGATCGGTGATTGCCGGTCGATCTTGCCCACGCCCGCGGCGTGCAGCGTGACGACCTGACCGTTCTCGACCGTCTCGACCAGGGCGGCCGGGATGTTGGTGATCACGAAGCGGCGGCCGAGATCGCCCGAATAGGAGCGCAGGCGCACCACGTTGGTTTCGAGCTGGCGCAGGCGCACGTCGGCGGGCACGTTCATCGCCTGCTGGGTGGCGAGGCTCATCGTGCCGGTCTGGCTGAGGCCGTGGCGGGCCTGGAAGCGCTTCACGCCGGCGGCGACGTAGGAATCGTATACGCCCGAGCTGCCGGCCGCGGCATCGAGGTCGCCGGTCACGATCAGGCGCTGGCGCACGGCGGCCACGGCCGGGCCGCGGGAGCCGATCCGCAGATGCTCAGCGCCGGACACCTGCCGCCAGCCGCCGCGGTTCACGATATCCTTGTAGCGCTCGACCATCTGCTCGGTCGCCGCCACCGTCTGGGGCGACAGGATCGGCACGGTCTCGCGCTGCACCTGCATGCCGGCGGGGGAGGCATAGTCCTGCGCCCATTCGGCCTGGGCGTAATTGCCCTGGTCACGGGCCTCCGCGGCGCCGATCCCAAGGGCGCCGAGGGCGGCCACGCTCAGGAAAGTGGTGAACCGGTTGTGTGCCGTCTTGCGCATCGGTCGCTGGCTCTGGTCCGGAGTTTGTCAGGTCGTGACGGGAGCGAGTATCTCGGGCGCCACGGTGTCGGGTTGGATTTAAGACTCCCTATCGAAGGGGCCGGAATGTGGCATCGTCGTGCGCCAGCGCACGCCGCGATCGGGTGCGGCGCGGGGGCAACAGCCACGGACGAGCGGGTGTGGCAGAACTGCCATAGCGGTCCGGCCGGGACCGCGCACGGGCGCAGCATGGACCGGGCTTCGGCCAGACCGAGACGACGCGACGGCGATCCAGTGGCGCCCCTGCGCGCCGCGATCGCCGTGCTGGCACTCTACGCCTTCGTGCTCCAGGCCTTCCTGGGCGGGCTGATGCCGATCCCGGCCGCGGCCGACGGCCTGTGCGCGCAGCATGCGGCCTCCGACTCGCTGCCGGCCAAGCCGCTCGCGCACGGACATGGCGATTGCTGCGCGGCGGCACAGGCGACGGGCGCTGCCCTTCCGCACCGGGCTGCCCCCGCCGCCCTCGGGTGGCCGCCAGAGGTCCGTGAGGCCCCTGCCGACTGGATTGTCGGACGGCTCGGCCCCCGCGCCCCGCCCGACCGCAGCGCATCACCGCGTGGCCCGCCATCCGCCTGAGCGATCGTTCTATCGACGAACTCTCAGGACGGATGCATCCCATGAAGATTTTTGTCCCGGCCGTGATCGGCCTCGGCCTCGTCGCCTCCGCGGCGCAGGCCCACGCGGTGCTGGAGCGCAAGCAGGCGAGCCCCGGCTCGACCTATCGCGGCGTCGTCCAGATCATGCACGGCTGCGACGGCAAGCCGACCACCAAGGTCAGCGTCACGATCCCGGAGGGGCTGATCGGCGCCAAGCCGATGCCGAAGCCCGGCTGGACGCTGGCGACCACCCGCGGCGCCTACGCGAAGACCTACACGACCCACCACGGCAAAGCCTCTGAGGGCGTGACGGGCATCACGTGGAGCGGCGGCAGCCTGCCGGATGATGAGGTCGACGAGTTCACCTTCCTGGCGCAGGTGGCCGACACGTTCGAGCCCGGCGCGACGGTCTACGTGCCGGTGCAGCAGGATTGCACGGAGGGCGGCTATTCCTGGTCCGACATTCCGAAGCCCGGTCAGGACGCCCATGACCTGAAGGCGGCGGCTCCGGCCTTCCGCATCGTTCAAGCCGCCCAGCAGAGCGGGGCGGCCGCCCCGGCGACCGCCATCAAGGCCGGCGACCTCACGATCGAGACGCCGTGGCTGCGCGCCACCCCGAACGGCGCCAAGGTGGCGGGCGGCTATGTGCGCATCACCAATACCGGCAGCACGCCGGACGTGCTGACCGGTGCGGCGGTGCCCTTCGCCAAGTCGGGGGACATCCACTCCATGTCGATGGAGGGCGGGGTCATGAAGATGGCGCCGGTCTCCGAGGGGCTGACCATCAAGCCCGGTGAGACCGTCGAGCTGAAGCCCGGCGGCTATCACCTGATGTTCGAGGGCCTCACCGGCGCGCCGAAGGCCGGCGAGACCGTCGCGGGGACGCTCACCTTCAAGCGGGCCGGAACCGTGCCGGTGAGCTTCTCGGTGGCGCCGATCGGGGCCTCCGCCCCCGGCGGCCAGCACCAGCACCAGCACTAGCGGCCCGGCGGGAGCAGCACCCCGAGAGAACGAGCGATCACGAGCGCCCGATGGCGTGCGCCCGATCCCACGGCACCCGGACCGGACCACCGGGGCGTCGCCCCCGGCTGAGCCCGGCGGGGCGCCGCCTCGTGGCGATCCTCGTCCTGTACGCCCTCGCGCTGCAGAGCGTCTTCGGCGGCCTCGCGATGGCCGCCGCGGCGGGGCCGGAGCATGTCCTGTGCCTCTCCGGCAGTGGCATCGACGGGTCGGGACCGGGCGATCCGCACGGCCCGGCCCACGCGCCGATGGCCTGCTGCGTCGCGTGCCACGCCGCCCCGGCCGCCCTCCCGGCCCCCGCGCCGGTCCAGGCCGTGCCCACCCTCTACCCGGTCACGCTCATCCGGGGGCGGCCGGCACGCGCCGCCCTGCCGCGGGCGCCCCCCGAGGCGGGTCCCCGCGCCCGAGCCCCGCCCGCCGTCGTCTGATCCGATCGCCCCTTTCCGATCCTCAGACACGGACACGCCATCATGCCCCACCTCTTCCGGGCCGGCCGCCGCGCCGCCCTGTCGTTCCTCGCCTGCGCGACGCCATGGGCAGCCCGGGCCGAGGCCCCCGCCATCGCCCTCCCCGAACTGAGCGTCATCGGCAGCGCCACGCCCACCGGGCCGCTTCCCGGAGAGGCGCGCGGCTCGCTCTCGGTCCCGAGCGTCGATCGCCAGCGCGCGACGCTCTACCGGACGGTCGGATCGGTCGCCTTCGTGGACGCCGCGACCCTCCAGGATCGCTACGCCAACACGA
This sequence comes from Methylobacterium sp. 2A, assembly GCF_009806555.1. Classification (GTDB taxonomy): domain Bacteria; phylum Pseudomonadota; class Alphaproteobacteria; order Rhizobiales; family Beijerinckiaceae; genus Methylobacterium. Next base: position 44,924 of record NZ_VUOK01000060.1, on the reverse strand, counting down.
TCCGCGACGTGCTCAAGGACGTGCCCGGCGTCTACGTGCAGGAACGCTACGGCCAGGAACTGCGCCTGTCGGTGCGCGGCTCAGGGATCGCCCGCGGCTATCACCTGCGCGGGCTCGAAATCCTGCAGGACGGCATCCCGTTCAACCTCGCGGACGGGAGCGGCGACTTCTACCAGATCGACCCGCTCGCCCTGCGCGCGGTGGAGGTCTACAAGGGCGGCAACGCCCTCACCTTCGGGGCGACGACGCTCGGCGGCGCGGTCAACTTCGTCACGCCGACCGCCTACACGGCGCTCGCGCCCAACATCCTGCGCATCGACGGCGGCAGCTTCGGCACGATCCGCGAGCAGGCGCAGATGTCCCGCATCGACGGACCGCTCGATGTGCTGGTCAACGCGACGCTGACCAATTCCGACGGCTTCCGCGCCCACGAGGCGCAGGCGACCAGGAATTTCAACGCCACTCTCGGCTACCGGATCGCCCCCGACATCGAGACGCGCTTCTATCTCGGCACCTATCTCACCGACCAGAAGCTGCCGGGCAGCCTGACCCTCGGCCAGAGCCTCGCCACGCCGACGCTGGCCAACCCAAGCGCGATCACCGGCAACCAGTCGCGCAAGGTCGAGACGGAACGCATCGCCAACCGCACCTCGTTCCTGCTCGATATCGGCAAGCTCGACGTGGATACCTGGGCGATCCACAAGAGCCTCTACCACCCGATCTTCCAGGCACTCGATCAGGACGGCTGGACCTACGGGATCAGCCCGCATTGGGCCGGGACCTTCGATCTCGGCGGTTTTCGCGACGACGTCGTGCTGGGCCTGCGCGCCTTCGCGGGCCAGAATTTGGCATTGCAATTCGTCAACATCCGCGGCCAGCGCGGCGCACAGACGCTGAATGCGCTCCAGAGCGCGTCAAACTACGAGGCCTATGGCGAGAACCGGTTCTGGTTCCTGCCGGACGTGGCGCTGATGACCGGCGCCAAGGCGTTCTCGTCGAACCGCACCTACAGCGACAAGGGCGGCCTGCCCGGGGATGTGACCCCGCGCTTCGCCGACGCGACCTATGCCGGCCTCAACCCGAAGATCGGTCTGCTCTGGCAGCCGCTGCCGGACGTGCAGGTCTTCGGCGACATCACGCGATCCCGCGACGTGCCGGACTTCACCGACCTCGCGCAGCAGAACCTCCTCAACACCACCTTCGTGCCGCTCCGGGCGCAGCGCGCCTGGACCTACGAGGCGGGCGCCCGCGGCCGGATCGACCGCCTCGCCTTCGACGTGACGCTCTACCGCGCGGATCTGCGGGACGAACTCATCAATTTCTCGACCAATCCCGGCCTCAACATCCCGGCCGCGACCTTCAACACGCCGCGCTCGATCCACCAGGGCGTCGAGGCCGCCGTGACCCTCGACCTCGGCGGCGATCTCATCGGCGCGGGCGACGCCTTGAGCGTGACGCAGATCTGGACCCACAACGACTTCCGGTTCGTGCGCGACCCGATCTTCGGCAATGACCGCATCGCCGGCATCCCCACGAACGTGCTGCGCACGGTCCTGACCTATCGCCACCCGAGCGGCTTCCACATCGCACCGGCTGTCGATTGGGTACCGGAGGGTGCTTTCGCCGACCACGCCAACACCCTGCGGGTGCCGGGCTACGCGCTGCTCGGCATCGAGGCCGGGATCGACTTCGCGAACGGCGTCGCCCTGTTCGTGGATGCCCGCAATCTCACGGACGAGCGTTACGTATCGGATATCGCCGTCGTCGCGAACGCCCGGACATCCGGGGGCGCAGCGGGCTTGGCCGCATTCTATCCCGGCAACGGTCGCAGCGTGTTCGCGGGCTTGCGCGCCGCGTTCTGAACGCTGGCATCCGCGGTGAGACCGCTTATCTTGGAGTCCGGCACGCCGTTAACGTTAAAGAAGGTTGAAGCCTGATCCCGGCGCCGATCGGCGCTAGGATTGCAGCGTCGTCGGACAGCACGGGACGAGGCGTCCCATTTCCGGGCGGATAGAGCCGTCGGACGGCACGGGAGAGGCAGGATGAACGGCTTCGATGTCACGTTCCGGGACGATCAGGACTGGGTCGATTTCGGCAAGTCCTACGTCAATTCGGAAGCCTTCAAGTCGCTGTTCCGCGAGGGGATGAAGCTCGTCGAGGAGACGGCCGCCTATCTGGACGGCGAGGGACGCGACGAGTCACGCCTCATCTCCCGCGACGCGACGCTGAGCTACGCGGCCGAGAGCATGCGGCTGACGACGCTGCTGATGCAGGTCGCCTCCTGGCTGCTGGTGCAGCGCGCGGTCGCCGAGGGGGAGATGACGCCGGCCGAGGCTCTCCTTGAGAAGCATCGCGTCAAGCTCGGCACCAGCGAGCCGCCGAAGCCGCAGGATTTCAACCTCCTGCCCGTGCGCCTCCAGCAACTGATCATACGAGCGCGGCGCCTGCACAGCCGCATCCTGCACCTGGATGGCCTCATCACCGAGGACCGGCCGACGCCGGCCCCGGTGGAAAGTCCAGTCGCCGCCCAGCAGGGCCTGCTCCGCATGGCGTTCCGCTTGAGCGACGGCTGAGCTTCGCCACGAGCGATCCGGCTTCAGAAGGCCGGGAACTGGCCGGGAAACTGCTCCTTGAGGAGCTGGCGGATGGCGTCGTTCTGGAAGGCGCGCACCAGCCGCGGCACCCAGGTCGCGTTCCTGTCTGCCTCGCGGACCACGATGACGTTGTTGTAGGGATTGGCCACCGCGGATTCGAGCGCGATCGAGTCCTTGCCGGGCGTCAAGCCGGCCGCCACGGCGTAGTTGGTGTTGATCACCGCCGCGTCGAGGTCGTCCAGGCTGCGCGGGAGCTGTGCGGCGTCGAGTTCGTGGATTTTCAGCTGCTTCGGATTCTCGACCACATCGAATACGGTGGGCAGGAGGCCGACGCCCCCCTTCAGCTTGATCAGTCCCTCCGCCTGCAGCAGCAGGAGCGCGCGGCCGCCGTTCGACGGATCGTTCGGGATGCCGACCGCGGCGCCGTTCTTCAGCTCGCTCAGGGCCTTTACGCGCCGGGAATACAGGCCGATCGGCGTGACGATCGTCTCGGCCACCGGGACGATCTTGTAGCCGCGCACCTTGATCTGATTGTCGAGGAAGGGCCGGTGCTGGAAGGCGTTGGCGTCGAGATCGCCGGCGGCCAGGGCCTCATTCGGCAGAAGATAATCGGAGAAGACCACCAGCTCGATATCGAGCCCGTCCCGGGCAGCGATCTCCTTGGCCTTGGCCCAATGGACCTCGGAATCGCCCCCCATGATGCCGAGCTTGATTCGGTCTCCGGCGGAAGCCGGCGCCGACACGGCCCACAGGATGGCGACGGTGAAGAGAAGCAACCCGACCCCTCGGATCAGATCCGCCCCGTATGCACGCAGTCTTTCGAGCCGCGTCGAAACCGGATGTTCAGCATAGCGCAACGCACGCACCCCGAGACTCCCCGATGATGAATCGAACGGTCCGGGATCTACGATGCTTCGACGGCAACGAAAATGCTTACAGCGCGCGCGAGACTGCGTGCCGAGGCCGATCGGCGGCCGTGCCGGGGAGGATCAACTCCGATCCGACGGAGAGATAACCGCCTTCTCACCCGGGCAGGCAGAATTATGAAAAACGGTCTTGTGGAAAACAGGCGGACAATCGAAGGCGGCATGACTGGAGAGGGCACGTCCACGCCTGCGAGGCCATCATAGAGAAACGGGCGGCCTCCCCGAGGAAGCCGCCCGTCCCGAAACGCGTCGCACCCGGGGATGCGGCGTTCGAATAGCTCAGCGCTTGCCGAGGTTGCCGAAACGCGAATTGAAGCGCGAGACGCGGCCGCCGCGGTCGAGCATCTTCTGCTCGCCGCCGGTCCAGGCCGGATGGGTGAGCGGATCGATGTCGAGGTTGAGGGTGTCGCCCTCCTTGCCGTAGGTCGAACGGGTCCGGTACTCGGTGCCGTCCGTCATCACGACCTTGATGAAGTGGTAATCGGGGTGCTCCGTCCCCTTGGCCTTCGCGGCCGCGTCCTTCGCCATGACCTGGGTCCCTGATCTGGCACGCCGGCGGGAAGCGCAGGAGGCGCCGCCCGGCCCGGAATGCGGAAGATGTCACCGGTTGCACCGAACCGTGGGTTCGTGCAACGGCACGTACAAGCCGACCGTGGTGGCGGCCCGCGGCCATTGAACACACGCAATCGGATGAGCGGCGGCGTATACCGCAGGCGCTTCCCGGTCACAAGCGCCGCCGACCGGGAGATCGACTGAGGCGAGAGGCGTGATGGCTCGTAGATCCAAAATGGCCGTCGGGGGACGGCCCAAAGCTCCGCTGAGCGCGCTCCGGCCGCTGCTCCCGTTCGCGCTCCGCTACCGCGGCCGGATCGTCGCCGGGCTCGTCGCCCTCGCCTGCGCGTCGGCCTCGACGCTGGTCGTGCCGGTCGCCATGCGCCGGGTGATCGATCACGGCTTCACGGCCGACGGGTCGGGCGTGATCAACGCCTATTTCCTCGCGCTGGTCGGCGTCGTGGCGGCCTTCGCGCTGTCGAGCGCGGCCCGGGTCTACACCGTCGTGACGCTCGGCGAACGCGTGGTGGCGGATCTGCGGGCGGCCGTGTTCGCCCGGCTCACGATCCTGGATCCCGCTTTCTTCGACCGGGCGCAGTCGGGCGAGATCGTCTCGCGGCTCACCGCGGACGCCACGCAGATCAAGTCGGCCTTCGGGGTCTCGGTCTCGATCCTGCTGCGCAACCTGTTCCTGTTCGTGGGCGCCACCACCATGATGGTGGTGACCAGCCCGCGGCTGTCCGTGATGGTGCTGGCGGCCATTCCGGTGATCGTGTTCCCGCTGATCGTGTCGGGCCGGGGCGTGCGCCGGCGGTCCCGGGCCGCCCAGGACCGGCTGGCCGAGGCCTCTGCCTACGCCGCCGAGGCGGTCGGGGCGGTGCGGACCATGCAGGCCTTCGGCCGCTCGAGCAGCACGGCGGCCCGGTTCGCCGCGGCCTCCGAGGAGGCCTACGGGGCCGCCCGCGACTCGGTCCGGGCGCGGGCGCTGCTCACGGGCGTCGCGATATTCCTCATCTCCGCCTCGGTGGTGGGGGTGATGTGGTACGGGGCGCAAGGGGTGCTCACCCACGCGATGACGGGCGGCGAACTCTCGCAATTCGTGCTCTACGCGGTGTTCGGCGCGGGGGCCCTCGGCCAGCTCTCCGAGGTCTATGGCGACCTCGCCATGTCGGCGGGGGCGGCCGAGCGGCTCACCGAGATCCTGGCGGCGGAGCCCGCGATCCGTGCGCCGGTGCCGGCCCTCCCCCTTCCGGAGCCCGCAAGGGGCGCCGTGACCTTCGAGGCCGTGCGCTTCGCCTATCCGACGCGCCCTGGCCACACCGCCCTCGATGGCTTGAATTTCACGGCGGCCCCCGGCGAGCGGATCGCCATCGTCGGCCCGTCCGGGGCGGGCAAGTCGACGGTCTTCCAGCTGCTGCTGCGCTTCTACGATCCGCAGGGCGGCCGGATCCTGGTCGACGGCGCCAACATCGCGCAGGTCGATCCCGAGCGCCTGCGCGCCCGCATCGCCCTGGTCCCGCAGGATCCGGTCGTTTTCTCCGGCAGCGTCACCGAGAACATCCGCTACGGACGGCCGGAGGCGAGCGAGGCGGAGGTCCGGCATGCCGCCGAACTCGCCCATGCCCACGGCTTCGTCACGGCTCTGCCCCAGGGCTACGACACGCAGGTCGGCGAGCGCGGCGTGACGCTGTCGGGCGGCCAGCGGCAGCGCATCGCCATCGCCCGGGCGATCCTCAAGGACGCGCCGATCCTGCTCCTCGACGAGGCGACCTCGGCCCTCGACGCGGAATCCGAGCGGGCCGTCCAGGCCGCCCTCGGTACCCTGATGCGAGGGCGCACGACCCTGGTCATCGCCCACCGGCTCGCCACGATCCGCGCCGCCGACCGGATCCTCGTCCTCGACGAGGGCCGCATCGTCGAGACCGGGACCCATGAGAGCCTGCTGGCCCAGGGTGCGCTCTACGCGCAGCTCGCGAACCTGCAATTCACCGACGCGCTCGACGAGACCGCCCGGGGCAAGGAGCCCCGCACCCGGGGTGAGCGGTTGCCGGCGGCCGAATGAGGCTTCGCCCCGAACGGGAGTCGGCCGCTACCGCTCGGTGAGCTTCATCTCGATCCGGCGGTTGCGGGCATAAGCCTCCTCAGTGGTGCCGGCATCGAGGGGCTGGAACTCGCCGAAGGCGCCGGCCAGCAAGTGCTGCGGCGGGATGCCCTTGCCGGCGAGGTACTGCACCACCGCGATGGCGCGGGCGGCCGAGAGCGCCCAGTTCGACGGGAATTGCGACGTGCTGATCGGTCTTGCATCGGTGTGGCCGTCGACCCGCAGCACCCAGGGCAGATCCGCCGGGATCTGCCTGGCGAGGTCCGAGATCGCGCCGGCGATCCGGTCGAGCTCCGGCCCGGCTTCGGGCTTCAGGGTCGCGGAGCCGGCCGGGAACAGCACCTCCGATTGCAGCACGAACCGGTCGCCGACCACGCGGATGTCGGGGCGGTTGCCGAGGATCTGGCGCAGGCGGCCGAAGAAGTCGGAGCGGTAGCGCGCCAGTTCCTGGACCTTCTGGGCCAGCGCGACGTTCAGCCGGCTGCCCAGCTCGGCGATGCGGGCCTGGGATTCCCGGTCACGGCTCTCTGAGGCGGCGAGCGCGTCCTCCAAGGCTGCGAGCTGGCGGCGCATCGCGCTGATCTGCTCGTTCAGCAGGTCGATCTGGGACAGGGCCCGCTTGGTCGCACCCCGCTCGGCCTCCAGTTGCCTGTCGAGGGCGCCGGCCGCCCCCTGGCTGACGGTGGCGGCCTCGGCCTGGGTCTTGGCCCGATCACGCTCGGCCTCGACGCCGGCGAGGGTCGTGCGCAGGTTGCGGACCTCGTCCTCCTGCGTGCGACGGCTCGAACGCTCCAGGGCAAGGAGGTCGGTGAGATCGGCGATCTGCCGGTTCAGCTTGGCGAGCGTCTCATCCCGTCCGGTCAGCTCCTGCGACAGGAAGAACTGCCCAACCACGAACACGGTCAGCAGGAATACCACGGACAGCAGGAGCGTCGCCAACGCGTCGACGTAGCCCGGCCAGACGTTGAGGGTGCGCCGGGACCGCGCCGCCGTGGACGCCATCAGACCCGCTCCCGGCCGAGCCGGTCGAGCACCTGCTTCAGCTCGCGCTCGCGGCTCGCCTGGGCCTCGACCCAGTCGCGGATCATCTGCTGCTCGGCGCGCATATGCTGCACGAGGCCCTGGATGCCCTCGGCGAGGTTGGTCATGGCGAGCGTCGCGGCGCGGCTGCCGCCGCCCTCGGCCACCAGGGAGGTCAGGCGATCGATCGCTTCCTTGAGTTCCTGCGTGCCGGTGCCGCCCGCCCGGATCGGAACCGCCACCTCGGCGGCGATCTCACCGGACATCAGCCAGTCCTGCAATTCGTTGTGGAAACGCGCATGCGCCTGGCCCGCCTGCAATTCCAGGAAGCCGGTGATCAGCGACGAGGCGAGGCCGAACAGGGAGGCCGAGAAGGCCAGGCCGATTCCCGACAGCGGCACCGCCAGACCCGATTTCAGCTCGTCGAACATCACCCCGGCATCGCCGCCGCCGCGCATGCCCTTGATCACGCCGCCCACGGCCGAGAGCGTATCGATCAGGCCCCAGAAGGTGCCGAGCAGGCCGAGCAGGATCAGGATGCCGGCGATGTAGCGCAGGATCTCGCGCCCCTCGTCGAGGCGGGCCGCGATCGTGTCGAGATAGCCGGCGGTGCCGGCAAGCGTCGTCCCCCCGACCCGGGCCGCGACCATCGGGGCCATCGGCGCCAGGAGGGCGGGCGGGCGCTTCGCTTGGTCGCCGCGCGCCGCAGCGTTCACGTAGGCGACCTCGCGGAACAGCCGGATGACCTGTCCGAAGGCGATCACGACCGCGATCAGCAGCACCCCGAGGATGAGCCCATTCAGCCCCGGATTGGCCAGGAAGGCCGGCGTGATCTGCTTGAACAGGATGAAGGCGAGGAAGCCGACGAGGATGAGAAAGACGACCATGCGCCCGAGATAGATTCCGGGCTGGGCCAGCGGCTCCGTGTTGTTCTCGCCGGTATCGCGGGCGGCCATCGGTCGCTCTAGCCTGATCTCAAACGATGCGGCCGCCGGCGGCGTCCGTCGTGCTCACTGTGGAGGCAGGACCTTGCGGGATCAAGTCGCGCCCAGGACGCAGCCGCATCGCGTAGTGAACGGGGGCCGAGACGCGGATCTCGGCAGCGCCATCGGGACCAACCCTAATCCCAGAACTGCGGCGCGCTCTCTTCGAGATGCGGCCCGAGCCGGAGCGCCGCCACCTTCGTGGCGAGCCCCCGCGCATCGATCTCGACGGCGATGCCGCTCAGCGTACCATCCCCGGTGGCGACCTCCCAGCGGGAGCCCGGCGTCTTCTGGATCATCCGGCGGATCGGCTCGTCCTTCTGCATGCCGATCACCGAATCATAATCGCCGCACATGCCGGCATCCGACATGTAGGCGGTGCCGCCGGGCAGGATCCGGTGATCGGCCGTGGGGGTATGGGTGTGGGTGCCGACCACGAGGCTCGCCCGGCCGTCGAGGTAATGGCCGAAGGCCTGCTTCTCGCTGGTCGCCTCGGCGTGGACATCCACCACCACGGCATCGGCCGCCGCGCCCAGGGGGCAGGCCGTGATCTCGCGCTCCACCGCCGCGAAGGGGTCGTCCATCGCGTCGAGGAAGACGCGGCCCATCACGTTGACCACGAGGACACGGGCACCGCCCGGCGTCTCCACCACGGTGGCCCCGCGGCCCGGGGTCCCGGGCGGGTAATTGGCCGGGCGCACCAGCCGCGGCTGGCGGGCGATGAAGACCAGCGCCTCGCGCTGGTCGAAACTGTGATTGCCCAGCGTCACCGCATCGGCGCCGGCCTGGATCAGCTCGTCGCAGATCGATTCGGAGATGCCGAAGCCGCCGGCCGCATTCTCGCCGTTCACCACCACGCAGTCGAGCCGCCAGCGCTCGCGCAGGCGCGGCAGCTGCTCGCACACCACCGTGCGGCCCGAGCGGCCGACGACATCGCCGAGGAAGAGCAGCCGCATCGGTCAGGCCGTCCTGTCGAAGCGGATCAGACCCGCCTCGGTGATCACGCAGTCGAGGGGGCGGTCGTGCGGCTCGGCCGGCACGCGCTCGACCTCCTGCACGGCGAAGCCGATGCCGACGGTGAAGAGCGGGCGGTCGCGGGACAGGCGCGCGATCGCGCCGTCGTAATAGCCGCGGCCGTAGCCGATCCGCTGGCCGGTCCGGTCGAAGGCGGCGAGCGGCACGATCAGCGCGTCGGGATCCACGAGGGGCAGGGACGGATCGGGCTCGCTCAGCCCGAAGCCGCCGGAGACCAGCGTGTCGCCAGCGCGCCATTCCCGGAAGACGAGGCCCGCCTTGGTGACCTGCGGCAGGGCGACGGCCTGGCCGCGGTCCAGCAGACCCTCTGCCGCGGCCCGCGGATCGACCTCGCTGCGGATCGGCCAGAAAGCGCCGACGAGCCGGGCGCGCGTCAGTTCCGGTAGGGCGAGGAGCGTGCGGGTGATCGCCGCCGAGGCGGCCTGCCTGTCCTCGACGCCGAGCGCGTCGCGGGCCGCCAGCGCCGCGCGGCGGAGTTCTGCCTTGCGCGTCGCGTCGGCGCTATCGGAGGAAAGGGAGTGCGGAGCCACGTGAGCCGTTGGAGGATCGATCCCGGGAAACCTACAGCGTAGGTGGGCGCCGTGTTGGCCAGGTCCAGGGACGAGGCCAGGGACAGCTCCCGAGGGAGTCGATAAGGCCCCGGGGATAGTGCTCCTGACGAACTCTGCAGCCCCGCCTCCGACATGTAGCGGCCCGGACGCGTTCCCGCCAGGGCTTCGCGGTGGAGAAAATGGTGCCGGCTGCGATTCGCTTTCAGGTGCCGATGAACGCCCTGTAGCGCGGCGCACGCCCCGCCCCGTCGATGCACTCGATCCCGCCGCCCGCGTTGAGGGTATGCAGGCGGTTGCCGGGCCAGGCGGGGCCGGGCTCGATCCGGCCGATCACGGTCTGGGCGAATCCCTCAGAGTCAAGGCGCTCGATCCGGGCGAGGACCAGGGCGCGACCGTAGCCGGCGGCACAATCCTGAATCGGGCGGATCAGGTGGCCGCCCCGCGATACGATCCGGCCCGCCGGGCGCGCCAGGGACGGATCGACCAGGACGGGGTTGGCCGGATGCGGCACATAGGGGCCGCGGAAATCGGGCGCCGACCAGAGCTGGAGCGCGTCGTGGAAGGAGCCCGCCCCGGCCGGCGCGTCAGGCCCGGCATCGCGCATTGTGGCGAAGATCCACCAGCGGCCTGCATGCTCGACGAGCGTCGCGTCGCTCGCCACCACGCCGGAGAGGAGCGTCGCCTCCTTGACCCAGCCGCCGGGGAAGTTTGTCGCGCGGTAGAGATCGACCGTCCCGGCGGCGGAACTCTCCGGCACCATCCACACGGAGCCCTCACGCTCGAAGACGAACGGATAGGAGAGGTGATGCGCCTCCTCCAGGACCGGCACGGGCGGCCCCTCCGGCCCGTCCGGCCCGAAGCGCACCGCCGCGATGATCGCCTTGCCGGTGGCGTGCGGGAAATCCTCGACGAAGAGGTGCGTGTGCCCTCCGACGGCGATCGGAAACGGATCGGCGTAGAAGCGCCGTCCGTCATCGGGCAGGACATTCCAGCCCGTCTCCGGATGGCGTCCCAGATCGATCAGATCCGGCCCGGCGAGGTGGCGCCAGCCGCAGCGCCAGTGCGGGGCGTTGTAGCACAGGCGGTACAGGCGCTGGACGAGCGCGCCCGCGAGCATGCGCCCGGCCCGCACGCCGAGGCGCGGAACAGAGAGCGCCACCGCGTGGCCCACGGGCGCATCGCCGCAGGCCGCCACTGCGATCCGTCCGGCGATCCGGTCGCGCAGGGCCGCGGCGATCAGCGTGATCGTCCGGGCGAGCGCGTCCTCGAAACACGCCAGCACGATCCCGGGCCGGTCCGCGCCGAGGCGGCCGGCGGCGCGGAGCGCGCCGTTCTCCACCAGGGTGAGACGCGGCGCGGCGCCCGCGAGCAGGCTCGCCAGCAGCGCGTCCGCGCCGGCTCTGCCATCGTAGGCGAGGTGCCAAGTGGCGGGGCCGGACGGGACATCGCCGCACAGGTCGAGCACGAGATCGGGCGCGCCGTCGGCCTGTCGCCACCGGTCGAGTTCGGCACCGGCCATCGGCTCGGAGCCGAGGCGGGGCAGGCCGTGGACGAGCGCCTCGAGCCTGAACAGGAGATCGGCCGTGTGCGGCCATGCCCCGGTTCCGGGCGCATCCGCTATGCTGACGGTGCCGATGCCGGGGATCGCGCTGATCCGTTGCAGCAGTGTACGATGCCAGCGGCGCGGCCGGGCACCGTCGAGGCGAACACGCACATGCATCGTTCTGCGTGCTCCTCTGCAGCCCCGTGATCGGTTGATCAACGGACCGACCTTCGATCCAATCCCTAACCGTAAGGGAGATGATTACACGGCATAGCTGACCCGAAGTTGCATCGGGTATTTACGACATGTTCAGTAATGGGTACGTCTTGCCGAGACAATCTCAGCTTCTGAACCATACGAGCAATTCGCGCGACTCTTGCAACCGGGCGAGCGGCCGGTGCGAACCTGGCCAGGATTGAGACGACGGTGACCGATCGTGACACGGATCGACCCTAACCTCGCTGTCGCGACCTGGCTGGCGCCGGTGCAGCCGGCTTTGCCCGAGCGGCCCGCCCGGCCGGAGACCAGCGCCGAGGCCGGCGATCTGTGGCGCATCCTCTGGCGGCGCAAGCGGATCGTGTTCGGGACCGCCCTGCTGCTCGCCCTCCTGGCCGGGGCCTATGCCCTGCTCACGCCGTCCCTCTACACGGCGACCGCCCAGATCCTGATCGACCCGCGCGACCGGCAGGTCGTCTCCAACGACGTCAACCCGGGCACCCTCTCGCCGGATGGCGGCATCGCGCAGGTCGAGAGCCAGGTGAAGGTGATCGAGTCCGACGCGGTGCTGGGACGGGCCGTGGCCCGGACCGGACTCGAGACGGAACCGGGCTTCGGTGTGCCGAAGAGCAGCTGGCTGGCGCGGGCCAAGGCCTCCCTCCGGACCCTGGTGGCCGGGCCGCAGCCCGAGCGGATGGCCGACGCGCGGGGCCGCGCCCTCGACCAGCTCCGTCGCAGGCTCGCGGTGAAGCGCGCCGACAAGGTGTTCGTGATCGACGTGATCGTCACCACGATGGATCCCGACCTCTCGGCGCGCATCGTCAACGCCATCGCGAACGCCTACCTCGCGGACCAGACCGAGGCACGCGCCGAGGCCGCCCGGCGGGCGGCGGGCGATCTGCGGGGCCGGCTCGACGAGCTGCGCAACGCGGTCAACGACGCCGACAAGAAACTCGAGGACTACAAGGCCAGCCACGGCCTGATCACCGCCAGCGGACGGCTCGTCAACGAGCAGCAGCTGACCGACCTGAACTCGCGGCTGGTGGCGGCCCAGGCCCGGACGGCCGACGCGCAGGCCCGCCTCCAGGGGATCCGGGACGCCCGCGGCCGGGCGATCAGCGCAGGTGCGATGCCGGAGGCGGTCCAGTCCGCGGTCATCGACCGCCTGCGCGGCCAATACGCCGAAATCGCCGCCAAGGAGGCGGATCTGCGCACCAATCTCGGCGAGCGCCACCCGTTCATCGCGGCCGTGCGCACCCAGATGCAGGATGTCCGCCGTCTGATCGACGCCGAACTCGGCCGGATCGCCGGCGCCGCCGAGACCGAGTTCCACCGCGCCCAGGCCAACGAGCGGACGCTCACCGCCGAGCTGGGTCGCCTCCGGCAGCAGGCGGCGGTCAACTCTCAATCCTCGGTTCAGCAGCGCGAGTTGGAGCGCGAAGTCGAGGCCGCGCGCTCGGTCTACAACAGCTTCCTGGTCCGGGCTCGCGAGATCAAGGAGCAGACCAGCATCGACAGCTCGAACGCGCGGATCATCACGGCGGCCCGGCCGCCGGAGGATCCGAGCTGGCCGCCGCGGCTGATCCTGATCGCCGCCGCCCTGTTCGGCGGTGTCGGCCTCGGCGCCGGGCTCGCGCTGGTGCGGGAATATCTCGCGCCCACGGTGCTGTCGCCGCGCCAGCTGGAGCGGATCTCGAACGCGCCGGTCGTGGCGGTGCTGCCCGGCCTGCGGCCGCGGGGCGCCAACGCGGCGGCCGCGAGCTTCACCCTGGATCACCTCGCCGCGACCACGGGCAGCCGCGGGCGCTCGATGGTGCTGATGGTGACATCGGGCGAATCGGACGAGCTGCAGCGCCGGGCCGTGATCGGGCTGCTCGCCGCGGTGGCGGTCGGGCGCGGCGACCGGGTCCTGCTCGTGGACGCGGATCTGCGGGCCGACGGTTCCGGCACAGGGGGCCTCCTCGACGTGCTGCGCGGCGAGCAGAGCCTCAACGCGGTGACCGCGATCGATCCGAAATCCGGCGCGCGCAAGATCGGGCTCGGCGACACCCGCAAATCGATCCGCGATGCCCTGACGACGGACAATATCGAGCGGTTCGTGGCCGGCGTGAAGGGCCGGTTCGATCTGGTCATCGTGGATGGCGGCGTGCTCAGCGAGAACCTGCGCCTCGGCCCGCTGGCCAATGCGGCCGACCGGGTGCTGATGGTCGCCTGCAACGGCGCGACCCGCCAGCGCGACCTGATCGACCTCGTCGACACCTCCGAGGCGCTGGGCCGGCCGATCTCGGGCTCCCTCCTCCTGGATCGGCGCCGGGCGTGAGGCTCGCGCGGGCCGAACCGACCGCGCGCCTTGCCGCGCCCCGCACCGCGCCGGTGCGGACGGGCACAGGGCGGCGTGTGATTTCCCGAGCTGAGTCCCTCGTCTACATCCTTTGGGCGGCGATCCTCGTCGGTGTCTCGGGCGGCCTCCTCTGGGCCATCGGGCTCAATTATGACGGGCTCACCGGCTCGGCGGCCTCGAAAATCCATCCGGCGACCTACCTCGCGGTGGCGTTGTTCGGCTGGATGCTTCTGCGCGCCGGCAATCCCGTGATCCCGGCGGCGCAGGCCCTGAACCGCCGGCCCGCCAGCGTGCTGCTGGCCTTCTGCGGCGTGTTGCTCCTCGCCCTGATCGCGGCCCGCGGCGGCAACGGGCTCGCCGGCTCGATCGACACCTTCGTGCTGGCGGGCCTCCTGCCGATCCTGCTCATGGATCGCGACGCCGCGACCCTGGAGCGGATCGAGACCGTGTTCCACCTCCTCATGCTCGCCAACGCGCTGCTGGGCCTCTACGAGCTCGCCAGCGGACAGCGCTTCTTCCCGTTCCGGCTCGACGGTATGGCCTTCGAGACGGACACGCGCTCGGCGGCCCTGCAGGGCCACCCGCTCAGCAACGCCACCGTCACCGCCTGCTACATCCTGGCGCTCGCCGCGGGCGGCGGACGGCTCGGTCCAGCCCTGCGCGCCGGGATGATCGCCCTGCAGCTCGTGGCGTTGGTGACGTTCGGCGGTCGCTCGGCCACCATCGTCACCCTGGCCCTCGGCGGCGCGGTCGGCCTCGTTGCCCTTGGCCGCGTCCTGCGGCGCGGGCGGATCCCGCTGATCGGCGCGGCCTGCGCCTGCTTCGCGCTGACGCTGGTGCCGGTCGCCGTGGCGGTGCTGGCCGCGATCGGCTTCTTCGACACCCTGCTGGACCGGTTCTCCTCGGACGGCGGCAGCGCGCAGGCCCGGGTCGACATGCTGGCGGTCTTCGACGCGATCCCGTTCCGGGACCTGCTGCTGGGCCCGGATCTGGTCCAGGTCACCACCCTGCGGCGGATCTACGGGCTCGAATGGGGCATCGAGAACTCGATCGTCTCGACCCTCCTCTACCACGGTATCCTGATGACGACGCTCCTCGTGGTGGCGGTGGGCCTCTACCTCGCGGAGGTCGCTCGCACCTGCCGCCGCGGGGTCTGGCTGCCGATCCTCGCCTTCGTGATCCTGGTCAACACCTTCGAGGGGCTGGCGGGCAAGACCACGCTGCTGGCGAAGTTCGCCCTGATGCTGATCGTCCTGTTCCCGCAGGCGCCGATCCGCGGACGCGCCGCAGACCACCTCACGGCGAAGCCTTGAGGCCCAGCGCCGCCACCAGGGCGGGATCGACCGCGTGCGCGTCGTCCATCAGGCCCAGCCCGTCGAACAGATTCCAGAACGACCACGCGAAGCCCGCCCGCTCGGCCGTGAGCCGCACGTCGCGGAGATAGGCGGCGCGGTCGGCGGCGCGCGCGGCCTGATAACGGGCATCGGTGCGCAGGGCCCCGAACTCGCCCATCAGCACATTCCGGCGCGGGATGCCGTAGAGGTCGGCCCAGGTCGCGACCGGCTCCATGGCGGCGGCGAGGAAGGCGGGTCCGGGCTCGGCCTCACCGTAGTCGCGCAGCTTGGCCTCGATCACCGCGAGATCGCGCGCCTTCTCGGCCTGCGGAACCGACCGATCGGCCGCCATGCGGGTCCGCACCGCCTCCAGCGTCCCGGTCATGCGCCCGCGCGTCCCAGGCCAGGGCACGGCGTTGAGCCAGCGATAGAACGGCTCCTCGGTGAGCCAGGTCGCCCCCTGATGGGAGAACAGGTACGGCTCATAGAAGTGGAAGGTGTAGAGCAGCGGCGCGAACCGCGCGAGCGGCGCCGGGTCGAGGGCCGTCAGGCCGGCAACGAGGCTGCCGCAGGAGCCCGTCGCCACCAGGGTCAGCGCCGGTGCGGCGGACCGGGCCGCGGTCAGAAGCCCCTCCTGGACGCGGGTCCACGCGCGGGCGCCGCAGGCTTGCGGCGGCTCGTTGACCGGCTCCAGCGCCACCCGGTCCACGCCTTTGCGGGCGCACAGGCGGGCCAGCTCGCCGACGAGATCCCGATAGGCCGGGAGGAGCGGCGCCCGGTCGGTGCCGTAGAAGGCCTCCGGCGTGTAATGGTGGGTCGCCGCGTTCGCCTGGACGTTGACCACCACGCGCAGGCCGGCCGCCAGAACCGTATCGATCGCGGCCGACAGGCTGCCGAGGAGGTCGGCCCGGCGCGCACCCGTGAAGGCCACGAACGGGCCGGGATCGAGGGGCAGGCGCGCGAAATCGAAGCCGAGGGCGGCGAGCCGCATCAGATCGGCGCGGCTCGGCACGGGGCGATCCGCCTGGAACGGCGGCCAAGCATAGTCGATGCGCGGCGCCGGGAATTCCGTGGTGAGCGAGAACCAGGGCCAGAGGGCGATGCCCCGGCGCAGCGGCATCGGCTCGACGGCGCTCCGGGCCGGAAGCACCCCCGCACCCAAAGCGGCGAGGCTGCCGGCGAGCAGCCCCCGCCGGCTGCGCCTCACCATTCGGCCCCGGCCGTGGCCCCGACGGGCTCGGCCAACGGCGCCTTGACGCGTTCCGCCGGTGGATAACCACCGAGCCGCCGCACCTCGTCCTCGTAGGCCGCCAGGACGTCGCCCCACCGGAACGCCTCGGCGCGCCGCCGAGCCGCCGCGCGGGCAGTCTCGACCGCATCCGCGTCGGCCAGCACGCACTCGATCGCGGATGCACAGGAGGCGACGTCGTCGAAGTAGAATTGCCCGTCGCCGGCGGTTCCCCGGTTGAACGGGTTGTCGTGGGCGATCACGGCATTGCCCGCCCACAAAGCCTCCACCAGCGACGGGTTGGTGCCGCCCACCATGTGGCCGTGGAGGTAGGCCAGCGCGTGGACCCGCAGGGCCTGGACCTGATCGGGCTCGTAGATGGCGCCGGGAAACAGAACCTCGGGCGAGGCGGCCTCCTCCACGGCGCGATGATAGCGGTTGTGGACACGCATGGCCCCGAGCACCACAAGGCGGACACCCCGGTGCCGGCGCGAGAACGCCTCCACCATCGTCAGGATGTTGTTGTCGGGCTCGATGCGGGCGATCGAGACGAGATAGCGGCCGGCCTCCAGCCCCAGCGGCGGCGGCCCGACCTCGGCGGGCGGCGGGTCGCCGCCATAGGGGATGGTCACGATCGCCCGGCGCGGGCGCCGGCTGGCCAGGTGGTCAGCGATGGCCGGATGGTCGGCGACGAGCCGGTGCGAGGACCACCCCGCAATCCATTCGCTGACGTAGAAATAGGCCCGGATGGGCAGCGACCATTTCGGGCGGCGCCACTCGATCCCGTCCATATTGGTCAGGATCCGGGCGCCGCTGGCGCGCAGATAGGGCAGGAAGGCCGCGCCGTTGTAGCCGAGCACGAGGCAGACGCCGCCGCGCCTTGCCGCGTCGCGAGCGCAGAGGGCATCGAAGGCCAGGGTCGCGGCCGGCCCCTTGAGCCCGACTTCCACGGTGATCAGCTCGATGCCGTTCCAGACCCGTGTCGAGATCCGCGCGCCGACGCGATCGACCTCTCGCTGGCAATAGACGCCGACACGCCAGCCCCGAACGGCGAGATAGCGGGCAAAACGTTCAGCGAAAGTCTCGAACCCGCCATGCGCGGCCGGGATCCCACGCGTTCCTAGAATAAGCACCGCGGGTACCCGATCAGGCATTGTCCTTCCTTCCAATATCGGCTCGTATACTATAAGAGACATTGACGGCCAAGCGACCCAGGGTTTTTCAACCTTTAGTTTGCCATTTAACCAGCACTTAATCCCACGGTAGAGGACCTGATCTTGCAGACCATTCGCGCTGCATTGACCGACGATCGGGAGGTCTCGGTTAATCCGGGATCGTACGGTGCGCCCGCGCGGAGGATGATGATCACCTGCGTGCATCAAGGCTTTGAACTTTACGGATCGGACCGCTGCTTCATCGAGACGGTCCGCACCCTGCGCACCCTGCATCCGACCGCGCGGATCGACGTGATCCTGCCCAGGGAGGGTCCGATCGTGGCGGCGCTGGAGCCCTTCGCCAGCCGCCTGGTGATCGAGCCGCTGTGGATCCTCCGGCGCAAGGGTCTGGCGCGGCGCCTCGCCGTCGCGCCGATCGCCCTGCCGGTCGCGGTGCTGCGCGCGCTTGGGCGGATTCGCGCGAGCGACCTCGTCTACATCAACACGACGGTGGTGGCCGACTACCTGCTCGCCGCGCGCCTGCTGCCCGGGCGCAGCCTCGTCCACGTTCACGAGATCCCGGAAGGGGCGGTGCTGACGGTCCTGCGCGGACTGATCCGCTGGAGCGGCGCCGACGTGGTCTTCAACGCGCATGCCACCGCCCGGGCCTACGCGCTGCCGACGGGGACCAGCGCCCGGGTGGTCTACAACGGCATCGCCGGGCCTGCCGCGATCAATGCGGGCGGATACGACGGCAGCCGTCCGCTCCGGGTGCTGATGCTGGGGCGTATCAGCCGGATCAAGGGTCAGGACGTGCTGATCGAAGCCGTGGCCGCGCTGCCCGACGCGCTGCGACGGCGGATCCAACTGCGCATCGTCGGCAGCGCCTTCGAGGATGAGGCCCGCGAGCGCGCCCTGGCGGAGCGGATCGTCACGTCCGGCCTCTCGGAACAGGTGAGCCTCGAACCGTTCGTGGCCGATCCGACCCCGCTCTACCGCTGGGCCGACGTGGTGACCATGCCGTCGCAGCGTCCGGAATCCCTCGGCCGGGTGGCGATCGAGGCCATGGCGTACGGCGTACCGCCGCTGGTGACGGCGATCGGGGGCCTGCCGGAGGTCGTGGAGCATGGGCAGACAGGATGGATCGTCCCGCCCGGCGGCCCCGAGCCGATCACGCAGGCCCTGGCCGGCATCCTTGCCGACCCGGCGGCCTGGAACGGCTTCGGGCAGGCCGCACGGGCGCGCTACGAGGCGCTGTTCTCGGAGGCCTCCGCGGCCGAAGGCATCGCCGACGCGGTGCAGGCGCCCCTGCAGCGGGCGCGGAAGTGGGGTCGCCCCGCGGTTCCGGTCGGATGAGCCGGGATGCGCGACGGGACCAGTATTGGAGCCGGATCGGAGGTCGCGCTGCATGGCGTCCACGGCACTGGTCCGCAATCGAAACCCACGTCCCGCAGACGGCCCGGCCGGCAAAATAGTCCGATGGCTACGCACCTCGTGTGGAGCAGACCACCGGAACCGGCCTCGACGCGACAGGACCTGAACGGCGCGCCGGTGAAGCGGTCTCGATCGGCCGAAGGGAACGCATAGACATGGATGTCGCCGATTTCATTCAGCAGATCGCCGCGAAGGTCTCGGGCGAGAACCTGCTCGCCGCCGGCCTGCTGTTCGCGACCGCGTTGGGCTGCGCCCTGATCGCCTATCTGCGCACGGCGGAGACGTACGCGTTCGCCGAGTTCTTCGAGTTCGCGCTCCCGCGGGAGGTGAGGACGCATCCGTCCGCCCGGGCGGACCTGCTGTTCTACGTCACCCGCAAGGCGATCATGCCGTTCCTGCTGATCCCGGCGGGAGTGACCTTCGTGGTCGCGGTCGGCTACGCCACCAACCGGGTGCTGGGCACGCTCTTCGGCATCGATCAGCCGATCCTCGGCGAGCCCGGGCCGATCACCGTCGTGATGTTCACCGCCACGATGCTGCTCGCCTACGACCTGTCCTACTACCTCTACCACACGGCCCAGCACCGTTATCCGTTCCTGTGGGAGCTCCATAAGGTCCACCACTCGGCCGAAGTGATGGTCGGGATCACCAAGGATCGGGTCCATCCCCTCGACGAGCTGATGAACCGGGCCTGGGACGGCGTGATCCCCGGCCTCTGCTTCGGGATCTGGAGCCTGCTGGCCTTGAACCCGGTCGAGCTCACCGTATTCGGCATCAACGTCTACATCATGCGCAACATCCTGATGATGGACTTCGTGCGCCATACGCATTTCAAGATCTCGTTCGGGCCGCTGAACACGATCATCCTGTGCCCCCAATGGCACCAGCTCCACCATTCGACGGCGCCGGAGCATTACGACAAGAATTTCGGGCTGCTGTTCTCGTTCTGGGACCGGCTGTTCGGAACCCTCTGCGTTCCGAAGCCGGATGATGACTTCACGTTCGGTCTCGTCGATCGCGACGTGGCCGATTACCAGTCTCTGTCGGGGCTCTACGTGCTGCCGCTGAAGAAGATGGGCCGCCGGATCGCCCAGCAGGTCCGGCGCCTGCGCGGCGTGCCCGCCCCATCCCGGCCGGGGGCCTGACCATGGTGACGGAGCGTTTCGAGTCCATCCGCACGGCCGAGCGGCTGGCCGAGGTCGGACCGGCCTGGACCGCCCTGTGGGCGGCGCGTGGCGCCCTGGTGTTCCAGAGCCACGCCTGGATCTCCGCATGGTGGGCCAGCGCGCCCGACCGGGAACGAAGGGCGCTCGCGATCGTGCTGGCGTGGCGGGGCGACGATCTCGTGGGCGTGCTGCCGCTCGCCACCGTGCGCCGGAAGGGATTCCGGGTGCTCGAATGGGCCGCCAAGGACTGCTCCGATTTCGGCGACGCGCTGCTCGCCGACCGGACGGACCACGATCTCGTCCGGCGGATGTGGCGCCATGCCGGCCGGGCCGGCGGCTTCGATCTCGCCTATCTCAACCGGCTCCTGCCGGATGCCGCAGCCCGGACACTGCTCCAGCCGGAAGCCGGCGGGGTGCGGCTGCATCTGAATCACCGTGACGAGGCCAATTGGCGGGTGCGTGGCCCGTGGATGACGGGCCAAGCGTGGTTCGACGCCCAATCGAAGAAGACCCGGCAGAACTACCGGCGCGGCCAGAAGTCCTTGAGCGAGCGCGGCCCCCTCGCCTTCCGCCTGCTTGGCCCGGAGGAGCCCCTCGGGC
Source organism: Methylobacterium sp. 2A (assembly GCF_009806555.1). Lineage (GTDB taxonomy): Bacteria > Pseudomonadota > Alphaproteobacteria > Rhizobiales > Beijerinckiaceae > Methylobacterium. The sequence goes on along the minus strand of NZ_VUOK01000060.1, from coordinate 24,146 downwards.
CGGTGCTCGACCGGCTGACCACCTTCAAGCGGGCTTGGCTCCAGCGCCACGGCCTTCCCTCCACGGCCTTCTACGACGCAGGCTCCCGGGCGCTGCCCGCCATGGTGCAGGTCCTGGCCGAGACCGGGCTGCTGCACGCCTTCGTGCTGGAATGCAGCGGCGCGGTCGTGGCGGTGTCGATCAACTTCGTCCAGGCCGGCGCGATGATGGCCTTCGTCACCACCTATGATCCGGAGGTCGAGCGCGCCTCGCCCGGCATGGTGCTGATGATGGACTACATCATGTGGTCGATCGACCGCGGGCTGCACGTTGTGGATTTCCTCTGCGGCGACGAGGGGTTCAAGAGCCGGTTCGGCACCGAGTCGCTGACCCTGGCCTCGATGACGGGTGCGCGCACGCCGCAGGGCGCGGCGGCGCAGCTCGTGGACCGGGCGCAGCACGCGTGGCGTCAGCGCTTCGGCAAACGGGCGGCCGCGGCCGGCCAGCCCTCCGCGTCGGAGATCGCGGCCTGACGATCGGGCTACGCCGCGCCGCTTCGGCCGCCGAGGCTGGCTCGGATCGCGTCGACGCAGCGGGCGAGATCCCCGTCGTCGACCCAGACATGGGGGCTGAGCCGCAGCGCCCCTGCACGCTCACTCGCGAAGACGGCATTCCGGCGCAGGCCCTCCACGAGGCCGGCGGGGAGCCCGCCCGGCGGCCGGATACCGAGGATATGGGGCGCCCGCAGGCTTCGCGGCGCGATCGGAAGATCGAGCGCGGCCATCGCGTCCGCGAGCCGGTCGGTGAGGCCGCGCAGGCGGGCCGCCACGGCCGGCACGCCCCAGCCGGCGATCAGCTCCAGCCCGGCCGCAGCCATCGGCAGGGCCACGGGATCGTTCAGTTCGCCCCGATCGTAGCGCCGCGCGCCCACGGCCGGCGGGCGATTCCCGGAATGCTCGTCGAGCGCCAGCCCGTCCTGCCGGTGCGGCGCCGCGTACAGGAAGGCGAGGCCGTAGGGTCCGAGCGTCCATTTGTAGGTCGGGAACGCCAGGAAATCGGGCCGCCAGCGAGCCACATCCACCGGAACGGCGCCGACCGCCTGCGTCGCGTCGATCACCAGGGCCGCCCCGGCCGCGTGGACCGCCGGCGCGAGACGGTCGAGGTCGATCAGGCTCCCGTCGGTCCAGTGCAGGGGCGTCAGGGTGGCGATTGCCAGCGGCGGCGCGCCCGGACGCGCGATCGCGGCGAGCAGCGCAGCGGTCCAATCGCCGTCCGGGGGACGTGCGACCTCCTCCACGATGAGACCCCGGGCAGCGGCCAAGCGATCGAAGGCGAAGCGCAGGGATGGAAACTCGTCGGCCACCCGCAGCAGGCGTCCGCCCGGGACGGAGGCGAGGTTATGCGCCGCCACCGCCATGGCGTGGCTGACCGCACCGACGATCGCGACGTCGTCCGGCCCGGCGCCGATCAGCCCGGCCGCCGCGGCCCGGGCGCGCTCGACCCAGGCGGGAATGACCTCGCGCGGATGGTCCCAAGGGCGGCGCTTGATCAGGAGACCCGTTTCGCCGGCGGCGCGCACGCAGAGCGGCAGCGGCGACCACGCCGCCGCATCGAGATAGCTGACCTCGGCCGGCACCTCGAACAGATGGCGCTGGCAGGGAAGTTCTTGGGCGGGCGCGGGCATGGCGAACCGGAGCGTAGCGGATCGGATCCGCACGGGCGATGATTCGCGCCGATGCCAGGACTTGATCGCGCGTTCCCGATGCCGCAAGCCGGCACGCTACCGGCCCCGTGCCGACCCATCTGCCCCAACCTGATCCAATGCCATCATGGGTCGCCTGAGTTCCGACTGCTTCGACACGGCGCCCGCGCCGCTGCGGGTCGCCGATGCGGTGGCGCTGATTCGAGAGCGCCTGCCGGTGCTCGCCGGCATCGAGACGGTGCCGCTCGCGCGCGCCGACGGCCGGATCCTGGCGGAGGATCTGATCGCGCCGCTCGATCTGCCGCCCTTCGACAATTCCGCGGTGGATGGCTACGCCTTCCGGGCGGCCGATCTCGCATCCGGAACGGACAGCCTGCCCCTCGGCGGCCGGGTGCCGGCGGGGCACGCGCCGGCCGGAAGCGGCGCGGGTCACGCGGTACGGATCTTCACCGGCGCGCCGATGCCGCCGGGGACCGATACCGTGGCCATGCAGGAGGACGTCCGGATCGCCGGGCAGGCCGTGCATCTGCCGGCGGGCCTCGCGCCGGGCGCCAACCGCCGCCGGGCCGGCGAGGATATCGCCCGCGGCGCCCGCGCGATTCCCGCCGGGACCCGGCTCGGCCCCCGGCACCTGGCACTCGCCGCCGCGCTCGGGCTCGCCGAGCTGCGCCTGCGCGTGCCCCTCCGAGTGGCGCTGTTCTCCACCGGCGACGAGCTGATTCCAGCGGGCGAGCCCCTGACGCCCGCCGGCATCCACGACGCCAACCGGCCGATGCTCGCCGCGCTCCTGCGGCGGCTCGGCGTCGAACCCAGCGACCTCGGCATCCTGCGCGATGCGCCCGGACCGGTGCGCGACCGCCTCGCGGCGGCGGCCGCGGAGCACGACCTGATCCTCACCTCCGGGGGCGTATCGGTCGGCGAGGAGGACCACGTCCGCGCCGCCGTCGAAGCATTGGGGGCGCTCACGCTCTGGCGCCTCGCGATCAAGCCGGGCCGCCCTGTGACGCTCGGGACCGTGGCGGGCACGCCGTTCATCGGGCTGCCGGGCAACCCCGCCGCCGCCTACGTCACGGCGCTCGCCGTGCTCAAGCCCGTGGTCCTGCACCTCTCGGGGACGGCGGACGCAACGCCGATCCTGACCGTGCGCAGCGGCTTCGCCCTGGCGAAGCGTCCTGGCCGGCGGGAGTACCTGCGGGTGTGTCTGCGCCCGGGCGAGGCCGGGTCGCCCGAAGCCGTCATCGCGCCGGGCGGTGCCCTGACCGGCTTGTCGGCCAGCGACGGGCTGGTCGAACTCGCCGAGGATCTGACTGCGATCCGCGTCGGCGACCTGCTGCCGTACCGGCCGCATGGGGACCTGGGCTGACGTGCATCCGTCGCAGGAAGCACTGCGGCGACCGCCCCCGTCATCCAAACCCGATCTAGACACCAACCGCCGCTCGTATATACGCCCCGTATACACATGGGGTCGGGAAGGGCACGGACGCGGGTTTTTCGATCAGGCAACAGCCAAGCGGTTCGGATACCGACCGAGTACCGACTGAATGGACCTGAAGTCGAGATCTATCGGCGGGGCGATGAGATCGTGCTGCGCGAGGTGCGAAACCGCGACCTGACAGCAGCATTCGATCTGCTGACGGAGTTGCCGCTCGATGATCTCGTACGCGACGACGGCCTGCCGCAGGATCGCGAAACGCCGTGACTCCGCGTTTCATGCTGGACACGAACATCTGCATCCATATCCGCCGTGCGAGGCCGCCGCAGGTGCTGGAGCGGTTTCGTTCGCTTAAGCCCGGCGCGGTCGTTATGTCGCCGATCACCTTGGACGAACTTCTGTTCAGTGTTGAGAAGATCCGCGATACCCCAAGATTCGCGGCAACGAACCGGGCGCTTGCCCAACTGACGCAGCTCATCTCAACAGCACCTTCGACACATCGACGGCCGCTCAATACGCGCTGTTTCGTGTGAAGCTCCAAAAAGCCGGCGCATTGATCGGGAACAACGATCTCTGGATCGCCGCGCAGGCAGCCGCGCTCGACGTGACATTGGCGACCGACAACACGCGCAAATTCGACCGGCTGAAGCCCGACCTGTGTGTCGAGACCTGGGCCGAAGGAGCGGCGGGCTCGCCTGAGTGACGACGCCGTGTCCGGGACCAGCCACACGTCCGTACGCGTTTACGCCATCGGCGGCGGGACTTCGCGGTCAGGAGCCTGTACAGCGACCGCTCGTTCGAACCTTCACCCGCCCGAGATCCCGTGCCCCTGCTCGCAGACCGCGCCCCCGCCAAGGTCAACCTGACGCTCCACATCCTCGGGCGGCGGGCGGATGACGGCTACCACGCGCTGGAAAGCCTCGTGGCCTTCGCGGGCACCGCCGACCGGCTGACCCTGGACCCCGCCGCCCCCCTCGGGCTGACCGTCTCGGGTCCGACCGCCGGACCGGCCGGCCCGACCGGCGACAACCTCGTCCTGCGCGCGGCACGCCACCTCGCGGCGCGGGTGCCGGGCCTGCGCATGGGCGCCTTCCACCTGACCAAGCGCCTCCCGGTGGCGGCCGGCATCGGCGGGGGCTCCTCCGACGCCGCCGCGGCTCTGCGCCTGCTCGCGCGCCTCAACGGGCTGCCGCTCGATGACGCGGCCGTCGTGGCGGCGGCGCGGGAGACGGGGGCCGACGTGCCGGTTTGCCTGGATCCCCGGGCCCGGATGATGCGCGGCGTCGGCGACGAGATCGGCGCGCCGCTCGACCTCGCGCCGCTGCCGGCCGTGCTGATCAATCCCGGCGTGCCGGTGCCGACGGCGCCGGTGTTCAAGGCGCTCGGCCTCGCGGTCGGGCAGAGCCTGCCTGGGGCGGAGCACCCGACGATCGATGAGGGGCTCGGCGGCGAAGCCCTCGTGGCGGCCATTGCCCCCGCCCGCAACGACCTGGAGCCGCCGGCCCTCACGGTGGCGCCGGTGATCGGGACCGTGCTGGCCGCCTTGCGCGAGCGCGGCTGCCGGCTGGCGCGCATGTCGGGCTCAGGCGCGACGGTGTTCGCGCTGTTCGCCGACCGGCGCGGGGCGGTCCGGGCGGCCTCGGGCCTGCGCGCCGCCCATCCGGACTGGTGGGTAGCGCCGACCTTCCTGCGCTGAGCCCCGCCGGGTTCAGGCCGACTCCGCCTCGTAGAGGGTGACGACGCCGCCTGCCTCCGGGACGATCACGCGCCAGCGTCTTGCATGCGGCAGGTCCCCGGGATCGATCGCACTCGCGACGCCGCTGACGACATCGAAGGTCGCGAGCCGCCCGTCCCCGTCGCGTCCGCACAGATAGGCGCTGCCGTCCCCGAGATGGAGCGCACCCGGAACGGCGGCAGCCGGGCCGAAGGCGATGTCGCCGATCGCGCCGCTGGGCGCCAGGACCGCGCCGCGCAATTCGAGAACGTCAAGGTCGGTTGCGAGACCGGGCAGGAGGCGCAGATCGCCCGCGTCGCTGCGCCGGTTGAGCAGCAGCGCCCCGCGCCGCCCCTCTTGGGTGACGACGAGGGCCAGATCCGGCCCGTCCGGGCCTGCCGCCAGATAGCAGGCGCCGGGCTTGAGCCGATCCAGGCTGATCGTTCGTCCCGGGATCCGAATCTCCACACTCATGCTCCTGATCCCGCGCGGCGCTCACCCCGGCCCCTCCGGAAGAACGCGCGGCGCTCGGCTTCGGCCCGCACGACGGTGGCGCGCACCTGCAGCAGATCCTTGCGGGTCAGCAACCCGACCAAGCGCCCGCTCTGCGGATCCGTGACCGGCAGGCGGCCCTGCCCGGCCGAGAGCATCACGTCGAGGGCGTGCGAGACCACGTCGCCCGGATGGACCGTGGCGAGGTCAGCGTCCGAAACGCGCTCGCCGAGCGTATCCGCCGCCGGATCGCCGTCCGGTTCCTCCAGGGTCCAGCGGAGGGCGTCGCCGCGCGAGACCAGCCCGACCGGCCGCCCCACCGCGTCGACGACCGGGTAGGCATGATGGGCGCCGGCCTCGATGGCGGCGAGTGCCTCCGGCACAGGCAGATCGGCATCCAGCGCTTCCACCGCCCGGGTCATTACCGCCTCGACCCGGGTGAGGTCGTAGGGATCGATCCCGTATTCCCGGGTGATGTGCTGGCCGCGCCGGGCGATTTTTTCCGTGAGGATCGAGCGCTTCAGGAGCAGCACCGTCACCGCGTAGGCCGTCATGGTGGCGGCCAGCAGCGGCGCGAGCGCCGCGACATCGCCCGTCACCTCGACCGCGAAGACCACACCCGTGAGCGGCGCCGGCAGGGTACCGCCGAGCAGCGCCGCCATGCCGATCAACGCCCAGAACCCATGCGCGCCCGGCAGGAGGAGCCCGATCAGCCAGCCCACCGCGCCGCCCAGGATCAGCAGCGGCGCGAGCACGCCGCCCGAGGTGCCCGACGACAGGGCGGCGAGCCAGATCACCGCCTTCACCACCAGGATCGTCACGACGGCACTTGCCGGCATGTGGCCGGACAGGAGATCATGAATCACGTCGTAGCCGACACCGAGCGCCCGCGGCTCCACGAGACCGCCCAGGCCCACCACGACGGCGCCGAGGGCGGGCCACCACATCCAGTGAACGGGAAGGCGGCCGAACCCGTCCTCCAGGGCATAGAGCGCCCGGGTCAGGGCGCCGGAGATCAGGCCGCAGGCGAGGCCCAGGGCCGCGCAGGCCGGCAGGCCCCACCAGGGCAGCGCCGGGTTGTCGGCGAAGGGAAACAGCGGCCCCGCCCCGAACAGGGCCGGCCGCCAGCAGGCCGCCGTCACCGCCCCGACCGTCACCGGCACGAGACTGCGCGGGCGCCACTCGAACAGCAGCACCTCGACGGCGAGCAGAACCGCCGCCACGGGGGTCCCGAAGATCGCCGTCATGCCGGCCGCAGCACCGGCCACCAGCAGAGTCTTCCGCTCGGTGGCGCTCAAGTGAAAGAACTGCGCGAACAGCGAGCCGACCGCGCCGCCCGTGACGATGATCGGCCCCTCCGCACCGAACGGGCCGCCGGTGCCGATCGCGATCGCCGAGGAGAGCGGCTTGAGCAAAGCCACCTTGGGCGACATCCGGCTGCCGCCGATCAGGATCGCCTCCATGGCCTCCGGAATGCCGTGGCCGCGGATTTTTTCCGAGCCGTAGCGCGCCATGGCGCCGACGATCAGGGCGCCGATCACCGGGATCGCCACCATCCAGGGTCCCGGGGCGGCGCCGGCGAGGGAGGTCAGGGCCGTGTCGAAGCGGCCGTACCACGCGAGATTCGTCACGAGGCCGATCAGCGTCAGCAGGATCCAGGCGGTGCCGCTCGCCGCGGTGCCGGTGACGACGGCCATCCCGGCCAGGATCACCACGCGCCGATCCGCGCTGAAATCACCCAGCGCCCGGCGTCGCGGACCCTCGCCGCCGCGCCCGAACTCGCTCCCGCCGTCCATCCAGGTCTCCCCCATCGATCGCGAGCCATTTATATCGTATTCCGATACATTCAAGCGCGGGGCGACGACTTGGTGCCGGGCCGGTCGGCATGGGATGCGCATGAGAGGCCGATCACCCGGGGGGAATGCGATGGACGCATCGGACGGCGAGCGCTTATCGACGGAGCAATACGCGGCGCTGGCGAATTTCCGCTTTCAACTGCGGCGCTTCCTGGCTTTCAGCGAGGCGGCGGCGGCCCGGGTCGGATTACCGCCGCAGCAGCATCAGGCGCTGCTGACCCTGGCCGGCCATGTCGGGCGTACCCCCGCGACCGTCGGGCTTCTGGCAGAGCACTTGCTCATCGCGCCCCACAGCGCCGCCGAGTTGGTCGCCCGCATGGTCGAGGGCGGCTTGCTCACGAAGACCAGGGCCGTGGAGGATCGACGCCGGAGCGAACTGGCGCTGACGCCCCGCGCCGAGGCGCTGCTGCGAACCCTGACCGCCGCCCATCTGGAAGAGTTGCGCGGGCTGGCACCCGCTCTGGCCGAAGCGCTGGCACCGCGTTGACGCCGAGTACCGCCGCAGCGAAGATCCCCTTGGGGGACGTCATGATGCCGGATCGCGATGCCAGCAGCCTCAAGCTGCGGCGCTTCTACGCCGAACTCGTCGCCGGTCACGCAGGGCCCGACATCACGGCCGCTTTCGCATCCGTCCCGAGGGAGCCGTTCGCCGGCCCCGGACCCTGGTCGATCCCCGGCGCGCAGATCGGGCAATCCCGGCACGGCGGCCCGCGCTACGTGCGGACACCCGATGATGATCCCGCCTTCCTCTATCAGGACGTGCTGATCGCCCTCGACGCCGAACGGGCCATCCATATCGGCCAGCCGAGCCTCCACGCCCTCTGCCTCGGCGCGCTGGCGCCGCGCCGCGGCGAGACGGTGATCCAGGTCGGCGCCGGCAGCGGCTACTACACGGCGCTGCTGGCGCATCTGGTCGGGCCGGAGGGGCGCGTCCACGCCTTCGAGATCGATCCCGGCCTCGCCGCCAAGGCGACGGCCAATCTCGCGCCGTGGCCCTGGGTGCAGGTACATGCCCGGTCGGGCACCGCGGCAGGGCTTCCACCGGCCGATGCGATCTACGTCAATGCCGGCGCGGCGCGCCCGGCCCGCGCCTGGCTCGATGCCTTGAAGCCGGAGGGTCGGCTGCTCTTCCCGCTCCAGGCGCCGGACAGCCGGGGCGGCATGCTGCTGGTGCGCCGTTCGGGAAGCGCGGCGGCTTGGCCGGCGCGTTTCGTGTCCGCCGCCACCTTCATCACCCTTCAGGACATGCCGGAGGAGGAGACGGCAGCGTTGCGCGAGGCCTTCGTCAGCGGCCGGCCGTTTGCCGTGCGTGCGATCCGCTTCGACCGGCCCGTCGATGCGCGCTGCTGGTACGACGGCGGCGACTGGTGGCTTTCGACGCGGGAGCCGTGACGCGCCGCCTCAGCGCGTCGATCGGATCACGGCAGGGGTGGACAGGCCTGAAAGGCTGCCAGTGCTTCCGCCCGCGATGACAGGGCCGACAGGTTCGGATGCGCATCATCCGTGACCAACTCACTCAGGGCGGTGCGGGTGAAGCGCCAGACGACGCAGGCCGTGATGTCCGGCTGAAGCGGCTGCGGCCCGAACAGCCACGGCTGTTGCGCGCTGGCTGCTGCCTCCAGCGCGGCGTAGGCGGCCGCGATCTGGCCCTCGATCCGTTCGATCGTCGGCGCATGCCGCTTCGCCTCTGGACGCAGTCTATACTCGTAGACATGCTGCACGGTCTTCTCCGCCGCGGCGAGCGCGAGGCCGAGGATGCGACTGGCGCGGGCATGCTCGTCCGGGGCCACCGGCATCAACCGCGCCCGGTCGGGATACAGCCAAGCGAGATGCTCGAGAATGACGCCGGATTCCATCAGGACGAGTCCCGCATCGGTCACGAGTGTCGGCGCCTTGATCACCGGATTGACGGCCTGAAACGCCTCGGCGTCCCGGAAGACGGAGAGCGGCCGGTGCTCGAACGGGATGCCGACCATGCGCATCGTGATCGCCACACGTCGAACGAAGGGCGAGTCGAGTAAACCGATGAGGCGCATGGTGAGACCTCCGAGGAATGCGCGCGGCGCTGGCCGCCGCATCCGGAAGCCTCACATCCACGGACCCGCGTTGCCAGTGGCAGAAATGGCCACTACCGTCGCGATTATGCCAAATGCGCCACGGCACGGGCTCGCGATCCTCGCCTATGACGGCCTCTGTACCTTCGAGTACGGATGCGCCGTGGAGGTGTTCGCCCTGCCGCGGCCGGAATTCGGCGTGCGCTGGTATCGCAGCGTCATCGCCGCCGCCGAGCCCGGGCCCCTCAGGGGCGTCGGCGGCGTCACCGTGCAGGCGGATGGCGGCCTCGAACTGCTCGAAAGCGTCGAGACCATCGTGATCCCGGGGTGGCGCGGCCCGGACGGATCCGTCCCCGAACCGCTCCTGCATGCCCTACGACGGGCGCACGCGCGCGGTGCGCGGATCGTGTCGATCTGCGCCGGGGCATTCGTGCTCGGGGCCGCGGGGCTTCTGGCGGGCCGCAGGGCGACCACGCATTGGCATCATACCGGGCGACTCGCGGCGATCCCGGAGGTGCAGGTCGAGGTCGATGTGCTCTACGTCGATGAGGGATCCATCCTGACGTCGGCCGGGAGCGCGGCCGGCCTCGATCTGTGCCTTCACGTGGTCCGGAAGGATTTCGGCGCCCAGACCGCCAACCTTGTGGCGCGCCGCCTCGTGATCCATGCGCATCGCGACGGCGGACAGGCTCAGTTCGTGCAGAGGCCAGTGCCCAGGAGGGCGGGAGCGAAACTCGGACTCTTGTTCGACCGGGTGCGTGGCAGCCTCGGTGAGGTCTGGACGGTCGAGCGCATGGCCGCCGAGGCGGGCCTCAGCCTACGCAGCCTGCATCGGCATGTCCGTGCCGCCACCGGCACGGCGCCTGGCACGTGGCTCATCGCCGAGCGCCTGGCCGAGGCGCGGACGATGCTCGAAGAAACGAACCGCCCGGTGGAGGAGATCGCAGAGCGCGTCGGGTTCGGCTCCGCGCCCGCCTTGCGCAGCCATTTCCGTGCGATCCTCGGCGTGACGCCGACCGACTATCGGAAACGCTTCAGCACGCAGCCGCTTCCGCCCCGGCGAGGCGCTGCCGCGTAACGCCGAAGCGGCAGACCGTCTCAGCGCGCCCGCGCCACGCAGAAATCGATGGCCCCGTTGAGCGCCGCCTTCACCGGGCCGTCCGGGAACACGTCGAGCGCCGCCCGGGCCTCGGCGCCGTAATGGTGGGCGCGGGCCACGGTCTCCTCCAGGGCGCCGTGGCGCTGGAGCAGGTCGAGGGCCGTTTCCAGGTCGCCGTCACGGATCTCGCCCTGCTGGAGGGTGCGCCGCCAGAAGCCGCGCTCGCCCTCGCTGCCCCGGCGATAGGCCAGCACGATCGGCAGGGTGATCTTGCCCTCGCGAAAATCGTCGCCGACGTTCTTGCCGAGCTCGGCCGAGGTGCCGCCGTAATCGAGCACGTCGTCGATCAGCTGGAAGGCGATGCCGAGGCTCATGCCGTAGGCGCGCGCCGCCGCCTGCTCGGCCTCGGGGCGTCCGGCCAGCACCGGCCCGACCTCGCAGGCCGCCGCGAACAATTCGGCGGTCTTGCCGCGGATCACCGCGAGGTAGGCGGCCTCGTCGGTTTCCAGGTTCTTGGCGTTGGTGAGCTGCATCACCTCGCCCTCGGCGATCACCGTGGCGGCGGCCGAGAGGATGTCGAGCGCCCTCAACGAGCCGACCTCCACCATCATCCGGAAGGCCTGCCCGAGCAGAAAATCGCCCACCAGCACCGAGGCCTCGTTGCCCCACTTGATCCGGGCCGCGACCCGGCCGCGGCGCATGTCGCTCTCGTCGACCACATCGTCGTGCAGGAGCGTCGCGGTGTGCATGAACTCGACGCTGGCGGCGAGCTTCACGTCCCCGTCGGTGTCGCCCGCGTAGCCGCAGAGCTTGGCGCAGGCGAGCGTCAGGATCGGGCGCAGGCGCTTGCCGCCGGAGGCGATCAGGTGGTTGGCCACCTCGGGGATCATCGTCACCTCGGAGCCCGTGCGCGACAGGATCGTGGTGTTGACCCGCGCCATGCCGTCCGCCACCAGCGCGACGAGGTCGTTCAGCCCCGCCTCGACCTCAGGCTTCGGGTTCTCGATGGAGAGGGCCATACCCAAGATGCGTGACCTCCAGACCGGTTCCGCCCCGGGCGGCGGGCGATCCCTTCGCACGGGCTCCGCGGCGCCGCAACATCGGCTCCCGTACGATATGGGTCGCCCGGAGCGCAGAGCCGACGCGGCGAAACCGCCGCCCCTCGGAGATCTCTGATGGTCGAACTGATCCGCGCCAACGATGTCGTGCTGATCGGGTTCGCCCGCACCCTCCTGGAAGCGGCCGAGATTCCGGTCCTCGTGGCCGACAGCCACATGAGTCTCATGGAGGGCTCGATCGGCGTGTTCGGGCAGCGGCTGCTGGTGCCGCGCGACCACGAGGCTCAGGCGCGGCGTCTCCTGGGCGATGCCGGCCTCGCCCACGAGCTGCGCCAGCCGTGACGGAGGGGCCCGACGCTTTCCTGGGCGGTCTCCTGCGATTGCACCAGCCGCCGCGCGGCGCACACCGGGCCGGGACCGACGCGGTGCTGCTCGCCCGCTGGCTGACGCCGGCGCCGGAAAGCCGCCTCTGCGATGTCGGCGCCGGGACCGGCGCGGTGGGACTCGCCTGCGCCGCGCTGGTGCCGGGGCTTCGGCTGACCCTGGTCGAACGCGACCCGGCCCTCGCCGAGCGGGCACGGGCGAATGCCGCGCTCAACGGCGTCGAGGCGGAGATCATCGCGGCCGATGTGCTGGCCCCCGCGGCAGAACGCCGCGCCGCCGGCCTGCTACCGGATCGGTTCGACATGGTTCTGACCAACCCGCCCTTTTTCGAGGCCGGGACGCACCGCGTCTCGCCGCGCGCGAACCGAGCCGCAGCTCACACCTTCGCCGTTGGAAGCCTGGATGCCTGGATCCGCACCTGCACGGCGATCCTCCGACCGGGCGGCCAGATCGGGCTGATCCACCGGGCCGACGCGCTTCCTGCCTGCCTCGATGCGCTCAAGGGCCGCTTCGGTGGGCTGGCGATCCGCCCCGTCCATGCCCGCGCCGAGGCCCCGGCGATCCGCGTTCTGATCGCCGCCACCAGGGGAAGCCGCGCGGGCCTGAGCCTGCTGCCGCCCCTCGTGCTCCACGGCCCCGACGGCGCCTTCACCCCGGAGGCCGAAGCGCTCCACCGGGGCTCAAGTCAGGGTTTCGAAAGGTCGGGACCTTTCGCGGGTCCAGGGCGGAGCCCTGGTAACATCTCAGGGCTCTGCCCTGAGGACCCGCCAAAGGGTTGAGCCCAGCCCTTTTAAGGTGTTTGCGGAAGCAACGAGACAGGGGCCAAGCGCACTCTCCTCCCCCTTGTGGGGAGGAGTTGGAGGTGGGGGTGGTGCAGACGGCACCGCTGCGCCTCATCCTGCACCACCCCCACCCCTGGCCCCTCCCCACAAGGGGGAGGGGAAAAGGCGTTGCTCTTTCAGGATGTTAGAGCCACGACTTGCGATTTTCGCAGCTGACCCAAACACCTTAAAAGGGCTGGGGCTGAGCCCTTCGGAAACCCGGATTCGACCGGCTCTCAGGCTGCCAGGGCGGCCGGCGCCTCGTCGCGGATACCGAGGAACCGCTCGACCTCCGGCAGATCCGGGAAGGCCAGGAATTCCGGCCGCAGCGGCGCGGGCAGGCCCTCGAAATTGAGCCCGGGGAACGTGTCGGGATGCGGGTAGAGCTGCCACGCCCCGCCCTCCTCCAACGGAGGGAATAGGATCGCGACCTTCTCTTCGCCGAGGCGCACGATCCGCGACGGAGAGTACGACAGGGTCTCGATGCTCCAGTCCCGGCGGGCCTTCACGGTGCGGCGCGTGGCGCGATGCATGGCTGTCTCCTGCGATTGGGAATCCGGGGTCAGGCGGCGCTCTTGCGACCGGGGCGCTTGGGCCAGCCGAGCGCCACGAGGCGGGCCTTGGCGTAGTCGCGGACCTCGTCGCGGGTGCCGGGCGGCATCGTGGCGAGGACCGCCTGGGTGGTGCCGTCGAGCATCAGGTCGGTGACCGCATTGATGGTCGCGGCCTCGTCGATGCGGCGCTTGAGGTCGCCCTCGGCCTCGGTGACGTCATCGAAGGCGGGCGCCTCCTCAAAGTCCTCGTCGACGGCCCGGACGGGGATCTGGTGGGCGCGGAACTCGTCGGCCTCCTCCTCCGAGTAGACCAGCCCGTGCAGCTCGATCAGCTTGAGGATGACGCGATCCTTCCCGCGCTTCTCGGCCATGGCGTAGACGTAGGCCGCCTGCTTGCCGGACACGCGGTAGTTCACGTTGACCAGCGCCTCGCCCAGCGACCACTCGACCCGCTCGGTCCCGGGCTTCGCACCGGGCAGGCGGCCGGTCACGAGGATCACCGCCTCGTCGCGCTCGGCCCGGATGATGGTCGGCGGCTCGAACACGATGCCGGCCTGCGCGGCGATCCGCTCCAGCGTCTTGTGGTAGATGACGGCCGTCCCCTGGACGCGCCAGACGTTGCCCCCGAAGGGCTCGCCATAGCGGACGAGGATGTCGGCGATCTGCTTGTCGGCGGTTCGCATGGCAGTTCGATCCGGCGGAAGGGGCTGCGTCATCCACAGCTTTCTGAAACAACGCTCTTCTGTTCTCTTTTTGTTCGTACCTATATGCGTAACTCACCCGCCTTACGCAAGGGCGGGCGCGCGGCGCATTCGCGTTTTTGGCTTCCCACCGGCCGAGCGCCGTCTCGTCGACGCACGCGCGGTCCCGTGATCCGGCGCGTTGAAGCCCCGCATTGTTGCTGCACCGCACCGTAAGGTAGACCGGCTATCACGAAGTCCGAGACAGCAGCCGCGATGACGCCTTCCCTCTGGACCCGCCTGTCGAATCCCAGCCACTTCATGCGGTGGTCGGGCGCAATCGTGCCGTGGCTCGCCACCCTGTCGCTCGCGGTCCTGGCCGTCGGGCTCTACCAGACCTTCTTCGTGGTGCCGCCCGATTATCAGCAGGGCGAGACCGTGCGGATCATGTACATCCATGTCCCGGCGGCATGGCTCGGCGTATTCTTCTACGGCGCCATGAGCGTCTCGGCGATCGGCACCCTGGTCTGGCGCCATCCGCTCGCCGACGTGGCCCAGCGCGCGGCGGCACCGGTCGGCGCGGCCTTCACGCTGATCTGCCTCGTGACCGGCTCGCTCTGGGGCAAGCCGATGTGGGGGACCTACTGGGTCTGGGACGCGCGGCTGACCTCGATGCTGGTCCTGTTCCTGATCTATTGCGGCATCATCGCGCTCTGGCGCACCCTGGAGGATCCGAACCGCGCCGCCCGTGCGGTGGCGATCCTGACGCTGGTCGGCGCCGTGAACCTGCCGATCATCAAGTTCTCGGTGAACTGGTGGTCGACCCTGCACCAGCCGGCCTCGATCCTGCGCATGGGCGGCTCGACCATCGATCCCTCGATGCTCTACCCGCTGCTCGTCATGATCGCCGCCGCGACGCTCGGCGGAACGACCCTCCACCTCTACACGATGCGCACCGAGATCATGCGCCGCCGGGTCCGGACCCTGACGATCCGCGAGGCCGAGCGCCTGGATCGCACCCAGCCCCGCATCACGCCGCAGCCGTCGGGCGGGCTGCCGGTGGGCCAACCGGTTTAGGATCGGCACGATGGATCTCGGGTCTCACGGCGGCTTCATCCTGGCAGCCTACGCCTTCACGGCGCTGGTGATGGCCGCGCTGGTCGGCAACGCGCTCCGCGACCGGCGGGCGCAGCTGCGGGCGCTCAAGGGTTTCGGCGAGGAGCGGCGATGAGCGCTCCGCTTGACGATGCGGCCGAGCGGCCGCCTCCGGTCCGCCGCTCCCTGCTGCTGATCCTGCCGGTTCTGGCCTTCGCGGCGCTGGCCACCGTGATGTTCCTCCGCCTGCGCTCCGGGGTCGATCCGGCCGCCTTGCCCTCGGCGATGATCGGCAAGCCGGTGCCGCGCTTCGACCTGCCGGCCGTCCCAGGGCTCAGCGCCGCAGGTGCTCCGGTGCCGGGTCTGTCGAGCGCCGATCTGAAGGGTGAGATCACGGTGCTCAACGTCTTCGCCTCATGGTGCGCGCCCTGCCAGGTCGAGCACCCGATGCTGATGCGGCTGGCCAAGGAGCCCGGCATCCGGCTCGTCGGCATCGACTACAAGGAGCCGAACCCCGAGGCCGGGCAGCGCTTCCTCGCCCGGCACGGCGTGCCGTTCAGCGCCGTGGGGGCCGACGCGAGCGGGCGCGCGGCGATCGATTTCGGCGTCTACGGCGTGCCCGAGACCTTCATCATCGGGCCGGACGGGGTGATCCGCGACAAGCTCGTCGGCATCCTCACGCCTGAGAATTTCGCGAGCGTGCTGGCGCGGATCCGATCCGCCGGCAAGGTCGCGGCAGCGCAGTGATCACGCCTCCGGCTGCGGCGCCTTGTTCTCGTAGCGGGTCAGCAGCGGGGTCTGGGCCAGGGCGAACAGCACGGTGATCGGCATGATGCCGAACACCTTGAAGTTGACCCAGAAATCCTCGGTCTGCGTCCGCCACACGACCTCGTTGAGCGCCGCCAGGACGAAGAAGAACAGGCCCCAGCGGAAGGTCAGCTTGCGCCAGCCCTCCTCGGTGAGGCTGAACATCGAGTCGAGCACCACCGACAGGAGCGGCCGCCCGAAGGCGAGGCCGCCGAGCAGGATGGTGCCGAACAGGGCATTCACGATGGTCGGCTTGACCATGATGAAGGTCTTGTCCTGCAGCGCCAGGGTCAGGCCGCCGAACACCACCACCACGACGCCGGATACGAGCGGCATGATCGGCAGGCGCCGCATCAGGACATAGTGGATCGCCAGCGCCACCACGGTCGCCGCGATGAACAGGCCGGTGGCCACGAACAGCTTCTGATCGGGGGCGACGCCGAATTTTTCGGAATAGGCATTGCCGAGGAAGAACAGCACCAGCGGCCCGAGTTCCAGCGCCAGCTTCATCAGCGGCGGCAGGTGGCGGCGCGGGGGGACGGATTCGATCTGCATGCGCGTCAGTTGGCTCGGATGCGGCGCCCACGGTACCATCGGGGGCCGGACTGGATTCGTCGGGGTGTGTGTAACGCGAGGCGCGCGATGTCCATCACGATCGAGAATGCCGAGGTCGAGGCGCTGCTGGCCGACCTCACGGAGACGACACGGCGGACAGCGCCGGATCTGTTGCTCGACCTGCTGCGTCGGGAGCAGGCGCGGATGTCTGGCGAGGCGGAGCGCCGTATCGCCGAAGGCTTGGCCGCCGACGAGGCGATGCGTCGTCGCTGGCATGCGAGTCCCGTTGTGGACCCGCGCCCGATCGAGCAGATCCTCGCCTACGACGAGAACGGACTTCCGGTGTGATCGTCGTCGATTCCTCGGCGTTCATCGCGATCCTGCGCGACGAACCGGAGGCGGAACGCTTCTCACGTGCGGTCGCTCTCGCGGAAGCCCCGGCGATGGCGGCGGCTACCTATCTCGAATGCGCCATCGTGGCCGCCCGGGTGCCGGATGGACGGGCGGTCCTCGACGCTTGGATTGCTGCGCGGCGGATCTCCGTCGTCCCGGTCGACCACACCCTCGCGCAGATCGCGGCCGACGCCTTCGCCCGCTACGGCAAGGGCCGGCACCCGGCCGGCCTCAACTTCGGCGACTGTTTCGCGTACGCGCTCGCCCGGTCGCTGAACGCGCCGCTCCTGTTCAAGGGCGACGATTTTTCGCGCACCGACGTGCTGCGCGCCGCCTAATCCTTCTCCAGCCCGGCGATCGCCCTCGCAAAATCCCGGGCCGCGAAGGGCTCCAGATCCTCCACGCCCTCGCCGACGCCGATGAAGTGGACCGGCAGGCCGAACTTCGCCGCCAGCGCCACCAGGATGCCGCCCCGGGCGGTGCCGTCGAGCTTCGTCATCACGAGCCCTGAGACCGGCGCCGCCTGCGAGAACAGCTCCACTTGGCTGATCGCGTTCTGGCCGACCGTCGCGTCGAGGACGAGGAGCGTCGCGTGCGGCGCCTCCGGGTCCTGCTTGCGCAGGACGCGCACGATCTTCTCCAGCTCGGCCATCAGGCCGGCCTTGTTCTGAAGCCGGCCCGCCGTATCGATCAGCAGCACGTCGGTGCCGGCGGCCGCGGCCTGCTTCAGCGCGTCGAAGGCGAGCCCCGCCGCGTCCGCCCCCTGCGCACCGCTCACCACCGGCGTGCCGGTGCGCGCGCCCCAGACCTTGAGCTGGTCGATCGCCGCGGCCCGGAACGTATCGCCGGCCGCCAGCATCACGGTGCGACCCTCCGCCCGCAGCTTCGAGGCGAGCTTGCCGAGCGTCGTGGTCTTGCCGGCGCCGTTCACTCCGACGGTGAGGATCACGAAGGGTTTTTTGGCTGCATCGACGGCGAGCGGGATCGCGACCGATTCCAGCGCCCGCTCGACCTCGGTGGCCAGGATCGCCCGTACCTCGTCGGGCGAGATCCCCTTCTCGTAGCGGCCCTTGCCGACGGCTTCCGAGACCCGCATCGCGGTCTCCAGCCCGAAATCGGCCTGGATCAGGGCGTCCTCCAGATCCTCCAGGGTGGTGGCGTCGAGCTTGCGCTTGGTGAACAGCCCCGTCACGCGCTCGGACAAAGCCGAGGAGGTCCGCTTCATCCCGGAGGTGAGGCGGCTCCACCAGCCCTTGGCCTCGGGCTCGCGATCCGGTCCGGCGCCGGCATCATGGGCCAAAGCCGCGGCGGCATCGACCGGCTGGATGTCGGGCTGCGGCTCGGTCACCGGCTCGCGGTTCGCGTCTCCGGTATCCACCGGATCGGCGCCGTGGGCGGGATCGTCGCCGGCCGTGCCGGCGGGCGGACGCTCGGGCTCGCCCTCATTCGGCAGCAGGTCCGCGCCCTCGACCACCTCGGCCACGGGCGCGCCGGTCTCCTCCGGCGGCAGCGGGATCGTCTCGACATCCTCCGCGCCGGTCGCGAAGTCGGGCTGGCCCTCCGAAGGCGAGGCCGCCTCGGCGGGCAGTTCCGCCTCCGGCTTGTCCTCCGGCTTTTCCTCGGGCTTGTCCTCGGCCGCACCCTGGCCCTTGCGCCCGAACAGGCGTCCGAACCAGCCGGGCTTCTCCTCGCTCGCCATGCCGTCGCGTCCTCACCCACCTTGCCGACCCGGCGCCAACGATCTAGCCGGTCCGGATGTCCAACGCCTTCGACATAGGCGCGCGCCTCCTCTACCGCGATGCCCTGCTGCTCGTCATCGACAAGCCGCCGGGTCTCCCGGTCCATCCGGGCCCGCGCGGCGGCGAGACCCTGACCGACCATCTCGACGCCCTGCGCTTCGGACTGCCGCGCCGGCCCGAGGCCGCGCACCGGCTCGACCGCGACACGTCGGGCTGCCTTGCGCTGGGCCGCCACGCCAAGGCGCTGGCGCGGCTCGGCAAGCTGTTCGCCGGGAGCGCCGTCGACAAGACCTACTGGGCGATCGTCGAGGGCGGCCCCGCCGAGGAAGCCGGCTGCATCGACCTGCCGCTGGCTCGCCGTTCGGACGATCCGCGCTCCTGGTGGATGAAGGCCGATCCCGCCGGGGACCCGGCGCTGACGCACTGGCGGGTGCTCGGCCGGGCGGGCGGGCGGACGTGGCTCGAACTGAAGCCGGTTACCGGCCGCACCCATCAGCTCCGCGTGCACTGCGCGGCCTCCGGCTGGCCGATCCTGGGCGACGCGGTCTATGGCGGCGCGCCCCGCGGGAGCGCCCTGCACCTGCATGCGCAGTCGCTGTCGATCCCGCTCTATCCGAAGCGCGAGGCCATCACGGTGACGGCGCC
The DNA here is from genome assembly GCF_009806555.1 of Methylobacterium sp. 2A. Taxonomy (GTDB): domain Bacteria; phylum Pseudomonadota; class Alphaproteobacteria; order Rhizobiales; family Beijerinckiaceae; genus Methylobacterium. Next base: position 5,087 of record NZ_VUOK01000060.1, on the reverse strand, counting down.
GCCGCCGGCCCATATCGCCGAAGCTTTGGCGCAGATGGGGTAGGAGGAGGCGTGACGCGATGCGGATCGGTGAGCTGACACGGCGGACCGGTGTGAGCATCCGCTTGCTGCGATACTACGAGGAACAGGATTTGCTGCATCCCGAGCGGTCGTCGAGCGGCTACCGGGAGTATGTCGAAGCCGACGTCACGCGCGTGAGACGCATTCAGGCCCTGCTCGCGGCGGGTATGGGCACGCGCAGGATCGCCCGCCTTCTGCCATGCCTGGTGCAGCACGAAGACGGGCTGCGCCTGTCATGCGCTGACCTCTACGGCGTGCTGGTCGCCGAGCGAAACAGCCTCCTCGACCGGATCGCGAGCCTGAACGCGTCGGTTACGGCCCTCACGGCGATCATCGAAGCGAGCCCCGCCGGGCCACCGCCTGCACACGGTCGTTGAGATTCCGCTTGACCCTCACATTGATGTGAGACCGTAGCATCGGCAGCATGAGCAAGCGAATCGTCTATCATCAATACGGAAATCCAGACGTCCTACATCTGGACGACGAGATCGTCGCAAGCCCAGGACGCGATCAAGTCTTGGTGCGCAATGAACTGATTGGCGTCAATCCTATCGACTGGAAGCTTGTCGCTGGTTTCTTCCAGCGGACAGACCCCGCGCCATTTCCCGGCACGCCGGGCTGGGCCAGCACCGGAATCATCGAGGCTGTTGGGGCTGGCGTCACTGCATTTAGCGTCGGGCAGGCGGTGATCGTCGACAGCCGCGCCCGGCTCGCGGTGACATCCGGCAGCCGGGCCGGCACGTTCCGGCAGTACTTGGTCGTGGATACGCGCCAGATCGTCCCGCGACCGCCTGAGGTCGGCGTCGAGCAGGCAGCCGGCCTGCCATCGTCAGCGGTCGCCGGCTATTCCATGATCCATCATCTCGGCGTGACCGAGGACGATACCGTGCTGGTTCACGGGGCCGCGGGCGGCGTGGGCTCGGCCGCCGTCCAGGTGGCGGTGGCGCGCGGTGCGCGCGTCGTGGGAACCGCCTCTCCGGACAATCACGACTATCTCAGATCCCTCGGCGCGCATCCGATTGATTACCGCGCAGACATCGTGAATGCGGTTCGTGCCTTCGGCCCCATCACAGCGAGCGCCGACGCAGTCGGCGGAGCGGCCTCAGTCTCGGCGACCGTCGCGTTGTTGCCCCTCGGCGGACGCGCGGTGACAGCGTGGGGCGACGCCCATTCCGAGGCCGCCCGAATTCCCTGGGTCGCGCATCCCAACGACGAACTCCATCAGGTCGCGACGCTCGCGGCACGCGGTCAACTGACGGTACGGATTGCCGACATCCTACCCTTGGCTGACGCGGCCGCCGCCCTCAAACGCGTCAAAGCGGGGCATAACCGGGGGAAGATTCTTCTTCGTCCCGAATAAGGCAGTCCGGCGTCGGGTGTCCTGCTGACGGTGCCCTCTCAACGCCCAGGTAAGCTGCGAAACTCCTTCGGAGCTACGCGCCGATCAGCCGCGCACCGTCGTGAGCTGCGATGGCGACGGCGCACACCGTGCCGGGCTCCGCGTCCGTTGCCAGCCGCACCGGCGTGAAATCCTCGGCCCGTCCCATCCCGCCGCGCTCGGCGAGCACGGTCAGCCGCCGCCCGACCTGCGCGTCGAGGTGCTGCCGCAGGGCCTGCGCCCCCGCCTCCCGCAGCCGCGCCGCCCGCTCACGGATGGCCTGGGGCGCCACCGGCGGCATCCGCGCCGCCGGTGTCTCGGGGCGGGGCGAGTACGGGAAGACATGGAGATGCGTCAGGCCGCATTCCGCCACAAGGTCGAGGGAGCGGGCGAATTGCGCCTCGGTCTCGGTCGGGAAACCTGCGATCAGGTCCGCCCCGAACACGATGTCCGGGCGCAGCCGCCGCGCCGTCTCGCAGAAGCGGATCGCGTCGGCGCGGCTGTGGCGACGCTTCATCCGCTTGAGGATCAGGTCGTCGCCCGCCTGGAGAGAGAGGTGCAGGTGCGGCATCAGCCGCTCCTCCTCGGCCAGGGCTACCAGCAAGGCCTCATCCGCCTCCACGGAATCGATCGAGGACAGGCGCAGGCGCGCAAGGCCCGGCACCGCCCGGAGGATTTTACGCACCAGGATGCCAAGGGAGATGGGCGCGTCCGGCAGGTCGCGGCCATAGGCCGTGAGATCGACGCCGGTCAGCACGACCTCGCGGCCGCCATGCGCCACGATCGTCTCGACCTGCGCGATCACGTCGGCGACCGGCACCGAGCGCGACGGGCCACGGCCGAACGGGATGACGCAGAAGGTGCAGCGGTGATCGCAGCCATTCTGAACCGGTACGAAGGCCCGCGTATGCCCGGCCACGGCCGCGACCCGCGTCGCATCGGCCACGCGCGACGTCATCACGGCGCCCGGCCCTGTCGCGGCCGCCGACCAGCCCTCCGGTCGCAGCTTCTCGCCATTGCCGACGAGGCGCGCCACCTCGGGCATGGCGGCGTAGGTCTCGGTCTCGACCTCGGCGCCGCAGCCGGTGACGACGATCTCCGCATCGGGCCGCTCGCGGGCGATCCGGCGGATCGCCTTGCGCGCCTGCCGCCCGGCCTCGGCGGTGACTGCGCAGGTGTTCACCACGATCCGGTCGCGCTCATCCGCGCCGGCATGGACCCGCAGGGCCTCCGACTCCACGATGTTGAGCCGGCAACCGAAAGTGAGGGTCTCGACGGGCATCAGGCGAGGCCGGAAAACAGCTCCGGCGCGAGCGTGCCCTCGGCGACGAGCGCGACCGGGCCGGTCATCAGGACGTGATCGTCCGCGCGCCATTCCACGAACAGCTCGCCGCCGGGCAGCGCGACCTGCGCCTGCCGGCCGATCATCCGGAGCCGGGACGCCGCCACCACGGTGGCGCAGGCAGCGGTGCCGCAGGCGAGCGTCAGCCCGGCGCCGCGCTCCCACACGCGCAGCTTGATCGTCTCGCGGCCCGTCACCTGGGCGATCGAGATGTTGGCCCGCTCAGGAAAAAGCGGGTGGTTCTCCAGCATCGGCCCGATCCGGCCGAGGTCGAACGTGTCCGGATCGGCCTCGACGAAGAACACCGCATGCGGGTTGCCCATGTTCACGACGCCCGGCGAGTGCAGCACGGGATCGTCGATCGGGCCGACCTGCAATTCGATCCGCCGCGTATCGGGGAACGGCTCCGACAGGGGGATCTCGTCCCAGGCGAGCCTCGGCCGGCCCATATCGACCGTGAAGGCACGCTCCGAGACCCGGCGCACGCCGAGGAGGCCGGCCTTGGTCTCCAGCGTCAGGCGGCTGCCCTCGGCCGGGCGGGCCATGGCCGGGTCGTCGAACATCGCGTAGGCGACGCAGCGGGTGCCGTTGCCGCAGGCGCCGGATTCCGAGCCGTCGGTGTTGTAGATCCGCAGGAACGCGTCCGTCCCGGGGCTCACGGGATCGTGCAGCACCATCAATTGATCGAAGGCGGAGCCCGGATCCTGCGCGATCGCCCGCGCCTCTTCGGGCTGAACCCGCGCGCCGGAGCCGCGCAGATCCAGCACCACGATGGCGTTGCCGGCGCCGTGCATCTTCAGGAAGCGTCTGTGGGCCAGTGCGCTCATGCGGTCCCGCGGCTGGAAGGGGTCGGCCGGCTATATGGCAAAACCGCCGGGCCGGCGCGAGGGGGCCGCCGTCGTGGCAGATGCGCCGCATCCGCGGCTCTCCTGTGCGGCCTCCATGCACGGCGCACTCGCAGGCGATCCCGATCACCGCTACCCTATGTGGTGGGAGCCCCGGCCGGACGATCCGCCGGGACCCGACCGGAGCGCCCATCGTGATCCGCCTTCGTCCGCTCGCCGTCCTGTCCGTCGGTCTCATGCTCGTTGCTGGCCCGCTCGCCGCGCAGCAGCCGGCACCGCCCGCCTCGACGGCGCCGTCACCGGCCCAGACGAACCCACTACCGACCACCACGGCCCCGAACCCGGCGCCCGATCCGGGCAAGAGCGCGGCGCCCGCGCCCGAACAGGCGGTGGCGCCCCCGCCGACCGGGCAGACAGCGGTCGGGACCCCCGCACGCCCGACCCTGATCGACAAGCCCGGCGAGCCGGGCGACGTCGACGAGGTGACCCTGCCCGCCAAGCCCGCCGCGATCGTGACCGGCAAGACCAAGTGGGAGGAGGCCGTGCCGAACCTCAAGCAGGCCTTCGCGCGGATCGAGGCGGATCTCGCCAAGCTCGGCGTCGCGCCGGCGGGCCGGCCGCTCGCGGTCTTCACCCGCACCGACGATGACGGCTTCGAGTTCGAGGCGATGATCCCGGTCAAAGCCGCACCGAGCCCGGCACCGGCGGAGACGGACGGCCTGCGCTTCGGCACGACGCCCTCCGGCAAGGCGCTGCGCTTCGCCCACAAGGGCTCCTACGAGTCGATCGACGGCACCTACGAGACGCTGACCGCCTATCTCGATGCCAAGGACATCGTGGTGCAGGACCGGTTCGTCGAGGAATACGCCACCGACCTGAAGGACAGCACGGACGATAATCTGGATGTGAATATCTATGCGCTGGTGAAGTAGCGGGTTGTTATCGAGGCTGCATCGCGGCCTTCCTGTTCTCTCTATGGAGGTGCCACCTGTAGGTGGGCGAGAGAGGGGGCGGCGGTGCAGAACAGGGCGCTGGACTTGATGTAAGCAGCGCCCCTTTCGGTAGCACGGCTCCCCTTCCCCGACTTCTGCTGACGCCGGGGCTACCCCGCCCGCTTCACGGCCCATTCCTACTGAACTAGAGCCGTTCCCGGGAGCGTTGCGACGCGTTGGCGGCTTCACCGTTGAGGGGTGAAGGAGCCCGGGATGCCTTCACCGTTGTCTGTCGATCGGCGCGAGCGCGTCGCAGCGGCTGTGGCTGTGGCTGTGGCTGTGGACGCTTCCGCCCATCGAGCGGCGGCCCGGTTCTTGTAAGCGTGTCGAGGCCCAGGCCGCGCGGATCCCCTCGATCTAGGGTGTGAACCGAACCAAGCTATTGCAAGGTTTGTGGTTTTGTGATTCCAGGCGGCCGTTTTGCGGCCTGGAGGTGGCGATGGCAGACCTGTTCTGGCTCTCGGATGAGC